>NZ_CP009281.1:4072303-5429737 GCF_000758585.1 Paenibacillus sp. FSL R5-0345
ATTTCCTCCAAATCGGCTTTCATAAAAGAATTCCCAGTAATCATCCGATATTTAATCATGACGTCTTCGTGTACAGTCATGTTATAAGCTCCGAAATGTATGATATAGCGGTGATCCGATTTCTTCTGACGTTCTACCTTAGTGATTTCTAAAAGTTCTCCATCAGGAAAATCTGCAAGAACTTGTAAGTCCTGCTCATCCGATTCAAAATCCATATCCAGCTGTATTACCATAGTTGCTTGTCACCTCATAGCAATAAAATATCCCCACAAAGTGTAGCTTAAATTCGATGCGTACTCAGGTACTTTGCGAGGACCCCAAATAAATATTTCTGATGCGTTAAGAAAAGACACCCTGCAACAATGAATCACAGGGCGTCCTATTCCTTAATAAATTCTATTGTTCGATTTCGAGAAGTAGCTTTTCTTCTTCCTCTTGCTCTGCAATGATTTCCGCTTCATTTGGTGCAGCAACAATAGTGGAGAGATTACTTGCTTCACGAATCTTGTTCTCAATGATGAGCGCAATATCTTGATGTTCCTTCAAGAACTGTTTGGCATTCTCACGTCCTTGGCCGAGACGCTCGCCTTCATAGGAATACCATGCACCACTCTTATTCACGATGTCCATTTCAGTACCGATGTCTACAAGACTTCCTTCTCTGGAAATCCCTTCACCATACATGATATCAACATCAGCTTGTTTAAATGGAGGTGCTACCTTATTCTTCACAATCTTGATCTTGGTGCGGTTACCTACAACGTCGTTACCCATTTTGATACTTTCCACACGACGAACATCCAACCGTACGGAAGAGTAGAATTTCAGCGCTCGTCCACCCGGAGTTGTCTCAGGGTTACCGAACATAACACCAATTTTCTCACGAAGCTGGTTAATAAAGATAGCAATTGTATTTGATTTACTAATGGCACCAGAAAGCTTCCGAAGCGCTTGAGACATCAAACGAGCCTGTAGGCCGACGTGTGAATCACCCATATCGCCTTCAATTTCCGCTTTAGGAACCAAAGCAGCTACGGAGTCAACGACAATAATGTCTACTGCGCCACTTCGTACAAGTGCTTCAGCAATCTCAAGTGCCTGTTCACCCGTATCTGGCTGAGATAGTAACAATTCATCAATGTTTACGCCCAAGTTACGTGCATACTTCGGATCGAGCGCATGCTCAGCATCGATAAATGCAGCTTGTCCTCCTTGTTTTTGCACTTCTGCAATAGCATGAAGAGCAACAGTTGTTTTACCGGAGGATTCAGGTCCGTATACTTCAATAATACGTCCCTTTGGAAGTCCGCCTATACCTAACGCAATATCAAGTGCCAAAGATCCGCTAGGTACAACTTCCACTTGCATATGAGTGGATTCTCCCAGTTTCATGATCGAACCTTTACCAAATTGTTTTTCTATTTGACGAAGCGCCATATCAAGCGCTGCACGACGATCTGACAATCAGACCACTTCCTTCACTGTTTATAATAATATAATAACGTGTTTTTGAGGTCTTGCCAAGCTTTTTTTCGAACATACATTCGTTTTTTTTGTCTCAAGCGTTAATTATCCCTTTTATTGTAAGCCTCCTTCCGGATATAGAAGTTAACTGATTTCTCTACTTCACCGGACATCAACGACTTATGATCATAACCAAAAACATTGATCAAAATCTCTGCAAATATACAAAAAACCGCAGCAAAGAAATCTCAGTGCCACGGTTCTTCCGTATGTTCCAATTATAACTGGGCTAATCTCCCATTACAAGTCTGAACCCTCAAGTGGTGTCTCCACCTTGCGTTCCTCAAGTCTACGCCATAGTCGATACAGTAGAGCTTTAACAGTACGCAGTCGTATATTCTCACGTGTCCCTTTAAGATTAAGCTCATATACCTCTGTCTTACGCCCGCGTTCAGCTAAACCAATAAATACAAGTCCGACTGGTTTACGTTCAGAATAGCCTGGTCCTGCTACGCCTGTTACAGATAAACCGAAATCACTGTCCGCAATCATTCTCACCTGATCGGCCAACACCTCGGCAACTTCACGACTTACCGCCCCTGGAGCATCAGGCCCCTCCAAATAAGCACTTGGCACATTCAGAAGTTTTTTCTTTAGATCGTTCGAATAACAGACGATTCCTCCCGCAAACATCGAAGCGCTACCTGGTATGTTGGTTATACTCTCCATCAGCAAGCCTCCGGTACAGCTCTCCGCCGCACTTAAAGTCAGACCTGCATCCGCCATCCAATCTACAATTAGCTGTTCTAGTGGTACATCAATATTCGCATATAAATGCTCTGGCAAAATCTCTTTGATCTGCTTCTCCAGAATCTCCAGCTTCTTGAAAGCTTCATGCTCGGAAGGCGCCTTTGTCGAAATACGAACGGTTACTTCTCCCTCTTTTGCATATGGAGCTATGGTTGGGTCTGTCTGGCTGTGAATCAGATCTATGAGCTTATCCTCAAGCAGTGATTCTCCGATACCTGCAAATTTTAGCATTTTAGAATAAAGTGGCATTTCTGACGTCAGAGCATGCTGCTGAAGCCAAGGTACTGCTTTATCTACGAACATTGGTTTCATCTCGCGAGGCGGACCAGGAAGCACAATATAATATTTCTTTTCATGCTCAAAAGCAATACCCACAGCAAGACCAATCTCATTTGGCAAAGGTGTGGTTCCTTCAATTATAAGTGCCTGTTTACGATTATTCTCTGTCATTACAATCTTACGATCATCAAAGAAACGTTGTACATGATCCATTGCCAAACGATCTATATGGAGTGTTCGGCCTAAAGAAGCAGCCAATGCATCTTTTGTAAGATCATCTTCTGTCGGACCAATACCACCTGTAAAAATGATAACATCAGCTCTGTTTTGAGCAATTTCAATAGCTTGCTGCAAGCGACTGCTGTTATCGCCAACTACGGTTTGAAAATATACATCAATCCCAATAGCAGCTAACTCTATAGATAGAAACTGGGCATTACTATTCACGATTTGACCGAGCAAAAGCTCCGTGCCTACTGCAATAATCTCCGCTTTCATCCCTGGCTTTCGCCTCCTAGTTATAATGTAGACACACTGCCTTTAGGGTTTAAAAAAGGTAATAGGTACTTTACCTATTACCTCTCCTATATGTAGCTACCTAAAATGCTTAAGCATTATGCAGCTGTAGCAGCTCTTTATTCTTCACAAAATAATCAATTCCAGAGTAAATAGTGATCAAAGCTGCAGCCCAAATAGCAATATCGTCTACAGGAATGCTGACGAATTGAAATGGAAAATTGTTCAACAACAGCAGTGAGATCGCTACAATTTGTACAACCGTCTTTATCTTGCCCCATTTGCTGGCGGCAACCACTTTCCCCTCTAACAATGCGATCTGGCGAAGCCCGGTTACTGCAAACTCACGACTTATGATAACAATTGCAATCCATGAATCACATCTACCCAGTTCGACAAGTGAAATCAGAACAGCGGAAACTAACAGCTTGTCCGCTAACGGATCAAGGAGCTTACCGAGGTTGGTCACCATATTATATTTCCTAGCTATGTAGCCGTCTATTCCATCTGTGCTGGCTGCAAGCAAAAAGATTACAGCGGCTACCAAATGATTAACAGATAGCTGGAAAGAGCCCCAATGTATTGGTTCTGGGTAAAAGCTAAAATCCACCAGTAAGAAAAACATCATAATCGGGATCAGGCAAATACGTGCTAGCGTGATGCGGTTGGGCAAATTCACTGAAGTTCCTCCCCTAAATCGTTCATACAAATGACCTGAGTCAGGCTCATCTATTTCTACTTAAGCAAGTATATTATAGCTATAAATAGGTGTCAAAAAAAATACAAAGCACCCCGCATCATGGTGCTGATAAGCACTGCGGGGTACAAAATTCTATTTTAAGTTGTTGAACTGCAGGTCCAGCGGCAAATCAGCTTTACGCAAAATCTGGATAATTTGCTGTAAATCATCGCGACTCTTACCGGTTACGCGGATCTGATCTCCTTGAATCTGGCTCTTCACCTTCAATTTCGAATCACGAATCAGGATGTTAATTTTTTTTGCGTTCTCCTGATCTATCCCTTGCTTAAGACCTAAGCGCTGACGAACACTTCCCAGGGAAGCAGGCTCTACTTTGCCGAAATCCAAGTTCTTCAGCGTGATACCTCTCTTCACCATCTTCGATTGTAAAATATCAATAACAGCATTTAACTTATATTCGTCCTCAGAGGCGATAATAAGTGCGTCTTTCTCAAGCTTCAGACTGCTTTTACTGTTCTTAAAGTCAAATCGGTTATCAATTTCTTTCTCTGTTTGGTGGATCGCATTAGTTAATTCCTGCATATCCATTTTAGATACGATATCAAATGAACTTTCTGAACTCATAACTCCACGTCCTTTGTACATTTTAGTCTGCTACTATTATAAAAGAATGATACCCTTAAGTCTAATTTTGGATAATATGTACCCCACCCGACACAGAAAACAGCCCCACAGAGTGGAGCTTTTCCTTCGAAATGAGTTCTGTTCAATGGTAGAAATACGTCTCCACAGGGAGTATCCCTTCGGAGACGCTCATTTCTAAGTTTTCTATCTGCTTCGGAGCGGGCTTCGAAACATATCCAGAATTCCAAGCACAATATGTGCAATACCGAAACCGAGAATTCCATAGCCCCAAGCACTTGGCGTCATATAGTATCCGATGAGACTGACAACAACCCCAAGTCCAGCTACAATCCAGCTAACGATCATAAGAATGTCACCTCACTTTGGCTAAGAACTGGAAACAATCTTATGTTCCCCACATAGCCAAAGTCTATGCATCGTATTTCTTATTGGCCTGTTTCATTAGTCTGGTCAGAAGTATCAGTGGTACCTTCATTCTGGCTCGTTTGACTTCCAGAACCATCATCCAGATTAATTAACAGACGAGATGAGGTCTTTTCATCTGTAATTACTTGTCCATTGACAGTAATCTCGGTAGCTGGTGAATATCCAGATTTAATATACATTCCTTCACTTCCAAGAACAAAGCTCATATGATCTCCTGCCGCTGTGTTACCAAATGAGAGCTTCTCACCTTTAGAGTTCTCACCTTTATACACCTCAAGCCAGCTTACTCCAGTAGCTGAAATCTCAACCTTCACTTCACTTCCAGCCGGAGCTGAAACCTTGAACTTGGTAGTTTTCCCTGACTTCCCATCCGGTGTAACTGTAATGGATTGCGGGGAAGGCGTAGGTGTTGGCGTAGGCTCTGCCGTAGGTTCAGTTGTTGCTTCTGTACCTGCTGAAGCCGTTGGCGCTACAACACCTCCTCCTGAAGCCGGTGGAGATGTCTGTGCTGTCGTAGGATCCTGCTGTTCATTCGTCAGATTCGTCTGATCAATTTGAGCGGGGTCCGGCTTGTTCAAACTGGAAGCATAAATGTAAATCACAACAATAATCAATATTGGAAATGTCCACATTAGCACTGTTGGCAGCCATTTTGCATTCCGTTCGGTTTCTGGTCTACGGCTGCGTTTTTGAATCACCGTTTCCATAGCTGTGTCTTCAGGAGGGGCAGGAACATTCCCATGCTCCTCTAGCAGCTCGTCTGGGCTCATACCTACTGCCTCTGCGTATGTTTTGATAAACGCCCTAACATAAAAACTTCCTGGAAGCACCTTATAGTCTCCAGACTCGATGGCTTCCAAATACTTTTTGCGAATTTTCGTTACTTCCTGGACATCGTCAAGACTCATCCCTTTTTGCAGACGCGCCTCTTTCAATTGCCGGCCCAGTTCCGACATACCATCACCTCCTGTAAGTTTCAATGAATCATCATTGGTGTTTTATAGATCATCACTGTAGCTCGTCGTGAACGACTCGTACAATATTTCTTCATTTGGATTATTGCGAAGCTCAATAATAATATCAAAATCATCAAAGGTGTACTCAGATTCCCGCACGAAAATATCTGGATGCTCAATCACTTTCGTACTTGGCATGCTCATAACATTTTGTAATAAATTATAATGCTTCTCATTAGAGCGGATCGTACTAACAATACCATCAATAATAAATACATTATGTGGATTCATTTCATCTTCTGCCAATTGACTTCGCACCGTCTGACGTAAAAGTGTCGAAGAGACAAAAGTCCAACGCTTCATCGCGCAGACACTGCCGGCAATAATCGATTCAGTCTTTCCTACACGGGGCATACCTCGAAGTCCTATTACCTGATTTCCATCTTTTTTAAACAGCTCCCCGAGAAAATCGACCAAAAGACCGAGCTCATCGCGGGTAAAACGAAACGTCTTTCGATCATCTGAATCCCGTTCAATATATCGCCCATGGCGCACAGCCAGCTTGTCTACGAGTCTTGGAGACCGCAGAGCTGAAACTGTAATATTATCAACTTTCTTGAGCATTTCGCCCATCAGCATTATTTTGTCGTCGTCATTAGTCTCCAGCAACATTCCGCGTGTCTTTCCTTCAACGCCATTAATCGTCAGAATGTTGACTTCTAGCATCCCTAACATTGAAGCGATATCACCAAGCAGACCGGGTCTGTTCTTGTGAATCTTGTACTCCATATACCATTGTTTATATTCCACTTGTACACCTCATAGATTCCTTTTCCCTGCACTTTGATATCCATCAAAAAAATGCCGTTCAGACAAAGCGATCTGAAACACGGGTCATGTTAATGATATATAAAATAAAAATGAAAGGCAAGGTCAGTCCTGTAATAATTGCAGAAAAGCTCCCACAAGGGGAGCTTTTCCGCAAGCTTAGGCGTGATTTTTCGCCAATTTGACCATGAGTTTAGCAATCGTCTGCTTTTCTTCATCGTTACCGACGTCCCATAGCTCTTTGATTGCACGGTTTTGAGTGTTTGCTGGATCCACTTTTTCATCGAGGAATTCCCCGATTTCAAAAGCCAGCTTTGAGATTGTGTCTTCACTCATCCCAAGTTTCTCCGCCTGTACAACTCGTTTTCCTAGAAATTTTTTCCAGGTGTCAAAATTTTTGATTACGCTATCGCCTTGTGTCATCTTAAATCCTCCTTCATATTTACGGTCAAACACCTGCATACAGGCTGTAAGCCGTCTTACGTGAGATTTAAAAACAACACTTATAATATGTCTCAGACGCTAAGTTCTTATGCTGGTGTTTTTCTCCAACATAAGCATCAAGTAATCCATCCACCGTTTGGACTAATAATCTGACCCGTGATATACCCGGACTCAGGCAAAGCCAAAAAATAAATCAGTGAGGATATTTCATTAGGAGTAGCCAAACGTCCTGCCGGAATCTCATCCTCCAACATACGGACTTCATCCTCCTGTAAATTGGATAACATGTTCGTATTAACCGCTCCTGGAGCTACCGCGTTAACCGTTACACCAGATGGAGCCAGCTCTTTAGCTAAAGCTTTTGTAAAGGCGTTCACTCCACCTTTGCTAGCCGAATAAGCTACTTCACAAGAAGCTCCAGTGATTCCCCATACGGAAGAAACGTTGATGATACGACCATAACGCTGAGACACCATGTACGGCATAAAGATCTGACTGCACATAAAGGTTCCCTTCAAGTTAATGGACATAATATCATCCCATTCTTCTTCGGTCACATCAGCTAGCATTCCGTAATGCGATTTACCGGCATTATTGACGAGGATATCCGGCTGCATCCCATTACTCTCCAGCTTTTCAGCCATACGTACAATCTGACTACGGTCCTTCATATCCGCGTTTACTGTCATTACCTTTGCTCCAAGGGCCATACAACGCCGAGCGACATCATTCGCAGCCTCATGTGAGTGCTTATAATGAATAACTATATTCATCCCGACAGAAGCAAACCGTTCCGCAATGGCGCCGCCGATCCCTCCGCTGCCCCCTGTAACGAGCACTGTCATTTCCCCTAGTGGTTTGCTGCTCTCTCCCAAAACGCTCACCTAAGGACTCACCACCAATGATACGGCAAGTTGATCCCAGTTTACATGGGCTTGCAGACGCTCATTAACTTCTGCCAAAGTAATTGATTCGTAAATAGGCAGAACTTCAAACAGGTCACCACCGCGGAACTGGTAGCGTGTAAATTCATGTGCAATATTTTCAGGGGAGTTCAACATGCGCAAATATCCGCCTATTTTCTTTTTCCGTGCCCGCTCGAAATCCTTCTCCGCAAAGCCAGTTTTTAAGATTAGATCAATTTCTTCTTTTATTCGTTTTAAAAGCAAATCCGGATCCTTCGTATCCCCACCCATTGCAGAAAAAGCATACTGCGGAGAACTATTAAATTCATGTCCAAAGCTGTCCGAGATCAGTTCCTCATCATATAGCTTTTGATACAATGCTGTGCTGCTACCAACCAACAAATCAAGCATTAGCTTGGTTATCAGATCACGTTTTAGAGAAGCTTCACCCGTTAGACCGTCTACTTTTTCCTTGAAACCAAACATGATTTTGGGCATCGATACGGCAAGCTTGCTTTCTAGACGTTTTGTAGCCACTTGTACTGGTTCATCTTCAAAAATACGCTTGATTTCACCTTGCTTGCCGTAGGTTTTACCCTTTTGGTTACTGCGAATCAAGGAGAATACTTTCTCCGGATCCACGCCTCCAACTACAAACAACAGCATATTGCTTGGATGATAAAAAGCGTTATAACAAGTGTACAGCGTTTCTTTCGTAATCGTACTAATCGATTCTATCGTACCTGCAATGTCAATCCGTACCGGATGCTTTGAATACATCGCTTCAATAAGGCCAAAATACACACGCCAGTCCGGGTTATCAGCATACATATTGATTTCTTGACCAATAATTCCCTTTTCCTTTTCTACATTTTCATCTGTAAAATAAGGTCGTTGAACAAAATCAACGAGCGTACTAAGATTGGTCTCTATATTCTCAGTTGCTGAGAAAAGATAAACTGTCTGATCAAAGCTTGTAAAGGCATTAGCCGAGGCTCCGTTTGAAGCGAAGGTAGCAAAAATATCGCCTTCTGGCTCTTCGAACATCTTGTGCTCTAAAAAGTGAGCGATACCATCAGGAACAGTGGTCTCTTCTCCGCCTGCGACATGAAAGTGGTTGTCAACAGAACCATACTTAGTAGCAAATGTAGCATAGGTTTTTTTGAATGTTGGTTTCGGCAGCACGTATACCTGAAGTCCGTTATCCATGACCTCATGATAAATGGTCTCTTGTAGTCTGTCGTAATGAATTTGTTCCATCGTTATTCCTCCTTTCCTGTCAAGAAATAAATCGTATCCAGTTGAAAGGTTACGGCGGCGGCTTTTACGTCTTCTGCGCCGATTTGTTCCACCTGCTGTAATAGCTGATCCGCTGTTCGATCTTTTCCTGACAACTGGCGGTTGAAGTCGTAAGAGATCATTTCAAAAGCTGAATCCGGGATCTCAGAAAGCTGATTGCGGATCATAGCTTTGGTCTGGCTAAGCTCCAGATCACTGATATTGCCAGCTTTCATTTCTTCCAATTGCTTCTCTATAATGTCCACGGCTTTGCCGTAATTTTGCGTTTCGATACCGGATTGAATCGTTCCAATGCCCTTATGTCCGTCGTAACGAGACGAAGCATAGTAAGCAAGACTTGCCTTCTCACGTACATTAACGAAAAGTTTAGAGTGTGGATACCCTCCTAATATACCGTTGTACATAAGCGCGGAGGCGTAGGAATCATCCTTATAAGTAATCGAGGTGCGTAGTCCCAGGTTCAGCTTGCCCTGACTGACATCCAGCTTCTCTTCTACTGTCCGTACCTCATTAACCGATACAGGGACGAACTTAGAGCTATATAAGCCCACCTCGGACTGAATCCGACCGAAATGACGCTGTACAAGTTTTTCAACTTCGTCAACTGTTGTGTCTCCCACTACATAGAGATCAAGGATGGCTTCATCCAGCCATGAATTGTAGGATTCATACAAACTTTTCGGAGTGATTCGATCCAGATCCGCTCTTTGCCCCAGAGGGTGAAGACGGTATGGCTCGTTGCGGCACATTTCCTCAATACAACGTTCAGCAGCGTAACGTATCTTGTCATTTACAATGGACTCCAGCTTTTTGCGAACGGTTTCACGCTCCGTTGCAACATACGAAGGTCGGAAGCTTCCGTCTTCAACTAAAGGACGAGTCAGTACTTCTCCTAAGAAAGCGAAGGATTGTTCAAGTAAGTTCTCCTGGTTTTGTACGAAAGAGTCGTTAATGGTATCCATACGGAACTGAACGATTTGGTAATCGCCTCTTTTATAAATATCAAACCCAAATCCAGCGCCATACAGTTCCTCCAAACGCTCGCGGAATTGCGTGGTCTCCGGGTAAGTCGCGGTACCTCTGCGAAGCACGAATGGAGCTAGTGCAGTAGAGGTCACTGTATTCTCGTCAAGAGGAATACCCGCATAAAGTGAGATCGCGTAGGTCTTGAACGCCTTGGTTGGCATAACGTGAATACGCAAGCCTCCAACGGTGCCATGCTGAAATACATTATTAGTCAAGTCCAAAACTCCTTTACGGCGTGGATAGTTGCTCATTATCATGTTTATGAATTATTAACCATTCTAAACCATTCCAAAGTAAGGAAGCAACCGGAAGCCTCTTCCCGGTTGCTCTCTGAAGTTTCTATCCTTCTTTTCTACATACAGAAAATATGCTGACCAATCGTCTTGACCTGAGGACGGGTCCAAATCCATTTAGAGGTCGCTGTTTTAGGATTGAAGTAATACAAACATCCTCCGGAAGGGTCCCAACCATTAAGCGCTTGTTGCACTGCCTTGCGTGCTTGTTCATTTGGCTCCAGATAGATTTGTCCATCGGCTACAGCTGTAAAAGCTCCCGGTTGAAAAATAACTCCCGACGGCGAATTGGGAAAACTAGGTGATTTCACACGGTTTAAAATAACCGCGGCTACAGCAACCTGACCTTCGAAAGGCTCACCTCTTGCTTCTCCATACACGGCATTGGCCATGATCTTGAGATCATTCTCCGATAAGCCCATCGTATTACCTGAAGACAATCCTGGAGAATTCGTTTTATTGGACGTATTTGTTTTATTACCAGTGTTATTCTGTGCTGTCTTATTTCCCGTTCCTGAAGAAGGTTCAGTCGGCTTCCAATTCTTCGTTGCGTTATACAACTTCAGCTTAGTTTTGGCTCCTACAATGCCGTCAGACTTCATTCCGAATTTCCATTGAAACCAGGTTACTGCATTCTTCGTTTTTGGCCCAAAATGACTGTCTATTTTTCCGGCATAATAACCTAAATGCTTTAAACGTCCCTGCAATTCATAGACATCCTGACCTGTTGAACCAAGTTTAATGGGTGTTGTACTGAAAGCCGGCAAGGCTTCTTCGTCAGGATTATTTAACTCGTGGACAAATGACGCAGCAGCACTTTGCTTGGTCTGAACAATGCCATTTCCCTTGAAAAACGTTCCTGCAAACGGCGCGGCTGCAAGTGCAAGAGTTAAAGCAGCAAATATCCACATCTTTTGTTTCTTCATAGGGTTCGCTCTACCTTTCTTTTGTAAGTTCTGCATGGATGGCTAAAGTTATTATGACGACTGTCAGTGCATCCTATGCATTACTAAAAAAGAAGAAATAGCTTTTCATTGTAATCGAGAATTATTATCAACTATAATCAAAATAAGAAAAAAAATGAGGTTGAATATGAATCGTGAATTTAAAGAACCACATTTTACTGTGGAACCACGCATTAAAAGAAATTATAGATATACGTCATACTTCTCAACATTTTAGTGATATGAATTCACAATAGTCCAAGTAACAGGTTCGCACTTTTAGGGAAAAACTCCCTGAAAATAGTGGATATTCTCTGATAATGAATGGAATCAGGGAATTCCTCCCTAAAAATAAGGCCAATTCCTTTATTTCTTACCAAACCAGATGAATTATAGGGAGCTTTTCCCTAATTGTAAGTCTGAGAACCAATAATCTCAGAATTTCAGGGAGAAATTCCCTAATTATTTTAATGAAGCTTCACTAAAGCCATTATTTAAAGTGTCATTTACACTTCTTCAGCATGAGTAAGGGGTCGACTCCAAGTAGTATGAACTACTTGGAGTCGACCCCCTTTTACTGTCTATTAAAGGCTTAAACTGACTTGTCCAGCTTAAGAACTGATCTTGTTATGCTGATACTGCTCTAGTGATACAAGCACCTCACGCGGCTTGCTGCCCTCGTAAGGCCCTATTACCCCACGAGCCTCCATAGAGTCAATCAAACGGGCTGCACGGGTGTAACCAACCCTCATCCGGCGCTGTAGTAGCGAGACTGAAGCTTGCTTCGCTTCAAGCACGATCGTTACGGCCTGCTCATATAATTCATCCTGTGGCTCCTGGTCTTCAGCAATTGTGTCATCAACCTCTGGAACAATGGACTCGTCATATTCTGCTTCACCTTGACTGCTGACATATTGAACGATTGTCTCAACCTCTTGATCGCTCATAAAGGCACCCTGCACACGAATCGGTTTAGAAGCCCCCATCGGTAAGAACAGCATGTCTCCCCGACCTAACAGCTTCTCCGCACCTGGCATATCCAGAATGGTACGCGAGTCTACATTGGACGATACACCAAAAGCGATACGAGATGGAATATTAGCTTTAATCAGACCTGTAATGACATCAACAGAAGGACGCTGAGTAGCGATGATTAGATGAATACCTGCTGCACGCGCCATCTGTGCGAGTCGACAGATAGCATCCTCTACATCGTTAGCGGCAACCATCATCAAATCCGCAAGCTCGTCCACAATAACAACAATATACGGAAGTATCGCAGCTGGATTCTCTGCCATCAGCTTATTATAACCTTCCATGTTACGCGTTCCTGATTTGGAGAAGAGTTCATACCTTTTCTCCATTTCCACAACGATCTTCTTCAAAGCTAAACTCGCCCGCTTCGGATCAGTAACTACTGGAGCCAAAAGATGGGGAATCCCATTATAGACATTCAGCTCTACCATCTTCGGATCTACCATCAGGAATTTGACTTCATTGGGTTTAGCTTTATATAAAATACTCGTTATAATCCCATTAATACAAACCGATTTACCCGAACCCGTTGCACCAGCTACCAATAGATGGGGCATCTTCGCTAAGTTCCCGATAATCGTCTGACCTGAAATATCACGTCCAAAAGCAATAGATAGTCTGGATTCAGCTTCCTGAAAAATCTGTGTTTCCATAACTTCACGCATAGTTACAACAGACACTTCGGAATTCGGTACCTCTATCCCAATGGCTGATTTACCTGGAATTGGCGCCTCCATACGAATATCTTTGGCTGCAAGAGCAAGTGCAATGTCATCCGTAAGATTAACAATGCGACTAACCTTGACACCAATATCCGGCTGAATCTCATACCGTGTAACTGCTGGACCTCTAACTACTTCAAGAACCTTTGCCCGAACACCAAAGCTCTCAAGTGTAGCTTCTAGCTTACGGGCAGTCTGCATATAATCATTCTGATCCCCCGCTTTACCACTGTTGTTAGGTTTGGCTAGAAGACGGAAAGATGGCAGCTTATAAGGCTTGGGTGGAGGCGGTGCCGGTGGAGCAGGAATGATCTCCCCTTCAGGAGTTGCAGTTAACAATCCATCCAAGTCTATGTTCACATTTTCCTCAGGCTCATCTGAAGGTGGTTGATTAACTGCATTAACCCCAGTAACAGGAGCTTTGCCGGTAACACCACGAGCCGCAGGAGAAAATTCACTCCATTCCTCCCGATCTTCTTCATTCAGCCCTTCTGAGCGGATATGCTCAAAAAAGTCTCGGATAATTGGAGTCACAGGTTCCATATCCATATCAGCATCATCAAAATCATGATGGATATCTTCAAGTGGCGTCACACGACTATTTGCTGAAAGCCCCGAAATGATCGGACCCTGCGAAGCACTTGTTACAATCGGCCCCTGATCATCCTCAGGATCTACATCTACCTCTGGATGTGTTGATCTTGAGAACCAGCCCGATATTTTTTTCAAAAGGACAGGTTGTTTGCGATTAGGCAAATAACGATCATCCTCTTCCTCTTCGTCATCCTCTTCATAGACAGGCTGCTTCACTGCCCGTGTCTTAGCGGGTGCCGCTGCTTTGGAAGGTCTCGCTGCTACTGGGACAGCCTTCGGACGGTTTGCCGCATGAAGACGAATCCCTTCCACAAACTTAACGGTACGCACTCGCAAAAGAGTAATAATCTCCACATAAGAGAGATTTGTAATTAACATAAAACTGATGGCAAGCATGACGATCATTAGCAGCTTAGCTCCCAGACTACCAAAGAGCCACAGGAGTGCAGCATACTCCAAACCGCCGATATATCCACCGCTAATATCCTTACCCAGCATGTAAACATTACTATTGTTAACACCGGGCGAAAGAGATCCCGAAAGATCATTATGTATTTGTGTCATCACGTTGCCAGGATGAAGCAGTGACAACGGGCCAAGCTTCTGCTCCATTGCAGATATCGTGCTCATAAGGCACATGGATAGCAGAAGCAGAAGCACGCCTGTATGCCTACTGTTCCAAGATGAAGGCCATCTTCGGTGGATCATAACCATAAGACCGTAAAAAATACCGACAAGCGGCAACACAAAATAAAATCTCCCTAATAAATAACCCGCCATACTTGAAAGTGATCGCCCTACCGCCGCTTCACCGGACAGAGCAATAACGGATATCGTTATTAGTAAAATTCCATAAATTTCATATTTTAAAACGCTGCCGAGCAGCGCTTTTTTCTTTTTCTTTTTTCGTTTAGCCACGCCAGCCACCCCCGGAACAACATTATACCATATAATGGCGTGGCGTACCTATGTTCTCTTTTGTCAGAAAATGAATCTTTATGTTAACGTAATTATCGCTCCAGGAGAGAACGATGGATCCAAATAACGCTCCAAAGGACAATCCAGCAATCTTACTATGCGAGCGCGTCCTTCCTCCATTGGCTCAACCTGCATTAGCATCCCTTGAACACTAACTTCTCGCGTTGTAGCGTAATTATTAAATGCCCCTTCCCACACCTGTTCCATCGACATTATCGTATAAAGTGTCATTGCGTAAGCCCTCCCGAAATTGCTGCAGTAGGCGCTGCAGAGAAATCTCCACCAATCATGCGGTTAAGATGTGCTAAGGCCGCTCCGATCCCGCCTACCTCATCCATGAGCCCATATTTAACGGCATCGAGTCCCCCAACGGCGGTTCCAATGTCACGATTGAGCTCACCCGTCTTAAACATCAAGTCACGGAACTGATCCTCAGAAATCCGAGAATGAGAAGTGACGAATTTTACTACCCGCTCCTGCATTTTCTCCATATATTCGAACGTTTGTGGCACACCGATTACCAAACCATTCATACGAATCGGATGAATCGTCATCGTTGCACTTTCCGCAATAATCGAATACGTAGAGGATACAGCGATTGGAACGCCAATACTATGTCCTCCTCCAATGACAACTGTTACTGTCGGTTTAGAGAGAGAAGAAATCATTTCGGCAATCGCTAGACCAGCTTCGACATCTCCACCTACAGTATTTAAAATAATAAGCAGACCTTTAATATTCTTATTTTGTTCAGCTGCCACCAGCTGCGGAATGATATGCTCATATTTTGTTGTTTTGTTCTGAGGAGGCATAACAATATGACCCTCAATTTGACCAATAATCGTTATGCAAAAGATATCCGGTTCACCGCTAGGAACCGCTGTTTGTCCAAGCTCTTTTATTGCACCCATTGTATTGGGCGGCATATTCTCATTTGTGCTCGGATTTCCCTCTTGTGGTATAACTTCCTCATTCTTTGCTCCATTTGATCCATCCATGTAGTTCATCTTCGCAGCTCTCCCTTTTCTTATGCAGCTCTGGTCTGCTATAGCCTTACTAACTTTCATTAGTATGACATTTCAGGGCCCCGCATTATGCAACCCTCTCCTTATGATGTGAATATAAACAATACAAAAACCCCTTTTCCCGTAGAAACCGTCCAATATTTCCGGGGAAAAGGGGCCAATGCCCTAGCTATATATTTATTTAAGGAGAATTCTCCTTACACTTCCATGATAATTGGCAAAATCATCGGTCTACGACGCGTTTGCTCATACAAGAAACGACCGAGCGAATCTTTTACGCTTGTTTTAAGCGAAGCCCACTCATTTACTTTCTCACTCATCAGGCGTTGCAATGTACTGGAAACAATTCGGTTCGCTTCGTCGAGCAGTCCTTCGGACTCACGAACATAAACGAAACCACGGGAAATGATGTCAGGTCCGGAGACAATCGCACCATTTTGTTTGCTAAGTGTAACCACGACAACCAAAATACCATCCTGAGACAGCAGTTTACGGTCACGCAATACAATATTACCTACATCACCTACACCCAGACCGTCAATCAATACGTTACCAGCCGTTACTTTACCAGCTTTACGAGCGGCACCGCCTTGAATTTCCACAATCTCACCGATTTCAGTAATGAAAATGTTCTGAGAATCTACGCCAACAGATTCTGCCAAAAGGGCATGTTTGCGCTGCATACGATATTCACCGTGAATTGGAATGAAATATTTCGGTTTCATCAGGTTGAGCATAAGTTTAAGCTCTTCCTGGCTACCGTGACCGGATACGTGAACGCCGGAATTGGAACCGCTATAAATAACGTTAGCGCCAAGACGGAACAATTCATCAATGGTACGGCCTACATATTTCTCGTTACCTGGTACCGGTGTTGCCGCAATGATAACAGTATCACCAGGCAAGATATCTACTTTACGATGACTGGAACGTGCCATACGGGTCAATGCGGACATTGGCTCGCCTTGGCTGCCTGTGCAAAGAACAACGACACGGTTCGCTGCCATTCTGTTCATTTCTTCAGGCTCAATCAGCATACCATCTGGTACGTTCAAATATCCAAGCTCAGAAGCGATGGATACAACGTTTACCATACTACGGCCAATTACTGTAATCTTACGGCCTGTGGATTCTGCTGCATTAACCACTTGTTGAATACGGTGCACGTTGGAAGCAAAAGTTGCTACAACGACACGTTGTTCAGCCTTGCGGAAAATGTCTTCCAGAACGATACCGACATTCTTCTCAGATGGGGTAAAGCCTGGTTTCTCAGCATTCGTACTATCCGACAAAAGCGCAAGTACACCCTTTTGACCAATTTCAGCCATACGATGCAGATTTGCAAATTGACCGTTGACTGGAGTGTGGTCAAATTTGAAATCTCCCGTATGAACTACGTTACCTTCCGGTGTTTCTATGCACACACCGACGGAATCCGGAATACTGTGGTTTGTTCTGAAGAACGTAACTTTGAGCGAGCTTCCAAGTTGAATTTCTGAATCTTCATTGATCAAAATTCGTTTGGTGTCACCCAGCAAGTTTGCTTCCTTCAATTTGTTCTCTACAAGGCCTAATGTAAGTCTTGTTCCATAAACCGGAACATTCAAGTTCTTCAGGACATATGGGAGACCACCGATGTGATCCTCGTGTCCGTGGGTAAGCACAATCCCTCTTACCTTGTCACGGTTCTCTGTCAAATAAGAGATATCAGGAATTACAATATCAATACCGAGCATATCTTCTTCCGGGAACTTCAGTCCCGAATCCACGACTACTATGTCAGCTCCATATTGAATGACATACATGTTTTTCCCGATTTCTCCGACTCCGCCCAATGCGAAAATCATCAATTTATCGTTGTTGTTTTTTTTGGACAAATGAATCTAACCCTCCTATGATGTTGGACGTCATACTTTTATTGGTAAATATTGAACTTCGATTATTTCAGCGGCGCTGAACACATTCTTCAAACAGCTGATAGCTTCCTTAATTAACAAGGATATTCCTGATATCTGTAAAATGCGCAATGCGAAAGCTCCCGATTCCGGGCAGTAAAGTTCATATTGAAGCGGACAAATGCCGTCAAAATTCACCGTCGCGCCCCTCGCGCGAAGACATGTCAATCATTTACACAGACTCATCTTGGGACCTATCCTGTCTCACAATGTATACCATTGACGGAAGATTACCGCATATTTAATTTTAACCGCACCCAGTCACTTAAGATCATTATACATGATTTTTTTGGCAAAAGACAAGTCACCCTGTCGCGTATCCAAATTCTTTCCTTAAATGTGACCCAATATTTCAGCAAAATATTATAAAAATAAAAACCGGCTCTCCAAAGGAGAAGCCGGTGTAAATACTAAAAATATCACTGATCCGCACTTATTGAAATAATGCCTCAATAAAAGCTGCTTCAGCTTCTGTAGGTGAAATAAGCGGCAATCTGACGCCTCCAACAGGCAGCCCCTTCAGACCTAAAGCATATTTAACCGCAGAAGGATTCGGTAGAGGTTGAGGACATTCGAACAATCCTTTGAAAATTGGGAACAATTGCCGATGAATCTCTCCTGCTCGTTGAACGTTTCCTGAAGTGTATGCGTAGATCATTTCTGACATCTGTGCACCTACGACGTGACTAGCTACACTGATAATCCCGTATCCTCCAACGGCTAGACTAGCTAATCCTGCTGAATCATCACCAGTATATACGCGAAAGTCATCGGAACACGAAGAAGCAATAAGTGTAATTTGATCGACAGATGCACATTCTTTTGTCGCAACAATATTCTGAATTTCAGCAAGTCGTAGGGTTGTGTCTACACTCATACTTACACCCGTGCGACCTGGAACGTTATACAATATGACTGGCAATGAAGTCTCCGAAGCAATTGCGGAAAAATGCTGATAAAGCCCTTCCTGATTAGGCTTATTATAATACGGGACGACCAATAGCACGCCATCCACACCAATTTTCTCAGCTTCCTTCGTGAGGTGAATCGAATGTTTCGTATTATTGCTACCTGTCCCAGCGATGATTTTGCAGCGACCATTCGCCTTCTCAAGTACAAAAGAAAACAGCTGCAATTTCTCCTCATCACTTAACGTTGGAGATTCTCCGGTCGTGCCGCAGACAACCAACGCCTCTGTTTTCTGTTCCTCAATTAAATAATCGACAAGCTCTGAAGTTACATCCCAGTTGATTTCTCCATCCCCGTCAAAGGGGGTTACCATGGCTGTTATTAATCTTCCGAAATCCACTTTGAATTCCTCCTTGTCAGCGGTGCAATTCAAACATAGCATGCAGCGAACGCAGGGACTGCACCATGTCCTCTTTCTTCACCAGCACCCAAATCGTTGTATTCGAATCTGCGGATTGGAGAATCTGAATATTTTGTGAGCTAAGTGCCTCAACAATGCGAGCCATAATACCAGGCACACCGTTAATTCCGCCCCCGATAACGGAGACTTTTGCGCAACCTGATAAGCTCTTAGGGCGCAAACCCAATTGCTGGAGTACCGAGATGGCCTTTTCTGATTTGTCATCGAACACAGTATAAAGTGCTTCCGTAGGTGTTACATTAATAAAATCAACACTTATTCCGTTGTCCGCCATACTTTTAAAAATTTGCAATTGAACGCCCGTACCATTTCCGTCTGGACACTCCACTGAAATTTGGGTAACGTTGCTAACGTAAGCAATCCCTGTCACGAAGCGATCTACAATGCCACCAGACTGGATGTCGTTAAACCCTTCTGGATTCGTAACCAGTGTACCTTCAGCCTCTGAAAAGGTTGAACGAACTCGCACTGGAATTTGTGCCTGCATAGCAATCTCAACCGCACGTGGATGGATTACTTTTGCTCCTTGATGAGCCATGTTACAAATTTCTGTATAACTAACATACGTTAGCGGTTTTGCATCTTCAACGATCCGCGGATCTGCTGTAAGAATTCCGTTCACATCTGTATAGATATCAACCATATCTGCATGAAGAGCAGCGCCCAAAGCAGTAGCAGAGGTATCACTTCCTCCACGGCCCAAAGTCGTCAAGTCACCAGCTTCAGTCTGTCCTTGGAACCCCGTTACTATAACCACTTTGTCTTCACGCAGTTCGCGGAGAATTCGTTCAGGACGCACATCTAGGATTCTTGCATTGCCATAGTTACTATCTGTCATAAACCCAGCCTGAGCTCCCGTTAATACGGTAGAAGCAATCCCTTCATTCTCCAGCAGTCCACAAAGTGTAGTCGCAGAGATAATCTCACCACAGCACATCAAGAGATCCTTCTCACGCTCAGGTAATGCATCTCCATTCTGCACAGCCCAATCCAATAGAGTGTCTGTTGCATAAGGTTCTCCCCGTCGGCCCATAGCCGAAACTACGATGACCAAACTATAGCCGCTTGCGAGCTCCCGTTTGACGTTACGAATTACGTGCTCTCTAGCTTGTGGTGTTGAAAGTGATGTTCCTCCGAATTTTTGTACCAGAATACCCATGTATAATTCCTCCATTATTGTTAAAGCAAACACACTAATCATTCGTAAACAGAACTAATATCGTTTCTAAACGAGAAATTCCATTACAGTACGTAAGCTTATTTCTTAAGTAAAGTTCTAATATTTTGAAAAATGGTTGTACCGCCCTCGAAATGAGGACGGTAGCAGTAGTGCTTATA
Organism: Paenibacillus sp. FSL R5-0345; assembly: GCF_000758585.1. Taxonomy (NCBI): domain Bacteria; kingdom Bacillati; phylum Bacillota; class Bacilli; order Caryophanales; family Paenibacillaceae; genus Paenibacillus; species Paenibacillus sp. FSL R5-0345. Next base: position 4,092,876 of record NZ_CP009281.1, read on the forward strand.
TTGTTTTGGTAGCAATGATCTCAGCAATGGGTATGGCAGATCTTGGCTTTGAGCGTTAACGGCCGTGTCTCTTGATTAAGAGGTAACTCTGACCACGGCGGCATGTAACTTCTCATTGCTCATTTGGTACATCTCCCCTTTTATTGACCGCAACTAATTCTACCGATTCCGCCCTAATCTAGACAGAGTGAAACTTTTCAACAATCATCGGCTGTAGTTGTTTCCCTTGCAAAGCGGCATAGCAAGCTTCTGGGATAAGATCCATACGCGCTACTAACGAGTTAGGTTTGCCCTCAGGGTTATCCTGTCCGAATGGCACAAAATAAATATGTTTGGCCACTAGAAGCTTAGCAATATTTGCTGCATTAAGACCTAAGCCATCATTGGTAGATATCGCCAGAACAAGTGGACGTCCATTGCGCATCTGCGATTTTGCAGCCATGAGCACTGGACTATCGGTCATAGCATTTGCTAATTTACTCGTTGTATTTCCAGTGCAAGGTGCTATTGTAAGCACATCCAGCAGCTTGGAAGGACCCAGCGGTTCCGCTTCAACAATTGTAGAAATGATATCATTACCTGTTATATCTTTCAACTGTTTTAGCCAATTTTGCGATGTTCCAAAGCGGGTGTCGGTCCCTAGTACGGATGCTGAAACTATGGGCACTACATTTGCTCCCCCGTCCACGAAGCGTTGAATTTGCGGCATTACCTCAGCAAACGTGCAGTGAGATCCGGTAATCGCATACCCTACTGTTTTTCCGTGCCAATCCATTTTATTCGTCCCCCTTGATTAAAGCCTCGTCCGATATCGACTGAACCAGCGCATTTGCCATAATAATCCCAGCGCTTTTAGGAGCTACAATGCCAGGGAGTCCAGGTGCCAGCATCGCTTTAATTCCTCTTTTCTCAGCATAACGAAAGTCACATCCACCTGGAGCGGAAGCCAGGTCGACAATTAAGCAATGCGGTGAGATTCGTGAGAGTACTTGTGCGGTGATGATCATACTTGGAATTGTATTAAATATCAGATCAACATCCGGCACATGAAGCAACAGTTCACTGGTCATAAAAGGCTTCCAGCCCATTTCCTCTGCTCGTGCATAATGTTCCTGTTTTCTAACTCCGGCTTTAACACTAGCACCCAGTCCTTGCAGACTTCTTGCCATCGTAAAACCTGTTCTGCCTAAGCCCAGTACCATCGATTTGGAACTGTGAATAGTAAAATCCGTGTTCTGTATGGCCATAACCAGTGCTCCTTCCGCTGTTGGGATGGAGTTATAAATGGCTACATCATCACGATTAAGCAATTCAATTAACTTTAATGAATGCTTAGCGCACATGCTGCGCAAGTAGCTTTTGGCCATACCGCTATACACCAAACAATGGGGTGGCAGAGCAGTAAAATGTTCCTCCAAGAGCATCAAGCGATCAGAAGAAAATAGAGCACTGATATTCCCTTCGTCATCACAACCAACTGTAGGCAACACTAATACATCTGCATTACTAAGCAGCTCTACCGACATCTGTTCCAGGCTAACCCCCGGGCAAGGGGCTTCCCACTTATCGAACCCGGCAGCGCTTACCGTCGCATCCAATTCCACACATTTCCGAATCACTTCAAGCTGTCTCGCGTCCCCGCCCAGGAACACGATCCTGACGCCAGTAAGCATAGGGATGACGCTCCTTTCAACATACACTATCGACTATAGAGCATCTTATGCTGGGCATTCTTAATGGGTGAAAAGCGGAGAAGAATTACTATGCAGGCTTAAATGTGAAACTTATAATTTGTCATATTTGAACAAAAAAAAGCTCGCAAATCACGCTGATTAGGCATAGATTCGCAAGCTTTTTAATGTTTTGTATTATTTTCCAGTGTGACCGAAGCCTCCAGCGCCGCGTTCAGTTTCGGATAGAGTATCAACTTCAACCAAATTTACCACTGGTACCGCTTGAAATACCATTTGGGCAATACGCTCATTACGAGCAATCGCAAACGGCTCCTGGCCTAGATTGATCAACAACACTTTGATCTCTCCACGATAATCAGCATCAATCGTTCCTGGTGTGTTCAAACATGTAATCCCATGCTTCAAGGCTAGTCCACTTCTTGGACGAATCTGAGCTTCTAATCCATCTGGCATAGCTAATGATATGCCAGTTGGAATTAATGCACGTTCTCCAGGTGCAAGAACAACTTCGTTTTCAACAGCGGCATAAAGGTCATACCCGGAAGCCTGTTCTGACATTTTACAAGGAAGATTAACATCCTCGTTTCCAGCTAGTTTATTGATTTGTACGTAATAAGACAAGATCATCTCTCCTAACATTTGCAATAGCTTTATCTGTTGAGCCTACCATCGCTAAAGAAAGCGGCTCAGCAAACATATTATCAAGCACACTGTTGATATTGTCCATCGTAACTAACTGAATCTTAGCGATCATATCGTCTAATGTGTTGTGTTTTCCGAGCATAAGTTCATTTTTTCCGATACGATTCATCCGGCTACTAGTACTTTCAAGGCTAAGAATGAGGCTACCTTTAAGCTGCTCCTTGCCTTTTCTCAATTCATCTTCACTGAGACCCTTAGTAGCGAGTTCGTACATCATTTCTTTAATAAGCTCCATTACATCCTTGGTTTGCTTTGGTGCAGTTCCAGCATAGACCGTGAACAATCCAGAATCCGCTTGAGAACTATGGTATGAATATACGGAATAGGCTAGGCCTCGTTTTTCACGAATCTCTTGGAACATCCGTGAGCTCATCCCACCACCAATGGCATTATTAATAAGCACCATAGCATATTGTAATGGATCGCCAGAGCGGACCCCTGGTAAGGAAAGACAAATATGATTCTGTTCTGTTTTCTTGCGGTGGAACAACATTTCCCCATAATAATCCGGTTTAGTCAGCGGCGCAGATGTGCCATGATTAGCAAAAGAACCAAAATGCTTCTCCAGCAGCTCAATCAGTCCATCGCTGATGTTGCCCGCTACACTTATTACCGTATTCTCAATCGTATACTGCTCTTTCATGTATGCACGAAGATCATCTGGCTTCATCTCCATTAGCCGTTCTTTTAAGCCAAGGATAGAATACGCAAGCGGATGATCCTTGTAAGCAGCAGCACACATCAAATCATGTACAAGATCGTCTGGTGTGTCCTCGCACATTGAAATTTCTTCAAGGATGACATTCTTTTCTTTCTCCAGCTCTTCAGCATCCATACGTGAACGGAAGAACATATCTGCTAACACATCTACTGCGATGGGCAGATGCTCATCCAGTACTTTTGCATAATAGCAAGTGTATTCCTTAGAGGTAAATGCATTTACATTGCCGCCAATAGCATCGAACTGCTCGGCGATGTCCTTAGCACTATATCGGTCTGTACCTTTAAAAAGCATATGTTCTACAAAATGGGATATCCCGTTGTTTCCAGGGTTTTCATTCCGCGAACCTGTCTTTACCCAGATGCCGAATGAAACGGATCGGCCTGTCGGAATTTTTTCCATTACTACTCGCAATCCATTGGATAATACTATTTTTTCCACTTCAAGTCCTCCTGGCAATAGCCATGTTCTATCTAAATTACTTCACGTGCCTATAATCCTACCAGAAATAGATCACTCACTCAACATCAGAGGGGATTAGACGCTCCGCTGAGAGTGTTTGGCTAACTGTACCTAGCTGTAACCCTTTTGCCTTTATCCCGCGTATCATGACCTTCAGCGCCTTGGAGGATGAGGCAGTCGGATGCATTAGAACAAGTGTGCCGGGTTCAGCTTTACTTGTGATTTTGGCAACAATGGATTCAGGAGCAGGATTGCGCCAATCCACTGTATCCACAGTCCAGAGCACGGTCTTTAAGCCCAAACTGCTAGCAATGTCTACTGTCTCTTGATCGAAATCACCTGATGGAGGCGCGAACCATTTATTAGTGACTCCAAGCGATTCCTTTAACAGCTTTTGAGTCTTCTCAATTTCTACGGTAGCCCGCGCTCGACTTAAGGTACTCATATTGGGGTGGGTATACGCGTGATTCTCCATCTCATGACCACGCTTTAGCATTTCTGCAGCAAGCTCCGGATTTTTACTCAACCAGCTTCCATCCAGAAAAAACGTAACTTTTACGTTCTCTTCATCCAGAATATCCAGCATTGGCACAATGTACTGATTTCCCCATGCCACATTAATCATCAGTGAAACCATCGGTTTCGCCGGGTTTCCGCGATATATAGGTTCTGCTCCCAGTTCATTAAGCGATACTTTTGGTTCGATCTGTCGATATACAAACTTAATGGGTTCTTTTGGCGCCAAAAGAGCATTCCGATAGGTACTCTCTACATCAACCTCAAGTCCGTTATAGCCCGGAATAGCTTTCCAGACCCGATCAACCACGGCATCCACTGGTGGCGCATTTAGCTTAGCCGCTGCGGTTTCAATCCTCAGACGAAGATCATTGTTCGCCGCCTTAGGGATATCCTTCCACACTGCAAGATCATCCTGCGGTTTCAATTGTGCAAGCATGTCCTTGACCGGCCCCTGTGTGCTGCCAATTCCTATCACGATTGCTACACAAGCAACCACTAATGCCACCTTTTCCGTCTTCATGACGACTTCCTCCCCGATAGAAACGAATTTCAGGTTCGTTCCACACGATTACAAAGACACTTTGTCCCAATCTATGAGACAAGGGAGGAATTTATGTCATGAACAGATACAAGACTAATAGATAGAATTACTGGTTCCCGCTTTCCAATTTCAGTCATATAAAAAAAGAGCCAGAGCGCAAATCGCTTCTGTCTCTTTTAATAATGAAATTAGATCCCTTTAGTAAAGGCTATTACTGAGATCAAACTTATGCTTTAGCGCTAGTTTCTGAAGTCAATACCGCTTTACGAGACAAGTTAACCCGGCCTTGTTGATCGATTTCAGTAACTTTAACTGTAATGGTGTCGCCAACAGCAACAACATCTTCTACCTTCGCTACACGCTCAGTAGACAATTGGGAAATATGCACCAATCCGTCTTTACCCGGAATGAGTTCAACAAATGCGCCGAATTTCTCAATACGTCTAACTGTACCCACATAAATTTCACCGACTTGTACTTCACGTACAATACCTTCGATGATCGAACGGGCTTTTTGAATCATTTCTTCATCAGAAGATCCGATAAAGACACGTCCATCTTGTTCGATGTCGATTTTCACGCCGGTTTCTTCGATAATTTTGTTGATGATTTTACCACCCGCACCAATAACATCACGGATTTTATCCGGATTAATGTTGATGATAATGATTTTTGGAGCATATTTGGACAGGTTAGCTCTAGGCTCAGAGATGGCTTCCATCATTTTACCTAAGATGTGCATCCGGCCTTCCTTAGCCTGTTGCAGTGCTTCATGAAGAATTTGACGGTCAATACCATCGATCTTAATGTCCATTTGGATCGCAGTTACACCTGCTGCAGTACCCGCTACCTTAAAGTCCATATCTCCAAGATGATCTTCCATACCTTGAATATCTGTCAAAATAGACACATGATCTCCATCCTTGATTAGACCCATAGCTACACCAGCAACTGGAGCTTTGATCGGTACGCCTGCATCCATCATAGCCAGCGTACTTGCACAAATACTAGCTTGTGAAGTAGAACCATTAGACTCGATAACCTCAGATACAAGACGAATCGTGTACGGGAATTCAGTTTCACTTGGGATCACTTTAGACAATGCGCGTTCACCTAATGCTCCATGACCAATCTCACGACGACCTGGTGCTCTAAGCGGACGTGCTTCCCCTACGCTGAACGGAGGGAAATTATAGTGGTGCATGAACCGTTTAGTTTCAGTCAGATCAATACCGTCAAGAATTTGCACATCGCCGAGTGCGCCTAGCGTACATACGCTAAGTGCTTGCGTTTGCCCACGGGTGAACAATCCAGAACCATGAGTACGCGGCAATAGGTTAGTATCACAATCAATCGGACGAATTTCATCCAGCTTACGTCCATCTGGACGAACCTTATCATGCGTAATCAGACGTCTAACTTCTTCCTTCACGATGTCATGTAATACTTCCTTAACATCCTTCAGAAGTTCTGGAGTCTCTATGTATTTCTCAGCGAAATACGTAACTGTTTCATTATTTACCACATCAATAGCTTCTTGACGAGCATGCTTCTCAGCAATTTTAACTGCATCAACCAAACGAGCTTGTGCAAACGCACGAACCTCAGTGTTCACTTCAGCATTTACTGCGTGCAGCTTCACTGCCATTTTTTCTTTACCAGCGATTGCAACCAATTCTTCAATTGTAGCTACGATATTACGGATTTCTTCATGTCCGAACATAATCGCTTCGAGCATAACTTCTTCCGGAACTTCATTAGCTTCCGCTTCTACCATCATGATAGCATCCTTCGTACCAGCAACAGTCAAGAAAATATCACTAATTGCTTGCTGAGCAATATCAGGGTTGATGATAAATTCGCCATTGATGCGGCCTACATTGACGCCACCGATAGGTCCGTCAAACGGTACATCGGAAATGCTAAGTGCTGCAGAAGTACCAATCATAGCGGCAATTTCTGGTGTGCAATCTTGATCCACACTCATTACCAGATTGAGAACTTGTACATCATTACGGAATCCTTCTGGGAACAGTGGGCGAATCGGGCGGTCAGTCAAACGGCTGGACAGAATCGCTTTTTCACTCGGTCTGCCTTCACGTTTAATAAAACCACCTGGGATCTTACCTACTGCATATAATCTTTCCTCATAGTTGACCGTCAGCGGGAAAAAATCCAAATCTTTAGGCTCGCTTGAAGCGGTAACAGTACACAGAACTGCTGTATCTCCGTAACGCACCATAACGGCTGCGTTTGCTTGTTTAGCTAGGCGGCCCGTTTCCAGCACAAGGCGTCTTCCGCCTAGCTGCATTTCTACACGTTTTTCCATAAATACCTCCTTGAATAGTAGTAGACCCGCAGTCAAATATAGCAGGTTCACATATCGATCTAATGAATCGGAAAGGCTTGTCCCAAAGGTATGTAGCCTGTTCTGTATGCATATAAGAAGAAACGGCTAAGTCTTACAGATGAAGTGCAGTCGCCGTTTTTACGAATAATCTCATCAGTCTTGCTATAAAGTTTTCCCTAAATTTTCAAAAAGCAACCCAGCTGTCCCGCTGTCGCTCCGAGAAGGACATACGGTATACAACCAGGCTGCTTTAAGGGTTATCTTATGGAAAATTAACGACGCAATCCCAGTCTTTCGATCAGGGCGCTGTAACGTCTGATGTCTTTGTTTTTCAAATACGCCAGAAGTTTACGACGTTGTCCAACCATTTTCAACAATCCGCGACGGGAGTGATGATCTTTCTTGTGCGTACGCAAGTGGTCAGTCAAATTAACGATGTTCTCCGTTAGGATAGCAACTTGCACCTCAGGGGATCCAGTATCGGATTCGTGAGTTTTGTGCTCGTCGATCAATTGATGTTTACGTTCTTGAGTCAATGCCATCCTGTTCACCTCCTTCAATATAATCGCCACTAGCCTCGTCACCGTCGGTGAGAACGTGCAACCAAGCTAAGGTTATGATGCTGTAAGCCAGCAACGTTTATTAGTATAGCATCTCCATTAACAAAAGTAAACGGCTTGTCCGGGATGACTATAGATTATACCCCAAAATCTTCTTTGCGGTTTCTGCATCCTCACCAATTTGAGTGATCAACGCATCTATAGATTCGAATTTCCGTTCAGGACGAATGTAAGATACTAATTCTACCTTGAGCTCTTGATCATACAAGTCTCCTTCGAAGTCAAACAGATGAACCTCAAAGCTTGGAGTCAATACACCATCATGAAAAGTAGGTTTAACGCCCACATTCATAACCCCGTAAAGAACTTTATCCTTATAAAAGACTCGGACGGCATAAACACCTTTAGTTGGTATTACAAAATGAGCACTGAGCTTCAAATTCGCCGTTGGAAAACCAATTGTGCGACCTCTCTTCTCACCATGACCCACTTCACCACGAAGATAATAACAACGTCCGAACCAGGAGTTTGCCAGCTCTAAATCCCCGTTTTGGAGACTTTTGCGAATGCCTGAGCTACTGACCTTTTCTCCTTCAAGCAGAAAAGGGGGAGCAACCTCTACATTCATAACACCTTCACCCAGCTTGCGAAGCATCTCAACATCGCCTTCACCTTGATAACCAAAACGAAAGTCAAAGCCGACAACTGCAGTTACAATATGTAGCGGCAAAAGCATAACAGAGACAAAATTTTGTGGACTTACACGGGAAAGCTGCTCATTAAATTCAATAACATATAAGATATCGACACCCATACTAGCTAGAATCTCCTGCTTTTCTACGGGTGGCGTCAAATACCCTTCATAATCACCCTTACCCATAACATCTTTAGGATGGGGATGAAATGTAAGGACTGCGGCCGGTACACCTTGTTTACGGGCTAAGGCCACAGCGGATGTAATGACGCTGGCATGTCCACGATGCAATCCGTCAAACTGCCCTAGAGCAGCCACTTGAGGCTGAGCCCACTCTGCAGCAGTCTCCGGAGACATCGGATAGGTTAACGTTACGGTTCTCACGCTGTTTCTCACCTACAATTCACTTGGTAAAATTGATTTAAGCTTGTGCAAACACCTTCACTGGAGCAATTGCACCTGTATCTTCCAATTCATAAATGCCAAGAAATCCACCTTGAAGATCGTATAGCCGAAATTGACTGTTCGTCTTCACCTCTGGAGCGATAAATCGCGAGGACAAACGTTGCCCCTGCAAAGCTGCCTTCTTTTTCTCATCCATTACAGTGTGCTTTGGCATATGAGAAATGGCTTCGTCTGCAGCGATTAAATGATCTTCCAATGTTCCGGCTTCCTTGTGAGTCGCAATATCCTCTAGCGTAAGACAATGACTAGCAGAAATCCCTGCCGACATCGTTCTCTCAAGCTTTACCATCACACCCGGCAGTCCAAGTGCTCGTCCGATATCGACACAGAGAGTACGAATGTACGTGCCCTTTGAGCACAGCACCCGGAAGGTGATATCTGGATGATTGCCTTCCCAAGTCATATCCGTCATTTCAATTTCATAAATCTCTACTTCACGGCTTTTACGTTCAACGGTTTTGCCTTCTCGTGCCAGCTCATAAAGACGTTTCCCGTCAACTTTAACCGCTGAATACATCGGAGGAACCTGAGAAATAACACCTTTAAATGAAGCAAGCACTGATAGAATTTCTTCTTCAGTTACATGCACCTCATCAACAGTTTCTGTAATAGTCCCTGTTAAGTCCTCGGTATCACTGGACATCCCCAGTCTCAGTGTAGCCACATATTCTTTAGGCAACTCCTGAATATACTCCACAACACGAGTAGCACGACCCAGACAAAGCGGCAGTACACCTGTCACCTGAGGATCAAGCGTTCCCGTATGTCCGATCCGTTTCATACCGAGAATACGACGCGCCTTGGCTACAACATCATGTGAAGTGAAGCCTGCCGGCTTGTAAACCGCCAGTACACCTTCTAATTCACTCATAAATGACGTCTAACCTCCTCAAGCACCTGAGCTATTGCCTCTTCAAGTGTAGCTTCTATACGCGCACCTGCAGCACGGGTATGACCGCCACCTCCAAACGTTTGCGCTAGATCAGCCACGTCCACCTTACCAGCAGAACGCAAACTAACCTTAACCGCATGTTCATGAATGACCTTGAACAGAATTCCTACTTCCACACCTCGAATATTACGAGGGTAGTTCACGATTCCTTCTAAATCTTCATTCGCAGCAGCACATTCGATCATATCCTCAGGTGTAACATACAGCCAGGCAATATTCCCTTCGGGTGATAATTGAAGAGTATTTAATGCTTTATTTAGAATTTTAATCTGTGGCAATGTCATTTCTTCAAGTAAGGTCTCAGCCAGTTCAGGACCGTTAACACCATAAGAAAGCAGTTCGGATACGGCCGCCATTACTTTAGGTGATGTGTTGGTATATCGAAATCCACCAGTATCTGTCAAGAGACCTGTGTATATTGCTGTAGCAATATCGATGTCCCATGTAATCTCGAACGTCTTTAGCAGATCGAACAAAATTTCCGCAGTCGCAGCAGCATCCGGTTTGATTAAATTCACAAGTCCATAACCGTTATTAGTTGGGTGATGGTCAATATTCAGGATTAGAGCATCATTCGCAAAATAGCGATGGGTCAGCCCTACTCGCTGAAAATCAGCACAATCCACACAGATCACATTGCTGTATTGACGGGGCGGTTCACTAGAGGCCATATTGATGATTTCATCCGAATGCCATAAGTATTCCATCCGCTTCGGTATCGGTCCTTCATTCAGCATAGTGTATTTTTTGCCCAGACATGAGAGAAGCCAGCCCACCGCTAGGGTGGAGCTGACTGCATCTCCGTCCGGCTGAACATGCGACACTACAAGGTAATCGTCGTGTTCCAGCAGAAACTCACGGGTCTGCTGGAGACTTTGTTCATAGCTCTGCATTCGCCGTCTCCTTTATAAAGGTTGTTCAAAATAGCCTTAGGCTATTTTGAACTCCTTTTAGTACCGATTTCTAATCGTTCTTGTGAAGCTCTCCGAGAAGTTTCTCAATGTGACTGCCGTAAGCGACAGATTCATCAATCTTGAAGATCAGTTCCGGTGTGTGCCGTAGGCGAATCGCCTTGCCAAGCTCAGAGCGAAGAAAACCATTTGCTTTTTCGATCGCTTTTAGTGAGCCTGACTTCTGTTCTTCATCCCCGAACACGCTTAGGTATACTTTCGCTTGCGACAGATCGTTAGTCACGTCTACGCCAGTTACAGTTACAAAACCGATTCGAGGGTCTTTCAGTCCGCTTTGGATAAGTTGACTAAGCTCTTTCTTGATCTGCTCGCCCACTCGTCCTGCTCTAATTTTAGACATCTATATTCACCTCTTCGCTTAGCGCTCTACAGTTTCCATAAGAAACGCTTCGATAATGTCGCCCTCTTGGACGTCATTATAGCGTTCCAAAGTTATGCCGCATTCATAACCTTGCGCCACTTCTTTGGCATCATCTTTAAAGCGTTTCAAGGTATCAACTTTACCTGTAAATACAACGATTCCGCTACGGATCAAGCGCATTTCAGCATTACGGGTAATTTTACCATCAATAACCATACAACCTGCAATGGTACCCACTTTACTGATTTTGAAGACACTACGTACTTCAGCGTGTCCGATAACGTTCTCTTTATAGATAGGATCAAGCATACCCTTCATTGCACTTTCGATTTCCTCGATTACATTGTAGATGATGTTATGGAGACGAACATCTACTTTTTCTTGTTCAGCAGCTGCCTTGGTTTGAGCGTCCGGACGAACGTTAAAGCCAATAACAATAGCATTAGATGCTGCTGCAAGTGTAATATCGGATTCCGTAATGGCACCAGCACCGCTGTGAATGATCTTCACGCGGACGCCTTCCACTTCGATCTTAGCCAGGGAACCTTTAAGTGCCTCGACTGAACCTTGTACGTCAGCTTTAATGATAACGTTAAGGTCTTTGATCTCGCCATCTTTAATGTGCTGGAACAAATCATCCAATGTTACACGGGTGTTCGTATTCAGCTCAGATTGACGTTGTGATGTGGAACGTCTATCAGCAATCGCACGGGCTTTACGCTCGTCTTCGAAAGCCATAAACGGATCGCCAGCTTGTGGCACCTCAGTCAAACCAGTAATTTCTACTGGAGTGGAAGGTCCAGCTTCCTTGATCTTACGTCCTTTATCATTAACCATCGCACGTACACGTCCGAAGCAGTTACCTGCTACAAAAGCATCGCCGACTTTCAATGTGCCGTTCTGTACCAGAACACGTGCAACTGGACCACGGTTCTTATCAAGCTCAGCTTCTATAACTGTACCGCGTGCCCGTTTGTCAGGGTTAGCTTTGTACTCATTAACTTCAGCAACGAGCAAGATCATTTCCAGCAGTTCTTCCAAGTTAATACGTTGTTTTGCAGAAAGGTTAACGAAGATGGTATCTCCGCCCCACTCTTCAGGAACGAGTTCATAGCTTGTAAGCTCTTGCTTCACCTTATCAGGATCTGCACCCGGCTTATCGATTTTGTTGACAGCAACAATGATCGGAAGTCCAGCAGCTTTAGCATGTGCAATAGCTTCAACAGTCTGAGGCATAACACCGTCATCCGCAGCAACTACGATAATTGTCATATCCGTAACCTGTGCACCACGAGCACGCATAGCAGTAAATGCTTCGTGACCTGGTGTATCAAGGAACGTGATTTTCTTCTGATTAATTTCAACTTGATAAGCACCGATATGCTGTGTGATTCCGCCAGCTTCGCCTAGCGACACACTTGTCGAACGAATGGCATCCAGCAAAGTAGTTTTACCGTGGTCAACGTGACCCATGATCGTAACTACTGGAGGACGGGACTGAAGTTCATCTTCAGTATCATTCTCTTCCACAGTTTCGAAGCTATCCTCATCAACAGGAATCTTCACTTCTACTTCTACGCCGAATTCAGCAGCGAGCAGCAGGATGGTGTCGATATCCAGCTCTTGGTTGATGGTTGCCATAACACCCATAGAGATCAGCTTCTTGATTACTTCAGAAGCGTCTTTGTGAAGCAATTTCGCTGTTTCACCAACGGTCATGCTGCCACGAACGATAATCTTCTTAGGTGTGTTATCAATCTTCTCACGGTGAACCATTGGCTGATTCTTACCACGGCCATTCTTACCACCACGACCACGGTAGTTACCGCCCTTACCATCATCAAAACGTCTATTGTTCGTATTTGGTCGACCACCCGTTGTGTTCTTCTTAGGGCCTCTGTCGTCACCGCGTGTGAAACCTCCGCCGGTGTTAGATTGACCTTGTGGGCGGCTGTCAGTGCGAGGCGCACTGCTTTGTCCTTGCGGACGGCTGCCAGTATTACTTCCTTGTGGACGGCTGCCACCGGTATTGCTACCTTGCGGACGGCTGCCACCAGTATTACTTCCTTGCGGACGGCTACCACCGGTACTGCTACCTTGTGGACGGCTGCCAGTATTACTTCCTTGCGGGCGACTGCCACCGGTATTGCTACCTTGTGGACGATTACCGCCTGTGCTGCTTCCTTGCGGACGGCTTCCGCTTGTACTGTTAGTACGTGGAGCTCCGCTTTGTTGCGGACGTGCATTCTGCGTTGAACCTGTTTGTGTTCTGCGGGAATCTTGTCCGCTTTGGGGCCTTGGGGACGTCGTCGATTGGTTGTTGTTTTGGTTACTGTTCATACCTACCTGCTTTTCCTGTTGATTTTTGTTGGCATTCTGAGCACTTTGGGGTTCGGCAGTTACCGCACCGGTTGTCACCGGACGGCTGCTAGAGCTGGTATCCCGCTTGGCTGCAGCGTTCGACTTGATATCCTTGAAGAATTGTTCTACTTTGTTCACGGAACCGTTCTCCATGACACTCATATGATTATTCACAGGGACATTCAAACGCTTCAGAATTGTAATAATTTCTTTACTGCTCATGTTTAGTGACTTGGCGTATTCGTACACGCGCAATTTATCTTTGTTCTCTTCTTTAGTCAATAAATCCACCTCCGACAGTATCTCCGAGTTGCTTGGAGATCATTTCCGCGAATCCTTTATCCGTAATGGCCAGTACTACACGCTGGTCTTTACCAATACTTGCACCGAGGCTGTCTCGGTGAAATGCGATTACTAGTGGAATATCGTAGGTTCCGCATTTATCACGGAACTTTTTTTGGGTATTATCTGAAGCGTCACCTGCCAGAACGACCAGCTTCGCCTCTGAAGACCGTACAGCTTTGAGTACAGCCTCATCGCCGGTGACTATCTTGCCTGCTCTCATGGCAAGCCCTAAATAAGAAAGCGCCTTACTCATTATCCTCACTATCCTTTGCTGCTAGAAACTGCTCTTCCACGGAAGTAAACTGCCGGGCAAGCTGGTCATAGATTTCAGGACTCACTTGACATTTCAAAGCGCGATCAAGTGCTTTATTCTTCTGTGCCAGCTTAAAGCATTCAAGCTTGCCGCATATGTAAGCACCACGGCCTGACTTCTTACCTGTCAGATCAATCAGCACTTCGCCCTCGGGCGTCCTAACCACTCGAATCAGCTCTTTCTTCGGCATCATCTCTTGGGTAGCAACGCATTTGCGCAGCGGCACCTTTTTTTGTTTCATAACATACGCCTCCCGTCAAGCAGGTTAATTAATCAATGGAGACGGAATCCTGATGCATTTCATCAATAGAAGATCTCGGTCTACCGTATTCCTGCTCCGCTTGACTTTCACTCTTGATATCAATTTTCCAGCCGGTAAGTTTAGCGGCAAGACGAGCATTTTGCCCTTTAATACCGATAGCCAGTGATAATTGATAATCAGGAACGATCACCCGTGCCATTTTCTCTGCTTCAAAGACTTGAACTTCAAGGACCTTAGAAGGACTGAGTGCATTAGCTACATATTCCTGCACCAGATCAGAGTAACGTACGATGTCGATCTTCTCGCCACGAAGCTCAGTAACGATGGTCTGAACGCGTGTTCCTCTTGGGCCCACGCAAGAGCCAACTGGATCTACTTCTGGATTGCGGGAATACACAGCAATCTTCGAACGGAAGCCAGCTTCACGAGCTACGGAACGAATTTCAACTACACCATCAAAAATTTCCGGAACTTCGAGTTCGAACAGACGCTTCAGCAATCCGGGATGACTGCGGGACAGCATAATTTGCGGTCCTTTAGTGGTGTTCTCAACTTTAGTGATATAAGCCTTGATACGCTCGCTTTGCTTAAACTTCTCACCTGGCATCAATTCACTAAGCGGCAAGACCGCTTCGATTTTACCAAGATCAATGTAGATGTTCCGCATATCTTGACGTTGTACAAGTCCTGTTACGATATCATCTTCTTTGTCAATAAAGGCATTATAGATGAGTCCACGCTCTGCTTCGCGAATCCGTTGTGTTACAACCTGCTTTGCAGTCTGTGCAGCAATACGCCCGAAATCACGTGGTGTCACTTCAAGCTCAGCAATATCTTCAAGCTGGAAATGCGGGTTAATTTCTCTGGCTGCCGGCAATGAGATTTCAGTCCTTGTATCCAGGACCTCCTCAACAATTAGCTTGCGGGCAAACACTTTGATTACGCCTGTGTTGCGGTTCATGTCAACACGTACGTTCTGTGCTGCATTGAAATTACGTTTATAACTAGAGATCAGCGCCGCTTCGATGGCTTCAAACAGCACATCTTTACTGATGCCTCTCTCCCTTTCCAGCTCATTCATTGCTTCAATAAACTCCATACTCATGAATTTCCGGCCCCCCTTTCAAGACGTTAAAAAATAATGGCCAATCTCGCGCTTGCGACTTTGGCGTACGGTACTACATGTTCTTTTTTGCCCGCGGAGATGAGCAGTTCCTCGTTCTCGAACGAGAGCAAACGACCTTCAAATTCTTTGAGTCCTTGAATCGGCTCATAAACAGTCACATACACGTCCTTGCCTACCGCTTTAGCTACATCCGCAGCTTTTTTGAGAGGACGCTCTGCTCCCGGTGAGGAAACCTCAAGGAAATATGCCTCAGGGATAGGATCATTCTCATCCAACTGCTGACTGAAATATTCGCTAATGCTGCCGCAGTCATCAATATCAATGCCGCCTTCTTTATCTACGAATATACGCAGAAACCAATTGGAGCCTTCCTTCACGTATTCAACGTCCACCAGTTCGAAACCATTGTCGTCGAGATAGGGCCCGAGCATCTGCTCTACCGTTTGTTTAATTTTAGATTTGGGTGTGCTCAAAAGAAAATTACCTCCACGAACTTGTCTTTTGCTATATACCAAAGATAAAGAGTGGGTTTCCCCACTCTTTACACAACGGACTTATCTCATTATTACCAAAGAAATTATACCATAGTGAGTCTGGACTGACAAGTGCTAGCCCTTGACTCCCCCTTTGGAGCTCTCTTCTCTAGCCATGAAATAAGTGTTGTTAAAGCCTTTAAAATAGGGAAAGTTGATTGCTTTCCGGTAAGCCGCGGAAGCAGCCCATATTGGTCAGCAACTCAATAACTGTCTTACTCGCCTTGGATTTCTGCTGGAAATCCTCAATAGAAAGGAACTCCCCAGCATCTTTCGCAGCGGCTATATTGATAGCGGCATTCTCACCAATTCCCGCTAATGCGGAAAACGGAGGAATCAAACTGGTTCCATCCACAATAAACTTATTCGCTTCCGAACGGTAAAGATCAATATTTTTGAATGTAAATCCACGTGCCGTCATCTCCAAAGCCATCTCAAGGACAGGCAACATAGCCTTTTCCTTAGGCAAAGCTTGAAATCCTTTTTGCTCAATTTCTACGATCTGACGGTTGATAGCTTCATATCCCTTACAGCACAGTTCAATATCAAAATCCGCTGCGCGTACAGAGAAATAGGTCGCATAATACTCAATAGGATGATACAGCTTGAAGTAGGCGGTACGTACTGCAGAAATAACGTATGCAGCCGCATGCGCCTTCGGGAACATGTATTGAATCTTCAGACAAGAATCAATATACCATTGCGGAACCTTGCACTTTTTCATTTCCTCGATCCATTCGTCAGACAATCCTTTACCTTTACGAACACTCTCGGTAATTTTAAAGGCCAAGCTCGCATCCATTCCCGCTTTATAAATTAAGAAGAGCATGATGTCATCACGACAACCGATAACTGTCTTAATGTTACAAGTGTTATTCTTTATAAGCTCTTGCGCATTCCCAAGCCAAACCCCAGTACCATGTGACAAACCAGAGATTTGTAGTAAGTCAGCAAAGCTGGACGGTTTTGACTCAATAAGCATTTGTCGTACAAACTTGGTACCCATTTCGGGCACTCCGTATGTCGCAACCGGCGATCTGATTTCGTCAGGTCTTACGCCAAGTGCATCTGTAGAGTTAAACATGCTCATTACCTTCGGATCATTCATCGGAATTGAGGTTGGATCTACACCTGTCAAATCCTGCAGCATCCGCATCATCGTCGGATCATCATGACCCAGAATATCAAGCTTCAGCAAATTGGCATCAAAAGCGTGATAGTCAAAGTGTGTGGTCTTCCATTCGGCATTGACATCATCCGCCGGGAATTGCACTGGTGTAATATCTTCTACCTCCATATAGTCTGGAACAACGACTATACCGCCGGGATGCTGTCCCGTACTGCGTTTAACACCTGTACAGCCAGCCGCTAGACGCCCAACTTCAGCTCCGCGCCAACGTTTCTGGTGCAATTCTTCGTATTTTTTTGCAAAACCGAAGGCAGTCTTCTCAGCTACCGTACCAATCGTGCCGGCACGGAATACATTTTTCTCACCAAACATTTCTTTGGTAAAGTTATGTGCATTCGGCTGATATTCCCCTGAGAAGTTCAAGTCGATATCGGGAACCTTATCCCCTTTAAATCCAAGGAAGGTCTCAAACGGAATATCCTGGCCTTCACCTTTGAGCTTCTCGCCGCAATCCGGACAGACTTTGTCTGGTAAATCGAACCCGCTTCGCACACTACCGTCCAGGAACCATTCACTATGGCGACACTCGGGGTTTAGGCAAATATAATGCGCAGGCAAAGGATTAACCTCTGAAATCCCAAGAAATGTGGCTACTACAGAGGAGCCTACAGAACCCCGCGAGCCTACGAGATATCCATCTCGATTTGATTTTTTAACGAGACGTTCAGAAATCAAATAGTTGGCAGAGAACCCGAATTTAATAATCGGAGCAAGCTCTTTCTCCAAACGGGCAATAACTACTTCAGGTAGTTCTTCGCCATAAATGGATTTGGCAGTGTTATAACAGGTCTCGCGAATTTCTTCGTCCGCCCCTTCAAGAATTGGTGTAAATAGCTTATCTGGAAATAACTCCAGCTCTTCAAAACGTTCTGCCAGCTCAACTGTATTCGTAACCACGACTTCCATCGCTTTTTCAGCACCGAGAAATTCGAATTCAGACAGCATTTCATCCGTTGTGCGGAAGTGTGCATCCGGTTTACGTTGGTCTTTAAGCGGACTAAAGCCTGTGATCCCATTAATCGTAATATCACGATACAGCTTGTCCCGGGGTTCAAGATAATGCACATTCCCCGTCGCTATAACAGGTTTATTTAACTGTTCACCTATTTCGCAAACCTTGCGGACTACATCGCGAAGCTCATCAGGACCTGCTACAAAGCCCTTGTCCACCAAATGCATGTACATGGTCAATGGCTGAATCTCCAGCACATCATAAAAATGAGCAACCTCCATGGCTTCCTCAGTCGTTTTGTTGAGTACTGCTTCAAAAAACTCACCACGTTCACAACCGGAAATTACGAGTAGTCCATCTCTATGCTCTTCCAGCTTGGATTTAGGAATACAAGGTACACGTTTGAAATATTCCGTATGAGACATGGAAATGAGCTTATAAAGATTTTTTTTGCCCACCTGATTAAGTGCATAGATATTACAGTGAAACGGTCTTGTATTCGAAAGATCATTACCCACATAATCGTTCAGTCTATCAAGGCGAGTCATGCCCTTCATCTTTTCAGCATCCGCAAGCAATCCTGTTAAAATACCACCGAGTGCTATGGTATCGTCTATCGCGCGGTGATGGCTTTCCAGAAGAACTTTATATTTATCGGCTAATGTGTTCAGCCTGTGATTCTTCATAGTTGGAAATAGTAACCGTGCGAGCTCAAGTGTATCAAGAGACGGATTCGGAAGCACAGGTTCACCTATTTTACGTAATGAGGCCTGAATAAAACCCATATCAAATCTGGCGTTATGAGCGACTAGGATACTGTCACCCACAAACTCAACAAACTTACGCAGCACTGGCTCCAGATCAGGAGCATCCTTAACCATTTCATCCGTAATATTGGTCAATTGCTGAATATGATAAGGGATCTTCTCATGCGGGTTAACAAAAGTAGAATAACGATCTACTTCTTTGCCTGCGCACATTTTAATGGCCGCGAGCTCCGTAATATTATTGCGGGTAATCGATAACCCTGTGGTCTCTATATCAAACACTACATAAGTAGCTGTCTTCAAGTCCAAAGGCTGAGCATTCTCAACAATATTTACAGAGTCATTCACAACATTGGCTTCCACACCATAAATCATTTTTATCTTATGCTTATGAGCTGCATGGTTCGCATCTGGAAAAGCCTGAACCCCGCCATGATCAGAAATAGCAATTGCTGGATGCCCCCACTGGGCAGCTGTTTTGACATAGCTGGTAATCGGAGTGACCGCATCCATCGTACTCATAGTAGTGTGAAGGTGGAACTCCACCCGTTTCTTAGGCGCCGTATCTTTCCTTGCAGGTGGTGCCTTAACTTCTGTTAAGTCCGAAGGGATCATCACTAGCTCAGGAACTTGCATGAACCGGTCATATTCTACCTTCCCGCGTGCTCTTACCCATTTGCCATTAGCAAGCTGACTCATCACCTTAAGATCTTCCTTGGTCTTAGCAAACATCTTCATTTGCAAAGAATCGGTGAAATCTGTCAAGCTGAAGGTGAACAAGGTACTGCCATTGCGAAGCTCCTTACGATCTAGACCAAAAATGGTGCCTTGAATTGTAATTTTCTTCTCTTCATCTTGAATTTCAAGAATCGGTACAGCCTGTTCCTTAATTTCATACCCCACCTGAAGCTTAATCACTTCATTAGGATCACTATCATCAGGAGGTGCATCTGTTTCTACTGCAGTCATCATTTGCTCAACGATCTCTCGTTGTTCCTGCTGCAGCTTTTGCTGAAATTCTTCGTATGCTTCAATATTGTTATTTTCATTCTCCGCCATTAGCACTTTAACTTTTAAGGAGAGTCCGAAATACTTATCATAAAATTTAATAATTGCCCCATCGATGCCCTTTTTACGAGCAAGCTCCATAGAAGTGGAGTCACTCATTGTCAACATTAAAGTGTCATCTTTAAGCTCTTGGGTAGAGCGTGTCAGCCAGCCGTTAACCGAAGGGATCTCGCGGGTCACCCACTCCAGAAACAATCCCCAATATTCTTGGATAAGCTCTGCCCGACTGACTTTTTCATCATATACGAATAAAAAGCTAACTTTGGCAATATGCTGCAGCTTTTCGCGCATTCTGAGGCAAAATGTCCGGTATACCTGCGCTGGAACCAGACTTTCTTTCGAAATCACAATTTGCCAGTCTCGGTTACCGCGGCTGATCTCTACACGTTCTATATATCCATCTAAAAAGTAGGGATCCATGATTGCAGGTGGAATTTCACCTTGCTTCATCAAGAGCTCGAATCTTTTTCTTCTCTCCTGGTTTTGTTCCATGCTTTCCTCCCACCTTTGATAACTCCGTAAAACACAATCAATGATATTCAGTGAAAGTACAATATTTTAAGAAGAAACGACATTGTCGTCTTTTAAAGACAATAACAGTTTCTGGTAAAAATAGAAGTATAATTTATAACGTAAGCCTATAAATTCATATATTTTAAAAAGCTTCTGGATTCAAAAAGCATTGGGTTCTTTCGGCCCACTGACTCCTCTCTCCAGAAGCTAGATTAAAATACTACAAGACTGTTAATCGGTGCCAAAAGATTAATATGCCTTTGCAAAAACTACAGTATGCTCAGCTGGTTTACCACAGCAAATGCAGACTTGCTTTTTCTCCGCTGGATCGAAAGGAATGTTACGGCTGCCCGCACCTGTCTCTTCCTTCACTTTGGACTCGCATTCTTCGGAACCACACCAACCAGCTAGTGCAAAGCCGCGTTTTTCTTCCATCGAAGCTTTCATTTCTTCCAAGGAATCCACAGAATAGAAATGGTCTTCGCGGAATTTCAGTGCACGTTCGAACATTTCATTATGAACCTGCTCGAGCATTGCTTGTACCTCTTCAACAAGGTTCTCCTGCTGAATAATCTTCTTCTCACCAGTGACACGTGAGACTATAACGCAAACGCCATTCTCCATGTCGCGTGGTCCAAGCTCCAAGCGAACAGGTACACCGCGCATTTCATATTCATTGAACTTCCAGCCTGGTGTTACATCTGAACGATCGTCCACACGTACACGAACGCCGGCGTTCTTCAGCTCCTTGAACAGCTCGTCCGTCCGTCCAATCACGGCTTCGCGAGTTTTAGGTGGTCCAATAGGAATCATAATCACTTGAGTCGGTGCTACCTTAGGCGGCAGAACAAGACCACGGTCATCGCCATGCACCATAATTAGCGAACCAATCAAGCGTGTAGTGGATCCCCATGAAGTGGTATGCACATATTCCAGATTATTGTCGCGACTCAAATATTGGATTTCAAAAGCTGTTGCAAACTTGGTACCTAAGTAATGTGAGGTAGCAGCCTGAACAGCACGTCCATCTTTCATCATCGCTTCAATTGAATACGTATCTACTGCACCGGCAAAGCGTTCGGAAGGTGTCTTCTGTCCAGTGATTACCGGAATGGCAAGAAAAGTCTCAGCAAAATCACGGTAGTTATCCAGCATCTTCATAGTTTCTTCACGAGCTTCTGCTTCATTCTCATGCGCAGTATGCCCTTCTTGCCAAAGAAACTCAGTAGTACGGATAAATGGTAAAGTACGCTTCTCCCAACGAACCACATTCGCCCATTGATTGATTAGAACTGGAAGGTCACGATAGGACTGGATCCATTTAGAATACATATGCCCGAACATGGTCTCAGATGTAGGACGGACTGCCAAACGTTCCTCAAGCACGTCACCACCAGCCTCAGTTACCCATGGCAGCTCGGGATTAAAGCCTTCAATATGATCCTTTTCCTTTTGAAAGAAACTCTCTGGAATGAACACTGGAAAATAAGCATTACGATGCCCAGTTTCCTTGAGGCGACGGTTCATTTCCTCCTGTATATGCTCCCATATTTCATAGCCTTCTGGCTTAAATACGATACAGCCACGTACAGGAGAGTAATCCATCAAGTCTCCTTTTTTAATAACATCAATATACCAGCGTGAGAAATCCTCGCTTTGCGGCGTGATTTCCGTAACGAATTGCTTATCTTTTGCCATGTAATGGAATGCCTCCCGAAGAAAATTAGCCGCTGATCAAACGTAATATATCATTATACGTAACAGCAATCATTAATAAGAATAACAGTGCAAATCCAACAAAGTGAACCATGCCTTCACGACTCGGATCTACAGGTTTACCACGTAAAGCTTCCACGCCTAGGAACGCCAAACGGCTTCCATCAAGTGCCGGAATCGGTAGTAGGTTAAAAATCCCCAGATATAGACTTAGGATAGCAGCCCAATAGGTAAGATACTGAATGCCTTGTTGAGCAATTTGACCGGTTACTTCAAAGGTTCGTACCGGACCTCCAATATCATCCATATTGAATTTATTGATCAATTGTTTAAAGCCCAGAAAGATAGCTTCAGTCGTATCGACCATAGCTTTACCTGAACCTGTCAACGTCTCGCCAACCCCTGCTTTACGGGTAGGCAGCTCAGGTGTAATCCCTATTTTCCCGCCTTCTTGTCCCTCCATGCTGCGAGGAACGAGAGTCACGTTAAGGGTCTCATCACCACGTTGCAGCGTCCATTTCATTTCTTTCCCTTTGGACTCCGAGGTTAAATCAATCATTTTTTGGTAATCGGCACCAATCTTCTCACCGTTAATGGAGACAATAATGTCACCCTTCTGCAATCCCGCCTCTTGAGCTGGCATTCCTGCAGAAATGTCGCCAATCTTAACATAAGTTGGATTCTCGACCGGAATACCAACCATTTGCAAATGGATGGCAAACAGAACAAAAGCTAACAGGAAGTTCATTACAGGACCCGCAACAATAGCCAATGCACGCTGACCCACGGTTTTGCTGCCGAATTGACGATCTTTAGGTGCAATCTGAGTCTGTTGCGTTCCTTTAATCATCATCGCTTGCGGATGAACGTCATAAGTAGTAACTTCGCCATCCACATCCAAGCGGATTTGCAGATCATTTTCGAGATCGGTATGCAGGGCCTCACCACGGATAACATTTTTACGTGTATCCAGTGCGTCCAGATAAATATTTTTTACTTTGTTATCCTGGCCGAGTCTTACCGCAATGGTCTGTCCTGAGCCAATTTCAATAATCTCTGGATCTTCACCAGCCATCCGGGCATAACCGCCAAAAGGCAGTAAACGCAGAGTGAACTGTGTCTCATTCCGTTTATAAGAAAACAGTTTCGGACCGAAACCGATAGCAAATTCCCTCACGAGAATACCGGCGCGTTTGGCAAAATAATAGTGACCCCATTCATGTACAGTCACCAGGACAAAAAACATGAGCACCGTTAATAAAACGACTTGAACCATTTCCAAACGTATCATCCCCCTTTAGGTGTAAGACCGAAGTATGTCCTCTTAATTTATCATTATTCTCCGATCAGGCACAAGAGAATCAACTGTCCCAACCTATTTTTAGGGCAAAGTAAGTATTTCCAGTCAAGCAATAACGCCATCGGCGTCCCTTAAGGAGACAGTACGCGTTTACGCGAGAAATATAAGGATAATGTATAAAGTGAAACTTATACTTTCTTATATTTTTAACAAGAGAGTTTCCTACGTTCTAAAGCGATGCTGCCAGCTCACGAACACGTTTATCACAGAATTCAATTTGTTCCAAATTCGGATGGTCCTCGTTAATATGACGATGCAGCACTTCCCCAATGATCTCCTCAATGCGCAGAAATGGGATCTCATGGCTCAAGAAACGAGCAACAGCGATTTCATTTGCCGCATTAAAAGCAGTAGTTGCAGTCCCTCCAGCTTTTCCACAATCCATGGCTAGCTTAAGTGCAGGGAACCGTTCAAAGTCCATTTCTCGGAAAGTCAAACGCCCAATTTCAGCTAACGATAAACGCTGAGCCGGTGACTCCCAGCGTTCGGGATACGTGAGTGCATATTGAATTGGGACACGCATATCGGGATTCCCAAGCTGAGCAATAATGCTGCTATCGCGGAACTCCACATAAGAATGAATGATACTCTCTGGATGCAAAAGTACATTTACTTGTTCATAAGGTAGACCGAATAGCCAATGCGCTTCAATTACCTCAAGCCCCTTATTCACCATTGTAGCAGAATCAATTGTGATTTTCGCGCCCATGCTCCAATTCGGATGACGAAGTGCATCTTCTACGGTTACATTTTTGAGTTGATCACGAGTGAAATCTCGGAAAGATCCACCAGAAGCTGTTAAAGTGATACACGCAATATCAGAAAGATTCTCACCATTTAAGCACTGAAAAATAGCGGAATGCTCACTATCAATAGGTAGCAACTTAACGCCCTTACGATTAGCCAGTTCAGTGACGAGATGTCCTGCGGTAACCAAAGTCTCTTTATTGGCTAGTCCAATATGTTTTCCTGCTTCGATAGCAGCTAATGTGGATTGGAGGCCTACACTACCCATAACAGCCGTTACGACCATTTCGGCGTCTCCACCCGCTGCTACCTCAACTAGGCCTTCATTTCCGCTGAATAGCTGTATGCCAGTAGGCAGACTGGATCTAATCTCATCTGCCAGTTCTTTTGTCGCAACAGAAACTCGACGTGGCTTAAAAAGGCGAACTTGTTCCAGCAATAATGCTGTATTCGTTCCAGCCGCCAAGCCATCTACTTGAAAAGAGTCCGGGTGCATAGCGATGACATCTAGAGTCTGAGTGCCGATAGAGCCGGTGGAACCAAGAACACTTATTTTTTTCATAGTTATACCCTCTCCTCCCGTTAATAGTAAGGCATTAGCGTTACGATATGTACGAATGGAAATACGATAATCCAGCTGTCACATCGATCAAGAATACCGCCGTGACCAGGTAGAAGTGTGCCAGAATCTTTGATACCATACGCACGTTTATAGGCTGATTGCACAAGATCACCAAGCTGACCCATTACTGCACAAGAAAGCCCTATAAGAAGCGCTCGTCCTATCGCTAAATGCTCAGGAGCAAATATTGCAAAAATGATAGCGATCAGCATCGAGATCAGCACTCCACCTACTGCACCTTCCACCGTTTTGTTAGGACTGATGGCAGGCCAAAGCTTGTTTTTCCCCATGCTTTTCCCAACAAAGTAAGCCCCGGCATCACTACCCCAAATGCAGAAAAGTAGCAAAAAAGTCCAGAACAAACCATGTCCGTCATCCGATGCACGAGCCATGGCCATATAAGAAAAACCCATTCCAATGTATACTATACCAGTAAACAGCAAGGCTGTTACTCGAATATCCAATTTATTTTTAGTAAAAACTGTAACTAAAAGGAACAACAGCAGCAGAATCCAAATTCCTTGTTCCCACGAAAACGGCGCAGATACTCCCAGTAAATTCCAAGGGATCATGAAACTTAGGATGGCTGCATAACCAAGAACGGTAGAACCGGAAAGCGCAGGTATCCCTATCATTTTCACAAATTCATACAACCCGATAAAAGCCATGGCAGTAAGTAACAACTGATATGGCCAATTTCCTAATACGCATAAGCCTAAAAATAGTGCTCCGGCAACAATTCCGGTAATCAATCGCTGCTTCAAAGGTTTCCATCTCCTATCAAGCTACTTCAGTCCACCATAACGGCGTGTACGGCGTTGATATTCAGCAACTGCCTGATGCAAATGCTCCTTATCAAATTCAGGCCAATACACATCAGTAAACCACAGCTCAGAATAAGCAAGCTGCCATAGCATGAAATTGCTAAGTCGTATTTCTCCGCTTGTACGTATAAGCAAATCCGGATCTGGTAACCCACCTGATAACATCCGGCTATCGATTAGATCAGTCGTAATATCGTCCGGTGATAAGGCCCCTGATTGGATGTCCTTACCAATGCTGCGCATGCAGTCCTCAATTTCTTTGCGTCCCCCATAATTAAGAGCAAAATTCAATATAAGTCCAGTATTGCCCTGTGTCCGGGAAATCGCTTCTTCCATAGCTTTACGGGTGTATGAAGGCAATGCATCAGTATCCCCCATCATACGTACTTGGACATTCTTCTCAATCAGCTCATCAAGCTCAATGGCTAGAAACTCCACTGGCAAGCGCATCAGATAATCGACTTCTTCCTTTGGTCGTTTCCAATTTTCTGTCGAGAACGCATACATCGTCAAAAACTCAACACCCAGTTCGTCTGCAGCGATTGTAGCACGTTTAACAGCCTTCATGCCATTCTGATGACCCACAACGCGCGGCAACCCGCGTCGCTTAGCCCAACGCCCATTGCCGTCCATAATAACAGCCACATGCCGGGGAATGTTATCCGGTGAAATCTCGACTGGCTGTTGCCTGTCTTTACGGCTCAGCCACGCTTGAACCCGTTTGATCATTTCCGTTTCCTCCAAGCTCTTATCAGAAAGAGACAAACCCCACCATTAACGGAGGGGCCTTAAGTCTCTAGAATATCTTTATACTTCCATAATCTCTTTTTCTTTGGATACAAGCACTTTGTCGACTTCGGCTATGAACTTATCCGTTGTCTTTTGAATGTCTTCCTGATGGCCACGGGACTCATCTTCTGAGATACCGTTTTTCTCCATCTTCTTGATATCATCGTTAGCATCGCGGCGAATGTTGCGGATCGCTACTTTCGCTTCTTCACCAAATTTCTTCGTCAGTTTCACCAAATCCGTCCGACGTTCTTCAGTCAGCGGTGGGATAGAAAGACGAATAATTGTACCGTCATTGGCAGGCGTTAAACCGATATCCGATTTCATGATCGCCCGTTCAATGTCAGACATCGATGTTTTGTCCCAAGGTTGGATTAACAGTGTCCGGGTATCCGGAGTACTGATATTCGCCAACTGATTGATTGGGGTAGGAGAACCGTAATATTCAACTTGAATGCGATCCAGCAGTGATGTTGTAGCGCGTCCTGCACGCAATGTTGCCAAATCACGTTTCAGCGATGAAATCGCTTTTTCCATACGTTCTTCGGCATTTTTTTTGACCGATTGTGGCATTAATCTACACTCCCTTTAACAATCGTCCCGATCTTCTCACCGAGAACGACACGTTTGATATTGCCTTGTTCAGTAATGGCAAATACAATGAGCGGTATATTATTATCCATGCAAAGAGATGATGCTGTTGAATCCATAACACCAAGGTTTTTGTTCAGAACATCCATGTAAGTGAGCTGTTCAAATTTCTCGGCTGTGCTGTCTTTAAACGGATCTGCTGAATATACACCATCAACCTTATTCTTCGCCATCAGAATCACTTCTGCTTCGATCTCTGCCGCTCTAAGTGCTGCAGTAGTATCTGTAGAGAAGAATGGGTTACCTGTGCCTGCTGCAAAAATAACGACGCGACCCTTCTCCAAGTGACGAATCGCACGACGACGAATGTACGGTTCAGCAATTTGCTGCATCGAGATCGAAGTCTGCACTCTAGTAGGCACATCGATTTGCTCTAATGCATCCTGCAGAGCAAGTGAATTCATTACTGTTGCCAGCATGCCCATATAATCTGCAGTAGCGCGATCGATGCCGCTTGCGCTGCCGGCGATCCCACGCCAAATGTTACCTCCGCCACAAACAATCGCAACCTGAACGCCAAGCTCAACAACTTCCTTGATCTGTTCAGCGATGGAAATAATCATGTCGGCATCAATACCATATCCGTTTTGTCCTGCCAAAGACTCTCCACTTACCTTAAGGACTACTCTCTTAAATACCGGCTGTTCCAAATGTATACCCTCACTTTCTGCAAAAGACGGAACACTACGTGTACGTGTTCCGCTCTTCTGATGCTTGCCTTTATTCAATTCTTCACATTTATGATGAAGCTGTTATTAATTATTAACTTGTGCCATAACTTCTTCAACAAAGTTATCCACTTTCTTTTCCAAACCTTCGCCTAGTTCAAAACGAGCAAAACGACGGATCGAGATGTTTTCTCCGATAGTGCTGATTTTTTCGTTCAGCAATTGGGAGATTGTTTTGTCAGGGTCTTTAACGAAGGTTTGCTCAAGCAAGCAATATTCTTCGTAATATTTTCCAATACGTCCTTCAACCATTTTTTCAATGATTTTCTCAGGCTTACCTTCGTTCAAAGCTTGAGCTTTCAGGATTTCTTTTTCTTTTTCTACATCTTCTTGTGGAACTTCTTCACGACGAACATAACGCGGATTTGCTGCAGCGATTTGCATAGCGATATCGCGAGCAAATTCCTTAAAGGAATCTGTTTTACCAACAAAGTCAGTTTCGCAGTTGATTTCTACAAGTACACCAATACGGCCGCCAGCGTGGATGTAAGATTCTACAACACCTTCAGTAGCAATACGTCCTGCTTTGTTTGCTGCTGCGGACAGACCTTTTTCACGAAGCAATTCTGCTGCTTTAGTGATATCGTTATTAGCTTCTTCAAGCGCTTTTTTACAATCAAGCATACCAGCGCCTGTTCTTTCACGAAGTTCTTTTACTGCTTTTGCATCAACTGCCATTGTTTATTCCCTCCAGGTAATTGTCGTTTTCTCACATTATTTAAGGCCTTTATCCTAAAAAAAGGGCAGTGAGAGGTTATCCACCTGCCAACCACCCTTTTCATTTAAGTTCTTGTATGTGTTAGTCGCTACTTAAGCAGTAGTTGTGTCTTCGCCTTGGTGAGCTTCAACAACAGCGTCTGCCATTTTACCAGTCAACAATTTCACGGCGCGGATAGCGTCGTCGTTACCTGGAATTACGTAGTCGATTTCGTCTGGATCACAGTTAGTATCAACGATAGCTACGATTGGAATACCCAATTTGCGAGCTTCTGCAACTGCGATACGCTCTTTACGCGGGTCAATGATGAACAACGCGCTTGGTAGACCTTTCATGTTCTTGATACCGCCCAAGAATTTCTCAAGACGATCTTTTTCTTTGCGAAGAAGGATAACTTCTTTCTTAGGTAGAACTTCGAAAGTACCGTCTTCTTCCCAAGATTCCAATTTCTTCAAACGATCAATACGTTTTTGGATAGTTTGGAAGTTAGTAAGAGTTCCGCCCAACCAACGTTGGTTAATGAAGAACATACCTGAACGTTCTGCTTCTTCTTTTACGGAATCTTGTGCTTGTTTCTTTGTTCCTACGAATAGGATTGTGCCGTTGTCACCAGCGACGCTTTTTACAAAGTTGTAAGCTTCTTCTACCTTCTTGACTGTTTTTTGCAAGTCAATAATGTAAATTCCGTTTCTTTCAGTGAAGATATAACGATCCATCTTTGGGTTCCAACGACGAGTCTGGTGACCGAAGTGTACCCCAGCTTCTAGAAGCTGTTTCATGGAGATTACTGCCATCTTCACACACCTCCTAAGTTTGGTTTATTGTGTGTCTCCTCCGCCGTGCGTCATCTTTCAGCAAGACTTTCTTCAGAAGAAAGCACCCCTTGTCGAAATCAACCGGCGTGTGTTTTAACACCGTCAATTACTATACCATATTTTATTAGTGTATGCAACGATCATTGAAAACTAATTAATTTTTCTAATATAGAGTCTAGAGTCTCGTCTTTATTAAAGTTGTAAGAACCCGATTGTATTTTCTTGTTGATCCCGCGTTGATTGGCGGCTTTAAGAAAATCAGCCTTATCCTTAATGACCTCAGCCTTCTCCAAAATATCTGCTGTTTTTGTCAGTGTGCTTCCTGAAGGTATACGAACAAATACCCCTGTATTCGCAGTGACATTAGGCTCAACAGGTGTAACAGCAGACGGTGCTGTAGTGACCCCTGGTGTCTCAACAGTACCTTCTTTAGGCGTTGATGGCTCTTGTGGAGGGATAACCTTATTGGGGTTATCAGATACTGTAGGAGTTACTACAGGAGCGGGAGAAGCCGCTACTGCAGGCTCAGAAGGTGTCACATTCTCCTGACTTCCATCAGTTAGTCCGACATTCTCCTGATCTTGATCAGCCTCTTCCAAAGAAGCCTCATCTGAAGGGGGTTCAGTAGCTGCGTCGATAACCTTCAAGTTCAATTTTTCGGCTCCTTGTAGTACTTGTTCCTTGGTCAGTGGAGCTGCCCCGCCGGATATCATTAATTGAAGCAGTAATGCTCCTGCTATTAGCCCTGTGCCAAGTCCAAACAAAAAAGAACGGTTCTTCATCATACCGATTCCTCCTGTTTGGCGAGTTGCAGAATCAGTTGCACTTCTCCCCGCTGAAGTCCAGCCGTCTTGGCAATGGAGTCTATCGATTTCCCCTGCTCATGCAGTTCAAACAATCGTGGATATCGCAATTTAATAGAACTAATAGGTTTTGCTTTCACCTCGGATTGTTTTGAACTCATTTCAGCCCCGACAGACGGATCCCCGCTCGCCGTAACCTTAATATACGAGCCCTTCTCAACCGAAACTTCCAACTCTCTTAACCGGTTTTCTTCGTCAGTTACCCGGCCTTCTAGTAGTACAGAGCTTTGCTGTAATTCTTTTAATTGAAGCTGCAAATCGCTAATCTGCCCTTGCATTGCATTATGATTAGTTTGAGATTGCTGTTTAATACTGCTGACTAGCTGTACTAGCTCTTCATTCTCGCGCTCTATGTCAGCCATATATAGCTCAAGCGCAGCCTCCGTTTCTTTGAGGCTCTGCTGTTCGGCTTTTCCTTCCTTCATACGTGCTGGAAGTAGAAGGGCATAAAGAATAGCGGCGACACCTACTAGCACAATATACACCCATGGTTGCAAGTGCCTTATCTCCTTTTACAAATCAAATATAATTTATAATTACTGATTAAAGACTCAGATCAATGCGTTGTCCTTTGTAAGGATGTTCCGCATCACGAGTTCCTGGCTTCGAACGTTTCTCAGAGGATGGATTCCCTCCGGAATGATGATTGCCTTTATCTCCGCCATCACGCAAAGCAGGTTCAGAGGATTCATCCACCTCAGAGCTTCGCATGGTCATTTCCTGGCTTTGCTTCACATTTTGTCCGGCCAGTTGATGCTGATCAATCGCGGGGCGCTGCTGAGATTCATTCTGAATCTTCCCCGCCTCCGTAGTCCGAGGTAGCGCAATTTGCAGTTCCACTGGTTTTAGGCTCATCATAACCCTCTTCTCATAAGAAGAAACGATGTTGTCGTCTTTTAGAGACGATAACCGTTTCTCGTAAAAATATAAGGATAATGTATAACGTGAAACCTATACTTTCTTAAATTTCAAGAATGGCCGGCCGCTAATGCTGCCCGCCTAATTAATTGTATGGCGTTAAGGATATATCACCTTCACTATAGGCAAACACAACTCGTTCGGTAGGGTCCTTTACAAATCGGGTATATCTGCCGATCATAATCTTGGATCCACCATAGATTGTCTTGATCACTTCAACTCTAGCTCTACCTGTATCTTCTAGCATTCTTTCAATCTCCAGCACGCGTTCTTTAATTCTTTTTTCCTCACGTTGATGAGATTGTTTAGTAGCATTCAATTTAACACGAAGCGCCACTTTATCCGCAGGTAGTTGACCGTTAGTTGCCAGTTGATTTAAGAGATACAGCGCTTTAGAAGTCTTGTCCTCATTTTCAAGCAACTGTCGTAGCGATTGACGTAGTTCGTTAATCTCATTTCTGAGTTCAGGCACTACACCTACCTCAATCGCAGTCGCTGTGGACATGGTATTGCCTATTGTGCGTGCCACAACTCTTTCCCCGGACTGAACAGTTCCGCCTACGATTAAACCCTTAGCACCGTTACAAAGCACATCCCTGCCCGCACGTATATTGGAATGCATAATACTCTGGGATACAATGACATCTTCACCAGCGGTAACATTGCCATCTTGAATAAATGAGACCTTTACATTCTTCCCAGCGGTTACATGTCCTTTGTTATAGCCGATAATTCCACCCGTGATTTCAATGGATCCACCAGAGATTAATTCTGCTCCCTCTACTCCACCAACTACACGAATATCACCAGCTGACTTTACAGAAAAGCCGGAAAGTACGTTTCCTCGAATAACAACAGTACCTACAAAATCTATGTTCCCAGTACTGTAATCCACATCACCATTCACTTCATATACAGGAAAAACATTGATTTTACCGCTATCGGTTAAAGTAACAAGACCGTCAATTGCGGCATACATCGATGTTCCATTGTTATCAACAAGTACATTCTTTCCGACTTTAAAATGAGCTTCCTTTCCAGCTCTGAAAGCAAGCTGATCCCCAGTTACAGTCTTTCCATGTTTACCAGGCTGAGCAGGGATAATTCTAGCGATCAATTTTCCTTTGAGCACGTTACGAAGCCGAACTAAATCCTTATAATCTACCTTACCATCCGCTTTTTCAAGCGGCTTGCGATCCTCTTCCAGATCAACAGTGAGCATTATACTTCCGTCGACTCCATTAACTGCTGGTTCACCCGTAGCAATAGCGACTTTGCTCCAAAAAAACTCCTCCGGATGACTACAAATACGTTCAACAACATCTCGCTGGATCCCGTAGCGAATATTGTGACTGTTCAGGAAGCTTTCCAATTCTGTAGGTGAGCAGGAAAATTTCTCATCTTTTTTGGAGAACTGCAAATACGCGATCCCTTTGTCATCCGAAAAAGTAATACTTAAGTACTGATCCAAAGCATTTTGACCGATCAATTTTGCTCCCCCTTGTCACCGCTAACGGTTAATCATTCTGCATAAGTAGATCGCGATTTTTCTCAAGCGTTCCCCTCAGCCGTAAAATGGCCTTGGAATGAAGCTGCGAAATCCGTGAAGGAGATAATGACATGACCTCTGCAATTTCGCTCAATGATAAATCTTCATAATATAAAAGGGACACGACGGTCCGTTCTTTCACCGTTAATTTCTCAATACCTTTGGTGAGCGCTTCGCGTAAGTAGAACTCATTTACCTTGCTATCCGGATTCTTAGCTTTATCGTCCACCAGTATGGACATTCGGGTCTCTGATTCCTCTTCACGGATCGGGTCTTCTAGTGAACATAGTGACATAACAGCCACATCCTGCAACATATTTTGAAATTCTGTTACA
This sequence comes from Paenibacillus sp. FSL R5-0345, assembly GCF_000758585.1. Classification (NCBI taxonomy): domain Bacteria; kingdom Bacillati; phylum Bacillota; class Bacilli; order Caryophanales; family Paenibacillaceae; genus Paenibacillus; species Paenibacillus sp. FSL R5-0345. The sequence goes on from NZ_CP009281.1 coordinate 4,125,932, forward strand.
CTTATATCCAGGTATAGACTCATTTCCTCATCACTAACAGATCTTAGATACTTCTGTTCAAGTTGCTGATAAGCGTCCTCGATTTTTTTAGCTTTTTCTCGCACAGATCTAGGAACCCAATCACTTTGGCGTAAGGAATCTAAAATTGCACCGCGTACTCGCCATGAAGCATATGTCTGAAACTGTAATCCTCGTTTGTAGTCGAATTTTTCAATCGCATCAATTAGTCCCATTACTCCATTGCTCGCTAGATCATCTTTAGAAACATTCTTGGGTAATCCCACAGCCAAACGGCTGGATACATAATCAACAATATGGAGGTAACTCTCTATCAGCTTCTTTTTGGCTTCAGGGTTATTGTGTTCTTTCCACTGTTCCCATAGCTCGTCAGTTTCCAATTGAGAAGCTTTACGCTCGTTCAATAGCTTTCACCCTTCCCAAAGTTTAGTCAGAGAGCTTGTCGCGGCGAAACCTGCCTTGTCACAAGCATAAACGCCTTCGGTGTCCTCCTAAGGACGGCAGCGTTTAAGCGAGAAATATAAGGATAATGTATAGCGGAAGCTTATACACCCTTATATTTTAAGATAACCGATTCCGCCACAGCGCTCGCTTATTCTTCTTTCAGGTGACGAACGGCCTTGGCCAATTCTTCAGGATCTTTCATAGAGACTAGTTTTGGGGGTGTAAGAGGCTTGAACCCCTCACTGTTCCCACTTCCTTGTCCTGGCTTCGGTTTGAGCAGGTTGATTAACTCTTCATCCTCATCAGGGGTACTGATGTCTAGTTTCGCACCAAGTTCTTCTCCGTCAGCATCCTGTTCAACTGGAGGCGAAGATTGATACATAATAAAACCCAATACCCATCTTAGGAGGAAAGCAAGCAGAAACCATATGATAAATCCTAATAGGCTTCGTAATAAACTAGTGCCGAGAACATTATTACTGTAGGTTACAAAAAATGTGAATACAAAACCTATCAAACCAAACAGCAAGTTTATTAAAATGTTTCCTATCATCTTCATATTTATATTTCCTTAGCGCCTTTTTGCACACTGCGGATGAACAATACACCAGTGTTGCAGGCAATTTCTATCGTACGGCCATAATTACCGCCCGTATCTTCCGCAATTAACGGAATTTTTAAGAGCTCAAGAGCAAGTTTACAAGATTCAACATTACGAGGCCCGATCCTCATGGTGTCGCTCCCCCCGGCAAAGGCAAACATTTGTGATCCTCCTGCCATCTTGGCCACGATCCGACTTCGAACCGCACCAAGTTCCAGCAAACGGGATAAGAGCTCCGGCACTGCAGTATCTGCAAACTTAGCGATGTTTAATTGCCCTTCCCTAGCAATCTCAGAAGTAGGGAGCATTACATGCGCCATACCTGCGAGTTTTTTTCCAGGGTCAAACAATGTCAATCCTACGCAGGAGCCAAGACCCGTTGTACGAATCAAACTATCCTGGCTTCCAATGTTAAGATCTGCCATCCCTACTTTAATGATGCTTTGTTCTTCAATCATTTTCAAACGGGACTCCTAGCGATTTGAAGATTTTCGGGAATGATTCCGGATCGGGAATAAGGAAAAATTGCCCTTCAATTTCGTTTTTCCCCTCAAAAAAGGTAGTATCGATCAACAATGCATCGTCACCCATTTGCCCAAATTGCAGCAAACCGTAGCTTAGGATGGCTCCAGCCATATCCATGGCAAGTGCAGGAACTGTTGGATACATAGAAAGTGAGGTGAAGTCTGCAAGAGAAGATAGGTACGACCCGGCCAAAATATTGCCAATTTCACTCAGCGCAGAAAGCTCCATTTCTCCAAGCTCTTGGTCACTCAAAATCTCGATGCCTGCGATGCGACTAAGTAAGTTCAAAGCCGCTTCCGGTGAAAGAATGAAAAACAGGTTGCCCGGAGCTTCACCCTCTACACGTAAGAAAACTGCGTATACAAATTCTTCAGCTCCACCAACTTTGTCCGTAATCTCTTCAAAGTTGAGAAGCTGTACCTTGGGAACTGCCATATCAATCGGCTTATTCAAAAGCTGTGATAATGCGGTGGCTGCATTTCCAGCTCCAATATTCCCGACTTCCTTAAGCACATCCATTTTGAAATCCTTATAGTGCTTAAATAATTCCACAGGTTAGCCCTCTAGGCTTTCTAATTGAACGATTTCGCCTTTGTTAAGCACTTCTGACAAATTAAGCATGATCAGCAAGCGCTCTTCGCCTATCTTGGCCACCCCATCTAAATACTTTGCTTTGATGCCGCCAACAACATCTGGAGGTGTATCGATAGAATCTCTATTCAAATCTATTACATCATTTGCTGAATCTACAATGAAACCTACTTCCATTTCATTAACAGATACGATGATTACACGAGTCTGATCCGTGTGCTCCGCCTCTTCGATCCCAAAGCGGCCACGAAGGTCAATCACGGGAATAACAACTCCACGTAAATTAATTACACCTTTGATAAAAGAATACGTTTTAGGTACGCGTGTAATTGGCATCATACGCTCAATAGTCTGTACCTTCTCAACTTCGATACCGTATTCCTCTGAGCCTAATTTGAACACTATCACTTTAATATCTTCAGCCATGGAATGAACCTCCCTGTTCTATCCTAGTTATTTAATAAAAGCGTTCGGATCGATAATAAGTGCTACTTGACCATCTCCAAGTATCGTTGCACCAGATATCCCTTGAATTTCAGGTAAATATTTACCCAAATTCTTGATAACTATTTCGTTTTGACCAATAAAATCCTGTACAGCTAAAGCCACAAGACGTTCTCCCTTACGAACAACTACGATCTCTGTCTCTTCTTCAGTACTCTCGTCATAATCAGGTACCGAAAATAGACGACTAAGCGAAACCAGAGGAATATGAGAATTCCGGAATTCTAGCATTTTGTTGCCATGAATCGTGCGAATCTGAGTGTTCTTCACGATTCCAGTTTCCACAATGGAGGATAGTGGAATGGCATACTTCTCAGAGCCCAATCGAATAAGCATGGCCGCAATAATAGATAGAGTAAGTGGCAGCTGAACTGAGAAATTCGTTCCTTTTCCAGGAGAAGAATAGATCGTTACATTACCACCCAGAGAAGAAATCTTAGCTTTTACAACATCCAGCCCTACGCCACGACCAGAAACATCAGAAATAACTTCTGCTGTACTGAAACCTGGTGCAAATAACAATTGATAAGCTTCCTCATCCGTCATATTCGCTGCTTGCTCTTGCGTAATCACGCCTTTTTTCACAGCAGACTTCAGGACCTTCTCTGGATAAATACCTGTTCCATCTTCCTCGATTTCAATGAAAACATGATTTCCACTGTGGAAAGCTCGAAGATGAACGGTTCCAGTCTCCGGTTTACCTGCAGCAATGCGGTCAGCAATGGATTCAATCCCGTGATCCACCGCGTTACGCAATAAATGCACTAACGGATCACCAATTTCATCGATTACCGTCCGGTCAAGCTCAGTTTCGGCACCCGTTACGATAAGATCTACTTTCTTGTCCAGCGACTTAGCTAGATCACGAACCATACGTGGGAATCGGTTGAATACGGTATCTACTGGAACCATTCGAAGCTTCATAACGATATTCTGTAGATCACCACTTACTCTGCCCATATGCTCTACGGTTTCCGTAAGATCACTATTCTGTACCTCTGAAGCCAGCTGCTCCAAACGAACTCGGTCAATCAGAAGCTCACTAAATAGATTCATGAGCACGTCTAAACGTTCGATATCTACACGAATTGTACGGGAAGGTGCCCCTCCTGTTTTGGCTGCTACCGGCTTATTACTTTCATCTTTGGTAGGTGATGGTTTAGCCGATGCTACTGGAGCAGGAGCTGTTTCCACCTCGACGGCTGTTGCGGCCACCTCTGACACAGCGGATGCTGATTCTTGACCAAGCATTTTCAAGGATTCTTGATCTAGTGCTACTGCCGTTACTTTATCAATTTCAGACAAATTCATAATCATCGCCTGAATTTGATCCGCGGTTTTTTGGGTTATGTAATAGAGTGAGAAGCTTTGGTCAAATTTCTCTTGTTCTATATCTTGAACGGATGGGAAGGATTTAACCACTTCACCCGAACGTTCGAGTAGATCGAACACCATGTATGCACGGACAGCCTTAAGTTGACAATCCTTACGGATTGTTACGTCCACATACAATGCATGATGCCCTTCCTGAATCGATTGCTCTAGAACAGAAAATTGGAACTCGTCCAAATGAATCGGAGTTTCACCTGCTTGTGCAGCTGGAGTTGCAGCAGCAGATGCTCCGCCGCCTTCAACAGGAATCTCTCCTCGAACAATAGCCTGTAGGGATGAAACAATGGCCGATACATCTGCTTTACCTTCGCCACCGCCAGTAATGTCCTCAACCATAGACTCTAAGGCATCCAAACTTTTGAATAACGTATCAAAAATAAAATCCTGCATGCGCAGCTTGTTATTACGTACAAGATCTAACACATTTTCCATTTGGTGTGTAAGTGAAGCCAAATCTTCAAAACCCATAGTTGCTGCCATACCTTTTAAGGTGTGCGCAGAGCGGAATATTACCTGTACGATACTTAGATCCTCAGGATTCGCTTCTAACCCCATCATGCTCTCGTTCAATGACTGCAGATGATCATTCGACTCATCAATAAACATGGATAAATATTGGTTCATGTCCATAGTAGAGCACCTCCCCTTCGAGTTCGCTTTTCCGTTATTTAACGGCTTGCACTAGCCTTGGAGCAATTTCTTGCAAAGGTAGTACATATTTGACGCACTGCAATTCCACCGCAGATCGCGGCATCCCGTATACGACACAGGTCTCTTCACTTTCAGCAAAAGTTGAGGTTACGCCTGAGTCATAGAGAGATTTCATCATCCTTGCACCATCACTGCCCATCCCTGTCATCAGCAACACGTGCCGATCTAGCGATGTGAGTGGAAGCAATGATTCGAATAAAACATCCACTGAAGGTCGGTGGCCATTTCGTGCCTCCTCCTTCGTGAGTACAACTGCATATTGCCCTTTAGCTGATGGGGTAACTTGTAAATGATAACCTCCAGGCGCAATGTAAGCAGTCCCTTTTCGTAATATCATCCCCTGCTCTGCCTCTAACACTTCTAGCGGACTGAATGTATTCAGTCGCTGGGCCAGTGATTTCGTGAAGTTAGGCGGCATATGCTGCACAATGACTATCGGAGCCGGAAAATCTGCGGGAATCTTCTCCAGAAGCACCTTTAGTGCACGGGGGCCACCTGTAGAACAACCGACAGCAACTAATTTTTGCAAATTCTTGCTACCAACCATTCGATCCGGAGGAAGTACCGGAGGATCAGAAGATACCTCCACTAAAGATTCTATCACCGGTTTGTGGGGAGTTGGTTTATTCTCTACTTTAGACTTTGGTTTGGTCTTTTCAGATATCGGTGTTTTAGCAGAGATTATTGGTTTAGTTGCTACTTTAGGGATAGTACTAACTACTGGCTGTTTTCCCCGAGGTTTCCTTACCCCTTCATTTTTGAGAGAAGATTTAGGCGTAGCCTTGGGTTTGTCTGGTATCAATCTTGTAGCAGTCGGCAGTAATGGCTCTAAAGGTGCAATGTCAGGCATCCTAAATGCAGATGCTCGCGCTTCTCGCTGCTCCCGAGCCAACATAGCTTCTTTCATTTGTTCTCTTAGGGATTCCCCTACTCCCGTTATATCCTGAGAGTTTGATATCGAAGGTTTACGAATGAAATCAAAAGCGCCCCATTCCAGTGCAAGAATGGTTTCCTTCATACCCTCTTCATTGATACCTGACAGCATAATCACTGGCAGCGGATCTGACGCCATTATTATTTTCAGCGCTTCCAGGCCGTTCATCTCCGGCATTTCCACATCCATGGTAACTAGATCCGGACGCAGCTTGTTAATTTTCTCGATAGCTTCACGCCCGTTTGTGGCTGTTGCCGTCACCTGAAAGTCAGCGTCATTTTCAATTAAATCGGAAATGATCTTGCGCATAAATGCAGAATCATCAACAACCAAAACTTTATATGGCTTCATATCATTTCCACCTCTGTTCCAGATTCAGAACAATTATTTACTTCGCTTTAACCATTTATGGATAAAGCCTTTAATACCTTGAACTTTTGTATCCTTTTTACCATCTATGGTCAAATAACTTAGGGCTAGCCGATGTATATCTCTTGCAGCAACGCTGTTTGGAAAAGCCAATGAGAATGGCGTTTGCCTTTTGACGGCCTGCACTACATGGGCATCTGAGCTTATATGACCAAGATAGGAAACATCTAATTGTAAAAAACGACTGGCAGCCATACGAATCTTATCACTTGTCACTGACGCTTCTCTTTCATCACCCGCTTGATTCACGATCAGTTTAAATGAAATTTCCGGATGCGTCCGATTCACAACCTTCATTAAAGCATAGGCGTCTGTAATAGCAGTCGGTTCTGGCGTAGTAACTACTAGGCAATCGTCCGCAGAGGTTATAAATTTCATCGTTTCCTTAGATAATCCAGCACCTGTATCAAACAAAATATAATCCATGCTGTCCGCTATATGAGCTATCTGGGCTGTGAAATAATTAAGATCCGATTCCGAAAGGGAAAACAACTCATCCATGCCCGATCCACCAGCTATAAAAGGAAGGCCGTTCGGTCCTAACTGAATAATCTGCTCAATATCCGCTTCTCTTTTTAACAGATGATATAGGTTATACTTCGCCGACACGCCCATTAACACGTCTATGTTAGCCATGCCAATATCTGCATCGAACAGCAATACTCTCTTTCCCATTGCTTTTAAGGTTAAAGCGAAATTAAGTGTAAAATTCGATTTACCTACGCCACCTTTACCACTACAAACAGTAATGATACGGGCGGATGTTTCCCCTTTTTCAGCTAGTTTCGGCTCCTGACTGGATACAAGCTGTCTCAAGGATTGTGCCTGATCCATCATGATTCACCTGTTCCAAGAAGCATTTCACTAAGTTGTTCTTTGGAAGCCATCAATAAATCGTCGGGTACATTTTGACCATTGGTCATATAAGATAATGTGAGAGGGAAATCATTCAGGACGTTAAAGAGTGGTCCATAACTTCCCGTCTCATCTAGCTTGGTAAAAATAACTTTATCCAGCCTGTACCTGCCGAAATGCTCTGCAATCAATTTCATATCACGGCTTTTCGAGGTCAAGCTGAGCACAAGATAGGTCTCACTTCTTAATTCCTTCTCCAACAAGCTTTGCAGTTCTGCTACAAGCATATCATTGCGATAATTCCGTCCAGCTGTATCCATAATTACAAGATCACAACTCTCTAATCGAAAAAGTGCTCTTTGTAAATCACCTGGCGACTGAACCACCTCTAGCGGAACATTTAGAATAGATGCGTATGTACGCAACTGCTCCACAGCTGAAATTCGATACGTATCAGAGGTGATAAAACCAACCTTGCGTCCGTATTTGAAAAGCTGTTCAGCCGCAAGCTTGGCTATTGTAGTTGTTTTCCCTACTCCGGTGGGCCCTGCAATATATACAATTTGGGTATCCTGTGCAATTCCATCAGCGATTCGACCTGCCAGAAATCCATCGAGTTGTTCTTTCAAGGACTCCTGAAATTTCTCTGGCCCCCAAGTACGTCCTTCATCTGCCCAACGTTCTGAGATATTACTAATCCATTCTTCAACAAGTACAGTATCCATCTCCTGCTCAATCAAAAGATCTCTAAGCTGCTGAAGACTGTCCGGCAACTCCCTAGCCCCCGAAGATTGTCTAGCGATTCGTTCCATCCACTGCTTCATATCTCTAATCTCACGAAGGACATCATTATCAATAGCCGAAGCAACGGCGGGTGTCTGTTCCAGACCAAGAGACTCATAAAGTGCAGATACAGATGTCATATCCTCCTGATTTGTTTCAGACGCTTTGAGATGATCCTTGCTTACATTCCGAGATTCTTGTAAGGGCTCTGGATGCTTTTTCGTCGATTGCTCTACATCAATTGCTTCAGACAAGGCTGCGGCGATCTCAGCAAATGACCTAGGTTCTTCGGGCTTTTCCAACGTAACAGTAGCTGTAGATGTTGTAGATGATGCTTTTTGGTAAGCCTGCGGGACAGCGCTGCGCGGAATGTTCATCGCAGGCTTGACAGGCTTTTCAGGAGTACTCCCCTGTTGAGCTTTTTCAACAGCCGCTACAACCTCTATTTTTTTCTTTTTAAACAATCCTAAAAATCCGCCAATCTTGATTTCTTTTGTACTTAAAATGACGGCCTCGCTTCCAAGCTCACTGCGAATGGAATGCATGGCGTCAGGCATCGTATCGACAACATAACGCTTCACTCTCATAAATTCACCACTCCGACGCTCTGTATTTCAATGTTAGGCTCTAGTTCGCTATAAGACAGCACAGGAATATCCTGCATTGTCCGTTCAATCACCTGTCGCAAATACATACGAATGGTTGGTGATGTGAGTACAATGGGCTGTTGTCCAGACTGTAGCAGTCGATTGATCTGTTCGCTTAACCGCTGATAGATCGTTTGAGTCGAAGCTGGATCCAGTGCCAAATAACTGCCCTGTTCTGATTGCTGTACACTCTCAGAAATTTTCTTCTCCAGATTAGGTCCCACCGTGATAACTTTCAGCGTCTCTCCTACTTGCGAGAATTGCTGAGTAATCTGTCTGGACAAGGACTGACGAACATATTCGGTAAGAATATCAGGATCCTTGGTGTACGTCCCATAGTCTGCTAACGTCTCAAAGATAGTGACCAAATCCCTGATCGATATCTTCTCGCGCAGCAACTTGGCAAGTACCTTCTGCACATCCCCAATCGCCAATACGGAAGGAATTAGATCGTCGACAAGCACTGGATAATTATCTCTTAGGTTATCCACCAGCATCTTAGTTTCTTGTCGTCCTATCAGCTCATGTCCGTGCCGCTTAATGAGCTCCGTCAAATGTGTTGCAACAACGGATGGTGGATCTACGACGGTATACCCGGACAATTCAGCCCGCTCTTTAACCGACTCGTCAATCCATAGCGCAGGAAGTCCAAAAGATGGTTCAATGGTCTCAATACCGTTTATAGATTCATCATCATAACCTGGACTCATAGCCAAGTAGTGATTAAGTAATAATTCACCGCCGCCGACAGTATTTCCTTTAATTTTTATGACATATTCATTCGGTTTTAGTTGAATATTGTCGCGAATGCGAATAACAGGCACTACAAGACCCATTTCAAGGGCACATTGCCGTCGAATCATGATGATACGATCTAGCAAATCGCCACCCTGACCTGTATCTGCCAAAGGTATAAGACCATAACCGAACTCGAATTCAATTGGATCTACAGAGAGTAAATTGATTACACTTTCCGGACTTCGTACCTCTTCAATCTGCTTCTCTTCAACAAGCTGCTCTTCGGCAATCTGTTTTCGATTTAAATTCTGTCCCATACTATAAGCTGCAAAAGCCAGCAAACCTGCTAGTGGGAGCGTAGTAATCATATGTATAGGTGTGAAGAGACCTAGAAAAGCAACAGTAACTGCAACAATGTATAACAGCTTTGGATAGGACAGCAATTGCCCAGTTAGTTCTTCTGCCAGATTTCCTTCCGATGAAGCTCTAGTAACGATAAGACCTGCTGCAGTCGAAATGAGCAAAGCAGGAATTTGGCTGACTAGACCGTCCCCGATCGTCAATACGGAATAAGTAGATAACGCAGTGGAAAAATCCATTCCGTGAACAACCATACCGATAATAAATCCACCAATAAGATTGATCAACAGGATAATGATACTCGCAATCGCGTCTCCTTTAACGAATTTACTCGCACCATCCATGGCTCCGAAAAAATCCGCTTCCCGCTCAACATTACGGCGCCGTTCACGTGCCTGAGTTTCGTTAATCATGCCTGCATTAAGATCGGCATCAATACTCATCTGCTTGCCGGGCATCGCATCCAGGGTAAATCTCGCCCCTACCTCAGCTACACGCTCTGACCCTTTGGTAATAACAATAAACTGAACCACTACCAAAATTAGAAACACGATAAATCCAACGGCAATTTGTCCGCCGGCGATCCAGCTACCGAAAGTCGATACCACTGAACCGGCATCTGCGTAAGTCAGGATCAGTTTTGTTGTCGAAATGTTTAGTGACAGACGAAACAATGTCGTAACCAGCAATAATGAAGGAAAAATTGAAAACTCGAGTGCATTCTTCGTGTTCATAGCCACTAATATGATAATTAATGCTATAGAGATATTAATGACAAGCAAAACGTCCAAAAGCCAGGACGGGATAGGCAGAATCATCATAAGCACGATACCGATGATGCCTAGCAAAACTGTTAAATCTTTAGCTTTCAATGTCCTAACCCCCCCGCCTTATTTCCTCTTACCTTTTAGCTTATATACATATGCCAGCACTTCAGCCACAGCCTGAAACAGATCATTTGGAACGACATCTCCAATTTCTGCTCTTTGGAATAATGCCCGTGCCAGCGGTTTGTTTTCCATAGTCACGACGCCATGTTCTTTAGCCAGCTCCCGAATACGAAGTGCTACATAATCCTGCCCTTTTGCAATAATCTGAGGCGCTTCCATCTTGGAACCGTCATATTTTAGTGCAACAGCAAAGTGCGTTGGATTTGTAATAATTACATCCGCGTTAGGAACCTCCTGCATCATGCGCTGCATGGCCATTCTACGTTGGCGTTCCCTGATCTTGCCTTTGATTAGAGGGTCACCCTCCATTTTTTTGTATTCATCCTTGATATCCTGCTTAGACATTTTCAGACTTTTTTCGTGTTCGTACTTCTGATACATAAAGTCTAGAAAAGCCATTACTAGCAAAGCAACCCCGATTTTCAAACCCAGACTCATCGTCAGCTTAGCCGCAAACTTAAAAATCCCCTCCGCACTGATATGCGACAGGGATGCAAAGTTCTTCTTTTCTCCCCATAATGTGCTATATACCAGATAAGAAATAATTAGAAGCTTGAATATTGATTTCAGGAATTCTACAAAAGAACGCATAGAGAAAATATTTTTGAAACCTTTTATAGGATTAATCTTACTGAATTTAGGAGTAATCCCCTCTCCCGTAGCCATAAAGCCTACCTGCGCCAAGTTGGAGACAAGCGCCATAACAAACGTAATTCCAAGTAATGGAGCTAGCAAAATCAAGATTTGCAAGCCATACTGATTAAATAGCAGCGTTATATTCTCAGGCGTAACGTCCAGCATCATTCGATTCTGAAATACGTCCGTGTATAGCTTCATAAAACGCTCTTTCATAAAACCGCCAAACATCATCAAGCTAACTACCGCAGCTAACAATACAACCGCACCAGACAGCTCAGCACTTTTGGCTACTTGGCCTTTTTTACGAGCATCCTGCCGTTTCTTCGGGGTTGCTTTTTCCGTCTTTTCACCGGCGAAGAGTTGAAGATCTAGTCTATAACGCTTCGTCTTAGGCATAATACTCTCCCCTTACGGTCACCTACGGCTTCTTCCCCATGAGACCCAGTAAATTCTCCATGGATTCGAACATGATTTCAAAGAGATTCTGAAACAGCACAGCCAGACCTGGCATCAGCACTAAAAGAAGTGCAAGACCTATAATGATTTTGAGCGGAACCCCTATAACGAATACATTATATTGCGGAGCCGTTCTCGCCAAAAAGGCAAGGCCAACATCAGTCAGAAACAGTGCGGTTACTAATGGTGCAGACATTTGAAAAGCTAATACAAACGACTGCGCAAATGTTCGGACCAGAAACTCTGATAAACTACCATCAACCATGCGTAGAAATAAATCATTATTCATAGGAATCCATTTATAGCTGTATACAATGGCATCTAGCAAATGGTGATGTCCATTCATACTAAGAAACATTAGCAGGGCTATCATATATTTGAAATTACCGAGAATAGGTGCTGACGTTCCAGTCATAGGATCAATGACGTTCGCAATACCGAAGCCAATCTGAATATCAATAAAAGAACCCGCTGTCTGAATCGCCATAAACATCAAATATCCAATGAAACCTAGTAAAAGACCTATTAATACCTCTCTCATAATCAGCAAAATATAACTAAAATCCTGCGGAATCGTAATTCCGGTTCCACTAGCACTAAAGACTACCAAAGCTACAAAAAAAGAAATGCCAATCTTAAAAGTTGTCGGTACCCCTTGAGAAGAAAACACTGGAACGACAACAAAAAAAGCGGTAATTCGACAAAAAATAAGCAAAAAGACGGGTAAACTTTGCAATAGGGTATCCATGTTCATTGCTTAACCAATATACATATAAAGATTTCCTAGAATTTGGCTAGTAAAGTCAATTAGCTTCGTGATGATCCACGGACCAAATAGCAATAAAGCCAGCAGTACTGCGACGATTTTGGGAACAAACGCTAGCGTCTGTTCCTGAATCTGTGTCGTAGCTTGAAAAATACTGATTATTAGCCCTACCACCAGACCAAGAATCAGCATGGGAGCGCTGACTTCCAGCACTAAATATACGGCTTGGCTTGCTAGACCGATTATAAACTCCGTACTCAATCCTCATGCCTCCTCTTAAGGTCAGGTGTTAAAACTAAGAAGTAGTGATTTAATGACTAAGTACCAGCCGTCTACCAGTACAAAGAGCATTATTTTAAAAGGTAATGAAATCATGACCGGGGGAAGCATCATCATCCCCATGGCCATCAGCGTACTCGCCACAACAATATCAATAATCAAAAATGGAATAAAAATTAAGAAGCCCATTGTAAAAGCTTTTTTCAATTCCCCAATTGCGAAAGCAGGCACCATCACCGTCAGTGGAATATCACTGTATGTAGCAGGTTTAGCCGATCCCGTATAACCGGTATACTTCATAAATAACAAAAGGTCTTTGGAATTGGTCTGTTTAAACATAAACTCTTTCATCGGATCAGCAGCTTTATCAAAAGCCTCAGTCTGTGTAATTGTCCCCTTCAAATACGGCTGTAATGCCGTTTCATTCACTTGTGCCAAAGTTGGCGACATAACGAACAGGGTCAAAAATAGAGCAAGCCCTACCAGCACCTGATTCGGAGGCATGGACTGAGTACCAAGTGAGGTTCTGACAAAGCCGAGCACGATTACAATTCTAGTAAAACTGGTCATAAGAACTAGAAACGCCGGAGCAATACTCAGAACCGTAACGAGAAGAAGAATTGATATGGAACTGGTACCACCACTTGAACCATCATTACCGACCTGAATATTAACATTAGGTATAGGATCAGCATGTATCGGCCGCATCATAACTATACTAATGAACCCGAACAGCAGAATAGCAAGAATTAGCTTTTTTTTCATAAATTCCTCGACTCATCCTTAGTAGCATCATCCCGGAACAACTCTTCCATTTTCTCTTTACGCTCTGGTGCAGAACGAAGCTTGGATTGCAGTGTCTCGTAAAAAGATGATGTTTCACTAAGCTCGATTTCCTCTGATGGAACCTCCCCACGCAGCTTAACCTTAACCTTGGCAATAAGCGGTGCGAGAAAATTATTCTGGTTAGAGGATTGATCCTCAAATGCTGCAATGATCAAAGCCACCTCATCTGGATCAGTGACTTTATCCAAGATGGATATGTTCTCACCAATCCCGATTAAGTAAAGGCTGCTTCCCAGTTCAATAACCTGCATCGACTTGTTAGGTCCCAACCCTACAGCACCAAGCGTCCGAATGGAACGCCCGCTCATAAAGGTCTGATTACGACGTCCAAGAAAACGGATCAGCAGCACAATAAGTACAATGATTACCGCAAGGACAATAATAACGTTAAGCAAATTCAGCAGGGTGTTATTGCTACCGAGCGGTTCTGAATTGACGGGCATGTCTCTTTCCTACACACCCAACGTTTTGTTGATAGCTTCGATAACACGGTCTGCTTGGAAAGGCTTCACAATAAAGTCTTTTGCTCCCGCTTGAATAGCATCGATAACCATAGCCTGCTGGCCCATGGCTGAACACATGATAACCTTAGCAGCCGGATCTACTTTCTTGATTTCTTTCAGGGCGGCGATTCCGTCCATCTCAGGCATAGTAATATCCATCGTGATTAGGTCCGGACGCAGTTCTTTAAATTTCTCTATAGCTTGAGAACCGTCCTGAGCTTCGCCCACTACTTCAAATCCGTTTTTCGACAAAATGTCACGGATCATCATTCTCATAAATGCTGCATCGTCCACGATTAGAATTCGGTTAGCCATTTTTACAAAATCCTCCCTAAGTATGCTTATTGTAATTTCTGAATTCGGTCCCACTGGCTGACGATATCCGTAACGCGTACGCCGAAGTTTTCGTCGATAACTACGACTTCGCCTTTGGCAATAAGCTTGTTGTTAACCAAAATATCTACAGGCTCACCGGCGAGCTTGTCCAGCTCAATGATCGAGCCTTGAGACATTTCCAAAATATCTTTAATCTGCTTCTGGGTCCTTCCTAATTCTACGGTTACTCTAAGCGGTATGTCCATCAATAAATTTAAATTATTTTCATCAATATGACCAAAAGCTCCACCGTTAAGGTTAGCAAATTGTACAGGCTGTACATTTACATTGCGATTAGCTTCAGGACTAAGCGGTGGTGTCTGCCCATAAGGCATGCCTTGTGGCGGCATTCCGTATGGCGGCATCCCCGGCATGCCATACGCCGGCATGCCTGCTGGAGGATAATAATATCCGCCTTCCGGCATTCCAGGATAACCAGGCATCCCCTGCGGTGGATATGGCGGAGGCGTTTCTCCTGCGGGCTGTGAAGGTGCCTGCTGCACTGGAGGAGCCATAGGCGGCGTCTCATGCGCTGGCTTAGCAGGAGTCTCTGTTGACGTAACTGCAGCCTCCTGTGCTGCAGGGCTTACATCACCCAGAAGCATCGTTACCATATCCTTAGCAAACTGGACAGGCAAGAGCTGCATAATGGTAGAGTCTATTAAATCTCCTATTTTAAGACGGAACGAAATACGAATTAAGGTTTCGTCATTCGGCAAGCTGCCTACGCCTTCACCGCTGGACATATTCAGGATGTCTATACCGGGAGGTGAAATATTAACAAAGCGATTGAAAATAGTAGACATTGATGTGGCAGAAGAACCCATCATTTGGTTCATAGCTTCCTGCACAGCACTAATGTGAATTTCATTCAATTCTTCATCCTTGGGTTCACCTTCCCCGCCTAGCATTAAATCGGCGATGACCTGTGCATCTCTAATCTTAATTACAAGTGAATTAATACCTTGAAATCCGTCCACATATTCCACGTGCACAGCTACATGTGGTTTTGGAAAAGCCACTTCAAACTCCCCGCGTGTAATGATAGAAACTTGAGGGGTTGTAATATCAACCTTTTTCCCAAGTAAAGTGGAAAGTGCTGTTGCAGCACTACCGAATGTTATATTACCGATTTCACCCAAAGCATCCTGTTCAAACGGTGTTAAATAGTCATTTACCGTTTTCTCTGTAGGAGCCAATGAGCCTTCCGCAGATTGTCTCAGAAGGGCGTCGATTTCTTCTTGGGATAAATAATCTTTACTCGTCAAATTCTTCAACTCCTTCACTGACAATCTCGTCTATTTGCACGGCTACCCGGTCTTTCACCATTCCAGGACTTCCGATGAACTTAAGCTTCTCCCCTACCTTAATCGAGAGTCCGGAATCTACATTCCTGTTAAGAGAGATCACGTCACCGACGCTAAGCCCAAGAAACTCAGATATTGATAAACGTGATTCTCCAAGTTCAGCGACAATCGGCAATTTCGCCTTATGAACTCTAGCCTTAATGGCTTCAAGTTCATCTGCATCCCGCGTCTTCTTCTCTGTTACAAACCATTGGTGAACAGATAGTCTAGACATGATTGGTTCCAGGACGACGTGCGGTATGCAAAGATTGATCATGCCTGTTGTATCTCCAATTTTGGTGCTTAACGAGATTAATGCAATGGTCTCATTGGGCGATACAATTTGCATGAACTGCGGATTCGTTTCGAGCGCTTCCATGCGCGGATGAATATCCAGTACAGTCTTCCATGCTTCCTGCAAGCTCTCAAAGCATCTGCTGAAGATACGCTCCATGATCGTTGTTTCAATCTCAGTTAAAGCATTAATTTTAGAAGGCGCTGTCCCAAAACCTCCCAGCAATCTGTCCAGCATAGCGAAAGCAATGTTTGGATGAACCTCCATTACCATTCGACCTTCTAAAGGTTCAGCTTCAAAAATGTTCAGTATTGTCATTTTTGGAATGGAACGTATGAATTCATCATAAGGGAGCTGCTCTACTTGAACGACATTAATCTGCACAAAGGTGCGTAATTGGGCTGAAAAGTACGTTGTAAGATAGCGGGCGAAATTGTCATGAATCCTTGTAAGACTACGGATATGATCTTTAGAAAAGCGAACAGCCCGTTTAAAGTCATAAGATCGGATCTTCTTCTGAGTTTCTTCCTTTTTAAGTTCATCGGCATCCATCTCACCTGAAGAAAGTGCAGCAAGTAGAGCATCTATTTCGTTTTGTGATAGTACATCAACCAATTCAATCACCCCCCCATCAAAGAATTATCAGGCCTGAAGCTACATAGAAGCCAAAAGGTATTTGGTGACTTCGATCTGAGTGATTTTGCCTTCGGTCAATGTCTTATTGATCAAATTAACAAGCTTGCTGCTAAGCTGATCTTTGCCATTTGCTCCGTTAAGCTCCTCAGGTTTGGTATCTGCAAGCGTTTTGATAATAATCGGCTTAATTTTGATCTCTTTTATTTTCTCGAAGGCTTCCTTTGATTTCGCAGAATTCAATTGGAAAGCGAAATCTATTTGAACGATATAATCGGGATCAGCAAGATTTGTTTTGATGTCTTTGATCTCTGCCGTTAGTTCGACGATTTCATCTGCAGTTAAATGTTTGGTTTCCACACTTTGTACCGCAGCATTTACATCATTCGTATCTTTCGGAAAGATCTTGTCCATTAATAAAAATGCGGCTATCACAATAAGTGTAATCGCAAGCAAAATCGTAAGTAACCACGGCAGCATCTTCTTCATGTTAGCTCCTCCATTGACTGGACTTTAATGGTGGCAGCATATGTGCCTATGTCCCTGTTATAATCCCGGATCTTCGTAATAACTTCATCCGCTTTTTCAAGCACGATCAGTCTTTTTCCGGTTACGAGCGTAATATATGTATCCGGGCTTTCTTCTACCATTTCTACCAGTAGGGCATTGATCCACATCGGTGTTCCATTTAATCTCGTTACCGATATCATAACAGGCCTCCTAACAAAAATAGGGGGAGGAGTATCTCCCCCACGACTTCGCGTTAACCATTAATTAAATATTAAATTATTGATAAAATTAACGCTTCAGGTTAACTACTTCCTGCAGCACTTCATCAGAAGTCGTAATGATACGAGAGTTCGCCTGGAATCCACGTTGCGATACGATCATTTCTGTAAATTCATTCGTAAGATCCACATTGGACATTTCGAGTTGACCAGATATGATCGACCCAGTACCATCTTCTGTATTATTCGCTGTAGTCGGTACAAGTTCGCCTTCTGCATTCGCATTAAGCGTCATACGGTACAGATTACCACCGATTTTCTCTAGACCAGATGGATTAGTAACCTTGGCTACTCCAATCTGTACACCTGCTTCAGTCGTTCCATCGGCCATAGTCTGAACAATTGTTCCATCATTGGAAATGGAGAATGCTGTTACATCATCACCCAGTTGAATCAGTCCACCTCCGGAATCTAGCACATGTAATCCGTCAGAAGTAACAAGGTTACGCGCAGCATCTATGTGGAAATCTCCTGCACGAGTCAAGAATGGTGTTTCTTGGTCTTCTGATAGCTTCACTAGGAAAAAACCATCGCCGTCAATACGCAAATCTGTCGGATTATTAGTAGTTTGAGCACTACCAGCCAAATGGAGTGTATCAATAGAAGCGATGCTTACACCCAGTCCGACTTGTTTAGCATTCACACCACCAGCGCCATCATCACTTGGAGCTGTTACTCCAGAAACCGTTTGACTCATAATGTCCTTAAACATAACGCGTCCGGATTTAAAGCCAATTGTATTGACATTGGCAATGTTATTACCGATTACATCGAGCTTAGTCTGAAAGCCTCTCATCCCTGAAACCCCTGAATACATAGATCTTAACATGTTTGTTGTCCTCCCAGATTATAGAGTCCTAATAACTTACTAAATGGATTGGGACCGCGTCAGTCGGTCAGCGGCCACCTCGGCTTTCCGTTAGGACCAGCCGTTTATGAAATCACAATGGCACTGTCTATTTGTGTAAACACATTATCTTTTATCGAATTTCCATCCATAGCTGTTACAACCGTGCGATTTGGAACACTTACGATAAATGCCAAGTCCTTCATTAATATCAAGGATTCTTTACTGCCTTTGGCAGCAGCTTTATCTACAGCAGAAGAAATCTCATCCAGTTGTCTGCTTCCAAGCTCAATTCCTCTTTGTTCAAGTCGCTTAGCGGCATGATTGCTGAATTTTAGAAGCTTTTGTTGCAGAACACTCTCAAAGGTTGCTTCTCCAGTCAAAGTCTGCTTCGGTAATGAAGATCGCTGTAATGTGGCGGAATGAAGGGACGCAGGATACATTTGGCCAATAGTTAGCCTGTCACTCATACTGTCTCCCCGCTTCCTCCGTTATTCTCCGGAGTATTACTATCTGTACCAGAACCATTCTCTGTTGTTGAGGGATTCTGAATTTGTGTAATATCGGTTAAAGCAATTCTGTCTTTCCCCACAACCGCATATTGAATCCCCTTGCTGACAACGATTGATTCAACATTCCCTGTCTTAGGTAGATTTGTGGAGGTATCCGTCCATGTGATATCTTTACCAATCAAGCCGGATACTGAGCCAAGAGACTGATTCATGGATGTAAGCTGTGTCGAGATATTCATCAGCTGCTCAACAGATGTAAACTGTGCCATTTGGGCAATAAATTCTTTATCTTGCATCGGCTGCATCGGATCTTGATTCTGCAGCTGGGTGATCAATATCTTCAAAAACTGATCCTTACCCAACACAGAATTCCCTGTTGTTTTAGTAGATTCAGGAGTTGTATAATTCCACTGGTCTTTGGTAGAAACAGGAGGAGTTGTTGTTGTCGTCATAACCGTTCACCTCTCTTTCAATTGTGATAAGTTTAAGCTTTGGCAGAGAAGGAGTTCCCTTGATTATCATCTTCTTGCCCTGCGTTTGAAACCCAATCTTTCCATTCACCATTTAGCTCAGCGGCAAGAATGGCATCATTAGCTTCCTCACGACTTTCTTTGGAGCGTCTTCCCTGCTGACCACTTCCAGAACCAGGTTGGCGTCCTTCTTGACCCCATTGTGAATTGAGAGGGGTATTATTTTGTGTGACTTCCAATTTTTCTACTTGGAGGCCTTGAGACTGCAATGCTGCTCGAAGCTGGTTCATCTGCTGTTCCAACATATCCTTTGCTCCGGAATGTTCAGTCATAAACTGTGCAACCAGATGGCCGTTTTGCATAGTAATCTTAACATCTACTTGTCCGAGATTTTCTGGAAAGAGTGATATCGTAGCCTCAGCTACTCCGCCTTTTTGCACAATCTCCAATTTACCTGTAATAAAACCGGTCATTTCCTGTGCAAACTGATGAACGGGTACAGGTGCTACTGGAACCTCAGCCTTCAGTGGAGCTGTAATTCCTCCCCGAAGAGCTAGTTGACCGGCAGTTACAACCTCATGATCTCCTTCAATGGTGGTAGTCCCTGATGTGGAGTCTTGTGCTGATTCGACCAGCTTCGTTTCTCCAGCTGTACTGCTCTTCATCACTGGAGTATTCGCAGGCTCTGCATCAGGATCTTGAATAGTCCCTGAGGTCACAGTCGAAGTAAGGACTCCCTCACTCTTACTTACAGCAGCTTCTCCAGCACGGTTACTTAGATTTTGAATGGTCTTGTCCACCGTTTTACCGTTGCTTTCAGTTACAATAGGTTGTTGTACAGATACACCAGAACTATCATTCAAACTGGAGACCTTCCCCTTACCCTTATTACTGTTAGCCGAGGTCTGTTCTAGCAGTGCCGTGAAGTTATTTAACAGACTTACTCCCTTACTTGCAACTTCATCATTACCACTTACTGTAGCTTCCTGAATCATAGTAACTAAACTCTGCAAATCATCTTGAACAGCAAATCTCAGCGTATCTGCATTCTGTGCTAACGGTGACAAGCTTCCTGCCGACTCCGTCTCTGATGCAGCATCGCCCTCTGTCGCTTGACTTCCTGATAGAAGAGCAGAGACCTGAAGTAGCCAAGCTTGCAAAGCTACCAAAATAGCAGGATCGCTATGGATGGTATCATCCAGATTTTCAACATCTGCAGTAAGCTTCTCGATGAGATCGGAATTCTGAGTGTCTTGTCCCCCTTGATCTTCTCCAGTCGTTTGAACTTCCTTTAGAAGACCTTGCAATAAAGAGGCTATGTTTCCCAGTAAAGGATCAGTGGGCACCGATGTGTTGTTCGCTGTAGTTCCTCCCATTGTTTGCACTAATGTCT
Source organism: Paenibacillus sp. FSL R5-0345 (assembly GCF_000758585.1). Taxonomy (NCBI): domain Bacteria; kingdom Bacillati; phylum Bacillota; class Bacilli; order Caryophanales; family Paenibacillaceae; genus Paenibacillus; species Paenibacillus sp. FSL R5-0345. The sequence goes on from NZ_CP009281.1 coordinate 4,146,562, forward strand.
GAGCGAAAGGTACAGCAGTTGATGTTCCAGTAGATGTTGATGAACTACCACTTGCAGCTGTTGTATTTGCACTCACAAGCGATTGAACAACTAAACTCATGTTATTTTCACCTCCTTTCAATATTTATTTAGCGCCCATCAAACGATTAACAATCTTCGCAGTTTGCGCACTATCATTTTTAGTCATTTCCCCCAAAATCGAAGAACGGACACTATCACTTACGGTATTCATAATCGTTACTACTTTATCAGGGCTAATCTTGTACATTTCTCCTAGTAGAGAAGCTGCATTGGCAGGCGTCATTGAACTAAAGGTTTGGTTCAACTTTTCCTTATCCAGATTTGTACTAGTTTTAGTCGTTGGAGCAGTGCCTGCTTCTTTTTTCAATCTAGATTGAAGAGCGGCAATAGCCATATCACTCGAAGAGGTAGTTTCTTTCAACTTAATCGTGACATCGGCCGCTTTTTGAGGATCCATTTTTTCCAGAATCGCAGTCTTACTTGCTTTATTCATTACGCTGAATATTTGCACCATTTCTTCTGTAGTCAAATTCTCCATAATCGGCGCAGCTTTGGAAGCTTTCATACCCGCGTAGAGCTTTGCCAGATCAGCAACCTGCTTTTGATATGGGTCTTCTGTTTCCTCCGCGTTTACCTCAGCAGCTGCAGCAGCTTCTGTCTTCATTCCATCGATCTGCGACTCAAGCGCCTGAACCTTGGTATCCTGGGCTGTTTTTTCATCTGTAACCTTCTTCAGGTTCTCTTCCTGTTGGGCGAGCTGAGCTTTAAGCTCCTTAATCGTAGTCGCTGAGCTCACTTCCTGCTTTTTGCTTTCTTCCTTCGGTTTAGAAGGATCTTCAGGCGGATCAGGAACCCATTTTTCCAGGATAGGAATTTTATTCGCAACCTCAAGCACATTATTACGAATGTCCATATTAAAAAGCGTCAACAGTACTCCAAGCAGTACTAGCGTGAAGATAATCGGTATCATTAAAAATAAGAACCGCTCAAATTTCCCCGCTGACCCTTCATTTTCAAGTTCCATATCATTGTTAGCCACTAGCGGAAACCTCCCGGGTTAGAGGGATTTCATCGCGAAGCGGACGGTTGCCATCTCATCCAGTTCGTTTTGTTCCCGTAAAATCATACTTTGCTGAAACTGTGTCTCAGCCTTATCTTTTGCCTTTAACCATACTTTTTCGTCTAATACCTTTGTGCTTAACTGGTCTTGCTTCTTCAAGACTTCCTGATGTGCACTTCTAATGTCCGTATGCTTACGGGCAATGCATATATCCAGGTATTCTACATACTCTTGCATTTCACGAATCTTCGCCATAGGTGTCTTTTGTTCTGCGGCATTTTGTAAGGATAACATGATAGCGCTCCGCTGAAAGGTGAGTTCATCCAGGCTTCTTTCTTGTGCCTGCAATTCTCCAAGCGCGCTTGAGAGCATCCATTCTGCCTGTGTCTTCTCATTGCCCTTCAAGTCAACGACTTTTTGAAAAGTATAATGAAATCTCATAATACTGAATCAACTCCTCGAGAAGTGTGAAATTAAAGACTGTTGAACTTCAGCCAGCGTAACTTTTTCATTCACCCTTTGTTTGGTGAATTCCCATATACTGTCTATATACTCCATCGACTCATCGATTTGAGCATTCGAGCCTCTTTGATACGCTCCGATATTAATTAAATCCTCTGAATCCTTGTATACAGCCATTAGTCGCTTCACATTCTCTGCTGCAGCGATCTGTTCTTCTGGCGCAATATCCTTCATTACACGACTAATGCTGGAAAGCACATCTATTGCTGGAAAATGTCCTTTGTTCGCAATACTTCGATTAAGGACGATATGACCATCGAGTATCCCTCTAACAGCATCAGCGATCGGTTCATTCATGTCATCGCCATCAACCAGTACAGTGTAAAAGGCTGTTATAGACCCCGTAGGTCCAGTTCCAGCACGTTCTAGTAGTTTGGGCAAGCTTGCAAACACCGATGGTGTGTAACCCCTCATAGCTGGCGGTTCCCCTACTGCAAGTCCAACTTCACGTTGAGCCATAGCATACCGAGTCACCGAATCCATCATCAGCATCACATTAAGTCCTCGATCCCGAAAATACTCAGCAATCGTTGTAGCAATAAGAGCTCCCTTAATTCGAATTAATGCAGGCTGATCAGATGTAGCAACGATAACGACTGACCGCTGCAAACCCTCAGGTCCCAGATCGCGTTCTATAAAATCCAGCACTTCCCTGCCACGTTCTCCTATCAAAGCGATAACATTTACGTCTGCCGATGTATTACGCGCAATCATTCCCATGAGCGTACTTTTGCCGACCCCTGAACCAGCGAAAATCCCCACCCGCTGACCTTTACCGATCGTTAGCAAGCCATCTATCGCTCTTACTCCGATGCTAATAGGTTCTTGGACTCGTGGTCTATTGAGTGGATTGGACGGAATGTTAAAGGTAGAACTATGTGGCATTCGAGCTGGGATTAGAGAACCATCAAGCGGTTGTCCAAGTCCATCCAGTACCTTGCCCAACAATTCTGAACCCACTTGCACACTAAGCGGCTTGCCAGTACCCACTACATCACAGCCAGGTCCAATAGCTTGCAGTTCTCCAAGTGGCATTAATAGCACCTTGTTGTCACGGAAACCAACGACTTCAGCTTGCAGCGGCTTATTTCCTTTAGAAGGATAGATGTAGCAGACATCTCCAATGCTAGCATCAGGTCCTTCCGATTCAACCATAAGACCGATAACCTGCGTCACTTTCCCATTGATCCTCACCGGATCGAGATTACGAAGTTGCTCCTTATAACGGTTACTATCAAGCATCTTCTTCCCCATTTCTCTGCTCATCGGTGTCCAGCGCGATTCTAACCAGCTCTTTCTTGATTTCTGCAAGCTGAGTATCAATTCGGGCATCTATGCTGCCAAAGGAAGAGCGGATTACACAACCTTGATCTTTCACAGTCGAGTCAGGCAAGATCTGTAATTCAGCCTGTGAGTCAACCGCTAATGACAGTTCTTCCCTTGCTGCGTTTACGAAAGCGAACTGCGCAGGTGATACGCACAGTGAGATCAACCCCTGTTCACGTTTACGAGCCAGATTCTTCCGAATCAAATCCATTGCAAACTGCGGCTCTACCGTTAACTGCTTGTCCACAATTTTCTCGGCAATATCACAGCTTAACTCTACTAAGAAAGGTTCAGCTTCCTGAATAATGACATCTCTTGCCTTATATGCCTCAGCTAAAACAGCACGTGCTTCATCCATCATCGCTGCAACCTTGAGCTTCATCTCTTGTTCAGCTTGAGAGACACCCTCCTGATACCCTAGCTGATAAGCCTCGGCTTTGACAGCCTCTACCAGATGTTCATCCTGCTCACGCCGCTTCTTCCACCACTCTTCAGCCTCCGCTTTTGAGGATTCAACAATCTGTTCCGCTTCTAGAGAGGCATTTCGAACCTGCTCTTCAGCAAATTCTTGGGCGTCTTTAAGCATTTGCTTACGTGCTACTTCTGCCTCTTCACGAGCGGGATCATGATAGTGAGTCTCGCTTACAGTCTCCTCTGGAACGGGCTCCTCAGTTAGGCCCGCATAGTGCCGGGCCTGCTCCAATCTTTTCAGTACATCAACTGGAACATACTGAGAATGCTTAATCAGCTTAGACAATGATGTCATCTCCTCCGCCACGAGCGATGATAATTTCTCCAGACTCTTCGAGTCTGCGAATCGTACCTACAATGCGCGTTTGTGCTTCTTCTACATCACGCAACCGCACCGGTCCCATGTACTCCATTTCTTCTCGGAATGTCTCTGCCATACGTTTGGACATATTCCGGAAAATGACATCTCGTACTTCTTCACTTGCAACCTTAAGGGCAAGCTGCAGGTCCGCATTATCAATATCACGAATAATACGCTGAATCGAACGATTGTCCACATTGACGATATCCTCGAATACGAACATCCGCTTCTTGATTTCCTCGGCGAGCTCTGGATCTTGAATTTCGAGAGAATCCAGAATTGTGCGCTCTGTCCCCCGGTCAACTCCATTCAAGATTTGTACGATTGATTCGATACCGCCAGCATTTGTATAATCCTGAGTTACAGTAGCAGAAAGCTTCTGCTCCAGCACTCGTTCAATTTGTGTAATGACCTCTGGAGAGGTGCTATCCATTACAGCAATTCGTCTAGCTACCTCTGCCTGCTTCTCTTGAGGTAACGAGGAGAGAATGGCTGCTGCTTGTTCGAATTGCAGATAAGACAATACAAGTGCGATAGTCTGAACATTCTCATTCTGGATAAAGTTCAAGATCTGATTTGGATCAGCTTTGCGCGCAAAATCGAAGGGTCTTACCTGTAAAGTTGCAGTCAGACGGTTAATGACCTCCATCGCTTTTGCTGAACCAAGTGCTTTCTCCAAAATCTCTTTGGCGTAGTTAATACCGCCTTGTGAAATATATTCCTGAGCGAGGCATATCTGATGAAACTCAGACATGATTGACTCTTTCTCACTGCTGTCCACTTTACGGACATTGGCGATTTCAAGAGTGAGTTGTTCAATCTCCTCGTCTCTTAAATGTTTGAATATTTGCGCCGATACCTCGGGCCCTAGTGTGATAAGCAGGATCGCGGCCTTTTGACGTCCACTAAGCCCCTGCTGACTAGCCTTTGCCATTAGTTCACCTCTGTTCGTCTGCAAGCCATGTACGCAGCAAATTCACGAATTCGTCTGGCTTCTTCTTCGCCAAACTTTCCAATTGCTTACGAACTTGACTGTCATTCGTCACACTTTCCAAATTAATAGATGGAAATTCGGTAGGAACCTGCAATGGAATGTCTTCATCTTCCTCTTCCACAGTCTTCTTACGACTCCGATAGATTAGATATCCTCCACCTGCTCCAACCAGTAATGCAGCTGCTCCGATAGCCCATAACATCCATGTGGCAAGACCACCTGGTGCGGTATTAGCAGCATTACCACCAAATTGTTGAGAATACACCGAAACCTTTTTGGTTAAATCAGCGTCTGTATATGTAGTACCTGAATCTGCAAGAGAAGCACGAACAATATTTACCAAAATGTTTTGAATTGCTGCCGATGTAGCAGCATCCAAAGTATTTTGTCCTGTAGGTGGTTCAACCGCAACATTTATGGTTAAATCTTTTACAGTAAAGGGACTAGCAATAACATCCTTTGTAATTCGGTTAACTTCATAGTTCCTCGTCTCAGAAGATTCCTCTGAAGTAGAAGTATCCGTGCCGGCTTGTGAAGGGTAGCCCGTTACATCTTGTGAACCAGTGCCTGCCACTCCGCCAGTTGTATTTCCCTGACCCGAATACGAATTACTGATGATTTGTGAACTGATCTCAATCCCCTTCATGTTCTCTGTATCCACAGGGGTTACAAGATTTTCCTTCCGGTTTTCCTTGTCAAAGTTCAGCTTCGAAAATACAAGAACATCAACTTTATCTGGACCCGTAAGAGTGCTAAGGAATTGTTTCACATCTTTCTTGACTTCTTCTTCGAATTTCTTCTGTAGAGCGAAGTTCTCTTCGACCTGGTTAGAAACTCCTGCTTGTCCACCTTTGGCCGTTGGCATTAACTCAACTTCATTATTAGCAATCGTAATGTTATCAATTGGTAGATTTGGAACCGCAGTCTTTACAAGGTTGAAATACCCATCGATATTATCTTGACTGGGTCTGAATCCCGGATTAAATGAAAGCACAACGGATGCAGATGCTTGTTCTTGATCCGCCTGAGATGCAAAAACTGTCTCTTTAGGCAGATTAATCAGTACTTTAGCATCCTTAATTCCTTGCATACGTCTCATTAGCTGTTCTACTTCACCGTTTAATGCATTATTATACTTCACATTAAACTCACTATCTGTCGTTCCTATCATTGACGAATTTTCATTAAAGACCTTATAACCGATAGAGCCCCCCTGAACAATCCCCTGAGAACCGATATCCACCTTTATTCGAGCCGCTTCTGTGCTTGGCACTGAGATGCTCTTTCCATCTTGGCTTAATCGGTATGAAACACCTGCTGTATCCAAGTAGTTCATTACTCCCGCTGAATCTGTGCTGTCCAAATCTTGAAACGCCACTTCATATTCTGTCTTTGAAAGCTGCATGGTTAATACTACGATTATTATTAGAATGATAAACAATGTTGAAAAGAATAAAATCTTCTGTTTACCACTAAATCTGTTCCAATACAGGGTAACCTTCTCCCGATATTGGGCAAATCTTTCATTCACAGTGTCACCCCATCCGGAACTAAGCTAGGATTTAATTAAATTTGAGTTCTCATAATTTCTTGATAGGCTTCAATCACTTTGTTCCGGACTTGTGTAGTCAACTGCAAACTCAGTAAAGCCTGTTGGGAAGAAATCATTACTTCGTCTATATTCACTTCTCCCAATACAAATTTATTACTCATATCCTTTGCTTGTTGTTCCTGATCTGCTACTTGATTGAGTGCATTCTCAAGATAAGAACCAAAGCTCTCCATGGAATTAGCAGGAGTGGACGAAGCTTCGATAGATGTTGGTTTCATGGCAAGCTGCTGTACAGCTTGAACTCCATTAGTGATATTCTGTATCAACTGTTTCCCTCCTAAAAGTTTTGTAAGCCTATGCTTCCTAAATTCACTTCGTACAAAACTCACTTTGGAAGCGTTTCTTGTAAATTACGTTTAGCGACCAATTTCTAGCGCTTTACTTACCATAGCTTTAGATGCATTCAGCATCGTTACATTGGCTTCATATGAACGTGATGCAGATAACATATCTACCATTTCTTTGGTAATATCCACATTTGGCATATAAACATAACCTTCGGCATCCGCATCAGGATGACTTGGATTGTATACCGGCTTTAACGGAGAATCATCTTCTATAATGGATTGAACCTTTACGCCTTCACTGCTACTACCGTTCATTTTCGAATTTAGTATATTCGAGAACTTATTACTTTCTGTAGCCTCCATAACAACAAGCTTACGCCGGTAAGGAACGGCTTTGCCATCAACCACCGATGCTCTGGTAGTTTCCGCATTGGCCACGTTGGAGGAGATTACGTCCATCCGTAATCGTTGAGCTGTTAACGCTGATGCACTTATTCCAAAACTACTCCCAAAGTTCATGCAATCTTATCCTCCTTGAATTACAGCTCGCATCATCGAAATCTGACTGTTAATCTGTTCGACATAAGAACTATACCTGAGTTGGTTCTCAGCGCTTAACGCCATTTCTCGTTCTACATCCACATTGTTCTCGTTATTATTCATAGAGGTAGTCTCATCCGTACTAACGACAGCAGCCGGTACAATGGTGTTGGTACCAAATTGAAAATGTCGGGAGTCCGTTACCTTCGCGTTAAGTGTAGGTTTTATTCCACTTTCCTGTTGCTGAAGGAAACTTTCGAATGAAACATCAGAACGTTTGAAATTTGGCGTATCTTCGTTAGCCACGTTATTTGCTAGAACATTTTGTCGTTTATAGGCAGCATCAATGCCTCCCTGCAATCGTTGAAAACTGACACTATTCAGCAATCCCAAGATAATTCCTCCTTTCAAAGCTATCATAATGAAATGAATTCCACAACTTTCCTCAAAAAACCTGCTTGATTTCGACAAATAAAGTATAAAAGTCCTCTATTTATCAGCTTTCACGTCGAACCTTGTCGCAAAGTATAACTTATTAGTATTTTCACATACATTGATTTTCATTTAATTTGTATATTATTACAATAAGAAATAAGCCCTATCTTTTAAAAAAAGACAGGGCTTTAAGCACTTTATTGCTATTTTATTCCTTTTTTCATTCAATAATATCTTTTTAATTGCATATTTTTACATTTATTTCCCTATAACTGACACTATATTGTAATTTTCTAATTCCTTATGCCCAAATTCCAATGAATAAATTTTGTCGCTTTAGAGAATATACTGACTTAAATCACGATCCTGTGCAATACTTGCCAATTTCTCACGCACATACTCAGGTGTAATTACCATTGTGTCCAAAGTCAACTCTGGTGCTTCAAACGATAAATCCTCTAATAACTTCTCCAAAATGGTATGAAGTCGCCGAGCACCTATGTTCTCCATATTTTGGTTCACTGAAGCCGCTATTTTGGCGATTTCATAAATAGCATCCTTCTGGAACTCCACTTCAATGTCCTCAGTCTTTAACAAATTAACATATTGTTTTGTCAAAGCATTCTCTGGCTCTGTTAAAATGGATACAAAATCCTCCAGCGTCAGACTGCTCAGTTCTACGCGGATCGGAAAACGACCCTGAAGCTCAGGAATCAAATCAGAAGGTTTAGCAACATGAAATGCCCCGGCAGCCATGAAGAGCACATAATCCGTCTTTACAGGACCGTATTTTGTCATGATTGTAGAACCCTCTACAATTGGAAGAATATCTCTTTGCACACCCTCACGTGATACATCGGGACCGGAACCCTTGCCTTGACTTGCAACCTTATCAATCTCATCGATAAAAATAATACCCGATTGTTCAGCGCGTGTCACAGATTCCTGAATAACATCGTCCATATCAATCAGTTTGGTCGCTTCATCCTGAATCAGTACTTTACGAGCCTCACGGATAGGAAGCTTGCGCTTCTTCGTCCGCTTCGGAAGTAAACTACCAAACATTTCTTGCATATTCATCCCCATCTGGTCGTTCCCTTGCCCTGCAAACATATCCAGCATAGATGGCGCTGTATCCTCAACGTCTATTTCAATGATATCGTCTTCCAATTGACCAGCTAGCAGCTTAAATCTAACCCCGCGACGGCGTTCACTTAAGCTTCCATCCGGTTCGGAATCTTCTTTAGAATCCTCTTGCGAAGAGTTCCCGCCAAAAATCATCTCAAAAGGATTCTTCTGAGATTTATTTTTTGAAGACGAAGGCACTAAAATAGAGACAATCCGCTCGTTAGCCAGTTCTTCTGCACGGTCCTTGACCTTTTCCGTACGTTCTAGCTTCACCATACGAATAGAGGTCTCTACCAGATCACGTACCATAGACTCCACATCTCGCCCTACATAACCCACCTCTGTGAATTTGGTTGCCTCCACCTTGATGAACGGAGCATTAACAAGCTTAGCAAGACGCCGGGCAATCTCGGTTTTCCCTACACCAGTAGGTCCGATCATCAAGATGTTCTTAGGAACAACTTCATCACGCAGTTCCTCAGCGAGTAGACTGCGCCGATAACGATTACGAAGCGCGACAGCTACCGATTTCTTAGCTTGTTTCTGACCTACAATATATTTATCCAATTCGGCTACAATTTGACGGGGTGTTAGCGATTGATTCACCATCGTGAATTCCTCCTTGTCTCTATGGCACTGAGCCTATAATTGCTCAACAATAATATTGGAGTTAGTGTACACACATATTTCAGATGCAATCTGAAGAGCCTCTCGAGCTATATCCGCAGCAGCAAGTGCTGGAGCATGACGTTTAAGCGCACGACCGGAAGCAAGTGCAAAATTACCACCTGAACCAATAGCAAGCACATCATCATCCGGCTCGATAATTTCACCGTTTCCGGAGATCAATAGCATGCCTTCCTTGTCCATAACAATCATCAATGCCTCAAGTTTTCGAAGAATACGATCTTGACGCCAGTCTTTCGCTAATTCTACGGCTGCGCGCTGCAGGTTTCCATGATGCTCCTCCAGCTTGCCTTCAAATTTTTCGAACAAGGTGATCGCATCCGCCACAGAACCTGCAAACCCCGCTATTACTTGTCCCCGGTATAAGCGACGAACTTTTCTAGCCGTCGTCTTCATAATTACACTCTCTCCGAATGTAACCTGACCATCACCTGCTATAGCTGCCTGTCCGTTATGTCTTACAGCACAAATTGTAGTCGCATGAAAGCTGGGTACCATGATTGTAGTTACCTCCTTAAGATGATGGACTTTCGTTATCGACAGCCTCCGGCTCAGTATAAGCGATGCCCGTACGATTAGCATACTCGGCAAGACTGTCAAGTGCACGATGCGCTAGCATCTCATTCTTTTCTTTTTTATTACGGATTTTCTTCTCTACCTTCGGCAAAAGGCCAAAATTGGCATTCATAGGCTGAAAATGCTCCGGATCAGCAGAAGTGATATAAGCAGGCATACTGCCAAGCACCGTGTCCTGAGGGAAGATCAGTCCTTCTTGACCGAGTGCGGCTCTAGTAGCATTAATGCCGGCAATCAAGCCTGAGGCCGCTGATTCTACATAACCTTCTACACCTGTCATCTGTCCAGCAAAGTACAGCCTTTCCTTGCCCTTCATTTGATAAGTAGGATGCAAGAGTTTAGGGGAATTAATAAAGGTATTTCTATGCATTACGCCATACCGAACGTACTCAGCGTTCTCAAGACCCGGAATCAGCGAGAATACACGCTTCTGTTCGCCCCATTTCAAATGCGTTTGAAAGCCAACAAGATTGTAAAGCGTTCCAGCAGCGTTATCCTGGCGAAGCTGAACTACCGCATATGGAAGCTTACCTGTGTGCGGATTAATAAGTCCTACAGGTTTCATAGGTCCAAATAATGCTGTTTGCTTACCGCGCTTCATCATGATTTCAATAGGCATACAGCCCTCGAAGTATATCTCTTTCTCAAAATCCTTGAGCGCTGCCGTCTCCGCAGAAATCAACGCATCATAAAACACGTCAAACTCCTCTTCAGTCATTGGACAGTTCAGATATGCCGCTTCTCCTTTGTCATAACGGGAAGCCAGATATACTTTATTCATATCAATACTGTCTTTCTCAACAATCGGTGCAGCAGCATCATAAAAATAGAAATACTCTTCACCTAACAGTCCCTTAATTTCTGCAGATAAAGCGGGTGAGGTAAGCGGACCTGTTGCAATAACAACAATCCCTTCCTCCGGTATATGCGTAAGTTCTTCATTTATGACTTCCACGAGCGGATGATTATGCAATGTACTCGTAATTTCTCCCGAAAAACCGTCCCTATCTACGGCAAGTGCGCCGCCAGCAGGTACAGCGTGGCGATCAGCTGCACCTAATACAAGGGAATTCAAACGTCGCATTTCTTCCTTTAATACACCTACCGCATTGCCTAGACCATTTGCACGCAAAGAGTTACTGCACACTAGCTCTGCGAATTGATTCGTGTGGTGTGCCGGTGTCTTCACCACTGGTCTCATTTCATACAATCTTACCGGTACGCCTTGAGAAGCTATTTGCCAGGCCGCTTCACTTCCTGCTAGACCTGCTCCAATTACTGTTACCTTTGCTGTATCTGTCACTGTCTTCTTTCCTCCTGTGGAGACTATTATTCTGCTAACTCTTCTTCGTTGTCTAAAACTGCCTCTGTATGATCACAAGACGTACATTGCAGCTTGGTGCCTTGCTTATTGCGTTTCTCAATCATCCAAGCCCCGCAAGATGGACATGGCTTAGTGGAAGGTCTATCCCAAGAGACGAAATCACAGCCGGGATATTGATCGCAGCCATAGAAGACACGTCCTTTTTTGCTACGACGCTCTACAACTTTACCTTCATGACACTTAGGACAAGTTACACCGATATCTTTGATGATCGGCTTCGTATTCCGGCAATCTGGAAAGCCAGAGCATGCTAGAAATTTCCCGAAACGCCCTAATTTATATACTAGTGGTTTACCACATTTCTCGCAGATCTCATCAGAGACTTCATCTTCAATCTCAATTTCTTTCATCTCTTCTTCGGCAAACACTAAGCGCTTCTCGAAAGACTCATAGAATTCGGAAAGAACCTTTACCCAATCTTCTGATCCTTCTTCCACATGGTCAAGATCCCCTTCCATATTCGCCGTAAACTCTACGTTCAATATTTCCGGAAAAAATTGTTCCATCTGCTCGATGACTAGTTCTCCAAGCTCTGTAGGCATGAATTTTTTCTCTTCAATAGCTACATAACCACGCTTCTGAATAGTTTCAAGTGTTGGTGCATACGTACTTGGGCGTCCTATTCCTAATTCCTCAAGAGTCTTTACAAGCCTTGCTTCTGTATAACGCGGCGGCGGCTGTGTAAAATGCTGCTTCGGCTCGATCTCTTGCTTATTTAAAGCATCTCCCGCTTGAAGAGGCGGTAAATACTTATCTTCATCTGTAGTCCCATCATCGTTGCCTTCCACATAAACCTTCATGAACCCTGGGAATGAAACCTTCGAACCTACGGCTCTGAATGTTGCCGTACCCGCTTCTATATCAACTGAGAGTGTATCAAGAAGAGCTGAAGCCATTTGACTGGATACGAACCGCTCCCAAACCAGCTTGTAAAGACGGAATTGATCGCGGCTCAAGAACTCTTTAACCATCTCAGGTTCACGAAGTGCTGAAGTTGGTCGAATCGCTTCATGCGCTTCTTGGGCTCCAGCTGCTTTCTTTGAATACTGGCGCGGCGCCTCTGGTAAGAACTTTTCACCATATTTAGCAGTAATCAGCTCTTTAGCTTCATCCTGTGCTGTGACAGATAAGCGAGTCGAGTCCGTACGCATATAAGTGATCAAACCTACGGTTCCCTCTTTGCCTAGTTCCACACCTTCGTATAGTTGCTGGGCAACAGACATTGTCTTAGCTGCTCGGAATCCAAGCTTACGTGCGGCTTCTTGTTGAAGGGAACTTGTTGTAAAAGGAGCCGAAGGATGCCGTTGTCTTTCCTTCTCTTTCACATTACTCACCTTAAAAGCTGCGTTCTTGATTGCCTCAAGGACCTCTTGAACATCGCTCTCTTGATTAAGTTCTTTCTTCACACCGTTCAGCTTATGAAACTTAGCTTCAAAGACGGAATCTCGAATCCCTAGCTTTGCCGTAATGCTCCAATATTCAGTAGGCACAAAAGCGGAGATTTCATTCTCACGATCCATTATGATCTTTACAGCTACTGATTGAACACGTCCAGCCGATAACCCTTTTTTGACTTTCTTCCATAATAGGGGGCTAATCTTGTAACCTACCAGCCGATCCAGTATACGTCTTGCTTGCTGCGCATTCACAAGATCCATGTTTATCTTGCGTGGCGTCTTAAAAGCATCCTTCACCGCTTGTTTGGTGATCTCATTAAATACAACTCGACATTCCTGTGTTTGATCCAAATTTAGTGCATGCGCCAAGTGCCAGGCGATCGCTTCCCCTTCGCGGTCAGGGTCAGCTGCGAGATATACTTTTTTCACTTTTTTACTGGCGTCTTTCAATTCCTTCAATATAGAACCTTTACCACGAATAGTAATATATTTAGGATTAAAATTATTCTCCACTTCGACACCCGTTTGGCTCTTCGGTAGATCTCTGATGTGTCCCATAGATGCCTTCACAATATACTTACTACCTAGATATTTGCCAATTGTCTTCGCTTTTGCGGGCGATTCGACAATTACTAATGCATCTGCCATAGACTCTTCCTCCTCGTTAACACTCGTACCTCTATATTAAATTACCTTATAAATAGCTCCTGGTAATTGTACTACCGCTTTTTTTATGATTAAAGATAACAGAACTGAATGCAAATGTCCAAAATCCCATCCAGTCTTCACAAGCAGATCGTCCAAAATAAAGGGGCCTTGATGCAGTATATGGTATAGGTGTGACTCCTCATTTGTCAATTTCTTTTCAATTAATAAGTCATCAATCACCTGTTTTGGGGGACAGCTTTCATCCGCTTTTAAACGGTTTATCGGGAGATAAGAAGTATATTCTTCTAAAATATCTAATGCACTGGTTACCAGTTTTGCCCCCTGTTTAATTAGATCAAGAGCACCTCTACTTTTAGGAGATGTTATCGGTCCAGGGACAGCAAAAACATCACGTCCTGCTTCCAAGGCAGCATCAGCGGTAATGAGTGACCCACTTCTACTATCCGCCTCTACAACTACTGTCCCGTATGTGAGACCTGCAATAATACGATTGCGCTGCGGAAATAACCCAGGATGACTTTTGGTTCCAAGGGGATACTCTGTGATCACTAGCCCATCACGGGAAATCAATCGCTCAAGCTCCTTATTCTCGGGAGGGTAGACCCGATCAAGTCCTGTAGCTACTACCGCTATAGTGCCTCCACCGCGTCTTAGTGCAGCTTCATGACACACACTATCAATCCCCCTAGCTAATCCGCTAACCACTGTTAGACCAGCTGTACAAAGCTCTTCCGCGAGGATCTCCCCTACCTTCCGTCCATAAGCTGTTGGCACACGAGTACCGACCATCGCCACACTGGGTGTCGATAACAGTTCCAAACACCCACGATAATAAAGAATCCATGGCGGCTGAACTGTCTCCTTCAATAAATTTGGATAGCCTGAATCAAAAACCGTAACCATGTTCACAGCACTTTCTTTCATTAGTAAGCGGCGGTTTGCTATCCACTCCAATGTGTATATGGAAGCAAGATGAATCGACATTTTCTCGGTCAGCCCAATCTTTTCCCAGTCTTCTGCGCTACAAGAAAATGCTTTTTCTGACAAAAGCCCGGCTCTGCGAATCTTGTCGATTGTTTTCCAGCCAATACCTTCCACTTCATTAAAGCCGAATAGTAGTTCCCGTTCTTCCATATCATTTTTCGCTCCTTAACATGGAAGGCCTAGCCTTCCCTATTTTGTGTTACACATTCTGAAAACGCAAGCATTTCTTTAAATTCTTTAAATTTCTATTTAAAATAAAAAAAGCAACCTTTCATCCCTGGATAGGAACAAAAGGTTGCTTACCTCTTAAATTAATTATACACGAAATAACCTCACTACGTGGAGTGATTTACATGTCATAACGTCAATCATTAGTGCGATGTAAAAGCATTGAGAATACCGCGTTCTTCTAGCACACTTACGAGCGTTGAGCCCATTTCAGCAGGTGTAGGGGCTACCTTAATTCCGCAAGCTTCCAGTACGGCAATTTTTTCACTAGCCGTACCTTTACCTCCAGAAATGATAGCGCCAGCATGCCCCATGCGTTTGCCTGGAGGAGCAGTTGCTCCTCCAATGAAACCTACAACCGGTTTGGTCATATGTTCACGAATCCACTCTGCCGCTTCTTCCTCTGCAGTACCACCGATCTCTCCGATCATGATAACTGCCTTTGTACCCGGATCCTCATTAAACAGCTTCAAAATATCAATAAACTCAGAGCCTTTAACCGGGTCCCCGCCAATACCTACAGCAGAAGATTGCCCAATTCCACGTGTGGTTAGCTGATGAACAGCCTCATAGGTTAGCGTTCCGCTACGTGAGACTACTCCAACATAACCAGGCATATGAATATAACCAGGCATGATTCCAATCTTACACTCTCCAGGAGTGATAACACCCGGACAGTTTGGACCGATCAGCACTGTAGAACGGCCTTCCATATAACGTGAGACTTTTACCATATCAAGTACGGGAATTCCTTCGGTAATACAAATAACCAAATCCAGCTCTGCATCAACTGCCTCCATGATGGAGTCTGCTGCGAATGCTGGTGGTACATAAATTACACTAGCAGTTGCTCCAGTAGCTGCCTTAGCGGCTGCAACAGTATCAAATACCGGAAGACTAACTTCACTGCCATTTTCAAGGGTGATATTAACTGTCGTTCCACCTTTGCCCGGCGTTACTCCTCCAACCATTTGTGTCCCATAATCCAGCGCACCCTTAGTATGGAACAAGCCCGTTGCTCCCGTAATACCTTGCGTGATAACTTTCGTATTTTTATCTACAAGAATGCTCATGCCTTAAGTCACATCCCTACTTATATTGTCAAATACGATAACTGGCTCCTACTTCCAAGCCATTATTGCACAAGAGATACAATCTTACGGGCACCGTCCGCCATAGAATCAGCAGCTACAATGTTAAGTCCCGATCCAGCCAAAATTTGCTTGCCCAATCCAACATTTGTTCCTTCTAGACGCACAACAAGCGGTTTGGTCAATCCCAATTGACTGGCCGCTTCCACAACACCGTTAGCAATAACATCACAGCGCATAATACCGCCGAATATGTTAACGAAAATTCCATTTACCTTTTCATCCGATAGAATGATTTTAAAAGCTTCAGTAACTTTCTCGGTTGTTGCACCGCCCCCTACATCGAGGAAGTTAGCGGGTTCGCCTCCGTAATATTTAATAATATCCATCGTTGCCATCGCTAGGCCTGCACCGTTCACCATACAACCAATATTGCCATCAAGCGCAATATAGCTTAGGTCATACTTCGAGGCTTCGATTTCTTTCAAATCTTCTTCATCTAGATCCCGAAGCTCTTGAATATCCTTGTGGCGGAACAAAGCATTGGGATCAAAATTTAACTTAGCGTCTAGAGCCATCACATTACCATCCGCAGTAACTACCAATGGGTTAATTTCGGCAATAGAGCAATCTTTATCCACAAAAGCTAGATATAGCGCTTGCATAAACTTTACAGTCTTGCCTACCAATTCATTCGGAATAGAGATGCTGTAAGCTAGCTTACGAGCTTGGAAAGTCTGCAAACCTACTGCCGGATCAATGATTTCTTTAAAAATCTTCTCCGGATGTGTTGCTGCAACCTCTTCAATCTCTGTGCCTCCTTCTTCAGAAGCCATCATGACCACTCGACCCGTTCCTCGATCAACAACGATACCGATGTAATACTCTTTAACAATTTGACAGCCCTCTTCTATGAGAAGCCGCTTTACTACCTTACCCTCCGGACCAGTCTGGTGAGTAACCAAGGTCTTGCCTAGAATCTCGGTTGCGTAAGTACGCACTTCATCGATATTCTTAGCAACCTTTACGCCTCCAGCTTTACCGCGTCCACCTGCGTGAATCTGAGCTTTGACTACAACAACCGGTGTACTCAGTGACTCTGCGGCTTCTACCGCTTCCTCCACTGTATAAGCTACTTTTCCATTCGGTACGGCCACACCGTACTTCTTAAGCACTTCTTTTCCCTGATACTCGTGGATATTCATAGCGGTAGCCTCCTAAAGTAGCGTGGTGACCTAACAGGCAGCCTGTTGTCATCTCGCCTTCCGTTTTGATTGCCGCGGGGTTAGGGATAGGCTCATGCTAAACATGCAGCACTATTCCGGAACCAGCAGAAACTGTTCTACCACTCCTATAAGAATGGCCTTGTTTCTGTGAGAGACATTGAGTAAATCTATAAGACTAAGCTTATACTTACCTATATGCCATATAAAGGAACCCAGAATAGTGTAACATGTTTTTAAAACGCTTTCCTTAAATATATTCATGATTTGTACACATTTTTTCGCTTGGTTTCATGCCGGAATGCGAACGATCGCATTGACTGCGGAAGACACTTACTTTTTACTAACTTGAGTATTCGCCTCATGAACACGGTTCAGCAAGCTTTTGAACTGTTCAAGTAGCTCTAAAGTCTCAACATTGGACATCGTTGTTTCTTCCATCATTTTACCTGGAATGCAAGCCGCATTACTTTGAAGAGCCCAGCCCTGTTCCGTTAGTGATATCAGAACTTTTCGCTCATCTTGTGTCGAACGCTCACGCACGATTAAACCTGCAGCCTGCAGACGTTTCAAAAGAGGCGTCAGCGTACCCGAATCCAAAAATAGCGCCTCACCGATTTCCTTAACTGTACATTGCTGCCGTTCCCATAATACAAGCATTACTAGATATTGCGAGTATGTTAAACCGATCTTATCCAAATAAGGTTGATACAGCTTTGTCATCTCACGAGAGCAAGCATAAATGGTAAAACAAAGTTGATTCTCAATCAGCAGCTCAGGTGTGGTCGTCATCTTTTGCGTATCTTCTTCATTCATTTTCATATCTTATTCACCTGCCTTATTCCTTTATTTTATCATAATTCACTCATAACATCATGTTAATAGCGAAAAATCAATTTGACTTTTATATTAATTGTGTTAAATTATATTGTACACAAACTAATATGGAATTGGAGAGATACAATATGATGACTATTCAGCAAAAAATGTATGAAACAACTGTTAAAGCCGTAGGAGGAAGAAACGGTTATATCGAATCAGAAAGCCCTAAGCTCAATCTTACAATCAGTACACCACGCGAAATGGGAGGTGCCGGCGGTGAAGGTACAAACCCTGAACAACTATTTGCAGCGGGATATTCTGCTTGTTTCGATAGCGCTCTAAACATGGTTGCTCGACTCGGAAAGGTGAAAATTGAAGGTAGTGAAGTAACAGCTACGGTCAGCTTCGGTAAAGTTGAAGATGGAGGTTTCGGCATCGCAGTTAAGCTTGATGTGCTGGTTAAAGGTGTTGACAGAGAAACTGCAACTTCTCTAGTAGAAGCTGCTCATGGCGCGTGCCCTTACTCCCGCGCAACTCGTGGCAATATCGCTGTTGAATTGAATGTACTGTAAGCAGCTATAAAAACATCCTTGGGCGGAATTGTTGGCCCAAAATACCAGAGCAGCCATTCGCCATTATCGGGAATCGCTGCTCTATTTTATTTATTCTTCTGTCATCACTTGCCGGTCTAAATTACGGTACTGAACAGCCTCCGCAAGATGAGCAGAAGTAATATCCTGTACGCCTTCCAGATCAGCTATTGTACGGGATAGCTTAATTATTCGATCATGCGCTCGCATACTTAGACCTAAATTCTCCAGAATATCATACAGCAATTCGGCACCTTCACGGCTAAGACTTGCATAGCGCCGAAGTGAAGCGCCAGAAAGTTCACTGTTCCAAGAAATAGGCAAGCGTTTAAACCGTTTAGCTTGTATCGCCTGTGCCGCCATCACCGCTGCATACATCTCAGCCGAAGATAAAGCATGCCCCTGTCGACCCCATTCCTTGGGGCGAGGGACATCCACTTGTAAATCAATACGATCCAATAAGGGGCCTGATATCTTTGCGCGATATTGAGCAATCCTAGCGGGACTGCAAGTACAATGTTGTTGGGAAAGCCCACTCCCAAAATAACCACAGCTACATGGATTCATCGATGCAGCGAGCATGAATTTTGCAGGATAGGTAAAGGAAGCACGAGCACGACTTATAGTAACAACCCCATCTTCGAGCGGTTGACGCAACACTTCTAGTACATTCCGAGAAAATTCGGGCAATTCATCTAGAAAGAGAATACCTCGATGGGCGAGACTGACTTCACCCGGCTTCGGAATTCCCCCACCCCCAATAAGGCCTGCGGCTGATATCGTATGATGCGGAGAGCGAAAAGGACGACTACGCAGCAAGCCGTTGTGGGCATCTTTTAAAGTTCCTGCTGCGCTAAAAATTTTGGTTACCTCAAGTGCCTCACTCTCAGTCAATTTTGGAAGTATGCTCGGGAGTCGTTTAATCAGCATCGTCTTCCCTGTACCGGGTGGACCCATGAGCAAAATATTATGCATGCCCGCTGCCGCAATGGTTAGGGCTCTTTTTACATGCTGTTGGCCAAGCACATCACTGTAATCATCCATCATCTCATTCATTGCACACGAGGAGACCTCAGAAGTACCGTAAATCGGGGTATATTTAAGATGTTCCAAAGAAAGGACAAGTACCGGAGGTCGTTCATTTTGATCCATCCCCTTGCTTACAGATACAGGAAAAGGAAGAGTTGATATAGACGGTTTTTCTACCGAATCTCTCCCATTCAATTGATACTGCTCGTCGCTCCCTTTTATATCCATTGCTGAGTTGGACTGCGGTTCTTCTGGGCTCACTAAAGCTCGCAAATGGTCGATTGCGTAAATGTTAATGCCACTGATCAAAGCTGCCTCGGCTGCATTGCCTTCCGGGAGCAGAACAGCCTTAAATCCATTCTTCCGGGCAGCTTCCACCATCGGCAGTACTCCCGATACTGGCCGCAGACTGCCATCGAGCGCAAGCTCTCCAATGAAGAGTACCTCTTTAGCTGAGGGCATAACCACTTGACCACTAGTAATGAGTATCCCCAGAGCAATCGCAAGATCAAAGGCGGAGCCTTCTTTTCGTAGGTCGGCTGGAGCTAGATTTATCGTGATGCGCTGCTGTGGATAGCGATAACCGCAGTTCTTAACGGCGGCTCTTACTCGTTCTACCGCCTCACGAATCGCTGAATCCGGTAAGCCAATGATATTCGTCTGCGGTAATCCATTCGCAAGATCAATTTCAACACCAATCATTACCCCTTCAATTCCATACAAGCACGCACTATGCATTTTTCCATACATAAAAACACCTCATCTCCTGAAATACACCCCTGATTGGGCGTCAAATCTTCAAGAAAAAAGGTGCTTCCTTATTTTCCGACTATAAAATAGCTATTATATCTCATTATATAGAGAGAATCTTATCGTAATCAACAATTATTCAATAATTATCAGCAAAAAACTATATTGCATAAATGCGCATTCGTAACCCGTTAGACCTAATTCATCCTTCTTCACTGACTACGACAGAGTCTCTGATCTGTTCAAAGGTCAACGGTTTATAGTTCCAATGCTCCACACAAATATTAAAATAATTATTCCCCTCATATTTTTGACCGTGAATATGACCGTGCACATTTACGTAAGGCATATGCTTATTCATATACATTGGCTCATGGGAGAGAAAAAAGAAGTCTTTATAAATCAGTGGATATTCACTTACCTCGTCAAAGCCTGCTTCAAGCCACCACCTACGACTGCGCCCGCGATCATGATTGCCGAGAATCAGAGTCTTATAACCATGTAACCTCCGCACAATAGCACGTGTCGCTTCCTTGTTAAGAAACGAAAAGTCACCCAAATGAAACACTTTATCATCCGGACCCACTACTGAATTCCAACTCTCAATCATGGCTTCATTCATTTGCTCAACATCTATAAAGGGTCTGGATTCAAAATCAATAATCAACTTATGTCCAAAATGATGGTCGGATGTAAAAAAAACGCTAGCCATGTTCACCCTTCTTTCTTTTTTGATCATAGTTTGTATGATTATCTCCAGTCACGCCGCTTATGTGATCTTTTTTTATTATCGCTCTGGATCAGTTCAGCTAGAGGAGGAGTCTCTTCATTCTCAATGAGCCAGCCACGCATCTCTTTAATCGCTTCCACCTGTCCATTTCCTTTATCACGCCATGTAAGAAGCTCTATGACTTTTATAACAAGCGCTAAGAGACTGCTATTGCTGTTTTGTGATTTATCAGCACGGATTTTTTGAAATAGCGCCTCATTTTTCCAATCGATTAATATTTCCTCAGCTATAGTGGGCCGCATAACCGTGAAGTTCTTATTGCAATTTGCACAACAGACAACGGATACTGGTTCTGCGGTAAATTTCACTTCAATCTTCTGCTGGCAATATTGGCAAGCAAAACTAACCTGCATTTCAAAAGGTTTATTCTTCACTTAAACAGCCCTCCTCATGATGACATTAAAAAGTTACTCTAATGTTTACCCATTTCTTTTGAGAAATGACCCACTGCGCGGAGGCTATGTAAAGACTTTTTTTACAAGAATGCTAGTGCCCATAATGAATGGAGCGAGAATATGGGGTGCAGCTTAAAAAGCCTCACGTATATGCCCCAAAGAAGCGATGCTTAAATCTTCATTCAGTAAAATGCTAATGACGTCAAAAGTTACTCTTCGATCATCATAACCTTTCATATGCAAATAAACCTGTGCTGTATTTCGCACTTGATGTATTTTTCGAGTATTCACTGATTCCTCCGGAGTCCCCTGATATAGCTCTCCACTACGACTGCGAACTTCAACAATAATAATACAGCCTTCGTTCTCCGCAATAATATCAAGTTCTCCAGTTCGACAACGCCAATTTCGTTCTAAGATCTTGTATCCACAAGTAGATAAGTACTGCACAGCCCCGTCTTCAGCAGCGGCCCCCTTCTGTTTGCGGTTATAGCGCTCTCTTGTGTATCGCTCTTTCATTCCGGTCTCCGTTCACCGGCGGAACGGTCGCTCTGATACACAAAGCTGAGGATTTCAGCCACTAGCTGATAAAGTTCAGATGGAATCTGTTGATCTAGATCGAGCTTTGAAAGAACTTCTACGAGAGCTGCGTCCTCTTGGACAGCAACCCCACTCTCTTTAGCTTTTTGCAGAATCAGATCCGCTATCGCCCCTTGTCCTTTGGCAACAACGACAGGCGCCTCGCTTTGTCCTGGGCTATATTTGAGAGCGACCGCTTTTTTGAGCCCTTGTGAAATTGGAGGTACAGGCTCATTTTCGTTCATATACGGTAATCCACTCCTTTATAAGCATCAGGAACATAATCAACAAGCTTGCTATGGGGATTGGCAAGTTCTGTAGATAGTTTTAGTTCCGGTAAAGGTTCAGTTCTTAATCCCGACAACTGATAACCAATAGATTCCACTGCCGTTTTAATATCATCACGCCGCTGTTCCAGCAGCTCAAGCACCCAAGGATGATCATTATGCAGCTTAAGACTAACGATTCGATCAACAACCTGCACATCAACCAGCGTCTGACCGATCTGCTTCATGTCCAAATCAAACCAGAGACGGCAATTAGCTGCATCCAATTCACCCTTGCGTCCCCGACGCGACTGAATATGAACGGAAGCTGTCTCCTGCCCATCTGGACCTTGCAGCGGCAAAAATAAAGTCACTTGCGCGAAAGGAGCCGTTCGATCTGTATTGAGCAACAGCTGTTGTCCTGTCAGCTGCTGCACTAGTCCGCTCGCGGCTTCTTTGACCGCGGGCGGCACCTCGCTGCTGCTCATGATCTGCAGCAACACGCCTTTCAGGGTGTCGGCGGCTTGATCGCTGCCGACACCTGCACTGCCAAGCGCGGCCGTACCTGCCGCCGCGCGGGCCGTCTCAGCGGCGGCTACTACGCCGCCGCGCACCGCCTGCTGCTCGTGCTCCGCACCGAGCAGCTTCAGCACCCGCCCCACCCACGACTCCGCGTCCGCGGGTGGGGCGGTGTCCGGCTGTATCGGCGAAGCCGTCACAGCCGGGGTCTCCCCGCGCGGCACAGCAGCCGCGGGGGCAGGGCTTGCTCCCGCCGCGTCAGCGGGCGGGAGCATGGCGAGCTGCGGCAGGGAACCGCGCAGCTCGGTGAGCACGCCCTGCAGCTTCGCGAGCAGGGCGGCACCGCTAGGTGCAGCTGCCTGGGGCGCAGAACCAGCAGCAGTGCCTTCGGCGCTCACACTCGCGCCACCAACCCCTGCCCCGCTCTTATCAATATTCATTGCCAAGCTCTTATCTGCAAGAATAGCACTATCCAGTGCTCCATCCTTATTCAAATTTAAGGCATTACCTTGAATCTCACCTTGACTGGAGCTGATAAGATTGCTCGTCGCAACATCAGCTTGAGCGCTTAAAGCATTATTCAGAGCGCTAGAAGGCGTAGCAGCTGTCGTTTTACCAGCCACAGGTTCAGTAACCAGTGCACCCTTGGAAATCTGTGCACCTTCAGCCGTTTCATCAAGAGCTACTGGTTTACCAGTTGCAATACCCGTTTCATTATCAGAAGTAATGTTAAGAGCCGCTTTGACTGGTGCACCTTGTTCATCCGATGCCATAGTAGCCGTAAGGCCGGAGGCATCTACAGCGGCTCCTCCCGAAAGAGAAGTACTTCCGCTTGCGACAGTACTATCAGTAGCTTTACTCACAGCTTGTCCATTTCCTCTGGCTGCCAATTGGATGGCAGCCGCCTCTGTAATGTCACTCTCCGCAACACCCACGTTATTCCCACTTGTTGCACTTGTATTTACAGAAGGATCGAGCTTTCCATTACTGGTGCCCATTCCAGCTTTAGGTTCCGCGGTTATTGTTTCTTCACTAGCAATTTGCCCTGCCCATATCGTAATCTGGTCTTCTAGTGCTGACAAAAGCTGATGCAACTGCGGACCAAATACAGCCTGCTGCAATCCTTTCACACTCTCAGCTGTAACAGGGAGTCCCCGCTTTAAAGAAATGACTGCCGCGTCAAGCCACTCTGATGTAGGCACACCAGCTGGCTTGGCACTCATTACCGCATTCAGCGCAGCCGCTGTCTCTTTGGTCAGCGGGACGCCCCCTGATTGCATCGCTAATACGATTTCTCTACCTGCTTTGGAATCAGCTAGCCCTAGTGATTCCAAGGCTTCCCCCATGCTTTGAGGGGTGACTAACGCCGTTTCACCGAGGGAGACCGGCTTCAATACGGGTAATCCGCCTTCTCCGGGTGGTCCGACCTGTAAATTCATGGTTTCTCCAGGCAGCAGCGGTGTTTCTAATTCCGCACGAACAGGTGTACCTTGGATTTGTACAACCGCTTCTTTTCCTGAATCCGATACAGAGAGAACAACACCACGAACAACCTGCCCTTCTTTTAAGTCTACAGACTTGGCCGCACCCGGTTTTTGATCTCCAAGTAATCCACGGATCAATGTTCCGATATTCATACCGTTTGTCCTCCCTCCATTTTCTCTCTTCTTACTATATCGGTATTCATCCTACTTTTTTAAGCATTGCTTCTAGAATAACGTTTGCTGCTCCGCGAGAATCCGCCCAATAAAACTGCGCCGATGCATAGGTGTTGGACCTAGAGCCGTAATTTGTTCCCGGTGAAGCTTGGTCGCGTAACCTTTATGTATCGCAATCCCATAATCAGGGTATAATTCCTCCCACAGACCTTCACACAGCCTGTCTCGTGTCACTTTAGCAATAATCGAAGCTGCTGCAATAGACTGACTATTTGCATCCCCCTTAATAATTGCCCGTTGTGGCAAAGGGAGGTCTACCTTTTCAGCATCGATCAGCATATAGTCAGGAATGTGTTCCAGACTCTCTACCGCTTTTTTCATGGCTAAGCGTGAAGCTTGCTTGATATTAATCTCATCAATGACAGTAGAATCCACATACCCCACACCTACCGCCAGCGCTTGCTCCATAATAATCTCGTATAAAGCGTCTCTCTTTTTAGCTGTAAGCTTTTTGGAATCATTTACACCATCAATAATAAGCCCCTCTGGCAAAATCACCGCTGCTGCTACGACGTCCCCAAACAAGCAGCCTCTTCCCACTTCATCTACGCCTGCTATACGGCGATATGACTGTTCCCAGCCCTCTTTTTCATAGGCTAACATATCTAACGAACTCACTATTTTGTCACCGCCAATTATGAATTATTCAATGATCTATATAAGTCAGCTTATCACAGTAAAGCTGACATGGTCATCTTAAAATAGACGTTCCAATTTGATCCATTCCCATAAAAAAAGAGCCTCCGAAATTTCGGATGGCTCTTCCATACCTAGTCATTAAACACTGAATTCAATGCACTTAAGGCGTTTCCAGCGTAAAACGTCCAAGCTTACCTGCCCGCAGCTCATGCAACAAGGCTCGGGAAGCTTTTTCCAGATCTACACGTCCACCGCTAATCAGACAACCGCGCTTACGACCCACGGCTTCCATAACAGCTACGATCTCATCTGGATTCTCCAGATCCTCAGGAAGCTTCTCAATGCCAAAGCGTTCTTGAAATCTAGATCCGTAGTCTTTCACCAAATATTTCACCGCGTAAAAGGCGATGTCCTCAACATTCAGAATTTCTTCTTTTATTGCACCCGTTACCGCTAGGCGATAACCTACATCTTGGTCCTCAAACTTCGGCCACAGAATACCCGGGGTATCCAGAAGCTCCAAATTACCGGCTGTCTTAATCCACTGTTGACCCTTGGTTACCCCAGGACGGTCACCAGTAGCAGCGATACTCTTACCAGCCATCCGGTTAATGAGTGTTGATTTACCAACGTTAGGAATACCGACAATCAATGCACGCATAGCTCGCGGATTCATTCCCCTAGCGATCTGCCGGTCAATCTTTTCTTTTAGCAGCAGTTTGACCTGCTCTGGTATTTCCTTAATACCCGTTCCAGTAGATGCATCAACAGGATAAGCAACATGCCCTTGTCCCTTGAAGTACGCCAGCCACTTCCGTGTAATCTCCGGATCTGCCAGATCCGCCTTGTTCAAAATAATCAATCTTGGCTTGTCCCGCAAAATATCGTCAATCATCGGATTGCGGCTGGAAAGCGGCAGACGGGAATCGAGCAATTCTATTACAACATCAATCAGCTTCAGCTTATCCTCGATTTGCCGCCTAGCCTTCGTCATATGACCAGGAAACCATTGAATGGCCATTGCCGTCACCTCCTTTGACTTCTGTCAACTTAATGGTTAATCAGTGTAATATCCTTTAGCGGCCAGAAGATTAAATCTGCACGACCCACTATATCCCCCAGTGGTACATAACCGATCATTCGGCTATCCGTACTATCCGAGCGATTATCCCCCATAACAAATACATGACCTTCAGGTACGGTACCATCCGTAAACTTTTCATTAGGGAAGTCTTTATTATTATACAGAGCGTTGTTACTATGCGCAGCATCAATAGCGCCTTGGATATATGTCTCGTTAACAACCTCTCCGTTAACTGTAACTACATCCCCTTCTACTTTCACGGTATCTCCAGCCACACCAATTACACGTTTAATAAAATCTCTACCCTCAGAAGGCACGTGGAATACTATAACCTCGCCCCGTTGCGGAGATCTAATATCGTACAAAATCTCATTTACGATAACACGTTCACCCGTATGGAAATTAGGCTGCATGGAAGGTCCATCTACAATAAAAGGCTTGAACAAAAGCCAGCGGATCAGAAAAACCAATACTAAAGCAATCGCAATGGCTTTAATCCATTCCAAAACTTCATTTTTGGGTTTACGTGGGTTCTGCGCGCTTGATTCCAAAGTTTCACTTTGTTCCTGCTGCATAGTTCACCGTCCTCTCTAAAATACTACTCTTACTATACAACACAAAAAAACTCCTGCCAAAAACCCCTCCACAGATACTCCTTCAGGAGGCCTTTTCGGAGAAGCTGATCCCCAAGCGTATATGTCGTACGCATTGTATACCAAGTTAAAACGCCATTGCGTCCTTTAAGGACAGAAAGCGTTTATGCGAGAAATATAAGAATAATGTATAACGTGAAACTTATACTTTCTTATATTTTCAAAAAAAATAATAAAACGAAAGGGGCTTGAACTCAAGCCCCTTTCCTTTGTCACTATTCTAGCGACGAATTTCTTTAATTCTCGCTGCTTTACCACGTAGTTCACGAAGGTAATAAAGTTTAGCACGACGCACTTTACCACGACGAGCCACTTCGATTTTCTCGATTTTAGGCGAGTTGATTGGGAATGTTCTTTCCACACCAACACCGTAAGAAATTTTACGAACCGTAAAAGTCTCACTGATTCCACCGCCACGACGTTTGATTACAACGCCTTCGAACAACTGGATACGCTCACGAGTTCCCTCGATAACTTTTACATGCACCTTCAAAGTGTCACCCGGGCGAAAACTCGGGATATCTTTACGAAGTTGCTCTTGCGTAATAGCTTGTAGGATATTCATTAAGGACTTCCTCCTTCCGTACAGGTGTTCTTGCCTCTTCCGGAGAGATCTTTCTCTCCCTCATTATCCGCAGCGGACCACCGTATTCCACACAACAGAAATAATAATACCATAAAGGACGGGCTAATACAACATATTTTTCTTATTTTTGTCTATTTAAAGCGGCAACATATCTCTTTTTTTCGCCTTCGATTGGCAATCCTTACACAGGCCAACTACAGTTCCATTATCTTGAGCGTAGAAGATTAATTTTCCATTCTTCTTCTTACAAGAAGAACAAGGCTGCTCCCCTGGGCTCTGTTTAGCTTTTCGATGACTGTCCATTGAGATCACGTTACTCCGTGTGGTGTGCGAATGATTGCTTGTCGTATTTATTTTCTGCTTCTTGACTAAAAAATACACGACTGCCAAAACTACTAAGGCAAGCAAAATGGCTACATATTTCATTTGGCTCCCTCCACCCTTCAGGATTTATTAAATGAAAGTAAAAAGACCGCCCTGTACTTCAAGTGAGGTAACGGTCTATATCTGTATACAAAGTAGCCTTAGCACACCTAAGCACTTCTATCCGAAAAAAAGCGGTTTCCAGAAGCTGCTGAAGGTTCTATATGAGGGCTGGCTTCCACGCCCTTTTTATATGTACCTATACCGTATTTCAATAAGAGATCTTTCGTTTATTTTAGCACAATTAAAAATCGAAGTGTAGTGGACACTTTAGTGACCTAGTCTTTGGTCCAGTATAATAACCCGCCTCCAGCCGTTTTTACTGAAAAATTCCATAAGCTATACTTACAGAAGTACATAACGAAGTCACATTGGTAAGATCACATACACCCATATATGAGGAGGAGTTCGTTTCATGAGGAAAAGAAATAGCAATAGCGTATTAGCAGCAGTAGCCGTATTATCTATCGTACTTTTGGCAGGTTGTACAGAATTACCAGGCAGACAATCTGCGAAAAATGAGGTGGAAAAGAGTATTTCTGAGGATGCACACCAGAACTTTGGTGAAGTTGTCAAGCAAGAGCTAGGTAAAGCAGCTGCAACTGTACAGCAAGCCGTTGAGGAAACTGCTACTACGGTAGTTGACGAAGTTAAAGCAGATAGCATTAGCAAAGAACTCTCAGTATCACAAGCGATCGGTACAGCATCCGTACTCAGCATGGACAACGCAGTAGGAGAAATAGAAGTTGCAGCTGTTACAGGAGATCTGATCCATGTAAGTGCAACCATCTCCTCACACAATAGTTCCTTCCATACCTCTGACCGTCAAAAGATTATGGATGATGCTGAAGTTTCAGTTAAGGTGAGTGGCGATACATTAAAGGTGTCTACGCATTCTAAATCAAATCCTAAGAAGGATTTATGGACATGGGCGCAAGACAAATATGGTTATTCCGATTTTAGCATAAGCTATAATATAGAGCTCCCTGCCAGCATGAATAAATATATCATTACAAATAACGTAGGACAAATTCGTCTTCGTAACCTGGAGGGGAATTATCAAATCGTCAGCAACGTTGGAGCGATCAATATTGAAGGGGCTAAATTTACTGGAAAATCTACTGTAAAGTCCGATACGGGTAGCATACGTATGGATATAGCAGGGATGAAGGGTGACAGCAGCCTACAAGCTAAAACAGAGGTTGGCAGCCTTAGCGCTGTCCTAGCCGATGGAATGAAATGCAGCTTGGAAGCCAAAAGTGATCTCGGACAAATCAAAGGGGTAGAAGGCGGAAAGACCGATATCAATGGAGGCGGTCCTTTGGTATCACTCAGCTCAGATATAGGTGCAATTACAGTACAGTAAATAGACAATAAACAGACCGCCGGGATAACCAGGCGGTCTGTTTTTGATTCCATGATTAGATTAATGCGATGGCCAGCAAAGTGAATAAACTCAAAGTTAAAATCTGATTTGCGGCAAAAGGATTTCCCCAAAAAGCAGAAGTATGCACAGAGCCATTGTCAGTTCTTAAGTAAACATTGTATCTGTCTACATCTGTTATAACGCCTTCGTGCTGTCTACCATCTCTAGTCAGAATCCGCACCCTTTTATCCTTACAACGCAAACAGTTATAATATGCTTCCACTAGTGTACTCCTCCTTGTCAGTAATGATATACTCTATGTGTAGGAGTACAGGTCGGTAACGGCGAAGTTACATAGGTCGGAGTTTGGGTCAATATTTACTTTTTCGTCCCCTGTATCTTTCGTATTCCTCTTTCACCTGTAGTTCGTCTTATTCCATCCATTCGAGGAGGCCAATCTCATGAATGTAGAAAGAAAACAGTTTATTAAGGAAGGCGTACTGCGTATTACCATTTTCGTTATTTTAGCATCGCTTACTTACACCGTTCGCAACTATGCATGGGCTGTTACTGTTCTCGTATGTGTTGCGCTGTACTCCCTCCTTACTGGAGTACACAAAATCTTACGCAAAGAATAACATGTGCCTCCACGAACTCTTATAGCAAGCTAAAACGCCTTAAGCGTCCTTTTAAGGACGGTAAGCGTTTGTGCGAGAATTATAAGAATAAAGTATATCGTGAATCGTGTACTTTCTTATAATTTCACAGAATAACCACTTTCTCTCTAGATCCTAGATCTCGAAGGAAAGTGGTTATTTACAGTTTAATCGGGGTAACAGAGTTCAAACCATGTTACCTTCTAAACAATAAAACCATTAGCGACAGCGAATACAAAATTCACTGTATCTAATGGTTTTATTCAGCCTAACAATCAATCCCTAACGTTCGATCTTATATGTTCACTCTTTATATGGCGAATGGGAATTGCGATTTGTATAAAAATCGATAATATCATTCACGGTGCGGAGCGGCTCCGCTTCCTTGTGGATCGTGTCCACGTTAGGCTTGAATTCTTCATGCGTCTTCGTAGTCACTTCAGTTCATTCCTTTCAATAGTTGAGCTTGCTGCATCATCAGCTGCATATATTAGTGCGGCACCTCTATTCATTACCCTAAAAAGAAGCTTTCAACGCACCAATAAGCATATTAATTTGAAAACTATTATTTTTATTTGTTCTCAGGTTCACATAACAAAAACGCCTCCTTAACGTAAGATACGTTAAAAAGACGTCAGATATACCTGTTTCATTAAATTATCACTCCGGCTTGTCCACATTTCTTAGACGTTCCAGTGTCTTCTTGTCTTTCAACGTAAGTTCTGCAGTCTCAAGCAGGTCCGGTCTGCGTTCCAACGTGCGCAGCAGTGCCTGCTCTCTCCGCCATATGTCGATGTTTGCATGATGACCACTCAGTAAAATATCTGGTACCTTCCAGCCACGAAACTCAGCAGGACGTGTGTAGTGTGGATATTCTAGCAGTCCAGTGCTGAACGAGTCAGATATCGCAGAGGTTTCATTTCCCAGTGCTCCTGGCTGAAGCCGGACTACGGAATCTATAACCGTCAAAGCAGGCAACTCTCCGCCAGTTAGCACATAATCACCGATTGAAAGCTCATCTGTTACCAAATGCTCACGAATCCGTTCATCATACCCCTCATAATGCCCACAAATGAAGATTAAATGCTGCTCTTGTGCCAGTTCCTCAGCAATCTTCTGATTGTAGGTTTTTCCTTGTGGACACATAAGGATGATACGTGGTTTTACAGAAACCTCTTCATCAGATCGACGTTTATCTCCCTCATTCGATGTAATACCGAGCACATGCTCGACTGCATTAAAAATCGGATCAGGCTTGAGCACCATGCCCCCGCCGCCTCCATACGGAGTATCATCCACACTATTGTGTTTATTCCCTGAGAACTCGCGGAAGTTCACAGCATTTAAGGATACGATTCCTTTTTCACGCGCTTTACCAAGAATACTTGTGCTGAATACGCCTTCGCACATTTCTGGAAACAGCGTAAGCACATCAATTCTCATCATGGCAATAGCCCTTCCATCAAATGAACAGTAATTCTTTTGGCTTCTATGTCTACATTCAGAACTACATCATTGATTACAGGAATAAGGATGTCTTGTCCTTTTGCAGGCTTAACAACCCACACATCATTCGCGCCTGGCTGTAAGATTTCCGTTATCGTACCAAGTGGTGTGTTTTCATCTTCATCCGTGTATACCTCACAACCGACGATTTGGTGGAAGTAGTATTCGTTCTCAGGCAGATCAACCAGATCATTACTTGGAACCTTCAGGAGGCTTCCTTTATACTTTTCCACTTCGTTGATGTTCGTATATCCCTTGAGCTTAACGATGAACATCCCCTTGTGCTCACGAGCGGATTCTACAGTTACTTCGAATTTCGCACCGCCATCTGCAGGGATCACCAGCAGCTTCTTGCCTGCAGCAAAACGAACTTCAGGGAAATCGGTATGTGATAATACTTTAATCTCCCCGCGAATACCATGCGTATTCACAAGTCTGCCTACGGTTAACTCTTCTGTCATACAACCCTCTCCTTTACAAGCTTCATCTAATCTATATTTCAAGCATAAACGCCTTCGGCGTCCTTATAAGGACGGCAAGCGTTAATGCGAGAAATATAAGACATAAAGTATGGTGTGAAACTTATACTTTCTTATATTTGAACAAAAAGGAGCCGGGATATACTATCCCTAGCCCCTCATTGTACGCATCATTTAAGATAAAATATCTACAGTTACGCGTTTATCGCTCTTGACTGCTGCAGATGTGACTACTGTACGGAGCGCCTTAGCGATCCTTCCTTGTTTGCCAATGACCTTTCCTACATCATCAGGATGCACGGACAGTTCATAGACAATTAGGTGATCCTTCTCCACCGCTCGTACCGTCACATCTTCTGGATGATCCACTAAAGCCTTAGCAATTACTCCAACTAATTCTTCCATAGAGGACCCTCGCAATCAGTCATTATTTCTGTTGCTTAAGCTCATGAAACTTCTTCATTACGCCTGCTTTGGAAAGCAAGTTGCGTACTGTATCAGATGCTTGCGCACCTGTTTGAAGCCATTTAAGAGCTTTTTCCTCATCGATCTTAACTACTGCCGGTTGTTCAATCGGATTATAATAACCGATTTCCTCGATAAAACGACCGTCACGAGGGGACCGGGAATCGGAAACCACTACACGATAGAAAGGCGCTTTATGCGCTCCCATTCTTTTTAGACGAATACGTACTGCCACGAAAAATCACCTCCTTATAATAGTTTCGAGATATTAGAACAGCAAGATCATTTAAAAGGGAACTTCATCCCTTTTCCGCCTAATCCTTTAAGCTGCTTCATGGCATTCTTCTTGGAGGCCTTGCCGCCTCCGCCCATCATGCCGGAGAATTGCTTCATCATCTTACGCATCTCATCAAATTGCTTGATGAGGCGGTTGACCTCAGCGACCGAGGTTCCGCTACCGGCAGCAATACGCTTGCGGCGGTTATGGTTAATGATCTCAGGCTGGCGTTTCTCCGTCTTCGTCATAGAATGAACTATGGCTTCAACGCGACCCATTTGCTTATCATCAACTTTTAAATCTTTGATGCCCTTGGCTTTGTTCATGCCAGGCAGCATATCAAGTATTTGATCGATCGGACCCAGCTTTTTCACCTGATCCATTTGCTCAAGGAAATCATCAAACGTAAATTCCGCATTACGCATCTTACGTTCCATTTCCTTAGCTTTATCCGTATCGATATTCGCTTGGGCTTTCTCAATTAGCGACAGCATGTCACCCATACCTAAAATCCGTGAAGCCATACGTTCCGGATGGAACGGCTCCAGCGCGTCGATCTTCTCACCTAACGCAGCGAATTTGATCGGACAACCAGTAACAGCTTTGACGGATAGTGCAGCACCACCACGGCTATCGCCGTCGAGCTTTGTCAATACAACCCCTGTAAGCTCAAGCTGCTTATTGAAGCTCTCAGCCACGTTCACAGCGTCTTGACCGGTCATTGCATCTACTACTAACAGAACTTCATCTGGATTTACAACATTGTGAATCTGCTTCAGTTCTTCCATCAATTCTTCATCAATATGCAGGCGGCCTGCAGTATCGATAATGACGTAATCAAGTCCGTTATCCTTGGCATGTTGTACAGCTTGTCTGGCAATCTCTACCGGACTAGTCTGATCACCTAGCGAAAATACCGGAACTTTAATTTGTTCTCCCAGCACCTGAAGCTGTTTGATCGCAGCAGGACGGTAAATATCTCCCGCAACGAGTAATGGACGATGATTGCCCTTCTGTAACAGCTTGGCCAGCTTACCCGAAGTGGTTGTCTTACCTGCCCCTTGTAGACCCGCCATCATAATGACAGTCGGTGGCTTGTTCGACTTGGCCAGCTTCGCTTGGCTTCCGCCCATCAGCTCGGTTAGTTCCTTGTTAACGATGTCGATAATGACCATACCTGGTGTAAAGCTGTCCATAACTTCTTTACCAATAGACTTTTCTTTCACCTTGGCCACGAATTCTTTAACTACCTTGAAGTTTACATCGGCTTCCAGAAGGGCCAGCCGTACTTCGCGCATAGCTTCGTTTACGTCATCTTCGGATACTTTACCTTTACCGCGCAGCTTGCTGAACACATTCTGCAATCTTCCGGTTAAACCTTCAAACGCCATATGCAGATTTCTCCCTTCATGCTACTCTAACCTCTGCAAGCGATCCACGATCTCCGCGAATCGAAGTTTATATTGCTCAGGCAGCATCCCATTCTCCGGCAGTCTGCGCAGTTCATCTAAATATTTGGTACGACTCTCATGTTTCTCTAATAAACCAAGTTTTTCTTCATAATTCTCTAAAACTTGCTCGGCCCGTTTAATATGCTCATAAACGGCTTGGCGACTGATTTCAAATTCAGCGGCGATCTCTCCCAAGGAAAAATCATCGTGAAAATAATATTTAAGAAACGTTTGCTGCTTATCTGTAAGCAGTCGTTCATAGAAGGCAAAAAGCAAATTGATACGATTCGTTTTCTCGAGTCTATTCTCCTGACTCATTAAGGGCACTCCCTTCGTCAAGGAAAAACACTTTACACCTTCACAACGTCCCTTATGATACCTAAAAGAAAGAGAGATGTCAAGCATTTTTGCTTGTCATCTCTTTCTTTATTAAAAATCCTTTTTTCATGCAATTTATTCGCTTGAAATTATTGGATCGGCAGTACATAAATCAATACGGCGAAGAAGTGTGTGACACTACCTGCAAGGACAAATACATGCCAAATCGCATGATGGTACGGAAACCCTCTCCACACATAAAACACCGTACCTAATGTATAGAGCACCCCACCAGCCATCAGCAGGATCATACCACCGTCTGCTACAACAGCCGAAAGAGGGTTCCAGGCGATTACAATCAGCCACCCCATCGCGATGTAGAATATGGTAGACATGAACAGAAACTTCTTCACAAAAAATGCTTTGAAGAAAACGCCAAACACTGCGATCCCCCAAATAACTCCGAATAAGCTCCAACCAAGCGTACCCCGAATGGCGACTAACAAAAAGGGTGTATACGTGCCTGCAATAAACAGATAAATAGCGGAATGATCGAAAAATTCGAACAAATCCTTCGCCTTACCCTCTTTGAGACTATGCACTAGTGTTGAATTTAGATATAGAAGCAGCATTGTCGTTCCATAAATGGAGAAGCTGACCACATGCCATGTCGTTCCTTTTAGACTTGCAAAAACAACAAGCAGGACAAGTGCAGCCACGCTTAATACTGTTCCGATCCCGTGCGTTATCGCATTCGCGACTTCTTCTCGCCGGCTGTAGGTGTGAGTATTTGCCATATCCATATCCTTCCGTCTAAGCTTTCTTTCTATTATACCACGCGTACCCTACTTGATTACAGTTTGTAAATCTCCGTATACTTCGCTTCTAAATAATCAGCCAAATAATCCGGACTTAGCGGTTCACCTGTTACTTGTTCAATGATTTGGGATGGCGTTAAGCTATTTCCGAAACGATAGATCTTTTCCGTTAGCCATTCTTTAATAGGGAGCAGGTTTCCTGCTGCAATCAATTCATCAAACTCCGGTAACTCTTTGCGAAGTGTATTCAAAATTTGTGCAGCGTACATATTACCTAAGGAGTAGGAAGCGAAGTATCCGAAATCCCCACCAGACCAATGGACATCTTGCAGCACACCAAGTGCGTTAGAAGGTGGAGTAATACCTAGATACTCTTGATACTTAGCATTCCATACTTGAGGCAAGTCTTTTACAGAAAGTCCTTCATTAAAAATAAGCTTCTCGATCTCATAACGCACGATAATGTGCAGATTGTATGTAAGCTCATCTGCTTCGATCCGGATAAATGAGTTCTCCACGCTATTGATCGCCCGGTAGAAATCTTCCAAATCCACATTTGCAAGCTGCTCTGGGAATTGTTGTTGAAGATCCCCGTAATAACGTTGCCAGAAGGCCCGGCTGCGTCCGATCATGTTCTCCCATAGTCTCGACTGAGATTCATGAATCCCCATCGATGCACCTTGTGCCAGTGGTGTTCCAACAAAATCCTTGCTGATATTTTGCTCATAAAGCGCATGTCCACCTTCATGTAGTGAGCTGAATATGGCGCTAGTCACATTATCAAGCAGGTAAGCGGTCGTAATACGAACGTCGCCTGGATTCAATCCTGTAGCAAAAGGATGCACACTCTCATCTAAACGACCTGCGTCAAAATCGTAGCCCATTTGCTCTAAAATAAAGTTGCCGAACTTTTCCTGCTGCTCTTTAGGGAAGATCTGCTGTAAGAAGCTTGTGTCCGGCTTATTAGGCGAAGCTGCGATAGCTTCTACGAGTGGAACCAAACGGCTACGCAGCCGGCTGAATACTTCATCCACTTTTTCTACCGTAAGATCGGGCTCATACATATCCAGAAGCGTATCGTACCGCGTTCCTTTTACACCCCAATAATCGATAAATTCTTGTTTCAGAGCAACTATCTTGCTTAGGTAAGGCTCAAAAGTGGCAAAATCATCGTTTTCCTTAGCTTCTTCCCAGATCGTTTGGGAATGTGCGGACAGAACAGCATACTCCTCAAATCTTTTGGAAGGGATGCTCTTGCTGCGCTCATATTCTTTACGGCAATCGGTAACGATCTTCTTCTGATCATGTGATAGCTGGGTAATCACTTCAGGACGGGTAAAAAATGCTGTAAAATCTCCCATTTCCTCCGAAATTCCGAGTCTGAACAATTCTCCACTCAGCATCCCTATCGTACCCGAACGAACCTCTACTCCCTTACGCGGCGCACCGGTGCGCAAATCCCAATGAAGTAATTCTATGGCCTCTGAATATCCACTTATTTTTGATAATAACTCGCTAAATTTCTCCCACTGTTCCTTCACTTGCTGTTCCATTTTATTACACCTGCTTTCTCTGTTTTGCCGACTCCTCTTGATGATACTTTTTTGAATGAGTATAATCAACTTCAGAGATTACATCTCTAATTTAAAATATTCAATGGGTTACATAAGAAGCAGGACCTGCTTCGCACAAAATTCGAAGGAGCGTGAACAGGCTATGATGATTCAAGTTACACCTCTCGCAGAAAGGAAGTTAAAGGAAAGGCTTGAAGATCGGCCAGGATTTTTCAAGCTCTTTTATGATACGGAAGGCTGCGGGTGTGACGGAATTAATGTATTACTAATTGTTTCAGAAATGGAGGACGGCGATTCTAGGATTGAAAATGATTCCCTTCCCTTTATCGTAAGCCGCCAGCAAGAAATTTTTTATGAAGACAAGATGCGTCTAGATGCCGAGGAACGATTCTCTTCCTTTAAGCTAGACAGTGATTCACAGATTTACGGAAAAAATATCCTGGTCAGAGATATGCGTAATGTAAGTACAATTCAGTAATTTTAGGGAGGAAAAACAGCCATGAGCCATGTATCCGATATTATTAACTTTAATAAGAGTTTTGTAGAGAATAAAGAGTATGAAGCATATTTAACTAGTCGTTATCCAGATAAAAAAATGTTGATTATCACTTGTATGGATACCCGTCTGGTTGAACTATTACCAAAAGCTATGAACTTTAAGAACGGTGATGTCAAAATCATCAAAAATGCCGGAGCGGTTATTTCTCAACCTTTTGGTAGTGTTATGCGTAGTGTAATGGTTGCACTGTATGAGCTTGATGCTGAAGAAGTTATTGTCGTTGGACACTATGAATGTGGTATGGCTTCCCTCAACGCAGACCATATGATCAATTCCATTAAAGAACGTGGAGTATCCGAAGAGGTGCTGAACACGCTGGAGAATTCCGGAATCAAGCTAACCAAATGGCTCCGCGGTTTTGACAACATAGAACAAGGGGTCATTCAGACCGTAGACTTGATTAAACGTCATCCACTGCTTCCTTCTGATGTACCTGTTCATGGCATGATCATTGATCCCGCCACTGGAGCGCTTGAGCTAGTCGCTGACGGGTATAAATGATTTAAGTAACAACCTTATAACAGTTGATTGCGTGGATCCTGGATCCACGCTTTTTTCGATTAAAAAAGTATAAGTTATGACAAGCATAAATTTTCTTATATTTTAAATAAAAATTGAAACCTCATGGGACGTGCTGCGTATTAACGAATATGCACACAAATTCATACTCACAGGAGGGTTTTCGTACTAAATGAAACCAATGAAACGCGTAATGATGATTGTAATGGCCTTTACTCTATTTTTCGCCGTAGCTACCCCGAACTTTGTGGATGCGAAGCGAGGTGGTGGCGGATTTAAATCCGGCACTCGCAGCTATTCAACAACTCCAAAAAAATCAACAACCGATAACGTAAGAAAAAGCGATAGCACAAAAAGCTCCACAGCAGGATCTACTGCTGCAAATACGAAACGCGGATTTTTCAGCGGTGGCGGCTTAATGAAAGGTATGATGATCGGCGGTTTGGCTGGGTTAATGTTCGGCGGTATGTTCGCCGGTATGGGTGCCCTCGGTAACATTCTAGGACTCGCCATTAATATGCTTGCTATCTATGTACTCGTAATGCTTGTGATGTCCTTCTTCCGTCGTAGAAAAGAACGTCGCCGCTTAGAAGATCAAGGTGGTCGTTACTAATGTCAACAATGGTTCTAAGCATGGATGAGATTATCAACGCCCTATGTTTACACATGGCTGAACGTAAAGCGGTTCGCCCTGAAGATGTTCAGGTAGAACTGAGCTGGGAAGAAGACACTGGCTACTCTGCTGAGGTTTGGGTACAGGGACGTAGTCAATATCTAGTGGAGTCCAACATGATCGAGGCGATCCTGCGTTACATGCTTAGCGAATATGGCATTCGTGCCTATCGCGAAGATGTAAGGCTAGACCTGGATGAGGAAATCACCGCGATTGTAACTACACAGAACTAAGCCTTCTAGCGACAAATATAAGAAAAGGGACAGCCCAAGTGGTTGTCCCTTTTTTTTGTATGCACCTATTCATAGAAAAATTGCTTTACCGTTCCTACTCCGTTCGCCACATCAACTTCAGCGTACGCTCCGTTAATCAGCGTAATTTGCGGTGGAATATGACCACAATCAATATCATACACTATGGGCACTTGAAGCTCTTCAGAAAGCTCAGCGTAGATGTCTTCGGCCGTATAGTTCTCTACTGGCCGATTAGCAGGACTTCTGCCAAACATAATGCCAGAACAATTCTCGAACCAACCTGCCAGCTTCATCTGAACTAATGACCTGCGTACATCAACCGTATTCAGTTCGCAATTCTCTAAGTACCATAGGATTGGTTCATTGTTAATCATTTTTTCTTGAAAATGCCGCAGATTGCCAAATGGTGTGCCTATCAGATGCCTAATTACATCTATGCAGCCCCCTAGTAGACGCCCTTTCATAGTTACAGGGACAGATGTTACAGTCTTCCAACTGGTAACTTCTGTCAAGTGGAATACATAAGGCGTTGGAGCATCATGCTGCCATTCCCCTTGATATTTATCGGATGAACGCTGGACAATAGAATCGCCTACTTGCGTCGTAAGTACCGCTTCCCACATCGCTGTGGTATCATCCGAATACTCCCCTCTTAAATCAACAAGGTTTGTCCCATGAGCCGTTGCAATCCCTGTTCTTAACGTAACTGCAAGGAGCAGCACACTAATGTCCGAATACCCTAAGATCCACTTATTCTTCATGGTATCAAAATCAATAAATTCAAGAATCTCAATCAACAACTCCCCGCCCCAAGGCGGAATAATTATATCAATATGCTCACTGCCCATCATCTCGTTAAACTCCTGAGCACGAACTTTAGCGGGTGCGGACTTGGCCTTCTCTTGCGTCCATACAGTCTCCCCACAAATCACTTCAAATCCTTTAGACTCCAAACGACTTGTAGCCAACTTAATTAACTCCGCATTTTGAGCGCCTACACCAGATGAAGGTGCTGTTACCCCTACTGTCGCATTCTTGTTCAAAATAGGATATCTAATCATATGACACCTCCAGTTTATAGCAATTATATCAAGAGTACACATCATTTACACAAAAAAAGAACATGGCTAGTCGCGTCAACGTGCAATCGCGATTTCAGCACATGTCCTTATTCAATATAATGTACACTTTAGAGTAAAGAAATAGCAAGTAACTCGAACAACACAAGCGGCAAGATCACATTATTATTAGGAGGACCTGGGTATGGACCTGGATATGGGCCAGGGCCAGGACCCGGATGCGGATGATAAGGCTGGTATGGATTATAATATCCGCGTGACATTTGCCCATTCACCGCAACGTTCAAATACAAATGTTTATTATCTACTCCGGCAATAGTACCTTCGTGCACTAAGCCATCTAAAGTCTGTACATTCACCCTATGGTTTAAGTAGGGCTTGCAAGATTGATGCAGGGAATCACGAACACCGTGCAGGTGCCGGATCACCGCAGGATCGGCCTGATAAATCACATTCTGCTCTTGCCCAGTGTTATATGTCGACATGGATGCTCTGACCTCCGTAAATGGATTTGCTCCATTCTATGCAGAAGCCTATATCACGGTGCCTATTTGAGAGACATCATTATACTGGGAGGGCTACTTTCTCAACTTTCACATTTACCGAGACAAGGGACAGACCCATCATATTTTCCACTGCATTTCGTACATTTTTCTGCAACATATAACAGACCTCTTGAATTACACATCCGTAATTAACAATAACCCGCAGGTCGATGGCAACGTCTACTTCTTTTACTTCTACAGACAATCCTTTTTTCACATTTTTACCGCCCAAACGTTTGGCCCAGTTGTCCGAAATATTGCTTCCTGACATTCCAGCGATACCTGGCGTTTCCAGAACCACCTGTCCAACGATCGATGTGACTACATCATCTGAGATATGAATTAATCCTTGCTCCGTTCCTTCATTCATATAAACAACCTCCATCATATTTGATAATTTAAGAGATATTAAAGGCTCTCCTCTACCTCTACTTCTACCTCAGCCCTGTGGTTCTTAACAAACAAATTATACACTTTGGTCAAGAGGATTTTCACAATCATATACAGTGGAATAATCAGCAATATCGCAATAATCCCGCCTATATCTCCACCAACCAACACTAAGATGATCGTTGTCAGCGGATGAATATCAAGCTTTTTCCCAAAAATGTAGGGAGCGATCAGATTATCCTGAATTTGCTGAGCTACAAGAACGATGATGATGGACCATACTGCAATGGACGGCGATTGGATGAATCCTATAATAAAGATTGGGATACTGGAGAGAATTGCACCAATGAAAGGTACAAAATTCATCACTACGGCAATCACTGTCAGCAACAATGCATACTGTAGTCCAATAATAAGGAAACCAATATACATCAGAACACCAAGCGCCAGATTGACTAATACCCGCCCAACGATGAATCCACTTAACGCACTGTCAATTTCACTCATCATTGAAGTCCCTTCTCCACGATACTTCTTTGGAAAGAAACTTACAATCTTACGACCAAATTTCCCACCTTCCTTAAGCATGTAAAACAACATGATAGGAAAGGTAAATAAAATAATCGCGAAATTTGAAACAAAGGAGAATAGACCCGTAACGTAATTCGAAATCAGATTAAATCCTTTATTCAAATATTCAGTCAATTGGGAAGCAAGGTCCATATCTGCTGGGATAATAGAAGCCAAAAATCCACTGTCCTCGAGCCTCAATAGCTGCTGATTCACGGCTGCGATCAGATTTGGCATATTATCGACAAAATTAATGAGCTGTGTTCGAAGTGAAGGCCATACACCAATACTAAAACCAAACAAAAGCAATGCAATGACCACATATACGATGATGATCGCAACAGAGCGATTAAGTTTATATCTCTCCAAAGTATTGATTAGAGGTCGGAGTAAATAATAGAAAAATCCTGCCAACATTAAGGGCACGATAATAACATTGAACAAAGACAAGATTGGACTGAAAATAAAATTAACTTGCGAGCCTAAAAATACGATGCCTAACACCAAAAGGATCGCTATACAAACTCGAATGAATGTGTTCAGTTTAGCCATAGTTCTCTCCCATCTTCTATTTTTGGGTGTCTTTCATCTCGCTATTTGGGAATACGTATGGTGAATACCGTTGGTTCCTTCTTTCCGCGACTGAGATGAAGCGTGCCACCCATTTTCTCTGTATTTTTCATAGCAATGGATAAGCCAAGTCCCGTTCCACCTGTAGTTGACCGCGCTTTATCTCCACGAACAAACGGATCAAAAAGCGTTGACCAAAGCTCTTCAGGAATGCCTACTCCGGTATCTGCAATTTCAATAGCAACCTCACTCTCTGCGGGTATAACCTCCACGCGTAAATGAGTGCCTGGCGGATTATAGGTCAAAGCATTGGAGATCAAATTATGAACTACACTCGAGAGCAGCTCCGCATCAAAGCTTGCGAATACTTCCTGTTCCGGAACATTCAGCTGCAGGATAAAGTTCTTTTGTTCTATCTCACCATAAGAGTCTGCAACGATTTCACGAATAAATTCACCCAGTTCTTGACGTTCCATACGTAACAAAAAATCCGGGGAATCTATTTTGAGCAGCTCCACCATATTTTGAATCAGCTTAGTCACTTGCGAGGATTTATTATAGATATAGGTTAAATACCGTTTTTGGCGTTCTTCATCCTCACCACGACCCTCAACCAATGCCTGTGCAAAACCCTGTATACTCGTAATAGGCGTCTTCAGATCATGGGAAAGATCGACCATCATACGTTTCTTACTTTCCTCTGCTTGGCGTTTCTCTTTGGTCGTCTTCTCAATTACGTCCGCCATATAATTAAAAGTCTCCCCAATTTGAGAAAATTCTTTCTCTGCATATAACGAGATACGAGTATCATAGTTCCCTTCAATCATCTGCTTCAAACCAAGCGTAATGATCCGCAGCGGCTTCCTGATTCTTCGTGCCACCCAATAGCTATACACGATAATAAGCATGAGAACCATGCCGACTCCAAAAAAGACATAGTATGAAATAGAGTGGTTGAAGTAAGCAACCAGTGGGTCACTATTAATTGAAATATCAATCACTTCTCTAGGAACCTTTAGAAGCAGCCATTCTGATTCATTCTGAGTACTACGTGTAGCCAATGAGTAGTAGTACTCCTGGTCTTCTCCGTTTTCCAGACTTTTCAAGAGCTGGTCATCGGTATATTGTGTTACATTATCTTTCTTCTCCCCAACAACCTCAATAACCATCTTGTCTTGATCCAAGACCTCTATCCATCCACTGCTACGCAGAAGGCGTTTGGTTTCTATCCCATGCTCCAGATTATCTCGGTAGGCACTTGCTTCAACCTTTAAATCTGGATCAGCGATTTTATTTTTTTCGAACATATGGGTCACATCAAGATTAATGAACAAATAATAAACAATCACAAGAAAAAACAAAATGCAGATGAACAACAAAAAATCCAGCGTTAGCGATGATTGTAAAGGTCGTTGATCTCTATTGCTCCATAGGCGCTTCAATTTTGTATCCCAGCCCTCTAATAGTCTTTAAATAAACCGGCTTTTTGGAATCTTGCTCGATCTTTTCACGGATATTACTGATATGTACCATGATACTATTATCTTCGTACACATAGAAATCTTCCCATACAGCCTCATATATTTTTTTCCGTGTAAAGACCCGTCCCGGTTGCTTCATCATTAATTCCAGAATTTTGTACTCGGTAGAGGTAAGGACGACAGGTTCCCCTGAACGATAGAGCAGACACTGGCTTTGATCCAGCCTCAATTCTCCCAATACAATCTGTTCAGCGGCCTTTTCTTCAATGATTTGTGCGTCAAAATGATGCACCCTCCGCAACAAAGCTCCTGCACGAGCTACAATTTCCAATGGATTAAACGGTTTAGAAATATAATCATCGGCACCGAGTTCAAGTCCCAGGATTTTATCATAATGTTCGCTTTTTGCAGATAAAAACAACACCGGAAAATGATGAACCTCACGAATCTTTTTCAATAATTGCAATCCGTCTAAACCAGGCATCATAATATCAAGAATCGCTAAATCAATTTTATGGTTCTGAACTTGCAT
This sequence comes from Paenibacillus sp. FSL R5-0345, assembly GCF_000758585.1. NCBI lineage: Bacteria > Bacillati > Bacillota > Bacilli > Caryophanales > Paenibacillaceae > Paenibacillus > Paenibacillus sp. FSL R5-0345. The sequence goes on from NZ_CP009281.1 coordinate 4,190,483, forward strand.
TAACGCTTCGGTACCACTGTTCGCTTCCACAATGTTGTACTCTTTCTCTAAATATAATCTCAACAATTCTACAATTTCTGCTTCATCATCTGCGATCAGAATTGTATACATAGTAATCACCCCATCTAACTATAAGCTTCGATTATTAAACCCACCTAAATGCAATCTAAAGAAAAGCTAAATTATCACGTCCATCAACCAAGTCATATTAATTCATATATTTAAATAAAAATCGCACACAGGAACTCGTCCCATGTACGATCGTAAAATCCCAAAAATCAAAATATCAGGTCTTAAAAAGCTACCCCAATTCCACCTTCACCCGCATAGGTTCCCATTACAGGCCCCATACTTGAGAGTAAAACCTCTTTGAAGGGGTGCTTTTGTAAAATACGCTCTTTAATTTCAAGCGCAAGCTTCTCACAGTTACTGTGTACTATAGCGATAACAGCCTTCTCGTAATCATGCTGCTTCTCATCCAAATGTGCAAGCAGACGGTTTAATGCCTTTGGAAGACCCCGGGTCTTCTCTACTACCTCAACGGTGCCCTCTTCGCTGATTTTGAGCAGTAATTTAATATTTAGCACGGAAGCAACTGCCCCCGATATCCGACTTAGACGTCCGCCTTTCATCACGTTCTCAAGTGTATCCAGTGTGAAATAAGCGCGAACTTCGTCAATTTGCTGAAGCACCTTTCCCTTCAGTTCTTGCAGACTCGTACAAGTCAATGACCACTTGGCTGCGAGACCCACAATCAGTGACAAACCTCCTGAGAAGGTCTTAGAATCTATAACCTCTATCGCATTGGAGTGCCCTTCTTCTTGATACATTTCCATAGCGATCATAGCAGTCTGATAAGTGCTACTAATATTAGAGGACATACATATGACCATAATGTCAGTGCCTTCCTCTACTTGCCTGAATGCCTCAAGGAATTGGTTTGGACTTGGACTTGCCGTAGTGGGCAGCTCCTTGGATTCAGCCATTTTAGCATAAAAGGTTTTCGTATCCGTATCCTCAGGCATAAGCTCATGCCCAAAGTGAACCGGTAGATGGATGACGGAAACATTATACTTCTCCATGTAGTCAAGGGGTAGGTCAGAACCGCTGTCTGTTATGATCTTGATTGCCATAATATAAGTACTCTCCTTTCAATATCAGTACTATTATAGCTATCATAAAATGAAATCTCCAGTAACCTTTATAACTTGAAAAATCCTTCGATTTGTGCTTATGTCTTTCTTCCTTAACTTGTCCTAATATGATATGGTTTATGAATAAGCGTATAGAAATGGAGTGTATGTATGAGTAAGGGAAGAGTATGGAATAGAGGCAAGCATGACGGAACAGGACTATCAAGGAAAAAAAGTGTAGATCAAGAAGTAACAGCATCTACTGAAACAGAGAACAATGAAGCATCGAATGAACTATCAAATTCTAGAATTGATACAGTTAAACCGATGAATCGTACAAACTGGGTAACTCGTCCAACGCGGGTCATCAATAAAGATTCCAAAGATAAACAATAACGTTGAAAAAAAGGCTGCCCTCAAGGGCAGCCTTTGCTAATCTAAACCTCATGCACGTGTGGAGAGAATAAATCTCTCAAGTGCTGCTGTATCCGTAATCCTATGATTACATTCTTGGCTTTCTATGCATATATATTGGCCAATAGAGGAGTAATCATCCGGCGAGGATTTCGCAAGCTTGGTCTTGACCGTAAAAAAGGCAAGCTGTTGCTGCCGATTACAGAACAAGCAATAGCCCTTCTTGTTCATAGGTGTCATTCTTCCCTCGATACCGATAAACTGCCCTTCGAACGGATATACGATATATAATTTGTTGGTAGCAATATCTATCCAGCTCAGATATGTCATATATCGAAAGTCAATCACTGATAAATCCGGTACCTTCAGCTTCTTATTCTTAGGAAATAACTTCTGAACTTGTTTCGGCGTAATCTGTGGAAAAGGTTCTAAATAAACTTCTAATCCACTTAGAAACTTCTGAAAATCATCTGCCGTCTCAAAGGTAGATATTTGTTGCAGCATCTGCTGCTGAGTATCATTAAGTGTTGGAAAAGCTTCTATAACGTTCAACGATGAACGATATCTCACAGTCTCCAAGACTCTTCGATCTGCTACAGTTCGCAGTGTTTTCAGAAGAAAATCTGTTTGCTTCTTAATAAAATTATATTGATGGTTTCTAATAAATGGTGTGTTCATTGCTTTTCAGCCCCTTATTTATATTGAAATTCCATAAGGTGCAAAGCCCATTATTAGAAACGATATGTTTAGTTTGGGCGATCATCCATCTATCGCACCTCACGCAAAGTATCGCCCTAATTTAGGCTTTGCGTGAGGAACTTCTAGCTAATGGGCAAACCAGCATTAGCACAGTACCACCTCCAAATACATTCACGAAAAAAGTATAACAGGAATGTTTGGAACCGACTAGACCCTATAGCCAACCTCTGCTTCATCTCTGGAGGGAGCTTCACCGATCAACTGCTTCAATAGTTTCTTCATCATGACCGAGGCCTTCACTTTAGTATGAAGACAAGGTGAGAGCTCAATTTCGTAGTTGCCTTGCTTAATCGTTTCTTTCAATTCCTCAACAGTGGAGCAGTTGGTATTCAACCGATTCAATACGCTCCCATATTGCAGACATTGATGACTATCACTGCCGGCGATCACGGGTACACCCAACGTCTTCGCAAAGGGTGTAATCAGGTTCTTATAGGTCTCTGCTCCCTGCATGTAAATATCTTTTGCATTGAAATCAAAAGCATCTAATCTCCGAAGCAGCTCTGGGTCCAGTTGATGTAATGGCGTAGAAGTGCGGAAGGGATGTGCTCCAATTTTCCAAAGGTTATGTTCGTCCGCCATATCAAGCAATCTCTTAAAAGCAATAAAATTGCCCTCTTGAGTATGCTCTTCCAGTAAAGCTCGAACCGCTAGCACATTCTCCTTAAGTCCGATCAGCAGGATATGACCTGTCTCCGCAATATCCACTTCCATACCCGGAAACAGTTTTAGCCCATTTACATCATAAAAATGCCCGTTATAGGGATACATCTGATCCAGTTCTTCATACATTGCAAAGAAATTCGAAGTGTTAAAATGCTCAGTCAAAGCCACTGCCTGTAATCCATTCGCTTTTGCCTCAAACATCATTTCAGCAAAATATTCTGGGGAAAACGTTGATTTCTTAGATAATTTACCGTGTGTATGCAGATCAATATTCATGACTAATTCGTCTCCTTTGAGCTTGTAAGTTATGTTAATACACCAGTTTAGGGTAGAGATAACCGATCCAGAATAGCAAAATGATATAAGCCGTGGAACCGGATAAAAAATACCAGTCGGACCGCTTCATTTTCAAGTAAGATAGCTTGATCTTCTTCACTTTCTTATTGTTCAAACCGTAGCTAAATCCCCTAGTTTCAAGCGCCTCGATCGTGGTCCGAGAACGTTTAGCTGTGTTCAGCATAAGTGGGTAAAAGGCCAAAATTACAATTCGTAAATAATACGTTGCCGTTCTCCAATACAACAGTCCATGTTGCAGGGGTCTTTGCCCTCTCAGTCTGAAAGACAACAAAATCTGATGAAATTCCTCCAGTAGCGTAGGCAAAATACGATAACCATAAGATAAGCTAAATGCAAACGTATCAGGTATTCCTAAAGATAGCAGGCCGTCACTAAGCCTTTCCGGATCGAGACTAGAGAACACCGTAATACTCGCTAGTGAAATCACTGAGAGCTTAAGCGTCAGCGTCAACATGGGTAGCAACGATTCAATCCCTCCGCCGAAAAAGAGCGACAGGATGAACATCCACCCAATTTGGCTGATTAATCCCAAACACAATATGAAAATAATATATGGACTGACGCGGGAGAGGACTGTCGTTAAGACCATTAGTACGAACACCCCTAACAGGACCGTACGGTTATGTACGAACCAAGGTACTATGGCAAAGAACAAATACCAGAGCAGCAGAGTTCGCGGGTCGAGTCTCCCTAGAAAAGTGCTGCTGCTGTTATAAGCCGTCCCTAAGAGTTCCAGTTTGATTTGTTCTACAGATATACGGTCAAGTGCCCGTTTAACGGCTTCCATGAATTGCTGCCACCTCCTTCTGTACTTCCACTAGACTTACGAAGTCCTCCAAGCTGCTGCAAATGCGGGGCAGACCGAGCAACCGACTCAGTTCCATCAATTGTGTCTGAGCCAGACCCGCACGCCGTAATAGAAGTCCGTCCGCGAAGATTTCATCTTTCGTTCCGTCAGCAATAATTTGACCTTGATGCATAACTATAATCCTAGTCGCCCATTCTGATACAAGTTGCATATCATGAGTCGCAATCACAACCGTCTCAACATGGCTGCGAAGCGTATCTAGTACATGTACCATTTCCTGTTTCGTCGAAATATCCAGATTCGCCGTTGGTTCATCGAGCAGCATGACAGCAGGACGAACCGCTGCTCCAATAGCCAGTGATACACGGCGCTGCTGACCTCCACTCAGAAGACGAGCGTCACGTTCTGCTAATTCACTGAGCCGGAATGCTGTGAGCATTTCTTCTACTCTCTCTTCTGCGTCGACTAGCTTTCGCGCTTTCAAATAATAAGCAATTTCTTTACGTACAGAATCCTCAATAAACATTTCCTCTGGGTTCTGAAATACGTAAGCTACGGTACCGGAAAGACGCTCGGGTGGCAGACCGTTCACAACCATCCCCTTCACATTTACCGTTCCTGCTGTAGGTCTGACAATTCCAGCAATCAGCTTCATTAAAGAAGATTTGCCCGCTCCGTTGTTTCCAATAAGAGCAATAGATTCACCTTGCCGCAGCTCTAACTGAACACCATTCAAAACAGGATGCATCGTCTTATGAATCGTGCGATAAGATAGGTGAACATTCTCCATCTGAACGACGTGCTTCACTTCCCCAGTTATAGTAAGGGATTGCTCGTAATTAGGCGCAGATGATTCCGTTCTCACGATCGCATCCTGGCGAAGCACCATGTGGGCGCTCCCTTCCGCAGCATTTAAGGGAAGTAAGTGGGTTCGCGGTGCATCAGATTGCAACAGCCAAGCTGCACGGGTGACATCCGGTGGATAGATGCCAAGCTCCAACAGTTCTTTTACAGATGAAAGAGCCTCCCTTACAGGCTTCTGCCATCGAACCTCCCCCTTATCCATCAGGACGACATTCTTACAATAGTCTGCAATAAATTCCGCATGGTGTTCGATTACTACAATGGTCTTCCCCTGCTCCTCGTTCAATCGGCGCAAAATATCATAAATATGGCGGGCATGCTGTGGATCCAGCTGAGCTACTGGTTCATCAATAACGAGAATTTCTGGATCCATCGCTAGAGCTCCGGCAAGAGCGAGCAAGTGCTTTTGCCCACCACTCAATTGCCAGATAAATTCATTTCTTAAATCGCTAAGTCCGGTTAGCGCCAGTGCCCGTTCTCCCCGTTCCTTATAATCGGCAAATCCATAATTGAGCGGTGTAAACGACACATCGTCAAGTACCGTCGGGCGTACCAACTGATTCTCAAAATCCTGATATACATATCCTATATGTTTGGAAAGCTCCGCTACACTTTTCCCATCCGCCGGTTGACCGCAGATCGTCACCTCACCCGCGAAATCACCTGTGTAATAATGAGGAATTAAGCCGTTAAAACATTTACAGAGCGTGGATTTTCCCGAACCGTTACTACCTATAATGGCAATGAAATCTCCTTCATCTAACTGCAGAGATACATCTCGCAGTACTGGTTGTTCAGCTCCCGGATAAGTAAAGGTGACCCCATTCAGTTCGAGTATTGATTTACGCATCTACTTGACCTGCTTCCTGTCTTTTACGTGCTGACCGCCGAATGAGGGATATAATCGCTGTTGCTGCAACAACTGCTGCTACCAGCATACTCAGCCAAATCAAGCTCTCTTCATTGGACTCTGCCCAAGCAAACTCAAAATCACCAAAATTCCATCCGGATTCCGACAGCAATTCCGATCCAAGCGCAACCATTACCAGAATTGTTCCAGAAATGACGAGCTTAGGAGATAACCAAGCCCCTGTTGCATATTTCATATTCCGTTCACGCGGCTTCATGCCAAGTAAAGGTTCGATCTTTCCATATAAGCGTGGAACCAGATACATGGTAGGAATCAAAGCGAACAAGATACCAGAGAAGAGTACATCATTCAAAAAGCCAACTCCCTCAATGACTACGATACTCTCTGCTAGACCTTTAACAGCTTCAAGCTCTTCTACACCCACCCATACCTTCACTATATCCACAACAGAGCTGAAGAACTGATGAATCACTACACCAGTAATCGCCGCCACTCCAACCTGTCTGCGATTCTTCGGATCGGATACCATACGACCTGCAGTATACATCGCTAGTGAGAAGGTAATGAATTTCTCCAGTTCTCCTAACCCACCAAATTGACCTAACATCAGTTCCCCGAAAATCACTTCACCTACAGCTGCCCCAATGGCCGCATATAAAGGATGAAACAACATACATAAGGTCAAAGGAATGAAAGCAAAATATTCAATCGATAATTCAATGGGGCCTAGTTTGATCCCAGGCACTAGCTCCGTGAACATATTGGACAAACCGTAAAGCGACATCGATAGTACAAAAATCATCATTTTTTGTGACTGTGTCAGCATGTAGCGCGTTTTTATCGTACTCATGAATATTTGGCCTCCCTACAGGAATTTATCTTCATTATAAGAAGGTCTTGTCAGCACAACTTTTACCAATTGTTAAATGAGAGTAATATTTTTTTCAATATTTTTAACGTTGTAAAAATATTTACAACATCTTCGCACGATATATTCTATTTATCGCTTCATATTAGGAGGAATGAAAAATTGTATAAAGATTGGAATCGCCGCGCTTTCTCACCAAATCAACGAATTATTGCTGACTTTATCCAGAAAAATGAGCAACGTGTGGTCTATATGACCGAACAGGAAATGGCCGATGAGCTTAAATTGAGCATCGCCTCCGTCTCTCGTTTCTGGAAAGCGGCTGGATACAACCATGCCAAGGATTTCAAGAACCGACTTCGTTTCCGTTTCGAGTCCACACCTTCCATAAAAATGCGTGATGCCATGCAAAGATCGGATGATAGTTCACTCCCTCAAGTACTGCTGGACAATTGCTCACATCATCTACAAGAAACACGCCGCTATTTGAGCGACGAGGCACTGCAACGTGCAATAGAAGCATTATCTACAGCTCGCATTGTATATGTATATAGCCCCGGTCCATGTGCTGGATTGGCGGAGCTGATGATCTATCGTATGGCGCGTTTTGGATTACAAATGAAAAAAATGGCTCCCAGCGGACACGAGTTGTTAGAGTCCTTGATGCATGCTGATAAACAAGATGTAGTACTTGTCTTTGGATTCGTTCAACTGTTACCGGAAATCGAAGTGATTCTGGACCATTCACGGGAAGTAAAATATCAGGTCATCTTGATCACCGACAGACTCGTATATCCTCGATCCCAAGATGCAGATATTGTACTGTATGCCGGGAGAGGTGAGGTATGGGAATTTCACTCTATGGTCGGTCCCACTTATATCATCGAGAATCTGATTCTTGGAGTAGGTTTAGCAAATAGGGATAGTAGTCTGAGCAAGCTGGACAATTTGCAGCAGCTAAGAGCGCAGTATGGAGGAAAGCTTCCGCGGAGCTAGGATTAAATACGATAACAAAAAGATAACAAAAACACATATTTTTCGAATATTCTAGCGGTTTATTAAGTTTTTTTATTCAAAATCACTAATCAACAATTAAAAACAAGTTTCCCAAGAAAAAAAATGGTCAACTGTATAAAATAATTATACGCCCCCTAAATAACATAATGCTAATATAATAACGACAATTCCTATGAAGTTAGCAATTCCTCGAAAGCATAGTTAAATATGTCACCCTCATTATTCAAACACTAGGAGGTGAACGCACGCTACAGGTATTAACCTAATGAGGGTTTACATAAATAAAATTCATGGGGTGGTTTTTAGTGATTTTACGCAAGTGGTTGATTGCTTTTTTCGCATTTTTACTGATGTTCTCGTGGACTGGACAACTTACGAACAAAGCACATGCTGCAAGCGGATTTTATGTAAGCGGTACCAAATTATTGGATGCTACAGGACAACCATTTGTGATGCGAGGAGTCAATCATGCGCACACATGGTATAAAGATCAACTATCCACCGCAATACCAGCCATTGCCAAAACAGGTGCCAACACGATACGTATTGTACTGGCGAATGGACACAAATGGACGCTTGATGATGTAAACACTGTCAACAATATTCTCGCCCTCTGTGAACAAAACAAACTAATTGCCGTTTTGGAAGTACATGACGCCACAGGAAGCGATAGTCTTTCCGATTTAGACAACGCCGTTAATTACTGGATTGGTATTAAAAGCGCGTTGATCGGCAAGGAAGACCGTGTAATCATTAATATAGCTAACGAGTGGTACGGAACATGGGATGGAGTCGCCTGGGCTAATGGTTATAAGCAAGCCATACCCAAACTGCGTAATGCTGGTCTAACTCATACGCTGATTGTTGACTCCGCTGGATGGGGACAATATCCAGATTCGGTCAAAAATTATGGGACAGAAGTACTGAATGCAGACCCGTTAAAAAACACAGTGTTCTCTATCCATATGTATGAATATGCTGGGGGCAATGCAAGTACCGTCAAATCCAATATTGACGGTGTGCTGAACAAGAATCTTGCGCTGATTATCGGCGAATTTGGTGGACAACATACAAACGGTGATGTGGATGAAGCCACCATTATGAGTTATTCCCAAGAGAAGGGAGTCGGCTGGTTGGCTTGGTCCTGGAAGGGAAATAGCAGTGATTTGGCTTATCTCGATATGACGAATGATTGGGCTGGTAACTCCCTCACCTCGTTCGGTAATACCGTAGTGAATGGCAGTAACGGCATTAAAGCAACTTCTGTGTTATCCGGCATTTTTGGAGGTGTAACGCCAACCTCAAGCCCTACTTCTACACCTACATCTACGCCAACCTCAACTCCTACTCCTACTCCTACTCCTACGCCAAGTCCGACCCCGAGTCCGGGGAATAACGGGACAATTTTATATGATTTCGAATCAGGAACTCAAGGTTGGTCGGGAAACAATATTTCGGGAGGCCCATGGGTCACCAATGAATGGAAAGCAACGGGAGCGCAAACTCTCAAAGCCGATGTCTCCTTACAATCCAATTCCACGCATAGTCTATATATAACCTCTAATCAAAATCTGTCTGGAAAAAGCAGTCTGAAAGCAACGGTTAAGCATGCGAACTGGGGCAATATCGGCAACGGGATTTATGCAAAACTATACGTAAAGACTGGGTCCGGGTGGACATGGTACGATTCCGGAGAGAATCTGATTCAGTCAAACGGCGGTACCATTTTGACACTATCCCTCAGCGGCATTTCGAATTTGTCCACAGTCAAAGAAATTGGGGTAGAATTCCGCGCCTCCTCAAACAGTAGTGGCCAATCAGCTATTTATGTAGATAGTGTTAGTCTGCAATAGACTTATCTGTAAAAAACTCCAGGTTATATAGGAAGCTTAATAATTCGAGAAGCCGTTACCTAACGGCTTCTCTTTTGCTATCAAGGATTGATTGAAAACTTAATTCATCCTCACTTCGAATGACTACGAAAGCCATGAATAATTTACCTTCTTTTACAAACACTACGAAACAAAAGGAGGCTGATGTTTCATGTGTCAACGTTTTTCCCTGGCGGCCGAACTGCAGGAAATTAGGGATCATTTTGAAATTAACCGGGTGATGTACTACTATAAAGACCGCTATAACATTAGTCCCACGCAGGATATGCCGGTAGTTTTACAACAGGATGGAGAGCGAATTCTAGATGAGTTCCGTTGGGGGTTCGTTCCTTATTGGGGAAAAGATGCAATCAATGCAGATCTCCGAAATGTGCATCAGAATCCAACCTATCGCAAGATGGTGGACAAGCATCGTTGTATTATTCCGTGCAATGGATTTTACTATTGGAAAAAAGAAGGCAAGAAGACTTATCCAGTTCGGGTAGTCATGAATAATCGCAGTATGTTCGGAGTAGCTGGTCTATACGAAATTTGGCGTGATACGCGCGGGGAACCTCTTCGCACCTGCTCTCTGGTCATGACAGAGGCTAACCCACTGATTAGTGAATTTGAGAGCCGGATGCCGGCGATTTTGTCCCCCCAGGATATCACTCGATGGCTTGATGAGGAGACCAATGATCTTGAAGCACTGAATCCGATTCTGCGGCCTTATTCAGCAGATGAAATGCAGGTGTACCCGGTCACACCAATGATTAACAACAACAGAAATGACTCGGCTGAATGTATTCGGGAAATGGATTTGAACGAGTCCTGGGTAAAGCCGTGAAATAATTACAGATTTGAACTAGAACTCCCTAATAAATAAGCAGCGGTGCTAGTGCTAGAAACCAAAGCCTTAGCACCGCTGCTTTATTGTTATCGGTGAACACTGAAAGCAAGTGGTCACTTGAGTTCGGATTCATATTGTTCAAGCTTTTCAAAAACACCATTTACCCATTCTTGGTTATCCCATAGCTTGGGATTGTTAAGCTTTCTAACCGCAGGGTGACCCGTTGTGATAGTATCTACACCATCTTTGTATCCAAAGTACAAATCAACTAATTCTAAAGACTTATTTGAAGATTGAACTAGTAATTCGCAAGTCATTCCAGACCCTTCGTTTGAAAAAGGTAATCTTAAATAGTAAAGATTCTTATCAAGTTTCTTAAACTCTACTTCCTTAAACTCATTATCAAAGCCGAAATTCACACTACTGGCACCATTCAATTCCTGCTTTTGTGTTAATTCCAACATTTTATCTGTGAATTTAAGAAGATTTGCATTCGAGATGTAGTTCTCAAATGATACAATTTCTTGTTTTGTAACAGCTCCGGTATAAAGATTAACGAAAGCTTTTCCAAAAGCCTCAATGGAAACATAATCATCTTCACTGATCTGATCTTCTTTAATGAAAAATTGTTGATTAGCCAACTCACTTAATAGTTCTGTTGCTGATTTCTCTGACGGTTCAACAGATGCTTCTATCTTTGATATCGATTCAATGGAATTGTCATTTATTGTGGTAGGGTTTAAAACAAATAACATCAACACTACAATACCTAACGTGAATATTCTCATAAAACCACCTTTCTAATAATTATATAGAAAATAGTTTTTCCTATAAAATCTATGACTCATCCTATGATTCCATAATATACTAATAAAGGTTTCTATATATAGTTAAATTGGAAATTCATCTCTTTCTTTGCTAAAACTTATTCTTTGCATAAGGATATGCGTAAAGCTTAAAAAGCCCATTAGCGCAATATGCGGTAATGGGCGAGACGGCTCATGAATTATCCAAGCATAGCAGCTTGTCGTTTATACTGATCCTCCAGCACTAAACAGACCATAGCCTCTACAACAGGGACAATTCTCGGGCAAATACATGGATCATGTCTACCTTCAGTGCGTATCTCTTGTTCTTCGCCTCTGATGTTAGTCGTTTGCTGTGGTACAGAGATGGAAGACGTCGGTTTTACGCTAATCCGAAATACGATTTCTTGTCCGGTGCTAATTCCCCCGATGATTCCTCCGGAATGATTGGTAAGGAAACCATCGCCATTCATCGCATCATTATGTTCACTCCCCAGCATCGTTGCCGCTTCGAAGCCAGCTCCAAATTCTATCCCTTTAACTGCGCCAATGGACAGCATGGCTTTCGCCAGTTCTGCATCCAATTTATCGAAAACCGGCTCTCCAAGACCCGGAATTACGCCACGAATGCGGCATTCCACGATGCCTCCACAGCTATCTCCAACCTCAGCTAACCGCTCAATCTTTTGAATCATCTTGGCAGCTGCAATCGGATCACAGGCGCGGACAGCATTTTGTTCAATAATCTCCTCATCGAAGGATTCACACTTTATACCACCGATTTCTTGTGAGTATGCTACTACCTGTACGCCTCTTCTCTCTAACAGCTTACGGGCTATTGCACCTCCAGCCACTCTTGCCGCAGTTTCTCTACCTGAAGCACGTCCGCTACCGCGATGATCCCGGATGCCGTATTTCTCTAAATAAGTAAAATCGGCATGGCCCGGCCGAAAAGCATCCTGTATCTCACTATACGCTTCTGGCCTCATATCGTGGTTTTGTAGAACTACAAAGAGTGGTGTCCCTGTTGTTTTACCCTCAAATACTCCTGATTGTATGTGGACAACATCATATTCTTTACGAGGCGTAGTCACTGAAGACTGACCCGGTTTTCTCCGATCCATTTGCTTCTGAATATAAGCTTCGTTAATCTCAACGCCAGGTGTTACACCATCCACTATGACACCTACCGACACACCATGTGACTCACCGAAGGTTGTAATTTTGAACACTTCACCGAATGTATTTCCTGCCATTATATATGCACCCCTTATTTAATATTGGATCTGTACACCTAACGCTGACAATCTGTCAAAATAATCTGGACAGGTCTTGGAGACACAACCAGGGTCAATTATCTGAATATTCTCAATCTTCAAGCCGATTAAAGAAAGCGCCATAGCCATGCGATGATCGTCGTGAGAATCTAGCAAAGCGGGAATAGGCTGACCCGGATATACCGTTAGGCCATCTTCAAACTCATCCACACGGATTCCGAGCTTACTAATTTCCTCACATATCGCGGATATCCGATCACATTCATGATGTCTGATATGCGCAGCATCTTTTAAAGTGATTGGAGCATCGGCAAAAATAGCCATAGCAGCCACAGTTAGTGTTTGATCCGACCATTTCTTCATACTCACTGTGAATCCACCCTTAATCTGTGGGACACCTTGTACTTCAACATAGTTCTCCCCATGAAGAACGGTACAGCCCATTAACTCCAGAACGTCTAAGAACTCGATATCAGGTTGACTTGTATTGCTAGCATTGATCCCTTCAATTCGTACACGCCCTGCCGTAAGCGCAGCTACCGCCCAAAAGTAACAGCATGTGGATACATCAGGCTCTAAAGTAATCGTGTGACCTTGATACTTTCCTGTTGGAACTGTTATCGAGTGACCGTCCTGAGAGGCTTCTGGTGTTACACCAAATGAAGCCATCATAGCAAGAGTCATCTCGACATAGTCTCTTTGCACAACTTCACCATCAATAAACACGGTTACCGGTTCTTTGGCATACGGTGCAGCTAGCAGCAATCCGCTAATAAATTGACTTGAAGTAGAGCCGGGTAGTGTTGCCTTTCCTCCTTGCAGACCTTGTGTCTCTAATGTAAAAGGTAAACAGCGTTCGGCTTGCTTATACTCAAACTGTGCGCCAAGGTTCGTTAATGCGTCGAGTAATGGCGCCAGAGGTCGCTCACACAGTCGTTTACTTCCATTCATTGTCCAAGTGCCATTCCCTGCCGCGAGTGCAGCGGGTAAGAATCTCGCAACTGTGCCTGCCGCTCCTACATATAGTTCCCCAGTCGGATTCGGCCAATTGCCTCCACATCCCTCGACAACTGCTGACTCTTCATCTATCACAACGGAAATTCCAAGTTTCTTTAAGGATTCAATACACCAATAAGAGTCGTCACTTCTTAATATTCCCTTTATTTCTGAACGTCCTTCAGCTAAAGCAGCGATTATCAAGGCCCGATTCGTCAGACTTTTGCTCCCTGATATAATTATCGTCCCATTGATTGCCGCTTCCGCTGGACTAACCTTCACTACTTGTTTATCGCTATTTGTTGACCAAGGAGAACGCGCTTCTAAGTCCGGTTGATTGGATTCCATTACATCCACCCCTTTGAATTATTCCTCTAGACTGATTATAATAAATGAAATGAAATAAATGAAATCGTATTTTCACTATAATGATATAGAGGTGATCTATACCACCATGTTCAACTTAGAATGGTATCGAATTTTCTGGCAAACGGCACGTCATCGAAATTTAACAAAAGCAGCAGCGGAACTGCATATTACACAGCCCTCTGTGAGTTATGCCATTAAACAGATGGAAGAGGCCTTGGGGCTGAAGCTGTTTCACAGGCTATCCAAAGGTGTAGAACTTACAGAAGAAGGGCGAGCTCTTTTCGAATATGTAGAGCAATCCTTTACCATGCTGGATTCTGCACAAAAACATCTGAAGAACTTGAAGCAATTAAATGAAGGAGAAATACGCATCGGAGCTAGCGATTATCTGATCAAGCATCTTTTGTTGCCGCAGTTGAACACCTTTCATAGCACATACCCAGGTATACGAATTCGGCTTTCACATGGGAAGACACCCGATATCACTAAGCGTTTAAAAGATGGTGAGATCGACTGCGCCTTTGTACATATGCCTCTTCAAGATCCACTGCTAAACATCCAGACACTCGCGGTGTTGGAGGATTGTTTTGTAGTTGGTGAAGCCTATAAAGAAATAGCGAATCGTTCTTTAACCATGAAAGAAGTGTCAGATCTGCCGTTAATCCTATTTTCACAGGGGAGCAGTACAAGAGTATTTGTAGAGCAATGGTTTGCAGCTAAGGGACTATCGGTAATTCCAGATATTGAATTGGGGAGCATAGAACTGCTAGCAGAGTTCGCTAGATTAGGGTACGGGGCTGCTTTTATTAGCCGTTCTTTCGTGCAAGAGGATATTCATAGTCGAAAACTTTATGAGCTGAAGCTAGACGATCCGCTTTTACCTCGCAGTATAGGTTTTGCAGTACGACGGGATAGAAAGCTATCTGTTGCGGCTGAGCATTTCGTTCGGATGATTGGTACGCAGTTATCAGAGGATGTTAAATTCTTTGACTGACTGAAAAAAAGAAAAAAACACCGGAATTCCCAGTGTTTACTTCATTCCTAAAGCTTCTTTCATTTGTGGGATAGATAAACCGTTGGCTTTCATCTCTTTGATCCAAAGAATGCGTGCGACGGTTTCCTCTCTTTTATATCTGCGTGTTAAATTCTCCTCCGCCTGTTCAAAGGGCAGCATGCCTTCTTCTGTGTAATGTTTGAGTGTACTGTAACGGGCATTTGTGATTCTTACCAATTCACCTATAGATACATACTCTGACGCCAAAATATTCTCCATGGTACGTTGTCTAGACATGGATTACCAACTCCTTTACAGCGGGCGTTTCGGAACAATACGCACACCTTGAATTGGCACTTTCATCATTACAAAATGCGGGATCGCATCGTATAACAAATTATCAATTTTAAGAGTCGCAATCGATCCTCTCTCCATCACCTTAACTTCATGTCCATAGGACTCTAATCTTGTAATAACTGCGTCTAGTCTTTGATTAGAATTATCAAACCAAGACTCTGTTTCAATAAAGACAGGTCGTGATCGCTCTAGGGCAGGGAAGATTAGGTTGATACTGCTACCGATAAATGTCTTCGCAAACTTTGTCTTCAATTCTAAGAAACGTTTAAGACCTAGCTCAATTCCATGGCGAATTTGTATAGAAAATAAAGCCTTTGCCCATAAATTACTTTGGTATAGTTCATGTAGTTTGATATTTACCTTTTCTAATTCATTCAGCGAGAAAAAAGCATGCATACATCCACTTTCACGAAGTAGCCATAGCATACAAATGATCTCATCCGTTACTGGACCCTCTTCCAAAATTTCTGCCCGAATGTTCTCTGTAATGCTTGTGTATGCCTCCATATTACTGCGATAAGCTCTAACTTCAACTTCAGCAGAGTCAAAAAACATGTCGCTCCCTAACCGACTTGGGATATCTTCAAGCAAATTCATTGCTTTAAGATAATCTGAAATCGCGGTTTCAAACTTTTTCAATTGATTGTTAGAAGGCATGGATGCCTTTTTCAACCACCAATTCAGGTCACCCTTCACCTCAGCACTATTATGAAATAAGGGTTGTAGAACAGTTTCTCTATAAAGAGTTGAATGAGATTGCTCAAGAGCTTCCTTATGCAAAGTTAAATTGTACTCAGATTGCGTAATACATTCCTCTAAGTAAAGCTCCAAGATAACCGCAGCCGCCATACAGCGTAAAGACACTTTCTTGACAGTAGTCATATGAAGACTTCTCTGTGCATTTAGCGCAATCAATGAGAAACTCGGTGCTAATTTTAAATCCATCATAACCATCCACCCCTATCCATAAATTCGTATTTACTGGATGATGATATTTATTCCGAATGGCGAGCGCGTGATTTACTTACTACTTACTACTTACTACTTATCATTTACAATACACCAATTTAACATTAATTGTCAATGACCTTAGGCAGCGTAATCATATCCTTTCACGCAAAAAAAGCCAGACCACCGAGCAATTACATACATTGCTTGACGATCTGGCTATTGAGTTTTGTACACAAATCAAAAGTTTTATGCTCCCCGTTCTTAAATTCTTTCCATTCAGCGCTTTCGAATCCTAAAAGGTTTTTTATGTATGTCCTTAAGTCAGTAATAATCAACATTGCGGTACAATGTTGATTTCCATTCATATTATAAAATATAACCCGCAGTGAAAGGAATTTAAACTCATGGAATATTTGAATATGCTGGCTAAATTAGGGGTTGGGAATGCTCACCCTGGAGGGTTTACTGCAACTTTAAAGCAATTTGAACAATATCCTCTACCCACTGCCTCCCAAATTCTTGAAGTTGGATGTGGAACCGGCAGAAGCTCTTGTTATTTAGCTGCACAGGGTCATGATGTAACAGGTGTAGATATTCAACCGGATATGATCTCAAAAGCAAAAATACGGGCTGAAAAAGAAAATGCTTCCATTGAATTCTTAGTAGGGGATGCAAGCTCGCTGCCTTTTCCTGACGAGTCATTTGATGTGATTCTTGTTGAGTCTGTATCTATATTCACTGATACGGATACAGCATTTTCGGAATATTATAGGGTTTTACGGACTGGGGGCAAGCTTTTTGACAGAGAAATGGTCCAATATAAACCTATACCCACAGAAATCAATCAAGAGATCACTACTTTTTATCATATTGAAAAGCTATGGAATATTAGTGATTGGTCAGCATTAGTAAATGCAACAGGATTCAATCATTCCCAGATCGATGGTCCCTTCTTGTTTCCTAAATCAAGTGAGGATCTTATAGAGCATCCAGACCATTATCAACAAATGGATGCTGATTCCTTTCTTGACCACACGATTTGGGAAGTGATCAGTAAGTACAACAGTATAATGGACCGTTATCATGAATACATCGGATTTATTCTCGTTATTGGAACGAAATAAAGGATTGGCATGTCCATCAACATTTGCAAAAAAAGAACAATAGCCTTGGAACAGTGGCTATTGTTCATTCTGATAGCCTGCTATTATACAAAGAAACAAGCAGATAATATAATTACCAATAAGATATAAAGAACCAAAATTTCTCCAGTAGAAGTGAATCTGCCTCCAACTCCACAGCTCATTGATTATCCCTCCCTTTTACTTCCTAAAACATCATATGCACCACTATTCTAAAAGTATGGACTATCACCTAATTAACATGAGCTGACGGATTTTAATATCCTACTCACGCTGGAAATAATAGCGAAATTGGTCCCAACATTTAGCGCTAATGTCTCCCAAGTAGATGATAAGGAATTGTCGCAAATTCGAACCCGCTTCGAAAAAATCGAAAAGATTCTTAGTGAGGTAGAATAAACGGCGGAATTGCAACAGTCACCCCAGTAAAGACCTATCCGATAAGATATGATGGACTTTTGTTATATCCTCCATTAATTTGTGGCCTTCAGACATTATTCGTGAATCAACAACACACAGCACTTCACATCCCTTATATTCCTATACTGTCATTGGATTGAATTCATTAACTCGTAGAAATATTTAGGTTCATGAGTTTTATTAAGACGATACCAAGCGTCTAATGTTTTTGGAGAGAATACATCTAGAGCTTTTAAAACATGAACAGAAAATTCTAATGGAGCTACTCCGGACGCGGTAATCAATTTCCCATCGGTGACAGCAGATTCCATTTTGTAATATTCTTCGCCCGTGTAAGAATGGCAAATCATTTTAAGGTAGGCCAAATCATTGCTTGTGTGCCAACGTGAATCTAACAATCCTGCTTGAGCAAGTCCTAAGGTAGCACCGCAAATTGCTCCAACTACTATCCCTTCCTTTAAACACATCTCGGCAATTTTTAATATGGGCACGTGAATAGCTTCTGTCCATGTATTTCCACCAGGTAAAATCAGTGCATCTACGCTTTTAATGCTGCACTCATCCACTTTAATGTCAGGCATTATTTTCAATCCGCCCATTGTAGTTACTGGAGTCTTTTCTATCCCAACGGTGACTATTTTTGCTGGAGCCAGCCCCTGTCTGAAGTGTCTTCCAGAGTTCAGCTCGGCGGCTAAATAACCTATTTCCCAATCGGACATGGTATCAAACACATAAAGATATACTGTATTATTCATTTCTAAGTGCTCCTCATAAAGTTTATTAGGTAACAGCAACCATTCATCTTTAATGAGTGGTTATCATTATAATAAAACAACTTCACTGACATCTACTGTCAGTGAAGTTGTTAAACTTGATAATATTCCATTAACTCTGAAGCAACCGCCACAAGTTTATTCTTTAGATTCTGTGGCTCTATAACTTGAATGGATTTCCCATAGGGAAGAATTATATACGGAACATATGCATACAGTGATTCTTCCTCAAGTAAAAAAAATGCTTGCGTTGATGTCCGCTCCTGCAAATGATGCTCCATAAACCAATGTATGCATAAATCATCCAACGCCTCTGCCCTGCCACCAATAATTAAAGAAATTAATTCGGACTTACCTACTACATCTGGTAACAGATTTTTCATAAAAAAAGTACGCGCTGAAAAATCATTGGGACGCCTAAATGAGAATGGCGTGCGTGTGATGTTCAGAATTCGTTCTACCCGAAAGCTGCGGATCTCATTCCGCAGGTGGCAAAATCCAATTGTGTACCACTTATTGTTCCAATTAACCACGCCATAGGGGTCTATTACCCTATTTGGGGACTGCTCTTCATGACTGTTACGATAAGAAATTTCTACAGACCATTCATTTGCAACAGCGTGCTCCAATTCCTGCAATACCGGCTGAACAGCGGGGTATCCCCTGCGGTTTATTACTTCAAATCCGGCTAAATGATGGCTTAGTATACTTTCCTGCTCCTGATTCGAATACATTTTCAACTTGGATGTTGCATTCTCTAATGCCTCACTCAAAGGATATCCGGCTTCTTTTGCAAATTGGGCAGCATGAAGCAGTGTCTTTTTTTCATCAATACTAAATAGCAGAGGAGATTTGATAAAATTGTGCAGCAAGCTATACCCGCCATTGTGCCCTGTGTCGGATATGATAGGGACGCCACTGACACATAGTGCATCAATATACCGATAAACTGTTCTTATATTTATCTCTAACTTTTCCGATATTTGCTTTGCAGTCAATTTCTCTCCCGAATTCAACATCCATAGAATTGTTAGCATATTATCATTTTTTGGCATAACATAACTCCTTGTTATTACTAATCAACTCCGTTAGTGTTACCGGAGTTAAGGACAAGGAGCGTAGCCTATTTAGGCTCGCTCCCCCACATCTCCATAACGGTTCTAACGGCGATTTTTTCAAATCCTCTGTTCATTTCAATAAATGCCTCAGCTTATCTGGGTTCCTAACAAAGTATAAGTTGCGAATCGAATTTCTCTCGACATGCATTAGCGCAACAGTAACGATGCCATCTCCTGAACGGACAACGAGTCCTGTTTGGCCATTTATATCCCTCATTTCTACATGCATGCCTCCTTCGTAATGAGGAGCCTTACGAGTTAAGCCGAGAAGGAAACGGGCGACGAGATCGCGCGATTCAATAGGATGGACGGCGGCAGAGGCTTTACCCCCTCCATCTGAGACCAACACGACATCTTTGGCGAGCATGGATATAACCCTATCCACGTCACCCTGTTCGAGAGCCGCTAAGAGTCGACGGACCCACTCTTCGCTTGCAGCTTCGGGATTGACTGGTTCATCGGGGGTAATCCCCATTTTTCCTCTCGCACGGCTGATCAGCTTGCGGCAATTCGCTTCGCTTTTGCCAACGAGTTCAGCAATATTAGCATATTCAAAGCCGAGCGCCTCACGAAGCACGAACACTGCCCGTTCCGTAAGGGACAGCCTTTCAAGCAATACGAGCATAGCATAAGACAGCAGCTCGCCTTGAACAACCGATTCAAACGATTCATCATTCGGAGTAAGAAGGGGCTCAGGAAGCCATTGCCCGAAATACTGTTCCCGCCGCTTACGCGCCGAATTGAATAAATCCCGACAGCGATTAGTTACCATTTTGCACAAATATGCTTTAGGTTCAACCAATCGATCCAGCTCTACATCATACAACTTCAGGAATACGTCCTGCACAGCGTCCTCCGCATCGGAGACCGATCCAGTCAGTTGGTAGGCAAGCGTAAAAAGCAGCCCTTTATAATGCTCATATAACTCTTGCATCTTAAAATTCCACCCTTTTCCACTAACCCTCTTCTGTTTACATTATTTTAACAGACTTGCCGAATCCCATGTGAATTTCCTTATTCGCCAACCCAGCTTTCCTGTAAAAATAATATCTAACCCCCATTGATGTGTCCATACCATTCCCTGCTCCGGACCTAAGGCAAAACAAAAAAAGTCAATAAATTCCTTATGCATGGGTGCCGGACGCCCTGCAATATCCGCCGATAAAATCTTTCCAAGCCTTGCTGCTTGGGCGGTCGCTTCCTTACACGTCTTCCCGTCCACCCGTCCACTAGCAGGGTCTACGATTCGCGCGCAGTCGCCGATACTGTATACACCCTGGGCCCCTTGAACCCGATAACTTGCATCTACGATCACGTATCCTTCCGGAGTGATCGGTAACCCGATGCTTTGCAGCATTGGGTTAGGTAACAGCCCCAGCGTCCAAACACATAGACCAGCGGACATCGTCTCGCCGTTAGATAAGGTTAAAACCCCCTCTTTCTCCTGTAACACCCTACTTCCATGTAAGGTAGTTACTCCGATAGCGTCAAGTGAACGTTCCAGTTTAAGCCCTACTTTTGCCGGGCCTTCTGGGAAAAGTCTCTTATTCGCGTTAAATAAATTTATCCTTACAGCATTCGGGTCAAGTCCCAATGATATCGCATCATCACGAAAAAAATAAGCTAGTTCGGCAGATGTCTCGATGCCGCTTATGCCCGCTCCAACAACGGCAATGGTCATTAATCTCTGACGTTCTTTCGAGCTTTTTTCCTTTACAGCTTTCTTTATATTCGCGCGCCATGCCTCTCGGATCTTCCACGCAGCGTCTAAACTCGCTAATGCCATACCTCCTTGATCAGGGTCGGGTTGCCGCACGACGCTGCCCACCGCCAGAACGAGGAAGTCATATTTTATCGAATTCTTATTTCCTACAGCATCCTGACAGAGTAGCCTTCTTTCCTCTGATTCGATTTTCGTTACAGTAGCCTGAACGAATTCAACCCCCTCGGGAAATAACCTAGTCAGAGGGATAGTAATCTCTTCATCTCCGACCGCGGGCTTAAAAAGCAATACTTTGCGAAAGTGATAAGGGTTCTTATCTATTAAAATAAGTCGGAGTGTTCGTTTACTTGCTTGCCCCTTAAATGTTTTCCGAATCGCTTTAACTGCATTAATACCTGCATATCCTCCGCCAATAACGATGCATGTCAATTCTTTCATTGCAACCACTCCTTATTCCGTCTGCATATAAAACGAGATAAGGAGTCGTTTTGTGACAACAACGATATTTCGATGACTGCCGATTATCTTTACTTAAAAAAGTTATCATATCCTATTTAGCAAACTACCAATCAAGCTAAAGTACTTGTTGAATGATGTGGGCAAACATGTTTATACTACAAAAACATAGCTATTCAGTATAAGTCTATGGATAGCAAAAAGACTTGCTCGAAGTATCGATGACTTCGAGCAAGTCTTTTGATCTTAAATTATAAAGAAACTAATGCCTTATACAAAAACATACTCCCCGTCACCGATCTGAATCGTCTTCCCTTTCAGCGCTAACGAATCCGTTTCAAAAATCACCTGCTTGAACTGGTTCTCATCCCCATGCACGAATGCAAAAGACTTATCTTCAATCGTAAGGATAAAAGTACTGTCGTCTGACTCTGTTACAGGCAATCCGAATAACGTTCCCCAATGGTTAGCAGTAGCTGCAGGGTCAGAGACATGGAATACAGCGCGCACGATTTCGACATGACCAGCAGGATGAGGCCGGATGACTCCAGACGAAGTTAATCTTTCTAACCTCTCTGCATCTGTTCCGCTCCATTGAATGATGAACGGATAGACTAGGCCTTGAAAGTCACCACCGATAGTCATCATGCGCCACTCGATTAATCTTCCCTCGTTATCTAGACGCTTCCCATCGATAATTGGAGATAATGATAAACCCGCTGCTTTCAGGGAAGCCGCTACTTCTTCAATATCATCTGTCCGGATGACTACTCTGCTTAAGACTTCATGCTCAGGTAGAAGTTTTACCGCGTCTTGCACCACTAGATTATGTTCCGTCGCCTTTGCTAGCTCAAGATTCTCAATACCCAGAAATTCGAGATAGGTCAGCCCGAAATAACTTAATGAATTATATGTGCCCCAATCTTTATGAGAGCCTCCCTTAAAAGCAACCAATCCATGATCTCCAAAAATTTCAACCGGTTTGGCCAGATCATTGACGTAGTGTACTAAATGATCCCATTTCACCGTTGCCATGATTACTTCACTCCCAGCTCAGTAGTACGCTTCACAGCTGCCAGAACACTTCTTTGCAGACCTGCTGCGAAATCACTGTTATTTAATTCGAACAAGCCATGCATTCCGACACCGCCTGGTGAATTATTAATATCAAGCAGTTGTCTTGGATGCAGTCCTGTCTGCTGCAGCATAGCAACCGATCCCATAACGTTCTCCAGCGCTACCTTCCAGGCTTGCTCACGCGGCAGTCCGGCAAGTACACCTGCATCTACAAAAGATTCAATGAAATAATAAATATAGTTGGGGCCAGCCACACCAAATCCAGTGAAAATATCCATCAATGCCTCATTCAGATATTGCACCTTACCAAATCCGAGTAAGAAATGCTCCACTTGATCACGCGTAGCGTGAGCATTTAACGCAACACCGCTATATCCGTAGCCTGTATCCGTCAAAGTATTGGGAATAACTCGGATTATGGAACGATCAGCTCCAAAATACCCGGCTAATTGTTCATTCGTCACACCCGCCACAATCGATACGATTGCGGAAGTGGATGTAGCAAATTGCTGTACAATTTGTCCAAGTGTAGTCAAATCATCCTGTGGCCGCACCGCAACCACAATCAGATCTGCTGTAGCTAGGCTTTGCTCTTGCGAGCTTTTCGTATCTACTCCGTATTTGGTATTCAAAAACTGAAGACGGGTCTCATTAATGTCTGATACACTAATTTGATCTACAGACAGGGTGTTATTGGATAAAGATGCACGAATGATCGCTTCCGCCATCTGTCCTCCACCAATAAAATGGATCTTCTCTTGTGTCACAACATTCACATCCCTCATTAATTGTTGTCCCATGCTTCAGGCAGAATGAAACCATCATATTTCTCTATTCCACGAATATATTCTTCGAACTCTTTAGATTCATAAGCGGCTTTCAAGTCTTTCGCCCACTGTGTATTTTCATCCTTTTTATTAACCGATACGATAATTCTGTGTTCCATAGGTGTATTTTCTATTTTTAAGGCATCCGTAATCTTTCTGTCCGAATTAGCAATATAATTCCCGTTTACAACGCCGTAATCAACATCTTGCAGTGAAACAAGGATTTGAGCAGGATCCAATATTTTAATATCAATGTTATATTTATCCGGCTCCATACTGTTGATGTTAAAATCAGCTACGCCCGCGCCATCTTTAATCTTGATCCAGCCCAATTCTTCAAGGATACGCAGTGCACGCTCTTGGTTAACCGGATCATTCGGAACAGCTACGGTTGTACCATCTTTAACATCGTCAAGTGTTGTATGATTTACGGAATAAAGACCTTGTGGTGCACCAGGCGCATAAGCAATTCCTACCATGTCTGCTTTGATTTCTTTGTTGATTGCCTCCATATATGCTGTGCTTTGGAAGATACTTGCGTCAATAGATCCTTCCTTCATCGCTGGATTGACCTGCATATTTTGTGAAAAGGACTTAATTTCAACGGTATAGCCTTGTTTCTCTAGGATGGGTAGAATCGATTGGCGGAATTGCTCCTCATAGGTTCCCACACCAAATCCAATGGTAAGCTTCTTCTTATCTCCGGAATTATCGGATTGACTATTCCCGCAAGCCGTCAACACCGCTAGAACCCCAATCATCAACACTACTATCAACTTTTTCATAACTTCATCTCCTATTCAAATATAGATTGTTTTAGTTGTGCTAACGCCTCATCCGTCACATTAAGCGGGATAGCGCAATTTGGAGAAAGAATAAAAGGCTGGTCTTTCATTAATGTCAATGCTTCTTTAGCCTGCTGCTTAATTTGTGCGATATCGTTTACAGCGAACAACCCATGATCGACGCCACCTACTTTAGTAGCTTTGAGATCCGCCACTAAACCTGGGTTCCCCTCGGCTACAGTATCCCAGCTGATCCCATCAATTCGATAATCATTAAATTTCTCAGGCTGTGCATAGGCTCCACAAGTATGGAGAATGTTTTTGCCATAGCTTGCAGCTTCTAAGACTATAGAATCATAGGGTCTGGAGAACTCATCAAACATGGCTTCATTAAATAATCCTGGATGAGCGGTGCCTGTCACAGCGTAGAACAAACCGTCAGAACCCACATGCTGCAGCTCTTGTACATAATCGGCTAAGGTTAATGAAATTGCATGTAACGCATGGTGTGCTGCCGCACGATGCTCCTTAAATAACGACTCCAAAGTTACCGGATGCTCAATGCCAAACACTGTTTTTGTAACATAAGCAGAACGCCCTACAATAAATAGCAACACAGTCAATGGAGAGAATACCGTTTGGATTAGTGGGGTATCAGGTAGTCCTTGACGAATTTTTCTAACCCCGTCTAAGTGTTCTGCCAAGGAAGCTGTATGCACAGCCTTTTTGACTTCAATATCCCATAGATTAGCCGCTGATGGAATCGCAGTCGTTTGCTGCCTAGGAAATACAGTCTGATAGTCCGTAAAATCATATTGATTGCCCCAAGCTTCCGCCAAATAAGTCGCTCTAGGATTAATCTTGACCCAGTCCCAATCATATTGTTTCGTGAAAGAAATCGTAGTTTGTGCTAGGTCATCTGCTGTTTGTTCTTTGTCGATAAAATGACGCCACCCACTTACAATTGGACGATCTGCCTTTTCACCGGATAATATTGCTTTAAATCGATCTTGCTTACTCCATTCACTCATCTGCCAAACTCCCTCCCGGAATATGTAATGACTAATAACGGCGAATTTTTCTCGCTAACGTGTTACCTAAGGATTGAATGCCTTGCACTAAAATAATGAGAATGATCACGGTAGCTACCACGACAACCGTATCAAAACGTTGGTATCCATATACAATCGCCAAGTCTCCGACACCGCCGCCTCCAACCGTACCAGCCATTGCAGTTGCACCGATCAACCCGATCGTTGCCGTTGTCAAAGACAGAATTAATGATCCAACCGCCTCTGGCAATAAAAAGTACCATATTACTTGAAATGGCGTAGCCCCCATCGCTTCGGCGGCTTCAAGAATTCCCGGGTTCACTTCAAGCAAGGAGTTCTCTACCAAACGTCCAATGTAAGGAGCAATATAGATAATTAATGGTACGATCGCTGCGCTTGTGCCAATCGAAGTATGAACAATCAAACGTGTGAAAGGTACGATTGCCACAAGTAAAATAATAAATGGCAGAGAACGTATGATGTTAATAATCGGATTAAGTATGGCGTAAAGCGCTTTGTTCTCCAAAACACCACCAGGACGAGTGATTACAAGCAATATCCCAAAAGGAATCCCAATCAAAGAGCCAACAAACAAGGAGACGCCAACCATCTGAATCGTTTCAATAATCGCCTGCAGAAATTGATCACCTGTTAATGTGGTCGAAAACATTAGATTCTACCTCCTCTACACCGACTCCATGACGTTTTAAGAAAGATAACGCATTGTTAATTTCAGCTGTATCTCCACTGCATTGAATAATTACTGTGCCCAGTGTCGTTTCCTGAATCTCCGTCGTATTCGCAAATAAAATATTGACCATCACATCAAAGGAACGAATCATTTCGAACAGGATAGGCTCAGATGCACTTTCACCAACAAAATTAAGCTTATGAAGAACACTGCCAGGCGCCGTTTTAATGGTTTTTTGCACGCTCGGTGTAATGCTGTTCTGAATAACTGTCTTCACAAAATTTTGAGTGGTCTTATGCTTGGGGCTACCGAATACATCTAGTACGCTACCTTGCTCTATAATCCGGCCTTCTTCCATGACCGCTACCTTATTACAAATCTCTTGAATGACAGACATTTCATGTGTAATGATCATCACTGTAATGTTGTACTCTGCATTGATCTTTTTTAATAGCTGTAAAATAGAATGGGTTGTCTGTGGATCTAAGGCAGAAGTCGCTTCATCACATAAAAGGATAGATGGATTTGAGGCAAGTGCTCTAGCAATCCCGACACGCTGCTTCTGCCCACCTGACAATTCACTGGGATAACTCCCCGCTTTGTCACTTAATCCAACAAACTCTAGCAACTCTTGTACACGCTGGCGGATTTCATTCTTATTCTTTTTTAGAAGAACCAGAGGAATCGCTACATTATCAAATACTTTTTTAGATTCTAATAGATTAAAATGTTGAAAAATCATGCCGATATTCTTCTTAGCCGCACGCAGCTCTTTATCGTTATAGGTTCCTAAATCACGCCCAGCAACGAAGACCTGTCCTTCAGTAGGTCTTTCCAAATAATTGACTAAACGAATTAATGTACTTTTCCCCGCACCACTATAGCCGATAACGCCAAAGATATCGCCTTTATCAACCTTTAAATCGATCCCTTTAAGAGCATCAATCGTGATTCCTTTCCGAGTGAACGTTTTGGAAACCTGTTTTAGTTCAATCATATACATTCCTCTCAATCATCTTTAGGATTTAGGTCAAGGAGATTAATTAAGCTTTAACTTTTAGCTTCACCAATGCTTGTTCTGCCAATATAGCGAAGTACTTCGCAGCAGGTAAGATCGCAGCCTCATCCACATCGAAACGAGGGTGATGTAAAGCATACGCTGGACCTGAACCTATATTTACAAAAGCGCCCGGTATCTGTTGTAGATAGAAGGAGAAATCTTCTCCACCCATCTGTGGAGGAATATCATGTACTTCGTATCCGACATGTGAGGCGATCTCTTTGGTAAAGTCAGCCCATTCTCCATGGTTTATCGTTGCTGGCGGACCAGGATACCAATGTAGCTGTGCTTCTGCCCCTGCAGCTGCAGCAATCCCTTCAATAATTCGAGTCATTTGGATTGGAATTTGGCCACGAATTTCTTCATTATAAGTTCGCACCGTACCTTCTAATTCCACTTTTTCCGGCAATACATTCCATGTGAAGCCCCCATTAATTCTGGTGACACTTAACACAACTGGTTCAGTGGTGCTATTTTGACGGCTAACAATGGTTTGTAGCGACGTAATGATCTGAGCCGCAGTGACAATAGAATCTACACCTTTTTCCGGAGTAGCCGCATGAGCGCCGACACCTTTTACCGTGATTTCAAACCGATCAACACCTGCTGTTAAAGCTCCCGTTCTAGTTCCAAATGCTCCAGTTGGCAGGTCTGGTGAATTATGTAGACCAAATATTGCATCTACACCCTTGAGTCCTCCTGATGCTAAGACACTTTCCGCCCCATGCCCTGTTTCTTCAGCTGGTTGGAACAATACTCTAACCTTGCCAGGCAATTCACTTTCACGTGCCTTTAACAATAAGGCAGCTCCTAGAATCGTAGCCGTATGAAAATCGTGCCCACAAGCATGCATTTTCCCAGGAATCTCAGAAGCAAAAGATAATCCAGTCTGTTCCTCTATCGGAAGTGCATCAATATCACAGCGAATGGCTACAACAGGTCCGTTTCCTTGCCCGATCTCTGCAATAAGTCCGGTTTGTAATGGTAGGTCTAAAATATGAATATTGGCGTTAGTCAGCCATTCTCGTAATTTCTCTGTGGTCTTAAATTCTTCATAAGCTAATTCAGGCTCTCTGTGCAGGTTTCTTCGAACATCTATTAATTGATTTACTAAAGCTTGATCAGCCTCATTAAGTAAATTCATAGTAAAGTGCTCCCCTTTCTTTATGCTTCCAGCTTTTCTTCAATACCTTTAATCCGGTCAAGTGCAGTAGCTAGACTGCTTAAAATATGATCTCGCATGGCTTTTTCAGCACCATCTTCATTGTGGTCAGCGATCATTTGCAAGATCAGATCATGTTCTTCATCTGCCTGTGTATTCCAATCTCCATGCATGGAGACGAATCGACAATAACGAAGGGAATGATCTCTTAATTGATTCAGAACTTTTTCGAACGTTCTAAGCTCACTGATTTCTGATAAATAATCATGGAACTCAAATCCATAGGTAACGAAATTCTGATTGTCGCCAAGCTGGAAGGAGTGTTTCATTTTGGTAATCAATGTCGTTAAATTAACAATATCTTTCTCTGTAGCATGCTTAGCTGCACTTCTTGCAATATAACCCTCCAGCATGCTGCGAATATGAAATATTTCTTCAACCTCTTTGAGTGTCACAGAAGCTACCCGCAGTCTTCCATTTGGCTGTCGAATGAGAAAATCCTCGTTCTCCAATCTCTGTATGGCCTCTCTTAGTGGCGTACGACTAACTCCTAATAACGCCGCCAAATTTTCTTCATGTACAGGTTGATCCGGCTCTAATTCACTATCAATAATTTTTTGTTTTAATGCATCGTAGGTATTATCCTTTGACAGCCTTCGTGTTCGAATCGCCATATCTATGTAGCTCCTCATCGATAATCTGTCGGGCAAGAGAGCCTCAACAATATATTTGTATAATTGTATACAATTATTAGTTTTGAATGGATTCGTTCAATCTTTTTTATACTATATTCCAATTAATCCACCTAGTCAAGTAGGATTTAGAGGAATAATGTATTTATCTTCAATATCAAAAAAAGCTCTACAACCACAAGGGTCGTAGAGCTTTTTTTGATGATTTTTCAGACATTGAATTAAATTAAAATTTAATAATCCCTGAGGTATGAAGCAATACCAAAAATACCAGAATCGGCGCAACATACCGGAGCATAAACAACCAAACGCGGAACCAACCTGCCTTAAGCCCAGCCGCTTCTGCTGCCCCTTTCCAGAAATAACCGGCAAAGATGGTAACCAGCAAACCGCCTAGTGGCAACATAATGTTAGAGGTTACAAAATCCACCCAATCGAATAGCGCTTTGCCGCCAAACGATAGCTCAGGGAACATTCCCAGAGACATCGCCGAAGGAACACTGAGTAGGAAACATACTAGCGACAAAATCCAAACTGAACGTTTCCGGCTCCAATTCCAGCGCTCCATCGCGAAAGATACAGGTACCTCAAGCAGGGATACGGCAGAGGTTAAAGCCGCAATCGCCAGCAAAATAAAGAACAGACCGCCAAAGAATGCACCAAACGGCATAGCTGAGAAAGCTGCCGGCAAAGCAATGAAAATTAGCGAAGGTCCTTGATCAGGAGCAATGCCAAATGAGAAAGTCGTCGGAAAAATGATTAATCCTGCGATAAACGCATATAACAAATCTCCCGCCCCGACTGCGAGCGCAGCAGTTCCTAGCGATTGTTTTTTATCCACATAAGAGCCGTAGGTCAGGAGTATTCCCATCCCTAGCGACAATGAAAAGAAAGCATGTCCCAATGCGACTAGCGCAGATTCCGCCGTTAATACCGAGAAGTCCGGTTTTAGGAAAAAGGATACCCCTTCTTCTGCACCCGGTAAGGTTACTGCGCGAATCATCAATACAAAAAGAAGAACGACCAGACCAGGGATTAATACTTTATTAAATTTCTCAATCCCGCCTGATACTCCAAGAATAACTACACCCGCTGTTATAAGGATTGCTATCCCCTGCCAAACAATCGGCATAGGTCCAGAGATAAAGGAGTTGAATTCACCTGCATAATTACTAGAACTAAACAGTTGTCCATTAAATGCGATCATTGCGTAGTTCAGCGTCCATCCTGCAACAATGATATAGAAGGATAGAATTAAAAATGGTGCAAGGACTTGCAGAAATCCGACCGCCATCCAGCTCTTCCCGCCTCCGGCACGTACAAATGCAGTAGCCGCGCTTCCACGTCCGCTGCGACCGATGGCCAGCTCTGCCAGCAACACCGGTAAACCGATCAACACTAGACATACAATGAAGAGAAGGAAAAAAGCCGCTCCTCCATTTTCCCCAGTAATATAGGGGAACTTCCACATATTCCCCAGCCCTACTGAGCTTCCGATAGCTGCGAAAATAAAGCCGGCGGAAGAAAATCGCTCCTTCTTCTCCGAGAGAAGGTTTTTTTCACCTTTAAATTGATTCATTCTTATGCCCCGTTTTCTTTTTTTCTTTTTTTAGACCTCATTATAGCCTATGTTAGCATGATCGTCATATGAAAATTTTCTGAATATTTATATCATTTTCAATAATTATCCAAATTAGACATGAAATTCATTGCAAAAAAAAGGAGCTACATGCCCTAGTCTTGGACTAGAACCGTAGCTCCTTCTTCAAATTCTTTTTCTAAAAAGAAATTATTCTTTTACAGCCCCTACCACAATCCCAGTTACAAAGAAACGTTGCAGGAAAGGATAAACCAATAGAATTGGCAAAGCACTTATGAAAATCTGCGAGGCCCGAATGGTTCGTTGTGATAAATTAGCAACGGCGGCCGGATCAAGCTTAGACATATCTGCCTGAACGATAATCGTCTGCATAAACGTTGCTAGCGGAAGCTTGTCTGCATCTCTGATATAAATAATACCGTCAAAATAAGCGTTCCAGTGTCCTACCATAAGGAATAGAGAAACGGTCGCAATAACAGGTAAGGAGACCGGTAAATATATTTTCACAAAGGTCTGAAAGTGTCCTGCCCCATCAATAAAAGCTGCTTCCTCAAGGTCTTTAGGTACGGTACGGAAGAAATTCAGAAGCAAAATGATGTTAAATACAGCCACTAATCCAGGAAGAATAAGTGCCATCAATGAATTCATAAGACCAAGCTTCAGAATTAGAATGTAACCCGGTATCAGACCTCCGCTGAACAGCATGGTGACAACAAAATACCAAAGATAGACGTTTCTTGCACGAAAGACTCTTGTTTCCTTAGACAGCGCATAAGCTGCAACCGTATTTACCACCAGCGCTAGACCTGTTCCGAGTACTGTCCGTTCCACAGACACCCACAAGGAGTTAAGGAAATTGACATTATTAAACGTCTTTGCATAGGCTTCAAAGGTAAAGCCAATCGGCCAGAATGTGACTAATCCAGCATTAGCAGGTGCGGATGCACTAAGAGATACCATGAGTAAGTGGTACAAAGGTAGCAGGCAGAGCACGGAAAGGATTGTCAAACACACATTATTGATTATACTGAATATTCGATATGGAATTGTTTTATGGTACATCAGTTGTCATCCTTTCTAGAAAATTCTGTACCCTGCAAATCTATAAGCAAGTCGGTAAGAGACTACGATTAAGACTAAGCTAATTAACGATTTAAATAGATTAACTGCGGTTGCGAAACTGAACTGTCCGCTTAGAAGACCTTCTCTATACACGAAGGTATCAATGATATCTCCCTGCTGATAGATCAATGGACTGTACAAGTTAAAGATCTGGTCAAAGTTTGCGTTGAGCACATTACCCAGTGCCAAGGTGGCGATTACGATAGCGATTGGGATTAACGCTGGGATTGTGATATACATCGTTTGTTTCCAACGCCCCGCCCCATCCACTTCAGCAGCTTCATAAAGTGATGGATTGATACCCGAAAGTGCCGCTAAAAAGATAATCGTATTGAAACCAAACTCTTTCCAAACATCACTGGCAATGATAGTGAACCTGAACCAGTTGCCGTCTCCTAGGAAGAAAATCGGCTTGATGCCGAATACAGATGTGAGGAATTGATTGACAATACCTGTCTGAGCAAGGATATCAATAAGAATCCCTGAAAGTGTAACCCAAGACAGAAAGTGCGGAAGATAAACGAGTGTTTGAATAGTTCTTTTAAGGCCCATTCTTCTTACCTCATTAAGCAATAAGGCGAAGATAAACGGAATAATCAAGTTCAAAACAATTTTGGAGCAAGCAAAAAATAACGTATTCCACGTAATGGACAGGAAATAATCATTCTCCCACATGTACCTGAAATGCTTAAGTCCGACCCACTCGGAATCAAAAAAACCTAGTGCAGGTTTATAGTCTTGAAATGCCATAAGAATTCCGGACATCGGAATATAAGAAAAAATAAAAACCATGATTGCCGCTGGCAACACCATAAAATGGAGAATCCATGGTTGATTAAAGCCTTTTTTTCTTTTTTTACTCGGCTGACTTTCTAGGCTCGCCTGTGGTATCGAGTTAACCTCCATATTAGCCTCCATAGCTCTCTCCTGTTCCCAAAAAAAATATTTTGTGTGTGATGGGGATCTCTGCTATAAATAGTATCAGGCGTTTCTCAGGTTTGACTATATAACATTGTTAGGCTTGATAGGGTTTTATTAGGACAACATCTGGAGGGGCATTTATGAATTTATGGAAGCGCTTTACAATACTTAGAGGAAACTTACAATCTCGATTTAGTCTGTTTGCCAAAATAAACAGCTTGATCATAATCCTATTCATTCCCATCATTATCATGTATACCTTTTCAAATAACGTCACCTTCGAGGTTGTAGGCAAAGAGTTGCAGACGTCCAATACGAAACAACTTACTTTTTTATCCAATCAGATCGATTCGCGAATTAATCAGATGATGGACTTCACTCTTATTCTGTCAAGAGATCCCAACGTCAGGGCATTCAATGGACTAAATGTATGGGAAGATCGATATGATCAGATGCAGACCAGATATATTCTCCAGGAAAAGATGGTGCTTCAAGCTGGGGTTACAGATATTTGGCCGACCAGATACGCCGTTCATTCACAGCAAAATAAAGATGTCATCGCCAATTACGACAGACCCATCGGGTATGACGAGGATTATTTAAAAGCAAATATGAGCGGAAGATGGACGTACGGTGATCATGGTGTGGAATCTCAAGGCGATCTAAAATCCTTTTACTGGTTCTTAACGGATTCCTTAGCTCAGCCGGGGACATTAACGGGAAGTAGCCTAGTCATTGAAGCTAGTTTTAGTTATACGAACATTCAGAACATGCTCGATTCGTACAAAGCAGGTGGACAAGGCGATCCGTTCTTCTATCACAAAGGGGAGAAACCGATCCTCAACCGTAGCGCGGACAAGCAGCTATCCGACGAACTAGTTAATTACCTGGATAATCACTCTCCAGAGAATACAACTCAGGATGTAGTGAAACTAAATGGGAAGAACTATTTGGTCAGTTCTGTGAAATCAGCCTCTTTGGATTGGCATTTAGTAGATGTTGTCCCGCTTTATCAAATTCTCAAACCAATTTCTCTTAGTCGGGATTTATTCTATATCACAATGATTCTGCTATTTGTTGTGGGAGTATCCTCTTCCATTCTGCTATATAGAAACGTTCAATATCCAATTAAAAAGCTAGTCAGCGGTTTACAGCGCGTACAGCAAGGAGATTACTCCGTACGGCTTCATAGCAATGAGCAAAATGAGTTTTCGTTTCTGTTCCGTCGTTTTAATGATATGTCCCATCAAATTCAAGACCTGATAGAAAATGTATTTAATGAAAAGATCCGAGCTCGAGAAGCTACTCTCAAGCAGCTTCAAGCGCAAATTAATCCACATTTCCTCTATAACTGTCTTGGTTATATTATCAATATGGCCCAGATGAAGGATGAAGACGCTGTCGTATCAATGGCATATAATTTAAGTGCTTACTACCGTTATACCACCCGTATGGAACGGGAGACGGCTTCTTTGGAGGAAGAAATCAAGCTCTTGGTCAACTATTTAGATATCCAAAAACTGCGCAACGGCAGAATTGATTATCATATTGATATTCCTGAGGATATGCTTAGCCAATCTGTACCTCGCCTAATGCTCCAACCTATGGTGGAGAATTCTGTGATTCATGGAGTAGCGAAGTCCTATTCATCAGGCGAGATCAAGATTAGTGGTGAGAAATCAAACGGTTTCTGTAGAATTTATATTGATGACGACGGCCCCGGCTTGAATCCGGATCAGCTAGAAGCATTAAACCGTAAAATGCAAGAGCCTTTACAGGAGGAAATGGGTTGTGGTCTTTGGAATACGAATCAGCGGATCATGCACCTGTTCGGCAATCATTCAAGTCTTACCTTCAAGCCATCCCCTCTCGGTGGATTCCGAACAGAAATTGTCTGGGAAATCCCAACTGAGGATGATAGTTATAAATTAAAGGAACATCAAGGAGACTAACAACATGCAGATGATCATAGTAGACGACGAAGCACACTGGGTAGATAATCTTTCCATGACTAAACCCTGGCATACGCTAGGAATTGAACAGGTGCATAAAGCTTATTCCGCACGTGAAGCGCTGCAAATTATCGATACGCATCCCATTGATATAGTGATCTCAGATATCCAAATGCCAGAAATGACAGGAATTGAATTGATTGAACGAATAAGAAAACACAATAAAAAAATAAAGTGTATTATATTATCCGGTCATTCAGAATTTGATTATGCCAAAAAAGCACTACAAAATAAGACCGTGGATTACTTGCTTAAACCGCCTACTGATGATGAATTGCTCGGAGCAGTTAAAAATGCGATCAATCAATTAAACGCAGAATGGGAGCTCATAAGTTCACTTAAGCGGACCCAGTTTACCCTTCGGGAGAATCTTCCGGTTTTACGGGGGCGATTACTCCTGGATGCCTTACAAGGACATCGATTTCAAGCCGGTGAATGGGAACGGAAGCTTGTGAGTTACGATCTGCCCTTCCAATCCGGAGAAGCCGCTTTAATGCTTGTACGAATGGAAGAAGAATTCGGAGAATTTGATAACACAGATCAAACCTTGATCGAATATGCGATCATTAATATGGCTGAAGAAATTATGGGAGAATTCATGGAGGTCTGGGGGGTTAAGGAAGAACATGGTTACCTTGTGTTTCTGCTTCAGCTTAAAGATCAAGGAACCGATCTTGAAAAAGAATCCATATTAGAGAAGCTTTCTTTACAACTTCAGTATAAGGTTAAGCAATTTCTGAAAGGTTCACTCTCCATTGTAATCACGGAGTGGTTCAAATTCCCTGAGCAGCTGTCGACTCGTTTCCAGCAAGCTTCATCTTCTTTCCGTCAAATTGTCGGGGATGAGCGTGAATTCATTATGCGCGTTAGTGACTTGGAGCTTCCTTCAGTGCATGGCCCCTTAGATGCTCTTTATACCCCTCCCACTTTGATTCATCTACTGGAGAGTGGACATTGGGATGCGGCTGAAGAAAAATTGCTTGCCGTCTGTGCCGAGCTGGATGAGAAATGGTCTGAATCCTGGGAGCATTGCATGGAGGCTGGCTTTTTAATTACTGCCTCTTTCACGAATCTCGCACATCGTAACGGTCATACATTGGCAAACTTAATGGGGACCGATATCGAAGCGTTGCAGAGCGGGGATGCTTTTTCCAGCATTAGTAAACTAAGAAAATGGTCTCTAAGTGTTCTGGCCCAGCTAAAAGAAGGAACATCCAACGAAATTAAAGACATTCGTTCCGAATATGTAAAGAAAATTCAAGATTATACGGATAAGAACTTGCATGATGATGTATCATTACGTGTTCTAGCTGACCATGTAAATCTCCATCCGACACATTTATCAAAAATCTATAAGATTGAAACGGGTGAAGGAATCAGCGATTATATCTCGCGCTTGCGGATGGATCGTGCCTGTCATAAGCTGAAGACCACCACTAAAAAAGTCTATGAAATCAGCATGGAGATTGGATATATGGACCCTGCTTATTTTATCAAAGTATTCAAACGGCAGTTTGGGGTAACACCGCAGGAATATAGAGACACAAAATAAAGAGCATGATAGAGTCCTATCAAAACTAAAAATCTCATATAGATGACATCCCCGACAAGTTGTTAAAGTTACACTTGTAAAGATCATACACAGTAGGGGGAATTGAAGAATGATCAAGTTCAAGAAAATGTGGTCGCTTCTCACGGTCACAGCACTTATCACTCTCACAGCATGTGGCAGTAGCGGCACATCTAATGAGAACGCCAAAAATGGTAACGCTACCAATAATACCCAATCCGAAGCAGATGCTGCTTTCGCAAAAGGCAAATACGATCCACCAATCGAGTTCAGTGCCGTATTGATGCCTAAGAAGTATGTTCAAGGTGATACCAAAGAAAACAACGTTCACGATCGCTGGATGCTTGAAACATTGGGTATGAAGCATAAAGATACTTGGTATCCTGCAAATGACGATCAATACAGACAAAAGCTTCAACTTGCCATTGCTTCCGGCGAAAAGCTTCCTGATTTCGTTTTTGCACCAACTAACGCAGTATTGACCAATCAGCTTATTGATTCCGGTCAGTTCATCGCTATTGATGAGTTATTTGATAAGTATGCCAACAAAATTCTGAAAGATCACGTTGCAGCACATCCAGAACTTTGGTACCCATTCACTAAAGACGGCAAGAAGTATAATCTGCCGATCCTTGAATATACCGACAATGATGATACGCTCTTGTGGTTGCGTGAAGACTGGATGGAAAAGCTGAACCTTGAAGCGCCTAAGACCATCGCTGATCTTGAGAACATCATGGACAAATTCAAAAACGAAAACCCTGATGGCTTAGCACCTAAAGATGTGTACCCGCTTGCAATTTCTTTGAAAAACAATACAAATACCTGGATGGGCCAACTCGACTGGTTATTCGGGGCATACGGTACGATTGAGGAACAATGGAACAAAGACAAAGACGGCAATCTAGAATACGGTTCCATTAACCCAGGTGCTAAGCAAGCACTCGCGAAGCTTAGCGAATGGATGGATAAAGGCTATATTCACACGGACTCCGCTCTTTGGGATGAAGGTAAATCTGCTGAGAGCTTCACGAAAGGTGCAGCTGGTATTCTGCCAGGCGCCAACTGGGTTCCAGACTGGCCCGCTCCCGACCTTATGAAGAATGTACCTGGTGCGAAGATTAAAGGTTATCCGGTTCCAGCAGGACCCGATGGTTTGATTGGAACCAAATGGCAGAATTCCGGTGTAAACGCTAGTATCATGATTAACAAGGATGCTAAGCACCCTGAAGCGATTTTCTTGTACTATAACTACTTGCTTGATAACCTAGCTAACCCGGCTGCAGGCAGTCAATATGAATATGGCTTTGCTAAAGGTTACGACTGGGATATGATTGATGGACAACCTACAAGTGATAAAGACAAGATTAAAGACTTCTCCAATGAATTCCCATTCTTAA
Organism: Paenibacillus sp. FSL R5-0345; assembly: GCF_000758585.1. Lineage (NCBI taxonomy): Bacteria > Bacillati > Bacillota > Bacilli > Caryophanales > Paenibacillaceae > Paenibacillus > Paenibacillus sp. FSL R5-0345. The sequence continues at coordinate 4,228,314 of NZ_CP009281.1, forward strand.
CAGGTCCGGCCCGTATTCCTGATCTGTTTATGAAGACTTTGGTTAAACTTGCTGATGGCGAGACACCTGTAACACCTTATGAAAAACAAATGGCAGAGTTCCGTAAACCAGAAAACTGGGCGGCAGGAAAAGTTGTTATGTCGCAGTTAGACGTCCGTAAACAAAACTACTTTACTGGTGCTGCTACACCAACAATGGTTTCTAAATGGAACCTGCTTCGTCAGTCCGAAATGGAAACTTTCAACAAAATTATTTATGGCAAACTGCCAGTAGACTCTTTTGACCAATTCGTTGCCAATTGGAAATCCAATGGCGGTGACCAAATCACCAAAGAAGTTAACGAATGGTTCAAGTCTGTATCCGCGCAATAAGCTTTCACAAGCATAGCAACAAGCAGGAGCGTTCATTCGCTCCTGCTTGTTTTTTTATATAATTCGCACGCCTCTGGTAAAATAGCCAGATTGCCGCTCCCTTTTGGAAGAACACTTCATGGTTGCTTTTGATAGATTACCCCATTTGTCGTCCATCTGTCACATAACTGTTCTCCCTTAATAATAAGGCATTCCCCATCAAGCCTAATAATTACTGGCAAGTCATGGATATAAAATTCCGAGCCTGATTTGGGCACTAACTTCTTTTTAGAACCATCTGGAGTAATAATATGCCCCTCAACCAATTGAAGCTGCTCATTTATTTCCTCACATCTGTAAGTACCATATGGCATTGTAAAGCCGCAAAAAGGTAAATAATTGATACCCAGAAAATTTAGTTGCGAATCAACATAGTCTTCCCATCTACTCTCTGAAATTTCCAACGAAAGTTTACTTATAGGAGCTGAGTCGAAAAGCTTTCTTGCATATCTACCGTAATCTCTTAAGAACATCTTATAGCCTTCCGCCCCTGGAGGACGATTTCTATAGTATGGTTGATGATTGTCTCTTTCCCAAATTCGCTCCAAAAATGCAGTTCCTCGACTCTTTGCAAGATAATCAATCGTGTCATCCGTATTATTCCTGTACATGTAAATCAATGAGGGTTGAAGCGGGGATATAATCTTATAAATTGCTTCGATAAATGACTGAAGCTGGATGAATGGTGCGTCAGCTAAGATAAAGGTGTATATTTGGAATTGAAAAATACAACTGTCCAAGATTACAATTTGATTGGAGTGGAGTTGTTTCTTTACGAAATGCTCCCACTTTTCAATGGCCACTTGTTTATAACGTTCCAAGTCGAAGTTCCATACATCATATCTTTTTAATTCCGTAAACGCATCACTACCTAAGTATTCTTGATAATTCCACTCTACTTCTAGCAGATCAATTCCAATGCCACGCTTTCGTTTAATGAGAAGCTGCTCCAATATCGGAACTGTATGGGGATAACTAGCGATAAATTCTAGATACTCTTCATTCTCCATATATGCTTCATAAAAAAATAAAGTTGGGTGAGGTCTCGCTACTTCGTGAATCCATCTAGCCTGCTCGCCATTTTGCTCTAATTGTTGAAATAATATTCCTGCATTAGTTGATTTGCCTGTTGAAGGAAGCCCCTCCATCAAAATCAACCGGGATTGATTGAGTGTTCGTGGCATAATGAGTACTCCTCGGTTCCTTAAGTCTTCCCATAATATGTAAACAAAGGTGGGGTTGAGATTGAAGCTTGTGCCTAACTATATCACGCTTAGCAGAATCATTTTGGCAATAATGCTGTTATTCTTCAAGCCGTTAAGTTCGGTCTTCCTTATTATTTATGTCCTTTGCGGAATCACCGATCTGATCGATGGACCTATTGCAAGAATGACGAACACAACAAGTAGTCTTGGTGCAAAGCTAGATTCTGCAGCCGACACAATACTGATAGCTGTCACTTTATTTACATTGTATCCGTTTCTCGGACTTACACATGTAATCATCTTCTGGATCTTCATGATCGCTGTCATCCGTATAACATCGATAGGGGTTGCCCTCCGAAGATTCAAAACTTACGCAAGCCTTCACACCTATGGCAATAAACTGACCGGGCTCCTCTTATTTATAACTCCTCTATGGCTTCTCCACATCGATCACTCCATTTGGAATGTCTTTGTATGTATCATTGCTACCATATCCGCCGTGGAGGAATTCATCATCCAATTCACTTCAAAACAATTAAAGTTAGACCGAAAAGGATTGTTTATTAAAAATTGATTCATTAGAAGCGGCTTTCAGCCTTCGATTCCGACAAGCTCAAATAATCAAACTTCACTGAACAGCCTTCACCTTGCGGGGATTGCGCGACTACACCTGCTACGCATTCAGCACCTTTATTCATTCCAAAATATCGGATAAGTTTCCAATCCGCACCGTCCTCTGAATAAGAAAAGGTGACACACTGATTTTGCTTGGTCATACGCAAATAAGGATTGTCTACAGCAACTTGTACGGAGTTACAATCATCTGACATCCCTTCTCTTGTCACCACAGACACGATTATGGGACACTGTCCGTCGAATTCAAAACAAATCTTGGCCCAGTTATAATGGTCCATCATAAACATTAGGCAGCCTGAATCATATTTATGCCGCATATCGACACTAATTCTGGTTGTCATTTCAAAGGAAGCTCCTACAGGTGTGGATAAGAATGGTGCTGAGCTCGCGATATGTTTACCTGCCGGGTCTTGAAAAAAATCTGATTCAGGAGGTGCAATTATTGTAAGCTCATCTAAGTCTGTAAACTCCCAGCGCTCAGGACGATTCATCCAGCTCAGTTGGTTTCTTGTTTCATTTACAAATAAGTTTAAAGTCATTCTTCTTCTCCTATCGTCAATGATTTTCTGACATTCCCCATGCCTATTTCCTCTCACCTACAATTTTTCCTTTCTTTGTAATCATGCCAGATCGTTTTTATTTTTACAATCTCCTAAGGGATAATAGTGAAATAATCACATAATTTTCTAAATAAAATACCAAAAAGGACAACTCCAAGGAGTTACCCTATGATCACAGTCAACCCTCATCAGGAATGATAAAAGACACCGTAGTCCCCACACCAGGAATACTTTTTATTTGTAAGCCAATTCCATATAATTGAATCAATCTTCTATCCGTATTAAGCAGCCCAATGCCTTGGTTCTTATAGCTTTTTGGATTTAATAGCTTGCTGACTTGTGCTTCGTCCATTCCCATCCCTGTATCTACAACGTTAAAATGGACAGCATCCGCACGTGTCTCAATGTGAATACGCAGTGTTCCACCTTTAGCCCGACTCAAAACGCCATGTCGAACAGCATTCTCAACTAGTGGTTGAATCGTAAGCGGAGGAATTAACATTTCCAGATTCGCATCTACTTCCCATTCCACATGGAGCCTCTCCTCGAAACGCTGCTGCTGGATATATACGTAATTCTCAACCAGTTCAAGCTCCTGTGACAGCGTAACGAGCTTGCCTGCATTTAAGAAGTCAAAACTAATGCGCAGATAAGTTGTGAACGCATCTGATAACTCTCTCATTTTGGCAGTGTCAAAGTCGCTTAAAGACATGATCGAATTCAGTGTATTGAAAAGAAAGTGCGGATGGATCTGCGCTTGTAAATAAGCACCCTCCATCCTCAACCGATCATTAACCGCTCGCTTCATAGATGAAAGGGACAGGGCGCGATACTTCAACTCCATAGCATCTACCGGCTTGGTGACATAATCATTTGCTCCAGCCAAGAAACCCGCATAAACATCCTCCCGCTCACTACGAGCGGTCAGTAGAATAATAGGTAATTCATACATCGTGAACCGCTCACGAATCAATCTTGTCAATTCATAACCAGACATACCCGGCATCATCACATCCGTGATGATCAAATCAAATCGATCATGGTTTAATTTATCCAGCGCTTCACGTGCAGAAGTCGCAGTAACCATCTGATAGGTTCCATCTGACAAAATATTTTGCAAAACTTTTAGATTAACCGAATCATCGTCAACCGCCAGAACACGTATAACATCAGAGTCTGGATCAAGCTTTGTGAGTGGCTCTTCTTCCTTCGTCGAATATGTGGCAGCTACCATAGCAGACGTCTCAGCAGTTATCCATGCGCTGAATGGTGACAATGTTTCCGTATCCTTCTCTAGTTGTGCATTCGAAACGGATGATTGAACACTCTCATCTACTACAGGTAATTTGAAGCTGAACTTACTACCTTGACCCGGCTGCGATTGCAACAATAATTCACTACCGTGTAGTTCGACCAGCTCCTTACAGATACTAAGTCCCAGACCGATACCACCCTCGCCATAAGCCCCTTGTTCATAACGCATAAAAACACGCTTTTTCAGTGACTCATCCATACCTATTCCTGTATCTGTGACACGGATCCATACGTGCCCTCCCACTTGCTCTGCTACTAGTTCAACCTTCCCCTGTTCGGTATACTTAAGCGCATTATGAACTAGATTTATCAGAATCTGAACTAATCGCTCCTCATCAGCATACACACACGGCAAATTCTCATCGATATCCATGCTAAGCTCCACCTTTGTTCCACCGGTAAGGAAGCGTAACATATCTAGCACACCCTCCGCCAAGGACCTTACTTGCACGGCTTTTATATTCATCACAATCCGTTTATCCTGCAATCTCACCACATCAAGCAAATCATTCAACATGAGCGACATCCGCCGACTGACCATAATTAGCAGTTCCATGTCACGTTGACTTTCTTCATCCAGCACATGTTTTTTCCTCGTTAACACGCTCTGGGCAATATTCATAATCCCATGCAGGGGAGTCCGTAGTTCATGTGACGTATTCGCCAGAAAACGGTCCTTTAATTTATTTGCCTCTGCTAATTGAGCGTTTAATAACACATTTTGATGGGATTGATGAAAGTATCTTCTAAACCAATAAGCTGAAAAAGTGGCTAGTGCAGCAATTAAATCTATCGGATAAAACATAAATTGTGAGGTTCCTGCGTAATAAATAGAAGCCCATAATATATTGTTTAACACAGCAAGCACTGAGCATAATAAAAATAATGCACCCTCAGCACGAATAAATACCATCTTCATAAAATAATAAGCCGTCCAACATACTGGAACGTAATACAGGATCATATAGACCCCTTTTTCGATCGAATATAGCACGGTATCATCTGGACCAAAGATTATAAATAGGGTAAAACCGAGAAGTGAGAGGATATAACTATAAAAGGCCTTACCTTTTCGCAGATTCCCATAGAGCTCTCTACCCATCAGGAATAGGAACAAGCAGAATCCTATATACGAAAGCACCTTTAGCTTCAACGTCCAGATAAAATCAACCTGAAGAAACCGGAACAATAATCCGTTATGTTCAACTCCAATGGATACAGCCGCTGCAACCATCATGGAGAAGAAAATAATCAATTCTGTTTTTCGCACATCCATCAAATAAATGATCAATAAATACAATCCATGTAATAGAAGCAGTACCCCTACGATTAGCTGCAAGCCAATGGAATTCCAGTAAACGGTGTCCACTTCATGTTGAATGCCAAACTCCACGGATCGTACAATGCCTCCTTTTAACGGAGACTCAAAATTTGAAGCCCGAACAAACAGATCCACTTCGTGCTGATCTATAGGTGCATAACTAATCAGGAATGACTTCTTCACAGAGACATGGCCTTCCTTATCATTAGATAACACACCAAACCGTGAGAGAACCGTTCCATTAATCTCCACTTCAGAAGCCGTATAGATGGATTGGAACCAAAAGCTAAGTGGCTCAGATAAGGGTCGATCCAGCAGAATTCGCAAATGATACGTTCCGTATCCATATGCTTTTTTTTGTTCTTCAGGCTTGAATATAGCATTCCAGTTACCCGGAACTTGTAGCCTCTGTCCCCCAGAAACACTATCAATGTTGGCGTTATTCACCCATTGTTCAGGATAAAACTCCCATTCTCCATCCAGCGGAAAGGAGCTAATTGATTCAATGTCCACCCCGCGTAAATCTAGCACACCTTGCTTCACAGTTGGTGGATTGGACAACGAAAAATGATTATGCCAACCCCAGCGCACCACAAGCAACAAACCTATAAATACTACTATGTATAACATATGACTTAACTTAATTTTATTCTCCGAAGTTCTCATGCACGCCTCATTCTTCGACAAAATTTAATAGTCCTATATCCCCATCTTCCACTATTGAACATTATAGTCTGATTATACTATATTATGAGGTCTGTTGAAGTAAGGAATACAAGGATCAAAGAACAAAAAAAAGAAACTCCAAATTGATCGAAGTTTCCTTTTTTTCTCCATACATTATAACGACTCGCTACTCTTTTTCATTAACATTTCAACCATTTCTATATATCCCCGATTTTGAGCATGCTCTAAGGGACTAATTCCATCAGAATCTGCAAGATAGATGTCAGCACCATGCTGAATTAAGAGTTGAACTATAGCCTGATGTTCTTTGCCCCCATCACCCAGTATTATAGCTTCTAGTAATGCAGTCCAACCCAGATTATTGATATGATCAATATTGACGTCAGAAGTGGTAAGAAGCTCTTCTACAACGTCCACATGACCACGGTCTGCAGCAGGGATGAGTGCCGTTCCCCCAAACCTGTTCAGGATTGATGTATCAGCACCTGCAGCAACAGATACCTTCACAAAATCAAGCATGCCCTCAGCTCCAGCAAAAAGAAGTGGATTATCCGAGCGGTTGTCGCGCATATTGATATCGGCACCTTTTTCAAGCAAAAATTTGAATATATTCAGTTGATTCGTGTGTACTGCGATCATAAGGGACGTTCTAGCATCTTTGTCCGTAGCATCAATATCTGCACCGTCTGCTAATAGTTTGGCTATAAGATCCTTATCTCCTTGACGAGCAGCAGCTAACAGTGCTTGGTTCAATTTATCCATTTCATTGTTCACCTCCTGAGTTGATTGCTGCCCTTGGTTGTTTAACACCTTGAAATCATCGGTCTGACATCCTGTAATCAAGACGATGAGTGTTAACACGAGAAAGCGCATGGCAACCAACACCTTTCCTGTGAATTATCCTTAATTCGAAGTTAATGTTGCTTGGGATGTTGCCCATGCACCCAACGGTGTTACAGTATACACTGTGCCTGCAGCCAATTTGCCATTATTCGTAATATCGAATACACCTACCGCACCTTTACGACTGGAGAATTTATACGTTGCAGCCAATGTGTCGCCGTTTGGAGCAGTTAGTTGTACACTACGACCCGAAAATAATTCATCCCCAGGATCTTGAGCCAAAGTTACATTAATGGATGTTTCGCTGACAGCTTCCGCACTGGAGATTTGCAGTGGCGCTATTTCTTTCGCTTCAAATGATGGATTTGCTATATTGGCCCAGTCGGACGTTACGGTATATTTTACACCCGGTTTCAAGACTTGTCCTTCTGGCAACCGGAATTTCGGCTCAATCTTACCATCTGTTGATTGTGTGAATGGGACATACTTGGCAACGATAGATTCTCCACCTTCCGGAGTTATCGTTACTTGTCTGCCTTGCATGGAAGAAATGATTTGATACGTGATGCCGTTTGCTTTATTTTTCTCATCCAAAACAAATGCGTTAGCACCACGACCACCACTGTATGCAGAGATGACATATCCATAATCAATAACGCCATTGGTTTTCAGCGCTTCAATCTCGAAGGTATCGTTGGTTACCTGAGTGGTTGTCGTCATATCCACCTTCGCTGAATTTCCTACAAATGATCCTGCTTTCTTACCTTTGTACGTTAAATTATAATTTGCTCCAGCTTTTTGTACCGATGTAGGAACGATGTACGTTGCAATGGAGCCCGTTTTCAGACGAGGCATATTCGTCAAGGTTAGACCATCATTGAATACAAAATCTTCTTTCGCTTTAGCAAACACTTCATTCTCAGCAGTCAATGGCGCATCCAATGTCACGATTAATGTAATTTCATTGATCGATTTTATACTTGTAATTTGAGCTTTATCGGAAGGCACTGCTTTACGAGCTGTATTCAGTAAGGCTGCGACTTCTCCGCGTGTTGCGGGTTCAGGAGTGGAATTCAATTGATTTGCCCAGTAGTTAACCGATAAGACATCACGCTTCAACGCCTTTGATACTACTTGTACAAGCTCTGCATCCGTTACCGCTTCTTTAGGGTTGAATTTACCTTCTTCTGTCTCCATTATCCCTAAACCAACAAGTGCTGATGCATATTGGTAATACCATACGTTTGAATTCACATCGGTGAATGAAGCATCATTCTCGTCGGAGCCTTGTAATTTAAAGGTCAGTGCTACCATTTTCGCTAATTCTGCACGAGTGATTGGATTGTGTACACCCATCGATTGATCTGCATACCCCTGCAACACACCCAGTCCTACAAGTGCTTCAACGGCTTCTTGAATTTCTTTGTCGGATACCTTCGATGCTACTGCGGATATCCCTATGTTGCTTGATGCAGGTGCTGCTTGTACATTTAACACCGCAAAGGGTAAAGAGGTTGTGCCTAGTGCTGCTGCGACCATTAATGCTGCTGCTTTTTTAGAAACTATTTTCACTATATTTCCCCCTCAAGTATCATTAAGTTAATAGTTGCTCATGTCTATAACTGAATGATAAAGGAAAGAAATAAACTCTCCAGAAACGATTTATTAATAAAGTATTAACTGGATATTAATAATATCGAAAATCGTCAAGGATAGCGCCATTACACCGTAAATCGGTATCCCGCACCCCACACCGTTTCAATATATTGTGGATTCGAGGGATCTGACTCCAGCTTTTCTCGAATTTTGCGAATATGAACCGTCACTGTTGCGATATCCCCGCTGGAATCCATTCCCCAAACCCGTTCGAATAGATCATCTTTGCTAAACACCCGATTCGGATGGCTCGCTAAAAAGACCAGTACATCGAACTCCCGCGCTGTAAACAAAACCTCTTGATTACGCACAAACACCCTGCGGGAATTTTTATCGATATGGACTCCTCGAATTTGAATCTCATGCTTCTCCATAGGTTCCAGCTTACTAAGCATGCGTTCATATCTTGTTAGGTGCGCCTTCGCTCTTGCTACTAATTCACTTGGACTAAAGGGCTTCGTTATATAATCATCCGCTCCGAGATTAAACGCCCGAAGCTTATCGATTTCTTCTTTTTTCGCAGATACGATAAAGATCGGTACTTCCTTCGCCTCCCTGATACGGCGGCATAATTCAAAACCATCGATGCCAGGTAACTGCAAATCTACGATAATAAGATTGTAATCCCCTTCCAGAGCCTGCCCAAGCCCTTCAGAACCTGTATGACATATATCAACGGCAAAACCGTTCAGCTCAAAATAATCTTTTTCCAATTGCGCTATCGTTGCCTCATCTTCAATAATCAGAATCCGTGTCATGTGACTGAAATCCTCCTTCGTCGGTCGTTCGCTTTAAAGTAAAGAACAGGCTTGATCCCACACCTGGTTCACTTTCCATCCAAATCGCTCCACCATGTCCTTCAATAATCTGACGAGCGATCGCAAGACCAAGTCCACTGCCGCCTGTCGATAAGTTTCGAGAAGGCTCCGCACGATAAAACCGTTCAAAGATATGTGGAAGAGCTTCAGCATCAATGCCCATTCCATTATCCTTCACTTCAACCGTCACCCATTCACTATCAACTTGCAGAGAAAAAAGAATTAAAGGCTGAGGTTTGTCCATATACTTTAGCGCATTTCCAATTACGTTCAGTAATACCCGTTTTAATTTATCCAAATCTGCAAGAACCTCAATACGTTCGGAGGTGTGATTGTCTAGCTGAAATGAAACTCCTTTATTTTCGTTATTGTAGCGCATCTCTTCGATACAGTCCTCAAGGAATGCAATAATATCAACAGCTTCGAACGAAAATGGAACCTGATTCAAATCCAGTTTGGAATATAAGAACAATTCATCGACCAATTTATCCATTCCAATAGTTTTGTTATAAATAATGTCGACGTACATGTCCATCTTCTCAGGTGTATTGGCGACGCCATCTCTTATGCCCTCAATAAACCCTTTAATATTTGTAATCGGAGTCCGCAAATCATGTGAAATATTTGAGATTAACTCTTTTCGATTCTCCTCATATTGCAGACGAAGGTTCACTGACTCTTGTAACCTCTGTCTCATCATTTCGAACGCTTTATTTAACTCCCCTATCTCATCTTTGGATTGTAGGTTAAGCTCAAATTGAAGGTCACCCTCTTGAATTCGTTCTGCGGAATCCCTTAACTTGTTCAGTGGCTTAATAACACTTCGTGTAATCCAGCGATATAATAGCAGATTCGCAACTACAAGAACGCCAATTAATATTAATGAAAAGATTGGTAGCAGCCTCCGTGTGAGTTCCGCAAATGGACTATGCTCTTTGATGACGAAAACACTACCTTTCGCCCCATCCGAATATTTAAAGTCAAATTTGGCATAGCCATAAAATCTTTCTTTAATATTAAATGTGTTACGAATCTGATAGTTATTCAGATCGTAAGGAGGTAAAGCATCCTTTAACTCAGGTTGATTGAAGGTGCGTGATTCAAAAACGGGGTCATTCACTCGCCTTACAAATAGTCCTGCTTTCTCGGTCTTTAGCTTAAAATCATACTCCAGTAACAAATCCTTATTCTGCAATTCATCGGGGTCATGCTTTGCTAAATACTTTAATTCTAAAAAAATCGATTCTTCTTGCTCTGACAACGGATTTAATTGATAGTGCACTTTATAAAAATCCCGAAGACTGTGAACATCTCCTGTAGAAGCAATTGTAAATAAAGCTGCCGTCATTACGATCATAAGTAAACTAACGACTAGCATTCCCGTATAAGATAACAGTAATTTTATCCGAATTGACACGACTTCTCCCCTCTCACTAACAATGGAGCCGCTAAATAATCATCTCCGTATTTTAGTGAAATACTATCACATGGGGAGAACGTTTGCTAACAGAAAAAAACTTCTACCAACACTCCGGCAGAAGTTTTTATAGAATTTAATTTACGCGAGATCATCAAATGCTATATAGATTGATCTGATGATTTTCCTATTTCGGGTTGGCCGTGACTCCAGAGAATGTTTGGAATTTTAGCACTTATCCTTTTTTTTGAATATTTCAAGTTTAATCTATATTAATACGTTTTCCAGCGAAGAGAATACTTTATCGAAGCCTGCTTTAGAACGAGAAAATAATTCAGATGAACTTTGCGCGGAAGCTGGCGCCAGAACTTCTTGGGCGATCACACCGGTATACCCGATCTTTTTCAGGCTTACCAAGAATCCTGTGAGATCAATAGAACCTTCTCCTGGATACAATCGATCGAAATCTAACAATTCCTCTATCGGTAGAAGTTTAGCATCATTAATATGGACATATGCAATTTGATGCGGTTGTAATTTCAGCAGATCCTCGCTCGTTAATCCGTTCGTATGCCAATGGTAGGAATCCAGTAACAACCCAACATTCCTTACTTGCATCGTTTCCATCCAGCTCAACGTATCTTGCATCGTCCAGATCAGTGGATTTGCCCATTGTGTACGTAAGTGATGAGGGCCTACGAACTCTAATGCTAATGTAATTCCATAAGCGCCTAATATTTCCGCGCATAGTCTTAAACGTCTTGTGGCTGCAATCATAAAAGCTGCGACTGGAAGATCTGTCGAAGGTAAAATATATGTACAACATGTCGTACAATTTAATGCTTCAGCGGCCTCAGCCATTTGGGTAAGCGATTTCAACCCTTCTCTAAAGCTTTCCTCTGTTGTGCGCCAATCTACCACTAAACCAAATGATCCTAGCATGATTCCATGGCTTTCTAGCAATTGAACAGCCCCATCCTTACCATACTGCTGCACTAACTCCAATGGATTTGCGTCTATCGACTGAAAGCCGAATTGGCTCGCAAGTCTGATATATTCTTCATTAGAACTGAGTTCACCCAAGCCTGCTGTTGTTAATCCTCTTATCATCGTCGTTCTCCTCCTTTATGACTAATTATCAAAATAGACAATAATTCTAGAAATATTATATTATGTCCAATAATTAATAGCGGTCTACTCGCTAAAGTATGATGAACATTAAGGTGATAAATATATAGGATATACCACATAAGCTGGTCGCGGAATATCCCGGTTGTTAATTTGATCAAACTTGGTGATTTAAATCAATTGCTCAATAAGAGTTTGCCTTGTTACCGCACCACAACTAACAGTACAATAATTCCGAGCCAAAACAGCCAGCTTACTGGGTGACCGAAATTTAATCCCCAGCCGACTCCGAGCCTTTTCTTGACGATTAGGTTTGGATCTTTGCTATTGAAATAAATCATACCTAATAACCATTTATCATCATCATGGACAGGTCTGACATTGGAGCTATCGGCAGATCTCTCCAAGCGGCTTTCGCTCTGACCAGCCCAGAACGTTAAGGCGAAGGCGTATAGGATGATAAGGGCTATTATGATTAGGATAATAGGGATAGCGAAATTCATGTTAAGCAGAGATATCATGTTTAGTTGCACGACGGAAAACAGGATAACTATTAAGAAGCTTGCTGTAATCATAAAATATGACCAAGTACGGCGGTAAGTTACGTCTTGTCTGATGGAACGATTAGGATCAGTGGGTTGAACCTGCTGCTTCACTCTGCGAATACTCCAATTCTCAAATATAAACAAAAGTGTTACCAACACTTGCATTATCGTAGGCATAAACACAGAACTATAAGATTTAGCTACATAGCCGTCTACGTTCCAACTGCTGTTGTAATGGATCGGAATCTGATCAGGAATCAGATCGTAGTTACGTAGGACAGTTACAATAGTAACACCAATAATTAAAACATGAATGAGGAACCAATTACTAGACAAGCCTATGTTTCTTTTCCGAAATTCAGTGTCCACTGCCATGATCGATGGTTCCAGAGCAATAGGCAGCATAGGTAGTAAACTTTTCATTTTGAAATGATAGCTAATGTTTATGACTAGGGAGATTACGACCATGGCGAGTGAATAAGTGACAATGATCCAACTTTGTTGCATGGAATGTTCGTCACCGTATATTAGACAGATGATACAAACAATGAATAGGATAGTATGCAAGGTAGTACTAATCCAAGCATATGACTTCCGCATCTGGCGCAGAGGCTCACTATGGAATTGTACAGGGCTGACGGTGACCCCAAAATTAATCGTCTCTCTTGATAAATAAGGCATGCTTACCATGAGTACAATGGCAGGTACAAATACAAAGATCATTACTATAACAGGCATTATCGTCATATCATTCGCCTCCTCTTATGCATAAGTATGTATTTGAAAACTATTTGAAAACTCTATAGCATATCCTATTAACTTAGGATAGTTAATCGACTTGAACATAAATTTAATTATAATCGATTTTAGTGATTATAGGGCTTAAATTAACAATTTATCCAGTTTTTTTGCTATGCAGAGCTACTCATCTGACAACTGAATTATGGCAAGTACATCTGTTTGAAATTCTGTGAGAAGGTAATGGACAGGTTTTCGGATGAAGGGTGGGATAACCAGTAGTAGCAAAATTGAGCGAAATGCTCGCCTCGGATCTGAATGGTGCGGATTGCTGCGTCAGAGTATAAATAAGTTCTTCCATGCATGTTTTATTGCATCAATTGGAAGATTATTAAGATTGCTAAGTATACTTTAAAACAAAAAAACCCCACCAATATTTATATTAGCAGGAGTTTTATAAATTGATTCACGCGAACATCTCATCAATGACAGGTATGTGTGAATCAATAAACATTGCCAGCAATATACTACCTCTGGCTATTTGATTAAACTAACAAAATAATATGAAGAATAGTGCAAATATTAGGAACGTCTAACCAAATAGACTCCCTTAACAACTTTTCGGCATAATGTCACTTGACCAGTATTCATTAAAACCGTTATCTCAACAGGACTTTAATTTGTAATAATTACATTATTAATGAGTCATTATCCACTTTTCACCCTAACAACACCATAAATGTATTTAATTACAATAAGTCACTCTTTACGTAGACAATATCTATGATCAAAAAAAGCAAACCATTTACAATCAAACTATTCGCATTGCTAATATCCATAGCAGTTAAAGGTATTACATAAGTGATTAAATAACTAAGCACTCTCTCGTTAATTGGCTTCAATCCATTTAAATCTAAAATACCCAACTGCGATAAAAGATACAACAAAAAGAATAACTATCACAATCCAGAAAGATAGCTTTAGTTCATCATTCAAAACACGCTTGAAATATGTAAAAGGGTGCTAATTTAAAATCATAGCTGTTGATACCTAGTAAGTGGGGCATATGACGAAATAAAGAGATGCTTAGAAGGGATTTTAATCTTTTTCTCCACGCCCTAAACGGTCAATATCCATGATCACTACTCCATCATAGAGCTGGTCTTCAACATGCCGAAATAACTTCTGCATTTCCTTACGGGACTCTATCTTTTCACCAGAGGCCACTTCTTCATAGAGTCTATAGGTCCAATTTCGATTCTCGACTAAGGTAACTGATTTGTATCACTTCTATGATTCCACACGTTCCTTTTATTGACGAATTTTTCTTTCAATATTAAACTGTAAATAAGAAATTAAATTCCAAAAAATCGTTTTTTTCATTTATTAAATTTATCCCAACATTACGGCGCAGGAGGAAATGAAAGATGACGACGACACCAAACATCATCGTAATGAACCATCCAACTAGAGAGCAGCTTGAAAATATTTACGATATTTTAGATGAATGCTTTTCCGTAGGCCGTGCTTTTTTCCAAGAAAGATTAGACCTAGACACCACATATGATCCAGATACAACATGGTTTGCGATGGTTGACGATAAGATTGCATCTAATGTACAAATTTTCCCGTTTCATATTAGAGTCGGTCAAGCGATCTTGAAAACGGGTGCAATGGGGAGTGTCGGTACAGATCTAAATTACCGCGGGCTGGGGCTTGCACATAAAATTCTTCATGCGCAGACCAACTATATGAAAGAAACCGATTATGATATAAGTTTGCTTTTGGCTAGCAAGCATGCGTTTTATGAAAAGGCTGGCTGGAGACTTATTCCGGAGACTGCTTTCGCAATTGAAAAACCTGCAAGTTTGGAGCAGCAGCAAAACAGTGATGAAATCATTCCTTTTGAAACATGTTATCTCGATGATATCCGTTTCATTTATGAACAATTCAATAAGAATCGTACCTACACCGTGATCCGAAGTAGAACGTATTGGAATGATTTATTGACCTGGCCGGAATGGAAGAAAGTTGACTGCTTGCTCCTTCGCAGAAATGGAAAAATCGTCGCTTATGGCATCATTGAAAAGAAAGATACTGAACAAGTATTTATTAATGAATTATTGTATTTGAACGAAGCCGAAAACGGCGTTGAAGCTCTTTTTCATGCCTTATGTCAGCTGCGCCAAAATGCAAAGCAAATATTAGCGATGCTCCCAGAGGACCATAAGCTATATTCCTATTACCAACAGCATCAAGCAAATTCAATTCAAATCAATATGGCGATGTGGAAAATGATCAATCTCAGTTCAACTTTCCATAAGCTTCAGCCTGAATTAGAAGATCGCCTAAACCGTAGCAACATAATTGCAGACCAGGAGCTGCATATTGCACTTCGCAGCAATAAGGACTGTATCTACTTGGATTATAAGCAAAAGCGGCTTTCTGTTTCCGATGCTAGTAATCATACCAATCCCTATACTTCAATAGAAGTAGATGAACGCGAGCTAATGACTTATATCATGTTCGGCTATAATGAAGCAGGCGCAGCAAAGGACAGTACTGAGCATGCTAACATCCTTCAAGCTCTATTTCCGAAACAACAAGCCGTGTTTTATTTGACAGATAAATTTTAAGCCATTTTTTGATTCCTACCATTTAAAAATAAGGGTGTGTCGCAAGTCCAACTGCTCGGACTTATGACACACCCTTATTTTTGCTTAGCGACAAAAACTAATCGTTGTTCATTTTTGATCTTCCTAACAGGACAGCACCGTAGGCTGCATCCTTAATCGGCAAAATCAGCTTTGTTTGCGGGTAGCTCTGTGCGAGCTTTCGCTCCAAGGCTTCTTTCACAAAGCGAGACTTTTGCAGCACACTTCCTGCAATCGCAATCGGACTTTTATATAGCTTAAGCCGTTCAATAACAGGCACAACAAGCTCATATAGATTGGCTGCACATTTCTCCGCTAACGCTATTGCATGTGCATCGCCCTTCTCGCATGCGGTCGTCATAATCGGTGCGAGCTGCGCAATATCTTTTTTCGTCGTATTTTTATCATAAACAAAGCCAATGATCTCTTTCACAGTGCTTAATCCAAGCTGCTCATATACCATCGCTGGGATGACCGTATCGGTTATTCTTCCGTCCTCCACTTGAACTAATACGGATAATAGATCGCGCCCAATGCTATAACCGCTTCCCTCGTCATCAATCAGATGACCAAAGCCTCCTGTGCGATGCTGCTCTCCTTTTTCATTGACCCCAAAGCAAATCGATCCTGTACCGGCAATGAGAATGATGCCTTGCATCGCATTTTGTGCCCCGTATAATGCGGCTTCTTGATCGCCTGTAATCGTTAATGGCCCGATATAACCGTTATTTCTCACATGCTGCTCCAAAAAATTAATGACCAGCGGATTACTTATTCCTGCCGCACCTATACATATATGAGCAATTTCTTGTAAATTACCGCAGTAGAGCTTCATTTGACTAAAAATTTCCTCAAAGGAGGCGGCAATAGCATCAGCATCACCACCGTTATAATTAATAGGCCCTACAGTAAAGGTGAATAAAGCGTCTTCCTGGTCATGCGTAATGGTGACAGCTGTTTTCGTGCCACCCCCATCAATTCCAACGATAAATGCCATACCTATGTCCCCTTGTTGTACTTTTTTCAAAGATAAGAATTTATATGTTTAACGCGATATATTATCCTTATTTTTCTCGCAGAAACGCTTGCCGTCCTTGAAAGGACGCCGAAGGCTTTTATGCTTGTCTACATCTGTATCGTAATATTGGCGGTGGGTACAACCTCACCATTTAGGATTGGAAGGAGTGATTTGAATGCATCAAGTGTATACTCAAATGCCGCAATTCCGCAGAACTCGCCTTCGATTAACGGTAAATCATACGGGCGACCTAATGTAATGGCCGTTACTTTGCAACCTGCTGCCAGCAGCTTCTGCACAAGCGCAAGCTGACCTTTGTTTTCACGCGCATTGAACAAGCCGATAACAATATGCTTGTAGCCTTGTACCTTTGGCAGCGCAGCGTTGATTTGCTCCTCGCTCGGGTCAATGTCGATAATCTCATAAGCTGTATTAAAATGCTCCCCCATATATTGCGGAAAGCTAAGAGCTTGATTCAAGCTGCTGGACGCAAGATCGGTGCGGTATGAATAGGAACCCATAAATAACACTTGCTCGTCACCGGTATGAATGGGCTGGAGCTCACCTTTAATGAGGCAGATCGTTTCCGTACGCATTAGCTCATTTGCTCGGCGATGTACATCGCAGCCAACTAGTTCATAATCTAGCTCCTCAGTTGTCGCATATTGTGCTTTATAAGCTAAAATTTTTGTAACAGCTGCATCAATCAGCGCTTCATCCAAATCACCGGTGGCTACAGCTTCTTCGATCAAATGAATCGCTTCCTTCACTGTCTCAGGAGTATGACTAATGAATACCAAATCAATACCTGCTTTAACAGCTCCTAACGCTCCTTTTGCCGTACCATAGTATCGTTTGATCGCGTCCATTTCTAAACAATCCGATACAACTAACCCTTTATATCCTAATTTTCCTTTTAATATCTCTGTAATAATGGTATGAGACATAGTTCCGGGCACACCGGATTTTTCAATTTTCGGAAATAAAATATGTGCACTCATAATCGCTTGAGCGCCTTGCTCAATTGCGGCCTTAAACGGCAGCAGCTCAAGCTGCTCTAATTCCTCAAGTGTTTTTTCAATGGTAGGCAAGCCAATATGTGAATCGACATTTGTATCACCATGACCTGGAAAATGCTTAAGTGAGGACATGACGCCTCCATCAAGCAATCCCTTCATCATTTGAATTCCATACTGGGATACTGTTGCAACAGAATCACCATATGAACGAACATTTATGACTGGATTCAATGCATTATTGTTAACGTCCATAACTGGAGCTAGATTAAAATTAATACCTAATGCTTTCAATTCTCTGGCAGTCATTCTGCCTGCTGCATACGCATTTTCAGGTCGTCCTGAAGAGGCAATTGCCATGGCTCCAGCAACATTGGTCGCGTCTTTAGGCATACGAGTGACTCGACCACCTTCTTGGTCGATCGTAATAAAACCTGGGATACCAGTATGTGTCGTGTACCATTGCTGCAGCTCAGTAACAAGCTCGCCTAATTGATATTTATTTTCGATATTATGTGAGAATAAAATAATATTGCCGACTTTATAATGCTCAATAACTTCCTTCAGCTCAGGAGTGATCTTGGTTGAAGGGAAGCCTGTTACGAACATTTGTCCAATCTTTTCGCGCAAGCTCATATGTTCTATTGTTCTCATCAATTTTTCACCTTCCTCTAGCGATATAAATGATACTGCTGTGTTATTTCTGCAAAATGCTTGCTTTCCGCTGCAAACTGTTCAAGCAGCTGCTTGGCTTGCATATTTTCCGTACGATACATGTTGTCTCCCCCCAGCAAATCGATAAATGGACGAGAGCCCTCCTTCACTGGAGGCAGGAATGAAAATTGCTGGTACAAATCTCTTATCGTAAATAATAAGGTTACCCCAACTTCTAAAGGCCTCAGCACTTGGAGATCTGTAATGTAAATTTGTACCCCGCCGCATAGCTCGCCACAATGTTTAGATGACGTTGGCTTGAAATGAACTGGATGAAAAAGCACACCTGGGATACCTTTTGCATTCATCTCATCTGCCAATTGCTGCGCTTGAATGAACGGAGCACCAATCATTTCAAACGGGAACGTTGTGCCTCTTCCTTCCGAGCAGTTCGTGCCTTCAAATAAACATGTTCCTGTATATAATAACGCTGTTTCATATCGTGGCATTCCAAGTGAAGGATGAACCCAAGTTAATCCTGTATCCGGGAAGGACATGCTCCGTTCCCAGCCTTCCAAACGAACGACATGCAGCGATGCATTCCAATTCATTTGATCATTTGCCATCGTTGCTACCTCACCTGCTGTTAAGCCGTATCGCACGGCTAGCTCGTAATTTCCAACAAATGATTTGAAGCCGGGCTTCAAGACATTCCCTTCTACCGTTACCCCGTTAAGCGGATTAACACGATCAAGAACAACAAATTCTACACCTGCATTTGCACAATCTTCAAGTGCATACAGCATCGTATAAATAAATGTGTAATAGCGTACACCAACATCTTGAATATCGTATACAATGATGTCTACTTCATTCAGCATTTCTTTTGTTAAACGCTTGGAGTCTTTACGGTACAAGCTATAGACTGGAACATTCGTAAAAGGATCCATGTAAGTGTCTACTACTGCCCCTGCATCCAAATCTCCGCGAACGCCATGCTCAGGTGAAAACATCGCAGCAAGATTAAAATTTTCATGTAATATAGTAATCGTTGATGCAAAATCCTTCGTAAGACCTGTCGGCGCTGTAATCAATCCTACGCGCTTACCTTCGAACAAATAACGATAATTCGTTATAGAATCAATCCCATTTAACACCATATGAAGCTGCCTCCTAGCTGCTTTTTTTGCATAAATGGATAGAACAAGGGAATGTTTCCTGCTATACATAGAAACACTCCCTCTTAGCTAGTTGAATAGTTACCAAAGACTAGACTGCCTAACCTTCACCGTTTCAGCAGGCACCATAAATGCTTCTGCATATGTCTTTCTTGCTTCACAGCCGCGAACAACTGCTAGTGCTTTATAGTAATCCATGTATTTGAAAGATTTGCTATTTGTCACAAACCAATGCTTGCTTAAAGCATCTATCCATAGATCAAATGCCGCTTGATCGAAATCCACATATACGTAAGGGACATAATCAACCGCATCCTCCCAGTTTTCGGAGTAATATAATCTTGCTGCAAAGTGCGCGGGGAGCGCTCGTTCAAAGGATGATAGACTTGCGAAGAAACGGGCATCATTTACGATATGATGCGTTAGCGCATGGTCCTTATGCATACTGTTTTTCCAGTGTGTAATAATAATGTTAGGCTTCACGCGACGAATTACATCACAAACCTCCATACGAATTTCTTGATTGTCAGGCAACTCTCCGTCACAATAATCATCGAATACAATGGCTTCACCGCCTAGCATATCCGCAAAAACCTGTGCCTCTTTCACTTTTTGCTGACGATAATCCTTCATATCCTGTCCTGCCGGAACCCCTCGTTCACCCGCAGTTAACGCTAGTGTCACAATGCGATCTCCCTTTAAACTATGACTAGCGAGCACACCACCAGAAGCTAGTTCCACATCACCAACATGCGCTCCAATTGCTAATACTGTGAATTTTTCGCTCATCTTTAAAGTTCCCTCCGCAATATAGAAAATTGTTTTTCAATAGTAAAGCCCGCTTTTTGATAGATTCGAAGAGCCGGATTATTAATTCCAGTGAATAGAGAGATATATTGACAGCCCACATTTTGAAAAGCTTCAACCATTCTGAAAAATAATACACTGCCAAGGCCATGACCCTCATGCTCTGGGTGCACTCCGATACCGCAAAAAAATGCTCTTCCATCAGGCTGCGAAATAATTGGACCTGCAAAGCCCACAACCTCGTTGCCGTACACAGCTACTACAAGTGGTGCGCCAACCTTCACATAAGTAACAATATCCTTCTTCCACTGCGGATTTTGCAGGGCAGCAAGCGTTGCTTCAAGCCCTGTATGTAAATCAGGGACATAGGACGTAATGTAATAGTCCTTGCTATTTGCATTGGTTTCCTTATCTAAAATATCTTCGGGAACTATAAAGCTTCCGAGTTTTAAATACATGCCGCATTGCGTCGCTCGATCTTCGTAGCCTCTAGCCATTAAAGCTTCATATAATGGCTGGTCCTTACTGATGCCCGGGGCATTATTATGCTCATGCTGAGGTGCACTTGGTATACTCCACTTCAGCTTAACAGGGTTGAAAAACAATACATCCGCTTGTCTTTTCCCAAGTTCTTGGAATCTTTTTTCTAAACGCAATAGAAAAGCATCGTAAAGCTCCAGAGAAGCCACATGGGTATCTATAATAACACTCGTAATATAACCGGCCACATCTCCAAGAGGGAGATCGTCACCGCAGCAGCCAGCTGCAAAACCAACAATCCCTTTTTCGTCACAGCCTACCCATATACAGTCAGCGTCAAAATAAGGATGGTCGATGAATGTATCTTGAAACTCTCGCTCTGTAAATGGCTTATAATCATATTTTGTAGCCTCACGATTCCAAAGCTCTACAACTGCAGAGTGATCTTCAATTGAAAAGGTTCTGATTTGCATCATTTAAGCCTCCTGTGAACGTCCAATATAGGGCCAGGAAATTTTGCCCATTACTACTGGCTGTGAAGCTCCAGTTACTAGCGGGATATTGTTTGGTAAGCGCTCCATCGTGTAATACGCTAGCAGAGCAAAAGCAATTGCTTCCTTAGCATCACTATTACCACCGATATCCTCCTGCGTCAGCACCTGCACGTTATGCGGTGCAAATAAGTGCTGTAAATCACGCAAAAGCGTCTTGTTATAGCTTCCACCGCCGCCAATTAACAATTGCTCAGCCTGATGCTGTGGTGCAATATACCGTTCATAGCTATCGACGATGCTCCAGGCAGTTAAAAACGTAGCTGTCGCAACAACATCTTCTGCTTTCCAGTGATTAACATTCATCAATTCAATGATTTGTGCCACGTATTGTTGGCCAAACCGTTCTCTGCCTGTCGATTTTGGTAACGGCATCGTATAATATTTATCCTGCTGCATCCATTTCAATAGCTCATCAATCACTTGACCGCCCGCACCAATTTCGCCATCAACATCTATTGTCATTGGTGCAAATAATTGCGATACAAGGCCATCGATAATCATATTTCCAGGACCCGTATCAAAAGCAAATACCTCATCCGGTGAGGCATTTACAGGCAAAACAGTCACATTGCCTATTCCGCCAATATTTTGCATCAGAAGTGTTTTCTCTGGATTGTTAAACAATAAGTATTCGGTAAATGGTACTAACGGAGCTCCTTGTCCACCCATTGCCATGTCAGCAACTCGAAAGTCTGATATGCAAGGAATTCCTGTTCGATTCGCTATAACTGCACCATCCCCTATCTGAACGGTACAATGCAGATTATAGCCGCCCATAACCTTCTCTTCCGGAGCATGGTATATCGTTTGACCATGCGATCCTACTGCGAATATTTGCGAAGGCGAAAGGCCACATTTCCCTATAACGGATAATGTGGCTTGGGCGTATAATTCGCCAAGCCACATATTCATTGCGCCAACCTTATCAATCGTAGCGCTAGCGGGATCAAAAAGCTCAAATATGGAGTTTCTAACTTGCACCTCAAAAGGTGTGTTTTCAAAAGCCAGTAATTCAATCTCTACTCCACGCTCTTTTTCGGCTGATGGAAAAAGCTTAACTACTGCTGCATCAATACCATCTACTGATGTACCGGACATCAAGCCAACTAAGTATGTTGCATCAACTTTTGATTGTTTGTCCATTAACCTTTCACCGCTCCAACTGTTACCCCTTCAAGGAAGTATTTTTGTAAACTGAAGAACAAAATAAACATTGGCACTGCTGAAATGGTTGCCCCCGCCATCATCGGTGCAAAGTAAGTTGTATTCGCAAAGCGAAAGTTTTTCAAGCCAACCTGAATGGTTTGCATATCCATTGTATTCGTTACTAGGAAAGGCCAGAAAAAGTCATTCCATGCCGCCATAAACGTTAGGATTGCTAGTACTGCCATAATTGTTTTAGATAAAGGCATAATGATATACCAGAAAATTTTAGGCTGGGAACAACCTTCGATTTTAGCAGATTCAATAATTTCAACTGGAATGGAGGACATGAACTGCTTAACCAAGAAGATGTTGTATACCGTTACTATGCTCGGCATAATCAACGCCGTGTACGTATTTTGTAATTCAAAAATATTTACGATCAAAATATATAGTGGAACCTGTGTGACTTGAACAGGAATCATCATAGATCCCAGCAAAATAGCGAACAAAATGTTTTTTCCTTTAAATTTCATTTTTGCAAAAGCATATCCAGCGAGTGTAGCAAAAAATACGTTAGATACCGTAATACACGCTGCCACTATAAAGGAGTTCAATAACCAGTCCCATGTATGTGGGCTGAAGTTAAAGAAGAATTTATAGGAATCAAATGAAATCTTCGATGGTAAGATAGAATAGCTCATTGCACCAGCTTCTACCGGATCACCGAACGAGGAGATGACCATAAAGTATATCGGGAATATGGTAGCTGCGGCAAATAGGATAAGGAACGTAATGTTCGCGCCATTACGTATGAACAGATACCCTTTGCTTCTTAAGCTGTTGTTGTACAAACCCATAGTATTCTGCTCCTTTTCCTAGTATTCTACATCTTTACCTAAAAATTTGAATTGAAGGAATGATATAAATCCGATAATCGCTGCTAGTAGTAATGATTGTGCCGCTGCCTCACCAAACTCAAAATATGTGAACGCATTGTTAAAGATTAACAAACCTACCATTGTTGTTGCATGGTCTGGTCCACCGCCTGTCATAAGATAAGCGTTTTGGAATACTTGGAAGGAACCGATAACACCAGTAACAAGTAGGAATAGCGTTGTTGGCTTAAGGAAAGGGACAACGATAAACCAAAGCTTTTGCAGGAAAGACGCGCCATCAATTTCAGCTGCTTCATAATAGCTGTTATCAATAGCGAGTAATGCGGCTATATAAATAATAATTGCTGTACCATGACTTGATAACCATGACATTAACACAAGTGAGAACATTGCAGTTGCACTGGAACCAAGCCAGTTTTGATTTTCAATACCTAAAAAACTCACGAGCTTATTGGCAATACCTGATTTTAACGGATCGAAGATCCACAGCCACACAACAGAAAGCGCTACACCAGATGCTACGGCTGGCAAGTAATATAGTGCTTTAAAGATCGTTTGTGTTTTTTTCTTGAAAGGAATAATCAAAATTGAAATTAAAAATGATAGAAGAATATTAAATGGAACAGTTAATAGCGTATATACTAACGTGTTTTTCAGCGCTTTCCAGAAAAGTTCATCTGAAAACGAGTTAACGAAGTTATCCATGCCGACAAAAGTGGATCCTAATGGACCATATTTTTGTAAGCTGATAATAAAAGCATTGATGACTGGATATGCGGTAAATAAAGAAAACGCAATAAGTGCTACTGCGATAAACGCGTATCCCCAACCTGAGTCACTTTCGAGTTTCAATTTTTTTCTTTTAGTCAACGATTGATTCATTGGGTCGCACCTCTCTTCTAAAAACAGTACAAGCTCTAGCTAATTTAGAAGGAAAGCTGTACGTTCTAGCTACGCACAGCTTTCACATGTCAGCCTACGACAGACTAGTCAACTACAATACCATCTTTACCGAAAGATTTAATTGCAGCTGCTTTAACTGCATCATACATTTCTTGTGGAGCAATCTCATTTGCAAGTAAGGCTTGTAGTTTAGGAATAATAACTTCTGTTTCAATTTTCAATGCTTCAGCAGCCAGATCAGTAGGAATATCTGTACGAGCCGGAAGCGCTTTTGCCATCATAGCTTTACCTGCAGCAACGTTATCTTCGTTACGAGGGAATTTTTCAAGTACTTCTGCATTACGTGCAGATTCAGTAATTGGTGATAAGAACAGCTCATTACTGTAGTTAGCAGCAATTGAACCAGAAGACAAGAAATTCGTTGCTAGGGCAATATTTTTGATGTGCTCTTCAGATGGAGCTTTTTTACCACGAAGTGCGATATAACCATCAACGATTGAAGTAGGGACATAATCGGCACCGTTGAATGTTGGGACTGGAAGTGAAATATAATCAACTTCAATAGAATCTGCAACAGCTGAACCATCGTTCGCTTTAATCTTCTCATTGTTTAGACGAGCAGAGTTTTCAAATGCAGATAATCCTTTACCTGTGATCATCGTTTGACCCGTTAGGAACATGTTCCACCGTTTACCAGCATCGATAGAGCTTAGCTCTTTAGGCATAGAACCATCGTTGATCATTTCGCGAATAGATGTAAGTAGCCCCAAGAAGTTTTTGCTTGTATACGTATATTTAAGATCTTTATCGAAGTAATCTGGTAAACCTGCAGTTTTAGCAAGAATAGCCAGATAGTCTTTAGATGCTACACCAGATGTTGCGAACACGAAACCATAACGAGTAGTTTCACCTTTATCATTTTTCACTACACCTTTAGAAATTGCATTACGAAACTCTTCATAAGTCCAACCGTTTTGTTGAACGCTTTTCCAATCAATTCCGGCTTCTTCAAGGAATTGTTTGTTACCACCGATAGTGTGGATTTCCATATATGCTGGTAGACCGTATTGAGCGTCACCTAGTTGGAAATATTTCAATGGAACTTCGTCATAATCTGCCTTGGCTTCATCAGAAAGGGCACCGTTAAGGTCGATTAATACATTAAGTGCTGCATATTTCGAAATTCCTGAAGCACCGATAAAAGCAATATCTGGAGGAGAACCTGCATTTACTTGAGTATCAAGTTTTTGCGTCATATCTTCCCAGCTCGCTGGCTCGATTTTCAAAGTCAAGTTAGGATGTAGTGTATTAAATTCTTTTTCCATATCAGCAAAACGTGTTTGATAGTTCGCTGATATCGGAGGTAAAAGTGCTGTAATCGTATCCTTTTTAGGCTCAGAACCACCGTTACTAGTTCCTGTGTTACCGGAATCTGTAGAAGCTGGAGCGTTATTTCCGTTTCCTCCGCAAGCCGATAATAGTGATACCATCATGATTCCTGACAAAAACAGAGTTAATCCACGTGATCTTTTTTTCATCGAAAACAGCCTCCTCAATTATTAATAGCATCCATCCTGTTATTCCACTTTTCACACCTAAACCAATGATGCGATTGCCTGTTTCAAGCGTCCTCCGTTTGTGTTAAGTACTTGTTCTGCTTCTTTTGCATCTAACCCCGATTTAATCATCATAATTGCCAGCTTACAGTTCATAGATGCTTTTTCAAGTGTTTCTGCGGCGGTTGATGTATCTACACCAGTCGTGTTCATGATGATACGAATCGAGCGATCTACGAGCTTAAAATTACTAGCCTTCAGATCAACCATCAAGTTGTTGTACGTTTTTCCTAACTTGACCATTGTGCATGTTGTCAGCATATTAAGCACCAACTTCTGAGCAGTTCCTGCCTTTAATCGAGTCGAACCGCTAATGACCTCAGGTCCTACAACAGGTGTTATACAAACATCTACAATGGGTTCGAACTTTGAGCCTCTGTTGTTACAAACACCGATAGTGGCTGCTCCAAGTTCCTTTGCTTTCGCTAAAGCTGCAATAACGTAGTTTGCACTACCGCTTGCCGAAATCCCAATAAGTACATCTTTGTTTGTTACACCAATGCTTTCGATTAATGCGATCCCTTCATCCATATCGTCTTCACAGCCTTCAACCGCAGTACGCAAAGCAATATCACCACCAGCAATATAGCCCTGCACCAAGGAAGGATCTGTACCAAAGGTAGGAGGACATTCGGAAGCATCCAGAACACCTAATCTTCCTGATGAGCCAGCTCCTATGTAAAACATTCTTCCACCATTAGACAACCTATGATGTAGAATATCTACCGCCTTTGCAATCTGCGGAATCTCCTCAGCTATAGCTCTGGGGACCAGTGCATCTTGTTGATTCATTAACTGGATCATTTCTTCCGTAGTACATTCATCAATCATTAATGTGTCTGGATTCACAGCCTCTGTTGTCAATCCCGCAAGGTAGTCATTCATAGCCATCCTCCTTCTTCCTAGCCTTAATCTGTCATGAAATTAACAAAACGCGTTAGATTAACTCACAATTATTATGTTCTTATACTAATACAACACCATCGCTTCGTCAATAGATTTTGAAATATAATTTCATAAAGAAATTATATTCTGATGTTTTATTTCATTCCTTACACACTATGTTATACCACATTTATAAAGCGCTTACAAGATACAATTTAAATTTTTACAAATTGCTTTGATCGCTATGGCTCTAAGGTTAAAGCGATTTAAAAAAATGTATTATTTGCTGATTATCGCTCCAAACGAAACATAAAGTTACATCATCCGTGTTCAACCGGATGATGTTTCATCTTCAATTCCATTCATTTTCTTCCTCATAATTGTGTGCCAAGCTATTAATTATTGAATTAAACTACTTATTATATTCATTAGATCAACGTATTCATCATGTAGATAATCTGACATGGATTGATAAGTAGTACATTTTAGTACACGAATAAGTGAATGAAATACAAAAAAAAGAAAGCATTGATCCATGATCAATGCTTTCCTCCACATTCATTCTATCAGAACCTAATTTCTAAGTTTTTTCTTTAATATATTATGCGTTTTTGTTAAGTAGGTTTTTACTTCTTCATATTCTGCACTTGCCACACCAGCAAATAATATGTCGATGATCGTAAGCATCGCAATACGCGAGCCCATAGCCCCACTGCGGATTGTTATTTCAGGTGTGGATATGCTCAGTACAATATCCGCCCGCTCCGCAAGCTCACTTTTATTGTACTTCGTAATCGCAATACATTTCGCTCTATTCTTTTGGGCAATTTCCAGTGCATCAATAATATCACTAGTTGCTCCAGAGTTAGAAATGAAAATGGCAACATCATCTTTCTCAAGTAAAGTTGCTGCCGTGAGCTGACTATGACCATCTGTATAGGCATGACACATCTTATTAATTCGCGAGAACTTCTGTTCCCCATCCATACAAACGAGTCCCGAAGCACCTATTCCAAAGAAAACAATTCGCTTACTATGACATAGTAATTCTACAGCTCTTGTAATTTCTTTTCGATCAATAACACTAAGCGTATCCTCAATGGACTTGCAATTATTCAATGAAATATTTGATATAATTGTCGAGAGATCATCACCTGGCTGAATATCTGTATATTGAGCCTTTGAATCCTCATCACGAGAACCCAAAGATGCCGATATACTCACAATAAAATTGCGGTATCCGCTGTAACCCATCGTCTTACAGAAACGAAGGACAGATGCATCGCTTGTCTTACTCGATTGAGCCAATTCCTTAATCGACAAATGAGGGATCTCTTCCGTATTTTCTAAAATGTAATCTCCGACCAATCGTTCAACTGGTGTAAAACTCTCTCGCATATCACGAATTTTAATTAATACGTTGTCATTTAGACTCATAATCTACCTACTCTAGATTTAATTAACACCTTTAATATTATCATAAACAATATAAACAACCTATTTCAATAACAAAATACGTTTTGGCATATCAAAAGCTAGTATTAATTAATCTATTAAAATCATCCTACTCTTAGGTCATCTGGTGACTTTACGTTGATTATAGCGTAATAAAGTTGTAAGGTATAGTCGATAATTACATACTTTCTGATATGGTGAAACTAGCGACCACAAAGGTCCCCTAAGATTCTTTCTATTGTTCTCAGCATACGTAATACGCATGTATTTTTAAATTTTACTGCCGTCTAAATATAACTCGATTTGTCAACTACATTCTTTGATGTAGCACCATAAAGGCAGTAGACAATACTACGCCAACCATATAACGCGATGCCACTCCATTCTTGATCCAACATCCCCTTCAAGCTCGTTATACCGCATCATCGGGAATATGCTGTAATCAACGCCTAGGGCTGCAACCATAATGAAGCTGAAAATGGAACGATCCAACTCAAGATTTCACTGATTCCAAAAGAAGTAAGTACACTAGCACCAAGAAAGCAATAATGAACAGAGAACTGGACACAGAGCGCGTAATGACTATTAGCACAATTATGATTCCGACCAGCATAATCACGGCTGTACGTACAAAGTCATCCTGTGAAATATTCTGCAAATCAACATTGGTTGCTGTTGTTCCTGTTAAGTCTGCTTGCACCCCTGGCAAATCGCTGCCATTTAACGTAAGCTCTACTTGCTTGTCCTTGTTTAGATTCATACTTATCATTTTTTTCCAATAAATTCACATGGATACCAAAATAGGATCTCCCTACCGTCAGAAGTGATATTAATGGAATAACCGGAAAGCGGAATATAATCATTCACCGAATATTGCTTTGCTATGTTCGTCTAAGTAATACCCATCTTCATGCAAGCCTTTCTTTTGCTTTTTTGCGAAAGAATTAAAGTACTTTATAATGTAGATAATGTTGTGTTATGGAGGGAAACAAATGGCAAGTCATAAATGGGTATTAATCATAGACGATGAAGATGATTTAGCGCGTCTAATGAAGGCAGTTTTACATAAAGAAGGTATTCCGGACGTTGTAACTGCCGGGACAGTTGCAGAGGGATGGGACAAGTTCCAGGAGTATAATCCTGAACTAATCTTGCTAGATATTATGCTGCCAGATGGAGAAGGCTATGACTTATGCAGAAAAATTCGGGAAACATCAAATGCACCGATCTTATTTATGTCCGCAAAGGACGAGGAAATTAACAAGCTTTTAGGGCTGGCGATAGGTGGCGATGATTATATTACTAAACCATTCAGTCCAAAAGAAGTCGCTTATCGGGTAAAGGCACAACTAAGAAGAGCTGGCTTTACAGAGGAAAAAAAGGCTCCGAAAAGCTTGCAGGTTGGCCCTTTTGAGCTTAGTGCCAATGAGACAGAATTAAAAAAGAATGGCGAACTCCTTGTGCTTACCGCCAAAGAAGTCGGTTTAATGAGCTGTTTTATGCATCATCCGAATCAGATCATAAGTAAAGAGACCTTGTTTGAACAGGTATGGGGTGAAGATTTTTTTGGTTCCGATAATACAGTGATGGTACATATTCGGCGCTTACGCGAAAAAATTGAGGTAGACCCTTCAAAGCCTGCCTTTATATTAACGGTTAAAGGGTTAGGTTATAAATTACATACCAAGGGGTGAGACAAGTTGAAATGGAAATTAACACTCCGATTTTTAAGATCGGTTATGACTATTGTTGTAATCGTTGGTATCGTAAACGCTATTTTGTTCCTTTTCCTATTCTTTATACAGCTAAAGAATAATAATTTTGGCACTGAAGAAGCGTCTGCAGAAACCTTTAGCCGGACCTTTTCACAATATGTAGAACTACAATCTGGCAAACCTGTTGTAAACGAAGAAGGCCTCAAAAAACTACAAGAAATGAGCGCCTGGGTACAATTTCTGAATGAACATGGGGAGCAAGTATCAGCATTTAATACCCCTGAAGAGTTGCAAACAGAGTATACCCCGATTGAGATTGTACAAATGTATAAATATAAAGAATTAGATGCAAGCACGACAGTTTTTGTCAGCACAGCTCAAAATTTCAGCTACTTCTTAGGGATTCAAAATCCTAAAATAGGCCGCTACGTATTGACCTATGATTACGCTAAAATTTTCAAGGATGTTAATGTTTTTCTTTCCATTTTTTTAATCGTGGATGTGCTTATTGTAATTATCATTGGATTTCTATTTGGGAAAAAGTTAACTGCACCCCTTCATACCTTAATAGATGGTATTCAACAACTCAGGGAACGACGGTTTAAGAAAATGCCTGCTCCCAAAGGCGTTTATGAAGATGTTTTTCGTAATATGAATGAACTATCTGAAAAGCTTGATCGGCACGAAGAGGAACGTAAACGCCTAGATCAAATGCGTGAGGAATGGATTAGCAATGTTTCGCATGACATGAAAACACCACTGGCTTCTATTCAAGGTTATGCAGAATTTATAAATGACAGTGCCACAGATTTAACAGCCCAAGAATTACAGGAATACACAGCAATTATCAAGAGTAAATCGATGTATATGAAAGATTTGTTAGATGACCTCAATTTAACGACGCGTTTGCGTAATCACCAGCTATCCCTGCAATTTGAAGAGGTGAATCTCGTTCAGTTTCTACGAGAAATAACAATTGAACTTTTAAATGACCCAACCTTTGGTGAAAGGCAGATCGAATTTGAGGCAGATGAGGTTAAAGCAGTACATAAAGTGGATAAAAAATTACTAAAACGTGCAATCCTTAACTTTATCTACAATGCGCTGGTGCACAACGATGAAAATGTCGTGGTGAAGATTCGAGTGGAGACCATTAATCCGCATAACCAAATTACAATTTCGGATAATGGCCAGGGTATTCCGGCTAAAGATCTGGAACAGGTTTTCGAACGCTACTATCGGGGTACAAACACAACAAGCAAGCATGGAACTGGGTTAGGAATGGCCATCGCAAGAGACATTATTTGGGCTCATGAGGGGAAACTCGATTTGGCGAGCGTTGAAAATACCGGAACCACCATTACTATTCTTTTATAATATAATTACCTTACTTACTCATTAGACAGAGAAAAGGGCTGTGCTCCATTTACTTTTTTGGAGACAGCCCTTCTTCAATTTATTAGTTTTTTATTGCTTTTAACGGAATATCCTCTAATCTCACTTCATCATATGAGGAGACTTGATCGCCTTTTTTTACATACATTTTCAAGTAGGCGCCTTTACGAAGGTTTTTCTGTGCATTAAATTCCAGTGTAATGGTATTACCTTTGGCATTTGTAGCCTCTAGTGTATAAGAATAAGAGGTCATGACTGAACCATCGCTCAGTTTATATTCATGGGGTTCCCCATCCTCTGTGATTTGTAAGTAGTAATTTTCGGCATTGACGCGATTGAAATCAATCTTCGCTATAGCAAAGACCCCTACAACTCCAATAACAAACAAAATACCAATAGTAATTAGAAATTTTTTCATCTCAATCATCCTTCTGTTCTATTATTTAGTGTAATAATACGATTGTAAGAAGCTACGGTTAAGAAATAATACAACCCGTAAATTACGGTATAAGCAATCATCCAGAGCAACACAGGTTTTGCTAAATCTATCATCATTAGACTAGAAAATGCTTTTAAAGCCACTACACTATGCAACAACCCTACTATAAGCGGTACAACAAAGATAACGAATACCTGTGACGCAATGGATTTTCGCATTTCTTTTGCACTGACACCCATTTTATGCAGCATATTGTACTGTGATTTATCCTCTTCTGCCTCTGTTAAAACTTTAAAGTAAATGATACTGCCTGTTGCAGCCAGAAATACGAGCCCAAGGAAACTTCCGATAAACAGTAGAGAACCCACGCCTTCCAAACTTGTTTGGTAATCTTGTGGACCACTTGAAAATAGCGCTTCTTCAGGTAATTGGTTTGCAATTTTTTTAGATAAATCCACAGACGCATCATCTACCCCAAGTACACGATAGTGCAGCACTTCCCCGTCATTTTGCAACACTTTATACTGATCCTCCGAGACTACCACGGTTATACCTGCTGTGCCTGCATTCAATACGCTTTGCGTTTTAAAGCTTTGGAATGTGAGAGGATGGCCGTTACCTGTTGTTATCGTTTTCCCTGTATATATAGGTGAGAACCTTTTGTCATATCCGATATCTAAAATAACCGCGTAGCCGTCCTTTACATCTAATTTTTCTTTATGCTGTACACTTGCTAATTGGTTGTATGTTTTTTCATCGATAACTGTATATTCTCTTTTATCAGTGCTATCGAACGTTGATGGCGAGTTTAACTCTTTCGTATGAAATGTAATGGATAGTGCTTCAATATTTTTATCGTATTTTGTATCTGGTAACACAGCACTCACTTGTTTATCCATTTCTGCATCTGTTGATTGATACATAAAGGTATTCGGATTAATTGTTTGCGCCGAGTCATTCGTATTGTAATAAAGGCCATACACCGCTCCACCGGCAGTTACTGTCGTAGCACTTAACACAGCAATCACAGTTAATGTACGTGCATTTCCACGGATACGATAAAGCAATTGCGAAATGGTTATTACATGAAGGCCTTTCCACAGCCACTTTTCATTCTTCTTAATCATTGCTAACACAAAGCCAGTCACACTATGGAACAATAAAAATGTACCCATAATAACCGTTGTTAAAATAATTAATACAGTCATGAGAAATCCGATTTTTTCCCATATCTTAGAAGTGAAAAGGTCCTGCATCGCGAGCCAATAGCCCAAGACAATGAGCAACACTCCAAGAACAGCTACTATCATAGATGGTTTAGGTGCCACTTCTCCCTTTTTGGAAGCATGAAATAAATCAATCAGCTTAAATTGATAGATCAAGCGATAGCCCTGAAACGATGTCACTAAGAAAATAACTAGAAATACGATAGCCGTGTTCATCGCTGCCGCCGCTGAAAATGTAAAGGGTGCTACAACGTCATAACCCATTAAATGAATCAGAATCGTCTTAAATCCTTTAGAACATAGGAACCCAAGTACAATCCCAACTACTAAAGAGAATAATCCTAATAAGAGATTTTCAAAAAAGAGCATAAAACCTATTTGTCGATTACGTACCCCTAGCAACGCATACAGTGCGACTTCTTTTTTACGTTTTTTCATAAAAAACGAATTGGAATAAGCTATAAATATGAATACGAAAAAGATAAGAATGACTGCCGCTCCACTCATTAGTGAACCAAGTCTTTGGGATGAAGCTGTCTGTTCTGCTATCGTATCGCTATATTTTAAGGTCACAAATGTAAAGTAAATGATGATACTAAACACCATCGATGCAAT
Organism: Paenibacillus sp. FSL R5-0345; assembly: GCF_000758585.1. Taxonomy (NCBI): domain Bacteria; kingdom Bacillati; phylum Bacillota; class Bacilli; order Caryophanales; family Paenibacillaceae; genus Paenibacillus; species Paenibacillus sp. FSL R5-0345. The sequence continues at coordinate 4,262,244 of NZ_CP009281.1, forward strand.
GTATAAGAAATATTGAGAGAAGTTTCGTGCTATATTTTTTCTTGCTAGACTAAATAACGTCATCAACCTCACCCCCAATGGCCGAATGAACATCTAAGATCTCTTGGAAGAAGGCTTTGCGTGTCTGATCACGACGATAGATTTCTGTTGAAAATGAACCATCCTTGATGAAAATAATCCGGCGGCAGAAGCTTGCGGCAAAGGCATCATGGGTCACCATCATAATGGTCGAATTATTATTTTCATTTAAAGAACTTAAGCTTTCCAATAAATCTGTTGCTGATTTGGAGTCAAGGGCGCCAGTTGGTTCATCAGCCAATATCAGCGCAGGCTCTGTCACAAGCGCTCTAGCCGCAGCGGTTCTTTGCTTTTGACCACCAGAGATTTGGTACGGATATTTGGTCAGTAAATCTTCAATACCAAATACTTTGGAGATCTGAGTCACGAGGTGATTGATTTTCTTCGCTGGAATTTTAGCAATCGCCAGAGGAAGCAATATGTTCTCCTTTACAGTTAAGGAATCGAGTAAATTGTAATCTTGGAAGATGAAACCGAGATTTTCACGTCGGAAGTCTGACAAAGCTGCTTCCTTCATATCATGAATACTCTTGTTCTTCATATAAATTTTCCCTTCAGTTGGAGAATCAATGGTTGCTAACAAATTTAGCAAGGTTGATTTTCCAGCGCCGGAAGGTCCCATAATCCCTACAAACTCACCTGCTTGAATGTCAAAAGACACGTTTTCTAACGCTGTGTAAGCAGCGCTTAACTTCCCGTACACTTTTTTTATGTTTTCTACTTTTAATAATGCTTCCATACATTTCACCTCATAATTTGCTGATACTTTTACTATAGGCTGCGAACCTTACAGCAAATTCATGCCAACCTTACAACAAGCTTAAATCTACCAAGAAGAAACGAGTTGTCTTCCTTTAAAGAAGACAATGTTTCTCGAAGAAATATAAGGATAATTTATAACATGGAACATATAAATTCTTATATTTAAAAAAGGGATACCCTGTAGCCATTTAAGACTACGGAGTATCCCTTTGCTATTGAAAAGAACTCATTTTCTTCTGGTTGTATACAAATCAGAAGCTTCATCAAAGTAAAAGCGGCGTTTTTGTTCGCCAAACACGACTAAGATCACATGGATGAACAACACGATCGTTAAAATGATAGAGGTCAATCCAGCACCTAGTGTTAAGAATATAGATGCCTTATAAAATGGTGAGTCCATTGATAGCTCCACGTTATTCAAGGTTTTCGCAATGACCGTTATGAAGTACATCGCGTAAATCGCACCAAAACGTTTAAATAATCGCTTGTTAGTTTCCCCTCGACTTATATTACTGTCATAGCGATAACGCATTATTTTCGTACCGATTGTCGATCCGTTCCAAATCCATGGAATAATAAAGAAGGTTACAAAAAGCGTAATTGTACTCGCAATAAATTCACTAACCATATTAACGTTGGTCATACTCAACACAATTTTAACTACCATGTTGCTGATCAATAGATCAATAATAACTGCCAACAACACAGACATCCCTCTTACTTCATCAAGAGCTAATAATCTTTCTGCTTTCTCATTAATTTTCTTTTTTGATGGGAATAACGCTAATACAGCTGGAGCAATAAAGAAGCCCAGCACCCCGCCGGCAGTATTCAACAATAAATCATCCACATCAAAAATGCGATAAGGGCAATTATAAATCCCATAAATGCCGGTTACCTGTGTTACCTCATAAAATAATGTTAATAAGAACGTGATTGCTAGCGCTTTTTTCCAGTATTTCTTCTCTTGAAAAAAATATCGCAAATAAACACCAAAAGGTAATAATAGCAAGAAATTAAAAAATGCTTGATAGAATGAAGGTTGGCTAAATAACAGTCTATAAGTTGAAGGCTGTGATAACACGATACCACTATTCCCAAAGGTGCTCACAATAAATTGAAATGGCATAAGTGAATAATGCTGTGTACCCGGTTTTTGAAGAGAACAAGTGTTGCGTACCTCTGGCAACGGTAACAATACTAAAAATAACGCTGCTAGAAAGTAAAAGATAAACGAAAATGAAATTAAAGTAGTAGAAAATGGCAGGTAATTGTATTTTCTATACGTATAAATGAGCCATGGAATAAATAAAGCAAATGCTAAAAGAACAAAAAAGATTGCAGCCACAAAGATTGGCTGAGTATATGCTGACATTTCTAGTTCACACCCCAAAATGATTTAGTATTTATATTAACCATATAACGGATTCTAATTCAACTGGAAATGGAACATTTTATCATATTTAAGGATTCTGTAATGTTGGCATCAAATTAATGTAAGGTTCGCAACTTATACTGACTCCTAGATAATTAAATTTTTATTCAAAGGAGAACCATACATGAATCCCTCCATTTCACAAAAAGAAAGAATTATTTCACTCGATATCATTCGCGGACTTGCTCTTTTTGGCATACTGCTTATAAATGTCGGGGCCTTTAAACTTATTATGGAAGGAGATCCCTTACCAGACTATAGCGGCATTAATGGAATCATCAATAGTTTGATAATCATCTTCGTACAGAAAAAGTTCTTTTCTATTTTTTCATTCCTATTTGGAGTAGGTCTATTCATCTTCGCCTCAAGAGCCGAAAGCCGGGGAGATAAACCAAGATGGCGTATGGCTAGACGATTACTTACCCTCTTACTGCTGGGAATCGTGCATGTGTTTATCTTTTGGGGAACCATTCTACCCGTATATGCCGTCATCGGATTGTTTCTGATCCCTTTTTATCACACAACGGTTTCTACACTTAAAAAGTGGCTTATTAGTGTGACATCCATATACATCATTTCCTTGACGGTAAAAATATTTTCACCATCGCTAGGGACAATCTCATCTATCCTTGATATTTTTTCTAATGACGCTATGCTAATCTTTATTATGTTTTTAGCTGGTTTTTCAACTGCAAAGTCAGGTTGGCTAACACATATACAAAAATTATCAAAACCAATTAGATGGATTCAAATGGCATCATTTCTTGTGTTCGTTGGTTTCTCATTATGGATTTGGAACGCTACTCAAAGCGGGAGCAGCAATGTGGATTCAGTTACGGGCTTAGGATCACTTCCAACCACTTTGTTTTACTTAACAACATTATTTCTACTATTAGAAAACAAACAAATGGTGAAATTCCTGACGCCTATATCCCGGGTGGGTCAAATGGCATTTACAAATTATGTAGCTCAAAGCATTATTGGGACGGCAATCATTTCGATTATAGGTCTCGAAGTCGTTTCACCAAAAGATATTCTCTACATCGCAGTTCTGATTTATATGATTCAAATCATTTTTAGCACCATCTGGTTCAAGTTCTTTTCCATGGGACCTTTAGAAAAGGTCTGGCGATTGATGACCTATGGAACAAAGCATGGAGCAAAAAGATAAAAACAAAGCTTCATAGGGTTGGAGAATTGCTTAAGTCTTATACCTCTGAGTATAAAAAGCAAAAAAAAGAGTCTGAGTGATACGGATATCTCCCTTATCACTTAGACTCTTTATCTAATCATATAGCTATAAGATAGCTTTCACTATCATTCCAAACTACCCAACTCCACCACATCTCCGCTAGTGGCCTTCACGGCATAATTACAATCCAGCTTCCCGCACAGCACATACTTCTTCTGCCCAGAATCATACACATAGACGGGTGTTAATTCGAGCCATCCTTGGAGCTTGTTATAGGCTTCGTTATGACTTACAGTAATCTCTCCTTCGCTCTGGAACTCATCAAACGTATCGAGCAGAGATTTGTTATCCATATAGTTTATAACCTTATAAAGGTTCGCATCGATGAACAGGAGGAGCTTACGCTGGAATATACGATTACTTGGTGCATTCATCCTCAATGTCGCTTGAATATGTCCTCTTTCCCGATGTAACGTCTTCAGTATCCATTGTCCGGATTCATCCGGATAGAGCTGGCTTAGACCAGCTTCGACTCCGGCTATACACTTGAATAATTCTGCGTCTGTGATAGGAAATGAGTCTGGGTGCGGTTCACGAGCTATTGCCTGTTCGATTGTAACCACTTCTTGCAGACGTATCTCCGTCCTTACAAACGGTTCCGTATTCGCTTGCTCCCAATGGATTACTTGATCTATATTCAGTTGTGCTTTCGTGCCTGAAATAATCTCAAATGGGATGGTGGTTCCATCATTTGTAATGTAGATTTCTTCAATCCCATAGATCGGCAGGAATTGCTTCATCTCGTAAACCGGATATTCTATAAGTTGTAGCTGTTTTTTGGCTTGCGGCTCTACCGCTTGAAGTGTGAGTGAATAGTTCTCTTTTTGCACAAGGGATCTAGAAGGAAACTGGACATACACACTGTAAAAAATAAGCCTCCCCTCTGCATCAAAGCGGAGCTCCATCCGCCCACCGGGGGAGACCGGCACGCCGTCTATAGATTCGGCAAAATGATATTCACCTACCTGTTCCTTTATTAGGTGGAATCCTTTACCGTACACGATCCCCGCCTCGGCTTCCATCCACTGGATAACGCCGTTTAAATCAATATTTTGAAATGGTGCCCCATTCGCATATGATTTCCCACCCACAAAAATCACACTTTTATAGTTGCGGGATTGCAGGTCTATAGTGATGACAGCCGTTCCTTCCGGATTGTAATCCTCCTTCCACTCTGTAATATGTGAAGGAAACCATTCCATACTAAGCAAATAGTCGGTCTTTCCCAGTATCGAAACTTCGCGATAAAGTTCATGTGTATGTAAGTAGTAATTGTCCAATCCGTACGTTTCCTGTGCAGCATTAACTAGTTCTTTAATTCGGATATCCATATCAGTGTCCCCCGCAAAATTGATGCCTCCATCATAACATTTCTGTTACATATTCCACGAGCTTATGCTATGGACTTTGCTGGTGTTCAGAAAATGATCAGTAGCATGGGGTTTAATAATGTTTAAGGGCTTCAGACCCTCTAAAGGAGGAATAGGATGACTCCAATTAGGCTGCATCCTCTAACTACTCCTTCATCAGAATACTAGAAGTGTTATAGTGACCATATTTTTTATTGGGGGTAAATCATCATGAATGACATCATCAAAGGAAACGGGGAATTAATACAATTCTTCCCGATTCCACCGCATCTTTATAGTAAGGATATTGCTTGTCTTGTAGCTGTGGCTTATGTAGAAGAACAGGGAGCAAATTTAACGGGCCTCATAAATGCTCTATACGCCAAGGGATATACAAACCTGGATCATTTACTAAATTCCACATGGAAAGAACTATACCAGGTTCGGGGGTTGGGCTACAATAGACTGAAGCTTCTGCTTCGTTTACTAGAACGAATTTCTGCAGATCCCAAGACCATAGAAAACTACAACATCGTCCCTCGTGTAACAATCCACAGTAAAAAGGAAATGAAAGAATTAACTTTAAAAAAGATTATTAAGAAGTATAACGAAACATCAGTGGAGTTATTGACTAAAGCTGCCGAAAAAGAAGCTCGTTTAAAGAAAATTAAAGATAGACTCCGTGAAATGGGGATGATCCTTTAACAAAACCCCGCCAGTATAATCACTGACGGGGTCTTTTTATCTTTCTATCAATGCGTCCCTCTCTACAAATTCAGTTTTCCAAATTCTTAAATTTTTTTGAGCTCTTTTGCTGGTACTCCTGCAACGACAGAATTCTCTTGAACATCTTTAGTGACAACTGCTCCTGCCGCAATAACAGAGTTATCTCCAATCGTCACCCCGGGCAGTATGGTTGCGTTTGACCCAATCCATACATTTTTTCCAATGATAACTGGAGAGGGGTAGGTTACATTTCTCGTTTCTAAAGGTAATCCATGATTAAGTGTAGCAATCGTGACATTCATACCAATCATTGTACCGTCCCCTATTCTGATTCCTCCTCGATCTTGGAAGGAACAGCCTGTGTTGAAAAACACATTCTTTCCTATAGTAATATTTTTTCCAAAGTCTGTATAAAACGGCGGAAAACACATAAAAGACGAATCAACTTCAGTGCCCGTAAGTTCACTAAAAATCTCCACTATTTCTTCTTTTGAATGATAGGATGAATTCAATTCCATCGTGACCTTTTGGGCTTGATAACTGCATTGAGTTAATAATTCATGTAATTCTTTATCCTCACCCGAAATTGGATTTCCTTTCTTACAAAAATCCATAAAATCATTCATATCCATTTTAAAAATCACCACCCAAATTTATTTATATTTCTGATAATTCGATTCATATGTCTTGTCTTAATCCTTCCATAATGGCACGAACTGCAAACTATGTTCCACAGTTCACGGCTGAATTAGGGTATACTACATGTCCTGCCACAGAATCTGTTGCAATAATATGCCCTGATTTTTGTTTTTCCATAATTGGCAACACCGCAGCGATTCCGTTCAAAACACCCATGATATTGATATCAATCATTTGCTTCCACTCTTCACGACGCCCTTCCACGATTGGTGCTGTTGGCATTATACCCGCATTGTTATAGAGAACATCGATACTGCCATATGTGTCTAATGCGAGTCTAGCGACCTTGTTCACATCATCATAGTTTGTCACATCCGCTTGTTGAATGAGAATATTTGATTTAGGAAATTCTTCTTTAATAGCTTCGAGACGATCCAAGCGGCGTGCAGCTAAGAGCAACTTCGCATCACTTTTTGCAAGTACCTTTGCAGTTGCTTCACCGATTCCACTTGATGCGCCCATAATAATAATCACTTTATCTTTTATAGCTATCTATAAACCCTCCTTTAAAGTTAAACCTTTTCTTTCACATCATAAGTTGATATGATTCGAATAACTAATACTTATATTAAATACTCTCTTATGCCTTTTAAGCATAGATAAATAAGGAGACTGTTATGGAAATTCGAGTATTACGCTATTTCATTGCTGTAGCGAATGAAGAGAATATATCGTCGGCTTCAAAACAGCTGCATTTGTCTCAACCTACATTATCAAGACAATTAAAAGACCTTGAAACGGAATTAGGAGCCATTCTATTTGAAAGAGGAAATCGAAAAATCACTTTAACAGATGAAGGGAAATACTTATTTAAAAAAGCGAAGGAAATCGTTGAGCTAGTAGATAAAACTGAAGCAAATTTTAAAGAATCAAAAGAATTGATTAGCGGAGAAATTTACATAGGCGGTGGTGAAACTGAAGCTATGAATTTTATTGCCAGAGCATCAAAAGAATTACTTGAACAGTATCCAAGTATTCGATTTGATTTATACAGTGGTAATGCTGACGATATTACTAACAAGCTAGACAGTGGATTATTGGACTTTGGCATTGTCATAGAACCCACAGATAAACAAAAATATGATTACATAAAATTACCCGCTACTGATGTTTGGGGTGTTTTAATGCGCAAAGATAGTCCTTTAGCGTACAAGCAGTTCATTCAGCCAATAGATTTAATAGATAAACCACTTTTGATTTCACGTCAAACTGCTGTCAGTAACGAATTCACAGGATGGTTTGAAGCGAATATTGAGGATCTCAATATTGTCGCAACCTACAATCTGCTGTACAATGCTGCACGAATGGTCGAAGAAAATATTGGATATGCATTATGCTTGGATAAACTTATTAATACATCAGGAGATAGCAAGCTTTGCTTTAAACCTTTAACCCCCAAATTAGAGGCTAATTTAAATATTATCTGGAAAAAACATCAGGTGTTTTCTAATGCAGCAAATAAATTTTTAGATCAACTTCGCAACAATATAAAAATACACAATTCATATCTGTAGAAAATAACCCTATATAAGCGACAAGACACAAGAAAAGCCCAAGCTTTATCCTCAGCTTGAGCTTAGTCTTGCAATATTAAATGTAATGCCCTTATTACCTTACGACAAAGCCAACATCGCGTTCATATCTTCCTCGGCAGTGGTAATCAGCTTCAATCCAAAAAGTTCAACTAGCACATCCAACACACCATCCGAGATGAACTCCGGCGGCTTCGGCCCGATGCGAATGTCTTGAATACCTAGGCTGAATAAGCCCAGCAGAATGGCTACCGCTTTTTGCTCGAACCATGACAGCACGATGCTTACAGGCAGCTCGTTCACCGTACAATCAAATGCTTCAGCCAAAGCCAAGGCAATCTTCACCGTAGAACCGGAATTATTGCATTGTCCAAGGTCAATGTAACGCGGAATGCCCGTATCTCCAACGGTTCCATAATCCACATCATTAAAGCGGAATTTCCCGCAGGAAGTGGTTAAAATGACGGTATCGTTCGGTAAGGAAGTCGCCAACTCGCGGTAGTAATTCCCACCTTTACCTGGCGCGTCACAGCCTGCAATAACGAAGAACCGGCGGATATGCCCGTCTTTAACAGCCTGAATGATCTCTGGTGCCAACCCGATTACTGTTTCGTGATGGTATCCTGTCGTGAGTACCAAGTCTGATTCTACATCAGCCGCAGGTAATGACAACGCACGATTAATCAGAGGAGAGAAATCGTCATTCGTGATTTTTGCAACACCTTCCAGCCCCGCCACTTCATATGAGAAAAAGCGGTCTGCATACGTGCCTTTAATCGGCATCACGCAGTTTGTAGTTGCAAGAATCGCACCGGGAAACTGCTCGAAAAGTCTGCGTTGATCGTACCATGCTTTGCCGATATTGCCTTTCAGATGTTTATACTTCTTAAGCGCCGGATAACCATGGGCAGGTAACATTTCCGAGTGAGTATAGATGTTGACGCCCTTTCCTTCCGTCTGCCGCAGCAATTCCTCCAGTGCATACAAATTATGCCCTGTCACCACAATACATTGACCTTCTATTTTGTTCTGGCTGACTGTGATGGGTTGTGGAATCCCAAATCGATCCGTATGCGCACGATCCAGTAGATCCATGACGCGAACTGCCGCATCTCCGACCTTCATCGCCATCTCCAAATGCTCCTGCGTATTAAAGTTAGAATTGGTCAAGGTCATATACAAAGCTTCGTGGGTAATACGGTCCACCTCGGGATCACTATATCCTAGCTGCCGAGCATGTGTCGCATAGGCTGCAATTCCTTTTAGAGCAAAAATCATCGTATCCTGCAAACTCGCGATGGTTTCATTTTTGCCGCATACTCCCACAACGGTGCAACCGCCAGTTGGTGTCTGTTCACATTGGTAACAAAACATATCGTTATCCTCCATATCGAGATAATCTTTCGTTACTCACAACGTAACAGAACTCCAAACCTTGAGTTGTGATTACACACACATTTTTTTATATCAAAGAGATTTTAATGTCCGTCTATTAATAACAATCATCAATATAATAACGCCTATACAAATAACAATATTAATCCCAAAAACCATTTTGAACGCCTGAATCGAATTCCTCTGCCCTATCTCCCCGCTCACCATCCCTAGCCCTAGCCCAAGCGCTGAGCCAAAGACCATACCCGCATTTCGTGTTAAGGCAATTAATCCTCCAATTGAACCTACGTGTTCCCTGGGCGTCTGCTTCATAATATAACTATTATTCGGTGAAGCAATAAGCCCCATCCCGAGTCCAATAAGACATAGAATCGCAGCGATTCCATACACCGGTATATTCTCCAAAAATATTAGCAACAGGATGAACCCGCTTCCCATGCAGCTCAGCCCCATTAACATCAGCCGACGAGAACCATAACGATCAGACCAGTAACCGGCAAGAGGACCTGAAAATGCTAATGCAATGGGATAAGCTGCCATAATGTAGCCTGTCTTAGATGAAGTGAATCCAGCCGCTGTTCCCATTAAATAAAATGGAATAAGGACGAGCACGGTATTAGAAAGGATAAAAGAGGCACAGCTAACGATCAAGCCACCCGCTACAGCAGGAATTTTCAACGCCCGAAGAGGTAGAAAAGGTGTCTTTTGCCTCCGTTCCCATAATAGATACGTAATCAACAGCAGGAAAAATCCCATCAAACTAGCCATCGTCCGCGTGGACACCCAACCCCATTTGCTCCCATTTGTAATAACGAGAAGTAGCAAGGTAAACCACGCCATGAACAAGCCCGCGCCCGCGATACTTACAGTTCCCGACTTGCGCTCATGCACACGGCTCGGAATGTACCGATAGGCCATAACTGTAGCCACAATTGCCACAGGAACATGGATCAAAAATAGCCATTGCCAACTGAGCCACTCCGCAATCAGACCTCCTGCAATAGGGCTGGTCATCCCGCCCAGTGCGACAGCAGTACTTAGAATTCCGAGTGCCCGTCCCCTCTGTTCTTTCGGCATATGAACGCTGATAAGCGCAATATTCGTTGCTTGAAACATCGCAGCTCCTATCCCCTGCACAACTCTAAGTACAAGTAATATTGGCAGATTAGGTGAAAAAGCGACCATGATCGAACCAACCGTAAAAATCACATATCCGAGATTGTGAATACGGCGAAAACCATAACGATCACCCAATTTCCCCATCACAGGGAGAAGCGCAGTAATCACAAGTAGATACCCCGTTGTGATCCATAATCCTTTTGCAAGCTCAGTTTGAAAATGACTTATAAAAAAAGGAAGCGATACATTCATAATTCCGGCAGTAAAATGAGAAATAAAAGCCCCCATACAAATAGCCGCCATCATACCCAACCGCTGCCTGCGCGTACCTGTTAGCTCTGTATTTTTTGCAATACTCATGCTGATCCCGCCCCCACTCATCATTGTCTAAGAATTACTAACAATTATAAGTAGATCCCTTACAAGGACAATCCCATAAAGATGGGATAGAGAGGGGGCCTGTTATCTTATTAGTTCTAAAAAGACAATGAAGCCGCTTATTCTCCGTAATTGGAGAACAAGCGGCTTCGTATTTCGGATCATGCATTGAATGAAAAAAAGTCCATTTTATAATCCAAGGATTTGCTTTTTCTTGGCTTCAAATTCTTCTGGAGTTATGATACCAGAATCCTTAAGTTCTGCTAGCTGTCTCAAATCATCGATCGACCCAACAGGAGCTGGAGGATTAGGACGATTGTGTTTTTCTGATTTATATACTGCTATGTAATCACGAATTTTTTCGGCGATTTTCATTTTTCCCGGTTGAATAAGAACAACGTTAGCACTCGCTCCTTTTAAATTATCCTTTTTCGATGTTTGAAGGTTGGCTGTAATTACTTGTAAATAAGGAACTTTTAAAAAGGGCTTAACTATGCTGATCGTAATGACAGAATCCAACGGAATCGTTTGAGTCTGTCCTCCCAATTTTTGAACATTACTAGGCTTAATTACTAGGTAATCCTCGTATAGTTCAAGAGATGATGTACCGCCGCTGATCTCGTGTATCATATTATCCACCTCATTCATAAGATACCCCTATCTTATCATATATTTACAGATTTCTTCTATATTTATCCTCTACTTCATAATAAAATCAAAAGAATGAACATGCCGCAAAATAAATTTCATAGATTTCAATCACTCAATCCCCGCTGAATAAATTCCTAAATCAGGGAGAAGATAAAAACTTGTTTTTTGCTTTGTAATGTCGCAGGAATTGTCATCGAGATTGGTCACTCTTATTCGATACCACATGAAAAAGCATAAGAATCAACAGTTCTAATCCAATTTTAAGTCACAGTCAAATATTATATCTGCTTCAGCTTACCCTTTTCGCAATTCGGAGAGTAGCTATTTCGCCTTCCTCGGCATGCTGTAACGCGATGGCTCCAATGGGTTGGATAAGCCAGCCCTTCTATACGCTTCAAAAGAGAAAGCAAGCTTCTCAATGTGCAGATTTCAGCTTCTTCTTCTCTTGAATCCAGCCCACTAACAGTAGTATAAGCAAAGTAAAAAATCCACTTGCAACATTGTTGCTGTGGACTTTTTGTAGGCTTATTATGTATGTTGTATTTGCTCAGGTTTATTGATTGATATTAAAGGCCAAGGCCGTTATTCTTGTTCACATAGAGTTCACTAGGTAGAACTCGATGTTGACCGGTTTTCAGCAGCTTTGGTAAACGCCCCATCCGCTCCGCTAAAGTAGAAAGCTTTTGCTCATGAAAATTAGATAGTCCCGTATGAATCCGGTCTTGAAAAGGCTCAAGCCATCTAGATTCCAAACTATCTGGACCGAAATAAACCCCGAGCAGTGAGCCAGCCGTTGCCCCGAAGCTATCCGTATCGTTGCCTTGCATTACCTGCTTGCATATCCCATCACCAACATTGTCTGCAAACCGCAGGGTATTAATTAAGGTTCCTACTTCTTGATAAACCTGACAGTGGCAATAAGTCTCATACTTTTGGTTAATACTCTGATATGCTTCCAGCCAGTCATCTGCATTCGCTACCATTTCAAGACAATTCTGAGTAATCTCATAGAACCGGCTTCTTTTAGGGATGAATTGCAGTGCAGTTTTGATTATTTCAATGGGATCACGCAGCACGTGAGCAGCAGCAATCGCAGCAGCAATGAACATCGTGGCGTAAATGCCGGTCCGGCGATGTGTAAAGCTTGCATCCCGCCAAGCTAGCTCAGCAGCCAGAGCAGGCTGACCAGGACAGGCATAGCCGTAGGCATCTGCACGAATCGCCGCCCCGCATAGCTCTGTACCCTGTACCATAAAATCAGGCCAAGCCTCTATTTCAGAATGATTGAATAATTCCTTATCATGTTCCAAATAGCTAATCCCTGATCGTAGTAAAATTGCCCTTTCCGGACCCCAAGTTGTACTTATCGGAAGGTGATTTAACCATAAATCCCTTAAATCTCTTTTCGTAAAACCTTCACCGAATTGTTCTAGCACCATCATTCCCATTAATGTGTAATTGATATCATCATCAGGTGCTACATAACGAATTCGCCCTCGTGTAGTCTCAAACCAAGACCAATGACGACGATCCAGCGCATGGAGAATTTCTTCAGAAATATAATCATTCAGTGGCCATTCCCCTACAGAAGTTAACGCTTGACGTAATTCCGACAAGCTGGGGTTTACCTCTATTGTTTTGCCCAGCATAGAACCGCAGACTGAAGCGAGGAAACCAGCCTCCACACGCTTGGAGCTATCCTTCAGATTCAAAATTCCGATCTGCCCGAGAGGTCGAGCCGGATCGCTTTCCCGCCATATCTCATCTAAATCGTTCGGCTCATAGTAAGGCCAATTATCCCTCATTGGAATGACAGCCAAGCTATGGGCGAATTCAAGATAGGCATCATAGCTTGCGGGAAGCTGTTCCAGCTTGGCTAAATAACCGGAGGTTTGATGTCCCTGCTCAAATTTATTACGCAGAATCCCTTCCAATTGAAGTTTAAGAAATGTGAGTGATGGTAGCATACTGTATCTCCCTTATACGATTATTAATCTACATGAAATAAAAATGCATACTCAAATTCTTAATACCAAATTTCAAATTACTCCATACCTCCCTTGCAACTTACTTTCACACAAAATGACCAATAACAAATAGAAAAGCAACCATATCTATCCACAATCCACAATACATCAATATCACAAGCTTTAGTAGTAAAAGATGACTCGATTCGGTAGATAAGCAGGTAAGCTGACTTCATTGTATCTAATCATAATAAAAACCCATGTCAGATGACATGGGCTTGATATTAGCTGTTTATCAACCTTATTGCTTTATTGATTTTTTACAAACCAATAAATTCTTGAACCCATTCAGTGTTATATGAAGCAATCCCAATTTCAGTGAAGCTGCTATTCAGAATGTTCGCGCGATGACCAGGACTGTTCATCCATTGATTCATTACTTCCTCCGCGCTCTTCTGGCCTTTGGCAATGTTTTCTCCTGCTGAGCTATAGCTAATTCCGAATGCCTTCATCATATCAAACGGAGAACCATAAGTCGGTGACTGATGATCAAAATAATTGTTGTCATACATATCCTTTGCTTTTGCCATAGCCATTTTTGAAAGCTCACTATTCAGACTTAGTGCTTTCAAGCCTGCATTTGTACGTTCCTTATTCACCAAATTCAACACTTGCTGAACGGAATCAGATGTATTGGCAGGCTGCTGCGGATTGACGGACGGTTGTGGATTGGCAGATTGTTGTGGATAAGCCGAATATTGTGGTTTCGCGGACGGTTGCGGATAAGTCGTCTGATCCGCTGTGCTACCTGTAGGTGGTGAAGTACGAATAAACCCATCCAGCCATTTTGATACATCTCCGCCAGGTACTTGTTTAGCCTTAATCGTTGAATTTCCTGCATTCTCTGTGGAAATAGAAGACGCTTGCGTTAAGGTTGACGTTGCAGCCATTTTGCCAGCAGGATGTCCAACCTTCGTTTGTTGAGTAGTCATTTGATTGTTGGCTGAGTGATTACCCGAACAAGCTGTAACGAGTAACAACGCAACTATTACGATAAATGGTTTAATAACGACCCCTCCTGATTTGGTAAAGTAATGACGAATCGAATAAAGTTTTTGTTAAGCACGATTGAATTATTCATCTCTAATTCAAAAAATAAAAACAAAAAAAGCCATCCTTTAGATATCCTAAGGGATGGCTTGTTCGTAATGCTTAGAGCGCCGCAATCCGCTGCTGAATGCGTGGAAATAAGGCGAAGGCATTCTCGTAAAATACTTTCTCATGGTGCTGCTCAGGGACGAGTCGGCGGACAAATTCCGCATACAGGTCAATAGGCGCGAGTGGCCAATCCGTGCCGAACAACATTTTCTCATAATGATCGGAGTACACCAGCGCCCGTCGAAAATGATCCATGAACAGTGGTTCATTCATGAACCGTTCAAAATGAGGCCGGTCACCGACCACAAGGCCGGACAAATCGGCATAGACGTTTGGATTTTTGGCCACCACTTCGGCGGCGTCCATCACCCAGGGATCGCCAAGATGGCAGATCATAAAATTCACATCACGCCGTTGGAACGCTAATTCATCCACGGTAAGAGGATGAGCATACTTAAGCAATCCATTCATCGAGTACGTATCACCGGTATGAATGACGACAGGCGTACCATACTTAGCCGCCAACTCATAAATCGGCGAATAAATTTTGTCGTAAACGTAATGATGATAGTATCCGGCATAGAGCTTAATGCCTGCTACCTCGGGCGCTTGCAGCCGTGCCTCAATTCGGTCCAGCTCCTCTTGAGCATCCTTACCTCCGAGCATGTTCGGATTGATCCCCACGCATTCCATTAAGAAAGGCGGCACAGTGTCTTCCAAGTCAAGGCCCATCGGATTAGGGGAAGTGGAGTCAGGGAAAGCTCCCTTCGTCTGCTCCGTGACCCCCATTCCAATACCAAGAACAACATCGTTCTTATCAAACTCTGCTTTGAGCCCGGCAGCAGTGTAATCGACTTTGGAGAGATCCAGTGCTGTTTGATGAAAGCTGTCGATGTCCGACAGATGAATGTGAATATCAATGATCGGCATTTGAGATCTCCTTTTCGTCAGTAGGTCTGGCAAAGGTCAGCTTCAAAAGACTGCGGACATCCTCTGAGTTCAGAGCGAGTTCTCCCATGATCAGGAAGGTCGGCTGTGTCCAAACAGTTTCTCCATTCAGAAGTGGAAGGTGATGATGCACCCCGTGATTAAATACTTTATTGTTCACATACGCCGAGGCACTCTGATTCGGATGATTGCTCACCAAATGCAGCATATCCTTACGCGAAGATGCACCAATTCGCAATAGTCCCTTGGCCTCCAGATAGGTTTCAACCGTTCCTAATAAGAACTTACCCTCCTTGGAGAATTCCATCCATCCCTCGGCATAGACTGGCGAAGGTTGGATATAATTTTCCTCCGACAACGAATAATTCGGCAGGGTCATTCCGCTGTCATTGGTCACCGAATGCAACACACAGAGCACAGAGACACCTGGGAGCATAAGGTAATGCTGATTAACAACAATTCCTCGGTTCTTTTCCTGCTTCTCGATCGAAGTAGTGATACGTAATCCTTTCCATACATTACCCTGAGCATCCATTTGCTCGGTCCAAGCTGCGCTCCTTGGCTCCTCCAACCGACTAAATCCACCTATGCCTGAAATACCCACACCGAGTCCACCGTGCCAAGGATTCCACCAGGAACGTGGTGCTGCTTCCGGATAGGAGCTATCCAGCCATTCTTCTCCATGATGCTTCAGGGAATGTACAACACTGCCGAACTCAGGAGCAGCTGCAATAGAAAGAACTCCGTTGCTCACAGTGTATATAGTACCCGCTGGTCCCTCTTCTGTGTCACAGACAACGGCTGCTGTTTCCGTTTGAGGGAACCAGAGGCCTGTTCGCTCTTGAATACGATCCTCTCCACGATAGACGACTCGAACCTTCTGTCCTGATTGGCTGTGTTCTGAAGAAGTCTCCGCTTCCTCAGATGAGAGCTCAAAGCCCGCGGAGTGCAGATTCTGCTCTCTTTTCAGTTCCATCTCAGCGACTTTCTGCTCCTCTCCTCTATCCGTTTGTACATACAGCTCGAGGCTCCCATTAAGCGAAGTCATCTTTCGTTCGAGTAACTCCGCATGAAGCGCCCCCGCCGCAAACAGGTTTCCACCGCCAAGCGTTAATTCAAGATGATCATCCATCACCGGTGTGATCGGATCCGGCTGCTTCCGTGCAAAGGTGCGGAAATCCGACCACTTCAGGAAGGTGTTTAAAGCGAACACCAGCGTCTTTGTTCGTACGACATCTCCAGCAGGGATTTGACCAAGATTATGCTCCAGTCCAAGTGGATACTCCGGACGAAGCAGCTTCAACGAAGGGTCCCAGCAAACGCCGCATGTGACGTTTTCTTCCTTGCTGAACAACCAATTTTCCGTAATTTGAGCGCTGTCCCAATTACCCGGATCGCCTGAGTAAGCATCGCCCATATCTACGTAACGACCCTGATAGGGCAGGATGAGGCGTTTACCAAAAAATCCGAAATTCGTTAGTAGATACATATCCTCTTCCAACGTTTGGTTACTAGTATTGCGTACCTCGCTATAAAACTCAGCGATTCCGTTCGCAAAGAGCTTAGCCACTCTTTTTATCTCCAGACCCGGGAATTCATCTGATTCATAAAGGGTCTCTAGAACTTGGCCCTCTCCTTCGGAATAGATCTTTACTGTTTTAGCCTGTTTCTTCGAGAATTCTTCGGCGAATGGTTTACCTAACTTCGGATGGGTCAACCAGAAATTATGGCTCGAGCCGGGATATTCAATCCACATCCCATTGTCGTTATTATTAAGATGTACGGAGTAGGCGCCGTTTACAGCCACCCACTGATCCCCGTTTTCCCCGCCAAAGCGGCCATGTGTTCCTTTCATTAGCACAGATAATTTGCTGATGAAGGACACTGCCTTCTCTCCAGCCGGAACGGCTGTCACCTCAATATCCTGTGAATAAAGGCCATATGAATTTAGGGTAAAGGGTACTCGGACGGAAGCCTTACTTTTAGCTGGAACCGAGAAGCTTACTGCCCGATCCGCCCACGTCAAAAACTCTTCCTCTGGCAAATCAAAAGAAAATTCCGCTTCCGCTGCAAAATTATTCTCAACATTTAAGAATAGCTCAGCGGGAAGACCCGGATGCAGCTCACGTGTTGGCAACTCCATCCTCATTTTCAGTGGGAATTTAGGAGCAACACCTATACGAAACTCAGCGCGCTTGCCACCGATGATCCATTTGCTCATAACCACAGGGTGAGTCTTCTTGTCGTTTTGCTCTTCACGAATCGGATCAAGCTCGAACTCACCTTCTACGATAACTGTTTCTCCTGGCGCGAGTGTTGGTGCAGCAGACAAGGCAAACTGAATATTTTTGTCATTTTGCCCTTTGATCTCAATGGCCAGATCAGACGCCGAACGATTCTTAATGTGATAACGAATCTTATATGTGGAACCGAATACAAGATCGTGATCGTCAATCTCCGTGGAGATTTCATAGTCAGGTGTATCCAGAGCCGTCAGGCCGCGACCGGTCTTCTCGAATTCTGCGCGTAAGGAGAGTTCTCCCTTTTGCCAAGTGTAATCGAAGAAATCAAAACCACGCTCCCGGCGACCATCTGGCTGAATGGGCAGTTCACGGGTACTATCTGCATACCAATCCAGCTGCTCAAAATAAGGAGCAAGTGCTTCCGTTTGCAGAACCGTTGGAATAAAGTTCATTAGATGTACGTAATCCTCATTTTTTTCCCAAAAGAATCCACATTTCTTATACATCGGTACAGCCTTCGTATTGCCTGCCCAAGTAAACAGATCAAGACGCGGCCAGCCCGCTTCAATTGTTTTGCGAACAGCGTTCAAAATCAGGTTACGACCTACCTTGTATCCGTGATAATCAGGTCTTACATTCAACAGCGGGACATACAAAGCCCCTTCGTCTTGACGGTAATGGGCAAAACTACAGAAGCCTACCACTTCCTCGCCATCAACGGCGAGAAACACATTTAGATTGGATGAGATCTCCATCTCGCGGCGCACTGTATCCTCTGTTCTCTGATTGGTGCCTCCACCCCAGCTTTCATTGCTACGGTTCCACATTTCCGCTACCGCCCTAGCATAAGAAGGATCATATTCGATAATGCGGATTTGTTCCGCTGTAGTCTTTACAGTCATGCTCTCATCTCCTTATTCATCAATTATGAGTATGTATACAACTTTTTTCAAATAACTCCTACGAGTTCTTATTATACTATTAATTGGAAGGCAGTTACGAGGTAAAAAACTCTTTCTCCTTATTCTCTACATAAAGCCACTGCCTGCAGAAAGCTGCAGAATAAAAAGCTGTCGAGACTCCCTCGACAGCTTCGAATCTACTCTATGAGCAGCATTTCTTTTTAACAACTCTCCACACGATCCGCTGATCTTTTTTTCAAATTCGCGATACCTACAATACTAATCAATAGCACGCAGAGAGCATACGGAAGTGCCATATTTGCGGTGTATAAAGCTGTTCCTATAACTGGACCTATGAATGATCCGCCCCCTTGCAGGGCCGCAATAAAGGAAGCAACGCTTCTTTGCTCGTGATCTTGAACCGCCATTGAAGCACCCGCACTGTAGCCAAGCAATGTAAAGCCGTTGCCAATTCCCAAAAATGTAAAGTCTACATAAGCAAATCTGATAAACAATAACAAGCCTAGCAGCCCCAAAGCCACAAATAATAGCCCTACTAGCAGCACCTTTTTAGGATGCCATTTGAGATATTTACTGATCACAATTTGCGAGAGTACCACCATTATTCCCGAGATAGCCAGACCTGTTCCAATTAACTGAGTAGCTTGCTGGGTACTATATCCAAGGCTATCCTGCACAAAAAATCCGATAGTAACCTGCACGATATTCAGAGCAAACGATAGCAATAGTCCAATCCATAAATAGAGGCGTATCCGTTTGTCGTTGGGTGAAAGTGAAATCGCCTGCCGTTCGATCTCGATATTCTTTTCTTTAGGAATAAACACTAGAAATAAAATAGCCAAGGTGAATAAACATATCGCTGCGGCGTACATTGGTGAGGTGAGTCCCAGCGAAGCCATTCCTCCGCTCATTGCAGGTCCTACTACGAAGCCAAGTCCATTGGCTGCACCGAATAATGCCATTCCCTGTGTACGGGTCTCTTTTGTACTCCAGCCCATAACATAAGCTTGTGCTAATGCCGGAATACCTCCAAAGAAAAAGCCGGCGATTGCACGAAGTATAAAGAAACTCCAAAATAGGCTAGTTTTACTCTCAGCATGTACTGCATAATCAGCCAACAGTGCAAAAATGACTAGTGTTGCCATATAGACGAACATAATCGAAGAGAGCAGCCATTTTCGGCTCATGAACGTTTGTTTTTCCCAGAAATAACCTCCAAGCAGCCAGCAAAGTCCCGCAACTGATACCAAACATCCTGATTGAAAATCACTAAGTCCCAGATTTCGAGCAAGCGGACCGATAATCGGATTAAATGCAGCTATTGATATCATCCCTGTAAGTACGATTAGAAACATAATACTCAATCTGTATTTCATGAAATCCCCTTCTCCTCCCAACAAAACCAAAACAATATACGATTCATAATCGCTGTGTTCATGGTACTATGTCTGGAAGCCGGGCCTCTACCCCTTAGCGGATAACTTTAACGGTTATCGGGATTAATAGAAGAGCACGCAAAAAACTGCTCCTAAGAGCAGTTTATAGAACAACATTTTATTGAAACAATTTTCGAATAGGAATGGGAATGGGAAGACTCTCTGCAAACTTGATGTTAATCTACCGTCCCAATATTCTCCAAATGTAATGAGCTTTCGGTGCTAACGCCCGCTTCCGTACTCAGAGTAGTAAGCGCTTGTTTAAGATCCTCTTTATTCACATACACGTATGGACTCTTCCAAAGCGATTCCACATGTAAGGAATTAATATGGTCTGGTTTTAGTTTCGGAAAGTTCAATAACCATTGCTGGAGATCCGCTTGAGGAATATCTGTCTTCACATTATCACCAATGATATCCAATACATTTCCCCACTGGGACACGCCTTGGAAATTCCCCAGCTTATCCAGAATTTGTTTAATTACTTGCTGCTGTCGATCATTGCGCTGAAAATCAGAGGATTCAGCCGTTCCTTGATTCGATTTCCGGTAACGCACAAAATCAAGTACTTGTTTGCCGTCCAGCTTCTGCAAGCCCTTCTTTAAGTCGATGTTCGTCCCATCTGCCGAATCGGTATATTTCATATCCATATCGACATCAATGGTTAGTCCGCCAAGCAAGTCCACCGTCTCCTGCAACACATCAAAATTCACCACAACCATGTGATCAATCGGCAGACCCAGTAAATTACTGAAAAACTCTTTTGTATTAGGAATAGCCTCTGTTTTGTCTTTTATGTAATGGTAAGCATAATAATAATTGGCTTTGCGGGAAGGTAACGATTTAGGTTTTAACAACAAATCCCGCGGTATAGATAAGAAACTCGTCGACTTGGTATCCGGATTGAAGCTGACAAGCATCAGCACATCGGTATTCATTACCCCTCCACCGCCGTCCCGACTATCTACCCCGGCAAGCAGAACAATCATTGGTTCAACCGATACCGATTCTTTTTTTTCCGCTGGAGCAGCTGTTGGCTGGACGGTGACTGGAGCAGCCATACGCTGAATCGCATCATCCGTCTTTTTATACAAATACCCTGCATACCCTCCAATCCCTATTATAGTCGCTCCTATGACAAGACCAATGCTGATCAGAATTTTACGGGTTGTTGTCCACTTGCGTTTGTTAGACATAATTTCCTCCACTCAGTTCCAGTAGCTTTTTCAATCCGTGCTTTCATCTTTATGAACTTTGACACTTAGCACTATGCCAATCGCAATCATATTAGTGAGCAGTGAGCTGCCTCCATAGCTAATAAAAGGCAATGATATCCCCGTCAGGGGCAGCAACCCCATATGCATTCCAAGGTTAACAGAAACTTGAAAGATGATCATGGCGATAAATCCGGTGACAACATATGCCCCCGCACGATCCCTGCTTTCGAGCGCAATAAAGATCATGCGATACACGAGCAATAAATAAAGCATTAGCAACACGGATGAACCTATAAAACCGTATTTTGCACCGATAACTACATAGATCGAATCGGAATACGCGTAAGGAATATATCCTTTTCGCAAAAAAATACCTTCACTGCCCGATAATCCTCCGGAACCTATGGCTATCATCGCGTTTTTAACATGCCAAGATTTATCAGGATCACTCTGCGGGTCCAAAAAGGCTTGGATTCGTGACAGTTGATGGGGCTCGACAATCTTGGATAACAAGTCGAAGTTGGCATAATACAGCCATAGTATCGTGCCGATCGAAATAATCACAACACCGAGGATCAGGAGCATATAAAGCGCACGGATGTTACCAATCCAAAGCATGCTTAGCAATATACCAGCAAAAACGAGTGCTGTACCCAGGTCAGGTTGGTCCATGATCAAAATAAAAGGAATACAAAAAACGAAACAAACCGGCACTAAATCTTGAAAAAAACGTAGCTGCTGCCCCTCTCGTTTACCCAATAGATGAGCAATGAGCAGCACTGTACATATTTTAGCCAGCTCCGAGGGTTGAAGCTGAAAGCTTCCAATACTTAACCAGCGTACGGCACCGTTGAGGTTTTCTCCAACCAACTTAACCAGCACAAGTAGACCTACACCCACACCATATAAGAGATACGCTAACCTACCCAATAGAATCTGATAATCTACCAACGCAATGAATAACATGGGTATGCAAAATATAGCAAATAAATACAAAGAACTAATGTAAAGACCGTCTAACCGTGTATCCGTAGTCGCTCCATAAATAGCAACAGTACCAATACCAACTAGGCATGTTACGAGAAGAAGTACGGATCTGTCCAGCTTTGCAATTTTGGTGGAGATAATCATGAACCAACCTCTATTTAATTTCTGTATTTTTCTTGTTGTGTACGGGATACATGCATGAAAATGAGCAGCATAAATAATCCGCTGAGCACATACACCTTCTTTGAAGATGATGCTGAAGTGCTACGGATTATTTGGTTGAATGATTATCTCAGATCAAATTTGCCCTGATACGCCTTTTTCGATAACAGCTTTAATTGATCTTCACTCAGCGTATAAATATCCAGGCCGTTCCCTGCCTCACCCAATGACCAGCCCAGCGCGAGCTCTTTATGCCCATCATCATCGACATCATAGAATCCGGCATAATCCAGACCATACCCAAATCCCTCAACCTCCGTAATCTTTTGCCACGCTTCATTTTCCTGCCTAAGCAGCATTGCTTTTATAGAAGAACCTTTGTTTTTGCTGTACTCATATACAACTACAGCTTCGTCGATACCGTCTCCATCCATATCCCCAAAGGAGATCGCATTATCCTCTTGTCCATCCAACGGAGTTATCAATTGAGCTTTGTCGGGAAGCCATTTGATAAATTCCTGGCTCGTTTTGTCACGCTGCAGGCTTGCTTCCGATGATGGAGGCTTAATCAGCTCTCCGGGTGTTGCCGGGACTCCGCATCCTCCGAGCAAAAATAACGTTGTTAACATAGCACCTATTTTTATGAATTCGCTCGGCATTTGGATCATCGACTCCTCGCTTGTCCGCATATATAGTATTTTATCTGTGATAGAGATGAAAGTGGTTATGAAATAGTTAAATTTAAGTTCTTATTTTCTCGGTAAGTCAAATTGGACAATCGTGCCCTTGCCTAAAGTACTGCTTATTCGCAGCTCACCAAGATGCAATGTAATGATTTGTTCGGAGATGGACAAGCCCAAACCGCTGCCTGACGCTTGTTGATCCCCTTTGTAGAATTTTTGCCGCACATTCTCTAAATCCGTTTCTGCGATGCCTGATCCAGTATCCTCAACCGTAATTACAACTTTCCCTGGAACCGTATGGGCGCTGATAAGGATTCGACCTGAGGAACTAGTAAATTTAAGCGAATTATCGATGAGATTAATCATGACTTGCTTCACACGATTCTCGTCAGCTTGAATGACCGGCAGATTCTCTTCTATTTTCACTTCGAGTGAAATGCCTTGCCGGGTTGCTCTAGGCGTGAGTTGTCTGCCAATATGCTGCAACAGCTCCGTTAGATCCACAGATGTGAGATGAATAGCGATTCTTCCGTTATCCAATTTGGAGAAATCGAGCAGTTCATCCACCATATGAGTTAATCTGTCACTTTCAGATTCAATGATATCTAACCCATCATGAAACAGAGCTTGGTTACTTCCTCCAGCCGCCTTTAAAGTTATTACCCAGCCTTTGATCGAGGTCAGAGGCGTACGCAGTTCATGGGTTACGGATGTGATAAAGTCATTCTTTAGCTGCTCACTTTTCGAGATTCGACTGGCCATCATATTTAACGTATCCGCCAAGGAACCAAGCTCGTCTTGGTATCGCTTTTGTACTCTTATGCTGAAATTTCCTTCGGACATTTGGTCTGCTGCCAGTTTTAGATCTTTAATGGATCTCGTTATGGTCCACGACAGCAATAATCCTAGCAGGGTGACAATACCAATCACTAGCAAACCTACCCCGATCAGTAAAACTGCAATTTGATTAACAGCATGTATCGTTTCCGTTAAGGACGTAATAAATCTGACTTCCCCTACAATATTCCCTTTGGCTTGTAAAGGATAGGATACCGCAAAAATAGCTTCCTCAGTTACAGGGTCCTCCCCCTTCCAACTGCCAGGCTGCCCTTTCATCGCTTCTTGCACATCCATGTAATCTGTCATGGTAAAATCGCCTTGGATTCCATTTGAATCCTGCAACAGCCGACCTTCAGCATTAATAATCTGTACCTGTGCATCGGAATGGCTGGCAAAACCCTTTAACAATCTATCCGATTGTTCCTCTAAATCCTCGTCGCCAAAATATTGCTGATAAAAGGAAGCCGACAGCTCTGCTTGATTCATCAGGGTTTGCTCAATATTATGGAAATAATAATATCGTACAGAAATATTAAGAATAACTTCAAGAATGAGCACAGTAAGACAGATCACTACACAATAGCTTCCCACTAATCTTTTCTGAATCCCCATTCTTCAACCATCCTTTCTAAAGCGGTATCCGAGCCCCCATACAGTCTCAATCCAATGCGGGTTTGAAGCATCCTCTTCAATCTTCTCTCTTAGCTTACGCACGTGAACATCCACCGTCTTTGGATCGCCAATATAATCCTCACCCCAAACCAAATTCATTAATTCATTCCTAGAGAGTGCTGTATCCGGATGCTCCAGAAAGGTCTTCATCAATAGAAACTCCTTCGGAGTTAATTCAATAATGTCATCCTGCTTAAACATCTTGTTCGAGTTCAGATCCAGGCGAATCGGTCCAGATTGAAGTATAGTTCTTTGCGGTTTTAGAGCTGTTTCTGTACGACGCAATATCGCTTTAATCCGTGCCACCAGTTCTAATGGATTAAAAGGCTTCACAATGTAATCGTCGGCACCAATTTCTAGGCCATTGATTTTATCCAAGTCCTGTCCACGTGCAGTTAAGAAAATGATGATGACCCCGGGGTCCTGCTCTCTGATCTTGCGACAAATCTCAAACCCATTCGAATCCGGCAGCATGATGTCCAGAACAATAACGTCTGGCCGGTTCGCATTAAAGCTCTGCAATGCTTGTTCACCAAAAGCAGCCTCACTAACCACAAACCCATTATTCGTTAGATTGATAGATATAAATCGTCTAATATTATCATCATCTTCCACAATAAGCACATGATTGCGTTCTTCAGTATCCATGATTATCCCCCTATTCCTCCGTACTCAACAAGCAAAAAAAGCAAAAAGACTCTCCCTGTAAAGAGAGAGTCTTGTCTCAAATCCTTATCATTAAATCACAAGTGGATATTACTCTAAATCGTTGTGCTTGTCAAAATCTAATCTAAATACACGGCCTTGCCTGTTTGTGCAGATTCATATATTGCTTCTAATATTTGCGAAACAACATAAGCTTGTTCAGGTGTTACAACCGGGTCTTTATCCTGTTCAATAGCTTCGATCCACTTTCTTAATTCGATGTCAGGCGCACTTTCTGCTTTACCTTCATAGTAGGCTACACCGCCTGCACCAAGCTCGATTTCATTGGTGTACAGCTTACTGAATTTCTCTCCATTAATTCTAAGTCCGTCCTTCATATCGGCGCCAGCTTCCGTCCCGCTTAAGCTGCACTTCGCTTCATGTACGTCCAGTGAATTAAGTGCCCAGCTCGCTTCCAACATAATCGTAGCGCCGTTCTCCATCACGATCATTCCAAAGGCTGAATCTTCTACAGTGAATTTCTTCGGATCCCATGGTCCCCAAGCGTTTGCAGCTTCTTCTTTTTGAGACAGTTCATGATATTTGGTACCCAGCACGACTTTCGGTTTATAGTTATCCATCATCCACAGCGTTAGGTCCAGCGCATGGGTTCCGATATCGATCAGTGGCCCGCCCCCTTGCTTCTCTTCATCGAGGAAAACTCCCCATGTCGGTACGGCTCTCCGTCTGATGGCATGTGCTTTTGCAAAATAAATATGACCAAGCTCCCCGGACTCACATGCTTTTTTCAAATACAGGCTATCTTCTCTGTAGCGGTTGTCATATCCAATGGTTAGCTTTTTACCTGTACGTTTTGCTGCTTCAACCATTCGTTTGGCATCTGCCGCCGTCTTAGCCATTGGCTTTTCACACATGACGTGTTTTCCTGCTTCTAAAGCCGCAATTGAGATCTCTGCATGAGCATCATTCGGCGTAAGTACATGAATAATATCGATAGATTGATCTTTCAACAATTCTGTATAATCCGTATAGACAACAGCTTCAGCACTTCCGTATTTCTCCGCCGCTTCTTCAGCACGTTCTTTTATAATGTCACAGAAGGCAACGATCTCAACCTTACTTTGTCTGCTCAAACTTGGAAGATGCTTGCCATTTGCAATTCCACCACATCCAATAATTCCTACGCGAAACACTTTACTCATATCTTTCACCCTCACTTCTAATTGGTTTGTTTTGCATTTCGATAAGTTGCCGGAGTTATGCCTAAACGCTTGCGGAATACGATATGCAAATACGTTGCATTCGTAAATCCTTCCGACTTAGCAATTTGTTCTATCGGATAATTGCTTTCTTCAAGCTTTCGGCAGACCGCTTGTAATCGAATATCCTCAAGCGATCGACTAAAAGATTTGTCAGCATCCACTTGCTTAAACACTCGTTGCAGCTGCCTAGCGCTAATATTCAATTTTTCTGCAACATTCTCCAAGGTAACGGCTCCTGAATAATTAGCTTCCATATATTGAATGGCATAGTGATACCGATAAGTTAACATATCCCTAACAGGCGCTTCTGTTCGAATTCCACCTGAATCATACGTTCTTACTGCTTTTAATAAAATGCTGATAACAAGATGTTTAATGGAAGTATAATATCCCGTCAGTTTACCTTCACAAGCTTCATAGGCTTCGAGAAAACATTTCATAGCGCCGTGATAATCTTGTGCCGGAACTAGTGGCAGCTCCTTTAGCTTCTGAACACAGGTCTCTGCCTCCGCAACCTCCCAAGGATCTGCATCCTCTCTGAACTTCTCTTTGATGTCCACATGCAGACACAGTTCCTCCATGGATTCTTCTGGGTCCGCCTCTTGGCGATGCATCACACCCGGTCCGGTTAAATAGAGCATTCCCTCAGACAAGGGGTATTTTAGATCGCCTAGAATAACTTCTCCTTTTCCTCGTGGGATAAAATGAAATTCGAATTCAGAATGATTATGGAAATCTATGACTCTTCCCGGCGGAAAAGAGATCAAATGAAATCTAAGCACTGTAATCTCGTAATGTCCCCATTGAATAGAAATATCCAATCTCTCGAGCATATCATGCTTCTCAAACATCATCTCATAGGGAAAGTTACTCAATGTTAAATCCTCCTAACAGGTGGAGAGCAATTAAGCGTCCAAATCTGCTAACCGAATCATACGAGCTTCTTTAGCAGAACGATTCGCCGCTTCCATTAATCTCGTAAGCTCCACAGCGGTTTGAACATTCTGTGTGGCGAAAGTATCCTTTTGGATATGATTAACCCATTGATGGAATGCGCTTTCACGATTAGCGTGCAACGCTACTTCTTTCCATCCTTCCTCTTTGTCAGCAGATTTGTTACTTCTAAGTAGAAGCTTATCCTCTGGTGTTCCGTAAAGAAGCGTACCTTCGGTTCCATGCACCTCGATCGTAAACGGCGAATGACTATTCACAAACCCAGCCTCGACCACACCAATAGCTCCGGAATTCGTATATAACGTCACCACTGCATTATCTTCTACTTCCTTGCCCGTAACATAACCAAAATTAGCACTTACACCGGTCACGTCTTGACCTAAGAAAAGCTTCGTCAAATACATCGGATGACAGCCAAGATCAATTAAAGCACCGCCACCGCATTGTTCCAAACTGAAGAAATGATCAGGAAGCCAGTTTTCTGTAGCTCCATTATGGGATAAACGAACTCTAACGTAAGTGATCTCTCCGAGCAGCTCTTGACTCAGAACCTCTTGGATCGTTAATGTATATCCATCATTTAGACGTGGCAAAGAGACGGTCAACTTCACCTCATTCTCTTCAACTGCGCTAATGATTTCTTCGACTTCTTTATGAGTTGGGGCAATTACTTTTTCCGTAAATATATGTTTACCCGCTTTAGCCGCAGCAATGATTACATCTCTATGCACATTGGTAGGTGCATCCACAATGACGGCATCTATATCCTCCTGCGCAAGCAGGTCATCCAGTGATTCGAAAAAAGGAACATTCAAGCTTTCGGCAGCTTTTTTCCCTCGCTCTGCATCTTCATCCCAAACCGCAGCTAATACAGTATCCTCATGCTCTTGAGCTTGCTTCGTATAGTCCCAAGCATGAACATGCCAATAGCTAATCTTACCTATTCTAATCGTCATTTGCTTGTGCCTCCCGTATATATGTTATTCTGACATCTATTAATAAAATAGCATATTATAAAGCGCTTTATTAGTAGGTAAATGCGACATCTAATATATAATATTACGACACGTTCAATCCATATGACATACAATTTCCATTTTATCACTTGAGTGCTCATCCATAAAAAAGAAACCTCTACTATAAAAGCTAAAGGCTTCAATTTTTAAAAGCTTATTTCAAATGATCACTCACATTACACAACCAAACCATATGAGCGGAATCGGGTCCCCAATAGTCTTTTACCACCTTATAAGGCTTCCCAAATTTACGCTGCCACTTGATTTGTGCGCGTTGATATCCACTGTCTAAGCAAAATTGCTCGATTCCTTGTTCGTTTAGAAATGTCATCATTTCCTTAATTAATACTGAGCCAATCCCTTGACCCTGAAAGCGTGGCACCACGTATAAACTACCCAGTTCCCCCAAATGATCCAACTGATGCTCTGCACAGATTTGAATCGCCTCACCGCAGAGACCATAGGAAATCGTACCCACAACCGTCCCATTGATTTTAGCGATAAAGAAACACGTATCCGAGTTTGCCTGATCCAGGGAGGAAAGTGCCTTTTTCTTTTTATCGTCAATTTCACTTTGTATATCCTCTTGTAAGTGACCTATTCCCTCTTTATTAAAAGCATCTGATATCGATTCTTCAAACATCTGGCATGTAGTTTCATAATCAGCCATGGTGAGAACAGCTATGGTACATTGATTTGTCTCGTTCATTCTATTGATCACCTCTGCAATAATATACTATAACCATTCTAGCTGGGAGGTTTATATTCATAAGACTACTTTTACTGGAGGTCATCATGAATATAATTTCCTTTTTAATCTACTGCATCGTCGTTACATTTACGCCTGGCCCAACCAATATTGTTATTCTTTCTTCTGTGCAGCGTTCAGGGGCCAAAAAAACTATGAACTATGTATATGGAGCTACGGTGGCTTTTGGACTACTGCTTATCCTTTCAACCTTGCTTAACCGTGTTCTTGTTGAGGTCATCCCAAATATTCTGATCTTTATGCAAATCATTGGGAGCTTATATATGCTTTATCTTGCTTATAAAATCTTTAAAATGGGTTCAATGGAAGAACAGTCTAACTCAAATGCCGATTTTTGGCCAGGCTTTCTTATGCAGCTAGTGAATCCGAAAGTGCTCTTATTTACACTAACCGTCATTCCCAGCTACGTTATGCCATTCTATACTTCATCCATTACCTTGACCCTATTTGTTATAATTGTAACTGTAATCGGATTTCTTGGCTTCATAACATGGATTATTTTTGGCGCGATCTTCAGAAGCTTTCTGCAACATCATCAAAAAGTTCTAAATACCCTGATGGCACTTTTTTTAGTATACTCGGCCATTTTGATATCGGGAATCCTATAAAGGCATGGAGGATAAGAACGTGGAAACATTCAACTATAAAAAATCGGCAGATATCCTAACCTTGTCAGCTAGCATGACTGATTTCACTTATAAAAAACATTGCCACGAGGAATATGCACTTGGTGTAACGCTTCGCGGCATTCAGCAATATAATCTAGACGGTAGCTTGCAATCCTCCCATAAAAATGGGGTTATGCTGTTCAATCCAGAGCAGACACATGACGGCAGATCGTTTGACAAAGCAGGCATTGATTATGTCATGCTTTATATCAAGCCCACCATTATACAAGATATACTAGGAAAAAAAGAACTGCGGTTCACCTCTCCTATCCTATACGACAACAAATTGGCACAGTGCATATTGGCGCTAAGTCATGCCATACAGCATGGCAAAGAGGAGTCCTTGTGCAGTGAGCTATTGTTAACTCTGCTCGATTTAGTATCCCATACTGAAATAGATACCGACCACAGAACAAATAGTAACCTCGTCAAAAAAGCGAAGGAAATGATGTACTGCAGTTTAGACCACGTGCTGAAGCTAGACGACCTCTGCAAAGAATTTGATCTATCCAAATATCAATTTATCCGAGCGTTTAAAATGCACACAGGAATATCCCCTTATCAATTCTTCTTAAATTGCAAAGTAGAGCATGCCAAACAGTCCATTGAGAAAACCAAGGATATCTATGCAGCTGTGGCAGAGTGCGGATTTGTGGATCTAACTCATTTGAACCGGCATTTTAAAAGCGTGTTTGGCATAACCGCACATGAATACAGGTTACAGCTGCATTGAGCAGAAGTAACCTGTATTCATCGTGATTTATAAAATTTGACCATCCACCATTGTCCAGAGCACTTTAAATTCATCATCCAAGAGGACCAGGTCAGCATCAAAACCAGCTGTTATCGTCCCCTTCTGTTGAAGCTCCAGAATATTGGCTGGCGTAGTTGAAGCCATCTGTACAGCATCGATCAATGGAATTCCAGTTTCAACAGTATAACGTAAGGCTTCATTCATAGTCACGGTGCTTGAAGCTAATGTTCCATCCTTCAGTCTCGCTACCCCCTCGGATACCGTAACATGATGGCCTCCAAACATATAATTCCCATCACCTAATCCCATAGCTTGCAGTGCATCTGTAATCAAGACCATGCCTTCCGGTCCTTTCAAGGTATGCATTAATCGAATAATTGCAGGATGCAGATGGACATTGTCCACAATCGCTTGAAGGCTTACATGCTTCTCTTCAAAAGCAGCCACAATTACCCCTGGATCTCGATGATGGATAGGCCGCATGCCATTAAAACAATGCGTAACATGACTTGCCCCCGACGCAAAGGCTTGTTTAGCTTCTTCATAAGTGGCATCCGAATGAGCGATGGCTATTACTACGCCCTTTTCTTTCAAAAAGGAAATAAGCTCCATCCCGCCCGGCAACTCCGGAGCAATTGTAACCATCTTAATGAGTGAACCCGCTTCTTCAAAAATTAGGTTCATTTCCTCTAAGTTGGGATGACGCAGAAACTTTTCGTTCTGCATACCTTTTCGCTTCGGGTTCAGGTAAGGTCCCTCTAAATGAATGCCTGCGATCTTTGCACCCACTTCATGTCCTATCACACGCTTGACACTACGAATCATTTCTAAAAGATCTTCTAGCGTAGAACTGACAGATGTAGCCAGAAATGAGGTGCAACCAGACGCAGCACAAGCCTTTGATACTTCTTGAATGCTCTCTTCCGTACCATCCATCATATCAAAACCATTAGCGCCATGAATATGAACATCTATCATTCCGGGTACTAACAAATGACCACCGCCATCTATCCGTTCATAATCTCCCTCTGGAATCGAAAGGGCCTCTGCATCTATCTTTATGATTTCCCCTTCAAAAATCCACACATTAGCTGCTGGAACAATACGATCCTGAAGCACCAATTGCACATTTTGTAAAATACAATTCATAAATATCCTTCTCCTTTATGTCATCAGTCTTGTGATTGAACCTCTTCCGTCTCTTCTGAACACTCAATAACTGTGATGTTCTTCTGATCTAGAACTTCTCTAATCTGACTTGGGAGTTCTCGATTGGTAATTAAAATATCAACGAAATCAAAGTCTAGCCGATAAAAGGATTTGGCATTAAATTTACTGTGATCCGCCACTAAAATCACTTGATCCGATCTTCGCGCCATTTCTCTTTTTACCCTCGCATCTTCTTCATAAGGATAGTAGAGTCCATCAGCACCGATCGCGGATGCTCCAATAAAGGCTTTATCTGCACGGATTTCACTAAGTTTATCGATAATGGAAGGACCATATAACAAGCGGTTTTTCACATTCAAGTAACCGCCAAGAACATAAATTTGCAGATCTTCCCGTTTGGACAAGATCCCTACGTTATCAATCGAGTGTGTAACAACCGTAATATCCTTCGCGGTGATTTGTTCTGCAACAAACTGTACAGTGGTGGATACATCTAAAATCACAGTCTCATGATCTTGAATAAGCTGAGCTGCAGTCTTCCCTATTCTCTGCTTACTCTCAGATTTATCGATCAATCGATCCTGATAAGATAACAATTCTTTTTGTAACTCAGGTAACGATACCCCTCCATGCGTTCGGATCACAACACCTTCTTGTACTAATCTAACAATATCCCTACGTGCGGTATCTCTGGATACATCAAATTGAGTACAGATCTCTTGAACACTCATCGATTGGTGTTGTTTCAAATATTCGAGTATCTTCAACAATCTCTCCTCTTGAAACATCTTGTATGCACCTCCTAAAGTCATCATAAGTCATTTAATAAGTATTTACAAGCATTAAATGTAATTACTTAAGTATTTATAAGTAATATTCTATATCTTATCCTCATTGATATTCACAAAAAAAGACGTTATCCAGATGGCTATACATCCGTTAACGTCCTTCAATTCACTTCACATTGCGATTCCAACTCTTTTGGATCTTCCGAATAAAAACAATCTGCCCCACGTGATAAGCATTATGTGTCGTCACATTACCTAATACTTCCCACCATTGACTGTCTGGGAACCCTTGAACATCAGCTTCCAATTCGTCCTTCGTAATCAGTTCCTGCCAACGTAGAAGAACTTCTAAAAGTTGTTGTTGAAGCTCTTGGAACGTTACTCCTTCTGCAACAACAAAGGTATCATTGTTATCTACAGAAGGAACCGCATGGACGCTCTTTTCTTTATACCTTGTTTGCCAAGCCTCATTCCAGTAGAGCAGATGCTGCACAATCTCAACAATACTATTGCTTTCTTCTGTTACTTTCCAAGATGCTTCCTCTTCGCTTAAGTCTTTTACGGCTACCTCAAAGGGCACATACCAACTTGGATCATTCGCATTCGCTAGCAACTGGTTAGCCAGAACATCATATGCATGAAGCATTCTTACTTCACCTCATTATTTAGATCATTATTTGCAAATCAAGTGCCGCAGAAGGTTCGATAGGGTCTTGCTGATTCCTCAGGAAGTGCCGAGTATTCATCTTGTTCAGGGGTATAGGCGTAAGGATTGGAAAGAGCTTCAAGCAACCGCTCCATCACACTGTAATCTCCCTGTTGCACTGCCGCTTGGAGCGCTTCCTCTACCCTGTGGTTTCGCGGAATGATCGCAGGATTACTATTGCGCATTAGCTGCTGTGAAACCTCTTTCGATTGCTGCTGTCTGCTAAGTCTAGCCTGCCATAACTCATGCCACTTGGTAAATTCCGCTGCACTAAACAGAGCGGTTTCTTCCAGCTTCTCCAAAGTTAGGGCACGGAAGGTATTGGTATAGTCCGCCCGGTATTTCTGCATCAAATCTAGCAGGTCTTCAATTAGCGCAACATCCTCTACCTCTTCGTTGAAGATTCCGAGCTTCGCTCTCATTCCTGAGAGCCAATGATGATAAGACCGCTCTTTAAAATCTGCAATCTCCTCTTCAGCGAGCTGAATCGCCTGTTCTTGATCATCAGCCAGCAATGGCAGGAGAGTCTCCGCGAATCTTGCGAGGTTCCAAGAGGCAATCCCCGGCTGATTGCCATAGGCATAGCGACCCTGCTGGTCTATGGAACTGAATACGGTCTCCGGATTATACATATCCATGAATGCGCATGGACCATAATCAATCGTTTCTCCGCTAAGCGCCATGTTGTCCGTATTCATCACTCCATGAATAAATCCTACAAGCTGCCATTTGGCAATCAGTTCAGCCTGGCGTCCAATCACTTCCCGAAGCAGGAAAAGATATCGGTTCTCTTCCATAGGTACTTCGGGATAGTGTCTTTGCAGCGTGTAATCAGCCAGAATACGGAGATCATCTGCATTCCCCCATGCTGCAACATATTGAAAAGTACCCACCCGTAGATGACTGGCTGCAACTCGGGTAAGAACAGCACCGGGCTGCTCTGTTTCTCGAATGATCATTTCTCCTGTAGTGACCACCGACAAGCTGCGAGTGGTAGGAATACCAAGGCCATGCATGGCTTCGCTGATGATATATTCACGCAGCATCGGGCCAAGTCCGGCTCGGCCATCCCCACCACGAGAATATGGCGTTCTTCCCGCGCCTTTAAGCTGAATGTCTACGCGTTCACCTTGGGGAGTGATCTGTTCACCCAGCAGCACAGCTCGGCCGTCACCTAACATGGTAAAATGTCCGAATTGATGTCCAGCATAGGCTTGAGCAAGCGACTCTGTACCTTTAGGAACTTCATTGCCCGCAAAAATCTGTACACCATCCTTACTATGTAGTGCTGTACTATTCAGCCCTAAAGTAGCAGCCAATGGTTCATTTAAAATAACTAACTCCGGTTTTCGCACAGGAGTAGGTTTGATCCTTGTAAACATGGATTCCGGCAGATGAGCATAACTGTTCTCAAAGTTCCATCCTATATCTATCTTCTCCGTCATAATATCTCCTTTTTATACCATCATTCTATGCCTTTATGATCTCAGAATAAGTTATGTTAAAATTTAATGCAAATCTTCTTATAAACCTATGACCTTGCCGCAGAATTACAAAGACCGCCCGGCCTCCTGCCATTTTAAGCAGGGAACCGGGCGGTCATAATTCATGATCTCTTATTTTGTATCTAAGTTACTATAAGGTTACTTCGCTCCACCTTTGGAGAGCATGATATTTAGAATGGTCTTGTCAGTATCCGCCAGACCTTCTTGAACCAGTCGCTCCATGTTGCGAATAGTGTCTTCCACCTCTTCGAAAATAACTCCATCCTTGGTCGTAGGGGCAATATTATTCATCGCCAATGTGGCTGCCTGAATCGCTGTATTGGTGGAGGTGGAAATCTTCAGTGCACAGGTTGAATTCGCACCGTCGCAGATCATGCCTGACAAAGAAGCTATTGTATTCTGTATCCCATGCTTAATTTGCTCAAGACTACCGCCCATGAGATAAATGATCCCGCTATTCGCTCCTACCCCGCCAGCAATCCCTGAACCGCATAAAGGCGACAACCGCCCGATATAATGCTTGATATGCACAGTGACCAGATTGCTCAGTGCAAGCGCCCGAGCCAGCGTCTCTTCATCCTTGCCGAGCAATTCCGCCAATGATATAACGGGAAGCGTACAGGCGATGCCTTGATTACCGCTGCCCGCTGTTGTCATCACAGGCATTGCACTGCCATCCATGCGAGCATCTGAAGCCGCGGCAGTGGCCGCTATAATTTTGTTCGCCACATCATTGCCGAATAAATTCATCGCAGATTGCTGGTTCATCTTCTTTCCTACTTGCAAGCCATAATCGCCTCGGAGTCCCTCATCGGAGATCGCTTTGTTCATCCGAGCACCTTCCAAGAGGAAGCTAAGGTCTGAAAATGGAGCCGTACTTATAAACTCGAAAATCCGATCTACAGAGCCTTCATAAGCTTCAGTATCGGACAGACCGGGCTTTCCACAGTCAGCTTTAGACTTCTTAGGTGTCACTTTTTTTCCGTCTAGAGCTAGGTATTCAATATTAGTGTGTTCCTTAGCAAGGATGGCAATCGCCGTATGGTTCTCTGTCTTCACCTGTGCTTCAATATATAACTTCTCAGGAGTGTCCATTATCTCCACTTGCAGCAGCTTTCGCTCAAGCAGATCATTAGCCAGCTTTAGCTCATCCGGAGTCAGACCTGACAGAATTTCCAGCTCCTTGTGCGAACGTCCGACCACCGCTCCAAGGGCTGCTGCGATAGGCAGACCTGTCTGGCCTGTCCCAGGGATGCCCACTCCCATTGCATTTTTGATAATATTACCGCTGAGATGCAGCTGAATCCCCGTTATTTCTCCTTCGAGAAGTTCTGCCGCCAAGGAGACGGCATACGCAACTGCGATCGGCTCTGTACAGCCTTCAGCCGGTACGACTTCCTTGTGTAAAATATCCAAATAGTTGCCCATGTATGCTTTTCCCCCTACTTTCTCCTCTTGGTGTCATTTCTATATAGTAACTCAGAGTGAAGCATCAGGGAATCCTTTTTCCTTTTTCTTCTCTAGAAGCTTCTGCTAGATCAACATCTTACATGCTTGCGTTTAAAACCAAGCTGAGCTTTGTCGACTGCTTTTTGAATATTTGCGTACGCGTGAATCAATTTACTTTTTGCCTTATCCTTGTTGACTTCAACTGGACCTACAGTCCTTGCAGTCTCGCTAGCTTTATCATGCAGTGGCGAATAAGATACGGCTACTGTGTATAAAAAGTTATTCATTGAATATTGGGTACGTTCTGGAGAATCATGAATCGTATTTTCCACCATCTCAAGCATACCAGCAAGCTTGCTTTCGGAAAACTCAACATCCGGCCGACTGCCAAGCAGCCAGCAATAACAGCTCCAGCCCGCTGACATTCTCAGCTCTTCACCGCTCGCGATCCATTTATCGGCCACTTGTTGTGCAATATCCGCTTCTGCCAAGGTTACTGCCACTACAAAGTCGGACAGCATATAAAAATAAGCCGCATCCATCCATCGGTCATAATCCGCTTCCGTCATTGCATTGGGATCAGCAATGATGCCGGCAAAATACATGGCATCGTAGTTCCCTGTCGCATAAAGCTCCTCAGCCAATGGCTGATTTATTTTTGTTTTCTTGAAGATTGGCTTCATTGCTCCGGTAGCCACGCCAAATAGTGGTTCCTTTGCTCCATTGGACATATATATTTTCTTGGTTCGTTCCTTGCCGAGCGCTTCCAGCTCCTGCATGACCATCTCTAAATCCACTATTTAACACTTCCTTTTTCAAAGTTCTTTCCCAAGCTATCTTAGGTTTGTACTAGTTAAAGAAAGTGTACTGTATGGATTTCCTTGTCGCAAGTTAAGTTTCCGAAGGAATCCTTATGGGTGCGCAGAAACACCAGAAGTAATTTAGGGGGCTGTTAGCTTCGATCGCTTCATTTGATATATGGTAAGCTAGAAAACCGAAGGCACAAAGTGGAATCATAGCAAAGAGAAGAAATGAAATCATTAAGCGCCGCTGAACCTTCGACTTTCGAAATAAAATCATTTGAAGTAACAATTTAACTGTGTAAAATTTAGATATTTCTATTTAGTACAAGGCCTCCTATGATATTGGAATCTCTCTCTCGTCCCCCTAATATAGTTTAGGAAGAAGGGCGGGATGCACATGGGTACCAAAAATAATCAAGAGCAAAGGGCTATCTTTCTAGCTGCCATCTGCGGACAGACCTATGCGCAGTTCTCAAATACAGAAGGTTTGTTCGTCGTTCCATTAGATTATCAGATCGTGGATACAATTGAAGCAAGATCCATCAGCGAGGTATGGGAACGCTTCGGATTTATTCTGGAATCTCCACAAGAGATTATTGTGGCCTTCCGGGGAACCAGCTCCACAACCGATTGGATGTCTAACGTTATGGCCTCACAGGAGAGATTCAAATACATTAAAGAAGATACCCTTACCCACCGTGGTTTCACGAATATCTACGCATCAGCTCGCGATGGGATTATCTCTACACTTGATAAGCTATCTCCCGATAAAACCTTATACATTACTGGTCACAGCCTAGGTGGAGCACTCGCCACTTTATGTGCTATAGATATTGCGGCCAACACCTCGCACATCTCACCTAATCTGTTCACCTATGGTTCACCACGTGTAGGCGATCCGAACTTTGTTAATGTTTTTAAACCATATGTCCGGAAGAGTTACCGTTATGCCAATCTTTTTGATATTGTTACGTACGCTCCTCCACATGTATATAAGCTGCCTAAACGGGAAACGAAGTACTATTACAGTCATGTCCATACCTTCGTATCACTTTCTTTCCAGAATGGATCTGCAAGTGGCAATCATATGATCGGCAACTATTTTACTGAACTTTCAAAGCTCCAACCACGGTACTCCGAGCAGATATGTTTAACAAACCCCGGATTCTGTCCAGTTGTAAGTAACCCCGTCATAAGCGCATCCATTCCACCAGCTGAACCTCATGTACCAAAAAGGTCGTGAAATTAAAAAGCCTAATCCCTTATATATGCTGACAGGGGATTAGGCTTTAATCGTTCAACCTATTAGAAAAAGAAATAAACTAACACCACACCTTCGACTAACAAAATCATTGAAACGATATGTTGTTTCGTATGCTTTAAAAATTTCCAATCAATATATGACTGAAATCCTACGGCAATAATTATGAATACAATCCAAAACCACTTCATTCCTATCCCCTGTACGCCATCAGCTATCATTATGACAATTGCCGAAATTAATCCAATAAGTCCGAGTATTAATTTACCTTTTATATTTAGCTCATTACCGTCGTCAGAGATTTTTTCTTTATCCGGACCAACAATCCATACCCTTAGAAAAAAACCAGAAAAAGCAAGAATTAATACTATAAATGGAATGGCCAATCCTGTTGCCCTCCTTCCAAGCAGTTATTCGTATTTATTTCTTATCATTAGTTCTTTGATTTCTCTTAACTCATTTAATATTTCCTTTGATATTTGCGTACTTCTAGAGTTATCGATGCCTAATTTAATCACGGTTACTCCAAGCAAAAAATAGATGACTAGCATTACGATGATACTCAACTTATCTCCACACTCCTTTTTATTGTAATTTCTTTAAAGATATAGCTAACGATAGATCAATTATTCCTATGATACCATAATAAGGATGTATAATTAGTACATAAGAACTTGCTGTTAACTTGACAAAAGATCGCTATTTTCGATAATATATATATTATCTCGATAATCAAGATAATTGAATTACAAGAGTCTTTTGGAACCTGAATAATTTAAGTTGAAAAGAGGAACCACAATGGCAGTACTTATTCTATATGCAACAAAATCAGGAGCAACAGAGCAATGCGCAAAGGTATTATCAGAAGAGATTCCTCAGAGTAAGATCTGTAATATTGAAATAGACAAACCAAATCTTGAGGAATTTGATAGCATTATTTTAGGTGCCGGAGTAAGAGATGAGAAAATATACAAAGCGATTCGTGATTTTATCAAAAAAAATAAAGATGAGTTACTAAATAAGAAGATGGGCTACTATATTTGTAACGAGAAACCGAAAACAACTGAGGAATTAATAGAGAAGAATTTTCCGGATGATCTAAAAAAATCTGCAATATGCATCGAATCCTTTGGTGGTTACAAAGCCTATAAAGCTCCTAAGGAAGGAACGGATCAGCTTAAGGGAATTTTTGTAGATAAAATAAAAGAGTTTTCAAAGAATTTCAAATAGGAAGATAGAATTTCAACTAGCATAATTGCCCTCTGCGTCCCTATAAGGACGGTAAACGTTTATATATAAAAAATCCTGTTACCAAGATAAAATAATCTGGATAACAGGATTCTTTTTTTATAAAAAAAATTAAATTGATTATTACTACTTGATTGTCAATTCAAACTTCGCACCCACATCGCTTACAAATACAATTTTCCCGTTACTCGGAAGTTTAACTTGCGTAAGACCGCTGATTGTAGAGAAATTTACACACATACCATTCTGATCATAAACAGCAAAGGAACCTTTAGCTGGTAGCTCTACTGTCATCAACTTTCCTGATGCTGTCTCAGGTATTTCATACCATCTCGCATATCCATCTGCTTGGATGGTTACCAATGATTGCGGGCCGGCATAGATAGGTTTAATGGCATCCTGTGATATAAAATATTGGCTTCCAACCTTAAGGTACTCCACACCCTCTTTATTTTCAAAAACAAGATCCGCAAGATCGCGCCCACCTAAAGTTGGAATTTGCACAGTCATTTCAGCTTTATTCGGGCCAGTTATTTTATTCGAGCCCATATAGCCCGGTGCATCAGGGAACATAGCAATTCCAGCTACTGGCATACTCATGTAAAATTGTGAGCTATACTTCTCGCTGACATCAAAATACATTTTTCCTTGACGCTGCTGCCATGCTGACAAAACCTCATTGGATAAAGAATTCGCCTCTAGCTTTTCTGCTGCATATTGAGTACTGGCAGTCTCACCAAGCCCTGGAATAACTCCGTACCCTTGACTCCAAAGATAGATACGACCATTGCTCTCCTTCACAAAGCTAACTTTACTCGTACCCACTGCATCTAAGAATTCACCGTTCGTATGATACGAAAATTTCTGAGCTGGCATTGTAGGTGCCATGATCGAAGAGATACTCAATTCCCCAGCTTTACTAATCTCTATCTTCATTAGCTGCGTAGAATCAGCATAAACACCTGCATAACTTAACAAATCCTCTGGCATCTTCTCTTTGTTCGTGGCTTTAAATGTAGGCGTAGCTTTCAGTTCCTTGATAACTCCCTTTTCTTGTAGAGCACTGAGCAAAATTTCGTTAGCAAGCATCTGATCGGTAGTGCTCGATCCTCCAGAAGATACCACAGCTGCTGCCATCCGTTGTTCTGGCAACACGACAAGTGAAGTATGATACAGACTTGTATCCCCGCCCTTAGTCAGAGCTTTGATCTCGTATTGATTGAATGGATATAAATTCACACTGTCCCAGCCCAATCCATATGCGAACGAATTATCGATTCCTTTTGGCCACATTCCACGTTTATATTCCTCTTGCTCCATCGCTTTTACTGATTTCTCTGACAGAATCCCTTTCGATCCTCCAGTGAAAATAGTTGCAAAGCGCACCAAATCTTCAGCCGTGGAATAGATGCCCCCTGTTCCAATTACGTTAATGGTCTCTTTGGGTAAAGCGGCTGGGTAGGTAGCATTGTATACACTTGCCAGCTGGCTGGAATCCACAGAATCTACTGGCGTTTTCGTATGCTGAAGCCCTAAAGGACCTGTAAAATTTTGATGAATGAATGTAGTGAAGTCCATGCCACTGACTTTCTCAACAATCAACTCCGCCAGCGTAAATCCATCATTACAATATACAGAGTACGCTCCTGGATCTGCCTTTAGGCGTTGTGTTGACAAAGTCGCTAGCAAATTATCTTTGGCGATAGAATCAGAATCATTAAATAAGAAAGAATTTGATAAGTTCGAACCCCCAAGACCTGATGAGTGATTCAACAGCATACGTACGGTGATTTGCTTATAACGTGAATCTTCCATCGTAAAATTATTCAAATAAGTTACAATGGGAGCCTCTAAATCAACTTTCCCTTGTTCTACGAGCTTCATAATAGAAGCTGCCGTATACACCTTACTCGTCGAGCCAATTCCATACATCGTTGTAACGCTTGGTACCGTCTTGCTCTCCACATGGCTGTATCCTGCTTGGCCGCTCACAACGATTGTATCCCCATCCATCAGAGCATATTGGAGACTCGTCGTTCCTATCTTTTCCGTTAAGAATGCTGCCTTCTCAGCCGCCACCTTCTGAGTGTTCACGTACGTTTGCGTTTTTCCACTATCCGCTGCAAAAGCATTCGTAGGAATATACACGACTAAAAGCAGAAATACCATCAACAGGGATATTATTTTCTTCTTCATACATTCCCTCCCTCTATGAATTTGTCATTCCTTTTAAGGGTAATTTATCCATATGAGAATGTAAAGTAAGTTTATATCATACGCTAATCCATTAATTCTACTTTGTCTCCGATTCTGATTTCCCCTGTCTTAACTACAGAAGCATACACACCGAAGTGTAGTTCAAACTCTTGGTTCAGTTTTTTCAATAGTTTAGGGTCTCTTTCCAGACTATCCGGGTCCATCGTGATAACCATACATCTCTCACAAAAACTATCTACCTGTAGCTGCACTTCTCCAATGGAGAGCTGCCGACCGATCCAATCCCCTTCAAAAAGCGATTCATCATTTAAAGCGATAACAAAGTTCCCACGAAAACGTCGCTGATCTAAGGAATTTCCCCATGATGCCTCAAGCTTCTTTAAGCTGGCATCCGTAATGAGTAAGATACTAGCGCCATCCACTGATAACAGTTGTGGATGCTCCGGTTGTGGATGCGAAGCTTTTATAGTAGACATGGAGATTTGTGTTTTAGTTTGGCTTTGAATCTCTTCCAACAAACGCTCGTCCCACCCAAAGGTTCGTCCATCCGAAGCTCTTACATGAATATCTCCATTGATAAATTGGGCTTGATAGGTAAGCATTTTAGGATTATTTCTAGCCGTAAAATAACGCCACCATCCCTCTTTTGACTCATCATAAAAGGCACAGAAACGATCCCCAAGCATTCCATATGGTTCTATCATACAGGATTCCAATCGTTCACCTGCAAATGACTTGACTGGATAGCGGTTAATTTCTCGGATTTCACCAACGATTGATTGCACAGTACAACCCCTCCACTTTCTATAAATGCACGTATTCTCTAATATTACCTGAAACCACTTGACTCTTGCACCCTTATTTTCACAACAACACATAGCTTCGAATGGTACTTGTTTACATAAAAATTTATATATTTTAATAGAATATATGTTTTATACTATGACTATTACATATGGTGGAAAGAATATGAGAGGTGAATAGCAGTGCGGCCCTATGAATTGCACAGTTTCGATTTTGCTTTTACACATGCTGTAATTGGAATGGCGCTTGTTTCGTTTGATGGAACGCTCTTGAAATGGAATTCCGCCTTAAGTGCCCTTTTGGGATATGATCATAGCGAGTTACTAACATCCTCTTCATCTGTTCGTACGCTTCTAAGTCAGATCCGTGAAATTGCTGAGCTTGAAGAGTCTTTATCCTCGTTGAACATCCATCCGTATCGATACCAACAGGATTACTTCAAACCAACTGGACAACTATTATCCCTAGAGATCTCCATCTCTATTATTTCGGATACCAATGGTGCCCCCCAATATTATTTCATTCAATTCGAAAATAAGACGATCATCAAGCAGATAGAAACGCAGCTGCAGGAAGCAGAAACTAATCTGTTGGAGAAAGATGATTCTTTCTTACAGCTGCTAGAGGAATTACCTCTGACCGTGGTGATTACAATAAACGGGATTGTTCATTATGCGAATTCAGCGGGTTTGCAATTAATCCATGCGGAAAGCCTTGATCAAGTATTTGGTTCATCTACTACTAGTATTGTAGACCTTTCCAATTATCAAATTCTTCAAGAACGAAGGGAAAGATATCACAGCGGTAATACGTCAGGCTCCGTTTGCTACTTAATTAATTGCTTAAATGGTCAGCAGAAATATGTGGATGGGTTCACGCTACCGATTATCTTCAATGGAAGCAGAGCATTTATTGGGATTTTTAAAGATATCTCACAGCAAATGCTGGAAGAAGAACGGCTAATCCAATCCGAGAAATTATCCACCGCAGGGCAATTAGCAGCTGGAATTGCTCATGAAATCCGGAATCCACTTACAGCCATTAACGGCTTTATGAAGCTGCTTCGCTCTTCCGAGCGCATGAATGATAAATATTTTTTCATTATAGAGTCCGAATTGAAACGCATCGAGTTTATCGTCAACGAACTGCTCGTCTTATCCAAACCACAAACGACGCATATCAGTAAGCCTGTCGATTTATTATCTTTGCTCGAGCAAGTTACTACATTAATGAATGGTCAAGCTGCACTAAGAAACCTTAAGATTCTCCCTGTCTGTGCTGATCAACCCATTTGGATTCATGGAGAGGCTTATCAGCTTAAGCAGGTGTTTATTAATTTACTTAAAAATGCGATGGAAGCAATGAATAATGGAGGAAACATATATATTCATGTGCATACAACTGAAAGTGAATCCCGAATTAGTGTACAGGATGAAGGTTGCGGGATGTCAGAGGAACAGATCAAAGCACTTGGCAAACCATTTTATACGACAAAAGAATCAGGAACTGGCCTTGGGTTTATGATCACACAAAATATTGTACATAATCATGGCGGAGCTATAACAGTAGAAAGTATTCCTGAGCAAGGTACCACTTTTACAGTAACCCTTCCAATGATATTAGAGCCTGAGGAAGCTGCGATTAGCATTTGATGAACCGCAATGAATGATCCTTATTCATACTAGTATCCATACCTTCGTAGTGAGGTTCCGCTTAACGGACCGTATTGCACTTATTCCCTATTAACAAGTCCATTCCCGGGTAATTTGGGGAGAATAACGGTGCTGGCTCGTTTATGTTAGCGTCAGCACATTGTATTCAGTTTTTCGCATACATTTGGCTCGTTTATGTTAGCATCAGCACATTGTATTCGGTTTTTCGCATACATTTGGCTCGTTTATGTTACCGTCAGCACATTGTATTCGGTTTTTCGCATACATTTGGCTCGTTTATGTTACCGTTAGCACATTGTATTCGGTTTTTCGCATACATTTGGCTCGTTTATGTTACCGTTAGCACATTGTATTCGGTTTTTCGCATACATTTGGCTCCTTTAAGTTACCGTTAGCACATTGTATTCGGTTTTTCGCATACATTTGGCTCGTTTATGTTAG
The DNA here is from genome assembly GCF_000758585.1 of Paenibacillus sp. FSL R5-0345. NCBI lineage: Bacteria > Bacillati > Bacillota > Bacilli > Caryophanales > Paenibacillaceae > Paenibacillus > Paenibacillus sp. FSL R5-0345. The sequence continues at coordinate 4,307,010 of NZ_CP009281.1, forward strand.
TGGCGGCACATTGTATTCGATTTTTCGCATACATTTGACTCGTTTAGTTAGCGGCGGCACATTGCATTCGGTTTTTCGCATACATTTCTCCACAATCTCGAAATTTTATAATTCTATTATAGTAAGCATATACGCCTTCGGCCTCCTTTAAAGCTGGTAAGCGTTATAAGTGAGAATGATAAGGATAATGTATAACGAAAAAGAAGCTCCAGTAGCATTAGCTGCTGGAACTTCTTTCATTATGGTGCAAGTGATCAAAAAAGCGAAACAGGAATGAGCTTTCTTCCTCCTTTGACTAGAGTGGATTCTAGCATGTCCCCTTTCACACCTCCGAAATAGAGCTGCCAGTATACACCAAAGCGAACGCTGACGTCATTCTTCACAAGCTCCGGCGGCGTAACAATCAGCCATTGAAATTTGAGAGCCTTAGAAATTTCAAACACGGGATCAAGTACGTTATTAGAAACCATTTCTCCAAAAGGATTGTCATATAAAAAGACCGTCCATCCTTTGTTCTCACGATTCACACGTTTATGCGTCATGATCATCATGGCTACCAGCAGCTGTACAGATTGACGCTGTCCACCACTGCCGACAGCCTCATCCAACGCACCGCGATTGATAATCTCCCAGTCGGAATAATGATAGTCTTCCGGAGCGGCATAGAGGAAGTAATTCTCCGTTACCGGTTTATATACCTGAAGAATCGGGAAGCGATTCTGAAGTGCCGCATAGACGATTCGTCCATCATTAATAACCTCTTTGATTACCACCGCTGGCACTTGTTCAATCTTTGGATATTTTGCAAGCAGTTCCTGGATACATCGATTGAAATAGTCGCTCACCATCGGCTCTACTTCATCGCTTGCTCTCGGTACATTGATATTCTTATAATTCAGTCGTACCAGCGGGAAGGCATAATTATTCTCATTATGAATAATCATCCGTCGTTCCATTCGCTTCATAATATCAATGATTTGTACTACACGATAAGAAGCCCGAGCTACCCACATCTTACGGGAATGATCCATATCTTCCTTATCGTTTTGAATGCTCTCAATCTGATCACGCGAACTACGTAACATCGAATCTAGGACTTGCTGAGCAATAGCGAAGTTATCCCAATGTACCGTATTTAAACGATCCAGAATCTTGGTCTCCAGTTCAGAATTCCGTTCATTCTTGGCAAGTTTTCCGGTTAATGAGTTTTTCTCTTCCTTCACTTTCCTGGAGACCTCATCCCGTCTAACCCGGCTATCCTTAATCCGAAGAAGCCAGTCAGCAACGAGAGACTCGCAGCTTTCTCTTACACTCAGCATTAATTCTTCTGGCACAGTCCGTAAATTAACCCGCTCCTCAATATGTGCATTCATGATTTTGATTTGATTGGATAACGTCTGAATGAATGCATCCATTCGTTCCAAAGATCGCTTACACTGATTAAGCATGTGCTCATTCTCTTGGAAACGCTCTTGAATGTCAGTCTCTTTTTGCTCGAGTGGCTCATTCCAAATCTCTACGGCACGCTCGTGTTTCTCTTTGATTCCTTTTTCTACCTTGCGCAGTTCCTTCTGCAAATTGTCCAACTCGGTCTGGCAACGGATGAAAGAGTCGTGAACCATCTGATAGTCTTCTTCTAACGAAGAGGTTTCCGACTTTTGACGGTTTCTTGCAGCCATAATGGATTCGGTAGATTCAGCAGGTTCTGCCACCTTCCGCCAATCCACATCAACTTGGTTCAGGCTGACTTCAAGCTCTGTTAGATTCTCGCTGGCCGCTTTGATCTGGGCGGCTCTTGTTCGAATTTCAAGCTCATTCTCCGTCAACGATTGCTGCAGACTTTCAACGGTACTGAGCTGCTGCAACAGAAGATTCTGTTCTACTGGATCAATTGGTGTGGTTTCGATATCATCTGAAAGCTGGTGATATGCCGGAAAAACAATCTCAGGAAACCAATGCTGCAGTCTAGGAAATAGAGCATACTTGGCATCTCCCATCCACTTCTCGCGCTCTCCGCCAAGGCTTACCATTTGCGCTTCAAGATGCTCGAGCTGCTGGTCTTTATTCGCCATTTCCTTGCTAACCAGGCCCTTACGATCTGTATAATTTTTCTTCTCTTTTTGAGCCTGCTCATGCTTCTTCGTACGTTCAATCCAGGCTTGTAACGCTATAGCCCTCTGCTCATGCTCTGCACTAAGTGACTTATACTCGGAGATTTCCCGACCGATCCGAGTAAGCGTGCCCTCGTTCTCATCCATCTCGTTGCTCAGACTGATAATGCGCTGCTGAAGTTCACTCTGCAGTTTCAAAAGGGCATTGCGTTTAACTGTAATCGTCACGGTGTTCTCTGTTTGGTATAACCGCTCGTATTCCTGACGCACAGATTTCAACTTCGATAAATAAGCCTCTGCGTCCTGAAGCACCTGTTCTTGTTCCTTAAGCTTCGCCTGGATCCCGCTCTTAAAGTTTAAGAAACGATCTGGCTCCAGTACCATCTGTGGTCCTTGGTTAGCTAAAAGCTTAAAAGAAACTTGATCTAGAGCTGTCATTTCTTCACGAATAAAGATAGGCACCGCTGATTTTAGCAGTGTGTCCTTCAGCAAATCCGGTTTAATTTTATCAGCTTCGCGTCGGGTTACAATCAGACTATAAGGTAAAAGCGGATGACGCTCTAGCTCTTCCTCACGTTCAAGATATGGACGATCGTTTAAATAGGAACTGCCCGGTGTGGATTGAATTTTAAGCGAATCGAGTGTATCCTTAACCGCCAAAATATCTGAATTCGGCAGCCAGTAGGATTGATTTTGAAGTTCCACATCCATGAGCTGATTGTAGTAATCCCGTCTAGAACGTTTAGTCTGCTGCTCCACCTCATCTATTTTGCGGATAAATCGTAGTTGAATCGTATCCTTCTCTTCAAAAAGACCAGTAGCTCCCAAACGATTATGTTCATCAAACATTTCCAGCAGCACAACGATTTGTGACCATAACTGTGATTCTTTATAGGTCTGAGAATCGAGCTGTACCCCAAGCTCATCAATCTCTCGTTCATAAGAGCGATGTTTCTCACTGAGCTCGGCATGATTCTTATGCAGTACCAGCTTTCGGTTCTCAGCCTCTTTATGCTGTTCCTCTAACGCTTCCATATCCAGAAGTATCGTTTTGGCAGCAGAAATCGTACGTTGAAGCGCCGCCACCGGAGTATGGGCAGCTTCTTGACCATGCTGGGCTGCGAATGTGCCAAGCTCTTCTGTATATTGCCGGATAGATAACGTCAATTCATTAATCTGAATATCCAGACCTGCTAACTCCAGCAGAAAGCTCTCCCGCTCCTTGCGCAGACCTTTTTCTTCACTCGTCAGAGCTCGCTCCGCGGTTCCAAACCCTCTGATCGTTTGTTGCCAGAGGTTAAACACCACATCCCACTGTTTCCGAAGCTTTTCTTTAGCCGCCAGAATGACCTCTTGACGTTCTTTCATCTCTAAGGAACCTTCGATGGCTTGAATTTCTTTCTGCCACTGCTCTATTTGTCGTGTGTGGAGCATACGTTTGGCCAAGAAATGAGCCACTTCTAGCTTTTTCTCCTGAGCCTTGGAATTGTCTAGCCGCCCACGTGCACGTCCCTGATCATCACTGAACTTTTTGAACTCTTCCTGTTTTAGCTCCAGTTCTTCCTTGCTGCGCAAATACTTGAGATTGTCTGTCTCAAATCGCAATTGCTTCGCTTCCTGATAACGCCCAGCCAGTTCATTAGCAACCTTACTTCGCTCTTCTTCTGCATTTTTCTGCTCTTCATAGATAACCGTATAGATCTGACGTCCACGCAGTTCAGTTTCTTGAACGGCGCTCTCTGCTTCAACTCCTAGCTTCACCAGCTCATATAATGGCGCAGCCATTCCAAGAAACTCTGTGTAGACTTGTTCCCGTTGTTCAAGCATCGGTAGGCGTTGAGCTACTGTCGCCGTATCAATAAACATCCGCTGCAGCGTATTGTCTTCTTCTTTTGGTCCCTCATTCAGACTGGAGCCGATCTCAGGGATAATTAGCTTTTCGAATAAGTTATGGTTGGTAAAGGCATCATTCTTTTTAAAATAACCTTTAATACCGCCCTCTTCCCCATTGATTCGCCGCATATTACGCCACTCGGCGATATGAATATCCCGAGTAGCCAGGAAATCATAATATCTTTTTAAATCCGAGCTATGGCTACCGAAAGGTACAATTTCTCCCCGCCGATCTCGTATAAATTGCTGTATCGTTTCAAAACTCGTAGGTTCAGCAGACTCTTCATCAAAGAGCGGCAACGTAGAAAGGGTAAGTTCAGACGCTTCACCGTAATCTGTAAGTGCGTACAGTAAGTAATCTACTTTTATGTCCTGCTGATCCAGCGAATTATGTGCTGTCATGGCAATACCAGTCGTCATGTACTCATTACGCTCACTGTTGTCGAGATGCCATTCGATAGCTACGTGAAAGGTGTAAGGTTTAAGTTGTTTTTTATGGTTATGAAAAAATGCTTCAACCTGGTTCTCACTGTCTTTTCCCCATGGCGTTTTGGGCATTAATAACTGAAATATGGATTGCAGCAGTACGCCCTTCCCGCCGCCATTCATAAGCGTTATAAGGGTATTGGCCGGCCCCTCTTCGTTGCAGAGGTCCAGAATCATATCATCATATTTCTTGAGCATTTTCTCGTATTTAAGTCCTGTAATTCGTATGCGTTCAATCCGCGGCATTAGTAGCACCGTCTTTCTCAGCTAAAGTTCGTCCAATGAGTTTCTTTAATTCCTGATACCGGTCAACATCATGATATAAATACCGCATTCTCTCATAAAGCTCTTCCCGCGGGAATATGCGCTTCTCTGACTCTGAGATGAACACAAGCTTCTCCTCTTCCAGGAGCTTCATACCTTCATGTATCAGCCCAATTCGTGAGCCTGCGCCTCTTGTCAGAAGATCGCTCTCTTCCTGACTCTTAGTTTGCATATAGAGGTTAGTCCACACCTTCGACATCGCTTGGATATCCAACCGCCACTGCTGGCTAAACTGACCTTCATCATCCATCTGTATCCAAGCTTGAAAAAGTGAAGACACCTGATCGGATATCTGTATATAGGACATACTGTCCTGTCCGGACTTAAAATGAGTCTCGTCCTGGTCCATCTCGGCCAGAAAAACAAGGATGATAATATTAATGATATGTAAATGAGTTTTGCGCTCAATTCGTGAGTATTTATTCTTCAACTGGGTAAAGTTGGTGGCGAACACTGACCCGAGTGGATTGACGAGCAGATGGAGACGTTGTCCGGAATTCATCACTCGACAGCCTGCCTCCTTGGCAACATATTGAAGCGCATCATATGTTCCAGCGTCCTGCAGGCATTCTGCCGCCGCAGGATCATCGAGAGGAATTACTTTTTTACGAAGTAATTCAAAAAATAGCCGTGAAGCTTGCTGTACCTGTTCTAATGTATAACTCATGCTTGTTACCTCTCACCTCTCCACGATCTTAATAATATATGGACTCATGTCCAGACCAGACCAGTGTACCCTTGGGTATGGTTCTGGAGCAATGCTCGTCCGCAGCAGCTTGCCGCGCAAGCTCTCCAGTTGAGGATCATCCTCTAGTACATACCGAATTAGCAACTGGCATTCATCGGATCCGTTGCTGTTCTCTGGAGCTTGTTCTTGTACTGTAATTTCAGAATGAAAAAACTGCACCCATAGATCTATAGCATCCGGTGTGCGTGCCCAACGTGTTAATTCCTCCGAGGTAAAAGCTTCCTCAGTAAACGTAAAGCTTCCACACTCGGCTAAAGCATTGAACACAGGCTTCCACAGTTCAACGACTTCCGTCCAAGGAATCCCCTTAGGAATATATTGAACGGTCTCCGCATCTATCTCATCATCAAGTTCATCCATCACAAATTCGGGAATAAAACCAACCTCTTGCTCCTCCCAAGCCCAGGGAAGCGGATAAACAAAATCCTGATTCGGAGCAAACAAACCGCCAAGAAGCAGTTCAAGGCTGTCGCCGCTAGGCAGCCCCTCTTCTTTAACCCATTCCTCCCAGATATGAGTACGGAAGTTAAATCCGGCTGCTCCCCAGAATAATTCAGGGAAGTTCAATCTTAAATTAGTCTCCACCTCAAAAATGTTCAAGACTATCTCGGCCAGTTCATCGTGTACTCGCCTTGAGAGCTCCACACGTTCTGAAAGAATACGAATCTCGTTAAAGTCGATCACATCTTTCTCGTCATTGGCAAGCCGGGCCAGAGAACGATGAATATTATCAAAATGCTTGCGTTCTTCCTCGAACTGCTGATGAATTTCTTCGAGTCGCTGATGCCGAGCCACTCCAAATTCACTGAAAATATGCTTCGGGTTACGGCGCAATGCATTCCTGTATTCCTGCTGCTCATGGATCATCTTCCGGACCCGGGAGATAAGCTCATTCACATCCTGAAGTGCCCTTGTTACACGTCCATGCTTAATATGCATTTGAATCTCAAGCAGCTTGATGCTGATCTGGAATTCTTCAATAATCTCATGACTCATAAAAATAAGCTCCATTGCGTATTCGGAGAGTCGATAGATTGTTCTGCCGTTCTCTTCCCAGCTACTGCGGGTCGCATCCTCGTCCACCATGAAATACTTATATTTCTGCACAGCCATTTGCCGAGCGGCATCATCATAATAGTAGGATTCGAAATCTCCGCCATTTCCGCTCCAGAGCAGGCCGTCCACTAAACGTTCTACGGATTCGGTAGTCCCGAGATTCGCAATATTAAAGCGTTCCAGTGCAGTCCAAGCCAGCGCTATAATATCTTCCTTGGATCTTCTTTCATTGGACTCTAGCTCCAAATAATAGACCTGCAACAAGATGCTTAAAGACACCATTTCTTTGTAAGGTTGAATTTCGCCAAGGTTCATCCCAGCCCCTAAATTCCATAGGGGATTTAATCGTTTGTTTCGTTCGCCAAAATCCGACCAATTCATCTTTCTGCCAACCTCGCCATCAGTTCTAGTTTGCTACTAAACAAAAATAAAACCCGTATACATCCGTATAGGGTTCTGAAGTACGCGAATATATGTTTCTATTATATCAATTCATCGAAGGTTGTGCTATTTATTGTTAAACAAAATAATTGATTCTATCCACGCATTTCTACTCTGCAGAATCTGGAGCACATGCCATACAATACTGCTCTAGTGTACTGTTGGGTAAGGGGATAACCTTAACCGTGCGGAATTGATAGTGCTCATAAATGGGTAAATTGCTTGGTGTCTGTGTCTCTAACGTACATAATGCGTTCTTCTCACGGCATTCGGCGAGCAGCGGCTTCATGATCTTTGATACATAGCCTTGTCCACGGTAACGTTCTTGCACTGCAAGCATATCTAAATGCAAATACTTCTGATCCCCAAACATGGATAACCATAAGGAACTCATACTGCGCAATATGGATAACCCTCGAAAAAATCCTCGCACACCAATCATTCGGCAAATCGGTAAACACTTAATAATCGCAAGCCCAATTTGTTTCGTATAGTTAAGGTTCGCAATCAACGTCCCCGTTTGACGCTCCGAATGAAACACTAAGGCGACAGCTTCATAATTAGTTGACGTCGTTAATAAATCCGAATATGGATACAGCATTTCAATATAACGATGAAAAAAAATATTTAATACGCGGAGCCTGGTTGTTTCATCTGGCAAAATATGCTGATACAACGGATCATCCTTTGCGAAGGCTTCTGCCAGCACACTGGCGGCTTTCGGAATGTCCTGCCGATGAATTTTGAGTAATGTACTACAAATAATTCCACCTCATTTAATAGTCTTATGAATTAGTATAACTCCTTCAACTGAATATGGCACGATGGTTCTATTGTCATTTCTTTTTAGAATGCGATATGATGAGTAAGATTACAAAAATACTGGGAGGTAAAATGGAAGATATTATACTGTGGCTTAAATACTTGTTACTAGGGTTTGTTCAAGGGGCAACTGAGCCAATCCCCGTCTCCTCGAGAGGCCATTTGATCATTGCACAGAAATTGCTAGGTTTAAAACAGAATGGGCTATCCTTTGAAATCTTAACAAATACGGCTTCACTAATTGCGATTTGTTTTATTTTCCGAAAAGATATTGGAAGATTGATCACTGGATTCATTCAATTTATTTTGACCCGCAAAGAGGAATATAAGTCAGATTTTCTATTCTCTTTGTACATCATCATTGGCACCTTGCCTGCTGTAATTGTTGCACTACTCTTTAAGGATCAGATTGAGGATATCTTCTCGTCAGTTCATACCGTATCCATTGCCTTGCTTGTTACAGGGGTAGCTTTATGGTTGATCCGTAACCTGCGTGGCCGTAAACAAGATGGTGACTTAAAGGCGAAGGATGCAGTTATCGTCGGACTTGCCCAAGCAGTCGCTCTTATTCCCGGAATAAGTCGCTCTGGTGCAACTGTCATCTCTTCCATCGCTGTGGGAATGAAACAAGAAACTGCTTTACGCTTTTCTTTTATGCTTTATATTCCTGTCAGTTTGGGCGGACTTGTCATGGGCGTATCTGATATTGCCCACGATCCTAACCGCTCGCAGCTGGCGATTCCATACTTGATTGCGTTTATTACTACACTAATCGTCACCTATTTCTCTATGCGCTGGTTTATGGGGATTATGGCTAAGGGTAATTTGAAGTATTTTTCTTATTACTGCTTCTTGGCGGGAATCCTACTCCTCATCTTTATGTAAGGATACAATTCCCACAAAAAAACCCTCATGATTACTCTGTTATCGCAGAGGGGACTGACCCCATAACGTGAGACAAATCAAAACACCTTCAAGAGAATGGAACCTTGTCGTAAGATAAGGAGATCATCTTGGAGGTGTTTTTGCATTGGCAACCAGAGTAAGTTATCCCGTGGAAATAAAGATGAAAGCTATAGAAATGAGATTAGCAGGAGTACCTGTGAAAGAGGTTATGGAGCAGCTCGGAATACGGAATAAGACACAGCTAAAGACATGGATGAGATGGAATCGAAATGGTGAACGACATCGTTTGGAGCAGCCGGTGGGTAAACAGTACAGCTATGGCAAAGGTCCGGAGGACTCTTCGGAACTCGAAAAAGTAAAGGCAGAGAACCGATTCTTAAAACAACAATTAGATCTGCTAAAAAAGTACGAGGAGTTGGAGAGGAGGTGGAACCAGAGGCCGTTATTGCCTGGATTGAATCCATTCGAAACGAAGTGACGGTGTCTGAGGCTTGTAGATGGCTCGGAATCGCAAGAACGACTTACTACCGCTGGAAAGCAGCTGTGAGGACAAAGCATACAGACAGACTGGTGGAGAAAATCCGGGAGCTTTGCATCCGTCATAAATTCCGCTATGGGTACCGGAAAATCACGGCGCTCCTTCGGATAGAGCAGAGTATAAATCATAAGCGAGTCCAGCGGATCATGCAGTGTGAGGGGCTTCAGTGCCGCGTGAGGATGAAAAAACGAAAGGTGACTGGGCAATCTGTACACTCCTTTGAAAATCTGCTCAAGCGACAGTTTCATGCAGAAGCACCTCTGCAAAAACTCGTCACGGACATTACCTATTTGCCATTTGGCGGGAAGATGTTGTACTTCTCCAGCATTCTAGACTTGTACAATGGTGAGATTGTGGCTTACAGTATAGCAGATAAACAAGATACCTCTTTGGTGTTGGATACATTAAATCAACTTCCAAAGCAGAAAAAGATGTTGTTGCATAGCGACCAGGGCAGCGTGTATACGTCCTTTGCGTACCAGGAAGCTGTAAAAGGAAAAGGCATTACCATGAGCATGTCCCGTAAAGGAACGCCCGCTGATAATGCCCCCATTGAATCGTTTCATTCCACTCTAAAGTCTGAAACGTTCTACCTCGAAGATCTCACATCTACAACGACTGCAATCGTTGTAAAGACCATTCGAGACTACATCATTTACTATAACTCAATTCGAATTCAAGCGAAACTAAATAACCAGTCACCGATGGATTTCCGGCGACTGGCTACTTAAACTTGTAAGGTGTTTTGATCCCTGTCTCACAAACGGGGGTCAGTCCCGAGATTGTCATGAGGGTTTTTTATACTATTTCAACATGGAAATTACTTCATCACTCGACCGAATCTTACCTATGCGGGGAAAAATAGTTTTACACACATAGTCATGCTCCTCTTTAGTAGAGGCAGTCATGGCATCTTCCACAAAAAATTGGTTGTAACCAAGCTGATAAGCTTCTCTAGCTGTCGTATCCACACCGATGGATGTAGATATACCACACAATACGATCGTATCTATACCGCGGCGACGTAACTGCAAATCAAGATCTGTTCCGAAGAATGCACCCCACTGACGTTTAGATATCACATGTGCATTTTTGAAACTGGCTAATTCAGGCACAAGAGTATCCCAGCCTTCCGGAAAAGCTGCTGCACTCATCTTCAAATCTGTTTGAGGCCTTAACATATCATATCCATCTAACGATGATACTCTTACAAGTACAACAAATGCCCCCTTTTCAGTGAAGGCTTGAACTAAACTACTGCCTTTCTGAACCACCTGCTCACCTGTATGCGGTGCCTTATTAGGCATGTTAACAATTCCATTTTGCAAGTCGATTACGACCAGTGCCGTTTTTTTTGCATCCATACATTCAGTTTCTGAGCTCTTTAATTCTTCCATTGTTTTCTCTCCTATTTATACTAAGTTTTTTATACAAATTAAAATATACCCAACCTGCATTTATCAACAACAACGCACTCGTAATAAAGAATACATCCCGGATCTCAAACCAGGCTGCCACTTGCCCACCTAATACCGAACCCGCAAATGTGCCTAGATAACCTGCCGACATGTTAAGTCCAAATACTCTGCCTGTAAGAGCATCCGGCGTAATTTTCTTAACAAGGATATTAACAGAAGGCACTAAACCACCTGCCGCTAAACCTAGTAGAAAACGAAGACCCATTAACTGCCAAGGATTCTGCACAAACGCTTGTGGAATGAACAGAAGCCCAGCGGCTATAAGCGCTACTAGAATGACCTTTTGAGCACCTATTCGATCAGACAGCTTACCAAGTCTTGGAGCAGCTATGATGTTAGCCAGTCCTGAAGCGGAGAAGGTCATCCCTGCAAGCAGAGCCACATGGTTAGCACTCTTGGATAGCTGACTCACATATACCGTAATAATCGGCTCTACAGAGTATAAAGCAACCGTTAGAATAAAGAAGGTTACGAACAAAGTGAGCGTTAGACTCTTCTCTGGAACACTGCTCCAGACTTCCTTGATACTAAGCGTTCTTTTATCTTCACGATGAAAAGACTCCTTCACAAACAAAGCAGTTGTAATGAAGGCAACGAGCATCAGTCCACCCGTAACAAAAAATGAACTTTGTAAACCCATGTTCTCTGCAATAAAACCGCCAATCGTAGGACCTAGCAAAGCACCTGCAATACTAGCCGTTGAAAGTGTTCCTAAAGCATAACCTGCATGTTCCTTATCCGTCTGAGTAGCGATTAATGTAGTACAAGCCGTACTATACCCTGTAATTGTGCCCTGAAGTAATCGAAGAGCAATTAATACATACACATTAGGCGCAAAACCCATACAGCTTATAACGATCGCCATCCCAAGACTCGCACGTAAAAGCATGGGTTTACGCCCGAACCTATCTGCCGCCTGCCCCCAAATGGGTGAGAAAATAGCTGAAACAATAAAGGTAATCCCAAACGCAAGGCCAGAAAACTGAGTAATGGAATCAGCATTTTCTACGCCAAGATGCTTAATGTAAAGTGGCAAGACTGGCGCAATCTGACTCATTCCCACACCTGTTACAAACATACCGAACCAGCAAACAATTAAATTCCTTTTCCACATGGGCATACAAAAAAGCCTTCTTTCTGCTAACAATAACAACCTCATATTAACAGTCAGATTGGCTATACACCATGCATTATTCTAAACTCCATGGACATTTTTGCTGTGAAATTCCGAGGGGCTGATGCCTGTCATTCTTTTGAAAATTCTGCTGAAATAAAATTCATCCGTAAAACCAAGGGTTTGCGCAACCTCTTTGATTTTCATGTCTCCTTCGAGAATCAGCTCTTTCGCTTTATCAATTTTCATTTTATTAAAGAACTCTATGATCGAATAACCTGTGATTTCTTTGAACGCTCTCGACAAATAAGCAGGTGACAGCTGTACTAATTCTGACAATTCACTCAAGCTCACTTTATGATTGAGCTTTTGATGCATATAGTTAATGATTTTTTCCACCTTTAAGGAAGTGGAATAATTTTGACTTTGTTTTTGTGTATTTTGAGCAATCGCGATGATAAGCTGCTGTAACAAAGTCTTCGCTACAAATTCATATCCCGGCAGCTTGGTATTCCAGCTTTGAATCATTGTTCCGAAGATATCTTCTACTTGATAATAATCCTTCAATTCATTTAGCGGTTGAAGATGGAGCGTTCCTACATGACCATTAATTCCCCATTCCTCTTCGTTCATGCTCACCTTCGCATAGTTGAAATGAACGGACAGAAAGCATAAGGGATCTTCAGCATCGATCTCTATTGAATGCCTAACCCCTGGAGAAATGTAGAATAACATACCCGCTTTAAACGAATACCTTTTGTGTTCGATCATAAAGCTGCCCTTCCCTCCAGTCACTAAGAGAAGTTCATGATGCTGAAGGGTTCTGACAAGCTTGCTCCAATTTCTCTTGGGGTCATTGAAGTATCTATAATTACAATACAGAATGTGAAAAAAAAGATTACTTAGATTCATAAAATCCCCCATATGTATCGTCTTGGAGTAACCCACTTTAATCATTGTATTATTTAGTTCTAGAAATCGCAAAAAAGAGTTTTACTAAGGTCCTACACATAAAAGAACCCACCCTGTAATTGAACTTCACCTCTATAGTAGAACACCGTTCGAGGCACATTTCATTAAAGAGCGGATTCTCAGAACAATCCTTATGGTTTCTGGATAAACAATTGTGTCCAATAATGTTGATATTGGCTAGTAGCTGTTCCCCCTACATAACCAACCCCAATATCCGTAAAGCGAGGATCTAAAATATTTGCTCTATGACCAGCACTATTCATCCACGATCTCATTACTGCTTCAGGTGTTGCTTGTCCCTCCGCAATATTTTCTCCATATGCACGCCAAGCCACTCCAAATCGATCTAACATCTGAGAAGGAGTACCGTATGCTGGAGAAGTATGACTAAAATAATTATTATCCCTCATATCTCTTGATTTCAAAACTGCAAGATCGGTGAGCCGAGAATTAAGAGTTACTGCAGCAATTCCTCTACTCGTCCGTTCTTCGTTAACTAATCGAAAGACTTGAAGTTCGAATGCATTGGCTTGTCTGATATGAATTCTTGACTGCCCTACTCTTTTCGTTGTTTTACTCGAAGTACGTTTCACTGTTGACCCTTTAGAAATAGAACTTTTCACTCTTCTTATTGATGATATTCTTTTTCTCATAATTTCCCCTCCAGCAATGTATTTATAACAATATATTGTGGAAGAGGTTTTCACGCTTGTACTTAAGTCTATAATACTACTATAAATTTACTTGACATGTATTAGATACTTTATGTTAATATAAACAAAACCATAACGTTGATATATCATCTATATTTGAATTAGGAGAGATCATATGGATTCCAAAGACCCGCTTGGTTTAGTTATTCGAGATTTGCATTTAGAAATAGCCAATTATTTGACCAGATTGCTTGCCCCTGTTCGACTTGCTCCTGAACAACATTTACTTATGGCTTTGCTGCTGGAGAAAGAAGGTTTATCTCAGAACGAGATTGCTTATAAACTTGGGAAGGACAAAGCCAGTGTTGCCCGAATGATCGCTAGCTTAGAGAACAAGGGTTACATTCATAAAGTAACAAGTACGCAAGATCGTCGTTCGGTAAATGTTTTTGTAACAGACGAAGGTAGACAATTAGAAACTAAGATAAATGAGGTGACTATCCAATTAAACGAAATTATTGCAACAGGATTATCTCCTGCGGAATATTCAACACTAAAAACTTTATTAACGCGTGTACAGAATAATGTAAGAGATGCATAAATGATTTTCGCTGTCCTATAGTTGACATATCATCTATTCTATATAAAAAATGAATCTATTTCTGAAAAGAGGTTTCTTCCTATCATGGAATCAACAGCAGCTGTTCAAGTTAAACGTCCCGCCCTTATGGCCTTCTCACTTATGCTAGGTGCATTCGTCGGGCTATTTAGTGAAACCGCCTTAAATATGGCTTTTACCAACTTAATGGATGAGTTCTCAATCAGTGCCTCAACGGTTCAATGGCTAACCACCGGATATTTACTTGTATTGGGAATCCTCGTTCCAATATCCGCCCTATTAATGCAGTGGTTTACCACTAGACAATTATTCACAGCTTCTTTGCTATTATCTATCGTAGGTACATTAATTGCTGCCCTCTCCCCAAATTTCACCTCGTTATTAATTGCGCGTTTAGTGCAAGCCTTGGGAACTGGTTTATTACTCCCCCTAATGACGAACATTATTTTAATTATTTTCCCTGCACATAAACGCGGAACCGTCATGGGGATGATGGGACTAGTGATTATGTGTGCACCAGCCATCGGCCCAACTTTATCCGGTTTGATTGTGGATCATTTGGGTTGGTCGTTTATCTTTTGGATAAGCTTACCTTTATTATTATTTACATTTGGATTTGGATTAACCTTTATCAAGAATGTAGCCAACATTACTAAGCCAAAAATAGATAGTTTATCCATCCTGCTTTCTACTTTTGGATTTGGAGGCATCGTATTTGGATTTAGCAACATCGCTGATCATGCTTTAAGTGAAATCATTGTCTATCTGCCTCTTATCGTTGGTGTCATCAGCTTAATCCTGTTTGTATTAAGGCAGTTTAAGTTAGAAACGCCGATGCTGAATTTACGAGTTTTTAAATATCCAATGTTTACAATAGGTCTGGTGATGGTCTTTTTAGGAATGATGATCATTTTATCCTCTGCCATTTTATTGCCCTTATATTTAAAAGGAGGTTTATTGTTATCAGCTACAGCTGCAGGAGTTCTACTCCTTCCGGGCAGTGTGATTAACGGAGCTATGGCTCCAGTTACTGGAAGAGTATTTGATAAGTTCGGTCCGAAATTATTGCTGCCGCTTGGGTTTTCCATTGCAACAATTGCTGGTTTTCTATTTACAGGCAACTCTACTGAAACTAGTAGCCTAGCCTTTATTCTCATTCACTGCGCAATGTTTATCGGATTAGCCATGGTCATAATGCCCGCTCAAACCAATGGCTTAAATCAATTGCCTGTAAAATACTATCCGGATGGGGCTGCGGTTATGAATACACTTCAGCAAATCGCAGGAGCCCTCGGTACAACGTTTGCTGTTACGCTAATGTCTAGCGGACAAACGCGGTTTGCAAACACAAATCCAACAGCAGCACAGCCTGAAATTTTAACCGCTGGAATTACACATGCTTACTTATTTATCGCAGCAATTGCAGGTATTGGATTGATTTTATCGTTTTTTGTGAAGCGTATTAGAGTTTACTAATTGTAATCAAAAAAGACAGTGGACATGAGATGTCCGCTGTCTTTTTTTAATCCATAAGTTTCTCATAAAATACTAAAGTTAATTTATCGTTTATTACCTTTGTTTCTTCCGTTCGTTTATACCCTACCTTTTCATATAAATAGCAGTTCCTCTGCTCTTGTTCAATACTATCCAGCTCCCACTTTTTTGCATCGCTATATCTCTGTTCAATGATTGCAAAAACCTGCTGGGCAATCCCCATTCCCTGGTATTCTGGCATAATAAATATGGGGCTGACACGATAAGTTTTATTCTCCTTTTTAACGATTCGGACCCCACCCACAGCAATATCAGAATTCTTAATCATATAATAATCTGTAAAAGACTGATTAATTCGGTTTCTCATTTGTTCTACAGACTCATTGGCTGGGCTCGTTTCATAATCCTTATATTTCTCCAGCAATGGCATAAAGGCTTTGACTTGCATTTGATGAATAAATTCTGCATCACTTACGCCTGCTTTACATAAAGAAATTCCCATGAAATTTGTCCCCTTCAAATATTTCCTAATATAAAGACCATCAGATATTCTTTTTATCACCCGATTTAGAGGAATCTCTAAAAGAGCCCGAAATGCCCGTAAAAAGTCCAATTATACCAATAAACATTCCTATCCCGCGACCGTCCTCATAGGCTAATATCACAACTGCTCCAAATAATGTGGTGTGAAGGCCAAAAAGTTGAGTTTGTAGCACACTAGGTCGGATAAAATCTAATAATGCTCCTGCGTGAAACATTACCGTAACTAACACAACTAGGGCGGTTAAAATCAATAATCCTAAATTTAGCATGATAACCTCCGTTAGAATATTATTAACAACAAGGTTTATCGTTTGTTTTTAGGTATGATATAGAGCGACCCGTCTTCCTTGTATTCAGCATAAGCAATATCCTCAATGCGTTTATAACCTTGCTCCTCGATCCATTCGTGGATCAGCATCTTATTCATCGGTCTGCCACGCATGGAATCTTCCAGTAGCCTGCCCTTATCTATAATTGTAATAGAAAAATCAGAAGACTGCTCCGGCTGCCCATCTTCAGACTTGCGCATAACCGACAAAGAACCGTTCGTTTCAAGCAAAGCATACTTTACTTCACTTAGAGAAAATATATTTTGCTGCCGCAGCATAAACAGCAGTTGGGTAAACTCGATATCATATTTCTCCATCAAATCCTGATTTACTTTACCATCGTCGATTAGCAACACTGTCCGACCTTCCGCCATGTTCCCGAACTTCACAAAATGGGTAGTCGCCTTTTCAAACAAATAAGACAAAGCGGTCCAGACGAATAGAGCAAACAGCAGCTGCCAGATCTTCACCTCATCATCGTATATCGTATTACCTACAATCTCACTTAAAATCAATGATGACAGGAAATCGAGTGGTGTCAATTGGCTAAGCGTCTTGCGGCCAGTAATAAAGGTAATAATCCACAAACCAAAGAAGCTGATGATCAGTTTGACACCTATAGTTATAAAAACCTCCATAGCCGCACCTCCTGATGGATTAATACAGGCTCGTAGCCTTTTTACACAAAATCCATTCATGAGAGGTATTACACTTTCCTAATAAAGGATAAACAGTCCGATTAAGTTGGGATAGTGATAAGAAACGTTGTTCCTTTGCCTTTTTCGCTATCGACTTCAATATTTCCTTTTACCTTATCAATGGTACTGTAGACCATTAGCATTCCCAGTCCTGTTCCTTCTGCTTTGGTAGAATAATACGGCTTACCTAGACGTGATATTTCTTCCTTAGTCATTCCAATGCCAGTATCTCGAATACTGATGATAATATTTTGTTTTTTTTCCGAAATATCAATGAACAGGGTGCCGCCTTCTTTTTCTTTCATGGCTTCAATTCCGTTTTTATAAAGATTAATTAGACATTGCTGTATTTGGTTCCGATCATAGTTTTTTTTTAACGAATTATTAAAACTAAATTTGACCTCTACTTTGTGCATAGTGGCATAAGGCATGATGATATTTTTAGTATATTCAGACTCCGCCTTCATATTAGAATAAACCATATTTTCGGACTGTGGCTTGGCAAAAGAGAGATAATCACTCACGATTTTTTCAGCCCTCTGTAGTTCTAGCAGAGATAGTTCTACGTATTGTTTTTCCTCTCGGGTGATCGAATTAGATTTATTCAACAGTTGTAAAAAACCGCTGGTCACTGTAAGTGGATTTCTTATTTCATGTGATACACTAGCCGCTAGCTCGCTGACGACATTTAATCTTTCAGAATGCATAATTCGGTCGCGATTCTTAATATTAGTAATTATCTTTTCTATTAGAATCATATTGATACTCATCACCCCGGCATGCGTCGTAAAGGCATTTAAGGTGAGAATCCAGAATTCCCTATTTAAACTTCCCTGTGTTAAACCTAATGTAATTAGGTAAAATCCCATCGTCAGAAAAGAGATGCTCGTTGCCGCGATGATGCGACCTTTCGACTCTAATTTTAAGAACCTTTTACTATATAGTGGGACCAGGATCAGGATTGTGGTGGCAAAAAGAAAGGATTGTAACGTCCCCTCTCCCCCCACATAGAATCGATAGATATTTAAAAGGATATATAGCGGCAGAACGTTCTTGTACCCGCCAAAAAGAGCCACAATAATAAATGGGACATATCTCAAATCAAAAATAAAGCCAATATCGAGTTTAAACGGTTTAGCAATACAAAGACACATGGTCACTGCCGACAATAGAACTAGAATCTTACTATTATAAGCAAAAGCTCGATTCTCAAAGAAAATTAGAAACATTAAGATTGGAAACAATAAAAACAAGAAATTCAAAAGCAAAGTCTCAAACAAAGGATAACTTCCTTTCAGGCTAGTGTTGCTTAAAATAAAGGATAGGACAGCGTGCTGGAAAAATACGCTAAAGTAATATTATAAGTTAAAGTTCCTCCTATTAACTATGTATTTCTCAACCATTTTTAAAATAATAAAAAAAACACCTGACGGCGTCCTTAGAGGTAAAGTTACAAGCTGAGTACATCCGTAATTCCATACTCGTATCCGTGTGAGGTTCTGCTTACCAACCGTATAGCCTTTATTTCGATGAAAAAAGCACATATATTAGGGACGGACCACATTGCACTTATTCCCTAACAACAATCCCATCCCGGGTGAATCAGGGCGAATAACGGCGCTGGCTCGTTACGTTACCTGCGGCACATTGTATTCGGTTTTTCGCATACATTTATCCGTAAGCTCGACTAAAACATGCATTTCTGGAGGATATAAGGTCCACTCGGTCCGTTATACATCCCAAAAGAGGCGTGTACTTAATAAAAAACAGGGCTCCCCATGGCCAGCAGTTGAATATAGGACCATCCATTGTATTTATTTCACATTTCTCCGCAGTCTCAAAATTTCACAAATTCTTTTATTGCAAAAAACATTCAATGGATGCTTTAATGATGCGATGATTTTCTTACTCGTAATTTATTTAACGAATCGAATTATGATTATTTTGTCTTTTGTAAACCTCTTATTATGATCGATACAAGCAATATTCCTAAACATCCACCTGTAATAGGCGAAACCACAAGAATACCAATTATATTCTTGCTCGAACTAAAAAGTAACTTCATACTGGTTACTGCTATCGCTACAACAACTACTGATGTCCAGAAAATACTTTTTTGTATTGTTGTTACTGTTGGTATCATGGTTACCGTTTCACGATGGCGATACAACGACCTAACTATGATCCAAGTTACCATGAGTAATCCGAATATGGAAAACGAATGCTGCAATATTTTATAAAAAGTGAAATTATAAATCACTATATCCCTTAATGGGGGAAATTGACCTACAAAGTAACCATTGAAATGTGTAAAACCATCGATGAACACGTGAGTAAAGAAACCAATAATCACAGATATGATGAACACTATCCAGCCCTTAGAGGTCAATCTCCACTTGCTCAAGGTATTGTACGCTCGTTGATCTATATTATAGTTCGAAGGAAGATGCAATATTAATATCTCCTTAACTAAAAAATGGAAAATTAGTGCAATAATCACACATAGGGGAATTGCCTGTACTAATAATCCTTTTATAGAATGCCCTATACTTTGATGGGGCTCAAGCATAATAAAATATTCAAAATCAGGTGACATACTTCCCAGAATCAAGCCGGTAGAACTAAAGTATTTTGGTTTCACATTTTTAAAAGGAAGTGCAAAAATAGGATGAGCAAAAGTGAAAGGCATAACAATCTCCTAGTGTTTATTATATTTTTTTAGCAACAAAGGTTATACAATCTGTTGTCAGTTTTACGGGCTGTCCATTTCTATCAATTTGATATTCTAATAATTTTACAAATCGTTGTTTAACTTCCCATCCAGTGTACTGCTGAACTAATAAATCCATCATTCTTTCTGTAGATATATTCACTTCGAATATCGGGTCTAGTTCTTGTCCATTTTCAAGGTTTACCTCTTGTATGTTCGATCCGATAATAATGCAATTGATTCCATTTCTTTTAGTTCCAATAATCATTTCGTTAAGCTTACTTTCCAGAGCTTTTTCCGAACTTATATGTTCCAAGGCAGATACAGCTAAGATAATGTCATATTCCTCTTGATCGATAATGAAATATTCAATGTCAGATAGTCTTGTTACAATAAATGGTTCAACTCCAAATTTTCGACTATAACCTTCCAATTTTTCTATGGCCGACTCCAATAAATCAACACAAACTATCTTCCCATTTCTATTTTTCATGAATTCCGCTATGGCGATACTATTTCTACCAATCCCAGCTCCTAAATCTAATACACTTAAGTATTCTTGATCTCTGTATTCTTCTAATAGATCGATTACCGTCTTTACGGGTCTATGTAGCCAGGAACCTGGCTCGAACAAATTATAACTATCGTAACACAAGTCATGATATCTCTTCTCTTCAGTTCTTATATTCGCTATTCTGTCCATATCACACCTCGAGCTTTCCTTATTACATATTTTCAACTAAGCATTGTGCGGCGTTCAAATAAAACCTAAAATACTACATATATAGGTTTTTTTTGATATCACACTATGAACCCCCTATGATAATGAAGGAGATGGTTAACGTAAAGCCTACTCATCTACCACATCATAGCTATATCCACGCGACGGAGCTAGCTATTCAATACATGAAGGAGCATCTTGATGAAGAAGTAACCTCAGAGCAACTCGCTCATCTAGTCGGTTATAGCGCCTATCACTTCACTAGAATATTTAAGAAGGCAACAGGAATTTCACCACGCCAATACTTGTCCGCCTTGCGGATAGAATCTGGTAAACAAGCGCTGCTGAAACAACCTTCGTTGCTAACGAAGATTATGCTCTCGATAGGCTTCCGAAGTGCCGGCTCCTTCCATCATCGGTTCAAGCAATTCGTCGGCCTATCACCTAAGAAGTTTGCAGCCACTTCATCTGAATTATTCTCCCATATGAATCAATATGAACACACACCCTTATCATCTGATATATTGCCATCCTCACCACAAATGTGCATTCACTGTCAGCTAGAGACACCACCGGATTTTCGCGGTCTATTATTTATAGGTTTATTTCCACGCCCCATTCCCGATCAGAAACCCATCGTCGGTACTGCGCTCAATATGCGCAATCGCGAATGCATATTTACTGATATCTCACCTGGTACGTATTACATACTTGCAGCAGGTATTCCATGGAGTCGTAATCCTGTTGACTATTTTAAGTTAGATACTTGTTTGCGAGGAAAATTTGATGAACCTGTTGAAGTGACTATTACAACGAAGTTACACGTACAAATCCTATTAAGAGATCCGCTCCCGTATGATCCACCAATCGTCGTTAATTTGCCGCTGTTATTGTTTGAGAAATTTAGCCGAAAGCGAGCAAACTAGAAGACTTTACAAGCTGATTAATCACATATACTTAATCAAATTGACAGAAATCTTCCTGATAAGAGGTGACCAGATGAGTCTAGTATCACAAATCGTCGTAAACAGTAATCTAGATTTGGTATGGAAGGCATGGACTGAAGCGGATCGTCTATCGGAATGGTTTGCACCAGAAGCATTAGTCGAATTGAAGGAAGGCGGGAAATACGAACTTTACTTCGATCCTAGCAACAAGCAATCGATGAGTACCGCTGGCTGTAAAATACTTCGGATAGAAGCACCTCATACACTCGTCTTTGAATGGAAAGGTCCTGATCCGTTCTCTGAAGTCATGAATAAGCCCGCAAATCTAACACAGATTGAGATGAAATTGAAAGCTCTTTCCGATGGTACACTTGTTACGATATGTCATTCGGGATGGACAGAATCTGAACCGTCACAAAACGCTAGAAGCTGGCATGAGCAGGCTTGGGCACAGATGCTTTCAAGTCTTAAGAACAAGTTAGAGGCAGGTCAAGGAATATTGTGCTGTCAATAAATGATCCTATCCCTTATTTGTGCACGTATTCTAACCTATTGGAGGAATAATTATATGCCTAATATCAGTGTTATTTCTATTAACATAGCAGATATGACTGCTGCCATTGATTTCTATTGTAATAAATTAGGATTCGAAATCTCCACCCAATATGATGATTGCCTTGTTAGCTTGAAGCACGAACCTATCCCGATTGTACTCTGTCAAGTGGAGCTCAATACTCAAGTTCAGTATCCAAGAGAATCACAAGTTGTAATTGGACTCCAAGTCGAGGACCTAGTCGCTTCTATTCAGCAATATAAGCTGCTTGGTATCAAAGTGCTATACGATGAACCTCGCGAGTGTCCTCCAGGCATCTATAACGCCATTGAAGATCCGTTTGGCAATGTAATTGAACTGTTGGAATATAGCTAATTAGTATAAACCGTTACTAGCATTTTCGAGTAGCGGTTTCTCTCATTGCTTTCAGACATCAATGCCTGTTCCATCTCCGAACGTGAATTGTGATTTGATACTGCTTCAAAGTAACGATGATTTCACGAAACGGTTCGACATCTCCAAGTGGAAAGCAAATCAAAGTCGCAATAGGGTCGTTTGCTCGCCTTCAATAATTTCGCCGCTGTCACGGAAGCCGAAGCTTTCATAAAGTCTTTTAGCGGGCAAGTTATCAGCCTTATAAGAAATCCAGCAATATTGTGCGGGACCTGCTGGTAAGGTGCGGATAAATTCCAAAATTCTTCTCATGGCTTCTCGACCGTATCCCTGATTCTGGTATCGTTTATCAATCATTAGTCGCAGGATACAATAGCTATCGTTCACGAATGATGGAACTTCATATCCAGTGATTCCATAAGTCAACATCACAAAACCAACCGGCTCTTCATCCGCGTAAATCGCAAACGGAATTGGATGACCACCATTGGTTACAAGGACATAACACGAAGCCATACTTGATAAATTGGACGCAACGAAGCGACGTTGATCATCTGAAACTTCCAGGTTAAAAATGGCACGTCGGTTTTCTAGTGTAATCTTTCTGAGAGTAATCATACTGGGCTTCTCCCTTCATATCTAAATTATTGAGTTTGGATATTATATCATCAATTCCCATGTTTTGTAGCGATAGTCTGCCCACTAGCTAAAAAAGGCTACCGTTCAATCGGTAGCCAGGATGAAGTACTTATGTCTTTTTATTTTCCTAGAAATCCACCTTCAGATTTTATCACTTGCCCCGTGATCCACTGCGAATCATCACTCGCTAAGAAACTAATGCCTCTAGCTGCATCTTCTGGCAAGCCGATTCTTCCAATTGGAAACATAGGCAAAAAGTGAGTTTTCATCTCATCTGTTATCCAGCCGGAATCCGTAGGACCCGGATCAAAACCATTGACTGTGATATGTAGCGGAGCTAAACCAACAGAAAGAGGTTCAATTAATCCGATTAGTGCACCCTTCGTCATTATATAAGCTAGGTTATCAGGGTCAGGCCCTTTAGAAACCATAAAAATAATCCTACCTGGAGTCCCCTTTGAATGATTCTTTTCGAATCTTCTGGCAAATTCAGTACTGAGTAAAACCGTGCCTCGATTGTTCACTACATAATGTTGATCTAATGAAGTGATATTCAGGTTCTGATAATTCGTCGGCACACAGTAAGCCGCATTATTAATCAAAATCGAAGCCTTTCCTAATGACTCTTCCACCTGATCCATAATCTTTATCGAGATTTCAGGATTGGCAAAATCTGCTTCCATGTGACTCGCCCTGACTCCCAAGCTTTTCAGTTCTGCACAAAGTTGCTCCGGCCATTCTTTTTCTCCACCATTCCCTTCTGTCTCATCAAAGGGATGCCAATGCGTAAAGAAAATATCCACCCCCTGGCTTGCAAGTGAACGGCATATGGCTGTACCGATCCCTGTGGATCTGCTTGCTCCAGTAACGATTGCTATTTTATTATTCAATGAGTTCAACTCTAGCACCTCCATTCATTAATTAGGAGGATAGGCATCCGCTCTAATTTTCATAGCTGATTGGCATTGAAGGATTTTCAATACGCATTCATCTATGGAATACTTATCCGTCTCTACGATCACATCCGGGCAAATAGGCTCTTCATATGGAGAGTCAATACCTGTAAAATGCTTGATTTGTCCGGCTCTTGCTTGTTTATATAGACCTTTCGGATCTCTCTCCTCACATACTTCCAGAGGGCATTGCACATAGACTTCCTTGTAGGAATCCCCAATGAGAGAACGGACCTTTTCACGTGTGGAGCGGTAAGGAGAGATTGAAGCAACAATCACATTCAGGTTCGCATCAAGCAGAATTTTTCCAATCTCACCAATTCTCCTGCCGACTTCCAATCGATCCTCTTCGCTAAATTGTAAATCCTGATTAATTCCTTTCCTCAATGTATCACCGTCCAGAATGTAGCAGTTCTCAATGTGCTTTTTCAGTTCCTCAGCAAGTGTTGATTTACCTGAACCCGATAACCCGGTCAGCCATATCATTTGATTCATTAATACGTACCTCTTCCTGCTTAATTCTATTGTTAAAAATCCCTTGTATAGTTACTCTAGCTTAAAAACAATCTCAGTGCCTGTCCCATCCTTCTTTATGGGTACACTAAATTCCTTAAACACTAATGTAATACCGGAGATATCATCTGGGAGAGGTGGAGATACTACGTAGTTATAGGCTGCATGTCCTGATGAACTTCCACCATTCGTCATTCGACAATCATACGATTTATCTATATATAACTCAAAGTGGTTAGGTTTATTAGCATATAATTCAGAGGTAATATCCCAATCCATACTAAGCGTGATAACACTTGCATTACTGTATTGTCGTATAGAGGTCAGTGTATAGAAGAACTCATCTGCCTCAATAGATTGTAGAACAGCAACATGTTTTCTAAAATCAGTTGGCTCAACCATCGGCTTAAAATGTTCTTCATTAAATAATGTCCCAAATACCGATTTCAAAAAATCCTCGTAAAGTTCAAACTTGCCCGCCCAATCAGAAATATACTCAAATGGTGGGAATCCTGGATTATTATCTGAGCATTCTTTACGTTGTTTTATCAATGCACAAATCTGCTCATCGATCTCAATAATTTGTTGATCATAATGCTCAGTGGGGCGTATATATGGCATTCGTTTCATCGTAGACCTCCTCATTGCAATTCTTTTCATTCATATGCTCATTAGACTAGCGTTACTTTAACAAACTATTTTATACATTTAAACACGAGAAAAAGTGGGATTCTCATCCTTCTCATATACTCGCCTTCACTATCAAAAAACTGAGGATTTGGTGTACATTCTCTAATATCCTCTATTTTAAATCCTACATTTTTCAGTGACTGAAAATACTCTTCAAAAGTTCTATGGTACTTAACTACACTTTCTCCAATCCAAGGCTCCATTCTCTTACCCATTTCAAAATAATTATCGACGATCCAGTCCGACTTTCTTTCTGAAGTTGTTGCACTTTTCATGGATGATGTTAGAACCGGATGCTGTACACTAAAAATAAACTGACCATTAGGGATAAGCGCACTACGGATACTATCAAAGATTGGTTCTAGGTCTTGTAAATAATGAATAGCTAACCGAGAGATTACCAAATCATATTTCTCTTTTGGGTAATTCCAACTCTCCATAGTAGCATGATGAATCTCACTTTTAGATGTATTTAACAATTCTTTTGCCGCTTTCGCCATATTACTTGAACCTTCCACACCTTCGTAAAAGTTACATCCCTGCTCAAGCAACTCATATCCGAACTTAGCATCCCCGCATCCTAAATCGAGCACCTTTTTCCCAAATACATCGCCCATTAGATCATATATAACCGGCTTTTCAATAATGTTATTTGGGCTATCCGCTCTGTTTCTTCTCAATAAATAGTTATAGAAAAAATCCGCATTGTCATACACCGATGACCCTTTGTAATCCAAAAAAATACCTCCTTGCTGTATAGAGTATACTTTTGGGTAATTTTAGCATTTAAAACAACCTTATACTACCGATAATTTCATTTAGCTCTTAAACCTATCATTAAAAAAACAACCTCAAAGAGTCTCTTTGAGGTGTCCAATTTTTAGTGTTTGATTGGCAACGTATAGTATCCAAAAGCAAGATCAAGTAATGCACTCGCTTCTTGACGAAGTAAAGGCTGTTTCGATCGGAAATTGACAGACCCATCATCATTCACTTTTGTATCAGGATCTACAATGCCTTGTGACACTAATGCTATGATCGAATTAGTGGCCCATGAGTCTGTATCACCTTTAAGCGTAATTTCTGAAGCTTGCTTAGTTTGTTTTAGATTTTGGATCATAACGGCCGCTTCTTGTCTTGTGATGACAGCATTACGATCAATACTAGGAATACCTTTTTTCGTTAATTCTTTATTCCCCTCAATTAAATGAGGAAACCCGTACCATCCATGAGCAAGAATTAAAGCATCCATAAACTCACCTTGTGTCATGGTTCCCTGTGGTTCGAAATGGTTGCCAGATTTAGCACTTATCACATCAAGCGAATACAGGTTGTAGATGTAAGATTTATAAGCGTTGTCCTCAGATACATCAGCAAATGCTGGCTTCGTGTGAACCTTACGAGCATCTGAAACAAAATCTGGGCTATTAGGATTCGTATAATAAAAGTATTCGATCTGATCTTTATGATCTTTTTTAAAGGCCAATTTGTTACCTAATTCATCTTCGAACAATAACGGATTAATCATTCGTAACGTATGTGTACCGCTAGTTCCAGTTTCCATAATCAGATTACCATCAGCATAGGTGAAGTTCGATTTCAAGAAATAGAATCTCGTATTTAAATAAGTTCCAGTATATTTAGCGGCATCAGATGCATCCAATGGGAGATACGTTGGTGTCTCTGGAGCTTTCTTTTCAGGAAAATAGTGATCCATCAAGGATTCATAGATATCTAAACTCATCATCGTGTCATTGTTATAGGACATGTAGAAAGCGGTATTCTCCTCTGGTAATAATACGATTAGGGATTGATGACCAGGCATATTTCCACCTTTGAGAACCACATGATGACCATTCATCAGATCATTACGATACCCTTCAAATCCACCAATCGTTGTCATCGGAAGCAATTCATTCGCAAAAACGGAGTACGTTTGCATCATCTTTGTGGTTTCTTTACTAATGATTTGCTTTCCATACACATTACCTTGTTGTTGAAAAAGAGTTAAATACTTAGCCATATCTTCACCAGTTGAAAGGATGCTGCCCTGTGGCCCATCAGTAGGAGCATGCCCATATGTTGGATGTGGTTTGCCATCTGGACCATAATGTGTGGCCATTCTATTTAATAGTTCTGGGGTAAAACGTGCACTAGTAGAATTCATTCCTAACGGTTTGAACACATGGTTCTCCATATACTTATAAAACGGGGTACCACTTACGTTCTCAATCGCATAGCCCGTAAGTAAAAAGGCAAAATTATCATAGGTATACGCTTCACCAGGCGTCCGAACGACCGTCGGCATATGCTCCGTCATAAACTTTTTCATGGGGATGTCTTGATCTACATATTCCGGTGCAACAAAGTTAGCTTTATCCGGGTAATCAAAGCCCGTAGTGTATGACAACATACTTCTTAAGGTTAACGGAGTTTCCGTATCATTAGGTACTTTCATTCCTCCAAGATACGCATTGATATCGTGATCAAGATCCATCTTTCCTTGTTCCACTAGCTGCAAAGCTGCTAAAGCAGTAAATGTCTTCGACACGGATGCGATCTGAAAGACGGTATTCTTATCGACAAGAATTTTCTTTTCTTTGTCCGCATATCCGTACCCTTTATTCACGAGCACCTTTCCGTCTTTAACCACTACAAAATTGGATCCGTTCACGTTGTATTCTTTCATTTTTTGAGCAAATATAGGGTCTACGAAAGCTTCGATTTCTTTTCCATTAAAAGATCCTTTCGAACTTGTTGCGTTGTTGGAGACTGGTACTGAACATGCTGTAAATACTGCTGTTGATAATAATAGTGCGATGACGCTGAGCTTGCGTGTCTTTTTCTTCATAATGTATTCTCCTCTAAAATGTTATTTGTGAATGGTTAACCTGTTATGAGTATCACAAAGGGAATGTCATTCCAGCTAGAAACGTTCTGTCACCAATTAGCTTTGTTACATGTCATATGACGTGTCGATTAAACATAAAAAGACACCAACAAGGAGTCAGTGTCTTTCATTTCACCTATTAGATTAGAAGAGATTATAACCATCTCGAAAAACTCTTATGAGACACATTGATCTGATTTCGTTCGGCCCAAGCTTTTAACTGTTTCATCACTTCATCTTCATCTTTTTGTGACAGAAAATTAAAACATAATTTATAAGGAACAAATTTATTCACTTTAGGTCTAATCCCAACTACAGGACTAAAATATCCTTTTATATAAATATCATTAATCCGATCTGCTTCTATTCTTAGATCTTCTATTAATATAGATTCCGGTTGAATCTGAATTTCAACAACCCTTCTGATGGTAAATATTCTGTAGACTAACACGATTTCGACTATCAGACAAAAAATAGCCTGACCATAAAGTAAACAAGAAAGCACTAAATCGTCGCTAGCTGTATAGCGATGGTTCAGGTTATAAATTTGAAATAACTGAATACCCAATAGCACACTGATGCTTATCAGCAGTGGTATTAACGACGGACGCCTTACTCTATAAACCCCTATATGATCCATGTGCCCCTCCTTTTCTCACGTCCATATAGATTACCATATGTTATAAAAAATGGATATTACATCTTGGTGCTTGGAGAAAAAAATACGGGGCGCCCCATCAGCCATTTCAAGGCTCTTGGAACACCCCTTGTATTGCCAAAGCCCCTTAGAGCCATCTCATAAATCTTTTGGGAGACAGTTTAACTTGATTACGTTCAGCCCATTTGGTTAGTTCTTTCATTCCCCTGTATTCCTGTTCAAGAAAACTAAAACATAATCTATAGGGAGCAAATTTATGATCAACAGGTTTAATCCCTATTACCGGCTTGAAATAGCCCTTTACATAAATATTCTCAATTCGCTTTGCTTCAATTTCTTTATTTCCAACTATTATCGAGTCCGGAAGAATCTTGATTTCAATAAACCTTCTAATCGTAATGATCCTATAGAGCAATACGATTACAACTATCAGACAAAAGATTACCCAAAAATATCCGATATACGAAAGTACTTTACCGTTCGAATTTTTTATGACGCTTGTCAATAGTAAGCCACTTGAAATAATCATTGATAGCAGAAGTGACATTAAAGAAGGACGACTCACCTCATAAACTCCTGTATTATCCATGTGCCCCTCCTTTTCTCACGTCCATATAGATTACCATATGTTATAAAAAATGGATATCGTACTTCTTTTCACTTTACAGGTATCTTAATCTCTTTATTGTATGCCTTTAAGTAGTGCATTCCTTCTATAAGAAGTGATTCAGGCTCCGTTTGTGTATCAAATAATAAAGTTCGTTCTTTCATTAGTTTACCGTCCGCTTGCTTGATCTCTTTTCGATTGATTGTTGTTTTTAAAGGCGTACTCTCGTTGTTCGTTTCTATAGATACTCCGTCCAGCATTACATCCTCATCAGAAGCAATCGTTATTTCAATGCCTTGAGAGGTTTTGGATACATCCTTTAACCATAGTTCTTTATCACCCAGCTTTAATGGCTTGTCACTTATGGAAGTCTGGAGGACATACTTTTCGTCCAGCTTCTGATATCCAGCAAAATCTTTAACGATTATCTGCATGGAATGCAGCTCTTTCGGCAACGTATCGAAGCGAATATCAAAGTTTCTTCCACCTAAAGATGATTGACTGCCACTCCCCAAGATCTCTACAGGCGCTCCATTCACAATTAATTGTATCCCATGTAATGCTAAATTCACCCGATCAAAATTCTCGACATCCAGCTTCCCTTTAATTACAGTCATCGTTGGTGTAGCTGTTATCGATTTAAACGTAATCGTACCTTTGTCCACTTTAACCTTCTTGTTGATCGATTGTTTAATCTGAGCTTGCATGGCCTCGTTCGGGTTATAAGGAAACGTAACAGTCCCTTCGCTCATCTGACCGTTCACTTCTAGCTGCTGCCAAAAGTGTAGTGTTAATTTTTTCGAAAATGGATTTACGCTGTCAAACGACATCGTTCCTTTAATCTCCGTATGTTCTTCATTGATTAATGAGGTCCCACTTACTACGTTAGAATCAGTTAAAAAACCACTTATCTTAGAAGGTCTAAAAGCGTCAACTGACATATCCTCTAATCCATTTGGGTTAGTTAACGTGTAATACATAATGAATTGATTGGCGTCCGCCATAATTCCGTTAATGGTAAGCTCCGTCCCATCTACTAACATTGTCTTTTTGTTGATGTTTTGCCCCATCCCTTTTTCATTTAGCTGTTGTAACGTTGTGCCTTGAAGCAATTCATCAAAACCAAAAAGCTGCTTCCCATAATAAGCAAAAGCATTGTAGTTCTGTCCAGAAATCACTGTCACTAATACAACAACCGCCGCGACCTTCCAAATCGGCGCTATTCTTTTCGTTCTTTTTGCGGGAGCCGAATTCAATGCCTTTCTTAATCTCATTTCTAATTCTTCAGGTGCGGTAATGGACGCTATGCGCGTCTTCTCATCAGCTAATCGTTGCTCGATGTTATTCATTAACATCACCTCCGAAATGATTTCTGAGCGTTTGTATTCCATGGTAAATTCTTGATTTAACAGTTCCTATCGAGACCTTTGTAAGGTCAGCTATCGTTTGATAATCGAGATCATGAAAATACTTTAATTGAATCGCTTCTCTTTGATGCTCATTTACTTGTAGCAACAAGGTCTCAATATCCATTTGCTGCTCACTTCTGCGAAATGGATCACTACTCACAGCTTGGTCTAAATCCCTATCGTCAACGGTACTCCAATCCTCTAAAAGCACCTGTTTCCCGCGCTTATGAAGTAGTTGTTTACACACATTCACCAAAATCGTCTTACTCCAGCTATAAAAAGCTTCTTCTTTCTTTAGTTGATCGATCTTTTCGTACAGTGTGACGATCATTTCTTCCATGGCATCCATGGCATCATGTGTATTCCTCATATAGCTGAACGCTAGCCTATAATAAACGTCTTTTTCAGACATTATTAAGTGGAGCAACGCTTCTTTATTCCCCTTTTTGGCTTTTTTCACCCAACGTGCAACATCCATACCTTCACCTCTCTCCTTTATAAGAGTTAGGAGTACCTTAAAAAGTTCATTTCGCATAAAAATAATTTTTATATAATATGTACGGTTTCATTCACCCAAATGTAATATTAAGGAAAATAAGTCTCTCACATACCCCAATCTAGTTGATTTTAAACACTTCAATGTAATAGAATGAACTAATCTAAAAGAAAAGGATGGGCATAAGAGATGCCGTTTAAAGAACCTCGTACACTTAGTAAAAGATCTCTATTATTTTTCTCTCTCATTATGCTGGTTAAAAGTTATTTTGCTTGGTATTTTTTATTCGAAGATGGGCCTACTTGGACCACATGGCTTAAAGAAATCCCTTTTGTGCTTCTAGTCTTTTGCTTGATTGAATGGTTCGCAACAAAACGGAAAATTGCCATTTACATGCTGGTCAATGTGTTGATCACTACACTATTTTTCTCACTCATTGTATATCATAATCATTTTGGCATCATTGCTACTTCGCAAGTATTAGATCAAGTCAAACAAGTTGGAGCTGTTAAGAAAAGTATTTTTTCGGTTCTGCGTCCGCAATATATGCTTATTTTCGTAGATATCATTGTCATTAGCTTGGTCATGTTTAGAAAACAAAAGGCACTTGATTGGAAAAAAGCCATGTCGCGTAAAAGTAACCGGAAAGCGGTTGCGATCTTATTCTGTATTTCCATCATCATTTGCGCAATGAATATTTTCCCTAACCGGGCCAGTATGAACGAAACTGTAAAAGCAGAGCAGATGGGCATTCTCAATTATGAAGCTTACTCTCTGTTAGCCAATCAAGAGGAAGAGCAAATCGACGTCTCTAAGATTACACAAGCAGCAATTGACGAAACTAAAGGAATTCAAGCTTCCACTGATCCAGTTTTATTTGGAGCCGCCAAAGGAAAGAACCTGATCATTCTGCAGATGGAATCTTTCCAGAACTTCTTAATCAATCTTAAGATTGACGGGGTAGAAATCACACCGAATATGAACAAGCTTGCGGCTAGCAGCTACTACTTTCCACGTTTCTACCAGCAGGTAGGACAAGGAAATACTTCTGACGCCGAATTCATTGTAAATACTTCTTTCTATGTTCCACCTGATGGTCCAGCCACTCAAATGTATGCACCAAAAGAACTTCCAAGCTTGCCTAAGTTACTTCAAGCGCAAGGTTATGATACGGCAACCTTTCATACGAATGAAGTCGATTTTTGGAACCGTGGAGAGCTTTATAGTGCCTTAGGATTTAATCGATATTACGATAAGGAATACTATGGTGAAGAGGACACGGTATTTTACGGAGCATCTGATGAAGTATTGTATGAGAAAACTGCTGCAGAGCTAGCAAGGATGGATCAGAATGATCAGCCTTTCTACTCTCATGTCATTTCAATGTCAGCGCATAATCCATTCTCAATCCCTGAGGATAAATACAAAATGCCCCTACCAGAACGGTTCGAAGGAACGTTAGTCGGAGATTATATTCGTGCTCAGAATTATGCTGACTATGCGCTTGGACTTTTTATTGACGAACTCAAACAAAATGGGGTTTGGGATAACAGCTTGATTGCATTGTACGGAGATCACCGCGGACTTCCTATCTTCTCTTTGAAAGAGGATGATCACGTCCTACTACAGGAGATCCTGGGTCATGAATATACAGAACGCGAATTAATTAATATTCCATTTATCCTATCTGCGACAGGAATTACAACGCCAAGTGTAAAAGAACAGCTAGGCGGACAAGTGGATATTTTGCCTACTGTATCTAATTTATTGGGTGTATCTCTAGCGGATCATATTCATTTTGGTCAAGATTTACTAAATCAATCGACTTACAACCTACTACCTCAGCGATATTATTTGCCAACAGGCTCTTTCGTAAATAATGAAGAGCTCTTCCTATCTGGCAGTGGCTTCGAGGACGGTCAGCATTATACCTTATCTGGGGATGGTAACCACACGCAACAAACTACAGAGGATGAGTTCGAACGTGCTTTAAAGCTTCTCCATCTGTCAGATAGTTATGTGACACAGTTACCGGATAGAGTAATTGAGGAAAAATAAGCTTATTTATACCAAAAACACTGCACTCACCAAATTGGCGAATGCAGTGTTTTTCTATAACCGTTTATTTATTCTTTTACAACCAGTTTAAGAGGTGCGGCTATCAGTTGTTCAACCGTCTTGCCATCTAACACATCTTTCGCTGCTTGAATCGCTAACTGTCCAATTAATGCAGGCTGTTGAGCAACAGTACCTGTCAGTTTACCCGCCTCTATGGATTTGAGTGCATCTTCATTACCATCAAAACCAATGACAGGGATATTCTTACCTGAACTTTGAATCGCTTCAATAGCTCCCAGAGCCATTTCATCATTATGAGCGAAGACCGCTTGTACATCTGGGTTTCCTTGGAGCAGGTTCTCCATAACAGTCAACCCTTTCGTACGGTCAAAGTCTGCGGTTTGCTTCGCAATCACATCAAGCTCAGTGTCGGCGATTTCATGGAATCCTTTCCCACGTTCACGAGTGGCTGAAGCTCCTGGTGATCCCTCAAGCTCAATAACCTTTGCACCTTTTCCAAGCTGCTCAACAATATATTCTGCCGCCATTGATCCACCTTTTACATTATCAGAGGCAACAAGGGCTTTTATATCTCCCTTATCTGCAGAACGGTCCAACGTAATGACTGGAATACTTAAACTGTTCGCCGTTTGAACAACCGTCGAGATCGCTGAAGAGTCAACTGGATTGATTAACAGCGCATTTACACCTTTTTGCATTAAATCTTCAATGTCATTACTTTGCTTGGCCGAATCATTCTGCGCATCGATAACGAGAACTTCCATGCCTAACTTCTTAGCTTCTGCCAAAACTCCATCTTTAACGGATACAAAGAACGGATTATTCAGGGTAGATATGGATAATCCAATCTTCATATTCCCCGGACCCCCACCGCTGCTAGGCTTAGCCCACTCTGGAGGCTCTAAGGAACAACCCGTCATAAGAATCAATAGTAAGGAAGTAAAAATTAATGTGAGCTTTTTCATGTCGAATCCCCCTTATACGGCTTTCTTACGGTCTATGAGCACAGCAATCGCAATAACGATCCCTTTAACTACCATTTGGTAAAATGATGATACGCCGAGCAAGTTCAAGCCATTGTTCAGAATCCCGATAATAAGGGCACCAATCAATGTACCAACAATACGTCCACGACCACCCGTTAAGCTCGTCCCCCCTAATACTACAGCCGCAATCGCATCTAACTCATAGGATGTTCCTGCTGTTGGTTGTGCTGAGTTCAATCTAGAGGTCAAGATAGCCCCTGCCAATGCGGATAACATACCGGTTAAGGAATAGATCATTATTTTGATGCGGTCTACTTTAATCCCTGAAATAATGGATGCTTTCTCATTCCCCCCAATGGCATACGTTTTACGGCCAAATGGCGTTTTATGAAGTACAATCCACAGGACAGCGAATACGATAATCATCGTGATAGCAGGTACAGGTATTCCTAGTAAATATCCACGGCCAAACAATTGAAACGTCATGCTGTCACCTAGACCAGTGATCGGATTACCGTCTGTGTATACAAGCGTTAGCCCGCGGAAAATAGTCATGGTCGCCAACGTAGCGATAAAGGGTGCCATTCTGCCTTTCGTAATCATTAGACCGTTGACCATCCCCATCAGTCCACCCGCTAAACAGCCCACAATAATAGCTAAGATCGGATCCCAGCCTGACAACATCAAGTTGGCTGTGAAAGCACTGGATAAGGCTAGAATAGAACCTACTGATAAATCAATGCCACCCGTTAGAATAACAAAGGTCATCCCAAAAGCGATAAGCGCATTAATTGCGACTTGTCTAAGCAAGTTCAGTATATTAAGAGGTTCCATAAAGCTTGGGTTCAACACGGTTACGATAATTATTAGAATGATTAGCCCTAGTAATGGCCCTAATTTCTGTGTGATTTGCCCGATTTGGAAACCTTTCTTTACACTCTCATCTTTGATAGTAGTCATTACTATTGCCCCCCTGTAGCTAACGTCATGATTTTTTCTTGCGTAGCTTCTTGTTGTGTAAGTTCTCCACTGATTTCCCCTTCATGAACAACTACGATGCGGTCACTCATCCCTAGGACTTCAGGGAGTTCTGAGGATACCATAATAATGGCGACGCCACGTTCGGTTAATTCGTTCATTAACTGATAGATCTCCCGTTTTGCCCCTACGTCGACACCGCGTGTAGGTTCATCGAGGATAAGAACACTGAGGCCAATACCAATCCATTTGGCGATAACTACTTTTTGTTGATTACCTCCAGATAAATTTCGCACCAAAGTCGATGAGGACTGCGTTTTGATGTGTAGCCGCTTAATGAGCATGTCCACAAATTCTTGTTCTTTCTTATCAATGATTACGCCCTTGGGGGCAAAGCTATATAAATTCGTCAGCACCATATTATCTCGAATCGAGAAATCAAGGACTAACCCCTCATCTTTGCGGTCCTCTGTAACGAAGCCGATTCCAGCCTGCATA
This sequence comes from Paenibacillus sp. FSL R5-0345, assembly GCF_000758585.1. Classification (NCBI taxonomy): domain Bacteria; kingdom Bacillati; phylum Bacillota; class Bacilli; order Caryophanales; family Paenibacillaceae; genus Paenibacillus; species Paenibacillus sp. FSL R5-0345. The sequence continues at coordinate 4,342,955 of NZ_CP009281.1, forward strand.
GCATCATTGGGATTTCGAATGGTAACCTTCTGTCCCTTCACCCAGATTTCACCCTGATCTAGTGATTCCAATCCGAATAAGGTTCTCATCATTTCTGTACGTCCTGATCCCATTAATCCGGAGAATCCTATGATTTCACCAGCTCGTACTGAGAAATTAGCATTTTTAAATTGGCCTTTCTTTGAAGCATTCTTAACTTCAAGAACAACTCCTCCAGGTTTAGAAGTTCGCTCAGGGAACCGATCTGTTAATTCACGACCTACCATCTTCCGAACTACATCGTCAAAATTAGTCTCAGGAATGGGCTTCGTGTCTACGGTTTTCCCGTCCCGCATAACGGTGATTCGATCACATATCGTAAAAATCTCTTCCATCCGGTGCGAAATATAGACGATAGAGACGCCTTCTTTCTTCAGTGAGGCAATGACTTCGAATAGTTTCTGTATTTCTCTCTCGGTTAATGCAGCGGTGGGCTCGTCCATGACAATAACTTTTGCATGTGTCATAAGCGCTTTAGCTATCTCAATCATTTGTTTTTCACCTACCGAACATTCCCCCGCCTCTTGGTTCAAAGGAATGGTCACAGAGAGCTTAGCAAACTGTTCATTTGCTAACGCTTTCATCTCTTTCCTATTTAACAGGCCGAATTTGGATGTTCGTTCCTTGCCAATAAACAGATTATCCAGAACCGTCATATCCGGCCACACATTTAGCTCCTGATGGATAAATGCAATTCCATATTGTTCTGCCTCTTTGGGATTCGTAAAGTATTTCTCCTGATCATCTATACGAATCGTTCCTTGGTCACGTTGGTGCAGACCAATCAGAATATTCATGAGTGTAGACTTACCTGCGCCATTCTCACCCATCAGGGCATGGACTTCACCGTCCTTGAGTTCAAAATCCACACCGGTCAATACTCGGTTAGCGCCAAAAGACTTATGAATATCTTTCATCGTAATGTGCATACACTTCGAACCCCCTTCTTATCCAAAATAGACCCCGGCTTGCAGAATGCAGTTTGCATACGGCTTAGCTTCACCCGTGCGAATAATAACCTTAGCTTGCTGGGTTAGTTGTTTAAATTGCTCATGTGAATACGCTTCTATGGGTATTTCCTTAAACTTATTATTTAAGTATTGAGAAGTAGCTTTATTGTCCGTAGCTAATTCTTCTGCCACAATTACCTTTTCGATGACCATATCCTCTGAAATGATATCAACGATATCTTGGAAACTAGGAACCCCTAGTTTAATCGCGAGATCAATCTTCGGAACACCAGGTGGAACTGGAAGCCCAACGTCTGCGATGACAATTGTATCGGTGTGACCTAAATCCGTAAGCACTTTGGAAATATGGCTGTTTAATATCCCGTGTTTCTTCATAGCTACATATTCGCCTCCACCTCTGCTCTTGTTGGCATACCACCTTGAGCACCAAATTTAGTAACGGATAAAGATGCCGCTCGATTGGCAAACTTTACACTATCCAGAATGGAGCTGCCTTCAGCTAACGCAACTGCAAATGCCGCATTAAAAGTATCTCCAGCTCCAGTCGTATCTATAGCATTCACTTTGTAAGTAGGAACCAGAACTTCTTGTTCACCATCATAAAATCGCACGCCATTGCTTCCCTCTGTGATAAACAGCTTGTTGGGATATTTCCGTAAGGCATCAGCAGTACTCATCTTAGGGAATAAAATTGTACATTCATGTTCGTTAGGTGTTAGATAAGCAGCCTTTTCTATAATCGTGTCACTGATAGGACGAGCAGGTGCCGGATTAAGCAGCATAGGTACATTAAATTTATGGCAAAGCTCACTTACATAAGATACTGTTTCTTCAGGTATTTCTTGTTGGATTAGCACCATATCAGAGCCTTTAATAACATCAAGCGCTCGCTCAACTAAAGCAGGAGTAACGAAATCATTTGCTCCCTTTACAACGATAATGCTATTATCACCTTCTGCTAAAATGATGTGGGCTGTCCCGCTTTCGGTATGTGTAACCGGTTCCACATTTGTGATAAGAACCCGATTTCTCTTTAGATTATCCATGATCTCCTTACCATAGAAATCTTCACCTACACAACCAACCATCGTAACTTCGGCCCCTAGACGCGAAGCTGCCACAGCCTGATTCGCCCCCTTACCTCCTGGAACGGTAGCGAAGCTCTCACCTAGAACAGTCTCCCCTGCATGAGGCCGCTTGGATGAAGTCACCACCAAATCCATTGAACAGCTTCCAATGACACAAATCTTAGCCATGTTCATCAACCTTTCTTATGTCGTCATCTATGCTTTACTTCTTGTTGTTTCCCGCTCCACAAAGCTGACGGGTAATTGAATGATTTTATCTTCTACCTTATCTTGCTCAATTAACTTAATAAGTAAACCCGCCGCTTCTCGGCCCATGTCATGTGCTGGCTGACGAATAGTGGATAACGAAGGTGACAAAAGACTGCTAAGCGGGATATCATCAAATCCAATAATTTGGAGATCCTGTGGCACTCTTTTACCTAAGCGATGTGCTTCATGAATCACTGCCGTCGCTACGATGTCATTACTGGCAATTACACCGTCTGTATCTATATATTTATCAAATAACTCTACAGCCCATTGTTCTGCTTCTGTGTGGGAGAACGATGATGTCTGGATCACATGATAAGTGATTCCCATCTCATCAAGCACTTCTATCGCACCTTGAAATCGATCCTGCGCCGGTTTAATATGTGCCGGTCCTTGCATCACTGTAATCTTAGTGCTTCCCCGTGCAATGATTTCTTGAGCAGCAAGGCGTCCGCCCTTTCTGCCATCTGCGTATACGGAGGGACTGTCATTAGAAGTACGGTCAAGAAATACAACCGGGATTTTCAAGTTAGAGTAGATATCTTTTTCAGGAAAATTAGTGGATGAGATCATGCCAATGACATTATTTTGGATAAAGGTTTGAATATAATCCAATTCCTTTTCTTCGTTCTCATCGCTATTCCCAAAGATAATGCGATAACCATGCTCCTGCATCCGATCTTCTATCCCACGTGCTAATTGCGGGAAGAATGGGTTCGTAATGTCAGGTAATAGAAGTCCGATTAATTTGGATTTCCGTTTGTACAAAGATCTTGCAACCTCATTAGGGGTATAATTCATTTCTTTGATCGCTGCTTCAACCTTTTTTCGAGTATCGATATTAACATAACCAGATTCATTTATAACTCTTGAAACGGTTGCTACCGACACCCCAGCTATTTTTGCAACATCTTTAATCGTCATCATTCATTTCATCCCCCAATGTGTAACCGGTTACATGTATTACATAAATTAGAGTATCATAAAACCGTTTTCATTACAAATATTTTTCTGTTCCAATATATAACAAAAGATATCGACAAGACATCGATATCCTTAAAAAAGCTAATAAACCAGCTCACAATCATGGTGTTCCCATACATCAAATAAATTACCATCCAAATCTTCAAAGACAAAAAACTTCCCATATTCTCCTTCATCGCTAATGTTTCCGGCTTTCACATCTTCTGAAACTAAATACTGATGAAGGGTTGAGATATCATTTGTAAAGAAAGTGATCACCCATCTTTTTTTATCCCTTACCTCGAATACAGCTCTCGAATCATGATCACTTTGAGTTAAACATAGGATCGGTCTATTATCCCTAAATAAGCTTAAGTTGCCTTCTCTCCGATCTCTTATATTAAAGCCAAAATGTTTCACAAACCAAGCTGCAGACTTCTCTAAATCTTCTACAGGAATCACATTATAAGCAATCCCTAGGATTCTTCCTACTTCCATTGAATCCCCCCCCAAGTTGCTGATCCCACTAGTGTTGATCCGATTTAATGACTTCAATCTGCAAATCGATTTAATAGTTTTATAGTATTGAAATGCATCCCTTCATGGTAAAGCGTGAAATTTATGAATTCTCCGATAGTATTTAATGTTAATCCACTACCGGTTGTAAGAGGGGTCACTTGCTCACTTAAGCGATTGTTCATAGCTTCCCTGATACGTTTGGGTTGCTCCGAAAGCATCTCGATTAACACTTCAAGTGTTGGTGGCTTCTCGCTCCACTCTGCAGGTTTTGTCCCTTTCGCAAATAATCGTTCAAAGCTTTCCGGCAATTGCATAAGCTCCCTAGCGGAATGAAAAGCAAACTTCTCTTGCACCAAATAAATATGTCCCAAGTTCCATCTGATGTTGTTATTGAAACCTTCTGGAATGATATCTAGCGTTTCCTCGGAAAGCTCTTCAACTGCACGAACAGTAACACTACGCACAAATTCAATTTGTTTGAACACGATTGTATCCATCATAACCCCTCCCCATTTTTCATCCATAGTTTACCATAAGATTATCTTCAATTTCCTAAAAATGATTATATATTTATTGATATTTGCTTCATGACGAGCTTAATAAATGACTGAATATAACTCACCTTAAGCTCCTTCTTTCTGTAGCCCATCCATATCGAATGATTAGAGACTACATTTTCCACATCAACCTTGGCTAACGTCCCCTGTTCAAGATAAGGCTTAGCTAACAAAGCGGATACAAAACTAACCCCATACCCGGCAATCACAGCTTGAATAACCTCATTCACTCCATTAAATTGAAGCTCAACTCTTGGCTGTTGTACCTTTTTTTCTTCACATATTCGAACAAGTCTCTCTCTAGCTGCACTGCCTTCCTCTCTCATAATAAATGCTTCAGACATCACTTCTTCAAAGCTAACCTGCTGCTTAGCAAAAGGGTGCTTAGAAGCGACCACGAACACATACTCGTCCTTGTATAACTCCCGATATTCAAATATGTCTGTATGATGCGAAGGGAACTCCATATCACTGTAAATCGCCACGTCCGCTTCAAAGCTTTTTAATTGTTCCATCACTTCCTGAGAATTAGTAGTAGTGATTTGAATTTTTACTTCCGGAAAAGATTGTTTGAATAATGACGCCCACCTCGGAATGAGGATACTTGTAGCCAGATAATTACCTGCGATCCGAATTTGACCCTCAGGAAATTTGTGATGATTCTCAATGATCTGCTGTACTTGTTCACCCATGGCAAATAACTTCTCAAGGGGATCGATCAGTCTTTTTCCAATCGGTGTAAGTACCATCCTCTTTCCTTTGACCTCTAATAATAAAATTTGATTCTCCCGTTCAAACTTACGGATCTGCGCAGATATAGCGGGTTGACTGATATGTAAACGTTCAGAAGCTTTGGTCACACTGCCTGTTATCGCCACGTAGTAAAACAATTTTAATACATGAAAGTTCATCGTGATATCTTCCTAACCATATAAAATAAAATCATTATTCAAGAAGCTTCGTTTCTTACTATAACCATACATTATGGATGCTAACTATTATATATTGTTTATTTATATTTTTTTATCCTATACTTACAACTATTCATAAGGGAGGTTTCGTTAATGAAGGAGACAGTATTATTCTTAACCCGGCATGGACAAACCGAATGGAATTTGCAACAACGGATGCAGGGGCATCAAAATTCGGCACTTACAGCGTTAGGTGAGCAACAGGCTGAATGGTTGAGAGATCGTTTGGAAGGCGAAAATTTAAGTGCAATTTATTCTAGTACTAGCCCAAGAGCATTGCATACTGCGCAGATTTTACGGGGAAAGCGGAGTTTATCCATTCAACAGGATGCTTCTTTAATGGAAATTAACATGGGCATTTGGGAAGGAATGAACACGGATCAGATTGAACAAGATTATCCTTTACAATACTCTCATTTTTTCACAAGACCTGATCTATATCTCCCTCTAGCTTCAGGTGAAACCTACAGTCAGCTTGAACAAAGAGTAACGCCGACTATAGAGCGTATCATTAACGATAACGAAGGACTTGAGGTGCTTATTGTCACTCATCGGATAACGTTAAAAGTTATAATGGCTCATTTTCTCAATAAATCATTGCAAGAGTTAGGGGAAATGCCGGATATTCTCTCCACAGCCTTATGTAAAGTAACGCTAACTGACCATCATACTACCATTGATCTCTACGGCGATACTTCACATTATCTTTGAAAAAAAGCCCCACGAAACGTTCACAGTATTAGGTAACTGCAAAAAAAGGTAACTCCGATATAAACGGAACTACCATTTTAGAGTTCAAAATTACATCTCTACGCTTTTGATTACAAAGCTACGGACCTTCATCCATTTTCCTGAAATGAATTCGTCAATCGTTTTCGTCTTCGGTCTAACACAAAAACGATGCTTGCTTCCTTTATCAAATCCCACCGCTTCAAAAATCAAAGCGTCACCTATTTGCTCCTTAAAGAACACTTGCTTCAATCCCAATCTATTTAACATTTCAAGCTTTACACTCTCAATATACGTACGTGAATATTCCTTAGACATATGTGTTCCTCCTAGTAGTGGTAGTAATATTATAAGATCAATATTAAGAAAATCAACCAAAGATCACATAATCATTATCCACAACCGTCTAAACCGGGATACATCTCATCACCTCAATAAGAAAAAACCAACCCATAGTCTATGGGTTGGCTTCTACGTATGAGATGATTACAAAATTATTTAACTTCTGTTGTTCCAGTCACTTTTCCGTCAATCTTTGCAGATGCTTTCAGATCCTCGCTTGTGAAGTATAGGTTACCGTCAATTGTTGCGGTTTCAGGCAGAGTAAAACCTTTCGCTTCTACATAAACATCGCCTTTAATCGTTCCGCCTTCAATTTTCAAATTTTCACTTTGTACAGTAAACTTAGGTACGGTAAGTGTATAACTTGCAGTGATCTTATGATCAGCGTCTTGTGAGTAGAGGGCAATCTTACGATAGATGTCGCCATCAGCGGCTCCTTTATCATGGAATTCTCCAGCTACAACAACCTCTTCAGGAATCGTTACATCATTTAGAATAGCTACAATCCAGTTTCCATCTTTGCTTACAGCTTTAGTAAATGCATCTGCTTGATTAACAATCGAGGCAGTAGTGACTGCATCTGTCTGCTCAGCAGCCGGAGCTGAAGTTGCCGCCGAGTTAGTTGCTTTATCCTCGTTTGCTCCACAACCAGCCAATACCGCTACCGAAACCCCGGCCACCAAAATCATTTTAAATAGTTTCATTTCGATTCCCCCTAATTTTGATTATAAATTAATTATATATTAAAATTCTTAATAATTAAGTGAATGGTTTCACAAATTTGTGTCAGTATATAAAGCGATTTCATTGTTCTGTCTCGTCTGGATTAAAATTTGTTTTCATGAGAACACCTCTTCTCGCTGACTTATTTAGGTTCTTAAATCTATTTACCCAAAATATAAAAATCATCACAAGGAAGAGTATGTTCATAGAAAAGTTAACAGTTTATCAACTAGTTAAATGAAATAAAAAAAGCTAGAGCACACACAGCGCTCCGCTCTAGCTTGGTAGCTCCACCTTAAATACGTTGTCTTAAATCTCGTCACTGCAAAATTTCAATCTCAGCAAATTGAGACAGATCATTCAGAAACTCAGGATAAGAAACAGCGATACAACCACAATTCCGAATAATAGAAGGCTTTTCCATACTACTAGCTAGAACGGCGGCAGTCATAGCAATTCGGTGATCACCATAACTATCCACGACTGCAGGCGAAGGACTACGACCACCAAAGATAATAAGTTCATCTTCGTCATAAGAAGTCTCGAGTCCAAACGCCGCTAATAGCTTGGCAGTTGTCTCCAATCGGTTTGTATCCTTATCCTTCAGCTCCCTACAGTTCCTAATGACGGTAGTCCCCTCAGCGAATGCTGATACTACAGCTAACAATGGAACCTCATCGATCAGACTCTGTACTTTTTCGTTGCCTTCCACATGTACGGAAGTTAGCGTTTTTCCTGTAGTGCAGTAAAGATCCGCTATTGGCTCACCCGATATTAGCTGCCTTTCCCGATGTAGCTTCAGATCCAACCCCATCTCTCGTAGCACGCTGACGAATCCAAACCGAGTTGGATTCACACCTACATCTCTGATCCAAAGTTCCTTTTTACGATCCATACTACGAATCGTAAAAGCTGCTAGCAAAAATGCAGCGGAAGACAAATCGCCTGGAACAATCACATCTTTCGCTGCAAAGTTATAACCACCTCGGATAGAGGTAACGTTATTCTGGATTTCAATGTCAATTCCAAAATAATTCATCAATCGTTCCGTGTGATCGCGACTCTGGCACATTTGTCGATAGCTACTTGTTCCATCTGCATAGAGACCCGCAAATAGAAAGGCTGATTTCTCCTGTGCGCTAGCTACTGTAGCCTCGATATTGATAGGGCTCAATGGGAACCTACCGTTAATCACAAGCGGAAGGTAGCCTTCGCTTTCGAGATAGGTGATCGACGCTCCCATTTCTATCAGCGGTTGTGCCACCCAATCCATAGGCCTAGTAGATAGAAGTCGATTGCCGGCTAGCTCGACTGCAAATGGATGACCGGCCAGAACAGACATGATAAGTCTCGCAGATGTAGCAGTATTCCCGATTTCAAGTCTGGCATCTGGAATTCTTAATGATTGTAGCCCCAATCCATAGACAGTTAATGCATTACCATTCCATGCAAACGTTACACCTAATTGGCGCAAAATAGCGATACAACTCTCAATGTCACGAGATCGCAGTACATTATGAATAACCCCCTTCCCTTCGGCAATGGCGTTCATCATAATTGCCCTCTGAGAAATAGATTTATCCCCGGGAACCGATGCATATTTGAATGAATGCTCGTCCAACTTCGCGCTTACCCTCAAGTCAAATTTTGTTGGCAGTTCGGTTTTGTTCCGTACCAATTCCATTCCTAATCACCTCGTCATCCGAGAGTATTTGCGAATATTTCATATCTCTTCCAGGAGCGAGCGGGATTTTTCGGTCACCTTGCGCAGCGTAGCTACGGTAACGCTGGCGCTTGCGCTCTAAGCCAAGGTTGTTATCGAATGTGTAATCAACCAACTCGATCGCATTCCTGCGCCTCGCTAGTTCAATCAGCTTTGCCCCCATCGCAGTTCTTACCATCACCGTAGAGGAGGCTTTTACTGACACTCCAGTTTTGCTGGAATCAAAAATATTCGGGTCCCCATCTGAAATGGAAATATCAGCTATTCCAGACCACCAATCGGGGCAGGATAAGCAGCGGAATGTCTTGAATTTCTTGAACTCTTCTACCAACCTGTAAAACGGCAGCGAATGTTCTTTGCCATCCCGTGTTCTGACCACAAACTGTCCCGGATATTCTCCTTCTCGGTAGCGCATAAAGAGAACATCCTCTAGCTGAACTCCCAGAATTCCAGCAATCAGATGTTCGGTTCCAGCCAAAGATGTATTCGAAGCGCAACCCAGTTCAATCGTAAAGGCTACCTTACTAGCCAGGAAAGAGGTAGGTGTGTCCTTTGGTAAGTTGAGTAATTTATTAATGCCTTGAATTTGACAGGGAACACCGATAATTCCAATTCGCTCATACCGGGAATCATTCAACAAGTGAAGATTGGGGGTGATGCAATAACTCGTTTGCGCACATTCGATAATTTTATCCACTGAATCTGCAATAAACGCCTTCGGAACCCAAGGCTTTTCTTCATCTCTACCTACAACGATAACCGCATCCGCGACTTTCTCTTCCAGGGCCGTGATAGCCAAAATAGTGCCCGCTCCCCCTGCTGCTGCTCTTCCGAGAATATCCGGATCTGCTGCCGATAACTGATGAGTAGAAATATATACACCTGTCCAGCGTTCCGACTCGGAGCGGTTACGACCAAAGATTCGGAGCTCAGATTCCATAACGCCGGTATCATAACCCGGACAGACCTCGGTACAAAGCGTACAGCTTCCGCAGCTATCCATGGCTAGCTCCTCGATACCTTGAAATATAGGCAGAGGAACCGAGTCACTACTCATCGATAGAAGACCCTTAGGACATACGGCGGCACATAAACCACAGGATGTGCAGAGATTATGATCAAGAATCTCTTCCTTCAAGGTGTTAAAAGACGTCATAACGGTGCCCTCTTTTCTATAGAGTTTGGAAAATTCGACCTTAAAGTTCCTCACTGAATCCATTGTCTTGGAAATATCCCCGTCACAGTTTAACGCCGCTGAGCTTGGAATAGACTTCCTTTGTCCGCAAAGCTATGCTTCTCCAGTCATAGTGCAACTCAGTTTCCGTTCTGCCGGCTTCAGCAATACGGCTGGCCAGGGAATAATCTTGAAGAATCCGCAGGATATTTTCGGCAAGTATATATGAGTCCCCTGGCACGCTAGTCAGCCCAGTTCGTCCATCCTCTACAATCTCCGCTAAACCTCCAACGTCAGAAACAACTATAGGTGTTCCACTCCCCATCGCTTCAATTGCCACAATACCAAAAGGCTCATATAAACTCGGAAACACACACAAGTCCGCAATTTCAAGCAAGAAATTCTTCTCCTGATTCTTGATGAATCCAGTAAAGAGCACCTGGGAGTTAATATCGGAAGCTATACTTTCCAGCTCGGATAACATTGGACCACGCCCAGCAATGATAAATTTACAATCTGGAATCACTAAGAGGACCTCTCGGGCACTTTCTAAGAGCACCTGAACCCCCTTTTCTTTCACTAATCTTCCAATAAACAGCACAATCCTTTCTTCTGCCTGTGCATAAAGTTCTCTTTGAAAAGTGTGAGGCTCCTTAAGTTGCAGCGAGCTAAGGTCAATGCCATTAGGAATCACTTCCATTTTCTGTTCATCAATCGCATGCACATTGCAAACCTCGTGCTTCATATAGGAACTGCAAACAATAACCTTGTCTGAAAGAGATACGAGTTCATTCTCAATAGAATGGATACCCTGCTGCTGTGGCGTGAATAACCCTTGATTCCTACCATATTCCGTGGCATGAATCGTCGTAACTAATGGTAGGTTAAGCTGATGTCGTAAAAGAATAGCTGCATACCCTACCAGCCAATCATGCGCATGAATGAAGTCAAATCTGACATTACCAAGAAGCTGGGTCTTCACATAATCCACAATCGCCAGATTAAATTGGAGGACCCAATCTTCAAAATCAGTCAGGTTCTCGTACGAATTCACCCGATGTATGAACACACCTTTTTCCGTCTCGAAAATAGGACTTTGGGGCGCGGAATTGGTCACTACATGAATCTCTGTCCACTCATCCTTCAAGTGCCTGGACAATTCATAAACATGTGGTGCGATCCCTCCAATAATCAGAGGGGGATATTCCCATGACAAAATTAAGACGGACACGGGTTTTGGCATACATGCTTCCTCCCAATCTCTCAGTTTTTAGATAGAGAATAACCCGTAAAATATTCCCACCATGTGTTCTGTTCCAACAACGGAGGAGAGGCATGATCTCTTTGAAAGGAGAGCCAATCCGAATAATGCGTTTCACCATCCTCCAGAACATGCAAAACTTTAGATCTCGAAATGGATACAAACGTTTGCGCTTTTTTAATAATCCCTAAATCGGCATAAAAATAACGGTTTTCCACACGGGGGAGTCGCATTTCTATTGTTTCTCCAAGAGACTGTTTCACCGGAAAGAGAAAACGTGAGAATTTATTATCTACTGAAAGTGTAGTTAAACGAACCGCCTGCTGTAATTCATACCATGATGCATTAAAATGCCTAGAAATAAGATTTCTCATGCCTTCGTCCAGAGCTGTCTGAAATGTCAATCGTTCCCCATCATACTGCAATCTTTCTTCCATACTTGGCATCTCCTAATACAGATTAGATACCTCCAGTCGAACATTTACATTAACTCTGCCATTCTACCGTAATTTCAGATACACCTTCTCGCGGGGTCGTAAACTTATGTGGCAATCCCTTTTCCCTGTCCACCGATCCGGATTTATTTTTCTTAAAAAGTATAAATTCCACAGTACAGTCTGCCGGCAAGCTGATATCACAGTACCAGGAAGGATAGCGGTATACGATATGGTTATAAAACGGACCCCTCGCGCGATCTATCTCCCACTCTCCAAGCTCATACACATTTCCTGACACATATATCTGCGAAGCATAATCTGTGAACGCATTCGTTACTACGAAGCGCACTGTTACTAATGGAGCTGTCCAGACTGTTAAACGGCCGGGCAACAGAAATTCACTTTCTTGACCCGTTGTCCCCATAATCTTGTGGCTACCTGCCGACAAATACGGAATACGTGCAACAATCTCATCAGCTTTCCAAGAAATAACGTTTGCACACTGACCGCCAACAAATAAACTTCCTCTATCGCCCAGATGTCTTCCATGAATAATAATCTCATTGCCTGGTACGCCTGCTTTAGGATAATAATGTACGGCTACTGGCTCTTCTTGCTCAGATTCATATGCGTACACATAAGCAGATTGTGGCGCCAGTACCTTATAAGACAATCTTCCTCCACTATTAATACAGATATCATTGCCTGCAAATACTTGTTCCAACAAGCTGGAGTACTCCCCTTTTGGTAGTGAAGTCACCATCTCAGGGATCTCATGTGTAGATTCTTCTACATTCAGCATGATTAAAGCCACATCTCGCTTATAGCTCCGTTCAAACACCAGCACTCTATTAGTCATGTAAAGTACCTTTATTCCCCCGTAAGCAATGGCGAAGTTCCGTTCTCTTAAACGATTAAGCTGAGACAGTATTCGATACGCTGAAGTTTCTCTGTTGAATGCACTCATCATAGCGCGATTATTTGGATCATCCCCACCGCACATATACTGTTCGGTTCCATAGTATACCAAGGGAATTCCAATTGAAGTGAGAAGCAAAGACAACGCTAGATCCGTAAGTGAGGGATTCTCATGAACAGTAAAACGAGTCATATCATGATTATCCAAAAATATAAGTTGATCATATAAATGTTCGTAGCTATTGGCAGATCCGCTTAACATATCGATGAACTGTTCAAATCCACCTCCCCCATGAAAAATACTCCGTAAAGTATGGCTGAACATAAAATGAAGCAGGCTTATTCCGCTATCATTGGCTAAGGCGGCATTATCACTCGGGCTTTCATGGGCATGCAGAAACCACTCGCCGAATACAAATGCTGGCTTGTAGGCATGAATACATCCTGAAAATGATTTCAGCCAGCCTGGCGGAATATGTTTAGCCGCATCAATTCGTACTCCGTCAACCCCATACTCCAGCCAGAATCCAATACCTTCACGTAAAATAGCATCCACTTGCGGATTCATTTGATCCAATCCAGCTAGATCATACAAATTACGGTAGAGAGAGTCTTCTGCATCCAAAAAATCCGTTCCGCCATTATGGAGAAAGACCCTCTCCATATCTCCCGAGTAAGATGCGATAAACTGACCTCTGCGGTACAAAGCACCGTTCTCCATATAACCGGGATTAAGCTCCAGCGCCGGAGAAGTATGATTAGGTGTGAAATCAATAATCACCTTTAGCCCCTTCTCATGAGCGACGTCTAGCAGCTCCTTGAATTTATCCAGTAATCCAAAGTAAGCATTCGCCTTTAGGAAGTCTCGAGGCCAATAACCGTGATACGATGTCGTACCTCCTTCATCCCCCATACAAGTATGGACATTCTCTACTGGCTGAGAAATCAGGATCGCCTTGAACCCCATTTCCGTAATATAACCGTCCTTAATTTTGCGAATTATCCCTTCCCAGTCCCCACCTAAGTACTTTCGGAGATTGGATTGATCTGAGCTAAACAGTTCTGCTGAGGGGCGAATTCCGGGATCACCTTCAAAGAAACGATCCGTAATAATCTGATAAACAGAGTGTCCGGGATTTAACATATCACTTTCCTCTACCGGCAATAGAGGAGGCATTCTCTGCTTCCAATAACAAGTTCATCACATCTGCTGCTTCTTCGATTAGGTCTACATGAATTAGAAACTTTTGTTGTAACTCTACTTTACGGGCTATCCGCCGCTCATAGGGATAAGTTTCGTACTGTCCATAGGAGGACTCTATTTTATCAGGTAACAGCAGCGAGATTGGACGCTTGGAATAGATTCGCAATATTTCTATAGCATCACGAATTTGCTCATCATCATTAAATCCAACGATTAATAACACATGATCCGGATTAAAAGACTTTAACATAGCAAAGCGGAGTGAATTGAATGCAATATTAGAGGTAGGAAGTATGGAGCTTTGCCCGGCCATGATAATCCATTCATTGCCGTTACGTTCAGAATGGTCAACAACTGTATCAATATAATAAGGATATTGTTCCAACGGCCGTTGTTCCAGAAATTTGAAGATATCGCCTTCCGGTTGACCAAACAGAAAGCCTGTAGGTTCAGTGATGAACGCCGTTACTGGAATGTCATTCTTTTTGAATTCTTTGAATAGCTTCATTTGTAAGGTAAACTTGCCGATGCAGCCTCGAGTGGCGAAGATTCCGATTCTTTTAATTTTTTTGGGGATAGAGAACATGAGGGCTTCATTCTCAAATTGCTTTAGGTATCGTTCCGTGTTAGAACCTTCCGTACCATAACGTGCGTCCATGTCTTTAAAAAGGTTGCCACGAGATCCGTGGATTACCTCGATCTTAATCTGATTCTCTTTCATCCAGCTCAATGTATCCTGATCATAGATATCATGAACGCTGATAACACGTATACCTCTCAAAACTGCATAGGTTACTAATTTCCGCCACAATCCAGACAAATCATTTTCGTCAAAAATGCCCTTATTTCCACCGAAGGAGGTACCTGGATCATTTAAGATTAACGTATCTACACCCGCTAGACCCTCTTCTTGGGAAGCATAAATAAAGATATCTGATAGAGTCCCATCAACAAGTTCACCGGCATCACAGCCTGCCTGAAAAACGAAGTCAATGACTGAAACAATTTCTACATCCAGCAGATCGCGAAAACGGATAAGACCCTGTGTAATTTTATTGAATGGATAAAGAGCTACCTTCTTCATATTCACAGCCCCCCGCAGTTTATTGACTGATGGATTTCCTATGCTTAATCAGTTCACTGGTTAATTTGCCGATATCCAGTACGCATTCCACATGGTCTACGTCAAAACGACTTCGGATTTCTTGTTTTCGCCGCTCCATTTCTTCAGGTGTTTTGAATTCGTATTGTCCAAAATCAACCTCATATTTATCTGGAATAAGGATTGCAAAAGAGCGGCTTCCATTTCCATAAATTCTTAGAATATCAAGACTATCTCTGATTTGCTCATCATCGTCGTACCCAGCTATGAGCACTGTCAAATCAGGACTGAAAGCCCGCAAATAAGAAATTTTTGTAGCAGCAATAATGAAATTCTCATTCGGAAGCAAAGAACCTTGCCCTGACAAAATAATAAAATCACAGCCGTCATTCTCCGCATCCCGAACAGCAGCATTAATATAGTACGGGTATTGATTTAGAGGTCTACGAGCGATGAACTTCATAATATCTCCGCCTGGCTGATTAAACAGAGATGCGGTAGGCTCGGTGATAATCGTCCTTACCTTCTCTCCTGCTTTCTTGAGCTCTCTAAACAAAGACATTTGTGCCGTAAATTTACCTAGACATCCACGTGTCGCAAATATGCCCACCTTGCAAATCCTTTGATTATAAGTTTTGATTTTGGTATCCAATTCAAAATAATTTAAATAGGTAGTTATTTCATCAGTAGGAGATGGAAATGCATACTCATCAACCATTCTACTCACCAATCGATCTGGGATTTGCTCATCAATATCGATTGTAATTTGGTTCTCTTCCAACCATTGAAGTGTGTTTTGATCTAAAATCTCGTGGACACTAATTATTCGTATGTTATGCTCATGCGCCGCGAGTACTAGCACTCTCCAAAGCTCTTTAAGATTAAATTCTCCGTATACGCCTTCGTTGTTACCAAACGAGGTTCCCGGGTCATTGAGGATCAGCGTATTCGCTGACCGAAACGCTTCTTCGATATTGTCCGTGATTGGGATACCCGCAGCTGCGCCTTCGATTAACTCTCCTACATCGCAACCCTTATGAAGGACAAAATCAACCACTGCCGTCACATTAAAATCCGTCAAATCTCTGAATCTGAATATCCCTTGAGTGATCTTGTTAAAGGGATATAACACTACATTCTCCATTCGCAACCGCCTCCCCTATTAGATTCTGATGGACAAAAAACCGATAAGCTTAATCGGTTAAGCCAATCCTACAATAATTTCCCAATTATTTCAATATAGAGAAATTTGATACTTTAGTCTCGTCTCCTTCCAGGGATTGACGCTTTGGAATCGGAATGTTAATCTTTAGAAATATCATACAAAAAGGGAGTCGTTTACTGGTGAAAAAGACTACAATGAAGGACATCGCGCTACGAGCTAATGTCTCCGTTGCAACTGTGAGCTATGTTCTGAACCGCGTCGATAACCAAACCATTCCTGAGAAAACCCGTAATCAAATTCTACTCCTCGCGGAAGAACTTCATTACATTCCTAATCTAGCAGCCCGTTCACTTGCCAATAAAAAAACGGGATTGATAGGCGTGCTTGTCAATAATTCTACCCAGTTACCTCCTTGGAAGCTCTACGCGCAATTCACATTTATTCGTGCTTTGGAACAGCGATTAACAGATGCCGGATATCATACACTTTTATACTCTCTTGGTACTGATCACCCTTCACTCGATATCATCGTCGAAAGAAAACTCGAAGCCGTCTTTCTGATCGATGTCCAAGATGAATCCTTCTACTCGATTTCCAAGCATTTTGTAGAAGGTGTTCCCTTGATTTTGATCGATAGTATGGTTGAAGATAAGCTGTTTAAGCAAGTTCTTTTCAATTATCGTTTAGCGCTACAAAAGGTAATGCCGGAGGATCCTTCAGAGGTGTGTTTAATTATGGAGAGCTTCAATAACTCCCTCCTCACTCGCTTTATTCAAGACAGTCTTCCTTTATCTGAAAAAGCTATATTCAAAGTTCAAAATCTGGAGGAATTGAATACAATTTTATCCAAGGGGATCTTCAAAGAAGCCATCGTTATTAATGAGTTTATTGGGAGTTATGTTGAAAAATCCGGGGTATTCTCACGTCTTTCTGTTCTTTGTACCTGTAATTGCCCAGAAATGCTTGGTGAAAATGTGCAGAAATTTGTATTCACAGGGGATAAGGCAGCCACCGCTTTTGAACTGATGCAAGAGTTATTAGATCGCTCTGACTACCCCGCACAAGAGAATAATCGTTATTTTGTGGATTAATTTTTTTTGGATATTGACTTAAGCGCTTAAGTAGAGAGGAGAGTAACCAATGACAGATCCCGCTTTAGCAAAACATGCATCCACCGCCGTTCAATCCCATCCTACCCTTTGGGGAAACCGGAGATTTATGCTACTACTCAGTTCTTATTCCATTTCCCTGTTTGGAAATACCTTTCACAGCATTGCTTTAAGTTTATGGGTGCTTCAGACAACCGGTAGCGCTAAAATGATAGCTATTATTACGATCATCAATTTATTGCTCAGTTCATTCCTCGGATCGATAGGAGGTACACTGGCAGACAGGATCAACCGCAGAACCATTATGTTGGTCACAGATCTGATAAGCTGTGGTTTAGTAGTTACGCTTGCTTTAGCTATATCTATGTCTTCAACATCATTCGTTATCGTGGCCATATTGACGGGACTTACAACTGTCTCTGCATTATTCCAATCCCCTGCTTATCAAGCTTCTATCACCACTGTTGTTGGCAAGGAGCATGTTCAAAAAGCAGTCGGGATTCTGAACTTGTCGGAGAACATCTGTCGAACGATTGGGTTTTCAGCTGGAGGTATTTTTGTAGCAAGTTTTGGTGCGGCCGATGCCATCCTATTTGATGGAGCTACATTTTTTGTTTCCTTTCTACTGGTTCTTGCTGTCCGCTCCCTTCCACTGCCAAACCGAGTGAATAACGGACCTAAGGAAGAAAGAAAATTCACGCAGGATCTTGCGGATGGCGTTCGTTATATTTGGAAATACCCCTTCGCACGAGCAATTATCATCATGCTCCCCACGCTCACTTTGTTCTTTATGCCTTCCCTGATGCTAACGCAAGTCATGGCCGTCAAAGTATGGAATTCTAGCCCCTTTCAGTTTGGTCTGATGGAAGCCTGTATTCCACTAGGTTATATGATTGGCTCGAGCATGATCTTGTTTCTCGGCTCCAAATTAAAGAATCGAGGCTTCCTCATTATGACTGGACTGTTATGTCTGGGTCCCATGTACCTCCTGTTATCGTTCGTCACTACCGCTGCGTTAGCCATTCCCATCATTCTACTGATTGGCTTCATGTTCTCATTCTGTACATTGCTGATCAATACCATTCTCAGACTGGAAGTTTCGGAGGACATACAAGGCAGAGTTTTCGGTGTACTTGGCTCCATTATGAGTGTAGCGCCCTCTATTGGCCTTACAGCCGTCTCAGCCTTGTCTGATCATTTCAGTCCAGCCCCTGTCATGGGTTCCATCGGTGTATTGCTACTACTGTTTGCTTTATCGACGTTGACTAAGTTAAAGGTGATTCGTGATTACAGGTAAATTCACAACCTCTTATGAACATTAGCGCCCATTTTTCCTTATTACGCGCCTATGTTGAAGCTCAATCAGTAATTGAACAACTGTAATGATCAATAAGAAAATTCCCAACACACCTGTTAAAAATGGATAAATCAGAGGAAAAATTACACTTGGATAACTTTTAGCAATATCTGAATAGTAACCCATACCCATTAGTGCAGTACCCGAAAATTCGATAAGCTTGACACCTAGAGGATTATCACTTCTTTGAGCATAACTCAGTGATTTTTCTTCTATGCTGCCATCATGCGAAATCGTGATTATTTTCCATTTTTGCTTTTCCATCGGCTGACTATCATCTGTAAGCCTTTGGACTATATTGATTTCTTTTTCGCCAGTCTTTCGATCCTTTACAGTAAGGATATCTATCCATGAGAAATATCTGCTTCCTCTTTCCCGATTAGACAGCCATATTTCATCAGGGGTTGAGATTTTTTGATCATTTAATAGAAACTGCACTTTGACAATATCACCAGGCGGGACATTCTCCTCTTTATCCCAGAGCGTCAATTCTGCAATCCTGCCTGTATTTTCTTCTTCAATTTTAATATGCTTATCGTCAACCACTAGTTCTTGAACGTTTAAAGTGTTATACCCTTTTTCAGCATGGTCTATCTTATAACGCTGTTGGATCTGATCTGAAATTATATACTCACGGATATAGTTGAACAACGGGCTAAAAGAAATCGCTAACAAGAAAAATGAAATCGTCGATAAATACATTATTTTCTTCATAATGAATCCTCGTGAGCGATCGTCAGCTTGAAATTTTGTCTTGAACCGCCTTCGGGGCCATTTGGAACTCTATTCTGCATAGGAACGAAACCAAACTTCTGATAAAATCTTCTAGCAGGTTGACCTTCTGGATGATCCTCTCCAAAAGTAGTAACCAATATCTCTGAGGGAGCTTCAACACTTTGTAGAATATGGTTAAGTAGGGCTGTCGCTACTCCTCTATTTCTTGCTTGCTTTGAAACTGACAACCAACCAATCTTATAATTCGGGGCGTTGGACAAAGAAAATAACACTCCACCCAGTAATCGAGAACCTGATGAACCACTATTCTCTCGTATGCAAAAAGCACTTTGTCGACTGATATTTTTCTCTAAGGCTAGCGTGAAATTCGGATCATCTACCATGGGTCCAAAAAGAGACTCCACCTCTGCCGCCAGCTCCAGCCACCCTTTTATATCTTCCATGGTAGCGTTTACTACATTCATATATAAGTTCTCCTTTAGTAGACTTGATTACACCATTCAATACACTCTGGAATAAAATCAGCGTAGTCCTTTAACCCTAATATACTTCTGGTTACTTCAAGGGTTCCAAGTTCTCGCTCCGTATCATCCGTACTCTCTATTCCAAGTGATCGTCTGATATTATAAGCTAACCATTCTAGCTTCCCATGAAAACCATAGTTGAGAACATCGGACCAGTTAGCATAAATCCCGCCACCATGACCCAGGTAGGTACTAATAAGTGTGCAGAAGGCATCTTTGCTTACACTTCCCGATTCAAAACCTGACCAATAAAGAGCTACATCAATTAACTCTTGTGTTGGATGGATAGGCCCTGCTGCTTCCCAGTCAATAATAATGGGTACGCGATGCTCATCCCATAGTACATTTTTTTGATCTAAATCTCTATGGCTGATTATCATATGATTCGATAATTGTTCCGCTGAAGAATCTACTAGTTGTTCCCAATGATTTATTTGGCTCAAGTGATCTAATAGCAAGGCAGACCATTCCACACCCTCCTGTTTTGCTTGTAGAGCATACTTATTCCAAAGAACGGTGGATGTATTTACTGGCTCAAGATTCACATTAGGATGATGATCAAGAAGTGTAGAGAAATCGATCTTATGAAGTTTTGCAATGAGTTCGCCAATCACTTTGCAGCACTCCATATCAATTTCTCCTGATGACAAAGCTTTACCTTCGACCCATGGAAACAATAAATAGAATTGACCCTCAATTTCATGCATAAAACAATCATTGGTTACAATCGCCGGTACCGCATTTATTCCATTTTGATAAGCCATATTCGCAACTTTTTCAGAAAGAGTATAGTTGTACATAGCAGTATCTCGCTGCATAATTTGAGGGTTTAGAGCTTTCACTGCATAAAGCGCTTTGTCCGTTTGTAGACGATACATTCTGTGAAGAAGGCCGCCTGTTACCTGTTCAGGTTCATTTTTCAGATTACCTAACTTGTATTTTGCACATAGCATTTCAAAATTTAAGTTATAATTCAGATCTCCCATGTTATGTATTCCTTTCCTGATAGAGTAAAACATATAAAGTATATCTCTATAACTCTGAGCCGTAAACTAAAGAAGCAATTGCTTTGATCCGGAGATCCGGGGTAAGCAATCGCTTAAATGGATAAGGCTATATTAGCATTCACTCCGTTGGTTACAGCTGCAGATCCCATTTCCGCGAACATAGTTTGCGCTATTTTCTCGAACCTCTTCATATACTGAGATCGTTCGAAATCTGTATTTGTCAGCATTCTGCATTTACACTGAATAGCTTGCATATTGGAGATACTTTTAGTTTGTGCTGAAATGATATTTGTAGCGATGCTCTGCAGCTCCAGATTTGTCGTGTACCTAAGAATATTCCGAGACATCTCAATGGCTGCTAGATGATGTGGAATCATCTGCCGAATAAAGGTATTGGAAATGCTACATAAGAGGGGGACACTTGTCATCCTTCTAATCATGGTTTGGAGTATCTTGCAGAATTCATTCAGATAAGCTTGGGTCACGTTGCTTAGTTTAGGATTTCTATCCATAAAGAGCATAACTCCTTTTTGGATAGTGTATGAAAAGCATTATAGGTATGATCCTAGAACAATCAGAATCCTAATTTAAACAACCAGGCAGCCAGCTTCTCTTCCCGTTCTTTTAAGTCACCATTTAATCGATTAAATTTTCCAAGCCTGTGCTCAGAAGCTATACTGCCATCCAGCATATATAGGACACGCTCTGCCTGAGCAGCGACTTTCGCATCATGCGTAGCCAGTAGAATCGTTGTACCTGTCTGATTAATATCTATTAATATCTCCATAATTTCACTAGCAGCTTTAGAGTTCAGTGCACCTGTCGGCTCATCACCAAATAGAATATCAGGCTCATTGATGATTGACCTGCAGATCGCCGCTCTTTGCAGTTGTCCACCCGACACTTGTGTAATATCACGCTCAGCGAGTGCGGAGATCCCGGTTTTTCTCATTAACTCAGCGGCTCTGTTATTGATGGTTCTACGACTAACAATTTTAGCTCGATAAGCGGATAAGATGATATTGTCGCGAATAGTCAGGTTTTTTAAAAGATGCATCTGCTGAAAAATAAATCCCATTTGATTTAAACGCAGTTCAGCTAATTCACGCTCAGAAAGACCACTGATGTCCTGCCCTTTAAAAACAACACTTCCTGAAGTCATCCGATCCATACCGCTGATCGTATAGAGCAATGTTGATTTTCCTGAGCCAGAAGGCCCCATTATAGCTACGAATTCTCCCTTCGATACCTGTAGATGAACATCTTTTAATACCGTTTGCGGGGTTCCTTGCCCGGTTACAAAAGTTTTATTTAAACCCTTCGTCTCTAATATGAACATACTACCACCTCACCCTCATTCGACAATCAGTTTAGATAAATTGGATTTCTTCATCGATATCGTGCTTACTACGGTTGTGAGTGCTACAATGAGCATGAAAAAAAGAGGGAGTACAAGATAAGCTACAACCGGATTAACTACAAACTGTATTTTGGATGCTCCCATAAAAGATCCGAGTAATTGAACGAATTTTTGACCGATGGTATTAGCTGCAAAGGTTCCAAGAATGATCCCAAGACCTGAAACCAATAGTAGCCTTACCTGATATTGCTTTCGAATATCTTCCAACGTAAAGCCAACGCTTCTCAAAATCGCAATTTGTGAGGCGTCCTTCGCTAGCAGCATTTTTAGAAATAAAGCTGTAATCAATACTGAAATTGATATCGAGATGGCTATGGATAAGCCAGTGACCAGCTTTAATTGGCGAATCGTATTCCCAAGCGTCTGAGATAAATAGCTTTCTAGATGAGTAACTTTGGCTGGATAAAATAACTTTGCATATTGATCCATTTTCTCCTGAACGGAAACATTCGGATTCACATCTAAAGCTACGATATACCATAGCACGGACTTCGGGTTATAAGGTAATCGGGCTTTTGCAGTTCGACCACCGTTCGTTATATCTTGGTAGATCCCGCTAACCGTCAATTTTTTCGAAGCGCCATCCACCTCCAGAATAACGCTATCCCCTACCGTTTTGTTCCATTCCTTGGCATTCAGATCAGAAAGAGCAATCTCATCTCCACTTTCAGGGGTTCCTCCGTTAACATAGGTGAGCGGAAAAATAGAGAAATCTCCTGTTTCAACATTGATGTTCTCCCATACGCCATCGCTGCCTAGCACTTTAAATCGAGAAGTAATTAATGGTGAGAATTTAGCTATTTCGGAGTCCGTATTTAGCGTCGTTATCAGTTCATTAAATCGCTTCTCTATTTGATCAGATGGCTGCAAATCTATTCTCATGTCACTCTGCCCTACACCCATAAAAGAAATAAACCGAGGAGACTGAAGGGTATTCAATATATTTACTGGTACAAGAATGATAAACAAACAGATCACAAATACGAAGAATAGCAATCCGAACATGGTGAAACGTCCATAAACATCCTTTAGGCCAAGAAAAAGATTCACATTTAGATGCTTGCGCTTACTCAGATCCAATCTACGTGTATTGCCTCTCATCTCTCCCACAGTCGCTGACCTTAAAGCTTCTACTACTGTTATACGATTAAACCTTCTAAGAATAACTCTGCAAAAGAACACAATCATCCCGAAGATCAAACCGACCGCTAAGACGGGAACAATAGGCTGAAGGATCGTTTTCGGAGCAGTCCCCAAGTACAAGGTGATATTCGCTGTAAACAATCGCACCACACCCAAAGATAATAAATATCCTAGCAGTGAGGCGCATGCTGCCATCACCATATATTTTGCCAAATAGATCTTCCTAATATCTCGCTGCGAGATTCCTATTGCTTTCATGACGCCAATCTCTCTGTAATCCTCCTCTAAGGTCGCGATCATCGTAAACCTTAAACACAGGGTGGCAATCATCATAAGAAGGATGCTTACTAAAATAATGACAACTGCAATAATCCCATCTGTCAGAGCATTCAGCGTCTTAAACAAAGGATAGTCTATCATTGGTCCTTTACTGGGCATATCTGAGGATTGATAGGTATTCCGGAACTCGCCAAGTCTACTTAAATCGGTGATTTGAAATTCAATTAGATATTCAACTTCTCCATGATTCTTCTTAAGTGCATTATAATCCGTGTCATTTACGACAAAGCGCTTAGAGCTAACAATTGCTGGATTCATTTGAATGTCACGGACAAAATCCGTAACAATAAATTTTTGATCTAACTGTCCATTGGAAAGGATAACCTGATCACCAATGTTCAGATCATTCTGCTTTTTATAATAAATAGGAACTGCGATTTCTCCTTCAGATACCCTAATCACTTGATTCTCTAAATTCAGCAGCAAATCAAATGATGGGTTCTGCTTAACAAAACCTATATCCATTACGCTGTTCTCTTCCGACTTATTGCTGTTACCCAAGACAATCTTCGAGCCATCTATCCTTAGCATTTCTACTGTCTGTTGATTCTTAACAGGTGGATTTGTAGAGGCGAATTGTTGAATAACTGCGTTATCTATTGGACCAGCATGCATTTGAACAAAATGGGGAGCTTTTGATTTATCCAGAAAATTACTTAAAGAACCGGACAATTCCATAATGACTTGAGAAGCACAGGCAGCAAGCAAAGCCGATAACATCATAAAAATAAATAAGACGATCGTTATGATTTTATTCCTTTGAAAATCTTTTTTCACAATTTGTAGCAGCATTGACGATCTCTCCCCTGCGTCACATTCATCCTCCTTGTTCGAACCTTACTCAAACATTTGCGTTACGTAAGAAAAGCTTCCTTTTTCAGCGCCTAATGTAGTCTCCATAATATAAATAAAGCTCTGAATTTTAAGAATGATCTCTTCCGGTTCCCATTTGAATATCCCTTCGTCAAACAGAAATTGTGAGGCGACCAACAGAAATTCCATCGTTTCTTTAGGATAGGGACAGTGGAACAAGTTTTCCTCGATTCCCTGCTCAATCACCTCTGTTAATACAGGCGTTAGCTTCAAAATAGTTTCAGCCAAGCTTTTCTGATGGATTAGTGCATTCTCAGCTTGATGAAACTGTTCAATCATCTGACCTTTTCTCTCCGAATCAGGCTTCTGCGCCATTATGATTTGAAGCAGCTTTTCATGTACGGAGAGATTTGAATCAGCAGCAATGATCTTGGCAGCGTCCACTCCAGCATCGATGAATCGCATGACCACCGCATCCATAACCTCCTCCTTCGACTTGAAATAATAATAGAACGTACCTTTGGCAATCCCGATCTCCTGCAAGATATTGTTCACTGTAGTTCTCGCATAGCCTTTAGTAAAAAAAAGCATTTCTGCTATATCTAATATTTCATTTCTGCGTTCTTCCGGTTCTTTTGAAATCCTCATATATTTCGAGTCCTCCTCTTCGTAGACCGACCGTCGGTCTATTCCAATTATATACAATTAATTTATCGTGTCAATACTGCTTTTCTTGAATAACAACATAAAAAAAGAGAATTGTTCTAAGTGAACAACTCTCCACAGCTCAACGATTCTCTTGATTTCCCAATATTTCATCAATCTTCTCTTTTGCACCTTCCCATGAGGTCAATAACGGAAATCCGTATTGTTCACGAGCTCTCAAATTCCATGGATGTGGAATACAAAGTACTTTCCTTCCGTCCTGCAATGCAGGAACCAAATTGTGAACCCCATCATCAATCAGAAGATCATAATTAATAAGATTCTTTCGCTTACAAGGGAAGAAATTTTCTAGGGGAATAAACGGCATATGCTTCTGCAGCCAGTTCCATTTTTCAACAACTGCCTGGGGCTGGGCCGCCGTAACGATAATAACATCATAAGCGTTGTGAAGCTTCTGCATTTCACCTACAACATGTTCGTCGAACAATTCAAGCTCCTCATATAAACCAGGCCGTCCATAGAATACCTCTTGTGTACAATCTGGATGACGTAAATGGTCCGTATTCCAATCAAGCATCTCCTCGTACTTCAGTACATGAGTGGGGAAATCATTGTTGTTATGGTATATAGCTCGTTTGACTAGATGGCATATCGTGTCATCCATATCAACTGCAATTATAGGCTTTCTCATCTGTGTCCCCCATATGTTTTTTATATTACTATTTAAGTATACACAATATAATTACTGTTTTCGTCTTGAGTTAGTTAAATTTCCGGTTGATGTTTTTTAAACGCCTCTACGCATCTTTGACAAATACAGGCTTTGCCTCTCAGTTCTAAAGGTACCTGTTCTAGTAGTTCTGCAGGAATTTCCGTATGAAAACACCAACAACCACCACTGTCAGCACCACAATAATTTAATTCTTTACATAATGGACAATACCGTTGTTCAACTTGTTTATTCTTTATATCCAAAGCCTATAACTCCCCCATAGATCATTTAAACAGCGCTCTTTATATTAAAAAAACTCACTCTCTGCAATACCTCTACAATTATCTGAGTATACTTCAAAAATAAACGACTCCGGAACATCTGCCCTGTTCACGCTTGTGAACTCGCTATTCTTGCATTAAGATAGTGAGCATTAGGAGTTTCAATGGGACTCAACCGGGAGATTTGAACAGATGAGACTTAAGAAACAAAGCTCTTCAGATATTATTCATAGTGATCTACTTGCTACCCAGGAACTTGTATATAACCCTTGCAATCTTGATTGCTCTGATCTCATTCATGAAACACACAATGCTGAATATGGTGCGTATATGTTTAATTTAAACGCGCTATCCATTAGATTCCGTGTTGCAAAAATCACACCTACAAAGATCGGGCAGTTTGTGACGTTATGGGAGAGAACTGGAGATGGGCCGATTCAACCTTATGACATATCTGATCCTGCCGATCTCTTCGTTATAAGTACACGCAAGGAAAATCACTTTGGTCAATTTTTATTTCCAAAAGCAGCCCTAGCTAACCAAGATATATTATCTAATAAAGGCGAAGGTGGAAAAAGAGCAATACGTGTGTACCCGCCATGGGATACTCCCACAAGTCGTCAGGCTCAAAAGACACAAAAATGGCAGTTGGAATATTTCTTAGAGATCCCAGCAGATAAGCCACTGGACTTTCTTCGTACGCAAATGCTTTACGGTTTCCCATTAAATCGTACAGTCTGACCTATATCCTCCACATGCTTTATATCCGCCCATAAAATAAAATAATTATACAAGACATCTCCTATATTCACAGCTTCTGGATATTTCATGATAATAGCGGCCTGATGGTTCCATTCCTCTACCTGATCAGCAGAAGGCACAATCAAACGCGCCTCTATTTTCTTTTCTTTCTGCCCCTGCATTTTCATCTCAATGATTTGTGGATCGGAGCCATAAGGCTTCAGTTGATGAAATGCATCCATGTTTGCTACATCATCAATGGATAACCTCTCACCAGAAAAAGCGGATAATTGAAAGAATCCGTTTTCCCCCTGATATTTTTCATCATATTCTGGATTCTTTACCCAATCGGAAGGATACTTCAAAGAGACCTTATACTCTTTTGAAGTATATGTTGAAACCCCCGCTCGCTTGACAAGCATTCCGATTCCAGTGCTTCCTAATGCAATAACCGCTATAACCAACACCCATAACCACCATTTCTTATACACTGTTCTTAACACGTTATCCTCCTGAAGTAATATTGGGTTGACACGCACAGCATGAAGAAATAAGATATAGATAAACATATGAGCAATCGTTCATATGTATTAGTGAGGAGGAAATACAATGAATAATCTAAAAAATATCCTATCTCTCATTCTTTTTTGCATTTTCCTTATTTCTTACCTTATGAAGCTCGTTATCCTATACAAGAAGAACCATATTAAAGGAAATGTATTAGCAAAAGGTAAAAAACTAGCCAAGATTCATTATACCGAGCTATTCGTTAAGATTACCACTTTTGTATGGGGTGCAACGTGGTTTGCGTTCTCCTTAGCTGAGTCATACATAGTTACACTAGTCGGTGAGCAGTTTGATAATCCCGTCATTCACTTTTTCGGGGTTGGGGTAGCGGCCCTCGGATGTTTCATTTTTATTCAAGCAATGATTGCTATGCGCACTTCATGGAGAGTTGGGATTGATAAGACTACTGTAACAAAACTCATCACGAATGGTATATATAAATTTAGCAGAAACGCCGCATTTGTCGGTTTTGATCTCATGTTTCTGGGATTATATCTTATGTACCCAAATCTATTAACACTAATTATATTCCTACTTAACATTATCGCCATACATTTACTTATTCTTCAGGAAGAACAGCACTTAAAGTCCGTATTCGGAGCTGAATATATTAAATATTGTAATCGTACACCTAGATATATTTTATTTTGAAACCATACCTACTGCAAAATCAAATGTTCAACAGCGCTTTTTACATTTTTTACAAGTAACGAAAACATTCTCTTAATGTAATTACTATAGTATGAGGTTGTAAACATACATTAGGAGGGAAATTATGAAATCACCGAAAAAGCACGGCGTTAAGACGGCCATTGTAGCAACTGCAGCAACTGCTCTCTTCGTTTCCAACGTAGTCATTACGCATGCCCCTAATCAAGCCAATGCAGCTTCATCAAACACACGAAATGTGATTCTGTTTGTCGGAGACGGGATGGGAAGTGCCCAGCGCAATGCCATCCGCCTAGCTACAGTAGGTGAAAAAGGAAATCTAGCGATGGATTCTATGCCATATGCCGGACTCATTCATACAAGCTCCACTGTCCCTGTTACAGATTCAGCTGCTTCAGCAACAGCTTATGCCAGCGGAGTCAAGACTTATAACGGAGCCATCGGGATGGATGCAGATAAAAAGTCCGTCCAAACCATTATGGAATATGCAAAATCAGCAGGAAAATCTACAGGTGTTGTAACTACAAGTCAAATTACAGACGCTACAGGCGCTGCCTTCGGCGCTCATGTCGAAGATCGCTCCAAACAAAGTGATATCGCTCTGCAGCTCCTAACCAAGAGCAAAGTTGACGTTCTTCTCGGTGGAGGCGAAGATTTCTGGTATCCGGCAGGAAATCCAGGAACGTTCGCGGATGAGCCTACTGAAGATCCTTCAGAGAAGAGTAAGGGTACTCAAGGTAACCTTGTAGAAAAAGCTAAGCAGCTTGGATATTCCTATGTAACGAACAAAACAGATATGCAAAAGGCGAAAAGCGGCAAGCTTCTCGGGTTATTTGCAAACGAGGAAATGTTCCAGCAAAAGCCAGAGGGTGAAGGAGATATTTATAATCCGGTTGTATCCTTGCCTGAAATGACGAAAAAAGCGATAGACACGCTTGCAGCAAATAAAAAAGGATTTTTCCTGATGGTTGAAGAAGAAGGTACTGACGAATTTGCACACCAAAACAACGCCAAGATGACAATTAAAGCGGGGCAAGAGTTGGATAAATCCGTACAGGTCGCCAAAAATTTTGCTAAAAAAAATCCCGATACCCTTGTCTTAGTTCTCGCTGACCATGAAACAGGTGGGTTCTCTATTGAAGCTGTGAATGCTGAAGATGAGTCAGGCGACGGTATTTCTAAAGAGGATGGTCCGTTTGCCATCGCTAATTCCAAACAGAATTTTGTGGTGGACTGGACGACCTCGGGTCATACAGCAGTAGATATTCCTATTACAGCCATGGGTAAAAATGCTCAGTTGTTTACTGGAATCTACGAAAACACTGAAGTATTTACTAAGGTCGCCCAAGCCATGGGCCTTAAAGTGAAATAATAAGATCGGACAGAAAAAAAGACTAGCCAGACTTTTGAAGTGCACCCCTTAGAATAGACATTGGAAAAAACCCCTGGTTTATCCGATGAAATTCTAGGGGGTGCATTTTTATGGCGATTAAAGGACAGAAGTTTAAAAATTACTCAGATGAGATTAAAAAAGAGGCCATTCGTTTACATGTGGAGGAAAGATGGACTTATCGGAAAATTACGGAGCATTTTGAGATACAAGATCAAGGACGGGTAAAGAGATGGATGAAGAAATACCGAGAGCTAGGGGAATTTGGGCTACTAGATCAACGGGGGCGTCGTATTGAATATATCGATCAAGATAGGTATGTTCAAAAGCTCAAACGGGAAAATGAAATGCTAAAAAAGTGTTTGGAAATCTGGATGCAGGAGGTGAAACGCACAAATATAGAGTCATTGAGAACGCTGCAAAAGAGTATGCCGTTAGCAACCTGTGTAAACTCTTTAGGGTCTCTAGAAGTGGATACTACGCTTTCCTGAAGCGCAAAGGAACAGATCGGGATCAGGAAGCAAAGGCGCTCATTCAGAAGGTCTATGAAAGGTATGAAGGAGTCTACGGTTATCGCCAAATTCAATTGTTCTTGCTACAAGACCACGGGGTTTGGATGAATCATAAGAAGGTACTCAGAATTATGCAGGATTTAGGCATTCGTTCGAGGATCCGCCGAAAACATCGTTGTAATTATGCTACTTCTGAAGGAGACCGTGTGGCGAAAAATATTTTGAAACGGGATTTCAAAGCGGATGCTCCCAACCAAAAATGGGTGACAGACATTACGCAATATCGTGTAGGCGAAAAGTGGCTCTATCTTTCTGCGATTAAAGATTTATTCAATAACGAAATTATCGCTTATCAAATGAGCGCTAGGAACGACAACGAACTGGTTCTCCGGACCTTTGAGCAGGCGTGGAGTCAGCAAAAAGACGTGACTGGACTGATCGTTCACAGCGATCAGGGATTCCAATACACGTCTCATGCATACCACGACATGCTGCCAAAGGTTGGGGCCCGAATCAGCATGTCTCGCCGAGGCAATTGTTATGACAACGCCTCTATGGAGAGCTTCTTCTCGCATCTCAAAACGGAAGGACTCTATCCTTATGATATCCGAAATATGGATGAGGCACAAAGGAAAATTGAAGATTACATTCGATTTTATAACCAACATCGGCCACAACGAAGGTTAAATAAGCTGCCTCCGGTAGAGTACCGGAAACAGCTTATTGCCTAGGGTCTTTTTTCAGTGTCTATAAAATGGGGGCTTGACCACTTTCTGGTTAGTCTTTTTTCATTGATGAACCACAATCCTAGGTTTTCCCTTACACTCTATGATCTCCACAACTACTTAGCATCTGTCCGAACAACAAACGTGATTTCCTTGGTCTGGTCTACCCACTCACCTGTCAGTCGAAATCCCCTTATAGTTGCCCCTGCTTCATAATCCTTACTATCTGAACTAAGAAAAGACGCCATATTCGAATCGAGCTTAAAAGTAGCTGTCTTATCCTCAAATTCAACAGTTACCGGCGTTGCTGTTTCTTTTTTATACTTAAAAGTGCCATCATCTCTCAAAATATAATCTGTCAAATTGTAGCTGTCTGGAGCTGTATCGCTAAATTCGATTTGTATGATTTTTCCAATCTTCACATAGGGAATTGAAACATCCGGGTCAGCCGTAAGGCTTTGGAAAGATGCACTAACTTCTTCTAAATCAGTGTTCTTTTCAAGTGGCATCACGATAGATTGAATTACTCTCCCTTTAGATGTAACCGTTACTTCCTTAATTACAGTATCGCTGGCCTGTTCTCGATCGCAAGCTGGGAAAATAAACAGAAGCATAAGACTAAGGGTTAATAAGTATACTTTTCTCATGGAAAGCCCCCTTCTATCCCAATATCAAATGTACCATTCATTCACATTGTTATCGAGGTGTGTATGTAAGATATCTGTTATATGGATCAATGCTTATCCCAGGAGTCCAGTTTATGAGAAAGCATATGAATTAACTCTAGCTCATGTAATACCATACTACGGGTATAAAAATATAGCTCTTCAGAGTAAACCAAATCTTCACCGTTCCCAAGCACTAGGGATAGCTGTTGTAAATGTTCCAGCTTCTCTTTCATGTAAGTCTCTCTGTAATCAAGTAATCTTCGGCGGGCCTCCTGATCCAGTAGCTCATAATAAGCAAGACGAATAGACCATTCATTATCAATACGGATAGTCTCCAGCGTAAATTCGTTCAAGCAGATATGAAACCGCTCCTCACCCTCGGCTGTGATCGAATATACATACCGTTTAGGCCGGTTTTCCTGCATTTCCGTTTTTTTAATTACCCAACCTCGCTTTTCAAACAATTTCAGCTTCGGATACAGCGAATTATTATTAACGATTTTATCGTTACCCATTACGAAAATAATATTTTTTTTAATCTCATAACCATGCTTTGACCCTTTCATTAATTGAGCCAGAATCAAGACTTCAATATCCATGTTCATCCTCCGAACTACCGGACTTCATTTCCGGTCATTTTCTTATCTTACCTCAAGGACTACATTTGTGCCAAATACTTCGTGATTTTATGCACATACTTTTATCACCCCATTCGATAATATAGGTTAAAATAACCTAATTATTTTTAACCTAAGTGTAGAGAGGAAGTTATTTCATGGAATTCGCACACTTGTTCAGCAAAGGTACGATCGGAAATATGGAGCTCAAGAACCGGGTCATTTTACCTGCCATGGGAACAAAAATGAACGCTCCGGGTGGTTATGTCAGCGAGCGCTTGATTGATTACCATGTTGCACGCGCAAAAGGCGGTAACGGCTTAAATACAGTTGAAGTAACAACCATTCACCCAACGGCTGCTTCTGATGATGCTCCAGCCATTTATGATGATAAATTCATTCCTGGCATGACCCTATTAGCTCAAGCTATTCGTGATGCAGGCGGCAAAAGCTGTCTTCAGTTATGGCATGGAGGGAAAGTAACTCCTAACCTGATTCAAGTCTCCTCCTCTCCTGTTCCTTTCGAGGGTGTCAGTCATATTCCCCGAGAGCTGGAGCTTCACGAAGTTAGCGAGATGGTTCAAGCTTACGCAGAGGCTGCTTCACGTGCGAAAAAAGCTGGTTTTGACAGTGTGGAATTCCATGCCGGTCATGGTTATTTGCCGCAACAATTTCTAAGCCCAGCTATGAATTTCCGTCAGGATGAGTACGGGGGTTCTTGGGAGAATCGCTGTCGCTTTCCGCTCGCGTGTATCCGTGCCATTCGAGAAGCGGTTGGACCCGGGTTCCCTATCTTGATGAGAATCTCAGCGATCGAGGATCTACCGGGCGGACTAACACTGGAAGATATGAAGCTCTTCTCGAAGCTGGCTGAGGAAGCTGGTATTGATGCGATTAATGTATCGCGTGGCGTTCCAGCAGGCACAGCTATTAAATATGAAGTACCTCCAATTGATCTACCCGTAGGCTTCAATGTAGATAATGCCGCACAAATTAAATCCGTGGTTAGCATCCCAGTTATCGCCGTAGGACGTATTAATGATCCAGCGATTGCGGATCGGATTATTGCCGAAGGACTGGCTGATTTCGTAGCCATAGGCCGCGCTCAATTGGCAGATCCTGAATTCTGTAATAAAGCATTAGCTGGACGTGCGGACACGATTGTTAAATGTGTGGGCTGTGATCAAGGCTGCTTCGATGGATTCGTGAATCCGAAAGTGCCTTTCATCAGCTGTGTATTTAATCCTGCAACCGGACGGGAAAGTGAATATGAATTGCAACGGGCGGGCACGCCTAAGAAAGTGCTTATTGCTGGTGGTGGACCAGCCGGATTAGAAGCAGCAGTCACCTTGAAACGGCGTGGGCATTCTCCGATATTATGCGAAAAGAATGACATTCTTGGCGGACAGCTTTATATCGCCGGAGCCGCACCGCGTAAAGAAGAAATGGCCGCCGCCGCTCTAAATATGGGAGAAGCCGCTAAACGTGAAGGTGTGGAAATTCGAATGAATACAGAGGTTACTCCAGCACTTATCCAAGAAATTAGTCCGGATGAAGTCATTCTTGCAATCGGCTCCGCCCCTGTTATTCCTCCAGTAGAAGGCGTTCTGAGTGGTCATGTTGTGAATTCACATGATGTATTATGGGGAACAGCCCATCCTGAAGGTCGAGTCGTTATTATTGGAGGGGGATTAGTCGGTCTTGAGGTCGCTGAGCTGCTGGTTGAACGTGGAAATCAAATCACTGTTGTTGAAATGCAAGCCGATGTAGCAAATGATCTGGGAATCCTTCGTAAAATCTGTGTAATGGAAAGTCTCTATGGCCATGGCGTTACATTAATGACTAACAGTAAGTGTATGGCGATCCACAAGGATAGTGTACTGGTTGAAAAAGATGGGGAGCTTCATAGCTTGCCAGCCGATTATGTAGTAATTGCAGTAGGTTCACGTGCCCTCAACAAGCAAACCCTTCAGGACTTCTTGGAGGAAAGTGCCATTCCTTATCATGTAATTGGTGACGCTGTGCAAGCTCGCAGAGCGCTTAATGCGATTTGGGAGGGTGCAGAATTAGCTAGACGAATCTAGTTCATATGATCAAATAAATGTATGTAAAATAAACCCGGCAGGCCGCGCCCGCCGGGTTACATTATTAATTGTTCATTCTGTGATGTGACGGTCCCCTATAGCCTATGTATTCGTCTTCGCTTGATCAATAAAGCTTATTAACTCGTCCTCATTCATGAACATGATATTCATCCCTGAACGATATTTGAATTTACTCAAGTTTATTCCATAGAACAATTGTCCTCATGTCAATGGAGAGTACACACTTATATTGAGTATCGGTAGGTCAATAAATGTAGCATATTTTTCAGCAGCTTTAAACACCGCTTCTTTAGCATTCCAAAGCTCTCCAAAAGGATGGATGACAATCTCAACCCCTTTTTTCTTAATTGTTCGTTTCCATGTACCTACAACTTGGCCACCTACAACAATCATCGGCAGGAAAACACCGTTATTTCCAGGGACAATCAAAGGAGCCGTCTCTGGCTCAAGTACAGCGCTCCGGTCCTTATATCCAAGGATGTACTCATCAAAACCCGGTAGTAAATAGACTCCAGAATCTTCATCCGCAGGAGCTGGTCGATGGGAAGTCATCCAATACTCGCCGCCGTTTATATCCTCCGATTGAAGTTCATTATTCACAGATTCTAACCCACGTCTAGCATCTGTAAGAGTTATACCTGCCCACCAAGCGAAGTCTTGAACGGTCGCCAATCCACGGGCAGTAAAATACCGTAAGGCGAGTTCTTGCAATGCTCCTTCGTAAGATAGCTCTCGGCAATCCGGCACCCACTCCTCTAATAACACAATCGTTTGCTGTTTACCATTCATCGGTCCAAAACAAATTAACCCTTGATAGGCGCAATTCCAGAGCATATGATAACCGCGTTGATTCCCAGTGTGGATACCTTCCTCTTCTATTAGCTGAAGTAGGACCGAACGATCCATTTGCTTCCCGCCCTTTAAAGCATCGACAATAATTTCCCTACAGATCTCAAGTGTTTGATCATCAAGTCCGAGCTCCACCATTCGCCGCTTTGTCTGTGATGCTAAACGCGGTGCAGATAGCTGAAGCATCCACTTCACATCTTCTGCTGGGACGAAATGAAGCGTACCCCGCAGCGTCCAAGTAAGAATAATCTTCCGCTCAACAATTGCACGCTCAACATCTGCTAATTTCGAAGCTGGAGAACGTAATCCGATAGCCCAAACCGCCTGCATATAATCTTGCGCTTGCATAGCCCCCATTTTTTTCACAACCTGCTCTGGTGTGTGATGTAAAGACCCTGAAATTATTTGATTATACAACCTGCTATTGGCAATACGGTTATTAGTCACATCGTTCCTCCTGTTCATAAATGAAACCTTAATTATATACTTCCAGTTATTTAACAAAATGGTTAAGTTCATGCCTCATGCCTATGTTCGATATTACTATTGATTCCATTGAATGACGAGATTAAAAAGAGTTTCAAGCCACATTCATTTGTAAAAAATGCAACAGAATTTAGATCCGCTTTTTTTCGGATCCATTCTGTTGCACGAAGTTCAACGTAATGGTTGAATTGCTCTTTTATATTACACATTTTTAAAAGAAAAACGCTGCTTCTTCTTCTTTCTTCACAACCTGCATCACTTTAGTAGTATTCACCAATTCGTTAGCTAGTCGATTCAGTCTAAAAAGAATATCATCATCCACAATTATTTTCCGATCATATTGCTTCTCTTCAATAAAAACATACTTAGGAACCACCACCGCTCTCATATATGAGAGAATCGGTTTCAACTGCTATTCTGCTACTAAATAATGTTTGGAAGAGCCAGCTGTAACCACAATTCCGATAACTTTTTCCTTGAACCCATTAACCGGAAGTAAATCAAATAAGTTCTTAAGTGTTCCCGGGATCGAAGCTTGAAAAACAGGGGTTCCGATGATATATAATCGCCTAGATCAATGAGTTCTACTTCGAAATCCGGATGCTTTTCTATAATATTATTAAGTGCTTGCTGTACAGCGATTCTAGTCTTCGATCCAACAATAGACCCTGATATCCTAATGATCTTCATCATAACCCCTCCTTCTTATTTCTTAGTAGCTGTAGCGCGTCTTACGGCTGGTGCTACTTCAGATGCGAACAAGTCAATAATTTGTTCCACTTGAGGATAAGGTAACCCACCAACATCAATTTGAGCTAGAAAACGGTTATGTCCGTACATCTCATGCTGATAGAGGATCTTCTCTACAATTTGTTGTGGACTACCCACAAGCAGCGCATTTCTCACACTTATCGCTTCCGCAAATTGATCCTTCGGATAACTCGATCCGCGAAGCTCTTTCATCAAGTGATTGAGATAAGGATAGTAATTGCGGAATGCTTTTTGTGAGTCCGGATCAATATACATTAATGAAGTAGTGCTGACTGGAAGCTCCGCTGGATTAAATCCTGATTGTGCTGCAACCATACGATACGCGTCCACCGAACCCTTAAAAGCAGATGACGGGCCGCCAAGGGTGGTCAGCATCATCGGAATCCCCATTCTTCCTGCTTTAATTGCACTTGCTGGGGGTCCTCCAACGGCTCGCCAGATTGGCAATTTGCCATTCAAAGGTTTAGGGAAGATTTCCATATCATTTAAAGCAGGGCGGTATTTCCCTTCCCACGTGATACGATCAGACTCATTTATTTTCATAAGTAATTCAATTTTCTCTTCGAATAATTCTTCGTAATCTCTTACGTCATAACCAAAGAGTTCATAAGCACCAAGACGCGATCCGCGTCCAGCAACAATCTCTGCTCTACCGCCGGATAACAAATCCAAAGTTGCGAAGTCCTCATATACACGTACAGGATCTGCAGTGCTTAGCACAGTGGCTGAACTTACAAGCTTTATACGCTCGGTAGCATTTGCTATAGCTCCAAGGACAACCGAGGCTGCAGAGGTAATGAATTTCGGTTGATGACTCTCACCTACTCCAAATACATCTAATCCAGCATCCTCAGCTAATTTGGCAGCAGATACGATCTCTTGAATCCGTTGTCGTTCACTAATTGCTTTACCTGTTAAGGCATCTGTGGTGTGATCACCTAACGTGTATAAACCTAGCTCCAACCCTTTTCTCTCATCGATTCTATATTGTTCCATCATGATAATATCCTCTTTTCATAGCTGTATTAAGTTTAACGGATAGGATGAAGCTTCGATTCAATCTCTTCACGACGTTCTTCCAGAAATGAAGGTAAGGTCAAATTCTCTCCTAGTGCATCAAAAGCTTCATCAATCTCAAATCCTGGGCCATCTGTAGCAAGCTCAAAGAGAATATGGTTCGGATCCCGGAAATACAAGGAATGGAAGTAATAACGATCAATGACCCCCGTATTTTTAAACCCTGCAGCAGTGATTTTGGCGGCCCATTCGGTTAATTCTTCAACATCCTTCACTCTAATAGCCACATGATGAATACTGCCTCTACCTGGTCTCTCCCGATCCTTGTCATTTATTTCTTTGAGCTGAAGTTCAGTGTACAAACCACCCTTATCTGTTTCAAAAATATCCACCATAACCTTCGGATCACCCATGGAAGGCACTGTCCGAACTTGTGTATAGCCTAAAATATCTTCCAAAACCGCTTTTGTTCGGCTAGCCTCACGTACAGTCAATTCAACGGGTCCTAACCCCACGATGGCATACTTTGTAGGGATATCTTCTGTAATCCACGGTTCAACGAGCTCAATTCCGTTATCTTTTTCAGCAGATACTAGATGGACCATCAATTCATCCCTATCATAAAAAGTAAGCGACTTACGCTCCCCTATACTTACAATAGCTTCATGAGGTACTTCAAAAGAATCTAATCGACTAGCCCAATATGACAAGGCTTCATCACTAGGAACAAGAAGGGAGAAAGAACTAATACTGTTCGTCCCTTTGCGAGTCCGACCTGCATTTGGCATTTCAAAGAAAGATACCTCGGTGCCAGGAGCGCCATTGCGATTGCCGTAAAATAGATGGTACATGGAAGGATCGTCCTGATTTACTGTTTTCTTCACAAGTCTTAGGCCCAGTACCTCTGTATAAAACCACAAGTTTTGTTTAGCGTCTTTAGTAATCATGGACACATGATGTTGTCCGTTTATGGGTTGTTGTTTCATTTTAAAAACCTCCTAGTTGAATCGTATTGAATTTAAGTTTACTAGTATACTGATGGAGAAAAAAGTAAGCTTTATGATTAATAAAGCTTGTCATTACTACTGGACCCCTCGCGGGAGCCGATTCACATCTTGACTATGCCGATGAATTTTCTTAAGCATGCTGTAAAATACTTTCTTCTCCTCGTCAGTCAATGGATCGAATAACGAAGCTTGGAAGTCTGATTGCAAAGGCAACACCTTCTCGATAAGTGTTTGACCCTTTTCCGTTAAAGTAATGTACTTCACTTTCCAATCCTGTTTGCGTTCAATGAACTCTTCCTTCTCTAATCGGCCTAACATATGCGATACTCCGCCTTTAGTAATGGTTAGGTGCTCGGCGATCTCCATCTGTGTCACAGGTTGATGTATTAATATTTGTACCAATGTATCGAACTGATTGACAGTTAAGCCAAATTGTTTCAAGAACTCATTAGAAAGATCGTTACTATTCTCATATACCCTTACCAGCCGTAACCAGATCAATAAGCTTAACTGGTTATCTTCAGTGAATCCATTATTCCTCATTTGGTCACGCCCATCATTTGTTTATTTTGTTTGTGATTTGATTTGTTAATATGAGTATACTAGTAAACTGATAAGGAGTCAAGCATAGCAGGAATCCTACTTGCTTGCCAAATACCAATTTGGAATATAGGTTTGAAAATCATCATACCACTTCAGAACACTTTCCGCCCTGCTCAGCATATCAGCAACGTCCTCTTTCCCAAATGGAATGGCCCAATAAATGCTTGATAACTGGTTGCTAGCAATATATAAAGCCATCATTTTAAAGAACAAGTCCGGGACATTGTTATTAAAATATCCATGAATACGACCCGAAGCGAACTCTGCACTTATCATCGCACAAAATGTAATTCGATTAAATTCCTCCCACGGATCACCATCATCAAACCTGTTGAAATCAATAATCCCCAAATCACCCGACTTCGTAACGATCATGTTTCCCACATGGTAGTCACCATGCTGAAAAGTTTGAGGGCGTCCGTCAAGTAAGTATCGATTCGCCTCTATAAATTGAATGACTTGATCTTCTCCCTTTAGAACAATGCCGCATGCTTTATAGTTGGTAATGTATTTATCGATCTTCCGATTATAATAATCAGCCCACGGCACTTGATCTTTCCCCGCAGGCATTTGATGTATAGATTGTAAGTATTGTCCCGCTTTCACACCCAATTGATATTGCTCTTCTACACTTAGCGTAGGGATAATCTTTTCCGCATCCTCCCCATCAATCCAAGTCAATAAGGAATATACACTCTGACCACCATTGCATACCCCAAACTGTAGCGGCCTTGACATCAAAATATCTTGATCTACCAGCCGTAGAATTGCTTCGTATTCCCGCTTTTTCTGATCATATTGAGAAATATCTGATGTTCTCAGCAAAAGTTCGCTGCCACTAATGGTCTTTATGTAGTATTTCTTATCCTTTGACCAACCTTTATGAACAGGCTCAACACTTACCCATGTAGCGGCTTCCGGTATGTCTTTATAGAAAGAATCCATTTCACTTCACCCTCCTTTTACTTTTTTTGATTGATTAGTAAAATTTCCTTGTTATTTCCTAGAAGAATATTCTAATTCAATTGATACTGTAGCAACAATAGTGTATGATACATAGTATAAAACATATACTGTATGACATACATTAATATCATTTTTAGTATCCATACAATGGCGGCAAGTATTTAAATGAGAAATATAATGAGGTGGGTGAATGAGTACTTTATTAAACTCCTTAATTACAGAGCTTAGGAGAGGTACGTTAACACTAGCTGTTTTAAGTCAATTACGAACACCACAGTATGGATACTCGCTCGTTCAATTACTGGAGGAATCCAGCATCGCTATTGATCAAAGCACCTTGTATCCATTGCTTCGCCGATTAGAGAAACAGGAACTAGTGACGAGTAGCTGGGACACATCCGAGAGCAGACCCCGTAAGTATTATGTCTTAAGTGACTATGGCGTAGAAATTTTTTTGCAGCTAAAGGAAGAATGGCTTAAGAATTCGAAAGAACTCTACGGCCTATTACAAGGGGAGGATGACCATGAAGCTGATTGAGATTTACATCCATGAAGTGACTCGGAGGCTACCAGAACAAACTCGGGAGGATATCGCTCTCGAATTACGATCAACCATAGAGGATATGTTACCGGATGATCCTGATGAACAAGAGGTCAAGGCTGTACTTGCTAAGTTGGGGAATCCTGCAGTATTAGCCAGTGAATATCGCGACCAGCCCATGCATCTCATCGGACCACGTTATTATGAGTTATATCTTACCTTATTAAAAATGATAATACCGATTGCTGTAGTGGTTTCTTTAATCGCGATGACTGCCGAATATCTGATCGGGTATAGCGGCGATCAATCAGTGGCGGGGATTGTTACGACTGTTATAAGCAAAGGTATTGCTAGTATCCTTGAGGTAGGAATCCAAGTCTTTTTTTGGATAACTATAGTTTTTGCTATCATCGAACGAACGGATAACGGAAAAGAGAAACACCCCTTCACAACAAAAATGAGCAAATGGACACCTGATGATTTGAAGGACATCACTCCTATTCATAAGAAAAAAGCGATTAAGAATTTTGAAGTATTCAGTAGTTTTTTCTGGATTGCGATATGGGCTACCTTATATTTTAATGCTGAGCATTTGATCGGTGTATATAAAGGGGGTACAGGTGTACTTGATTTTGTCGCACCCGTTTTTAATCAGGATGTATTACTTCAGTATTGGCCTATTGTTCTTGTAGTGATCGGATTTGAAGCCGCATTAGCTATTTATAAATTAATTAAGAAACAATGGACAAAGGGATTGGCATTATGTGCTACAGCTCTCGAGCTCCTTGTGATCATTGTATTCGCTATCATCCTACGGAA
Source organism: Paenibacillus sp. FSL R5-0345 (assembly GCF_000758585.1). NCBI lineage: Bacteria > Bacillati > Bacillota > Bacilli > Caryophanales > Paenibacillaceae > Paenibacillus > Paenibacillus sp. FSL R5-0345. Next base: position 4,384,249 of record NZ_CP009281.1, read on the forward strand.
TCCAAATGTATTCAACCAAGAATTCATAACGTATATGTCTGATCTATTTAACATTACGACGAATCAATTTAAAACCGGGCTAGTCGGCGGTGGAATTTCCTTGTTCATTTTAGTTGCAGCTCTTAATATATACGAAGGCTTCCGTAAGGCTAGAATTTAATATTTTATCTATTAATGCAATATCACTGCTCGGTGATTGTAGACATTAGACTCCTTTTTTAACAGTATCATCCTCCACTAATAGTTTTGGACTCAAATGACGTTAATGGGGTCTATCAGGTCCGATATCGAAAGACAATAGAGTGCCCCAGCAGCCATTCATGACTTTTGGGACACTCTATCTGTATTAATTAAAAAGTTCTAGCTCAATAACCGTATCCATTTCGTCGGGCAGTTTGGCCCCTTTTAATGTAATAAACGCTCCACCGTTAACATCTGAATATTCTTCAGCCATCCAAGGTGCTTCTACCTTCAATTCGGTGCCATCTCGTAGTAATCTAGCCTTCTTAATCTTCCCCTTCAAGCCTTGGAAATAGATCGGACCAATTCCACGATCGTAGACATGTGCATACAACTTATTCCCTTTTTGCGTATAACGGCCCCACTCCGGCTTAGCAAGCAAAGAACTACCGCAGCCATAAATACTATCACCGTTCAGACGCATCCACTCGCCCACTTCATCAAGGATGACAAGCGATTCCCTTGTCATTTCACCTTTGGCATCTGGACCAATGTTAAGAAGCAGGTTACCGTTCTTACTGATACATTCAACCATCGAGCGAATGACCTGCTGGGTTGATTTATAATTTTTATCTTCGGAATGATAACCCCAGTTATCGTTTAGCGTAATACATGCTTCCCAAGGGATCGATTGACCATTCACGTCAACGATGCCGCCAGGAGGAATGATTTGCTCTGGAGAGAAGAAATCTCCAGCATATTCTTCTGGCTCGGCCGCGCGGATATTCCCACCCAAACGATTGTCGATAATAATATCCGGCTGGATAGAGCGAATCATACGGATTAGCTCCGTTGCTTTCCATTTCTCTCCGGTCATATTATCGTAGGAGAAGTCAAACCACATGATGTCGATTTTGCCGTAATTCGTCAACAGTTCCTTCACTTGTCCATGCATATACTCCAAATATCTATCAAAATCAATCGGCTTGTCTTTGGCCGCTTCATTGTCCCGATCCGGATGCGCTTTATCACCATATCCAGGGTAATCATCATGATGCCAATCAATAATAGAGTAGTACAAACCTACAGCAATACCCTCTGCCCGGAAAGCGTCTACATATTCTCGTACAAGATCACGTCCAGCGGGCGTGTTAGTCGCCTTGAAATCAGTTAGCTTACTATCAAACAAGCAGAATCCGTCGTGGTGCTTGGTCGTAAGAACCGCATACTTCTGCCCCGCTGCTTTTGCTGCGCTGGCCCACTTCTTCGGGTCATATCGAGATGCGTCAAATTCATCGAAATACGTCATGTAGTGCTCTCTACTCATTCGCTCGTTCCCACGTATCCACTCACCTCGTGCAGGAATTGAATATAATCCCCAATGAATGAACATGCCGAATCTATCCTGCAAGAACCATCTCGTTCTTTCTTCTCTTGTACCCATCTCTCTTCAGCCCCTCCGTTTTCGATAGCTTTGATAAACAGTTACCATCATCTAGACGGTATGAAATAATGCCGCAGCGCCTATAAGACCTACATCATCCCTCAGACCTGCTGACTCAATAGTATAAGTTCCTTTATACGGCTTCATGACAAGTTCCTCTGTTTTCTCTCTCAGCGCCGGAAACAGTAGTTCACCAGCTTTGCTTACGCCTCCACCAATTACAATGCGATCTGGATTAAACGTATGTACCGCGTTAGCTAATCCAATCGCCATATAATGAATTGTTCGCTCAATCACCTCGACAGCTACCGGATCTTTTAGTGCCATCGCTTCGAAGACGTGTCGAGAATTAATCTTTTCACCACTTCTATTAGCCAGCTCTGTAATCATCGACGTTCCGCTCTCCATCCTCCGCAGTGCCATGTCCCGAATCGCTGTACCCGAAGCAAATACTTCCCAGCATCCATATCTTCCACAGCTACATTCCGTTCCGCTCGGGTCAATAATATTATGACCGAGTTCTCCTGCAAATGAGTTCGTGCCGAGCAATAGCTCACCATCCATGACAATGCCAGCTCCAATTCCTGTGCTGAAGGTAACATATACCATGTTGTTTGAACCTTTGCCAGCTCCTCTTACATACTCGCCCCAAGCTGCAGCATTCGCATCGTTTACCACTTTCACTTCAACACCAAGTTCTGACTCCATCCAACGCTTCAGTGGAACATTGTCCCATTCAGGAAGATTGGTACCGTGAATAACAATTCCATCCTGGCTGTTCACTGCTCCGGGAGAAGCAAGTCCAACCCCAATTAGCGGTCGTCCTTCAGAAACGGAACGTATCATTCCGATCATTCGCTGTACTACCTCTTCCGCAGTGCGTGCTCCGGCCGTCTCCATCAACTCTCGATTCAACAAAACACCTTTTGAATCGAATAATGCTGCGGCAATTTTTGTCCCACCTAAATCAATTCCAACTACGTAACTATCTACCTTATGCATAACCATTCACCTTTTCACCATCAAATATTAGCCGTTAGAATGAATATTCTCAGCTAACGCCCGCAGGGCTACTGGATCGATTGGAGACAAAGCGTCTTTGCCATAACGAACAGCCGATCCAAAATGTACTTCCGTGACTCCTGTCTGTTGAATAAAGGATGTAATACCTTCTGGCTTCAGACCGCTTCCAGCCAATATATTAATCGAACTACCTCTAGATTCCTCTACTAGCCTACGCATAGCGGGAATGGCATCAGGTGCTGGACCAGGTCCAGCAGAGGTAAGAATACGTGTGATTTGCGGATAATTACAAAGCGTTCGATAACCTGCAATTTGATCCTCCAGCTCATCAAAAGCACGATGGAAGGTTACTTGTAAGCCATCTGTCAACGGTAATAATGTTTCAAGCGCTCGCTCATCGATCGTTCCTTCCTCTGTTAGTGCGCCGAGAACAACCCCCGACGCACCGCTGGCTGCAATCTGTCTGATTTCTGAGGCCATAGTCAAAATATCATACTTGGAATAGTTAAATGATCTACTGTGTGGACGGATCATAACAAAGACAGGAATACGAACCGATTTGGCTACTTGCTCCACCAATCCTATTCCCGGTGTTAATCCACCTTCTGTAATGGCAGTAATGAGCTCAAGGCGATCTGCCCCATTCGCCTCAGCCGTCAGAGCATCATCCATACAAGTAGCGATGACTTCCAATCTCATAACTTCCCCCCACTCTTCCAGTTGTTATTGATGTATTTGCTTCATGACATAATCGGCGAGCAGGCGTGCACCATATCCCGTCGCTCCAGCTTCTGAATACCCCACATCCTGCTTGTACTGTACCGTCCCTGCCATATCAATATGAACCCAGCTCATCGACTCTGCTACAAAGCGCCGAATAAATAGGGCTGCTGTTATCGCACCTGCAAATGGGGACGTACTAACATTGCGCAGATCAGCGTAATTACTCCGCAAATCTGCTTCATATTCATCCATTAGCGGCATGGGCCACAAGCGTTCCCCATTTCGCTCACCAATCTCTACCAGGCTCTGCGTTATATCAGCATCGCCCCATATACCTGCGATACCTAATCCCAGCGCCGCACCGACATTTCCAGTTAGGGTAGCGATATCGATCGCTTGGTTCGCTCCGATATTCGCGGCATGAATAAGCGCATCCGCTATGATAAGTCGACCCTCACCATCTGTATTTGCAACCTGAACGGTTAACCCGTTAGGGTAGCGGATAACAGATGAAGGCAACATCGCCTCAGCATCCGGCACATTATCAACAACCGGAATAAGTGCAGTCACATTTACATTGGCACGCTTCCGTATCAAAATATCCATAGCCCCAATTACAGCAGCCGCACCGCCCATATCCATGCGTGCATCGCTAATATCACTGGCTGTCTTCACGTTCATGCCACCTAAGTCAAAGGTTACACCTTTACCTACCAGTGCTAACATCGGTAATTCAGGGTTGCTCTCGTAACGAATTTCAACCAGAGCTGGAGAATGCTTGCTCCCTGCTCCAACAGAGATCAGTCCATTCATCTGAAGATCCACAAGCTCCTGCCCTCGATAGATATGAACTTTTAATGCAGCATCATCACGGTCAAAAAATTCAGCCATCCATTCCGCGAAACGATCAGGGTTTAGTGTCCCGGGCACTTCATTCACAAGATCACGAGCAACGATTGCTCCTTCAGCACGTATCTGTGCAGAAACCCGTACAGCTTCTATTTCAACAGAAGACAGTTCAGGCCAATCTAAGGATTGAAGCTGTAAATCAACAGAGCCTTCAACCTTGGTCGTTCCGCGATAAGTTTGGAAACGGTACAACCCGAGAATCCAGCCTTCCATCCAAGCTTGTAATTCATCAGCAGCAGAAATATCACTGTTCCTATTTACAGCCTCAGAGGCTAATCTCACTAGTGAAGCACTACTGCGTCTTTCTTTCAAGATAGAACGAGCAGCAGCTCCTCCTGCTCGGCGAATCTTCTCAAGCGTAATATCCTTGCGCTTTCCCATGCCTACCGCTAATACGTCAGACTCTTCCTCAGTGCGGGCATGTAACCAAGTCACACTGCTGCACTGTTTGTGAGCCGCTCCCAGTTTAAAAGGAAATGACTCCTCGTCATAAGCTAAATAGACAATAGTATCCGCCACGTTAGCGGAATCGAATAAGATATTCATCGCTGTCCCTTCTTTTCCGTAAAGTTATCTCACAATTTCCGTTATCGCTCTAATTTCAGCATTTCTTCATCAAATAAATGGCACGCAACCTCATGACCTGGTTCAACTTCTCGGAATATTGGTACATGCTGCTTACAGATTTCCATACAGGAAGGACATCTTGTATGAAAACGGCATCCCGACGGTGGATCAACCGGACTTGGGAGATCTCCCTTCAGAATAATGCGTTCCTTCTTTAAGGTAGGATCGGGTACAGGTACAGAAGATAGCAACGCTTGCGTGTAAGGATGCATTGGACGATCATACAAAGTATCTTTATCCGCCGTCTCTACGAGGGAACCAAGATACATGACACCGATTCGATCACTGATATGTTCAACAACACTTAGATCATGAGAAATGAATAAATAGGTCAGACCATACTCTTCCTGCAGATCCTGCAATAGATTCAGCACTTGTGACTGAATCGATACATCCAGTGCAGACACGGGCTCATCCGCCACGATTAAGCTTGGTCGAACAGACAATGCTCGGGCGATTCCAATCCGTTGGCGCTGTCCACCGCTGAATTCAAAAGCGAAGCGCTCGGCATGGAAACTGTTCAGTCCTACTGTCTCTAGCAGCTCACATGCTAGTTTATCCCGTTCTTTGGAGGATAGCTTTGTATGAATGAGCAGCGGTTCAGCGACAAGATCCTTCACCTTCATCCGTGGATTAAGTGAAGCATAGGGATCTTGGAACACCATCTGCATATCTTTACGAATAGGCCGCATTTGATTGTCTGAAATATGGCTAATATTTTGACCCTTAAACCACACTTCACCGTCATTTGGTTCCAGCAAGCGAGTCACAAGTCTACCTGTAGTGGATTTACCACAGCCACTCTCACCCACAAGGCTGAACGTTTCTCCTTTACGTATAGCGAATGAGATCCCATCAACTGCGTGCAAATATCTTGTAGTTCCGAAAAAGCCCTTCTTCACTGAAAAAAACTTCTTCAGGCTTTTAACTTCAATTAGTGGAGTCTCCTTCACAAACGTCCCCCTCCTTCCATGTTCTCCTGCTGTGTAAGCCAACAACGACTCTTTCGCTCAAGTCCCTCAATCGGAAGTAACTCAGGCTCCTGCGTGAGACAACGCTCTGTGACAAACTCGCAGCGTGGGGCAAATTTACAACCTGCTGGCATTTGTGAAAGGTCAGGTACATTTCCTTTAATAGAGTCCAAACGGCGTACATTCTGGCGCAGCTTCGGAACGGATTGAATTAATCCCTTCGTATATGGATGCTGCGGTCTTGCAAAGAGTTCTTGTACGGAAGCTTCTTCTACTACACGACCAGCATACATAACAACTACACGGTCGCATAGTTCGGCTACTACCCCAAGGTCATGGGTAATGAGCAGCATTCCCATATCCTGTTCTTCTTTCAGATGCTTCATTAGATCAAGGATCTGTGCTTGAATCGTTACATCCAGCGCCGTTGTCGGTTCATCTGCAATCAGCAGCTTCGGGTGACAAGACATCGCCATCGCAATCATGACACGCTGCCTCATACCACCAGAGAGCTGATGCGGATAATCATCCACCAATTCTTCCGCACGTGGGATACCCACAAGACGCAACATATGAATGGCATGCTCACGAGCTTTCTTCCGGCCATAGCCCAAATGCAGCATGATCGGCTCCATCAATTGCAAACCAATCTTCAGCACAGGATTAAGCGAAGTCATCGGCTCCTGAAAAATCATCGCCATATCATTTCCACGGATCTGACGCATCTCTTTATCCGTTACTTTCGTCAGATCAGTCCCCTCAAAGCGAACAGAGCCACCGGAGATTCTACCTGGCGTATCCTTAAGCAGCCGCATAATGGACAGTGAGGTTACACTTTTGCCACAGCCGGATTCTCCAACTAGACCCAGCACTTCACCTTTCTTAATCACAAAGTCAACACCTGCAACGGCCGTTATACTTCCATCGCCGCGTTTGAACTCCGTTTTCAGCCCTTGTACTTCCAGCAAATTTTGAGTCATGTCTTGTCCCTCCTTAGTTTTTCATTTTGGGATCAAGAGCATCGCGCAGTCCGTCCCCGACCAGGTTAAATGCAAGTACAGTCAAAAAGATAGCGATCCCCGGAAAATACACGATATGCGGAGCGATACTTAAATAATCACGGCCCATACTTAGCATCGCGCCCCAATCGGGCTCTGTTGGCTTCGCGCCCATGCCTAGAAAGCTCAGTGACGCAGCGGCCAAGATTGCCCCGCCAATCTTCATGGATAGATTAACAATAATGCTAGGAACTGTTTCCGGAAAAATATGTCTCCAAATAATTCGGCGATTCTTCGCACCCATAGAACGGGCGGCTTCAACAAACAATGTTTCCTTCGCAGACAATGTAACGCTCCTAATAATTCGGGCAAACGATGGTGTGCCGAAGACTGCAACGGCAATGACAACGTTAGATAAACCAGGCCCGAGTATGGCGACAATCCCAATGGCAAGCAGTAAATCCGGGAATGAGAACAGTACATCACTCCCCCGCATAATAATCCGATCCAGCCAACCGCCATAATATCCACTGACAAGACCAAGAATGGTTCCAAGTACACCCGCAATTAATACGGAACTTAGACTGACCGCTAAAGTCAACCTTGTTCCGTCAATTAAACGGCTTAGAATATCACGGCCATATTCATCCGTTCCTGCCCAGTGCGCGGCAGAGGGTCCCTCCATTAGTGCATCGTAATTCGTAGCTTCAGGATTATACGGGGTCAGAAAAGGCCCGAATATTGCAATCAAAAAAAGCAATATGACAAAAAATGCAGCCAATAGAGGCATCTTTTGTTTGCTGAACTTGCGAATAAAAACACCCGCGCGGCCTTTCGTTTTCTCCGGGGCTATTACCTCTCCGGGTATAGGAGAATTAGTTCCCATAACTGCAGAATTGTCGCTCATGATATCCCTCCTAATCCTAAATTCTCCCTAAATAAAACTATCGTATTGTTTCTCTGTAGCAATCTAGCTACTGAGAAAACCTGATTTTCGGATTGAGTACGCCATACAATAAATCTACAATTAAATTGATAAGGATAAATTGTGTTGAAAACAGCAGCAGCAAAGCTTGAATAACTGTATAATCCCGGAACAAAATGGAATCCACCAGCAGTCTACCAAGGCCAGGAATACTGAACACTGTCTCAACCATTACCGATCCACCAAGCAAGAACCCAAATTGAAGTCCAGCTACAGTAACGACCTGTATAAGAGAATTGCGCAGCGCATGCCTGCTAATAACAACATACTCGCGTAAGCCTTTCGCACGTCCAGTACGGATATAATCCTCCCGTAACGTTTCTAGCATCGATGACCGTGAGTAACGGGCCAACATCGACATAATCCCCATTCCAAGTGTAATGGAAGGAAGAATATAGGATTTCCAGGAATCTACACCGCCGGTCGGAAACCAGCCCAGCTCTACCGAGAAAATTTGAATGAGTACTAAACCTAACCAGAATCCAGGAACAGACATCCCTGAAATAGCTGTCAATGTACCTAAATGATCCGGCCATTTATTGCGGTAAACCGCCGAAATAACACCGATTAGAAGACCAATGACAAGCGCCCAAGCCATACTTAGAAATGTTAGCCATAAAGTAGGCATTATTCTGCTCTCCAGCATATCAGTGACCGGAATCCCTGAACGGATCGAATTACCTAGATTACCACTTAGTAGATCACCCATGTAGTTTATGTATTGTTTCCACAAGGGCAGATTGAGACCCAGTTGCTCTTGAATACCATGAATCTCTTCAAGTGTGGCGTCCTTACCCGCAATAAGTCGGGCCGGATCACCCGGAATTAAGTGAATAAACAAAAAGACTAGTACCGATACAATGAACAACAGCGGAATAACCCCGAGGAGTCTTTGTAAAGCATATCTACCCAACTCATAAGCCCCCTTCAGTATCGACAAATGATTTAGTGAGGCCGCTTCCTACCATTCTATAGAAGCGGCCTCGTTCAATTCTTGGGATATTAATCTTACTTTTGTTTTACATCATTATTTTACTTCTGCATTGAGGACATTTATGGAACCGTCCGGGAAGACTTTTACACCTTCCAAATAAGATCTTTTGCCAGAAATAATTTGGTCAACGCCCATGAAGGCCCACGGAGCATCTTCCCATACTGTTTTTTGAATATTGGCATAAATGGATTTAGCCGCTTCAGGATCAACCGCTTTATTCGCCTCAGCAATCCATTTATCTACATTTTCATTTTTGTAATAAGCTGTATTCGAGCCTGCAGGTGGGAACATTTCACTACTGAACAAACCTCTAGTTGCGCCATCTGCATCACCGGAGGATGGAGACCAGCTGACATACCACATTTGAATTTTTGCTTCTTCAGGCGTTTTCGCAGAGTTAATTTGGTCGGACAATGTACCGCCCTCCATAGACTTCACTTCTACCTTAATGCCTACAAGCGCTAGCTGTTGTTGAATAAATTGCATACCCTTCATCGTTTCGGATTCGTTTTCTCCCCAGATTTCGGTTTCGAATCCGTCAGGATATCCCGCTTCAGCAAGCAATTGTTTAGCTTTTTCAATGTCATAGTCATAACCTGTTTGTTGGGAGTAATATTGTGTTTTGGAGGACATTGTGGAATCAAGCTTAGCGCCGAGACCCGATTTCACAACCTTGATATAAGCATCTTTGTTGATAGCATAGTTAATGGCTTGACGTACTTTAACATCATCGAAAGGTTTCTTCATCGTATTCAAAGTTACATAACGAACAATGGTTGAATCGATCGTATCTACAGTAATTCCTTCAAGACCTTCAACCTCGGATACTTGCTCGGTTGGCATAGGATAAATGAAGTCAGCCTCACCAGTTTTTAGCATCGCAATCCGCGATCCATTCTCTGGTACGGGTCTGAAGGTTATGCTATCCACTTTCGGCAAGTCTTTTTGCCAGTAATCCGGATTCTTCTCAACAACTAGACGATCACCTTGTACCCACTCTTTGAACTTAAATGGACCAGTACCTACAGGCATTTTTGAAATATCGGCACCGTTTTCTGTCAGAGCTTTCGGGCTAATGATCGGCGCCATGGCAACCTTATTTAAAAAGGCGTTGTACGGCTCACTCAGTGTAATAACCACGGTTTTAGCATCAGGAGTCTCCACTTTAGCTACCTTTGCGAAGCTTTTGCGCAGTCTCAGATTATTCTTCTCATCTTGAATACGGGCGATGTTTACTTTAACCGCTTCAGCATTAAAGTCAGTGCCGTCTTGGAATTTAACATTCTCTTGCAAGTTGAACGTGTAGACCAAACCGTCATCACTTATGGAATGGCTTGTGGCAAGAACAGGAACTACATTCATATTCTCATCAAAACCCATTAGACCTTCGTACATCGTTCTGGCAGCGCTTATTGAATGTGTATCGCTAGCGTTATGAGGGTCCAGCGTAATAAAGTTAGAATTGATGGCAATTACAATGTCTTTATCATTTTTTGTAGTTGGGGTGCTAGTTTCCGTGCCGCCAGCTGTATTGCCACCTTGTCCCTCGTTGTTCGCTTTGTTGCCGCACCCTGCAGTCACTACTACTGTAATAAGCAGCAGCATGAACATTGACCATACTTTTCCTTTTACTTTCATGTTATACACTCCCCTTTAGAAACGATGTATTAGAAAAGCTCCCAGTCCGATTATTCATGAGACTTGAAGATTATTCTCGATCCTGATAATCAAACTTCCCATTGGAATACAGCTCGGCGTTCGCCTACAATAGTACCGCCATCATTAACGATGGTATTTGGTACGAGCGCATATAAACGATCAATTGTAGCTTGATTGCTATAGCCTAAACGTTCCAGAATCGATGCGATGATACAAGGCCAGACTTGCTCAGAGCCATCGGATACTTTTAGTGATATACCGATTCGTTCCTTACGAAGACCAATACCATATACACCTTTAGCCCCGCCCTTGGCCGTCAGATTATCATCCTTTAAAAGCTCTGAGCAGACGAATTTCGTATCTGCTATCATCACCGGATTATCATTCATAAGCTTTGCAGTCACAGCAGCTGCGTTGCGTATTTCAATATCCTCGATCAAATCAGGACAGGCTAGCTTTAAATATGAATAAGCGATTTTGTGCAGCGGAAGTGCGAAAATGGGTAGACCACAACCATCAATTCCTTGAGGAATGGATTCCTTCGGTACTTCAGCTATATAGGCCATGGTCTCAAGGATCTCCTGTTGTACAGGATGGTTAGGTTCATAATAAGTATCTATATCCCAACCCATATATTTGCTGAGACCCATTAACCCGGCATGCTTACCCGAGCAATTATGAAAGATTTTGCGAGTAGGCTCATTCGCCCGATGACGCTCCGCCTTGGCTTCCTCATTCAATGGATATGTAGAACAGCAATGAAGTCCCTCTTCTTTTAATCCCATTTTTTGAAAAAGAGATTCAAGTGCTTCAATGTGGAAGGCCTCTCCCCGATGCGAAGCAGTAAAGAGTGAGGCTTCCTTACTTGTCAAACCATACACTTCGTCGATCCGTCGCTTCATAACCGGTAAAGCTTGGAACGGCTTAGCAGCTGACCGAAGATAGGTCATATGCTCCGGGTTTCCTGTTTTGTACAAGATGTTACCTTTCTCATCGACTACGCTAACTGCACCATAATGCACATTCTCTAGTAAGCCACCGCGATATTCTTCTACCAGTGTTGTAAACCCCATCTGTACAACCTCCCTCGATGTAATTCTATTAATCCAATGCGAAAAAACGATTCTGCGATAGTAGGCCCGATCCGATAATTACACCGTTCTCATTCAGCATCGAACGATGAATGGAGAAAGATCCACGAAGCGGTTCCCAAGTGAAGCGTGAAAGATAGAGCTTCTCGACTTCTTCATAAACGTCTGGGAATTTGTCGACGAGTTCTCCACTCAAGATCACACTATCCGGGTTATACATGCATACGACATTGTTGATCGTAATCGCCATATACATGAGTGCACGTTCGATCAAATGAACCGCCCAATGCTCTCCTGCATCCTTTGCTTCAAATAACTCCTCGATCGTGCGAATCGGACGAATCCGATTGGCTTCTGACAACAATGAGCTAATATTTATATAGGTCTGTAAGCAACCCGCTTTCCCGCACTCGCACATCATTCCGTTAGGATCCACTGTTGTATGCCCAATTTCACCAGCACTGTTCATCACCCCGCGGTAGATCTCTCCCTCGAGGATCATCGCCGAGCCAACACCTTGACCGAAGCCCAATAGTGCGGTACGGATGGAACCAACTGCAGCACCTTTAAGGTGTTCTGCAAGAGCTCTTACTTTCAGCTCATTATCTACAGCAATTTCAAAACCGGTAAGTTCCTTTAGACGTTTAGCTAAGGGCACATTCTTCCATCCAAGCTGAACCGAGAAGACGACGATACCTTCTTCGTTATTTACAATGCCAGGAAGTCCAACTCCAATACCGACGATACGTGTTCTGTCAATCACATGCTGCTGTGTCAGATGTTCAATCGCTTCATTAATTCGTTCCAGCGTCTTGTCAGGACTCTCATCCGGTGTACGCGGGTATTGCCTGCTGCAGAGCAGCTTGCCTTGCAAATCTACGATCCCTACAATCATAAGACTACGATCCAATTCAACCCCAACTGACAACACAGAAGCGTCAACCATAGCTAGCAACGTTGATTTTCGACCTAATCCTGACGATACCTGATCCGAGTCGAGTAGAAATCCTTGTTCAGTTAATTCCCCAACAATTCGACTTACAGTCGTAGGACTCATACCCGTTTGTTTGGCGATGGAAGCCCGAGAAATCGGCTGTTGATTTTTAATGATTTCGAAGACCGTTAATCGGTTTTGTCGCTTCATAAAATCCTGATCGTGCTTTTTCACAGACATTCTCCTAATTATTTTCTCCAGTGCATTAATCAAGCTGATAAAACTATAAAAATAAGAAAAAATTTGCCAATTAAGCTACGATAATGTATTATTCGATTTAATTTTAGCTTAGTTTCTCCAGTGATGGGATTAATAATAAAGGCTCATTGAATGTATGTCAATATAAATGACATATTTTTTATTCGAAATAAATGAAAGCGGTTAATATGTGAAATATTTAACAATATTATTCAATACATAACATAAACATAACGCGAAAAACCAAATCTTATCTCGTAATAGACCGTGCGAAAACTATAAATAGGAAGAACCTGATTTCAAAGGGAAAATAAATTAGAATAGCAAGAGGTTTGAGATAAACAATCAAAGCAGATGGTTTGTATATATGAATATAAAAAAAGGGGTAGGATCATGCGCGGATTGATAGTGAAATGGAAATTGCCCCGCATCAAAAGTAAGTTTTTTATAGCAACCAACCTTTGATACGGAGCATCTTGAGCCGTTATTGAAAATCTACTGCCTTAACAGATGCATCTTCTTGTATTAGGGATAACAAATTCACAGAATTAAAGGATTCAGGATATTTTACGATAATTTCTAAATTCAACTCAGAGGCAAGACTATTATTTTCAGCGTGAAAGCTTAGTATAGTAATGTTCTTTTCTTCAAGTATCTTTTGGATTCGACTGACGGCTCCTTCTGTATTAGACAGACAGATCACAATCTGTTGGGTTTTCGGTGAGGCCAGCCAACTGTATCGACCGTGCAAAATCTTTTGCCCGAGTAAGATAATAACCGTTGCTCCTCCGCCAAGGATATAAAGCCCTGAACCAATCGCCAGACCTAGCCCCGCCGTTGCCCAAATCCCCGCAGCAGTTGTCAGCCCCTTAACGGTGTGTCTGTGCATGAAAATCATTCCTGCGCCAAGGAATCCCACTCCACTTACTACCTGCGCTGCAATACGTGCGGGATCGAGTTTAACATAGGACCAAGAAGCTTGATCCTGAAATCCATATTTGGAGATGATCATCATAAGTGCAGCACCTAAAGCTACAATAAAATGCGTCCTAACTCCCGCTTCTTTCATTCGGCTTTTACGTTCAAATCCTACTAATACTCCACAAATTCCAGCTCCAACTACACGAAGTAAATATTCAAACTCCATACATTGTCCTTCTCTCCTTATGATATTGCTATTTATTGTATCATAAACGGGTTTCTATATTTCTCCTTCCAATAAGGTGGACATGATATTTAACATAGTTTGAGCATGCGCACAGTCACATCTGCAATGATTTAACTGTGATACCTTTATAGCTGTTACTCCAGTAGACATTGTATAACGATCTACAACTTGTGAAAGAGGTGCGTATATGAAGCTGCCAACAATCCAATTTGGGCATATTAAATCCAAGGTTCCTGTGATTCAAGGTGGTATGGGCGTAGGTATATCCTTAAGTGGATTAGCTGCTGCTGTAGCCAATGCAGGCGGGATCGGCACCATTTCCGGTACAGGAATCACCACTGATGAACTGAGAATGCATATTCGCAAAACAAGAGAGCTCTCTAAAGGGATTGGATATATCGGTGTGAACGTACTATTCGCAATGAAGGATTTTGCCGATAAAATGAAGGTTGCTTTGGAAGAAAAAGTGGACTTTATTATTTCCGGAGCCGGAATTTCCAGAGATATTTATGCTTGGGGGAAAGAATATGGCACCCCTGTGGTGTCTATTGTTTCTTCCGCCAAATTGGCCAGAATATCCGAAAGACTTGGTGCCTCTGCAGTCGTCGTGGAAGGATTTGAAGCTGGGGGCCATTTAGGCACTGAACGATCCATGTTTGATATCCTCCCAGAAGTTGTAGAAGCCGTTTCCATACCGGTTATTGCTGCAGGCGGGATTCTGACCGGAGATGATATCGCAAAAGCCCTTCGAATGGGCGCTTCCGGCGTTCAGATGGGGACTCGTTTCGTAGCAAGCCATGAATGTGATGCTCCTTTGTCATTTAAGCAAAAGTATGTAGATGCTCGACAAGGTGATACTATTCTAATTAAGTCTACAGTGGGGCTAGATGGCAGAGCGATTCGCAATGAATTCACAGATCGTATCAGTGATGATGCCAAATTAAAAATAGCCAAATGCTCTAATTGTCTAAAGGTATGTTCGCACCGCTTCTGTACCATGGAATCCCTCTTAACTTCCCTTAGAGGAGATGTTAAGAACGGATTGGTTTTTGCCGGGTCCAGGGTTCACGAGATTAAAGAGATATTGTCCGTACAGCAGATTATCGATAATTTAATGTATGAGTATCAAGGGGCATTAAACCCCGTAACTTAAGATAAACAAGAACCCTTTGTTGTATGCAACAAAGGGTTCTTGTTAAAAAACGTTCATTATAGTTGATTTACATCAACATTGCCTCACATCATTCCACGAGTATTATAAACGCCCTCTTGTTGATGGCAGCTCTTATACATTTGCTCTAGCTCGGAATCACCTAAGTTAGGGTGTCTTTCTTTCATAAATGGCAACATTTCTTTAAAAGTGCTAGGACCTACTCCGGCAGCATACACCGCTGTCCCAATTCCAAATGACAGAATAACTACACAGATTACTGAAAATACTCCTCTTTTCAAAAAAATCATCTCCTACTTAATAATACGGAAAAAATCAATACGAAAAAAATTTGCTGAGACCAACATGCACATCAGACCCATTCCCATAACTAGAATGGCTATGATCCAATCCGCTTTTCTCATATTCATCCTCCCGTGCTATCGAACACCCTGACTCCAATGAACAGTGGGTTCAATCATATTAATTATTATAGATAAATATTGTGTAGAAACTATGTGGGTCATGTTAGAAATTCATTTTTGACAATTTCGTGAAAATATTCACTATGTCATCATTCGTTCATATTGCGTTCTTATTTCCATGATATTATTTCGATATAACAATAAACACAAAGGAGTCATGATCATGAAAAAATTGTATTACACGTCATTTTTCTATGCAATTCTTGGGTTGATAGCAGGTGTTGCTTATCGTGAAATTACCAAAATGAATGATTTCGAAGGAAACACCATCTTAGTTGCACTTCATACTCATATCCTTGTACTGGGCTTCTTTTTCTTTATTATTGCTTTGATTCTAGCCAAGTTATTTAATATCCATGAGGCCAAATCATTTAATGCATGGTATATTGTCTATAACATTGGTCTCCTGATCACAATCGGTGCTATGGCTACTCGCGGGATGCTGCAAATTAACGGGACTGATATTAGCTTCTTACCGCATATCGCCGGTCTCGGTCATGCTATACTAGGAGCCGGTATCATATGGCTGCTAATTCTATTGGGGAAACGAATTAAATAATACAGAAAGAGCCGCTAGGATTATTCCAGCGGCTCTTTTCATTACATCCAGCTTCGGTTATGGAGCAATGCCCCAAGCGAGGCTATCATTTTGATAAAGCGTTACTTTATCCCAGTTAGCAAAAGCCGTTGTAGTAGCATCAAAGGAGTAGTCATTAGCTTCGTTAAAATTAGTCCAATCCGATTTGTAAATTCTGAGTTGAATATCTCCTGATTGGCCTCCAGCTGGAATGGAACCGGCTGAAGCAGTAAACGAAAGTTCAACGTACGTATCTGCGTTCGTACCTGTGTAATTAGCAAATGCGACCTGAACGTTATTATTCCCGACTTGCGCCCAGTCAATTACTCCATTCAACGTTTGATTACTATCTTTGGTGAAATAATAACGAATTTTAAGATCGCTTAAATTCACAGCGGTTGTTCCGTTATTTTTAATATTGAAATAAGGCTTAATCTGATTGTCGGTCACATTCGTATCTCCAGCACGATACTGCAACGTTAGATTAACCGCTGCGGGTGCTTGCGGACTGGCACTCGCTGGTGTAGAATTCGCGCTCTCTCCCACACTGTTGGTTGCGCTTACAACATAATAATAGGTTGTTCCGTTTGTTAAGCCCGTATTGCTGTAGCTAGTCGTTGTTAATCCTGCCGCTACTGTTGTATACGGCCCTCCGTTTGTAGTCGCTCGTTTCACTGTATAGCTAGTCGCACCTGTCGATGCGCTCCAGCTCAGGTTTACTTTGGCATCTCCCGCTGTCGCCACCAAGCTGGTCGGAGCTGCTGGAACAGTTGCTACCGCTACAGGGACCGCACTCGTTGGTGTAGAATTCGCACTCTCTCCCACGCTATTGGTTGCGCTTACAACATAATAATAGGTTGTTCCGTTTGTTAAGCCCGTATTGCTGTAGCTAGTCGTTGTTAATCCTGCCGCCACTGTTGTATACGGCCCTCCGTTTGTAGTCGCTCGTTTCACTGTATAGCTAGTCGCACCTGTTGATGCGCTCCAGCTCAGGTTTACTTTGGCATCTCCCGCTGTCGCCACCAAGCTGGTCGGAGCTGCTGGAACTACAGTTCCTCCTCCATTACTCAAAGGAATCACAGGGTAAGCATTCTGCACCAGCTGAACGAACTGCTCATGGAACCAGTGACCTGATACAGGTGCATTAGCCAATGCTCCGGTCAGTGTGCCGCTTGAGCTTGTATAAGTCGGATCACACATTCTGTCAAAGCCCTTACCTTCATTATTTGGGATTGCACTGCTGGAGCCATCAGATTCTCCCGGAGGCTTCACCCACACAAAAGCATCCAGATGCGAAGCTGCATAACCTGCTGGTGCTGCTTGAGGAACTTCTCCAATGCCAGCACCGCTGGCATTACACCAATTGCCGCGATGAAGGCGTTTATCTATCCGACCGGAATCCGCATATACATTAACGGTTGTTCCGCTCGCACTATCAGGACGATTAGATCCACCCCACCCATTACGGGAAGTATCTATCAGGAAGCCGATCGTGGAAGGCCAGCCTTTTGCTACAAAACCAGAATACAAAGCTGCTGTGAAATCGGCTTCATCAAAATACGGATTCCATTCATAATAGCTTGCTGAACGAAGCTGTTGACCGCCTATCGTAAGATTCGGATCAGGAAGATTAGGCTCTTCAAGCGGAGTGGTGTTCGCTGTGTTCGTAATAAATCCATCGACACTAGCAAGTCCAGCTGTAGTGCCAGACACAACCGAAGTGAAAAGGTCAATTGCGGGGCTACGATTAGTATCCCATCCGAGCCAACCAGAGTGTCCAATATCCATGTAAGTATATACATTCGGAATGGCATGGAGTGCATTTAATGTGTATCGTGTAGCATCACGGTAAATATTCGTTGAGTTAGCCTGAGCACATTGTGGTGTACTGAGGTTGGTCACCAAATTCGGCAGCGAGTCCGGCTCAACAATGGTTACTATACGGATATCGCTATATTTAGGCTTTGCAAAAATACTTGCGATTACATCAATATAATCAGATTTATAAGTGGTCAAGCCAGCTGCTGTCAGTGGCAGCTCACCATTAGAGGCCAGAGCATGGCAATCCCGTCCAGGCATATCGTAAATGACGAATGTAGCTGTTATCGGCGTGTTAGGTTGCTTTTGCGCAAGGATGGCATCTAAAGTTTCCTCAAGACTTTTTCTGCCTCCGTTCTCAGCCCCGCCATAAATGGCAGCAATTCGGTCCAGCCAGACGGCCGTTGGATATTTCTTAACAGTCTCCATCTTGGAAATTAAAGTGCTGTCAGTAACTTGGGCAATAGAGGTATCTATCAGTGCGGCATAATCAGGATTAACATAAGCAGTAGCCCCTACAAATGGATTATCAACATGTACTTCACTGGCATACGTGGTAGAAGGAGCATATCCGGTGATAACTAAAGCCATAATCGTAAGCAATAATAACATTTGCTTGCTTAGTGCCTTTGTCATTATTATTCTCCTCTCGGCAATTAAATAAATTCGCAAATAATTTATTAATAGCCACGCGATGCTACAATTGCGGGTATTACTCCTTTAGAGTACTCGTCACCTCCTTTATGCCTCACCTGAACTCCCCCTCACCTCCTCTCAAGTTCCTTATCTCTTAAGGTCACGAAAAAATCTAATTATTTTACATAAATATAATAATATTTAATTTATAGAAAATTATCCCTTTTATTGAATACTACCATATCCAATTTGTTATTAGAAGATAGTAGATAAATAAAAATCATTCAAAAGACTATCAGAATATTTGTTTATAAACTGGTAAATGATACAATGTGGATGTGACAAAATATCTCAAATTTTAAGGAGTGAAAAAATGTCTATTGATGTTTATCTTAATTTCAATGGGAATTGTCGTGAGGCAGCAGAGTTTTACGCAGAGGTCTTTGGCACTGAACGTCCACAAATCATGACCTTTGGTGAAACACCACCCGATCCCAATTTCACTCTTCCTGAAGAAGCCAAAGATTTAGTTATGCACACTCGCTTAAATATCGAAGGCAGTAATGTAATGTTCTCTGATGTTTTTCCGGGGATGCCTTTTGTAGAAGGAAACAACATTAGTCTTTCGGTAGTTAGTAAGGATTTGGATGGCATAAAGAACTATTTTCATAAGCTAAAAGAAGGCGGTAAAGTAGGTATGGAATTACAAGAAACCTTCTGGAGCTCCTGTTATGGTAGTCTAAAAGATAAGTTTGGCATCGATTGGCAATTCAATTATGATGACGGACGAATGAATATGTAATAAAAAAACAACGAGTATGGACAATCTCCAACTCGTTGTTTTCTTGTTCAAATACTTAGTCCATAATCAAATCATATACACTGACCTTTCGAATTCGCCTTGCAACTAGCATAGACACCACATAAGCAACCACTAGAATGACCGCACACAGTAGAAGCACTTGAGGCAAACTAACCGCCAATTGAACATTATAAATGCCAAGACTTGAAAGCAATAACACAAATGCTGAATCCGAGTAAAAATAACCCGCTAAACTCCCCAATACTACTCCAACTACAATCACCGGAAAAAGACTGAACGTAATTTGTGTCATCAGATTAAAGGTGGTGTATCCGATACCCTTAAGAATACCGAACTCTCGCTTGCGCTTCATAATCAAAGTCTTAATCACCAAGTACAAGATTAAGCTGACGACTATAATTGTGACTGCCGTAATGACTGCTGTCATAGAAGATACTGCTGCTGTGAATGTACTAAGTGTGCTTTCTAACATGTCTAAAATGTTCGTTACGTTCCATTGTCCAGGGAAACGTTCTTCGAGCTTTTGAATGAACGCTTGAGGATCTTCCCCTTCCTTTAAATACACATTAATGGACTGAACGGAATAATTCGGCTGTAATTTCCTCATTCCATCTTCTGTTATGGTAGCAACCATACCTAACTGATTAATCTGCTGGCTAAGACCAGTTACCAAATAATTTTTGGTTACCCCATTAAACGTAACTGGAATCTCGTCCCCAATCGATTTATTTTTCATTTTAGCAATTACGCCGGATATCGCAATTTCATTATCATAAATGGGCTGTCTACCTTTGTAGACCGTCTGCGTTTCCAGCTTGGCATAATCATCTGATACACGGAGCATAAAGTTGGAATCATCTGTAGAGGCTACTCTACCTTCCAATATGGAAATCTTTTGAACCTCAGACATAGCTTCAACTTCAGCAATTATTCCCGGAGCATGGTCAGCTTTTTTTAGATCAAGTTGCAAATTGGTACGTTCTAAACCCACTAAATCTAAAACGGCTGAAGTATCCCCTTTAAAGTTAAAATTAAGGATGGAGCAAAATATACTAGAAAAGGTCAAGCCTGCAACGATCAGCACAATCATAAAATTCTGTTTGGTCTGTCTAAATAAAGATTTCAGACTTAAGGCAAATTGCAAATTCAATGAAGTACTTGCTAATGGAAAATGATTTTTCTTGAAATTGTGGGTAAGAAGTCCGCTCTGAAGCGCTGCTATCGGAGTAATCCTACGAATCTTTCTACTGGACAGGTAGGCAACAAATAGAATGAGTACCGTAACGATAAGCAAACTATACAAAGCACTAAATACTTCAAAGGTTGTCGGCCACAACAGTCCAACCGAAGACGAGATCATATTACCTACTAAGGGCATGACTAGAATGGAAATCAAACTCCCCGGTATGGAAGCCATTATAGACACTGAGACGAACTGTAACAGAAATGAGGATATGATCTGCCTTGACGTATAACCGTTCGCTTTCAAAACCCCGATGTTAGTTAGGTTATCCTCAATATTTCCGAAGATTTGAAACCTGATCACAATCAGTGAGATGACAACCATAATCAGTGCAAACACAATCAGGATGGCGGCTAAAATATTCACAAAAACACGGTTGCCCTCCAGACCCACATCGGTACGCATGACTAAAAATGAACTAGAGGTTCCAGAGCCAAATATCTGTTCACTTAGCTTTTGCTCTAGCTTGACCTCTTTCGCCCGTTCGTTAAGTTGCACAGACAAAAAATTAAATTGAACCTCTTTCCCAAGCCGTGCCTCCAATTGCTTATAACCTTCATCGTTTAAAAATATTTTTAAAGCCCCATTCGTCAATGTCCCAAACAGGGGTTCCTCCGTAAAGCCACCGATGGTGTAAGTGAATTTGTTGTTGTCGTATTCAAACGAAAACGTATCCCCAAGGTTATAACCTGAGCCCCCGTGGAAAATATACGGTAGGTAAATTGTACTTTGATCTTCAGTTTCCAACCGAGAGGTTGTATTAAAAAGTCCCATGGATCGCTGCGAATCCATATTAAGAATCAAGAACGCGATAGCTGTATTGTTTCCCCCGTAGTTTATCTTTACGTCAGGTAGTAGAAGAGCCGACTCATTCTCCCATGCTTCAGTATAAGGATAACTTTCCACCAGAGACTCATATTCCTTCACATGCTCGTTTACAGGAAAATAAGCGGTGATATCAGGTGTATTTAGCTTGGAGATTTTCTCTTGCTGAAAAGAATTAAGCTTCAAACTGACCGTTAGGCCAATATTCAACAGCAGCACAGCTATCATAATCAGAAGGAAGAGCGTAATCGTTGCACTCTTTCTTTTGCGAATATTGGACCAAGCAAGCTTTCCTATTAGGCTTCTCATCCCTACCACCCCAATTCGGTTAGAAAGGACTGTAATTGCTGCTGCCGTTCTGGTCCACTATCTTCGCTATAAGGGGAAAGACGTAAATCTCCAACAATTATTCCATCCCGCAGGTACAAGATCCGATTACCACGCAGTGCAGTCTTGAGATCATGAGTTACCATAATTATGCTCTGCCCCTGCTTATTCACCTCTGTCAGGACGCGCAGTACCCCTATTCCTGCTGAGCTATTAAGCGCTCCAGTCGGCTCATCAGCGAATACCGCCTTTGGGCTATTGATCAGGGCCCGGATAATTCCCGCCCGCTGAGCTTCGCCCCCAGAAATTTGAGCAGGAAACTTGCCCCAAACTGAATCATCCAGACCCACATCAGAGAGAAGTTTTTTGGCTTTCTTCACCGCCCCCACCCTATCCTTTTGCACAAGAAAAGCACTTGATAATACATTGTCGAGGACACTCATCGAATCAAGCAGATGGATCTGCTGAAACACAAATCCACAATTCTTTCGCCGGAATATCGCCAGCTGATCATTACTCATCGCTGTTATCTCTTGACCTTCAAACAAAACCTCTCCGAGTGTCGGCTTATCCATTCCTGAAATGGCATACAACAGTGTTGATTTACCAGATCCAGAGCTGCCCATAATAATCGTGAAATCACCATGATATAAGGTCAGATCTAGATTTTTTAGAACATGCTGCTGAGTCCCTCCATGGGAAAAGGTTTTTCCAAGCTTATGGGTCTGCATCAGCACTTTATGATTCACTTCGCTCATCTTGAACACTCCATTTACATTCATGCTCATTAATTACGCTGACTAATAACAGAAATTAAAGACCTAAGCGAAATTTAATGGCTGCAATCACAGGCTCATTCGTAATTGCAACCTTATCGTACGTTAAATGTTCTTAACATGTCTTTGTGCAATCCTTAGCGAATTCTTAATTCTATCCAGCTAAAGGAATCAACAGCTTTACAGTAAATCCATTCTGCCGGTTGGAACACACAATTTCGCCTTGCATTTTTTGCATCATATAACGAGAAATGTACAGACCTAGACCTGCACCGTTCTGGCTCATTGCCAAACTGCCCCGAAAAAATTTATTGAATATTAAAGGCAGCTCCTCCTCAGGAACACCCGGACCATAATCCTGAATATCAACCTCCAGATAATGATCCCTAATCTCGAATTTAATATCGATGGGGGTCTCGGAATTGGCGTATTTATAGGAATTGTTCACCACATTATCTATAACCTGCTGCAGACGCAGGGGATCCACCGTCAGGATACAGTCTGGCACTGCTGCTGCTGAAATCCGCTCATAGAAATTTACATTATTTATAATTTGGGTCAGTAGGTGACTATGCTCCTCCGTTAAGCTGACTTTTAGTTCATTCAATTCTTCCAAGGTGGAATGGAACATATCTGTGACCAGACGATCAATCTGATCTGCTTTGGAATATAAGGTGTTCAATTGTCTGCTTGTCTTCTCATCCCTAGCACTTAATAGCATCAGTTCCGTAATCGCCTTTAGCGAAGCGACAGGTGTCTTAATATCATGACTTAGGCTAGCAACCAGTTCCTTCTTACTCTTGTTCGCCAGATATTCGCTGTGCCTAGCCGCCGCAAGCTCTTCCCGCATCATATCGAAGCTTTCGGTAAAAGCACCAAATAGATGATTACGATCCATCGCAAGCGGAACTTCAAGATCACCTCTTGCAATATGCTTCGCGAATAGCTGCATTTTACGAAACGGACGAAGAATGGATCGATTCAGGAACCAAATATAGAGGATGCCTAGAATTGTAAGCAGAAGCAACATCACAACAGAAACTTGTATAAATTGTTGTTTCATATGTATAAAAACCGTACGATAATCATTATTAACAATCACTTTACCCACTATCTTATCCTGCTCAACAACATCGACTACGGTGTCCCGATTATTGATAGCTTCGTTAATCGTAACGGAAACCGCATTTTCAGTTTGATATTTAAGTGCTCCTGAAGTATCGATGATGGCGAAATCATAAGGACTTTCCTTGTACAGTTTCGGTTCAAGCTTGTCCCAATTCTGCTCCGTAATCTTAACGATGGTATTGATAGCTACTCGATCCGTTGATGTCTCCACCTTCAAGTTAACAATCAGGAATAAGAGAGTTATACTTGCAGCGAGAATAATGAGGAGTAGCGTTATCAGCAATTTTTTAGTCATAGTTATTTATCCTCGAAAGCATAACCGATACCCCATATGGTACGGATGAACTGTGGGTCATTAGGATTCTCCTCGATCTTCTCACGAAGATGACGTATGTGTACATTTAAGGTGCCATCTCCCGCAAAAACATATCCCCAAACCCCTGTAAATAACTCCTCTTTGGGGATTACCCGATTTTTATGCTGAATCAAATACTTAAGTAATTTATATTCCATTGTTTTCAGCTTGAGGGGTACACCGTTAAGTGTAGCCCTTCGGAGTTCAGGATCAATTTGAACGGGTCCGGATTCAAGAAGAGAAACCTCCGCTACAACGCCGTTGTTGTACCGCTTTAGCACCGCCTTCACTTTAGCGAGCAGCACTCTAAGGGTATACGGCTTATGAATATAATCATCTCCCCCAATATCCAGCGCAATCAATACATCATCCTCACTGGAGCGGGCACTAATAAATAGAATGGGGATTCCAGTCGTTTGACGTAGCTCTTTGCATAACTGGAAGCCGGATTCACCACCTAGATTAATATCTAGGAGTAACATCGACACCTGATGCTCACTTAAAAATCTCCGACAAGCATCAGCGCTTGTAACAAACGCGGTTTGAACATCAAACAAATTAAAATATTCGCAGGTGGTCTCCGCAAGCTCAATTTCATCATCAATAATCAAACAATCATATTTCATGGATTTCTCTCCGCTTCAACAGAATTTATTATTATGTTAGAATATGCCTTTAAGGAGGGGTTACCTGTGGATATACAATTCCAGCGTCTGGAGCACTATTTAGATAAATACGAACAAAGCTGGCCATTAAGCGGCACAGTCTTAATAGCTCAGCGTGGAGAAATCAAGCTACATAAAGCCTACGGATATGCAAATCTTGAACATCAGGTCCCGAACACATTAGATACCAAATTCCGGATCTGGTCACTTACCAAATCTTTTACTGGCATGGCTATCCTGATGTTAAAAGAACAAAAACGTCTGAGACTGGATGATCCCATCCTAAAGTATCTTCCTGAGCACCATGCACTAGAGGGGATCACCATTCTTCATCTGCTGGGACATACCTCTGGTATAGCCAACTACACTTCCATACCCGAATATAATCAAAAATTAAATAAGCTAAAGCTAACTCCACAGGAAATGTTACAGCTATTTGTGAGTCAGCCGCCTGCCTTTATGCCTGGCACATCATTTGCCTATAACAACTCAGGTTATTATTTACTTGGGATGATTATTGAGAAGATTACAGGGATGACCTTTGAAGATTATATCACTACTTTTATATTACAGCCTTTGGGTATGGTAAATACAGGAGTTTATAACAATTATCAAATCATTTCAAAATTAGCCTCACCTTATCATTCCTCTTGGGGAGAGTACACTCAAGGAGAATACATAGATATGAGCTCTATCCAGTCTGCTGGTGCGATGTATTCGACGGCTGCAGATCTTTTTCTGTGGGATCAAGCCTTGTACTCCGATCAATTAGTATCTCATGACACCTTGGAAATGGCCTTTCATTCCAGTAATCTTAAATATCGATTTGGTTGGTTCTTGGACGAACGCCTTGATCGAAAAAGAATGTATCACGGCGGTGCCTACCGCGGCTTTCGAAGTGAACTGCATCGATACCCGGAAGATCAAACGAGCGTCATCATGTTGACCAATTATGATTGCGTCCCTGTCACTAAGTTAACGGAATCGCTAGCTGGATTAGTATTTGGCGAACCTGTATGGGTGCCGACCTCTCCGCAAGCCTTTCCGCTTGAGGATAGCCTTTATGCAGAATACATGGGAACCTACGAGGGTTTTGGCTGCAAAGCAAGTGTAGAGCGTAGTGGCCAAGATTACTATTTTATCTGGAATGATGTAGAAGTCACTCCGTTTTATCCGATCTCGGAAACAAGATTCCATCATACCAAGCATGATACCGAATATGAATTTAAACGAAATGCTCAAGGTGAGCTTTCATTCCTGGGGATGCATAAAAAACAAGACAAGTCTTAATTAGACATGTCTTGTTTTTCTTTTTATAAGTAATAAAGACTCAGGTTCATGTTCATGCTAGGCCTTGGCTATCATGATAAACTCAGCGAGAAGAACAAGTAATGCGGTAGTTACCCCAAGTGAATTAATTACTGTTAAGGCATCTGGGTAGCTTTCTTTCTTAAATTGTGAGAACAAAGACACCATCCATAATACACTGAAGAATAACGCGACCAATCCGGAAATAGCCTCACTGTCCACTTTTCTACTCTTCATAAAAAATCCTACTAGGCCAACGACTGTAAAAATCATATATATAGCAAGCTCTATGGATGTGATGACAATCGCCTCGCCTGCAGAGAACAAATGCATTAACGTGTATTGAATCCCCAAACAAATAAACACTAGCTGGTTAAAAGAAACTTTGCTCACCCTCATAGCGTATCTCCTTTTAATTTAAGTGAACTGCCATAAAAGATAACGCTTACATTATATCGATAATTACAGTAATCCTCTGTGACTTTCAGTACTCTTGCGAATCTACGCATGAATATCTCTTTTTCCAAACGAAATATAGGTGACAGACAAACTGATAGCTATGATAATCACAGGGATCAGCAACACTTCCATAAAATCCTTTGCTCCGGTCAAGACTATATGTTGTGAGTTAACGACGTAGATTCCAGAAAACTTCATAACCTGCGTCGTTAAAGCATGGTCTGAAACCGCCCTTAGCCATGTTGAGGAAGCATCACGGAAATAACCGGATATCATGAAGTCTCCGAATATAATTAGAAAGGTTGCAACTACCGCAGAGGCTGTTCTTTTAATAATAAGGCCCACCATAATAATTAGAGTGGCATAAGCTGATAAATAAAGGATATTTAATCCCAGTACACGAGAAACCTGAATCAAGTCAGCATTTAAATTCCGATTACCGATGTCATTCCCAATTATCAAGGCAGCTATCATATACGTGAGATAAAATACTCCTGTAAATTGCAACATCCACCATACTATAATTTTTAAGGCAGAAAGATATTTCCCTGTGATGTAAATAAATCTACTTTGTCCTGAAGCAAGGATAACTTTGATAGACCCATATTCAAATCCTTCGGTTGAAAAAAAACATATGTATATTGGAATAATAAAATAAAAAAATATGGATAAAGGCATTACAATCGTTAAGGGTTCCGCGAGATTAGCGACTTCAAAACCACCTTTACTGCCAATCCAGAACGCTAATACCAGACTCGCTATAAGAAACAGCAGAGATATCCCCTTAAACATGGTATCCCTTTTTATAAAGTAAGACTCAGCTCTCAGTAAATTCCTCATCGCTCATTCTCCTATCAGATCCATGTAATAGTGCTCAAGATTCGCAGTAGACAGGCTGATTCCTTCAAGCGGGATACCCTCTCTAATTAACGTTGACATTAACTGTTCAAGATCGATCAAATCCTTGGGAATCAATATTTCTCCGGAAGCTGATAATGTGCTCGAATGAATATTAAGATCGTTCTTAAGTACGTTTATGGCTGCTTCTACTTCAACCGTTTTAATACAAATTTGCGTTTCGGCTGATTGCATGAGTTCTTCCACAGAGACTTCCTTAATGAACTGCCCTTTATGAATAAACCCGAATTTGGTAGCGAGCAATTGGAGTTCACTCAAAATATGGCTGGAAATCAAGATGGTAACCCCTTTTTCATGCACCAGCTTAGTCAATAATTTTCTCATCTCTACAATTCCCGTAGGATCAAGTCCATTAATCGGTTCATCCAAAACTATAAATTCCGGTTCGTTGAGAAGGGCAATTGCCAGTCCTAAGCGTTGACGCATGCCCAGAGAATAATCCGATGTGTTTTTGTGCTCAGCATCCGTAAGTCCCACCAGATTCAGTACATTTTTAATTCTGTCGGAATCCGTAATCCCATAAATCTTGCAATAAAAACTTAAACTCTCAGCAGCATTCATATGGGGGTAGAGAGCAGGGTGCTCTATTAAAATCCCCATTTTTCTCCTAACCCTTGCGATGTCCTCCTCACTACTTTTGCCCAGCAATTGAAAGGTCCCTTTTGTTGGATACACTAATCCACTGATTATTTTCATGAGTGTGGTTTTGCCTGCCCCATTCTCTCCTACTAGGCCATAGATATCTCCCTTTTGAATCTGCATATTTATATTTTGAAGCGCAGCTGCCCTACCATACTGTTTACTTAATCCCTCAGCTTCAAAGATTATTGTATTCATTGTTCAACTCCTCCATAGCATATTTACTCCTACTAATTGATATCAAATTAGCACGTTTACTAGAATTAATAATTAGGTTCGTAAAAAACACTGAAATAAATGTAACTTTCAACACTTCCAAGTGATTCCTAAAAGGATAACAGTTGATTCTAATCCCATATAATGTATTATTGCTTTATGTACAGGAGGGGAAAAATCGCATGATACATATTGCCATTTGTGATGATGATTTCAAGACAACTGAATGTATTGAGAGATTGATCATTAACCATCCAGTTTATCGATCTGAAAACATAGAGGTATCCATATTCTATTCTGGTGAAAGCTTCACGAAAGCCATTCAGCTTGGCTGTCCATTTGATCTTGTTTTTATGGATATAGAAATGAAAGGAATAAGCGGAATAACAGCGGGCCATGTGCTACGGGGGGATTATGATAACGATTGGGTTCGGCTGATTTATGTTTCGAGCCACGAAGAGTATCATGTTCAGCTATTTGATGTTCAGCCTTCGGGATTTATAAAGAAACCTATACATAACGAATCTTTTGAAAAAAAACTATTCTCCATGATTCAGCAAATAAAGGTTAAGCGTCAACAAAACCAACCAAAATTACTGCCTGTACACCAAAGTGGAACTAAAATACTTATTCCAATCCGTAATATTATGTACTTGGCAAGTGACCGTCGAAAAATTATTCTGCAAACAACGGAAGATCAAACGGAATATTACAGTACTCTGTCAATAGAAGAAGAAAAGCTCCCTTCGAAGCAGTTTGTGCGGATTCATCAATCCTATCTTGTGAATTTCGATTACATCAAACAAATTCAGGGAAAAAGAATTGTGTTAACGAGCGGGGAAGAACTTCCGATCAGTGATAAGCAAAGCATTGTAGTGAAAAAGAGTTATTTGCAATTCAGGGGGAGTCTACTTGAATAATATTGTTCTGGATGAGTTGTTCTACGCTCTTACGCTAACTGCTCTCCCATTTATCATCCATTATTTCTATAATCATTGTTTCTCACGACTTTTGGAATCCAAAATGATCCTTTATACCGTTTACACTGCCTATTATATTTTCGTACTCCTACTGCATTATAGTCCACTCCCTGGATTATGGATGCTTGGGCTCAATATAGCGGGAGTCGTACTTTTGTCCTTTTTGTACAAGGGGAAAATACAATGGCGTTTTGGCGCCGCTTTATTCATCGTCGCACTCATTATGCTATCAGATGCAGCTACTGCGCCTGTGTATACGACCAGCGGATACATCTTTACCTTGTTTTTGTCTAAGCTTCTGATGTTTTTACTGGTGAAGATCACACTTCGTTTCACTAAGGCCTTTGGCGAGGGGAATTTAGGGAGCTGGTATTGGATCGGGCTGTTCTGTTTTCCATTTATCAGCATTTTCAGTATTGCAAAATTATCGGGCGAGCTATCCTTACGGGAATATCCGATCTTGTATCCGATTTTGTCCGGTGGAATGCTGTTGATCAACTTCCTGATCATTCTTTTATGCGATCGCGTACTAACCATACATTCGGCACAGAATAAAAACCACTTGCTGGAACAACAAAACACCTACTATATGAACCAGTATTTGCTCACAAAGGAAAGGCAGCAAGAAGTCTTTACGTTTCAACATGATTTCAGGAATATCTTGCTGGGTCTAAGGTCACAATTACAAGCCGGGGAGAAAGAAGCAGGACTGAACGATGTGGATAAGCTGCTTGGAGTACTCGAACTCTCATCAGTGGGTTGTAATACCGGCTCTATCCTTATCGACTCCATCATTAATGACAAGCAGCAATTCGCTAAAAAGCTGGGGATTTCCTTTCAAACAGACATTAAGATTCCACCTCAGCTTAACCTGGATACTTATGCATTTAGCATTATTCTAGGGAACATTCTCGATAATGCCATCGAAGCGTGCAGACATCCAGCTGTGACTCAGCCCTATATTAATTTCCAACTACATTATCATAAGGGTACGTTATTTATTAGAATACAGAATCCATATCAACATTCAATACGTACCAATCATTTCGGAGAACTAGCCACAACAAAACGAGACAAGCATTTTCATGGTATCGGTCTGCAAAGCGTAAAAAAGGCGGTTGAGGAAACCGGCGGAATATGGGATATCACCTATGAAAACCATATTTTCCAAGTGGAAATTTGTCTCTTTAACATTGAGGTCTTATCAGTTGCAGAAACGGAGCAAAAATGCACCTCATAGAAAGATATCGGACCCAGAGGGTTTTCCAATGTTTATTCTAAGGGGTGCATTTTAGTCACAAGTATACTTCTATTATTTTACTTACGGTTCGATTGCAAATTTAGACGAAAACGAAATACTGCATCTTCACCGAACCACATAGGGAAATTCGTGCCCCAGATATTGTTGTGCAAATTAAAATGCCATCCTTTATCTAAGGAGACAAAAGAATTATCGAATTGCAGCAGTCTTTTTTTGACCCGGTGCAGCCAAAGCCGCATCCTTGGTTTCGATAAAGGCTCTCCCATCTGCACCCTGATAACTAACGCCACGTCCAATGGCATGAAGATTACGATTCCCGTCCTTCACTACACGCAAAGGTGAGACTGGCAAGCCCATCTTCTCCATCATCCAAAGATTAGGATTATCGACATTCAATGCACATCCGAACCAACTTGCTTCCGGAAGACAGTTGGCATCTTTCCCAAACCATTGCAGTGATACGTCAACCGTACCTTCATGCTCAAAATCATACATTATTTCGAGTTCCTTCGGAGCGCCATACCCTTCATGCGCTTGTGTTGGCATGCGTAAACGAAGCAAGAATTGGTTACTGTTTATTCGCTTCATATCAGTCACGAAGGGCTCATAAAGTTGATGACTAGGCAATGGTCGAACGAATTCAAATCCAGGCTTGTTAAAGTCAGCATCGGACCATTGGTGGGTCAAGCCTAAATTTTGCATATAGGTGCGGAAGTATCTGGCGTAGTCCTCCGTTCCAAACGTCTCATAGGTATAAACACCGAAGGGATGGCTTTCATCAATCCATACTTTTCCATTGGCATCCGATAAATGAATAAGTGCGCCGTTCACACCAAAGGACAATTTATAACCTTCAACCGCATATACTTCTTGGACACCGGCCAGCTTAGCATCAGCGGATAAATCTCTCCTAGCAGGTTCTAATCTACCGAATGCTTCCTTTGCCTCCGCTTGTTTATCTTCATCCAGGCAAGCGACGGCCTGATCCAGATAGCCCCGTTGCTCAGCCCAAGAACGTTCGATCATCGAATATGTTCGGACGCTCTGCTCAGATGCAAACAAGCCACTAGAATGCTTATCGAATTCATCCATAGCAAAGGCACCTATATAATTGAATTTCGCCGGGATCTCATCTACATTAATTAAGTCTTTGATTCTAGCAGCATTAAAATCTGTTTTCGCATAGTTCCGAAAGTCAGGAAGCCACTTCTTTACGTCTAATCCCCATGTATGCTCTACTACCAACAACATAGCATCGCTCATCCCTTTATAGGCATAACTATGCTCGTCTAAGCTTCCTTCGGACAGCCATTTACTTCTCAAGCGCTGAAGCTCCCGAAGCTTGGCAAGCTTTAACGGATCCGTACCTGCACCATGAATCCAAGTATCACCGATTTCTTCACATACTACCGGAAGTTGTTCGCGAACCTTCAAAAGACTTCTCGCGAATGCATCCAGTGAAGATGCTATAATCTCAGCGTCAGGGTATCGTTCTTGGATTTCACGGAATTGCTCCTCGATTTCCTCAGCGCTTGGCGGCCCACAATTGTCACCCGTATGCGCAAATAGCAATATATCGTCGATCCCTTCGACCTCTACCGGCTCACCGTAGCTTCCGGCATAGTTCACAATCAACTCACTGCCATCCTCCGCCTGCCATCGAAATAGCTTGGGTACATCAGGACGCATAGAAGCTGGATTTACTCCGAGATGCATATACTGAATACCTGCTTTGTACATGTATGGAACCATGGATAGTGTGTGACCAGGCACATCTGTCATTTTGGCGGCTATCGTTTGTTTTCCAAAATGTTGGTCAAGCGCTTGGCTAATCGATAGTCCATATCGGAAAAGCTCCATATCCATCAGTTCAGTATGGGTTGTGAACGGTAATCCATGCCACACAATATGTCCCTTACGGATCGCCTGCTCCATCGCTTCTTTTTCCGAAGCAGGTGCATGATCTAAATAATAACGAATCAGCCAGGAGCCGGTTGTCCATACAAATTGTGCGCGGCCCCCTTCAGCTTCAAGTGTATCAGCCAAAGTAATCGCTTTCGGAATATATTCCTCCATGTATTGTCTTAACACATGTGCAGCCATATTCGTGAATCCGATATCCAAATGTGTTTTAAATACAACATGGACCTTCTTAGTGTTATTCATTTTCCCACCCTGCCTCCGTTAGGTTATCGCTTATTGAAAACTGAAATTCGGAATAATCTATTTTCAGACTAATATATGTCACTGATCTATACAATCTAATAATCTAGAATAATATGATAATTTGATTGAATAACATCTATATCACTGACATAAAAAAGCTCTTTCCTCCACCAAAATAGTGGAGGAAAGAGCTTCAATGGTAATTAACACCTAAATCAATCAACGCCGTAGGTTCGAACGGAGCTCCGCTCGACGATGGTGGTATCGATTTTAATCGTTAGCGCACCTTCACGTGAATTCTCCATCCGTTTAACAACTCGTTGTACAGCAGCTTGTCCGAGTTTCTCTGTCGCTTGTCTCGCAGTAGTTAATGGAACTGACAGCAAGCTCGCCAATTGAATATCTGTAAATCCTATGATGGATAATTGATCTGGAACCCATAATTGCATAGAAATTGCCGTGTACAAGCACGATGTAGCGATATAGTCGTCTGCGCATACCACTGCCGATAGCATCGAATTATTACCTAAGAACGACGCTAACTGTACATTTGGTGCATTCAACTGATACATATAATCTTCTAAGCAATTCAAATATAAATTACGGCTGTTTACCAGCAGATCATGATCCAGCATTGCTTGAAGATAACCTCTATACCGATCTTCTCTACTCGTCACACCGTCAAATGGCATTGAAATATATCCGATTTCCTGATGACCTTTTTCAATCAAATACTGGGTGGTCTTATAAGCCCCATGGTAATGATCATGGTAGACACAGTCAAGCTGTACCTCTCGAAAGATACGATCGATAATCACTAGAGGGTAGTTAAGTAAACTAAGCTCTAACACTTTCTCACTGCACTGCGTACTCCCACGCGGATAAAAAATAATACCCTCTACTTGATCATCGTACAGTTCTTGCAAGCATATACTTTCGTCTTCCTTATCCGCAGTCATTCGAATGAGTAAATGACAATCCGCTTCACGCGCTTCTTTTTCAACGGAAGCAATGATTCTCCCGATATAATCGTCTATGTTAGGAATTACCAATGCAATCCTACGCATCGGTTTCTTCTCCTCAATTGCCTTTAGCACCAGTTCCTCAGAATGTGCTTGATAATCAGCAGATACGAATGTGCCGCGACGGGCATGGCGATAAACGATCCCTTTTTTCTCCAAGATCTGCAGAGCAAGCTTCGCCGTCATGCGGCTGACCCCGTACAACTTGGCAATCTCCCCTTCAGATGGGACGAGATCATGTGGCTGAAGCTTTCTCTTCCGGATTTCTTCCATCAGGTGATTTGCAGTCTGTATATACAATAGCGGTTTCC
Organism: Paenibacillus sp. FSL R5-0345; assembly: GCF_000758585.1. NCBI lineage: Bacteria > Bacillati > Bacillota > Bacilli > Caryophanales > Paenibacillaceae > Paenibacillus > Paenibacillus sp. FSL R5-0345. The sequence goes on from NZ_CP009281.1 coordinate 4,418,301, forward strand.
GCTCTTTTTGATGATCCTGATTGTCCATTCGAGCCTTCACCCTTTACGCTTCTATGCCGTTATTACTGTATGTAGTTCCTCATTGAGCTTGTCGATTAGCTCTATCAATTCAATCGGCTCACTGATCGTATAGTCTGGTTGTTCGGATTCATCGGCAGGGGTGTGTGGATAACGCGTCGTCCAGCTTTGAAAAATACTCGTTATACCGAGCGCGTTCGCCCCCTTCATATCACGACTTAAGTTATTTCCTACCATGACAGTGCGTGAAAAGTCTGCTTCAGATAAATCAAGAGCGCCGATAGCGGCTTTGAACATTCGAGAGCTAGGCTTAACCGCCTTAATATTCTCTGAGATAATCATGGCCGTAAAATATTCATGAAGCCCATGCTGATTAAATACGTTCTTGAATGATTGCGTGTCCCCGTCAGCGACCAACGCCAATGTATAGCCCTTTTCATGCAAAGATCTGATCATGACATCCGCACCTGGAATAAGCTCCGCTGTAAGCACGATTCCGTCCTCGTCTCTAATCTCCGTGGATTCATCCACGATCGTATCTCCACTATCCAAAAAAACAATGATTTTCTTCTGCTCCATCCCTCACATCTCCATCCCCAAATATTCACATTGCAAATCCCGCTCTAAATTTTTCGAATGGGACATCTTGTTCTCAAAATAGAATGAACAGTGGATTTATAAGCTGCATTATCAATAGGAGGTCACCACTTGAGAAACAAGCAATCTGTTATAATCGTAACGATTCCATTATCTGATATCAAGAAATATATCATTTTTGATTTTGTCGCCGGATCGATCTTTTACTTTGCGATTAAATTCCCTTTCCATTCTTTCATAGCCGCATACGCTGGCAGCATGTTCGGCCCTATGCTCATTCGCCAATCCATGAAAATCGTTCGAAACCGTGCTAAAGCTTAAGCCATGTATGACAAGCGTTCAACCTTGCTGTATGTATTTAAGGAATTGTTCAATCTGTTTTTTATGATGCTTATCGTGTGGAATAAAACTTCTCAAATACTTACGAACACTGAATTTTTTCCGGTCTGCATCCTTATATTCCATATCGCATTCTTCATCAGTTAATCCTGATACTGCATCTAAAATCCTAGTTCTGTAGAGCAGAAATTGTTCAATCAATGTTTGTTTAGATAACAATTTGGCATACTCCATAGCGTTAGCATTAAACTCGTTAAAATCCAGATGTTTCGTTGTTAACGGTTCCTTCAAAAGAATCTTCTTTATAGCACCTTCATAGAAATACTTATCCCAAAGCATAAGATGACATAAAATATCCTTTACGGTCCATTTCCCGGTCGCTATAGGCATATTCCAATGTTTATCTGGCACCTCTTCTAAAGATTCTACGAATGGAATAAGGGATTTAAATTCGAATAGCATCTGCTCTTTTGTTCTTACTGCCATAGAAGCTAACCTCCATGTGAATATAAAATAGTCGGACAAAAAGATTATGCAGCTTCATCCTTGGAAGCAGTTATGAGATCAGCCTCAGTAGATTCTGGATTCAGCCAAATCTCGATCATCTCATGGGTACGCTTTACATCATTTTCATCGAGTATATAATACCATTGATCCGTATGTTTTCCTTCCCCTTGCAGCATATGACTCGTTATTTCAGGGGTTCCACCTTCAAGAATTACCTTCTTAGCCAAATCCAGAATAAAATCTGACTTCATATTGGTTTTAAAGTTACTGCCAGCAATTTCGATAATGTTCTGGATATTAAGAATATTATCGATTCTCTTCATCCGATCAAGCGCTGCTTTTAGGAAAATCCGTTGTCGCTCTGTTCTCTTAAAGTCAGAGTCTTCTCGATATCTTACATACATTAAAGCTTCCTTACCTGAATAGATCGGTTTGTTGGGCTCAATTCTTAATTTCTCATGATCAGGGCTCTTATTCTCGATCACCTTGGTGATTGGAAGCACCACGCCCCCTAGCGCATCCGTCACGCCAACAAGCCCGTTAAAATTAATAGTAGCATAGTAATCAATTGGCGCATTCAACAGATTCTTAACAGTATCTACACTCATCTGAGGACCACCGTAGGAATGTGCCGCATTAATCTTGGTTTCTTTTCTTGCACCTTTGATATTTTCCGCTCCAATTATTTCTGCATATGAATCACGGGGAATAGAGACGAGCAGTGCTTTATGGTCCTCAGGTCGAATGACAGTATAAATAATGGAGTCAGAAAGTCCATTCTCTTTGCCACGCTGATCGGTGCCTAGCAGCAGGATAGAAAAAGGACGATTTTTATTTTCTGTCATTGCCTGAATTCCATCGTCTTCTGTTTCTTTTAACGGTACATAAGATTCATCAAGAGTGTGCTCTATAGTTGGTGCTACAACATTATCAAACCCAAAAATCATTAATTCTTTACGGAAAATAAAACTTCCCAACCCAACAATAAGTACGATCGCAAGCGAAAAATACCAGATCTTCATTTTCTTGCTGATTTTATTCTTCTTTACCTTCTTTTTCTCGATTCTACTTAAAGCATATGAAGCAGGTGGAGGCGTACTCTGATTATTTTTCATTGGATGAATTACCCTTTCTGTACATGCGACTTCTCACCATTAATGAACATCACTTTTTACTTATGCCTACCCTCCATTACCTAAATATCCCATTATTATAGACGATCATTGGATCGATAAGTTTCTTTTTTTAAGAAATTTTTGAGGCAAAAAAAAAGACCTCATCCTAACAAGGATGGGTCTACCATGTTTATTGAGGTCATTAGATTTTGTTCAGAATCGTATCGATCTCACTTTTCAGTAAAAGATACCTGACAACACTTCTCATGATCGGAACTTTAGTTAACTTATGCTGATCAACATAGCTTTTCATTTGATCTTTAGACAGACCGAGCAAGTTACCTGCTTCAGACACCGTCAATACTTCCTTGTTACTTGTAGCGTTAAAGGTCTTCTTCACTTTTAAATTCCAGTCTTCAAACACTTGCATTTACATCCGCCACCTTTCTACTAAGCGAGAAATATAAGACATAAAGTATTGTGTGAAACTTATAATTTCTTATATATAAAAAAATCCCCAAACTATAAGTTTGGGGATTTTTTTCACAACTTTAGAGTTTTACAACATTCTCAGCTTGTTGACCACGATTGCCTTGAACTACGTTAAATTCTACACGTTGTCCTTCATCCAAAGATTTGAATCCGTCGCCAGTGATTGCGCTGAAATGTACGAATACGTCTTCTCCGCCTTCAACCTCGATAAAACCAAAGCCTTTGTCTGCGTTAAACCATTTCACTGTTCCTGTTTGCATAATTTAATTACCACCTTTTTTTAATTTACATGTTATTCTTATCCCAAAAAAATCTCTTACAAAATCTCTAAAAAAATAAAAATTCACATATGGTACAAGGTTATTGTCATCTAAAGAATAACCCTCTACGCTATGTGAATTCGCTAGGTAACTGCTTTCGATAAATTGATTATAGCACATCTGAAGTCATGTAGATACACTTTTGCATGATGTAATAAATGGAAGAACCCTGTTCCTTTAGAAAAGGACAGGGTTTCCCGCTTGTAATCACGACATCACATGCAATTTATATTTTAAAATAAGACAATTTGTCCAGCAAATCTTGCACCATCGAGCTAAGGGATTCCGTCGAAGCAGAGATCTCTTCCATAGAAGCAAGCTGCTCCTCAGAGGCTGCGGCTACACTTTGTGAATCCGCGGACGCTTCTGAGGCAAGTTCGGCTAATACTTTGACACTAGCTGAAATTTGCTCTGTACCAGCGGTCATCTGCTGTGCGGCTGCAGATACCTCCTGAATTTGATCTGTAACCTGTGTCATTTCAGCAAGAATCGATGTAAACAAAAGATCACTATCAGACACACTCTGCACACCAATACGTACTTGCTCATTACCAACGGCCATAGCCTGTGAGGCTTGATTTGTATCTTTGACCACATGTTCGACTAATTCAGTAACTTGTTCGGCAGCTTGTTTCGTCTGATCCGCCAACATCCGTATTTCCGATGCCACTACAGCAAATCCACGACCATGCTCACCCACTCTGGAGGCTTCAATCGCTGCGTTTAATGCCAATAGATTAGTTTGTTTACTAATGCTCGAGATCAAACCAATAATCCCGCTAATCTGGACAGATCTTTCACCTAATCGTTCGATCGCCAGACTAGTCTCGTCAACAGATTGCTTGAGCTCTGTCATCTGGCTCACCGCCATTTGCAGCTGCGCACTGCCTCTCTGCGTTTGATCGGTTACTTCATCTGCTGATGCAGACACCGCTGATGAAGAGTCAGCAATACGTTGCACTCCAACACTAAGATCGCTCATGGCCAGAGAAGATTCTCCCGCATAATCATTCTGTAACTGCGCTCCCTCGGCTACTCGCCCAATAGACACAGCGATCTGTTCAGCAGCTTTCCCTGTCTGTTCAGCGTTAGCTGTTAATTCTTCGGAAGTAGCTCCCACTGACATCGATAAATCAGCCACAAGTCCAAACATTTCTCGAAGCTTATGCGTCATCTGATTAAAGTGTGTGGACATCTTACCGAATTCATCATTATTTCGAATCTGCAAGGTTTGCGTTAAATCGCCTTGAGCCATAAGCTGCAATTTCTCAGATAACACTCGAAGTGGTTTGATCACCATAAACCATAATTGAACGACTATAACTATTCCTAGAATCGACATCCCAACAAGCATGATAATAAAAGATTCTGTTTTAGCTTGTTCGTAGTCAGCCATGATTGTAGTTTTAGGAATCGCTGTCTGCGTATACCATACCTGATCACTTTCCGGCATAGGAATCGGAACAAAAATTCGGAGTACATTTTCTCCTTTGGAATTATGGGTGTACCCCTGAACCGTCTCACCATTCTTCACTTGTTTCCAGAGTGCCGCTTTCTGCTCCGTATCACCAAAATCTTTAAGTACACTTGCTGGATCATTTGGATTAGCTGCATATTTACCGTTACCCGTGATTAGAGAAACGTATCCTCCCATAGGTTTATATTTATCAGCATCCTCCTGGAGCTTTGATAACGATACATCAAACCCTACCGTCCCAAGAAAAGTACCCGATTTGTCTAAAATGGGCAGCATTACCGAAATCATCTCTATAGCCCCACCGCTCGTATCATAGGAATAGGGTTCAATGTAGATCGGTCTTTTCTCTTTTTTAGGTAAAAGGTAATAATCACCCGCCCCTTCTACATCGTAATTCTTTAAGGCTTCAACCGTTATTAAACCTTGATTTCTAAGAACATAAGGAATAAAACGCCCCGAAGCATCATCATATGGTGTCTTATTAATATTAGCCTGATCGTTTTGATCGAAGGCATTGGGTTCCCACAGTGTACTAATTGCAAAAAGCTCAGGTCTATTCTCAAGCATCGATTTCATTGTAGAAACAACTTCTTCACGACTCAAGCTTTGACCTTCTCTTGATTCAACCAGTACTTCTGTGAATACCTTGGCTGCCGACTCTATGTCTATCAGAGTATTCTGAATAGTTTCCGCATAACTTCGCCCAGCAACTTCCGCCTCTAGTTCACCGTTCGATATGCTCACACTTCGCAAATTCAGCAAATTTGCAACCAAACTAAAGAAAAAGATCACGATGATAACTAAACTTACTACCAGAACAAATTTAACCGTTAAAGAAAGCCTTCGATATAATGCCATCTAAACAACTCCACTCTAGGATAATATACCTTATCTTTAATCGACAAAATGCGACTAACCCTAAATAGGTCTTATTTCCTATAATTTTAGTGATAAAAATTTAAAATGCATATCTTTTCAAAAAGTATGTTTAAATAAAAGGAGCTTAACTAAAAAATCTCAATACAAAGGAGTTCATGCCGATGGAAATATCCTCTTTTTTGTTGCCTAAAGATCAAGTTGCCTATATCACTAATTCAATATCCATGCTGGAAGCCTTAGAACAATTAGAGCAGCACCATTATACGGCTATCCCTATTATTGATAATGAAGGAAAATATGTAGGAACACTTTCGGAAGGTGATCTATTGTGGAAGTTGAAAAACACAGCCGGTCTAACCTTTGACAATATAGGGGAAGTTCCAGTAAGTACAATCCAGAAGCATGTCCATAACGAAAGCGTCCTCATTCATGCCGAAATGGAGGATATGCTAACGCTCGCTGCAGATCAGAATTTCGTTCCTGTTATTGATAATGAGGGCGTGTTTATCGGAATTATTCGTCGAAAAGATATCATTGAATATTATACTCGTAACATTACAGATTAATTGAACAACAACAAAAAGACCTGATCAGTAGCATCCTGTGAAGATGATACTAATCAGGTCTTTTTGTTAACTCAAAATTATAATTCAGTCAGGATAATGGTCCCTTGTGGGGTGATAGCTAACGTATGTTCATATTGTGCTGACAGACCGCCGTCGATGGTACGTGCAGTCCAACCATCCGCATCAATCTTTGTTCTGTAGCTGCCTGTGTTCAGCATCGGTTCAATGGTAAATACCATCCCCTCTTTAAGTCGAGGCCCTCTGCCAGCCGGACCATAGTGTGGTACCTCTGGAGCTTCATGCATTTCTGAACCAATTCCGTGGCCAATAAAATCACGCACAACAGAAAAACCGTTAGACTCTGCGTAAACTTGAATAGCATGAGCGACATCCCCGATCCGGTTGCCTGCAACTGCCTGCTCGATACCGCGGAATAGAGATTCTTTTGTGGTGTCTAATAATTTCGTCGCCTGTTCACTGATATTTCCAATCCCGTACGACCAAGCGGAATCTGCCAACCAGCCATCTAAATTCACTACCATGTCTATTGTTACTATATCCCCATCTTTAAGCGGCTCTTTTTTCGGAAATCCGTGGCAGATTACATCATTTACAGATGCACAGGTTGCATATGGATAACCGTTATATCCCTTTTGCTCAGGAGTCGCTCCTTGAGACAATATAAATTTTTCAGCAAATTCATCAATCTCCCAGGTAGTAATTCCAGGCTGTAAGATTTGCGCAATTTGACGATGACATTCAGCCAGAATTTTTCCCGCCGCACGCATTTTTTCGATTTCTTCCATCGTTTTCATGATAATCATAATATCGCCTCTTCTGTACAGAACACATCACTCTCGGGCAATGGCTCTTCTTTTGTATTTAGTTTCCCCTTTATATTATGAAAGAAAAACACGAGAAATCCAAATCATTAAGCAAAAAAAATATAAATTCATTAATAATTCTAAAAAAAGACTCCCTTTTTACGTGAAAGTTAGATATGGTATGGGTTTGAGTAATGCCAACTAACAAAGAGGCATCCCAGCAGCCATAATGTAGGCTCCGGGACACCCCTTCAATCAAGATTGAATTAGTCGTGAAAATTAAGGCCTGACGTAACGGCTTTGACATAACCTGCTCGGATCACGAAATCTCCAAAATGCTCACGATGCAGACGTTCTTTGGCGTAACGATGAAGAATAGGCTCCAGCGTCTCCAAAATTTCTTTTTCATCTATGTTTTCTTTATATATCTTGTTTAAGCGATCTCCCGTAAAACCTGCTCCCAAGTACATATTATATCTGCCTGGTCCTTTACCAATAAACGAGATTTCACCCAGTGCCGGTCTTGCACATCCATTAGGACAGCCCGTCATCCGGATCACAATTTCCTCATCACGTAGGCCTGCTTCGTCAATGACCAGCTCAAGCTTATCAATCAATGAAGGCAAATAACGTTCCGCTTCCGCCATCGCAAGCCCACAGGTTGGCAGCGCCACACAGGACATGGAGCTGCGTCGTAGTGCAGAAAGATGTGCTCCATCCGTAAGTCCATGCTGTTTAGCCAGCTCAGTAACTTTTCGTTTTTTGGCAGAGGTTACGTTAGCAATTGTTAGATTCTGATTCGGAGTAAGCCGGAAATCTCCGGTATGAATTTTGGCGATTTCCCGCAGTCCGGTCATCAATGTGTACCCTTCTTGGTCATGAATCCGTCCGCTTTGGATATAAAGCGTTAAATTCCATTTTCCATTGGTACCCTTCACCCAGCCGTAACGGTCTCCATTATGATCGAAATGGTACTCCCGCGCCGCCTCAAGCTGCCATCCTAGTCTTTCATGCAGCTCATCGACGAACCATTCCAGACCGTGGCGGTCGATCGTATACTTGAACCGTGCATTTTTGCGGACAGAACGATTTCCATAGTCACGCTGAATCGTTACTGTCTTCTCTGCTACATCGATCAATTGATCAGGACGGCAAAATCCAATGATACGCCCAAGCTGAGGATACGTGCTAGTATCGCCATGTGTCATCCCCATACCGCCGCCTACCGATACGTTGAACCCTACCAGCTTATCGTTCTCAAGAATAGCGATGAAGCCCAAATCCTGCGAGAATACATCTACGTCATTTGAAGGGGGAACCGCAAGACCAATTTTGAATTTACGTGGTAAATATACCGGACCATAGATCGGCTCAACTTCTGCCCGATCACCTAAACTATCCACTACCTTTTCACCGTCTAGCCAAATTTCATGGTAAGCAGGAGTACGAGGTGATAGATGATCGCTGACTTTTCGCGCCCATTCATAGACTTCTGCGTGCACCTCAGACTGATAAGGATTCGGATTGCTCATTACGTTACGGTTGACATCCCCACAGGCTGCAAGAGTCGTCATTAGCGTATCATTGATACTTCGGATAGTCTTCTTTAAGTTCCATTTAAGTACACCATGCATTTGAAATGCCTGTCTTGTAGTCAGACGTAAGGTTCCGTTACCATACTTCTGTGCCAGATCGTCCATCACCAGCCATTGCTCCGGTGTAGCTACTCCACCTGGGGCTACTACGCGAAGCATAAACTGGAATGCAGGCTCCAGCTTCTGACGTTCCCGTTCATTGCGTAGATCTCTGTCATCCTGCATATAGCTTCCATGAAATTTCAGCAGACGATTATCATCTTCAGGCAGACCGCCCGTAATCGGATTACTTAGTGTCTCAACTAACGCACCGCGCAGGTAGTTACTCTCCGACTTAATATGCTCAACATCACTTGGAGGCCCGCCGATCGGCTTAACCTTCTCATTGTTTGCCATTGTTGTTATCTCCCCCCGAAGTCATTCGATAACTTCCCATCTATCCATTAGTAGACATCACGCTGGTAACGCTGTGTCTGTTGCATATCTTCCAGATAAGCCGCTGCCGCTTCAGGGCTAAGACCGCCTTCACTCTGAATCACAGTAAGCAAAGCAGTATGAACATCATGTGCCATATACTTCTCGTCTCCGCAAACGTAGACATGAGCACCTTCTTGCAGCCATTCATAAACCTCACGACTCTTTTGCAAGATACGATGCTGCACGTATACTTTCTCTTCGGTATCACGTGAGAAGGCCACATCCAGCTTGCTTAGAACGCCATCCTTTAGCATTCTCTGCCAATCTGTCTGATACAGGAAATCTGTAACGAAATGCCGATCCCCATAGAACAGCCATGATTTCCCTTCCGCTCCAAGCTCTCCTCGTTCTTCCAGGAAAGAACGGAATGGGGCAACGCCTGTGCCCGGTCCGATCATAATGATCGGTGCATCCGGATTAGTCGGAAGCTTAAAGTTAGGATTATGTTGAATGTAAATAGGCAATGTATCTCCCGGCTCTACTCTTTCGGCGCAATGCACTGAGCAGACACCGTAGCGTTCCCGGCCGTGAGCCTCATAACGTACAGCTCTGACGGTGAGATGAACCTCATCCGGGTTAGCCTTGTAACTGCTAGCAATAGAATATAGACGTGCAGGAAGCTTCCGTAAAATAGTCACAAAACTGCTAGCTGAGCCTTCCCATGGTGAGAAGTCCTGGATCAAATCGAGCAGATCGCGTCCTTGAATATACTCTTTAAGCTCCGAAGCACGGTCTGGAGCAACTAACTCACTCAGCTTGCTTGAGGCAGATAGCTTTGCTGCTTGCTCAAGTAATGGTTTTGTCAATACGGTGATTTCATAATGATGCAGAAGGGCCTCACGTAAGGCTCCTTCATCACCTTTCTTATTAAACGGAACCTTATCGCTAGGATTCCAACCCATAGTATGAATAATGGCATCCACCAATTCAGGATGATTCTCAGGATATACGCCCAATGCATCCCCTGGTTCAAACTGTATATTAGACCCTTCAAGCGATAGCTCCAGATGACGAGTCTCCCGATCAGAACCGCGCCCGTTCAAATTTAAGTTCTCCAACACCTCTGCCTTAAAAGGATGATTCCGGGTATATAAAGGCTCTTGCGATTCTGCGTCCTCAGCGGCTTGAACCGCTTTTACAGCAATACCCGGAGCATTCAAATTAGCATTTAATGCACCAATTACACCTTCAAACCATTGAGCTACGGAATCATCATAATCGAGATCACAATCTACTCGCGGACTTAACCGCTGACCGCCAAGTTCCTCTAAGCGCTGATCAAAATCCTTACCGGTTTGACAGAAAAATTCATAGGAGGTATCTCCCAAAGCCAGAACAGAAAACCGCAGGTTCTCTAATTGAGGAGCTCTTTTACTATAAAGAAATTCATGAAAAATCCGTGCATTATCTGGTGGTTCACCTTCTCCATGAGTACTCACCAGTAGAAGCAGATTCTCAACCTTTTTAAGCGCAGTAGGTTTAAAGCTGTTCATCGCGGAGAGTGTGACCTGAAATCCTTGCTCTTCCAGCTTGCGGGACAAGCTCCCTGCCAGTCTCTGGCAATTCCCAGTTTGCGAACCAAATAATATGGTTACCTCCCGTGATGCTGCTGGTTGACTCGTCACAGCCGCGCCAACCTCCGCGTTCCCAATCGAATTCGATTGCACTTGAAGTTCGGCACCCGCCGGCGCCGCTGCCGCAGTACGGCCAATCGCAGACAAATATCCGCTTAGCCATATTTGCTGTGTCTCCGTTAAGGATGGTAGAAGACGATTGAGAAGCTCGACTTGGTTCTCGTTAAAAGGACTGTTCGTTACCTGTAGTTGCAACAATATCCACCTCTCCTAAACATGAAATCTGGTTATGATCCGTACCTCATTTGAATCGATCTGAGCCTTTTTTAGAACCTCATAAAATCAGGCTATCACAATAATTGTAAACGATCAATGAAGTCGTTTTTACATAAAAAATGTTATTTATTGAAAAAATATCAATAAAGTACGGAAAAACCGATCAAAACAGTATGATTTACTCTGATTTGATCGGTTTCATTATAAAAAGTGATACTATTTATAAAATATTGTGATAAATAAAAACTATAAATCCTTCTTACTTTCGGGAAATAATACCTCGCCTACCCCCAGCTTTATCTTCACAATCTCTTCAAGCGTATTCGATAACTCGCCAGGTGGATAAGGTTTCGTTAAATACTTCTGAATCACATCATTCAATTGGTTCTTATCCGATTGATCTAGCGCAGAGGATATAACTATAGGAATATTCTCTGTTCTCGAATCATCTTTCAGCATTCGGATCAAATCCCAACCGTCCAAATCTTCCCCAAGCATCAAATCAACCACGATCGCAACAAATGGTGTTTTTAAAGCTTGATCAAAGGCTTGCTGTGGATGATAGTGATGGGTGACACGGAAGCCCTTTCCTTTAAGCTCTTCTGATAAGAGCAACGAAAGACTATAGTCATCTTCAACAATCATTACATTTGGCTTACTCTCTTTCTCTGCATTCCATTTATTTAGCTCATCTTGCTGTTGGATTGTATCCTCATGGAGGATTGGGAGGCTAAACCAAACAGTAGTCCCTTCTCCCTCTACCGATTCGATCCCTATGGTTCCTTTTTGTTTCTCAATAATTTCTTTACAGATGGCAAGACCAAGTCCGGTTCCGCCAATTCTTTTAGAAGCGCTGTTATCCACTCTTCTGAACTTTTGGAACAACTGTCCTATCTGATCCTTAGGAATACCGAGACCATTATCCTGGATGCGAACAATAACTTGACCCGGCTCATTGTGCAGCAGCACCTTCACTTCATTGGTAGAAGGTGAGAACTTGATCGCGTTACTTAACAGATTCGTTAGAACTTGGACGATCTTATCCTTGTCCACATCAACGTCTGCATTAAGAGCCTCATCCACGAGCAGCACATGATGTGTGCTGCTAAGTTTATATTGATCGATAACGCCAAGCACAATTTCGCTGAGATTCACATGCTCCGTGATATACTGCTGCTTACCTGATTCCATTCTTTGCAGATCTAGGAAATCATTAATCAGCTCAGTCAACCGCTTCGCTTCCTTATGAATCGTCTCCAAATACTTCAGCTGCTTCTCAGGCTTCATGGTTTTGGACAATAGCAATTCCGTGAATCCTAGAACACTCGACAATGGCGTTCTCAGCTCATGACTTACCGTACTGACAAGATCAGATTTCATAAGATCCAGCTCGTACTCCCTAGTAATATCTCTATAAACGAAAAGTGTACCGATTCTAAGCTCTCGTCGGAAAACGGGAATCGCATAAACATCAATATGCTTTTTGGATTCAGTTCCGATAGAATATTGCATACTGCTGGACTCCAGAGCATGCTCGGCGATTGCCTTCTCAAAGAACAACCGTAGTTCATCATTCTCATTCGAGCGTTCGATGAAATAATCCATCCATTCTTTTCTAGGAATCAATGTACCTTCTGTCCATTCATAGTTCACAATGTTGCACAGTGCCTTATTCATCTGAAGCATCTTGCCTTCTGTATTCACGAACTGAATGCCTTCGTTAACGTTATTCACGATATCGCGGTTCAGCTTTCGGCCATGTTCAATCTCTTCATACATGAATAAACGCTCAATCGCCAGAGCTACACGGTTCATCATCCCTTGAACCTCATTAATCTCTTCTTTGCTGAAGGAATGTCCAATCCGGGTCCCGCAGAATACAGCTAAAATCTCATCTTCTGCATTCACAACAGTAGTATAGAAGTCATAACAGTAGACTTCATTCGAAGAGATTCCTTGTTCCGATTGCGTAGCTAGACGCTTAATTAGATAGGTTTTTTCTGTCTTCAGACGATATAACATTTCATTGTTCTCATTATCGAGGTAACGCTCTACATTTTCCTGAGGAATCCCTTTAACAGCAGCGATCTTATCTTTTACTAGCAGGAAGAAACTTGAATCAAATGAATACAGATGATGCATAAATTGAATGAACTTATCTGCAAATTCATGTTTATCTAACGTGTAGGTAATATCATGATTCAGCTGATTATTTAGCTCAAGCATCTTTTTGGTCTGTTCCGTATTTTTCAGCGTCTCCGCAAGCTCTTGCTGCACGCTCTTCATAGAGTTGATATCGTTCGCAATAAGGATGTACTGATAAATTACACCCTCTTCATTCAGATAAGGCACAATCGTCAGATGCAGCCAGACCGGCAATCCGTCTTTGGCTATAATCTGAAGCTCATTGCTCCATACTCCACCTGTACTTAATTTGTTGATGATTTTTTGGAATTCATCATGAGACACATTATAAAGTTCAAATAGTCTGTATGTGTAGCCGATAATCTCCGACTTTTTATAGCGGGTATATTCACTCAAGTTCTCATTTGCGTAAGTAAACACACCTTTAGCGGTAAGGATACCGACGGCAGATGACTGATCGAGCGCTTTCATCATGCTCTCAATTTCACTAAGCGACCGTTGCAGCCTATACTGCTGATCCTGAAGCTCATCCTGCTGAGCGTGCAACTCTTCATTCTGCATCATCAATTCTTCTTCTTTATCTTGAATACTTCTGGCCATATTTAGAAATGCATTATAAAGCCGGCCAATTTCATCTTGATGCTTAAGCTTGCCCAGAAGAATTTCCTCACCGGCAGCCAGTGAATGCGTTGCTCCTTCCAGCTTCAAAATAGGGTCAATCAGGTTCTTCAGAATCCGCCAGATCATAAAGGTAAAGAACAACAGAATGATGGCACTAATAAAAAATGCGATAAATGTAAATTCATTTGCCTGTTTGATATAATCCATAGCCATAGTATTTAATGCTTCATCAGAGCGTTTTTTGTACTCTTCCGTATAGGAGAGAAAATCATTTACAGATTTAGTGGTACCATCTGCGGACAGCGCACGCAAAGCTACATAATCATCAGCCTCGACCAGCCGAATCGCTTCGGGCAGCGTTTTATTTTTATACTGAACATAAAAGGCCTTTAAGCCATCCCTGAAAAGAGCCTCTTCGGGAGATAAATTGAGATTGGAATAGGTATCCAGAATCTTATCAAAGTTAACTAGTCCTAAATTTAGAAGCTTTAATTCATTATCACTCTTAAGAGCGCTAAATCCCCTGGCACGGAAAAACACCTCATTTAAGGCACTCGCCAAATCAGTTACGGTGTCCGCCTTATTTTGCAGAATTTCCCGGTCTCTGCTTAATTTGTTCTGTTCATCATTGATGAAAAAGAAAAATATCGATCCCATAATGATAATTAAAGCAAAGACCAGTGCAATGATACGAAAATACCTATTTTTGATACTGTGATTAGCGTTACTTCTCTTCGTCACTTAGGATGCCCTCCACAATCTGCAAGAGTTCCATTGGACTAAAGGGTTTGGGCATAAAATAACGTGCTCCTGCTTCCACTGCTCGAAGTCGATCTACATCTTGAGCTTTGGCCGTTAACATTAATATCGCTGTAGTTTTCTTTTTCTCCTCGTCCAGCTGCTGGAGCACTTCAATCCCTGTCATTTCCGGCATCATATAATCCAGAATCACCAAATCAAAATGATCCGCGGACAGCTTATTCAGTGCTTCCAATCCATTCTCCGCCGTGTGAATCTCAACATTCTCTAAATCTTCCAGCGTATCCTCGATTAACATCCGTAATACTTCTTCATCATCCACTACCATTATCTTTTGCATATTGGTACAATCCCCTTCGTTTTAGAACAAGAATCTATGAGCCAAGCGTTCCATCCGAGACAACAGCTCAGGCATATGGACTGGCTTTACTACATAATCATCGGCGCCCATCTGCAGGGCATGTACAATATCCGCCTGATTATTTCTGCCTGTCAGCATAATCACTAATATATTCACTTCCGGATATGTCTTGCGAATTCTTTCCAGCACCTCAACACCATCAAGATCCGGCATCACACCGTCCAGCAGGATAATATACTTTTCATCCATGGAATACCAATCCGATTGTAAAAAATCCAGTCCATTCGCAAAACTGCTGATATTGACCTCAGCAATATCCTCCGGCTCCCAAGTGTCAATCTGATGAGTCACGATTCTACGAATTAACGCATCATCATCCACAATAATTACATTTAGAACTGAATGCTTTTTAGTCGACAATAAATGGTCGTTATAAAGCGTCGTCTGATTCCTTCCAGCATCCTTGCTGGCATAGAGCGCCTGATCTGCTTCCTCTACAATTTTATCGGCAATATTCTCAGCTTCTGTTACCTCAGATATCCCGCTAGAAAAGGTCACATGAAAGATTTCATTCTTCGCAAAAAAATCGGTGGCAGCAAATCGCTCCTGTATACGTTGTATCACTGTCAATGCAGAGCTCGCATCCGTATTTGGCAGGAACACAGCAAACTCTTCTCCACCAAAACGGCAAAAAGTATCTTCCATACGGATCGAACTTTGTACAAGCTCAGATAAGGACTGTAATACCTCGTCTCCGATTAGATGACCATATGTATCATTAATCTTTTTGAAATAGTCCAGATCAATCAGTGCTAAAGAAAATACTCGCTCCGTACGCTTAAAATCGCAAATTAGCTGCTTCATCACTTGATTAAAGTGTTTTCGATTGAATGCACCCGTTAATTCATCCACAATGATGGAGTCCTGCCATTCCCTTTTCAGCTCAAAACGGTTTTTGATCAGAGCCATGAATATATCAATATCTACAGGCTTCGATAAAAAGTCCATCACGCCCAGCTTATAGGCATGCAATTGCGTCGCTTTGGAGTATTCCCCACTTATAATGATGATTGGAATACGTTCCTTTTTGGCTTTGCCGATAATTTGATTCAAGACCTCAATTCCACTGATATCTGGTAAAAGAATATCCAGCAGGATCAGATCGGGTTTGGTTTCATAAAAAATCTTAAGACCCCGTTCAGCAGATAAGGCAATGCTTACATAATAGTTCTGCTTCTCCAATGATTCTTTTAAATAAGCAACTAATTCAACATCATCATCAATAAGCAAAATATCATTATGCGGGAGTATTTCATCATTCCCTCTTTTGTCTAGCTGCTTAACTGAACTTAGAGAAACCGATTCATCTTGGTCAAACAGAGAAATAAGCGGATACAAATAATCCCCCCACTCTTCAATAGACCAGCACTTTAGACTGCTTTCCATGAAATAGGGCAATGTTGCATCGGCAAATTGTTCAACTTCTTTTAACCCAACAGTACCAGCCGTACCCTTCAAATTATGCAAAAAACGATAAATGTCCTTCTCTTTAACTTCCGGCAGGTCAGACCATTCCTGGAGGGTTTGTTTGGTCCGCTCTTCAACCATATCTTTATATTTTTGTGTAGTCATATTTACTCCTTCAGAGTATCGTATCAATCTCTCACTTCATCATATTTTTCATATACTGTCAATCGAATTTTCTTTAAATTCATAGGTCTACATAAAAAAATGATCAAACTGACAAAAAACCTTTGGTTGAAGCTTGCTTCAGCATTTGTAATAATGATTGGAATGGTTCATTCCGTTTACACGGCGTAATCACCATATACAAAGGGAGGCTGTAAGCATGAAGGGAATTATTACTGTATTAGGGAAAGACAAAGTAGGGATTATCGCTAAGGTATGTACATATCTTGCCGAGCACAATTTGAACATTCTGGATATTTCCCAGACGATTGTACAAGATTATTTTAACATGATGATGATTGTAGACATTTCTAGCGCGAACAAAGCATTTGAGGATATTGTTGAGGATTTACATTCAATCGGAGAATCAATCGGCGTGGAAATCAAGCTTCAGCATGAGGATATTTTTAATATTATGCACCGCATCTAGGAGGATGACCATGATATCATTAGTGGAAGTACAAGAGACGAATAAGATGATCCGTGAAATGAATCTGGATGTGCGTACCATAACAATGGGGATCAGCCTCATGGATTGTGCTCATACAGATATGAGAACTTTTAACCAAAATGTATACGACAAGATTACTAGATCCGCCGAGAAGCTCGTTAAAACAGGGGAAGATTTAGAAAGACAATTCGGTGTACCCATTGTTAATAAGCGGATTTCTGTCACTCCTATCGCTATCGCTGCTGGAGCTGTGAAGACGGATACGTATGTGCCTGTTGCTGAAATTTTAGACAAGGCTGCAAAAGAAGTTGGCGTTAACTTTATTGGCGGCTTCTCTGCGCTTGTGCAAAAAGGCTGCACCAAAGGTGATCGCATTCTGATCGACAGCATCCCAGAAGCACTGGCAGTCACTGAAAGAGTCTGCTCCTCCGTTAACGTTGGGTCCTCTAGAAGTGGAATCAATATGGACGCTGTGAAATTAATGGGTGATATCATCATTCAAACAGCGGAACGCACCAAGGATCGGGATTCCATCGGCTGTGCTAAGCTGGTGGTCTTCTGCAATGCCGTCGAGGACAATCCTTTTATGGCGGGAGCCTTCCATGGTGTTGGAGAACGGGAATGTGTCATCAATGTAGGTGTCAGCGGACCAGGTGTAATTAAGCGTGCGTTAGAAGAAGTTAAAGGTCAGGACTTTGAAACCTTGTGTGAAACGATTAAACGGACTGCGTTTAAAGTTACGCGTGTGGGACAACTAGTTGCTCAGGAAGCTTCCAAACGGTTGAACGTACCTTTTGGGATTATCGATCTATCTCTGGCTCCAACACCAGAAATTGGGGACTCCATTGCAGAGATCTTTCAAGTCATGGGTCTGGAAGAAGCCGGCGCACCTGGCACAACAGCCGCTCTGGCCATTCTAAATGACAATGTTAAAAAAGGTGGCGTTATGGCCTCCTCCTATGTCGGTGGACTCAGTGGCGCCTTCATTCCGGTCAGCGAAGACCATGGAATGATTCAAGCCGTTCAACGTGGTGCTCTTACCCTTGAGAAGCTAGAAGCCATGACCTGTGTATGTTCAGTAGGCTTGGACATGATTGCTATACCGGGAAGTACCACCAAAGAGACGATCTCTGGTATCATCGCCGATGAAGCTGCTATCGGAATGGTCAATAACAAAACAACCGCTGTTCGCGTCATTCCTGTCATCGGCAAGGATGTAGGTGAAATCGTAGAATTTGGCGGTCTCCTTGGATATGCGCCTGTTATGGCAGTTAACGGCTTCAATTGCGCCAACTTCATTAACCGGGGCGGACGGATTCCTGCTCCAATTCACAGCTTTAAGAACTAATAGAAACATCAAACAGCAAGTCCCTATTTGCACCTAGGCGACTTGCTGTTTTTTTTATTGTTCAGAGCTTGAAGATATTCATGTGATCAGATTTATGCTCGCTGGATCCCAATATTAGGTGTTCCACCGGTTAGATCGATAAATAATACATAGTCATTTCCATCCGTGCCTTTCAGCACAAGTCCTGTCTGTCCTGCAACTCCCACAGCGAAATATCTGACCTGTTGAAGGCTTGTGGGTGCTGCTACTGGTGTCAACGCCTGATTCACAGCAATCAAACGTGTAGCAGTTTTAATGGTGCCAGCACCGCTAATTTCACCGGTTACCCCCAAATGACCAAGTATAGACTCACTACCGTTCACATTAAGGCTACCCATTATAGTCTGACTACCATTCAAATGCAGATTTGAATCGATAGTTTCATTTCCGTTAACATGCAGATCATTTTGAATGGTCTGACTTCCTGTAACTAGAACATTATCAAAGGTTGGCAAGGCGATCATCCCTTTCAGGTTATATAGTATATCTTATGTTAAACAAGCCAACTCAGTCATAGATAGATATACATCTTTCACTAAATCCGCTTTTTCCTACGAGATTCTTATTAATGGTCTTATACCTAAAGTCAAATGATCCCCCTACACATATAATGTTTAGCAAGACTAGGTGCTAGAGCGAATAACTGGCTCCAAGGAATACAGGAGGAATTATGAAGAAGACAGCTAATAGGCTCACTCCTCAAAGGCCCTCAACTCACAACGTCACCATCAGCCATGTTCATCCATCGCAACCGCCTAATCTCATTCTTGAGATGAACTCTTATAGAGCGGAACCCCTAAAACGGGAACTAAAGCAATTAAGAGTATTGCTTCTGGTCCCTTCAGAGATAAGTAATAAAATGCCTAATGTACGACTTTTTAAAGATCAGCTAAGGCATCTGGTTAAAGAAGTGCTTGCCATTAAGTTACATCACAATCTAGAAGAATATTTAACCCAATATCAGCCTGATCTGATACTTGCCTTGGGATCAGAGACCCTGTTCCCTGAGGAGAACATCCCTGCCCTTAAGGCTTCTAAAGCTCCAAAGGCCGTATGGATGGCAGACGCGACCTGCCTTACCCGAACAGAACGTAATCTGGCACTGTTATTCGATTATATTTTTACACAGAACATAGCTAATCTAATCTATTATCAGGGTTTACGTGAAAAACATTCGAGCTATCTCCCTTATGCTCCAGACACGGATCTCTATTATCCAAGACGTGTGGAGAACCAATACCACAGTGACGTACTCATCCTCGGCCATTTTCAAATGAATAGAGTTCTGCATACCTTAGCTCATTCTGAACTATTTCATGGCCTCAAGGTATTAACCGTCGGTTGCGGGTGGGAGCCCATCAAAAATTTCATAGACATTAGCCATGAGAAAGATATGTCTAACTATTATAATGGCGCACGGATCATCATCAATTGCACAGGTTCTGTACAGAAGATTATGGAGGTTTCTGCTTGCGGTGTATTTCAGTTAGTGGAAGATCATCCCCATCTTCAGGGTTACCAAATCACAGAAGAAGATCTCATTCGTTTCCAGAGCTTTAAAGAGCTCTCTGAGAGCTTCAATTACTATATTACTCATAGCGATGAAAGAAGAATTTCTGCGTCACGTGCGCTAAAGGAAGTGAAGTACAACTATTCTTATCTTCAACAAGGAAAGCTGCTGCTCAAAAAAATATTCACGGAACCATAGGGGGTGACCTGACTTGAAATGCATTGCTTTTGTATTACCTCAGTTTCATCAGATATCAGAGAACGATTCCTGGTGGGGGGAGGGATTTACAGAATGGACAAATGTCAGGAAGGCTACAGCCCTTTATCCTGAACATCATCAGCCGAAAAAACCTTTAAATAATAACTACTACGATTTAACGGACCCTAAAGTGAAACAATGGCAGGCTGAGACTGCAAGGGCTCATGGCATTTACGGTTTTTGTTATTATCACTATTGGTTCAATGGGAGGCGACTACTGGAACAACCGGTTCAGCAGATTCTTACCAGCAAAGAGCCAGACTTCCCCTTTTGCCTGTCTTGGGCTAACGAACCTTGGACGCGAAGCTGGGATGGTACCGAAGAAGATGTCTTGATGCCACAGGAATATGGAGAAGAACGGGATTGGCGGATGCATTTTTATGCTCTGTTGGAGGCGTTCAAAGATGAACGATATATTTGCGTAGATGGCAAACCGGTATTTATTATCTACAGATCCTCCAGCATCCCTCGCTGTGATGAAATGCTTCAATGCTGGCGTGATTTAGCTCAGCAAAACGGTCTTAAGGGTCTTCATCTGATCAGGACACTGGGCGGATTCCCTCTAAAGACAGAGCACGGGTTCGATGCCAGTCTAGAATTTGAACCTCACTACACATTCGCACATGGCGGTGTAAAGCATTTGTGGAGCTCCAAGCAGGTGGAGGACCAGAAGCATATCGTCATTGATTACGATGAATTATGGGAATCCATGTTAGAGCGGACACCTCATAGAGACGGAGAAATTATATATCCGGGAGCATTTGTGAACTGGGATAATACACCACGCAAAGGTGCCGCCGGACAAAGTACTTTGGGTGCAAATCCTCACAAATTCGGCCAATACCTGTCACGACAAATTGAGAGGACCAAAAAGATGTTCAAAAGTGATTTTATTTATATAAACGCCTGGAACGAGTGGGCTGAGGGTGCCTATTTAGAGCCGGATGATCATTACCGGTATCAATACTTACAAGCCGTTAAGAATGCTCTTCAATATCATCACAAAGAAGATCCTTCCACGCCGTAGCGTCTGAAGGATCTTCTTCTTTATTCCTTATTATCTTTCCGAAGTCTGCATTCTGGCGCTTCTTGCACTTATCATTCTCCACCCCGTTAGCAATGCAGCCACAAAGCATATGGATGCTGAAGTCATGAACACTACATGCATGCCACTGATAAACAACTCTGGTCGACCCGGAACTAGACCTGTTACCCGATAACCTGCTTCGCTGCTCATCACATGAAAGAGTATCGTCGTAGCGATCGTAATACCGACAACCATACCCACATTACGAACCAACGAATTGACGCTGCCCGCGGAACCAAGCTGAGTTCTAGGCACCTTAGACATAACAAGTGAATTATTCGGCGATTGAAATAGACCACTGCCTATTCCTAGCATAGCGATCCACACGCCTACCAGCACAACAGAGCTTCCTTCATGAAGCTCTGCTAATCCAAACTGAGCAATAACCATGACCACCAGCCCTGCAAAAGTTAGAAATTCAGAGCCGATTTTATCCGATAAAGCACCGCTTATTGGTGCAACGACTACCATACATATCGGTAACAGCATCAACAGGAATCCCGCTTCAAAGGGCGATAGATTCAGCATATTCTGTGCATAAAATGGTGCGATAATGTTAAAGCAAAAGTTCGCTGTAAATACGAGAAACCCACACAAAATACTTAATGAAAACAATGGATTCTTAAATAATGACAGTTGCAGCAGCGGTTCTTTTCTTCGAAGCTCCGTCCACAAGAACGCAATAAAGCTGATTACAGCTACGATTAGTGAAGTCACAATTAAACTGTCGCCATAACCGAGCTGCTGTCCCAATAATAATCCCGCAAACAAACTTATAATAAAAATTGCGAAGAGCAAACTGCCAGGAACGTCAATTGTAGATTTCGTTCTAGTTAAATCCTTAGGCAGTACCTTCCATCCTAACAGGATAGCAATCACTCCAATTGGAATGTTCACCCAAAAGATATACTCCCACCCTAATGTCGAGACCATAATCCCACCTAAACTAGGGCCAGCTATACTTCCCAGTGACACGAATGTACCTATGAAACCAAGGGCTTTCCCCCGCTCATTAGCAGGAAAAATATCCGTAACTATTCCTTGGCTGTTCGCCATTGTCATCGAAGCTCCGATAGCCTGAATAACGCGCGAAGCAAGCAAAGCAGGTAAACTTAAACTGAATCCACACAGCATAGAACCAATAACAAAAACAACCGTCCCAACCTTAAAGATTCGAATCTTCCCAACAATATCTCCAAGCTTCCCGAAGAAAAGAATCGCTGCACAGATCGCCATCAAATAACCTGTGGTTACCCATTCGATTTGTGCCATAGGCAGCTTCAATTGTTTCGATAATTCAGGTAAAGCGATGTTGACAATACTACCATCAAGCGTGGACATAAAGGTGAAAATATTCAGGACAATTAATATTATCCAGCGTTTCTTCTGAATTTCCTTGTCTTCCTGATAGGTTGCGCTAATAGAACTCATAACTAACACCTCATTGAATGTATAATCAACGTTTAGTTGCGCACGCAACAAAACTTGCATACCCAGTGTACATCAAATTAGTTGCGCACGCAACGACTTTATTGTACACTTTGTCTCAGAGTAGTAAATACGCGAACTAAACCCAAAGAGGTGTCTATATCTTGGAAAAAGAGCCTATAGGTAAATTAATTTCCTATTTTCATCGTCAAAATCAAAAGCAATTGGTAAAAAAATTCATGCCCTATGGAATAGGTAGCGGCGGGCAACACAGCTTTCTCAAATTGATTCTTGCCAAACCAGGGATTACACAAGATCAATTAACTTCTGAATTGAAATTCGATAAAGCAACCACCGCTCGTTCCGTAAAGCAATTAGAGAATTCGGGATACATTGAACGTAAACCAGATCCTAATGATCGACGCTCTCACCTATTATATCCAACTCCTAAGGCAATTAATTTCTCACCTATCCTTCAGTCTATTTTAGATGATTACAATAAAAGTCTCGTTGGCAAATTAACAAATGAGGAAGTAGAACAGCTTCGTTACTTACTTCAAAAGATCAGCACTGACGAAGAGTAGGAACAAAAAAAGCAGCTGTCACAAAAGTAGTGAATGCTACTAATGGGATAGCTGCTTCTTTTTCCGTACTCACTTCACCTTTACAGTCTCAGCAACTTCTTTCGTAATCTCTTCCCCACCGAGGCTCTTCCATTTCTCTACAAAAACATCAAAGTCACTAAGGGGTGAATCGCCCACAATGATATTCAAAAATGTCTCACTTTCTAGATTTTGAAGTTCCGCCCATTTGCTTTTCATTAGTTGTGTGTTTCCATAAAAGACCCCTCGCACTCCCTCAATAGCAGTTGAGGTTAAGACGGCAACTCCGTATTTATACGCGTTCGCTGCTTTCCAGCCTTCTAGATCTTTTTTAGGTTGTTCAGTGTCCTCCACCCATTGATCATAGATGAGTCGGGTATCTGGATTTAATGTATCCGGGTCTATTTTTCCATGTAGAGCTTGCTGAATATCTGCATAATGTTTTTCTATCGCATCCGAATAATCAATTAGAAGGTCAAACGGATAATAAGCACGCAGCTGAATTCCTGTTTGTGCAGAGAAATCATCCAGCTTCTTAACTTCTTCTGTATTTGGGTCTTGCCTTCTCTCAAGTCTTGTAAACACATTCAACTGCTTCATAATGGCTTCTGGGTGTTCAAATCCTTTACGTACAACTAGATAACGATCCGTAACTGGAGCCAAGTGAGCAACAAACTTGCCGGAATCATCTAGTGGAGCTGCATACGCTCTCCATTCTGCCTTCGTGTCCAAAGCTACAGCCTCTGACAATGGATAATAAGGCATCCACCATGGGCCAAAAAACATGCCTGATTTCCCAGTGATTATAGGCTCCTGAGTTTCTTTATACAGAGCAAAATCCGGGTCTAGCAACCCACGTTTATACCAATCCGCCAGTTTAGCAAGTGCTTGTTTGGTCTCTGGTGTAATAGAGCCGTACACAATTTTACCGTTGCTATCCTTGATCCAATTCGTCGGGTAAGCATGAAATGCACTAAAAACAGCATCCAGACCATTAACTAATGGCTTAGTTCCATATACGATATTTTTGTAGCCGCTTAATCCTACAGTATCTCTTTTCCCGTTCCCGTCAGGATCTTTTTCAATAAAAGCCTGAGCAATTTTCTCGATGTCTTCAAAGGTCTGAGGGGGTTGCAGCTCCAGCTTCTCCAGCCAATCCTGACGTACCCAGAGCAGAACAGGAGAATCCGCATCAATCGCTACATTCGGTAATCCGTATAATTTACCATCACGTGAAGCATCTTCTAATGCTTCTCCCTTCGTAGAATTGTACATATCTTTAATTAACTCAGAGCCGTATACTTTGTAGGTCTCTGTAAGGTCCTCTATCATGTCATTATCAATGAGCTTCTTCAATTGATCTCGATCTACAACCATCGCATCTGGCAAATCATTGCTATCGATCGCAAGCTGTGCTTTTTGATTAAAAGCATCTTCACCCTTTGCCTCCCAAGAGTGAACTACCTTGATATTGGTAATGCTCTCCAAATAACGGGTGATTGGATTGTTATCATTGCTGTCACCTGTATTTAACCTGGAATCAGGAACCTTAAATCCTACCCGGATCACGATCGGATCTTCATATTTGCTATATGCGATAGAAGTATCTTCGACCTCTCCCTGAGGACTTCTGCCAGAATCCACTGGTATGCTCTGGTCACGGCAGGATGTCAGTCCGATGATCACTATAAGAAGGAGGATGGATCTCCAAAATCTCATCATTGGCCTTTCCCCTCCGCACGATATTCGCTCGGTAGTTTACCAATGCGTTCCCTGAACAGCCTACTGAAATAACGGTCATCTTCAAAGCCAGACCTTGAAGCAACCTCACAGACGGGTAGCGAGGTCTCCAGCAGCAATGATTTAGCCAACTCAAGCCGCATTCCCCGTAAACATTCACCAAATGTCTCTCCGGCAAAACGAGCGAAACATTGACTGAAATAACCACGACTCATATTAATTTCAGCCGCTACATCGCTCTGATTGATTTTGTCACCTGCATGGCTCTGCATATAACGAACTGCGCGAATTAGGCAGGACATCACCTCTTTAGTCAATCCTAGCTCGAGCATTCTCCGTCCCACATGATCAGAGAATCTGCGCAGCCAGGTCTTCCAATGGCACCAGTTCAAGTTAAGTGAAATGTCCCGTTCCAATTGAACAGCATCTTCAGGCTTCAAGAGTAAAGCACTCCATCTTTGCAATAGAGAATGTGCGAACGTTAGATATCTATCAGATCGCGGCTTCTGCAAGCGTATGTTCGATACAAAATGGTCCCATTCGTTTCCATCAATCGTCCACTTGAGATTTTGAGCTTGCTCGAATAGATCCGCTTCATCATGTATTAAATTGGTGCCCGATATTTCCTTCTTTAGTTCCTCATAATTCAGAGAGGTCAGTTCCTCAGCTCCAGAATGATAAAATAGCATATGCCGTAGCTTCGTTGTGAGTTGCTCCTCCAATTCCTGTAACGACTGATCTCTTATCCCACTGATAAGCGCGATCTGCCATCTCCCAGAAAGCTGGCTTTTAAGCTCCCGCCTACCTTCTTCTTCTGAGAAACGTTGAAGCAGAGGTGACATCCACATCTCATGAAAGGTGATCAACGGATTATTCTTCACAAAGGATAGGTGAAATAACTCTTCTTCATTACAGTGATTGTTTAATGGTAAATAGAGCAGCGCCTTGTCAGCGGCCATCCGTTTACCTTCACCATGAACCAAGGCATCCCGTGTGTTGTCCTCCCATTTGATCCGATCAACGAGCCGACGTATAGTCTCATCCGCATTTTCCATCTCTAACAGAGTTTTGACAATATAATCAACAGCTCCTAAACGCATGGCCTCCTGCACATAGTCAAACTCATGATGGCAAGTAAGCACAACACAGCGAATGCCTGCGAAACGCTGCCTTACTAGTTTAATTAGCTCGAATCCAGAAATACCAGGCATAGTCAAATCTACAAATAGCAGATCCACATCCTGCTGTTGAAGTAGCTCCAGGGCAGATTTGCCATCTCCCGCCTCACCGATAATAACAACCCCTAAGGACGACCAATCGATTAGAGATATGAAGCCTTTCCGCACAAGTCTCTCGTCATCAACCACTACAGCCTTAATCATCGAAGTCCTCCTTACCTTTCCTCGGAATCACGATAGATACAACCGTACCTTCCCCTAGCTTGCTGTACATCTCTAGCTTCATCTGCTCTCCATAGTAGGTTCTAAGCATCCGGTTCACGTACGAGAATCCGATTCCGAGTCCCCGTTTCTTGGCTCCGTCCTCTGACAGCAGCTGGTCTAACGTATCCGCATCCATACCAGCCCCGTTGTCTCTTACACATAGCTTAACTTCTCCTTCGCCATGCTCTGTAATTAAGACATCTACCCTGCCATTATCGCTTAGTCCATGATAAATCGAGTTCTCTACGAGAGGTTGAAGTAAGAATCTGGGGACTGCCACAGACAATACATCCTTATCTGCCTCCACGTTAAATTCGAATTCATAGTCATAACGGATGCGCTGCAGCTCCATATAATTTCGGATCGCTTCAATTTCCTCTCCAAGGGTAACAATAATGCTTTGCTTGCCTAGATTATAATGCAGCACCTTTACAAGGAGAGTAACCAGCTTGTCGATCTCCTTTTGACCGTTGAGTCTTGCCATCCACTGCACCGTATTCAATGTGTTGTGCAAAAAGTGCGGATTGATCTGGCTGAGCAGCTTTTCAATCTCGAATTGGCTTTTCTGCTTCTCATTATGGGCTACCGCAACAATCAGCTCATTCACCTGTTTCTTCATCTGCTGGAAGTTACTAAGTACGAAATCAAACTCTTCCACGTTTGTGTAGGCAACCGGAGAGGTAACATTTTCTGCCATTCGATTAATTTCAAGGTTAACCTTGCGCAATGGGCCATAAATCTTTTTCCAAATCATCCAAGCCAGAACTCCGGCAAAGAGTAGCGTCGAGAACGCGAGCAGGATCATTTTATAGAACCAGGAATAAATTTCACTGTTGAATTCAGACTTTTTAACTACGGCAATAAGCTTCCAGCCCTGCGGACTAGCATATCGAAACAGATGATATCCGGTAAGCGTCTCATGTGAGAGATTGGAGTTGCTTCCTGCAGCTTTGATAATTCCTTGAGGCAATTTTCCGTCAATTTCATAGGTGTTAGTGCCCTGTTGATTCACAAGGATATGATTTACCTTCATCCCGTAAGATTCCTGATTAAATATTTTGCGAAGCAGACTGTAATTCGTCTCTAAATAAATATATAACTTATGTTCACCTGGTACGCGTACAATGCGCTGCTCCGAGAATACGAGATTATCTCCGACGGCATACATCGTAGAATGCGGCCCATAGTAATCAGCCCCGTTATACCGCATAAAAGAAGGTAAAGTACTGATATCGAAATTTCTGCGCGCACTCATATTGGTGAACAGAACCGGATCATCACTGCTAGGCATAATGTAAGCTGTAAGTCCAATATAGGGATTCGTAAAATTGACGAGGTTGATTTTCTGATTGATGGAGTTCATCATTTGCGATTTGCGATAAATTTGCTTTTCTTGAATAAAAGAGGACATTTCCTCTACAATCTGACCATCCAGCGCAAACTGTTTAGAAGCAAAATCCATATTGTCGATGGCATTCTCCAAACTTGAGGCTTCCTGTTTCAGGCTTGCACTTATACCATTGCCAATTTTCCCTGAAAGGATAGAGTAAATAGAGGTGTAGGTTACGAATCCTACTAAGAGAAGCGGAAGTAGCGTTCCGATAACTAGATAGATGAATAGAGTATTACGTAAGGATTTGACAGCTGGGGTATGATTACGCTGGAGAACTCTTACCATCCGAATGATCCTCTTCTTTCTTCCTGTAAGCGTTTTATATATTAATATGAGAATACCACATTTATCCTTAATTGAATAGAATAGGGCAGAACAGCCTCCACGCCGCCCCGCCCTATTTATAATCGAACCTTATTTCACACTTTTGCGAGCCTCGAATAGTTCCTCAGCTTTTTTAATAGAGAAATCCATCACCTCGGAATAGCCAAGACCATTCACCTTATCATGCATCTCTTTATTCAATTTGTCATATTCAGCTTGATCTTTAGCAAAAACCATTTTCCAAGAAATTTGTTGAATGACCGTACCGATTTGTTTGTTCTTTTGCTCCAGTGTTTTATCCATCATCAATGGCTCTTTGCCAGTGAAGCCTTGTGGAGCTACAGCCAGCAGATTATTTTTCTCAAAATACTCCTTAGGTGTCAGAACGCCCATCTTCGCTCTCCAATCACTATCAAGCTTAGACGGATTACGTTGCAGGGTTGTCGTCCATAGATTGTGATCATATGGCTCTTTGTTCTCTGGATTCACCATCGCTGGTACTACAAAAGAGAAGTTCATTTGATTGGAGCCGTAGTAGTAGTCACCGCCGCCATATTCTGCAGGTACTTGCGTATTCTGCTGATCCGCGTAAGCCTTCCAACCAAAATCAGTCACGACAGGTTTACCGCTTCCATCTATATCCCAAGTCAGCCCCTTAGGTCCGTTTGGTACAGCAGTCCCGCTTCCTGCAGAGATCATTGCACCTTCCGGGGTGTACATCCAGTTAATGAATTCCATAATTCTTGCTGGTTCCTTAGCTTTTGCGCCGATTGCTATAATACCGTTACCACCGTAAACATTGAAGCCTGTAGAGTACATCAGCTCATCCTTAAATGGAACTAATGCAAAACCTTTACCTTCAGCTGTTCTTTCCGGTGTATTGTAGTTAGCGGCTCCAAGCCATGGGAACCAGGAGAACAACAGACGGCCATCTTTGTATTTCGCTACAACATCGTCGAATTTTTGAGTCATAGAATCTGGATCCACCAGACCCATTTGGTTAGCTTCAAAATACAGCTTGAGCGATTTCATATACCAGCTATCTTCGGATAAGAAGTCATAATACTTTTCTTCGTCTGCTTTAACATACACAGCAGTGTCAGGAATTTCATCATAGCCCATCATGTTTGCAAACTGTTTAGCCAGTGTCATTTTATAGTTGCCATCCCAGTCAGACCACATCGAGAAGGCATAGGTTTTCTTACCTTGCTCATTCTTTGGCTCAAGCTCTTGCATTTTTTTCAGGACTGGAAGATAATCTTCAATCTTTGAAATTTCAGGTGCTCCGATTTGTTGATAAAGATCCCAGCGTAGGTCTGGACCCCAAGTCATATCTTTTCCTTCAGAAGGTCCGGATGGGTTAGAAGCTACGTTGTTTCCCATGCCAAAGACTGATGATCCACCGCCAAAAGCTACCTTTGCTTTCTCAATAGCTTTTGGGAAAGTGCTAGAAATATCTTTTCCGTATTTGTCCAGAAGTCCGTCTTGTGTCCAGTCTAAGAGCAGCTTTCCTTTGATCGCATTTGGATAATGGTTCTTGTCATCACCGAAAATGATGATATCTCCAAGATCACCAGATGCCATCATTGCAGAAATTTTGGTATCTCCACCTGTAAGATTTGAAGCTACAATGTCCATCTCAATGTTGAACTTATCTTTGATGATTTTGGCGAACCATCCAGTTTGTGGCCCCGCATAGTTAGCCGTTGTAGAGAATACGGTCAGCTTCAGCGGCTTGGAATGATCAAGTGCTCCGTCATCTGGTGCTGCTGTTTCTTCCGCCGGCGCATTTGTGGCAGCGGACGTGGGCTTCTCTGTACTAGTGTTTTTGCCCGAGTTAGCCGTATTATTCCCCCCGCCACATGCTGCCAGAACGAAGACCAGGATTACGGATAGCATGACAAGCGATGCTCTTCTTAGTCTCATTGCTTTATACCCTCCCTTTCGTATCTTCACTTATAGTTCAACTCTGCTTGTAGCAGAGGAAAACCCCATTTCATTACCGATCCGGTAACTCATTAGCCCTTAACCGCACCGATCATAATTCCTTTGACGAAAAAGCGTTGGAAGAACGGATACACGATTAAAATCGGCAATACGACGATCATGGTCACGGTCATCCGTACCGAGGTTGGAGTCTGCATATTCGCTACACCAGCGGCCATATCAGGTGAACTACGGATTAGAGCAGCGAGCGAGCTGGACTCGTTCAAATAACGCCACAACAAGAACTGGAGCGTATAGTACTTCGTATCTGTCATCAGAAACGCCGTATCAATGAAGGAGTTCCACTGATTCACTGCGGAGAAAATCGTAATCGTAGCTAGAATTGGCGTCGTAAGCGGTACAATAATACTCCAGAACACTCGCATGTAACCCGCACCATCCATAGATGCCGACTCCTCAAGTGAAGGTGGAATGGCTTCAACGAAGGTTTTGACTAGAATAATATTGAATGGCGTAATAATCGTAGGCAAAATATAAGCCAGATAATTATTGGTCAGATGCAAATTATGCATTGTGATATACCAAGGAATTAGGCCTGCGCTAAAATACATCGTAACTACAACACTGCGGTACCAAATACTCCGGCCCCACATTTCCTTTTTAGTGAACAAGTAACCTAAAAAAGCTGACGACCCTACAGTAAGTAGCGTCCCGACGACCGTTCTATATACAGAGACTGTTGCCGCATGTCCTAGACCGCTGATTTTTAGAACCTTGCTATAGTTATCGAAATGAATCTGTCTTGGATAAAATTTGATATACCCTGCTGCGCTAAGATCATTCGAGCTGATCGTGTTGATAAACAAGTAGTAGAATGGATAGATGCATGACAGGGTGAACAATCCAAAGAGCGTATAGATAATTATCTGGAAGATAAGTTCTCCAGTTGTTAGTTTTTTCTTTCTCAAATGGGATCACCCCTGACTTAAATGATAGATTCGTCACGCACCATCTTAGATAATGTGTTGGCTGCGAACAGTAGAATTACACTGACAACCGATTTCAACATGCTGACGGCTGTGGCAAAAGGAAAGTTGTTAGCAAACGCAATATTGTATACATAAAGATCCAGCACCTCAATGGAATCTTTATTCATAGCATTTTGAAAGGCAAAATATTGCTCCATACCGTTATTGACCAGGTTACCTATGGATAACAGCAGCAGTACAAAAAAGGTTGGAATCAGACCTGGAATGGTAATATGCCAGATTTTGCGGAACCGACTTGCACCATCCACCTCAACAGCTTCATACAATTCCTGATCAATGCCAGCAATTGCAGCAAGATAAAGAATGGCTCCCCAGCCTAACGATTTCCACCAGTACCAAAGGATCATCGTGACCCAGATATTTGAGCTGGAAGCTAGTAAATTATAGCCTTCATCCACTATTCCAAGCTGCACCAGAATGTGGGTGATGACACCGTTATCTACTGAGAACAACGAGAATGCCAATGCATATACCAGAATCCAGCTGATAAAGTTCGGGATCGTGGTTAGCGTCTGCACCATCTTGCGATACCAGCCAGACTTAATCTCGGTCAACATAATGGCAAAGAACACTGGAAATATGGACGTAATTAATCCAAGTGAACTCATGGCAAGTGTGTTCTTCAGCACGCGTAGAACCTCTGCGGTTTGTGTCGGATTGGATACAATCGTCTTAAACCATTTCAGCCCGACATACGGCGTGTCTGACAAGGGTATTCCGGGAATGAAATCATAAAAGGCATAAATCCATCCGCTGATCGGCAGATAATAGAAAATAAAGGTGACAACAAGAAATGGAAAAGCCATGAAGAACAATTTATGTTTGTTCTTCATCTTCCAGCGGGATCGATGAACCGGATCTACGCCGGGAAGCAGTTCGCCAGCAGGTACCCCCATATCGGAATCTCCTATATCCAGATTTTGATTACGCTTTCAGAATATCAGAACCTGAGCTTCTGGCGAGATAGAGCACAGAACGTCCTCTCTGGAGAACCGTCAGATGCTAGTGAACCAAATTCGCAGCACAATCGACCATTTTCTACCTGCCCTGTGGGACAAAATACGAGCCAATTCATACCAATAAGAGCCATATCGTGATTTCATCAGCACCTTCCCTTGCCTCAGACTCTCCCTCTTTGAGCATTTCCACCATGTTCGCTCTCCGTGTCAACAAAAAAAAGCAGCCCCCGATAGGTAGCTGCTGCATTACTTTAAAACCCTAGTTTGTTAACACCAAATACCCACTGTACGCATACTGAAGTCCGTACTGCATCACGATAGCCTAATGCCCAGACGCCCGGACATCCCCCTCCGCAGAGGCATCCATCTTCTGACGTCCCATATAAAACGAAGCCAATAATGCTAACGCTGCGGGAATCACCGCCCAAGCAAAAGTATTTACTATGGAAGACGATAACCCTGCAGTAATCTTACCCAGAATCTCAGGTGGAATTAGCGCCCTAGTCTCCGGTGAAAGCAAGGCATGCGGGTCTTTAAAATCCATAGCTCCCGCAGGAGCCGATCCTCCTCCACTAGCCGAGAGTAGCTTGGTAAGACTGCCGGAGAAATAATGACTTTGAATGATACCGAAGGTGGTAATGCCTATGGTCATGCCCAATGAACGAATGAAATTCAGCGTTGCGCTGGCCGAACCACGTTGCTGTGCGGTTAATCCATGAATGGATGCCGTACTTAGCACTGAGAATGAAGCACCAATCCCTAGTCCAATTAAGATCATATACAATGTAACCAGCAATCGCGAAGCCTCCGGCGTAAGTGTCGCTACAAGACCAGTACCGATCACCAGAAGTGCGAATGTAGGAATGAGCAGGCTGCGGTAACTGGTTTTTGACATCAGAAATCCACCCATCGTAGCTGTAACCACAGAGCCAACCATCATTGGCAGCAGCACAAGTCCCGAATTTGTAGCCGATCCTCCTAATACCCCTTGAATAAAGATAGGAATATATACGGAAGCCACAATAAAAGCTGCACCGCTAAACAGAGCACAGATAATGCTCACTGCGTATAATCTTTTTTTGAACAAAGCAAAAGAAATGATCGGTTCTTTCGCTCTAGTCTCCACAAAAAGAAACACCGCTGCAAGGATCACAAAGGCTGCAAATAAACCAAGAATCATGGACGAATTCCAAGCATACTCTTTCCCGCCTAGTTCCAGCGCAAACATTAAGCAAATAACTGAACCTAGCAGCGTACCTGCTCCCAACCAGTCAATAGGCTGTTTAGAATGCTCATGGGATTCTTTATAAAAGAATACAACCATCGCAAAAGCCAACAGGCCAAGGGGCAAGTTAATATAAAATATCCATTGCCAAGCAATATGATCGGTAATATACGCCCCCAGTAATGGACCAAAAATACTCGACAATCCAAATACTGCTCCGAATGCCCCGCCGAGCTTGCCCCGAGTCTCCAGCGGAACAGCATCGAACATGATGGCAAAAGCGATTGGCACCAGCGCACCCCCGCCAATTCCCTGAATAGCCCGGTACGCAGCTAACTGAGTAATTGTATCAGCCGTTCCACAGAGAGCCGAACCTACCATAAATACGATAATTCCAAAAATAAAAAACTTCTTGCGGCCATACATATCGGATAGCTTGCCGAAAATGGGCATACCCGCCATCTCGGCTACGAGATAGGCTGATGTGACCCAGACAAATTTGTCCATTCCGCCAAGCTCTCCAACAATATTCCCCATCGCTGTAGCAACAATAGTGCTGTCCATGGAAGCCATCAGAATTCCTAATAGGAGACCTGCGATAACAATGCCCAGATTTGGCGATTTGGCAGCACTCATATGTTCCACTCCTCTTTTTCTCAAAAAATAACTATAAATTTATCTTTAAATCTTCACTTGATGCTTCACTGTTGCGTGCTTATGAACTTCTAGTGTATCACGGAACTCCACCGTTTCTATTTCACAGTCCGGGCCAATGATTACACGTTCTCCCCTTACCATACTAGCCTTTGTATTGACCAGATCAATAGCATCGCCCTCGATTAGCCCTGCTTCAAACAGTATTTTCGAAGTTGGCTTCATCATATGAAGCAGTCTCCCAGTTTTACTCTTCTTAATGGTTAAGATACTGCCCCCAACCTCCTTCGCACTACTTGGACCAAACAATTTAATCTCCAAATGCTCAGCACTAAGTAATCCAGCTACGCTTAAGGCACCGGAAATTTGCAATTTTTCCCCTTCACAATCACCCTTCACATCCAGATTTCCGTAGAGATGAAGCTTATCGATTTTTACAGAGGCTGCTTTTATTTCCCCCTGTCCACGCAAGGAATCTCCTTCAAGACCACTCTCTAGCGCAATTTCACCAGTGATTTTCATTTGCTTCATATGCAGATTTCCAGCAATATTGGCATTTCCAGTCAGACTCATCTTCTCGCAATTCACATCTCCGGCGAATTTGCATTCTCCAGTGATCTTAACATCTTTGAAAGAACCCCCGGCTGAAGACGTCGTTCCAATTATTTTCAGATTATCATTCACCGACCTTCTCCACCTTTCCAACTTTCGCTTCAGGATGCACCGTAATTTGTTCGCGATACTCTACCCGTCCGAGTGTACAGCCTGGGCCAATAATAACAATATTCCCTCTGATGATATCCGCAGTTGTATATTCTATATCTATAAAATCTCCCTCGATCGTTCGAGTACATAGCTCCGGTCGAAGTTTAGGGATGATTCCACTGAACATCTTACTCCAAAACCCACTATTTACTTGCCGTATCACTAGGCTCTCCACACCAATTTCATTAGCCTTCGCCTGACTCTGCAGTTTGAAGTCCACATGACCGGCACTGAGTAAACCACCAACATTAAAGCTTCCTTCACCTACGAAATCCTCAAGATCACAATCCCCCTTGACTGTCATCATTCCGTTAAGGGTGCAGCTTTCACCTCGAAAACTCTTACCTACAGTAAGAACCCCATCCACCTTTAGGGTGCCAAATTGCAAATTGCCTATCACTTTAATGACCCCGTTGCACTCTGCTTCTGCTGCTGTGAGATCATCATTCAAATTCATATGCCCATTTCCTTTAAACATTCGTGCCACAATCGGCCCCACTACTTTACCTACACCATCCATGTTTACGTTGTTGTAAGTACCTCCGGCCCCACCACTAACCCCGTTTATAATCAAATCAGGCAGCTGATGTTTGTCCATTACTCTTCCTCCTATTCAACAAGCTTGTAGGCAAGCTTACCTTTCAATTGTTCGATCAAATCTGCATATGTCATTTTACTGACCAATCTAACCCCTTCATCAAACCATAACTCCGCAGGCGCTTGTGCCAGAATGAAAGATGAAACCCCCATTTTCCGGACAAAAAACAATTCCCAGCTTCCACTCTCGAGCCTTGAAACTTTCTCCTGCAAAGTGCGAAACAGAAGCTCCGCCTCCTCCATACTCATTTCCCCAGCACTAAGCAGGCGGTCTACAGCGAATAAATGAACGAGCTCCTCAAAAGTATATTTACTTTCATCACCGAGACTTTCTCCAAATTTCCTCAGCGTCGTTGTCGAAACAATGTTACGTTCTACAATTTCCTTAGCAGTTATACTCACCTTTTCAAAGGATGCCTTATCCGATAGCTTATCAGCCATTTCATCCAAGGACAGCCCATCTTTCATATTCACAATGTTGTGAATCCGCGACAAGATCATCTCTCTAGGAAAAAAAGTCTCTTGCCCAGTGAAGGTAGATTTACGGATAAACCATTCCTCGGGAATTAACTGCTTCCTTTTCCAGCGGTACAATTGCCCATATGAAATACCGGTTAAATCCAGCAGTTGCTTCTTCGAAATCAAATCATCTTCCATATGCGATCACTCCTTGAAAGCATCGTAACATAACACTGTTACGTTGTAAACAAAACACTCCCCCTTAACTTCTCTACCGCAACAAATCATTGCATTAAAGTTTCCCTCCAAGATTTTACGACACAGGCAAAAAGTAAACCTCCGTCTAGAGGAGGATTTCCACTCTCAGCACAAAAAAGCAGACAGCTCCTAATAGTAAGGAAACTGTCTGCTTTAATTCATCTACTTTATTAATAAATCAAGATTATTCAGCTTTGTCTTCTCCAGAAGCTTCCACTGCAGCTGGTTCAGCAGCATCCTCTTCTGTCGGCTCTTGAGCTGTTGGAGGTGCGATCCGGACAATCAAAGTGTCCTCAGGCGTCAAAATTTCCCAGCCTTCATGCTTTGGCAAATCGGACACTAGCAATTGATCTCCAATATCCAGTCCACTAATATCCACTTCAAAAGATGCCGTTAATTTATCTGGAAGTGTACGAATTTCCAGTTCATGCAAATCAATTTGTTGTACGCCACCACTTTTCACACCAACGGGCTCGCCAGTAAAGTGGAATGCTACTTTTGTATCCAATTTGGCTTTCATATCAATCTGCTGAAAATCAATGTGAAGCAGTTGTTTGGATACGGGCTGGCGCTGAATCTCTTGAATGACAGCATTCTTTTTGCCTGAGTCTGGCAATTCTAATGTTAGAACTGCCCGAGGGTTATTAGCCAAAATCCCGGTAATTGTCTTAGCATCCGCTGTAAAGGATCGGCTATCTGAACCTGCACCGTACACGACGACCGGTACAAAGCCTTTTCTGCGCTGTGAAGAAGTCGAGCCGGATCTTTCTGTCAAACGTACTGTTGTATTCATGATGATTCCTCCTAAGTAGGGATTTTAAACAAGACCGATTAGATATGTACGTATAACCTAACCACTCTCTTATTACCCATTTGTCCTGCCTTTGAACCATTAAGGATCTTATTTATGCAGGTTATAACAGGGTTAAATTGTATTATCATACAATTTAACAATAATTATTCATAACTTAGGAAACAATGAGTTGCTCACGGATAACTGCAATCCTATCTGGGTATCTTCTCGCTTTTTACAAATCGCAGTAGTAAAATATAGGCAATAACAATATAGGAGTGAAGCCATAAGATGCAAATTCAAAATGGGACAGATCGTTTTTTTGTTGCGAATGACGGTAAGGACCTTGCCGAGATCACATACAGTTTGGATAAAGAGGCTGGGGAATTGGTCATTGACCACACCCGTGTCTCTGAAGAACTGCGCGGGCAAGGTACCGGTGAAGAACTTGTACGGGCTGTTGTAGATAAAGCCCGAAATGAAAAATTAAAAATTGTTCCTGTGTGCTCCTATGCAGCTCATCAATTCGAGAAGCATCCGGAGTATAAGGACGTGCTGAGCGGGAACACAGGCGGACGAGACTGATCTCTCTTCCCGTTTCCGTAAAGCTTTATCAACCTATTCGAACTTATTCACTTAGTTCAAATACACTTTAGGAGGAAACGGGTTTGACTACTACTGATACTTTGAGAAATATAGAGGAGTTACAAGAACGCTGTGAGCAATATGACGGAATTTCACTAAAGTTGAATTGGGATATGCTTCGCGGCCCATCAAATGTTGGTGATACAGAATGGCTTGTGACCTATGATGATGAACTACTGGTCGGATTCCTAGGTTTGTATGGATTCGGAAGTGAAATGGAAGTTTGCGGTATGGTTCGACCAGGTTACCGTCGACGTGGAATCTTCACCTCCCTGTGGAACCGGGCACAGACGATTATCAAACGGGGCAATGTTGATAGCCTGCTTCTAAATGCTCCCGCCTCCTCAGCCTCCGGAGCTGCGTTCCTGCAAACACTACCTCTTCAGTTCAACCACGCGGAATATCAAATGAAATGGAGCGGAGATTCGGTTGCTTCTTCTGAAGCAAGCTCAGCGACAGGAACTGTGATCTTACGACCTGCTCGTGCAGACGAAGCACCTATCCTCGTAGAGCTGGATTGTGGAGGCTTTGACATGAAGACAGCAGATGCCGCCGAACTTTATGACCTGCAGAAGCAAGAAGATCTGCAAGAGCATATTATGATCGAAATGGACGGACAACCTGTTGGTAAAATGCGACTGTGGACCGAAGATAATGAAACTTGGATTTATGGGTTTACCGTCAACAAGAAGCTACGAGGGCTTGGTATTGGTCGAAGCGCACTTCTTCAAACGATCGAACGAGAACGTAAAAACTATAATGGCATTAATCTGGAGGTCGCTCTAGATAATCCTAATGCGCTTAAGCTATATGAAAGCTGTGGCTTTGTCATTCAGAATAAACAGGATTATTACCGTTATATCGGCTAATCCATAGAATTAAAGCCTCCTGTCTAATGGCGTTCTCGCCTGTAGAGCAGGAGGCTTTCTTATTATCACATGAGTCCAAAGCCTCCAACATTAGCTTCGCCTCTATCACTTCTACGGTTACTGCAGCTTAACGAGCCGTCAGCGAGCACTTCCTGCTCCAGAAATACAGATAACAATCGCACGTAATCCAAAGACTCCTTATACGGGACTGCATTTCCCTTGTAAGTGTATTTACGCCCCTCTAGCAAAGAGTAAATTTCCACGGTCTCTGCAGGCTCTCCGTAGGCCGCATAACAAAAGACATTAGTCATATGCAAAAAGCCCGCAACGGTATCCTCATTGCCATTCACCATAAATTTCTGAATGTTCAGACTTCGACCATGCTGAGAAGAATTCCAAGCCAATTGAGTAATCATAGATAGCTCCAGATTCAACTCCGGCACGGGCACATACCACTGCTCGTATAGCATTACCGGAATTTCCTCTAGATGATTGGTCGAAACGACACGCATAAGTTCATCAGCTATACTCGTCTTGATATCCCAATATTGAAGTAATGAAGGAAATGCGTCCCCTCTAGGAGGCCATCGACGCTCTAACAGAAATTGTATCGGTGTTTCCCTTCGAACTTCAGGCAACAAACTGTAGAAGTCGTTAAGTGTATGCCCTACAGCATATTGAACCTGCTGGCGCCAGCGTGGGAGCCCGGTCGCTGGAGCACCGCTTGATAAATTCTCGGCTCCACCAAGCATAATGTGCTCCACTCGATAATCATGCAACCGTTTATACGATGGCGTATGTAAACTCACTGATTTCTTCATCCAACTTCCCGCTGGCCCGCCCATCCTATGAAACCACCGTACAAGCTTCGATAAATTGACGACCGAATTGGCGGCAAGCTTCTTTTTCAGCAGCGTTCGGTCCATATTCAATCTTTAGGCTATCCTGTAATATAAAAGCCCCGCGTTCCTTTAACTTCTCCACAAATAAGTCCACCGCTCCACAATAAATGGCGTAACCTGTATCTCCACTACCGAAAACTGCTGATTTCATAGCGGTCAAATCAAGCTCATCCATCTCCTCATAGAAATCAAGAGCTTCATCCGGCAGCTCTCCATCTCCCCAAGTGTATGCTCCTAACAGAACGCCTTCATATGAATTTATCTCAATCGCATTACATTCAGTGACCGATTTCAAAACGGCTTCACCGCCTGCTTGGCGTATTCCCTCTACAATCAATTCAGCCATTTCCTCAGTGTTCCCAGTTAAACTGGCATACGCCACTAGCACTTTAGTCATCTATCTGTTCCTCCCATTACTAAACATAAAATTTAAATGATGTGTGCTTCACCCTCATTCTATTTGATAATGATTATCATTGTCAAATGATAAAAATAAAAAAACGCAAACTCCCGGTTATTCACACGGTTAAGCTTGCGTTCGATCCTTATTTTTGCTCAATACTGAATTAGTATGCTCCTTCGAGTAAGGTAATGTGGTTCCCCTCAGGATCGCGGAAGTTCATTTCCTTCCCGCCATACTCCATCGTAACCGGCGGCTGACAATCCAGTCCCTTAGCTTTTAATTGCTCATACGTCTCATCGAGATTATCGCAGCCGAACACTAAATTAACAAAGCCTGTCGTGAGCTTGTCCCATTTTGTCGCATCCCAAATGATAATTCCAGGCTGCTTCTTGTCAAAGCCAATCTTTGCGCCATCAAAATTGCCATAACCTTCGAACGGGATAGGAATACCCAGCACCTCCGAGTAAAATGCAGCCAGCGCTGCTGTGTCCTTGGTGTAAATGTTAGTACCTTCAAAAGACGAAATCATAATTTGTCCCCTTTCATTCTCAGCATCATAGTGTCAATTTTAACTTGAATTTAGTTTAACAAGGCTAACAGCCTTTGTATTGCAAAATTGCGACATTTTATCTGCCAGCATAGACTAAAGCTTCAAGTGGAGTTCTTCCTGCATATTTCTTGAAACTATTTATGAAATGCGGCTGATGGCTGAATCCATACGAAAAAATAAGATCCTGCATATTCTTCGTCTGCACAGGCTGATGATACATTTCCCGCCATACATTCTGAAATCGCACAAGATCAGCTGTTTTTTTAGGTGATACACCTATGTATTCTTGAAACAGTCTTTCGAGTTGACGTCTGCTTAGATTAGAGCTGGCTTCCAAATCCTCAGCGGTTACGACACCCTTTTGTTTAATTAGGGTATAAACGGCATTCATCATCCGATCGTTAGTCCGGCCTCCACGGTCAAGACGCTGAAACAGATAAGCCTCAGCTACCGCTATTCTTTCATCCATAGAGTTTGCTTGTTCCAGCAATAGTCCAAGCTCACTTTTAAACGTACTAAAGTAATGGTCTACATCCACAAATGCATTCAAGACATCCCGAAGATGGTCATCCGCAAAAAAATGAACAGCCCAGAAATGAAATCGGATACCGAATCGTGAAATCAACCCTTCCCCCCTGTCTGAAGGCACCTCAAATGGAGCATCATTGATGCCAGAAAAAACGGATGTTGTTATCCCTGTTGATTCATCTAAATCCCAAATAATGTCCATGCATGTATCCGGAATAATCGTTTCATTTCGAGGTTCATAACAAGATATCTTGTCCATTAAGGGAACTGATACATCCGTACGAATACGTGGTGCAACAGAGCCCCAGAAACAGCGAATATACGGCTGCAAAGCTTGGTTGGGTAGATATTCACTGGTTTGGGCTGGATTTGCAGTTATCGGGAAATATAGAGGTGCGAGATTGAACATAAGCTGCTGTTCTCCGATCGGTAAAATTGTAAGCACTCTGGATTCTGATCATACACAATCGCTGCTTGATCTGCCAGAATAACAGCAGTCAGCATGGAAATATTATACACATTATCTTCATTGAATAAAATAAACAGTGCATTAGACCTGTGCGTATTTTGTTTGTAGCTATATGGTGAAATGATGTACAATAAAGGCTAAATGAATTTTTGAAGGATGGATTAAAAAATGTATATAGCTAGCGACTGGAAAGACTATGAAGTAATTGACACTGGCGGTGGAGAGAAGCTTGAACGTTGGGGTGACATTATCCTGCGCCGTCCTGATCCGCAAATTATTTGGCCACTCTCCAATGAGACCGCTAAATGGCGTGATGTACATGGTCATTATCACCGTTCCTCGGCTGGTGGTGGACAATGGGAAATGAAAAAAACGATTCCGGACGATTGGAAGA
This sequence comes from Paenibacillus sp. FSL R5-0345, assembly GCF_000758585.1. Classification (NCBI taxonomy): domain Bacteria; kingdom Bacillati; phylum Bacillota; class Bacilli; order Caryophanales; family Paenibacillaceae; genus Paenibacillus; species Paenibacillus sp. FSL R5-0345. The sequence goes on from NZ_CP009281.1 coordinate 4,460,020, forward strand.
TTAGTTACGGAAAATTAAAATTCCACCTCCGTCCTACGAATTTCAAGCATACAGGGCTATTCCCTGAACAAGCGGCCAACTGGAGCTGGATGATGGACAAGATTGCGGCTGCTAACCGTCCGATCTCAGTACTGAATCTATTTGCTTACACTGGTGGAGCTACTGTAGCCGCAGCAAGTGCCGGCGCTTCTGTTGTTCACGTGGATGCAGCTAAAGGAATGGTGCAATGGGCCAAAGAAAATGTCCAGCTGTCCGGCCTGGGTGATCGTCCAGTTCGCTACATCACGGATGACGTATTCAAATTCGTACAACGTGAACAACGTCGTGGCAGTAAGTATGATGCGATTATTATGGACCCGCCTTCCTATGGAAGAGGACCTGGTGGAGAAATGTGGAAGCTTGAATCCAGCTTATATCCATTCCTTGAGAGCTGTATGCAAATCATGAGCGATAAACCTTTGTTTATGCTAATCAATTCATACACCACCGGGATTTCTCCAACGGTACTACGTAATATGTTATCGATGACCATGGGCAAACGTTATGGCGGAAAGCTCACCTCCGGTGAAATCGGTCTTCCGATTACTTCCTCCGGCATGAACCTGCCATGCGGTATTCTGGGACGCTGGGAGGCGTAAGCCATGACACAGCATTTATCTGGCAGCAATGAGCCGTTGGACGGAATGTCGAAGCGCTTTGAAGTGTTATACGAAGATAATCATCTTCTAGGCATTGTGAAGCCCGTGAATATTCCTGTTCAGGAGGATGCTACTGGAGATCCTGATCTGCTCAACCTGCTCAAAGAAGATGTGAAGGAACGCTTTAACAAACCTGGCAATGTCTATATGGGGCTAGTCCACCGCCTGGATCGTCCGGTTGGAGGTGCAATGATCTTTGCCAAGACATCAAAAGCAGCATCAAGACTATCCGAGTGTGTCAGAACTCACAGCTTTCATAAGGTGTACTTAACGGTCGTGCACGGTAAACCACCAGCATCTCATGGCCGTCTTACCGATACGCTGCTTAAAGACGCCAAGAGCAATACCGTCACCGTAGTCCGGAAAGGAACACCCGGCGGTAAGGAAGCCATTCTGGATTACACGGTACTTGGCAGCGCTGAGGGTTACAGTCTGCTCAAGATCGATTTACTTACCGGTCGTTCACATCAAATTCGAGTGCAGCTTAGCTCCATCGGCTGCCCCTTATACGGTGATCAGAAGTATGGGGCTTCGGTGAACAGACCTGGACAGCAAATTGCACTGTGGTCTGCACTTGTAGGCTTTCCCCACCCTGTTACTAAAGAAGAAGTAGAACTCATTTCTCTTCCGCCACAAACCTATCCTTGGGATCTGTGGTCGCGGGAAATACTAAAAAAAGAGCTTTCTTAAAACAGCCCTTTCTTGCAATTTAAAACAGGCAGTGATTGTCCATTAACCGGAGAATCGCTGCCTGTTTTTTTAGATCTACGGTGGGTTGATTGAACCCAGTAGCTGCATTCTGTACACTTATTCACAATAAAAAAGCAGTCAATCGGATTTCAAGTGCATTCTCTACAATTAAAAACTGGCTAAACCTCTCAAAAGTAAAGATAACCCTGCGTTTAGGTGTATAAAATACAGTTATATCTATTTGGCAGAGTGAATAGCAACTTGTAGCTGTACGAAATACAACTAAGTATTTCTAAATGCCTACTTCGTGCCTCTAAACACTACTTCCTTCATTTCTCTAAATACTCTAATAAGATATTTATAGGTTTGTCATCCCATATCTGGGCCTCAATATATCGTTCAGGTCCCTTGTCACCGCTGGTATTCCATTCCTGCGGCATACCAAATTGTTCTATTACACGGACGATCTCGTCCTTGGTATACACTTGATTGCGATAAGGTTTACCATCTTTATATCTCATTGTAGGAAATAAATCCCCGTAGGTGAAGCTGATACCCTCAGCATTAAATTGATCAACGGAAAGCTGCAGGCTTTTAGCTTCTGGATACCAGTCTAATAACCACGGACACTCTCCTAGTGTCATATAATGTGGGTAAGCTCGCGATGGCTTTCCACCTTTTTGAAAATAATTCTCTGGCTTTTGCTTCAAGGCTCCGTCGAATTTCAAGATAATCTTGCGAACGTTTACTTGCAAAGCTTCTATTCTGGTGTCGTAGATCATTCAGAATTTGTTCTGCTTCTTGTGGTGGTAAATCAGATAAATTCTGAAATGGACCCGTAGCTTTATCGTAATAATGATACAACAAAGCTAGCTTATTCACGGCGTAGAACCTTCCGGCGTAGCTGTAACTACCATTTTGCCCATTAAATAAAGTAGTAACTGTTGGTTATGAGAGGAAATCGGATCAAGCGCTTCTGCAAAAAAATCACTGCGGATCTTCAAACCACGTACAGTCTCTTGCGTTCCAATCTCGGTTATACTCACCCATACAATACGGCGGTCCGCAGCATCTCTCTCCCGAATGATAAGCCCATTTTTCTCCATCCGATCAAGTAACATAGTAACCGCTGCAGGACTGGTCGCCAGATGTGGAGCCAGATCAGAAGGCTTCATGGCATCACGTTCCTGAAGCAGTTCAAGTACTGTGAGCTGGGCATCCGTTAGCGATGGGGCAAGATTACTGTCCATATGTAGTTTGTAATCTTTCAAAATTTTATGCCATATTTTACTGAATTCAGAAGCGTGCACACTTATTCCTTCCTTTCCTCGCGGTTCTATCCGGTATAACTACATTTTCGCGAAACAAATTCCATTTCCTGCAAGTGAAGAAAAATAAATCTTCTGCACGGTTGAGCAAGAACATTAAAAAAAGGCGTTTAGTCAGTTCTCAAAAAGAATTGACTAAACACCTTAATCTGTTAATTACTGATTAGTTTTACTTAACTGCCGGAAAAAGATTAACAATCTCATCTTTTTTCTCCACAGGGACAATCTGTTTACCCGTAGAACGACGCTCTCCAAGTGGTGCGGATTCAGAAGAGAATGTGTGATGTGCATTCTCCTTTGTAATAGCATTCAGTTCCAGCGGTTCTCTGCAATAGAAAGCCCCTGCCAATCTACTGCCATTTGGTCGTACTCGTTTGCCTTCCTTAAATTCAAAGGTTGGCATCCCTTTTCCACCACGGCTTTGAGATGGATAATCTACTAGTAATGAACGTTTTGCATATCCAATATCAGAGATGGAGAGAATCTCACCTTCATCTTCGCTGACCCAGAAGCAAGAAATCACCTCATCGCCCTCACGAAGCTGAATCCCTCTTACACCGGATGCAACACGGCCCATAGGATTAACTTCATTCTCATGGAATCTAATACTCATTCCTTCACGAGTCACGAGTACAATATCCTTGTCATTCGTACTAGTAGCCACTGTAATGATCTCATCACCGTCTGCTACCTTACAGGATGCTACAGCTCCGGAACGGCTTGTAGAGTATTCCTTGAGCTCTGTACGCTTAACCTGACCTCTACGGGTGATAAACACAAGACTTTGCTGCGGATCATCAAGATTATTGACCGGAATCACACTTATGATTCCATCCCCTTTAGACAATCCGATAACGTTAACGATCGCTGTGCCAGGTTCTTTCCATTTAAACTCCGGTATCTGATGAACTGGAAGCAAGAAGTATTGTCCTTTTCGCGTAAATACCAGCAAACTGTCACGGGTATTCACATCGAGCAGCTTGACGATATGATCGCCTTCTTTAACACCCGATGTATGGCGTTCACCACCAGAACGGGTAAAGGAAAGCATACTTGTACGCTTAATATAACCGTCTGCGGAAAGTGCTACTAACACATCCTCTGCGTTGACCAACGCTTCAAGGCTAACCTTAATCTCCTCAACCTCGCCTTGGATCAGAGAACGGCGATCGATCCCGTACTTGTCGCGGATCTCCAGTAATTCCTTACGGATTACAGCTACGAGCTTCTTGTCACTTTCCAATATGCCGCGCAGATGTGTAATCTTTGCCATCATTTCGTCCAATTCTTTTTGGAGTGAAGTAATCTCCAGATTAGTCAGACGATACAATTGCAAGGTAAGAATGGAGTCCGCTTGACGTTCACTGAACCCGAACATCCACACGAGATTGTTCTGAGCATCCTGTCGGTTCTTCGATGCCTTGATGGCAGCGATAACCTCATCTAGAATATTCAGTGCTTTAACCAAGCCCTCTAAGACATGAGCACGGTCTTCTGCGCGTTCCAGATCAAACTGGGTGCGATGAGTCACAACTTCACGCTGATGAGCAATATAAGCCTCCAGGATGGCTTTAAGACCAAGCTGTTGCGGAGCTTTGTTAACAATAGCTACCATATTGAAGTTATAAGTGATTTGAAGATCGGTTTTTTTGAGCAGATACGCCAAAACGCTTTGGGCATCAGCCTCTTTTTTGAGTTCAACTACAATCCGAAGACCTTCTCGTCCACTCTCATCACGAACCTCGGCAATGCCATCGATCTTCTTCTCTAACCGAATGTTCTCCATGGAGGTAACTAGTCGTGATTTTACAATCTGGAAGGGAACTTCAGTAATCACGATTTGTTGCCTGCCGCCACGCATATTTTCAATCTCAGTCTTGGAGCGCAAGTAAATACGACCTTTACCTGTGCGGTATGCATCCATGATGCCATCGCCACCCATGATAGTGCCGCCAGTAGGAAAATCCGGACCTTTCATGAAGGTCATGATATCTTCAAGTTCAATATCCGGCTTTTGCATAACTGCGATGCAAGCATCAATAACCTCACGCAGATTATGCGGCGGAATTTCAGTGGCAAAACCTGCGGAAATCCCACTCGTACCATTCACGAGTAAGTTCGGATACCGAGAGGGAACAACAACAGGCTCTTTAGCTGTATTGTCAAAGTTATCCTTAAACAATACTGTCCGCTTCTCGATATCACGCATCATCTCCATTGCAATCGGAGATAACCGTGCTTCCGTATAACGCATCGCTGCAGCTGGGTCATCATCCATCGAGCCCCAGTTGCCGTGACCGTCAACAAGTACATGCCCCATCTTCCATGGCTGTGCCATACGAACCATACCATCGTAAATCGAGGAGTCACCGTGTGGATGGTAATTACCCATTACATCCCCGACGGTTTTGGCGGACTTGCGATACGGCTTGTCAGGCGTATTGCCAGAATCGTACATCGCATAAAGAATCCGACGCTGTACAGGCTTAAGTCCATCGCGGACATCGGGAATCGCCCGGTCCTGAATAATGTATTTGGAATACCGACCAAAGCGGTCACCGACGACCTCTTCCAGAAAAGCCGGCAAAAATTGTTCTGATAAACTACTCACTTTGCTCACCTTCTGTTCCTCAATCTGTCCACTTTCTTAAAGATTGGTGATATTCTTTCACTGCGCTTTGCGGATCATTCTTCCGGTCGCTGTTGTTTCCAGATTTTTTGATTATACCGCTGTTAGCGGATAAAATCCGGAAACAAAGGCGAACGCTAACGCTCCTCCAGAACGATTCCGCCACTCCGTTTGCCTATCACCAAAAAATTAAAAACAGTGGAAGTATTCGTCACTTGCAGCAATACTAGCTGCAACTACTCTACAATTTCAGTGAAATCGACATTTTCAACAATCCAGCGTTTACGAGGATCGACTTTATCACCCATTAGTGTAGAAACGCGGCGCTCCGCTTTAGCAGCATCCTCAATCTGCACCTGAAGCAGTGTACGCGACTCTGGATTCATCGTCGTTTCCCACAACTGATCCGGGTTCATCTCACCCAATCCTTTATAACGCTGAAGCTCGAAGTTTTTGCCGAATTCCTTTAAGTAATTTTGCAGTTCTTCATCACTCCAAGCATATCTTACGGTCTCCAGCTTGCCCGTTTTACGGGTCAGCTTATATAGCGGAGGCTGAGCGATAAAGACCTTTCCAGCATCTAGTAACGGCTTCATATAACGATAGAAAAATGTCAGCAGCAGCACCTGAATATGCGCTCCATCTGTATCCGCATCGGTCATAATAATAATTTTGGAATAATTGCTGTCTTCGACGGTAAAGTCTGGACCAATTCCTGCACCAATCGTGGAAATGATCGCTTTATATTCATCGTTCTTCAGGATATCCAACAGCTTGGCTTTTTCCGGATTCATCGGTTTTCCTTTTAGCGGCAGGATCGCCTGAATCTTAGAATCACGCCCTTGCTTCGCCGAGCCTCCGGCCGAATCACCTTCTACGATGAACAGCTCGGTTCGTGTAACGTCCTTAGACTGCGCAGGTGATAATTTACCGCCAAGATTCGAGCTCTCGCTGCGTTTCTTACCTGTACGAATCTCATCACGGGCTTTGCGAGCCGCTTCCCGAGCCTTCGAAGCTTGAATCGACTTTTTCAGAAGACTTTGTGCAACCTGTGGGTTTTCTTCCAGGAAACGAGCCATATTCTCAGATACGATATAGTCTACTGCACTACGGGCAGAAGCACTACCGAGCTGATCCTTCGTCTGTCCAACAAATTCAACCTCGGACATTTTGACACTAATGACAGCCATCATACCTTCGCGCAAGTCATTTCCTTCTAAATTCTTATCCTTTTCCTTAAGCAACTGTGTACGCCGGGCATAGTCATTTAGCACACGAGTATACGCAGTCTTAAAGCCAGTCTCATGAGTACCCCCGCTACGAGTAGGAATGGAGTTAACGAAGGAAGCCAAGGTTTCTGTATAGCCTCCATTGTACTGAAGGGCTACTTCCACTTCGATATCATCTTTTTCTGCGCTGAAATGAATGACATCATGCAGAACATCCTTACCCTCGTTCAGGAATTGAACAAATTGGCTTGCTCCACCCTCGTAAAAGAATTCGTCCTGACGATTACTGCGCTCATCATGCAGCGTAATACGCAGACCGGAATTCAGAAAGGCAATCTCCTGTACCCGCTCTGCCAGTGTGTCATAATTCAGGGCTATTCCATTTGGAAAGACGCGAATGTCCGGTTTAAAAGTGATTTTCGAACCGGTTTTGTTGGTGTTGCCCAGAATTTCAAGGCCTGTTACAGGTTCGCCAACATGCTCTTTCCCCTTCTTGTCCACCCAATATTCAAAACGTTGACGATGGATTTTGCCTTCACGATAGATCTCTACTTCAAGCCATTCAGACAAAGCATTCGTCACTGAGGCTCCGACGCCATGCAAACCGCCTGATTTCTTGTAACCAGATCCACCGAATTTACCGCCTGCATGCAAAATTGTAAATACAACCTGCGGCGTTGGCACTCCTGTCTTATGCATTCCAGTAGGAATTCCACGACCGTTGTCAGTCACTGTTACTGAGCCATCTTTGCGAAGTAGTAAATCAATCTTCGTACAATACTTGGCTAAATGCTCATCCACAGCGTTATCTACAATTTCCCATACTAGATGATGTAGTCCCGAAGAACTTGTACTGCCGATATACATGCCAGGTCGTTTGCGAACTGCAACTAGACCTTCGAGCACTTGAATGTCGTCAGCATCGTATCCAGTACGGCCATTCTCGCCGTTATTAGAAACTTCAGCAAACATATCGATCTGTTCGAGCATTCATGCTCCTCCTTCTTTTCTCTATACTCAAGCATTAGCGCCTTCGGCGTCCTTTTAAAGACGGTAAGCCTTTAAGCGAGAAATATAAGATATTAAGTATAGATGCAAATCTTATACTTCTTATATTTCAAGAAATGCAAACAAACGTTTTGGTCACTTTGTACATTCTAATTCAAAATATCCCTTTTCGTAAAGACGGCGAATGAAATGATCACCGAAGCGGCCCCCCATACAGCCAGCACAGCCATGGAAAATGACAAGGACATCCCCTCTATGGGTGCAGGCGTTCCTGACAAATAACCGGTCAGTCCAAGATTTACCATAAATAAATATTTCGCTGTTGTCCACGCTGAAGCCATATTGGTCAAAATATTCCCGGCGATCAGCGCTGCCATCATGACCACTATACTAGCAGCAGTGCTCCTTACAAGTACAGAGATCATAAAAGCAAGCAAGGCAACTACGACGCTAACGAACCAGACCAATCCACCTTGCATAAGCATATACTTCCACTGTGGCACTGCATGTACGGTAGACATATCCACCGAGTCCCCACTGATCTTAAAGCCTGTAAATACAGGGATATTAAAACCCTTGTATCCAAAAGCCAGACCGGAGATTAGGTAGCTGATCACAAATGTGGAGAGTACGATAAGCGAGACAAACATAAGCAGCGCCGCCATTTTACTAAATAAGACTTTCCAGCGCTTAACTGGCCTTGTCAGCAGCATTTTGATCGTTCCTGTGGTTCGCTCCGCAGAGACTAAATCCGATGCTACCGCCATTATGAGCAGTGGAATAAATAAAGTAACCGAATTATCCAAAAACTCTCGGGTAAACGTAACGCCACTTGGCTCGTTCGGATTCACATCATGATGTAGGTAATATTGAAGCTGCTGTACAAATATTCGCCGATAAGTCTTCCATTCCTCTGGAATTCGATCACTGCCCAAAGAATTTTGATTATCAATGATCTGCTGCTGGATCTCCAGACGCCAATCGGAATTGAATTTATCTCGGCTACGCTCCGCTGATCGCATCTGAGCGTAGGTAAACATAGGCACCAATACAATCAGAATCAGCAGTATAACATAAAACCGTTTCTTTTTAATGATTTTTAAACACTCATTACGGATTAACGGAAGCATATTATTCAACGTTCTCACCCTCCGTTAGTTTCAAGAATAGCTGTTCCAGTGTCGGATTGATTTTATGCACAGCCCTAACTTCGATTTCAGAAGTCACCATTACGGCCACAATCTCGGGGATTAAATCCTGCTCCATAATAGTGATTAAAGAATTCGGACCCATCCCTGCAATAATAGAATCATCCAAGGTGACTTCTTCCAGCTTCTGAATCTGAATGTCCGGGCGATCAGCCAGCAGTGCCCGAGCTTCAGCAAAAGGCTCCAGCTCCCAAAGAACGTAAGGCGAATTTCGAGCGATCAGCTCATCTACCGCACCTACCGCCAGCACACGTCCTTTGCTAATAATCGCAACACGGTCACAAAGAAGCTGAATTTCGCTGAGTAAATGACTCGATACAAATACCGCTAGGCCCTCATCAGCCAGCTTGCGTATAAATTCTCGTAACTCCTTAATTCCCTTTGGATCTAAGCCATTGGTAGGCTCGTCCAGAATAAGCAGACGCGGACGTCCCAGCAGCGCTTGCGCTATGCCTAAACGTTGTCTCATCCCAAGCGAATATGTACTTACCTTATCATGGATTCGTTGATCCAGCCGAACGATATCTACGACTTCGCTAATACGAGCATTATCAATACCAGGCTGCATGCGGGCAAAATGCTGTAAATTCTCCCATCCGGTCAAATAGGTATATACCTCAGGGTTCTCAACGATAGAGCCAACAAATTGCAACGCTTTTTCCGGATTTCGATTCACATTGTAACCACATACCGTAATCTTGCCCTCGCTAGGACGAATCAAATCGACAAGCATTCGAATTGTAGTCGTCTTCCCAGCACCATTGGGTCCTAGGAAGCCAAATATTTCTCCTTCTCTCACATCAAACGTGACATCATCAATAATCCACTTTCGTCCTATTTTTTTCCGCACCCCGTCCACAGACAAGACGACCGGGCTGGATTCTCCACTGTTCGCTTTTGTCATATTCTGCTTATCTCCTTGTTACTGTCATTTCCTCGACTAGTACTTGCTCAAAGGATATGTTATCTAACACAGCCATCTTTCTTAGAAAGCTGGCTCTCACTTATGATCTAGTGTATAGCCTGAATGAATCGCTCTCCGATTCGCTGATATCCATCCCCATTCGGATGAAAATGATCCGTTGATAAATATTTGTCCAAGTGCTCCTTAAACAAATCAAAGGTAGGAACCAAGGTCATATTACTGTGCTTATTAATAATTTCCATAGCTGCATTATTCCACTTCGTAACCGCCTGATTACCTGGTACAAGTAGATCTGGGATATCTCCAAAGGGGTTATATAACCCCATATAATAAATTTGAGCGTTCGGATTGATCTCCATGATCTTCTCAAGAACCTTACCCAATCTGGCTGCTGCTTCGGGAAGAGCTGCGAGCAATGACTCTGGCGTTAGCTCTTGATCCGTTGTGGATTCACTCTGAAGCGCGCCGCTATTCTGCAAAATGTTCGAGTCCTTGAATAAATCATTCCCTCCGATCGAGAGCAGAATGACATTTGCCATGTGCAGTGCGTAATCCACTCCATCTTCTTCCAGCTTGCTTTGCAGTCCTGCAGTAGTCAAACCATTGATCCCCATGTTCCCTAAAAAATCAACTTCGATACCTTTAGCGGATAAACCACTAACCGTGCGCTTAACAAATCCTTCTCCGGTGTTATCACCAGTTCCCTTGGCTAGCGAATCACCGAGAGCAACAACTTTTAGCTTCTTAGTCGTCTCCGTCACTGGAGCGGCTGTTTGCTGTGGCAAGTTTGTCTCTGACGCTTCTCCAACCGGATAAATGATGTCTTTGACCGCATAAACTAAACCTACAATTAGAATTATTGTTGTTATTATGGAAATCAGGCTGATTGTGCGCCATGTCCACTTTGAATCATTCAAAGCCATCCCTCCGTGTGCCGTTCTATTATGTATTGTTCCACATTTTACAAAGATCTTAACTATGTACATAAACATAAATCTTCCATACCGGTTTTGCAAATGTCTAAAATAGAAATTAATCCTGCTGCTCTGCATTTTTAATCCAAATAAAGACATGAAAATCCTCAAAAAAAATTTGGTGATTAGAGCTCCGACACAAAAAAACGTTCCCCGATTTTCTTCGGAGAACGTTTGATTACAGTAATGGTTAATTTACTTATTTACCGATAAATTCTTGAACCCAGTAGTTATTGTCATAACCTACACCGATATAATTGAAGTTAGCATTCAAAATATTAGCGCGGTGACCCGGACTATTCATCCATGCTTTCATTACTTCTTCTGGTGTTTTTTGACCCATAGCGATGTTCTCACCTGCAGCGTTATAAGTGATCCCAAAGGATTTCATCATGTCAAAAGGTGAACCATACGTAGGCGAAGTGTGTGAAAAATAGTTGTTCGTGCGCATATCCGTAGCTTTTGTAGCAGCTACTTTATGAAGGCTGTCTAGTCCAGCAACGGGCTTCAGACCAGCTGCCGCACGTTCTTTATTTACCAACGTTACGATCTGCTGAACATAAGTTTCTTTATTGCTCACAGCGCCGGTACTTGGTGTAGTCTCTGTGGGTTTAGTCACAGGTTTAGTTACAGTAGTTGTATCCGAAGGCTTAGTTACAGGCTTAGTCACAGTAGTTGTATCCGAAGGCTTAGTAACCGGAGTTCCGGTAGATGTATCTTTATTTGGAACCGTTCCAGTTTGAGGCTTGGACACCACGATTGTGCTATTAAAAATAGGGAGTCCCTGCAAGTTAGCTTGTTTTAAATATTGTAAAACTTGCTCATAGCTAGTTCCTGATTTAACGACTGTTACTTCAGTTGAGGCTGCATTCGCTTCGAGTGGAAGAGAAATACTAAGTGCCATAACAGCTGCTACACTACCACCAATAATTGCTCTTAATCTCTTATTCTTCATTCTGCCATCTCCTCTTTCTTGTGTGTAATATATGTTCCTGCTTAGAGTGACCAGCTACAAATGTTACAAAGTTGTAATTTGTTCCTCAGTCATTGTAGCATAAATCTATCAGCTGTGCTCTTCTAATTTTTAACATTTAATAGTCTTGTCTGTAAGTTTTCCGAGCCTGAATTCATTCGATATTGGCGTTAAAAAGCAAAAAAAGTCGCCATTCTCGAGAGAATAGCGACTTCTGTATGCTTAAGTGTATCAGGTATCTAGTGAAACGACTGCCAAAATTCTCCCTCCGTAGAGATAAGTCCCATAATTTCTGCATATGGAATTCGGAAAGTAGGAAAACCTGCAGAATAAGGAGCAATCTCATATGGTGCGAAGTAAAGATACAACGCCTCATTATCTACAAAGAAAGGCTGATCTGAGGTAATTCCTTTATACGTATCCGGAAAAACATAAGAGTACTGAGGATCGTTTTCAATCTGCTTCCCTACGATTTTACTTAGCTTCTCCACGTATCTACTTCCTGGCTTGAACAGATCACCCAGCTTATAGAACCTTCCGTTACGTAGATTAGTATGTGTATAGATTTTGGTAGGCATGCCGTGGGCTGCTCCAAAAGGATAACGGTAACCCGTTAACTCCAGCACTAGAAGGTTTTTGCGGAAAAAGGATACTGAAAAATCACCATTATAACTGAAATCCTGTGCTGCTCCACCATTACCAGCATCTTCAGCAAGTGACAGCTTGCGCAGCTTATCATTTACCTCTCTTGAAACTTCTGCACTGGCAATTCCCTCAACAACCGGATAGTAGACCAAGTAATCTCTGTTCGGTTTGTATTTTTTCTCCACAACGGAATAAGGAGGTCTCAGTGGAATGACGCCATTTTGCCTCCAAATTTGCTTGCCTTGACGGTCATAATAAGCTGTACGTTGATCTATATCTGCTCTAATTAAGCGGCCGCTAAGAGTAAGCGTTCCGGTTCCTTGGATGACTGGAGGCTGAGCTGCTCTTTTTCCGGTTCGATCTATAAAAAATGTCTCCTTAGCATCATACACAGACGCCAGTCCGTCCTGATAATTATTCACACCAAGCAGGGTATGATTGCTCAGAATCGCTCCTGTCTCTGCATCGGCGATAATGTAGCGTGAGCCTCGATAAGGTTGACTAGGGAATATTGGTGTTCCTATGGCTGCTCTGCCTTCACCAAGCTGCAGGACTTCATAATATTTCGCGGGGATGATCATTCTTCCTTGTTTATCAATCAGGCCGTAGGCGTTACCATAATTCTCAGCGGTATTCACCACTGCACGCCCCTCCGAGAAAGGTAAAGCGGAAGTGAATTGCGGCTGAATTGCTACCGTACCATCCGTGTTCAAATAACCGTACTTACCGTTCACAGTCGCTTGATAAGCGAGTAGCTCCTCACCAGGACTCCCTACGAAAGGATGATTGTACGTATGCAGAATATTGCCTTCAGGGTCGATGAGTGCATACTCCCCCTCTTTTATCTTAACCAAAACCATACCATTCATAAAATCATTGGCGTCTACATAAATGGCAGGCAATACCTCTTTGCCTTGCGCATCTACGTACCCATATAGCGATTGACCGCCGGTTGTATTTTGTTTTGAAAATAATGCCAATCCCTCATGCAATGAGTTCAGATAATCATAACGGGCTGAAGTCACTTCTTTACCTTTTTCATCGATAAATGTGTACCCTTTCGCATCAGACACCACTGCGCGTCCTTCCGAAAAAGGGGCTATAAACGAGTAAATGGGCTTTACCCGCTCCCGTCCAGAGCTATCAATTAGTCCGCTACTGTTTTTTCGCTGCACAATTGCTAACCCATTCTTCTGAAACTCCTCAGCATATTCGTATCTAGGTTCAATCTGGGCGCGACCTTCGTCATTAATATATCCCCAGAGCGTACCCTCTTTAAGATTAAAAGGCGCCGGATGTAGCCCAGTATTCCTTAAATCGTCGTCAACCCACTCTGGTAATACGTAAGGCGTCTCATATGGCTTATTGGAGTAGTCAACACGATATAATCCCGCCTCTGCTGGGATTGTGACGAATAGCTCCTCTTCCGTGCGTATGAAATCTTCATCTTGCTGTGTAATATATTCATTCCAGCCAATACCGTCCCATCTCCATACATCCGCCTGTAACGGTCCATTTTCATTCCCTTTCCCCAGCTCATTCAACCTTATTCTTAACATCCAGTCGCTCCCCTTTAACAAAGGCATTTGCCTATAGAATATGGGAGAATGTTGGTTTATGTGCTTTTGATATTGGTGATATGGGGTGAGTGTGCGAGACTGGTTCGCCGAGGTGGGGTGATTCGGGGTACCGGATGATCAAGTTGCGAGATTAGTATGGGGCGGGCTTTGTAGTAATGTAAGAGACATTAGGTTAGTATAGAAGCGCGATTGAGGTTCAGAGTCATGGAGAAGACTAGCACTGGTTAGCAACGAAATAGACATACCAAAAAGCATTTGCCTATTACTAGCAAACGCTTCTTCAGCCCTTTATAAGAGTAATGAAATGATCGATTTAGTTCTCAGACCTCTACACGATCATCAAACCAAGCTACTTCTTCGAAGAGTACTTCCGCATATCAAATGCGACCGCGGCTATGATGATCAAACCTTTGATAATTAATTGATAGTACGGGCTAATACCGATAAAGGTCAGACCGTAGTTAATGAGAGTAAAGATGATAACCCCCACTAGAACACCCGGTACAGTACCGATACCCCCGGTTGTAGATACACCACCCACTACGCAAGCTGCAATGGCATCAAGCTCATACATGTTACCGTAGTTATTTGTTGCTCCACCTGTTCTAGCAGCTTCCAGAACACCTGCCAGACCATAAAGGGCACCAGCAATTGCATAGATATAAATCAGATTCTTGGAAACATCGATACCGGATACTTTAGCTGCCTGCATATTTCCGCCAATCGCATACATGTTCTTACCCAGCTTGGTTTTATTGAATACCACCCACACAATGGCGGCGACCCCCAAGGCTATCAGCACGATATACGGAATTGAATATTGGCCGCTTCCTATAAAGCCAGAACCGATTTTAGTGAAATCAGGACGCAGACCGCCAATCGGCTGAGATTGGTTAGGGTCCATATCGAAGTACAGTGAGTTTAAACCATAAACGATAACCATCGTGCCTAGTGTTGCTATAAACGGGGGAACATGCAGTTTGGAAACGACAATACCGTTTATGAGTCCGCAGAGAAGACCAGCTATAATAGCTATAAGGATTGGAAGCCATACTTGCACCTGCGGCAGATCAGGGAAAAAGCGCCGGGAATAGTCCGGAATTTGCAGCATGGAGGCAGAGATAACTGCCGTGAAACCAACCACACGCCCAGCAGACAAGTCAGTACCTGCCGTAATAAGGATAAAGGCAACACCAAGCGCGATAATAATCCGCGTGGACGATTGGATTAATATGTCACGTAAAGTATTTACAGAGATAAAGGCCGGTTCGTATAAAGCAATACCCATAATCAGAAGTACCAATACAATATAAATGGCATTTTGCGTAATAAAGGTTTGAGTTCTTTTAACGTTCATTAGTAGTGTTCCTCCTTAAAGTTACGCGAAGAGTAGCTCTCTTCGTAAACCAAATCTAGTTTCGCCTAGCAAAACTATCAGTACATTCCTATCCTAATGCTGTGCAGCGAGACGCATAACTTCGGTTTCCGTAGCTTGCTCGCCTTCTAGTATACCGGTGAGTCTACCTTCCGACATGACCATTACGCGGTCAGACATTCCGAGCAGCTCCGGCATTTCAGAGGAGATCATAATGATACTCTTCCCTTGCTGGGCTAGGTCGGTAATAATGGAGTA
This sequence comes from Paenibacillus sp. FSL R5-0345, assembly GCF_000758585.1. Classification (NCBI taxonomy): domain Bacteria; kingdom Bacillati; phylum Bacillota; class Bacilli; order Caryophanales; family Paenibacillaceae; genus Paenibacillus; species Paenibacillus sp. FSL R5-0345. The sequence continues at coordinate 4,475,540 of NZ_CP009281.1, forward strand.
AATCTCGAATTTAGCCCCTACGTCGATACCACGAGTCGGCTCGTCCAGAAGCAGGATTTCGGGCTCAGTCAGCAGCCATCTGGCAAGTAACACCTTTTGCTGATTCCCACCGGAAAGATTCATGATTAGCGTTTTGGTTGTTGGCGTTTTGGTACGTAATTTTTCAATCATTTTATCGACTTCCACTTTCTTCTTTTTTCCATCTAGTAAAAGAAGAAGCTTCTGGTAACGATGTAGATTAGCGATGGCACCATTCTCATGAACAGACAAAACTGGAAATATGCCTGTTACACGACGCTCTTCGGTAAGCAGAGCCATTCCATGTTTCTTAGCATCCTTCGGAGAATTGATATTAACCTTCTTGCCTTTAATAGAGATCGTTCCGGATTTCAAGGCTCGCAGACCGAACAATGCCTCAATAACCTCGGTTCTCTGGGCACCTACCAGACCACCAATCCCTAGGACCTCACCTCGTCTTAATTCAAAAGATACATCTTTAAAGGATCTTTCCTCCGGAGAGGTTAACCCTTCTACCTTCATGTATACTTCCCCAGGTACGTTAGAACGTTCTGGGAATCGATTCGTTAAATCGCGACCCACCATTTTGGAAATGATTAGATCTGTAGTTAATTCCTCCGCTGGCCAAGTACCAATTTTTTTACCGTCACGCATAATAGTAACTTCGTCAGAGATTGCAAGAATCTCTTCCATTTTGTGAGATATATAGATAATAGCTACGCCTCTACTTCTGAGGTCCCGTATGATCCGGAATAAATGTTCCACCTCCACACTGGTTAAGGAAGAAGTGGGTTCATCCATTACAATAACTCGGGAGTGAAAAGAGACAGCCTTCGCAATTTCAATGGATTGGATTTTGGATACAGACAGCTTACCCACTAAAGTCTCAGGATTCAGATCGATATCCAGATCTTTAAACAAATTTTCCGTGTCAGTGTACATTTTCTTATGGTCGATAAACTGAATCGGTCCGATTCCCTTCGTTGGAAAACGTCCTAGCCAGATATTCTCCATAACACTTCGGAACGGCACGGGGTGCAGCTCCTGGTGAATCATTGAGATACCGCTTTTTAACGCATCATTGGAACTGCTGATGGAAGCCTTCTCACCATCCAAAAAAATCTCACCGGCATCCGGTGAATAAATACCAAAAAGGCATTTCATGAGTGTGGACTTACCTGCGCCGTTCTCGCCCATAAGTGCATGAACCGAACCCGGTCTGACCTTTAAACTAACATCATCCAGCGCTTTGACGCCGGGGAATTCTTTAGTAATATTGTTCATCTCCAGCAAAAACTCAGCTTTTTCCATGTTGTTACGCCCCCTACGCTTTTTTTCTTTTTTATGAGAGGCACAGCGGTTCCATCCTGTTCCCTGCCTAAAAGAAATACCGAGGAGCGGTTATCCGCTCCCCGTGCTGTCATATAATCATGAATAACGCTGTAGCCGAGGTAATTACTTAGCGTCAGCTATGTTGTCTTTCGTAATCTTTTTGTAGGATATCCATACGTATTGGTTGTCAGTGATATCAAAACCTACATTGTCTTTCGTAGGTGTTTCACCTTTAGCAAGCAAAGCAGCAACTGTGATAGCAGCTTTACCTTGGTTATTCGCATCGTTCAGCACCGTACCGAGCATTGTTCCATCTTCCAGCGCTTGAATCGCAGGAGCAGTTGCGTCTACACCTACTACCGGCATAAATTTGTCACCCGTGAAGTAGCCTGAAGCTTTTAGAGCTTCGATTGCACCGAGGGCCATATCGTCGTTATTAGCAAGAACAGCTTCGATTTTATCGCCGTGGGAGCCAAGGAATGCAGCCATTTTTTCTTGTCCTTTTACGCGATCCCACATTGCTGTATCTTCAGCCAGTTTCTCCACCTTGATTCCTGCATCTTCGATAGCTTGGATAGAGTAAGTAGTACGAAGCTCAGCATCTTGGTGTCCTGGTTCACCTTTTAGCATTACATATTGGAGAACACCGTCGCCGTTCTTATCTGCTTCAGGATGTGCTTTCCAGTAGTCAACAATCAGTTGGCCGGACATTGTGCCGGATTCTTCTGCTTTAGCACCTACATAATAAACTTTATCCCATTTTTTCATATCTTCAGGAAGCGGTTCACGGTTCAGGAATACTACCGGAATGTTAGCTGTTTTAGCTTTTTCGATAATGACGCCAGCAGCTGTACGGTCAACTGGGTTAATCAGCATCCCGTTATATTTTTTAGTGATGAATAAGTCAACCTTGTCATTTTGTGTTGGCTGTGAATTTTGGCTATCTACGATATCTACTGTAGCAATGCCTTTAGCAGCACTATCGATGGCGTTACGAACACCTGTCATAAAGGTATCGTCAAATTTGTAAATGGCGACCCCAACTTTAGGAGTTTCTGTTGTAGTACCTGAGTTCTCAGTCTTTGGAGCATTAGTAGCCTTATCATTGCCTGCAGCACTATTAGTAGTATTGTTGTTGCCACCACAGCCTGTCAGAGCAGCACCCAGTAAAGCACTAGCTAATAGCACGGAAGTGATTTTTTTCATTATTCATTGACCTCCTATTTATACTTCTTTTTTGTTTGCCCCTGATCGTCTCGGGTACATCCATATTATGCCTCACCTGAAAACGCTTGCGAATATAAAATCCTACTCATTAATATAAAAATTCTAATGAACCCGTAAAGAAATATAAGGATGATTTTCATTAAAAATTTATACTTTCTTATATTCTAAAAAAAAACGAATACCGCCCCATTCAAGGATGGTATCCGTTTCACGAATCGTATATGCTCAAAATAGCTCCTATCTAACGAACGGAAATAACAGTTTTTGATTCTCAGGCCACAACATATTGTCCAAATCAATTAGTTTTGTTCCTGTATCTACACGTTCTGGTACATCGATTCCTTCGATCACTTCAACAGCATGTTTTACAGCTAAATACCCGTTACTAAAAGGGTTTTGGATGACGGTTGCTTGAACTGTACCATCCTGCAGCAATTCCATCATGGAGGGGGAGCTATCAAAGGCAACCATTTTAATATTTTGCAGCCCCCGACTTTGGATCGCCATTGCCGCACCCTGTGAAGCAGTTTCATTCAGACTCGCAATTCCCCGCAAATTCGGGTGCTTCAGCAGCATTAGCTGCGTAAGTTCTTCTGCATCCTTAATGCTGGAGGTCGTGTATGAAATCTCAACCACCTGTATGTTTGGATAACGGGCCGTATAATTTAAGAATCCCTTCTCCCGTTCCTCTGCGTCTCTAGCACCATATTCAATTCCGCTGGAAGAATCCTGTTTCTCACGCTGAGTTGAATTGGTGAAATTAATAATGCCCACCTCGCCGTATCCTTTCAACAGCTTGATCAATCTTTCTGCAGATTTTTGACCCGCTTCATAGCCGTTCGAGCCAATATATGTCCTTACTCTTGCTGAACCTACTTCCGCATCTACGGATATGACAGGGATTTTGGTATAAGCCGCCTGATCTACAACCTGTGCAAGCCCCATATAACTACTTGCAGCTAAAATAATCACATCTGCTTTTTCATTAATAGAGTCCTGCACCATTTTCACCTGTTCTGTGATGTCACTCTCAGAGTCCGGAGCTTTGAAGGTTAATTTCACGTTGAATTCCTGCGCTGCAGCTTCTGCCCCCAATTTAACCGTATTCCAGTAGTCACCCCTGTTCATTTTCACAATGAGATGAATATTACGGGTCTTATTTGTATTGATGTAATTGGGCGCTGAATTAAAACAAGAAGAAACCGTAGTCCATAACACCACACACATTAACAAGGTTAGCCAAAAACGAAAGGTTTTCATGACGATGTCTCATCCTCCTTAAGCCCTTCATTGCCTTCGCCTTTTGCGAGTGCCGGAAAGATAAGGGTAACCGTAGTGCCTTCTTCAATTTCACTTTCAAAAGAAAGACCATATTCTCGGCCATAGTACAGCTCAATCCGCTCGTTCACATTTCTTACGCCTACCCCGGAACCGCTCATACTTTTACTGCCACCTGTCAAAATAACCTTCATAGTCTCCTTGGACATTCCTAGTCCATTATCACTAATCCGTATGATGACAAGATTGTCCTTCAGTTCCGCTTGGATAGAGATAAAACCTTCATCAGGCATCATTTCTATTCCGTGATACAAGGCATTCTCTACAATCGGCTGCAAAATCAGCTTAATCGTCTGACACTGCAGCACTTCATCCTGCGCGATGATCTCATAGCGGAACTTATTTTTGAAACGGAAGCTTTGTATGACGAGATAATGACGAATATGATCCAGCTCTTCCTGTACGGTAATCATATTATTGCCTTTGCTTAGGCTTATACGGAAAAACTTCGATAAGGACTGAATCATTGTGACGACTTCCTCCGTCTTACCACGCTCAGCAAGCCGGATCACAGAGTTCAAGGTATTGTACAAGAAGTGTGGATTAATCTGGGATTGCAGGACTTCAAGCTCACCCTTGCGTTTCGTTTCTTGTTCATAAATAATTTGATCCATCAATTGACGGATTCGCTGCAGCATGAGGTTAAACCGTTTGGACAACTGCTCTACCTCATACGCACCGCTCACATCGATTCGAGTATTAAGATCCCCTTCGCCTACCTGCTGAAGTGTCCGTTCCAGCTTACGGATCGGGCGGGCAATTCGCGCAGATAAAAAGACAGATACGATAATTACACATAAAATAACTACCGCTAGGAACCAGGATAAAAAGGTGTTCAGATCTCGCTTGGTGGTTACTATCTCGTCATAATAAGCAACTCCGACTATTTTCCATCCGGTCTGTTCCAGCGTACGCACTGTGATAAAACGTTTTTCACCTGTAGACTCATCCAAATAGCTACGGTAAGCATATTCCAGTACCGGCTCCACATTCTCATACTTTAAGCCAGCATAAATAAGCTGCTGCTGCGGATGATACACAATGTTGCCTAATTGATCGAGGATGTAAGCGTATCCTCTTTTACCAAGCTTAACCTGCTTGCTCAGCTCATCTATGGTGCGAAAGTTAAAATCCATCAGCAGGATACCCGTTTTTAATACTCCCTTTTCCTGATATTGAATGAGTTTACTGATCGACACGACCCATATGTATTGACCTTTAAACAAATTCTGAATATGGGGCGCTGAATAAGAGATCTCAGACGTTCTTTTGGCCGTAGTAAACCAACTCTGGGTTTCTAACTGTGTGTTGCTGCGCAACTTCTGTCCTGCTGTGCCCACAACGTATTTCCCCTGTGGTGTAAAAACTGCTGCAGAAACAAGATCCTCTCTACTTCCCATTAACATAGCCATTCTTTCCATCAGTAAAGCCGAGTCCACGGAGGGACTATTCGTTATTTGATCTTCTGCGGTTTCAAAAATATTCCGCATCCCTTTAACATAAAGCTCCAGATTGTAGTTCACTTGCTCAATAATCTGCTGCATATTCATATTGGCATTCTCTTCTGCTGTCTTCGCAAACTTGTTATACAGCATAAGGCTGACAACGACGGCTACAAGTACGGCGACAGATGTAAAAGTGAGCGTAATCGTCACTTGAATGCTCCGCAGCTTGGAGGACAATCGACGTTTCCCTCCTTTTGGATGCTGCGGCCGCAGTCGAAAAGAATAGGACTTTTCTTGCCGCATGGCTACCCTCCTCTGGAGCTGTTTTTATACTCTTTGGGAGACTGGCCATATTTTTTACGGAAGCAAAAGCTGAAATAGTTAGGATCAGCAAAGCCAATTTTCTCGGCGATTTCAAAAGCCTTCAGTTCCGTGGAGCGTAAAAGTTCCTTTGCTGCCTCTAATCGGATTTGCAAGAGATAACTAACGAAAGTCATCTTCATTTCCTTCTTAAAAATACTGCTAAAATAACCCGTACTGATATGTAAATGCTGACAAACCTTTCCGATAGAAATATCCGATTCCTCATAATGGCTACGGATGTATTCTTTAGCTTCATCAATAAGCAGCTTATAGCTAGATTGGCGTTCTAAGGCAATGGAGTCCATTAGCCGGCTGCAAATAGTAATAATCCATTGTTTGGCTTCACTCATACTATTAAATTTATTCATCTCAGTTAATGAGGAAATGCCAGATCCAACGAACTTAGCAGCATCACTACCGGACTCTTTGGCTACACGCAGGATAGATGTAATAATCTCCAGCAAAAAAATCTGATAATCCTGAGTAGATACCTGCTCAGCATTCAATCCGCCAAATAACTCCTCCACGACCTCTTTAAGCTCCTGTACGGTTCCCATCTTAATCGTTCGGATTAAGGACTGCTGGGTCAATTCATCATAGGCCAAGAGTGTATTCGAACGTGACTCCACATCCTCGATCCAAATGACTCTGTTATTGCCGAGAATGAGACGATAATCTAACGCTTGCATGGCATCTCCAAAGGAATTAAATAGCATAGCAGGCGAATGACAAACCGTTCCAGAACCAGCGGTTACCGTTAGCTTAAGAAACCGCTGCACATTATGGCGGATTTCTTCTAGAATTTCAAAAGTTTTCCCCGTAATTTCAGTTTCTTCTCCTGCATCACAAATGGAAAGAAGCACCACCTCATCACGATGGATAAACACCCTGCAAAAATTATGCTTATTACATAATTCTTCTGCAATATTGAGCACAGCGAAGAGCTGTAAATTTCTCTCTCCCGTATCTCGCAAAGAAATTTGCTTTCCTGCGGTAAGGCTAACCGTTTCTCGCTCTGGACGAATATAATCCACACTAATTACCGAGGCTTGGAACCATTTCCCATGAAGATCTATTCCGTATTCCGAACTTTTTTCGTCTATTTCATTCATTCGTAACTTGCGTGAAACTAGTGAAGATAAAAACTGCTCACGCAGCACAGGCAGACTTTTTCGATAATGCTCACTGAGTACAAAAACATTCTCCTTCTCTGCAATTTCAGCCTCTATAGTGGCTCTGACCTTTAGCAGAACATCAATCAACTCCTGTGAAGAAAACGGTTTCAAAATATACTCGTCGATCTGTAGTTTAATCGCCTTCTGCGCATATTCAAATTCATCATACCCTGTCAGAATAATGATCTTGGTATTGGGATGCCGTTCGCGAATCCATTCCGCCAGCTGCAGCCCGTTCATAAAAGGCATTTGAATATCCGTCACAACCACATCCGGGAGCAAACGATCAATCGCATCCGCTGCCTCCCGTCCATTCTCCGCCTGTTCTACAATTTCGAAACCGTAGTGCTCCCAATCAATTTGCCCGATGACCCCTTCTCTAACATCTTCTTCATCCTCAGCAAGAATTAACTTGTACATTTCTCATCCCTCTTTGGAAACGATTTATTTAACTGTCATAAAATTCATTCTATATGATTCAAACTATTCCATCTATGGTTAGTTATTTAAATCGATTTATTAAAAACTAAAAAGTCTGTCTAATGACTACAATGTGCTACTTGGAGAGATATGAAAGATATAGCCGGGGATATGAAACACGGAGTCAGAGGGATATAAAAGATATGAGGGGATGAAGTGACTTGAAAGCTACTTCATAGCAAGAACTACTTCAGATTCTCAGTAATTACTGCTTTAGCGATCTCCGTATTATAAAAAGGTGTTCTTTTTGCAGGTTTATATCCTTGACCGATCCTTGTATTTACGTAAAAAAAACCATCCCGCCGTAGCTGGGATGGGGATGATCGGAACCTATAAGTATTATAGCAACGCTTTGTTAAAGCGATAACCTGCTGTCTTTTCGAAACCTAAATGACGATAAAAAGCATGTGCCGGTGCGCGCTCTACGCGGTTACCACTTCTCAAGAAGAGCTGACAGCAACCTTGCTCACGTGCCCATTCTTCTGCTGCGGCCACAAGTCTTTTACCGAGTCCGTTTCCTCTGAGTTCTTCTGATACGATAAGTGCAGTAATCTCAGTGATACAATCTGTTTGTTTGTAATACGAGATTACCTGTCTAAGACCGACCATTCCCACAACTTCATTGTTTAGTTCTGCAACAAGCGTGCATTGGAGATGGTTATTCTCCATGCTTTCGAGTCTCTCTTTCATCACGCTAAGCGTTGTTGGATAGCCGAATTCCCGCAGAAGCGCTGTAACTCTCTCCAGATCATTCAAGCCGCATTTGCGAATTTCCAGTACAGGTGCCATGGTACTACTGTTCATCCTCATTTACCTCCACTTTTAGCATAGACGCTGCCTGCTTGGCTACCGTCCGCGCGATTTCCACATCTTCCGCCGCACTTAACGCCACTGCCATCCGCCGCCCAGGACGGACTTCTGGTTTACCAAATACCCGAACCTGAGTTCTAGGTAACTCCAAAGCTTCACCAATTCCAGTCACAACAAAAGCTCGTCCTTCTCCTTCAGCCTTCAGCGTTGCTGAGGCACCTGGTGTCAGTAATTGAACTGATTGGACTGGAAATCCAAGAATAGCTCTGACATGCACTGCAAATTGAGATAAATCCTGCGTCGCCATCGTCACCATCCCTGTATCATGAGGTCTGGGTGACACTTCACTAAACAATACGCCTTGATCCGTCAAGAAAAGCTCCACTCCAAAAATACCGAATCCTCCGAGCTGATCCGTAACTGCTTTGGCAATAGACTGAGCTTCATCTAGTAGTTCCGGCTTCATAAAGTGAGGCTGCCATGATTCGACATAATCTCCATCCTTCTGAATATGCCCAATAGGCGGACAAAATATCGTGCCAGACACGGACCTTACCGTCAAGAGTGTAATCTCGCTCTCAAAGGTAACAAAGGCTTCCACGATCACACGTGTTCCTTTGGCTCTAGCTCCATCCAAAGCAGTGTTCCAGCACTCTTCCGCATCCTCTGGTCTTTTACAAACACTTTGCCCTTTGCCAGAAGAACTCATAATTGGCTTGATGACACAAGGAGTGCCTAGTTCTGCAACGGCTTGATGCAGCTCTTCCAGACTATCTGCAAAACGATAATCCGCTGTTGGCAATCCAAGTTCTTCAGCAGCAAGTCGGCGAATGCCTTCTCTGTCCATGGTCAGACGAGCCGCTCGTGCGGTCGGAACAACGAAGAAACCTTCCTCTTCAAGCTCTTGAAGAGCATGAGTGGCAATTGCTTCAATTTCCGGAACAATAACATCCGGTTTTTCTGAGCGAATAAGCGTTTTAAGCGCCTCTGCATCCAGCATATCAATAACATGTGAACGATGAGCTACACCCATCGCTGGTGCATCGCTATAACGGTCTACAGCTACGGTCTCTACGCCAAGACGTTGAGCTTCGATTATGACTTCCTTACCCAGTTCCCCGCTGCCCAGCAGCAGCAGCTTGCGGCTTTGAGCTGAAAAAGGAGCTCCCCACATTGTCGATTTCAACCTCTTTCGGCAAATTGACTATCACGTTTCCATAAATTTCTGAAAACGGAACAGTTTCTTTGTATATTTTCAGGCTTCTTTATTTTCATCCATCATACGCCAGATTGCAAGTGTTCTTCGACAATTTCCTACAAATTTCAAAGATTTTTGTCCAATCTATCAACAAAAGATTGTTCCAAGAGAGATAATTGGTGACCTAACTGGCCCCAATGATCTGCGGACTCACCTCCTTTAAGGAGATCCAGCATCGCTTTCTCTTGCTCCGCCATCCCTTCTTGAAGATGTTCTGAAGCGGCCTTTAATTCATTGGCAATGCATTCGACATAATGTGCAAGTAATTTTTTCTTCTGCTCTGCCGCCGCAACATTAACAGCTTCTTTCACAAGAGGCTCAGCCGCACCTTTGACTTGCTCCCGGCCAGCGCCTTCAAAGAAGTAGCGGGGAGATTTAAAATGTCCCCATAAGGTTGACCATTCCACGGACTGAAGCTGACATTCCAGCTCACTAGGAGATGGCCATGCCGTTTCTTCATTCTCCATCAGCTGAAACTCCTGCGTAGAGAAGCGCAGCTCAGCAGCAGCCGCTTCGGCAGCTTCATGAACAAGTCTGCGCCCAGTATTCTCCAGTCGCAGCGTTGTCGCCCATAGCTCTTGCTCCAATTCACGCTGAGTGGTACGCATCAGCTCTGCACCACATGCAGCGAAGATAGCTTTTAAATTTCCTGCATCCTCACGCAGCAAGGAGGGGTGGAAAGACTCTTGAAAATTTCTAGTGAAGGAGAAGCTAATCCGCTGACACACATGATAGATCAGCTCCTCTCCTTCATGTACTAGATCTCTACCAGGACGTTCTTCTGTCTCCAATAGGGATAGCCGTTTCAATGCTAATTGACGACGTTCTTGCATTTCTTTTAATCCTGCTTCGCGCTCGTTTGCCGCCATGGAAGCGAGATTCTGCCACTCTTCCGCCCTGCGGCGAACAGATGCAATACTCTCTGCAGCTGCATTAAGTGAAAGCTGAGGAAGTTCATCTCCCGCAAAGCTGGATAAGGCTTGCTCGAAATGATGGAAACGGGAAGCCTCATAGCGTTCATAATTATGCTGAGTTTTACCTTCCAGAGCCAGCAAGCTAGAGAGCGCGTAAATTCTCGGTGAACGTAAGCCACCTGCACGTAAATTTTGAGCGACATGCTCTCGTACCTCTTCCAATTCATCTTCACTAGAAGCAAGATCGGAAGCATTGATAATAAAGAACATTTTATCAAGTGCAAAGCTATCTTTAATACGGCCCAGCTGTGCTAGCAAACCTCGATCTGCTTTTGAAAAGGCGTGGTTGTAGTAGGTAACAAAACATATTGCGTCCGCATTTTTCATGTAATTAAAGGTTACGCCGGTATGACGGGCATGCAACGAATCGGCTCCTGGTGTATCCACGAGTACAATCCCGCTTTCGGTCAAGGGGCAGGCATAATACAAATCAATCCCCTGTACAAAGCAGGCCCGAGTTTCCTCGGCTACAAGGCTTCGGTATTCTTCCAGATCCACAGTTCGAACTGTTCCAAGCAGAGGCTCGGCTTCTGCCCAGCCAGCCGCTGCTGCCCGTAGAAATCCAGCATGGGGCAACGCAGACGGATGAATTCCTCTTGCAGGCAAGCTTGCAAGAACTGTTGTCCATGAGTTCTGCTGTGGTTCACCCAGCTGCAGCACATTGAACGAATGGCAGATGTCATCCCAGAAATCTGCCATGGTCTTCATCGTTACAACCGCGCTGGCATGACGGAAGTCTCCTTCCGGCGCCAATATGCGGTTGACCGCAGCCGTGGCGGGATGTGGAGACACGGGCAGCACTTCTTCGCCGAGCAAAGCGTTGGCGAAGGAGGACTTACCCGCGCTGAACGCACCGAACAGCGCGAGGGTAAAGCGGCCGCCGGCGAGATCCTCCGCCCGTGCGGCCAGACTCCGCGCCGCCGATGCCATCGCAGGCTCGCGGCGCAGCAGCTCTGCCGCAGCCGCCAGCGCGTCAGCGGCTGCCGATAGCCGGCGGCGCCCGCCCGCCGGCGAAGCCGTGCCCGCTGCCCAGCTTGCGGCGGCGGCACTTCCAGCCGCTACGCTTTGCGGCGGCTGGACCTCCCGCGGTGCGGCGCTTTGCGCGGCCGCACGCGGGGTGACCCTCACCTCCGGCAGGATGCCGGGGGTGAGGGGCCGGCGCGGCGGCAGCAGCGCCGCGAGCTCGTGCGCGCGGGCGTCAGCCGCGCGGTCCAGGGCGGCTAGCGCAGCTACGGCGCGCGACTGCCGCGCAAGAGCTTGTTCTCGGCGCTGGAGTTCCGCGCGCCGATCATCCATGAGCGGTGGCAGCTTCGCTAACAGCTCATCGCTCACCGCTAAGACGGCACGGCGGAACTGGCTCTTAATATCAGCCGCAAGGGTGCGGCAGAAATTGAGCAGCGCCTCGCCGCTATACCCCGTTCCCGGCTTAACTGCAGCCGCCAGCCACTCCTGGCTCACCGCCGGGAACCCTTGCTTCAGAGTCGTCTCCGCCTCCTCCTCCCACAGCCCGAGACTCTCCGCCCAATCACGAACCAGCTGAATCAAATGCCATTCCAGCTGAGCGGAAATCTCTCGGGTCAACAGTCCTTGCCAGACTGCCAGTCGTTTACTTTGTTCCTTCTCCCGCCGCGCAGCCGTAGAGAAAAACCCTAACCGAAACGTAGGGCTGGCACTCTCGATATAGTTTCCTGATGCCTCTCTTACATCCGCAGGCATTAGATTAGCATTATTCAGTAAGGTGTCGAGACCCGTTCGCAAGCTCGATCGCGACTGCTGAGGCAACTCCTCGAGTTGTTTCTGCTCTTCTTCTAGCGACTTCAGTTCCTTCGTCACCGTCTCTGCATTCGCACCTTCCAATTCTTCAAGGAGAGCTGCTTTCTCCTCCTGCTGATCTTCACGGAATGCAGTTAAAGAAGCGTCCGCTGTATGATGGATGGAACGAGACAGGCTATATTGAAGTAGTTGTTCCTTTTGTTCCAATAGTTCTGTTATTAGGATGAGTAGATGATCCCAATGATTAAGTGGATGCTCTTTCTTTTTGAGAGAGGTGAACAGAATTCCAGCACAATGAATCCCCCATTGTTCAAAAGCATTTTCAAGTTGACGTTTATATTCCTCAATAGAAATTTCTTGTTCCCTGTGCTTGTCGATCTGATTAACGATCAGATACAAAGGTTTACCCCAGTCGCTAAGATTTTTGGCAAAGGCCAAATTATTCTCTGACTGTACATGGTTATAATCCATTACATAAAATACAACATCCGCTAAATGCAGCGCGGAACGAGTCGCCGCCTGATGACCATCATCCGTCGAATCTACACCAGGTGTATCCAATAAAACGCCATCCTTACCTAGCAGCGGTATCTCATTCCATACCTCAATCGCGGAATATTCGCCACCGTTTCGACAGTATTCCTGTAATCTTTCTGGAGTTGTCTCTATAGGTGAAGGTTCATTTTCACTTCCTTCAACCCTAGGATAAATAAGCACTCGCGGAACTCCACTGCGAATAGAGACAATATTGGCACTAGTCGGCACAGGTCCCGAAGGCAGCACTGAACTGCCGCATAGGAGATTGATCATACTGGATTTCCCTGCCGAAAAATGCCCGCAAAAAGCAAGGGTCAGTTCATTCCCACCCTCTTTATGCTGTAAATCTTCATATATACGTTCAGATCCTTCATCGCCCCAGCGATGCATTAATCTACGCAACTGGAAAAGCAGCGATGCTGTTTCATTTAATGTCTCTTTCTGAATGCTAACCTGTTCCGCTCTCACTGACTCTCCACCTCCACTGTTACCATCTAATCATGCTTTGAATATTACCCATTCAAGAATACGAAATCAGACTCATTTTTAAAATATAAGAAAGTATATGTTTCACACTATTCATTATCCTTATATTTCTCGCTTAAACGCTTGCCGTCCTTATAAGGACGCTGAAGGCATTTAAATTTATACAATGTTTATAACGGTGTAATTTCTGAGATGTCATGCGAAACCTTTTTTATAAATAATAATTACAGTTTATCACCAGTTTGACACAAATTAAATACACACTACTTACAAAATAACCTATCATCTCTTACGAAATGAGGTTATTAAAACATCTTTCTGCTATTATCGCTAAAAAGTAAGCAACAAAAAAGGAGCCAACCTGAGGGCTGACTCCTTTTAACATTTTTTAACTTATGCAGTTTCCGAAACAGGTAACAGAATTTCGAATACTTTTCCGTGCTGCAGAATAGTCAACCCACGAGATTTATCTCTCATTACGACAACCTCAGGTTTCACTGACATACGCTCAAAATAGTGTTCAGGAACGTCACCGGAATGACTGATCGTGATACCTTCTACTTCTTGCTCTTCGTTCTCTTCGAGTGGGCTTTCCACTACGCGATCAAAAATATCAGAGAACACTTCAAAATTATCTGTGTATACAGAAATGCATTTCATCTCTATCCCATCCTCTTCTTCAACTCTAACTTATTGACGTATGATCTTTAGCTTTCCTGACAACTGCTGTTTTCATACGTTTTTTGCCCTCTCGACATACATCAAGGAGCGGACAAACTTGACATTTTGGGTTCTGTGCCTTGCAGTGATATCGTCCGAAAAAGATAAGCCGGTGATGAGTGATCGTCCATTCGTCACGTGGCACAGCCTTCATCAGCTTCTTTTCCACTTCCAGCACAGAATCTTTCCAGCCTGCTAGCGCAAGTCGTTTGGCAACCCTCTCCACATGCGTGTCCACTGCAATGGCAGGAACTCCAAAAGCGTTGGATACTACTACGTTTGCGGTTTTACGACCTACACCGGGCAACGTTACAAGCAAGTCATGAGCCTCAGGCACCTCGCCACCATACCGTTCTATGAGTATAGAGCATAGGCTTTGGATATGCTTAGCTTTGTTACGATATAAGCCGATGCGCCGGATATCCCCCTCCAATTCCTCCAGCGGTACAGAAATATAATCGATGGGGGCTTTGTACTTTTGGAACAGGTCCTCGGTCACTTTGTTCACCGTTGCATCCGTACATTGGGCTGACAACAGTACCGCTATCGTTAATTCAAAAGCATTACTGTGATTGAGCTCGCAATGTGCATCAGGGAACAAGTCTCCAATTGTATCCAGGATGTGGCGGACCTCTGCAACTTTCATAGTGTCCCCTCCACGGAGCGATTACGCTCAGTAAAACTTACACGAGCGTGTCCTCTAATGTAAAGAAATATAAGCAAAGTCTGTATTATAACGTATGGTTTCATACATTTCAAGAAAATACAACTCTTAAACTTTCTTATATTTCAAAAAAAACGTCTTGACGCAGGCAAAGCTCCTGTGTCAAGACGGTGATTCACTCGGAAATCCACCATTGCTACTATTGTTTCACAATTTCAACCACGATATCATTATTGAAATACATTATAATATTATCATTTTCTTTCAGAGATTGCACGGACAATGTCGTATCTCCTTGATGAATATATACATTTGAAGCAAGTGTGAACTGATACTTATCGTTCAGATTAGCTCTCTTCGTCACCAATGAGTTCGTCGTACTGTCAAAGCGAGAGAATGAACGAGTTAACTGTGGTAACACTCGAATGACTGTCACTCCATCCGTATCTTTCCGAATCTCCACTCTGTCCGCTGTTGTTAAGTTACTAAGAGCCGTTGTTGTCGCACCATCACGTATGATTCTAACTCCACCTACAGTAAAGTTTTGTGCTGCTCCAGCATACTCCTTCACAATTAAGCTGTTGGTTGCTGCTCCTACTGAACTAATCTGACCCGTTGTAAGCTTGACGGCCTGAATAGAGAGCGGTGCGCTTCCATCAAAAGTCACATTCAGATAATCTCCTGATTTCAAAGCGGTTATCTTAATGCTCTCACCGGCTTCATTAGTTATTGGGAGCGCCGCAGTATTAATTTCACTGGTCCCCCCGTTCCACTTAATGCTTACACGGTTGGTTCCAGAATTAACAGTTGCTGCTTCAACCTGAAGAACGGTCTTTACTTTCAATACTGCAATGAGATCCTGACTAGTTGTCAGTGAGGCTGTCACATTACTACCAACAGGGACATCACTTAAGGATGGATTAGTCTTCCCAAAAAGATCAACTAATTGTGGATATGGCAGTGTTATAGTTTGCCCGCCATCTTTAAGCTTCAATACAATTGTTCTAGAAGTAGTATTAACAGCAGACAAAGTTCCTTCGTACTTTGTGACAATTTCCAAAGACAAAGCCCGTTGACCTATTGCCGTTAAATTTACTTTACGGTTCTCAACAAGTTTCGTACCGGCATTCGTTAAATTAGGAAGTACGCCTTCAATCAACAATTTTGTTTTTTCATCCAACTGAACGACATGTGCCTTTTTATCAACATCCAGAACTGTCAACAGCTGTGTTTTTGTATTATAGTCAATAACCGTCGCTCCACTATACTGCTCAATTTGACGACTTAACACTTCAATTTTTGTGACCTGGTCACTGCTGTTTAGCGTAAGCTGAATTTTGTCCCCACCTACTTTATCAGCTATAAGATCATCAGCCACGGCGCTATTCATATTCGGAATAACAATCACCGGCTTCGTGCCTAACAGTTTAACTTCAAGTGTTCCGTCCGTTTTTTTATAAACAACTGTTGAATTGCTCAGTTCCGTAAGTACACCTTGAACTGTCCGTTCAACACCCTCTGTCACTTCTACAGTACGTATCACGTTTTCCTTAATCGTATATTTAACAGCAGCACCTGTCTTTAAATCTGCTGGCTGCAGTACTGATGATTGCGAGCTGAATAATGAAGTGCCATCTTCCCATTTAAAGGTTTCCACCGTACCAGCAGCATTTTTAAACGTAATGCTTTTCCCAGTAAGATCTATGCTTTGAACGGTACCTGTCGTCGTTTTGTTAATAACGCCTGAAGTCACTTGAACGTTGACCACTTTATGTGAACCGCTATAAGTTTCACGCTGTAACGTAACTATGCTGTCTGCTACCAGCGAAGCAGGTTCAATTGAAGTCCCATTCGCATCTACAAAGGTAGTCGTTTCATCGTAGTAATATTCAGTGAACCCAGTAGCTGATTTCAGCCATAGCTTATTACCAGGTGCTACCATTGCGAAGTTTCCGGAAAGGCTCTCCACTTGTTGTGTAGGGTCTGTCACTTCAACATAAGCTGCGTTATATGTCGCTCCAATTACAGTAACCTTTGTGTAAGGTTGGATATCACTTAGATTTATTCTACTTTCAGAAGCGCTTGTGTAATAAGCGGTGCTCGCTCCCAGGTTATATGTAGAAGTCTTTCCATTGTTATAAACGGATAGTTTTCCATCTGCTAATTGACTGATTGTTCCTGATACCGTGTTGTCATATTCAACCGTATTGTGAGCTTCCGCACGGCTGAAAAAGGTTGCCAATTGAGCACGGGTCACAGCCCCTTGTGGATCAAAGCGATTACCATCAAGACCATTGGCTAGTTTCAGATCAACAGCAACGTTGATGTAGCCTCTTTTGTTTGCAGACACTTTAGCATCATCCGCAAAACCTGTCGGCTCACTAGCTGCTACGGCTGCATCTGCAGTTTTTCCTAGTGCACGAATTAGGAGTTCAGCAATCCATTCGCGGGACGCTTTACGCTCTCCCCAAGAAGTCTTCAGATTATCTGGAGCCATTTCGGTTGCCTTATCAAGCAGGCCTTGTTGAAAGGCCAACACTACATAATCCTTGTAATAATTCGTAACCTTAAAATCATTAGGTAAGGCAACTGTTGAAGAAGTATCCACTTTATCCTGCAACTTCATAAAACGTAATGCCATAAGCACAGCTTCTTGTTGAGTTACAGAATCGCCAGGGCGGAACAAACCATTATTACCAACCACAATTCCCTGTGATGCAAGTTTATAAATATGCTTTTCAGCCCAGAAGCCTGTTTTCACATCGCTAAAAATGCCTACCGATTGTGTTGTGGTTGTTGCTGCTGTCGTTGCTGTATCTGCAAACACTGCGCTTGTGCCGCCAAAAATCATGGCACCAGCCATAACAGCCGATACTGCTTTAGTAGAATAAGTCTTCAATGGACGTTTTGACCTTTTTTGCGCGGACAATAGATTATTCCCCTCTCTGTGACACAAATAAATAGTATACCTTAAAGTTCGTCAGTTAGATGCTGTATTCCTTTGTTGTAATAACAATTAGCTATTATCTCTAGTCATAGGATGCATTAGGTCCACATGACCCATCAAGCTTTCAACCTTTTCACCGTCTACCAAAACTTCGATACTTTTCACTTCATCAAATTGAAAATAGGTTTTGGCAAGTGAAGAAATCGCTAAGGACTCCCCACCAGCACCCAGCTGTGCTTCATCCGGTTTATGAATATCCATCACAATTTGACCATCCACAAACTTTAACGATTTCAGCTCAATCTTACCCCATAACGATACAAGCTCAGTATTCTCGTTACTTTGCAATGCTTTGAATGTCTCTGTATATTTCTCAACATCGTCAGAGAAGCTAATGCTAGTCTTAGCAGGAATCAGATCCATAACTTGTGAATTCGTATAATAAGCTTCTATACTCAGACTCTGTTTTTGCTTCTCATCTGCTACTGGCTTCGCAGTAGGCTGGGTTTCTGCACTAGTATTGTCTGCTGTCGGTTGCGGAGTGCTAGCCACTTCGTTTCCTGGATCTTCACTTGGAGCCGGAGTACTTTCTCCAGCACCGCTTACAACATTAGTACTATCTGTCTCCACACCGTTTGCTGGAGCTGCTGTAGGCTTGTCTCCACAGCCAGCGATCACTAGCAGGAGCAGCGCGGCAACCCCAACCATAGTCCATTTTTGTTTCATCATTAATAAACGCCTCCTCTAGATGAATACGGGCAGACAGGTACCGCAAAACCACTTCTTGCCTTTTAAAAACAAAAGCAGAAAGCTGACTTTGCGGCGCTCGTCTGCCACTGGTCTGTTATTTTATACCCAAATATTCCTTAATTCCACTCACCATTGAAGCAGCAACTTTATTTTGAAGTGCATCTGTAAAGAGCAACGCCTCATCTTTTTTGTTACTCAGGTACCCTACTTCAAGTAAAACTGCAGGCATTTTCGTTTCACGAATTACATGGAAATTACCGTAACGTACACCGCGATCGCTAAGTCCTGTAGCTTGAACAAGATATTTATGCATCACGTTCGCCAATGCCTTACTGGCTTCCCGTTGATAATAAGTTTCTGTTCCACTTGCCGCCGAGGATCCTGAACTATTGGCATGTACAGAAATAAATAGGTCTGCCTTTAAATTATTAGCCATTGCCGCACGATCCTTAAGTTCCAAGAAAGTATCGTCACTACGCGTCAACACAACGTCGATATTACTCTCTTTTTTAAGCAAAGCAGCTGCCTTAAGCACTATAGCTAAATTAAAATTCTTCTCGTATTTGCCAGTGACTCCAACTGCTCCAGAATCCTTAGCTCCGTGCCCTGCATCCAGTACTACAAGCTTCTTACCGTCCTTACCTGGCTGTGTTGAAGTATCTCCCGTATCTTCTGCATTCAGATCAATGATGACCAGCTTAGAATCGGTGCCAGAAACGCTTACGTTATAATTTTTAGGATGATTCAAATCAATCACAAAACGTACTGTATAAGGGTTAGTGTTGTAAAGAGAATAACGAACTCCAGAAACATCAGGATAATCCGTTACTTCCAGTTTACCATTCAGGTCAGGGTCAAGAACTTGTCCAGTTCCGAACAGATCGGAGAAAGTAGCATTAGGAAAATCAACCACTAACCGATCCGGTCCAGTCATCGCCGTCACTTTCGGTGCTGAATTACCCTCTATCGCAATACTCAAACGATTTTCACTAAAACTCACACCATTTACCATCGTTAAATTCTTAGAAGGATCTACTGGGGGTACAACCTCAGATCCACCATTTTCAGTATTTCCACCAGAACTACCGTTATCATTTGAGGATCCTGGGGTAATAAGATATACACTCTTCTTCACGTTGTCCCACGAGACATTCAATCCAAACTGTTCACTTATGAATCGAATCGGTACAAGTGTCGTATTACTACGAAGGATTGGTGCCGTGGTAAGCGTTAATGTCTTGTCATCAACTGAGGCTGTCTTTTGATTCACAACCAGTTTGATGACCTTTCCTTGCTGTTCAATCGTTACCGTCTTGCTCTTCTGATCCCATCCCACGTTATATCCAAGGCTTTCAGAGATCAACCTTAACGGCACCATGATTGTATCATTCACATTCTCAACCGGGACATTTTGCCCTGCGGTCAGCTCCTTGCCGTCCAGATAAATCTTGCTATTCCCGGCAGCAGCATGTCCGTTCTCAGGCAAAACAAAAACTAAGAGCAACAAAAACAACATCAAACTGAATTTCTTCATTCTTCACCTCTAAATCTAGTATTCGCCTGTGAATGGCGATCGTGATGGCCTGTCTACGTCAACCTCAGACCTCTATTAGACGCTAATAATCTATAAAGGTTGCGAATATATTCCATAAAAATTGAGAAATCTCACCAACATTAAGCATTAAAGTCCTAAATATTCCTTAATACCAGCTACAATTTCCCTCGCTAATTTGTCTTGAAGCTGCTCACTATACATCCCTGATTCATTTCCTGAATTAGTAAGATACCCCACTTCTAGAAGTACTGCCGGCATACTTGTTTCTCTTGTAACATGCAGACTTTTCGTTCTTACTCCGTTGTCCTTGAATCCAGTACCAGCTATCAGATGTTTGTGCATAATCTGTGCAAGCGGCAGACTCCCACTACGCGAATAGTACGTTTCGCTGCCATTTATTTTATCTCTATTCGGATAACCCTGCTCCAGTGAATTCCCATGAACTGAAATAAATAGATTAGCCTTTGCAGCTTCTGCGATATTCACACGGTCCTGAAGACCTAACGTAATATCTTCAGTCCTAGTAAATACGACGTCAACCAAAGCTTCTTGCATCAACAGTGCTTGTACTTTACGGATAACAGCTAAATTGAAGTCTTTTTCCAGTTTACCTGTGAGGCTGACTGCTCCTGATTGTGACCCTCCATGACCCGCGTCGAGAACTACAACTGGCTTTCCTGTCATTCCACTACCACCTGAGGTATTCCCTTCACTGCCTGTAACATTCAAATCTAGTGTCACCAGTCCAGTACTTTCATCCGTACTTAATTGATAAGGCTGGCTCCCGACCGTTTGAATCACGAACCTAACAGTAGAAGGACTTACACTGAACAACGCATACCGGATCTCAGAAACTAGAGGGTAACCAGTAACATCCAGCTTCCCTTGCGGACTTCCGTTTGTCGTAATACTCGGTAGGCCTCCTACGAAATCAGGAGCAAAAGCCGCACCGGGAAAATCTACGACGATTCGATCTGGACTGCTCATTTTTGTGATGCTAGGTTTAGCAGCCCCAGAAACAGCGATGATTAATCGATTCTCAGTGAAGGCTGCCCCATTTACAAGCGGACCTGCTGCATTCACACCAGTGCTTCCTGGTACGGAAGATGATTGTGGTGTCGGTGAGGGCACAACACTTCCAGCGCTTGTGCCATTATCCATGCCGGGTGTAGTAATCTGAGTTGGAGAAGGCGTACTTGTTGCTGTAGGACTAGTAACGGTTCCCTCAGGTGTAGCCACCGAAGCTTGTCCACCCGTCAAATAGACCGTTTTATCGCTATTATCCCAGCCAACCTTGAGCCCGAACTGCTCACTTACGAAGCGAATCGGAACGAGAACTGTACCACCGCTTTGCTTGGGTGCTGCGTTTAAATCAAACGTTACTCCATCCGCATCAGCTGTTTTTCGTCCTACAGCCAGCTCAATGCTTTTTCCATCTTGGTGAACCGTTACTTTGCGGGCCTGCTGCTCCCATAAAACCTCAAATCCAAGATTCTCCACTACCACTCTGACAGGGATCATAACACTGCCATTGACGTTCTCAAGTTTAATTCCTTTTGGTAAAGTAAGCTCTTGATTATCCATAATAATTCTGCCTGAGCTACTACTAGCTGCGGCAGCTTCACGTCCAGTGAATGATAGTAATAATAATGGCAGCAACAATAGCAGCAACGTTCGATACCCAACTCTTCTCATTTTCCCGCTCCTTCTGCAAGTGATAGTTCTAGATAAATACTTAGACGACAGAAATCACCAAATGTTTCCTTAATAACCAATGAATATTTTGATTATAGCAAAAAAAACTTCTATTTCCGTGACCCGGAAATAGAAGTTTTGCGTAATTTTTGTAAAAATTAAGAATAAAACCAGTCATACCCTACTATTAAGAGAATAACTTAGCCGCATGACGCTCTTCATACGCAGCAATTTCATCCGCATGTTGAAGGGTCAAGCCGATATCATCCAGACCTTGCAGCAAGAACTGACGGCGGTGCTCATCCAGATCAAAACTGATGCTTAGTCCAAATTCATCATGAAGTGTATTGCTTTCAAGGTCCACGGTCAACTGGTAGCCATCATGCTCGGCTGTCCGATTAAACAGCTCATCCACTTGCTCTTCCGAAAGCTTGATCGGCAGAATGCCATTCTTAAAGCAGTTGTTGTAGAAGATATCTGCATAAGAAGGTGCAATAACAACTCTGAAACCATAATCCATAATCGCCCAAGGTGCATGTTCCCGTGACGAACCACAGCCAAAGTTAGCACGTGAGATCAAGACAGAAGCATCTTTATAGCGTGGTTTATTCATTTCAAAGGCAGGATTATCGTTACCAGCCTCATCAAAACGCCATTCGTAGAACAAAAATTGTCCAAATCCAGTCCGTTCAATCCGTTTCAAGAACTGCTTTGGGATAATCGCATCCGTATCTACATTCACCCGATCTACTGGTGCAACAATTCCTGTTAATTTTTTAAAAGCATCCATAGTTTTATCCTCCCGTGTTCTCTCTAGTTCTATGAGCTGACAGCTTCCGTCTTATAGTTCCAATCACGTACATCAGTGAAACGACCTTTTATCGCAGCTGCAGCAGCCATAGCTGGGGATACCAGATGCGTGCGTCCACCGCGACCTTGACGTCCTTCAAAGTTACGGTTCGAGGTAGATGCACAGCGTTGCCCAGGTTGCAGTACATCAGGGTTCATCGCAAGGCACATGCTGCATCCCGCTTCGCGCCATTCAAAGCCCGCGTCAGTAAAGATTTTATCAAGCCCTTCCTTCTCAGCTTGCATTTTAACACGACCAGAACCAGGAACAACAATGGCAGTAACCTTGTCAGATACCTTATGGCCTTTTGCTACCACGGCAGCGGCTCTCAAATCTTCGATCCGTCCGTTAGTACAAGAACCGATAAATACATAATCAATTGGAATTTCAGAAATAGGAGTTCCAGGAGTCAAATCCATATATTCAAGCGCTTTTTCAGCAGCTTTGCGTTCATTTTCAGTGGTAAAGTCAGCCGGATTTGGCACGCTAGAGTTGATATCTGTACCCATGCCCGGGCTAGTACCCCAAGTCACTTGTGGAATCAATGTCTCCACATCGAATTCAACAACCGTATCATACTGAGCACCTTCGTCACTAACAAGACTCTTCCATCCTTCAACAGCAGCGTCATAAGCTTCGCCTTGCGGCACATATTGACGTCCACGCAGATAGTTAAAAGTAGTTTCGTCAGGAGCGATCAAGCCGGCTCTTGCTCCGCCTTCGATCGACATGTTGCAGACGGTCATACGTTCTTCCATCGACAACTCACGAATAGCTTCACCTGTGTATTCAATTACATAACCTGTTGCAAAATCAGTACCATATTTAGCAATAACACCAAGGATCATATCCTTTGCTGTTACACCAGGATTTCTTTTACCAGTAAAGCGTACTTCCATTGTTTTAGCTTTGGATTGCTGCAAACATTGGGTAGCCATTACATGTTCAACTTCGCTTGTTCCGATACCAAAGGCCAGCGCACCGAATGCACCATGTGTAGAGGTATGGCTATCACCACAAACGATAGTTTTACCAGGGTGAGTCAAGCCGATCTCAGGACCCATTACGTGAACAACACCTTGATCAATATCATTTAGGTCGAACAATCTCACACCAAAATCAGCACAGTTTTTAGAAAGTGTATCGATTTGTTGCTTGGAAATTGGATCTTTAATGTTAAAACGGTCCTTGGTAGGAACGTTGTGATCCATTGTAGCGAAAGTCAGTTCAGGACGGCGAACCTTGCGGTTACTGAGGCGAAGTCCTTCAAACGCTTGTGGAGAAGTTACTTCATGAACCAAATGAAGATCGATATAAATAATGCTAGGCTTACCTTCCTCTTGATGAATAACATGATTATCCCAAATCTTCTCAAACATTGTCTTGTTGCTCATAATTTCACCTCATTAATAGAATCGTTCATTGGAAGAGAGCGTGGAGTCTCTCTTGAATGATCTAAATATAACATCACCATCTTTATAATTCCAAGATATGATATCTATAGAAGTGATAGGTTCAACCTATAAGATTGAAGACGTTTTTTTCTGAGACCCTAGTAAGCCCACTCCTTAGACGAATGCCCTTCATACTATATCGGGTCCTAGTTGTTGAAATGCAATGCATTTGTTAGCTCAGAAGGAGTTGGAACAATTGAAGTCAGGAACGAGACTTACCGGGCGAGTTATTTTCAAAGGTGATCAAGGGTATGAAACGGCACGTAAGAATTGGGATCCGCATACTGACAAATTCCCGAAAGTGTTTGTTTTCGCACAAAAAACACAAGATGTTGCGAACGCCATAAAATGGGCTAACGAGAATAAAGTCCCCATCCGTGCAAGAAGCGGTAGACATTCTCTGGAGGTTAATCTTTCACAGGTCACCGGAGGAATTGTCATCGATGTAAGTGAAATGAAGAAAATCAAACTAAATAAAAAATCAGGAACTGTTGTTGTGGGTACCGGAAATACAGTGGGGAGAATTGCACACACGCTTGCTGGGCAAGGATATATGGCTCCATTCGGCGATAGCCCTACGGTTGGAATCGGAGGCATCACCCTAGGCGGGGGTATCGGGCCGCTCCAGCGAACCGTGGGCCTTGTTAGTGATAATCTAATCGAACTCGAAATGGTTGATGCCAAAGGGAAAATTATTCGTGCCAATAAGAATAGTAACTCTGATCTCCTCTGGGCTTCACGCGGAGGTGGCGGGGGGAATTTCGGAGTTTACACCAGTTACAAATTCAAAGTACGTCCAGCTCCAGCTTCGGCTACCGTTTTTCGTATCACCTGGCCTTGGGATCAGTTCGAGAAGGTATTCAAAGCTTGGCAACTCTGGGCTCCTTCCGTTAATACCAAGTTGGGCAGTGAATTATCCATTGGTCCGAAAAAAGGCGGTAATGTCACTATGACGGGGCTGTTCCTCGGATCAAAAGCAGAGGCTTCTCGCCTCTTAAAGCCCGTTACGAGCGTAGGAACGCCTACAAATCAAATTATCCGCTCTTTGCCCTATACAAAAGTAGTGAGTTTTATGTTAGCGCCCGATCCAGTGCTAACTCAAAGAGTCAGCAACCAGTTCTCCAGCGGTTTCGTAAGAAAACCCTTCCCGGACAAGGCAATTAAGTCCATGCGTGAATTCTTAGAGAAAGTGGAGGGAGAGTTCGCAGGTTTCTTTTTCCTCAACTGGGGTGGAGCTGTGAGCCGTAAGTCACCCAAATCTACAGCCTTCTACTGGCGTAAAGCGAAATTCTATGTAGAGTGGAATAGCTCATGGATCAAGAAATCGGAAGCTGCCAGAAATATATTCGTAGTACGAAATACACGTCGGAAGCTGCAGCCATTTATCGTGGGGAGCTACATCAACGTTCCAGACCAGGGAATTAAAAATTCCGGAACAGTATATTATGGGGCGAACTATCCTAGATTACGGAGAGTCAAAGCTAAATATGACCCGGGAAATATATTTAACAACCCTCAAAGCATCTCTCCAGCCCGCAAAGTATAGTAAGACGTAATAAGATAGCATAGAAATTAGACCGGCAAACATAAAGGACTCCAGCGATTACTGGTAAACCACACCTTCCTATTTGCCGGTCAGAGCGTTCGTGCACGAACTCACATGCGAACCTATATAAAACTTCAACTTCATAGGTTATACTTATAAGTAAAAACAATCTCCCAAAGGAGTTTATACATGGAACTGAGACAACTACAATATGTACTGCAAATCGCAGCCGAAAAAAACTTCTCCCGAGCAGCGGACAAGCTGCACATTGCCCAACCATCACTCAGTCAGCAGCTTTCCAAGCTGGAAAAAGAGCTCGGTGTAATGCTGTTCCAGCGAAATACCAGTTCTGTTGAACTGACCTATGCTGGATCTAAATTCGTAGAGCAAGCCCAAATCATCATTGATGGCGTAGAACTGCTACGGCAAGAAATGTCTGATATTTCTGAACTGCGTACCGGGCGAGTCGTTGTAGGCAGTATGCCGATCACTGGTGCACATTTACTACCGCATGTGCTTCCTGTTTTTAAACAAAATTATCCGGAAGTAGAAATCACTCTGCTCGAAGACTCCTCCATGAACCTAGAGAAGCTTACTGCGAGTGGTCAGACTGATTTAAGCCTGCTCTCATTGCCGCTCGAAATTCCGGCTCTTGCTTACGAAGAACTGGGTGAGGAAAGGATCGATCTTGCAGTCCCACCCGAACACCCACTAGCTAAACGTAGCTTAGATGGAACTAAGACCTCTTTGGAAGAACTAAAGGACGAGCTATTTATTGTACTTAAAGAAGGTCAAGGCTTCCGCAAAATGACTATGGATCTGTGCCGAAACGCTGGCTTCGAGCCAAAAATTGTTTTTGAGAGCAATAACATGGAGACAGTTCAGTCACTGGTGGCTACTGGCATGGGGGTAACTCTTGTACCTCATTTTATCGCCCGTGCACCGCGGAGTGAATTCGTGCCTGTCTACTTGCCTCTAGCTAATCCAGCCCCTAGCCGAACATTAGTCGTAGCCTATCGACGTGGACGTTATTTATCCAAGGCCGCAAAGGCTTTTGTAGAAACATTTAAATCTACGGTAGCTGAACTAACTGAGGAATAGATACTTAGCCTTTCATAACCTTCTTCCAAAACATATGAAATGCCCTGATAACCAATCGTATGGTTGTCAGAGCATTTTTTTCAAGTTTTCCTTATAAAATTTTCTGTTTTATTTACGCATATTACGCTTTGTAATCAGGCGGTTCTGATCATCTGACACTCGAGCCGTACTTTCATTAACAGATCCTTTAACAATGAAAGTTCCGGTATGTTCCTCCACAAATTCACGAGTCACACTATTTTGAAACTCTGCTATTTCGTTTGGATCTTGGTTCTGTGCCTGCTCAGCATTGTTGCCTTTAGTCACTTCAATCCACCTCCTAGTAACAGATTATAAGTACTTTACCCCCTCGCTTAGAGGCTAAACATAATATTTAAAGCTCTCTCATGCGAGAAATAGTTCCTTCGTTTTTCCTTTGCAATGCAACCATCTCCATGGTATTCTATTGAAAATAAGTGAAACGTGCAGACGGGACCAGTAAGAATGAGTCTAACCGCGCCTAGAGAGTAAATTCCGACAGGCTGAAAGAATTTACCGCGGTTTTCGTTCCGAATCCTACCCCCGAGCGGCCTGTGCTAAACAGGACGGATCCTCCCGTTACGAGAATGAAGTCGGATGATCCCTCATCAATGAAGGTGGTACCGCGGAAGTTAATAGCTTTCGTCCTTTGCTAAGTCTAAGGATGGGGGCTTTTTGTCGTTTTCAGGATCTATATAATACTAAGGAAGTGAACAGAAATGACGACACGAATCGTAGTCAAAATAGGCAGCAGCTCGCTGACTGGAACAGAGGGCGGTTTGAATCGCGAAGCCGTCTCCTTCTTCGCTTCAGAGATTGCCGAATTGAAGAGAAACGGCTGCGAGGTTTTATTGGTAACCTCCGGTGCTGTAGCTGCAGGCTTTCGCAGTATCGGTTACCCAACACGTCCAAAGCTACTGCATGAGAAGCAAGCAGCGGCAGCTGTAGGCCAAGTGCTGCTCATGCAGGCATATCAAGAAGCTTTTGCTGAGCATGGAATTACCACAGCACAAATTTTACTAACCCGTACCGACTTTTGTAGTCGCAGAGCCATGAATAACGCTATGATGACGGTAGATGAGCTGCTTCGCCAAGGAGCGGTGCCTGTATTTAACGAGAATGACACCGTCTCCGTAGATGAGTTGAAATTCGGCGATAATGATACTTTATCTGCGCTCGTAGCCAACCTGCTGAAAGCCAGCAGATTGCTCGTCTTAACCGACATGGATGGCTTATATAGCGGAGATCCGCGGAAACATCCCGACGCTGTTCGCTATCAGTTCGTTGATGATATTACGCCAGAGATTTATGCTATTGCCGGTGGAGCCGGCTCTAGTGTGGGAACGGGTGGTATGCGTTCAAAAATCGATGCTGCCAAGATTGCCACACGAGGTGGTGTACCTGTCTTTGTTGGAAGAGCTACCGAGCCTGGAGATTTACAACTCGCAGCGTCAGGAACGGGTCGAGGTACTTATTTTGCAACCAAGTTATCTTCCTTGCCTGTTAAAAAGCAATGGCTTGGCTTCATGTCCACCCCGCTCGGCTCCCTTTACATTGACGAAGGAGCCGTTGAAGCGCTGCTCCATGGCGGTCATAGTCTGCTGCCTGTCGGCGTCAAACATGTAGAAGGGAATTTTCATGCAGGTGATGTTGTAGAGGTCCTTGGACCTGACTCCAAATTGCTGGGACGCGGGATTGTGAATTACGATGACGCCCAGCTGCGCAGTATTCAAGGCTTACCAAGCCGTCAGATTGTTCCGAAGCTGGGAGAAGTACACCGGCTAGAGGTCATTCACCGTGACGAATGGATTACTTTAAGGTAAGGAAACTTGTCCATACAAAATTTAAGGAGGAATCGTCATGAGTGAAGTTGTCAATAAAACAAAATTAGCCAAGGAAACCACTGGAGTATTAGCTAGTCTAACAACCGGTCAAAAAAATGAAGCTCTCTTAGTGATGGCAGAAGCGCTACGCCGTGAAGCTCCAGCCATTATTGCCGCCAACAAGGAAGATTTGGAACGCGGGCGCCTAAGCGGCACTCCTGAGTCTATGCTTGATCGACTAGCCTTAGATGTAGGCCGAATAAACAGTATCGCTGAAGGACTTCAACAAATCGCTGTATTACCTGATCCGATTGGTGACACGCTAGAAACCATTGAGCGTCCAAATGGTCTGGGCATCCAGAAACTCCGTGTTCCACTCGGTGTCATCGGGATCATCTATGAAGCACGCCCAAACGTAACTGTTGATGCTGCTGGTCTGTGTCTTAAGACGGGTAACGCTGTTGTGCTGCGCGGTGGCTCCTCCGCTCTGTCCTCTAACCGAAAAATTGTCGAGGTGCTTCACCAAGCGCTAGCAGGGACTTCAATGCCGAAAAATGCACTTCAGCTGATCGAGGATCCCAACCGTTCCTCCGTTGATGAAATGCTTAAGCTCAACGGACTACTTGATGTAATTATCCCCCGTGGAGGTAGTTCTCTGATTCAAAATGTTGTGCTTAACGCAACCGTGCCTGTTATTGAAACAGGTGCAGGCATCTGCCATACTTATCTCGACGCAAGCGCCTTGCCAGAAATGGCACAGAACATTAGCTTGAATGCCAAAGCACAACGCCCTTCGGTCTGCAATGCCATGGAGACGCTGCTCGTTCATCGGGATTTCGCAAAAGAGTATTTGCTTTCATTAGCCGAAGCTTTCCGTGAGGTTAAGGTTGAATTGAGAGGCTGTCAGGAAACAATATCTTATGTCCCATGGGCATTACCTGCAACATTAGAGGACTATGCTACAGAATATAACGATTATATCTTGAATATCAAAATCGTCAGCGATTTAGATGAAGCTATGCAGCATATCGCCCAGTATGGAACGAAGCACTCGGAATGTATCGTAACAGAAGATCCGGATAACGCTTCACGCTTCTTACAGGAAGTAGATGCTGCAGCTGTTTACCACAATGCTTCCACCCGCTTCACAGACGGCTTTGAATTTGGATTTGGTGCAGAGATCGGCATTAGTACACAGAAACTCCATGCTCGTGGACCAATGGGTCTACCTGCCCTTACTTCAACCAAATATAAGATTTATGGAACAGGTCAAATACGAGGCTAGTGTCCACGTATCTGTTTTCAATTACACCACTTTAGGAGGATTTTAGCCATGTGTCAGCAACCTTCCATTCCACTAATGAATCATAATATTGTATTTTATGGCGCTGGCTCCATGGCAGAAGCCATCGTTCGCGGGATGATTAGCCGCAGTATCGTGAAATCCGATAATGTTATTATGCTTAACCGCAGCAGTAGTGAACGTCTGGCAGAGCTAAGAAGTCGTTACGGCGTAATCGGTACAAATGATCCTGAACAAAAAACAGATTATCTACGGAACTCACCAGTAATTGTGTTAGCAATGAAGCCAAAAGATGCTGCCGAAGCGCTACGCGGATTAAGTCCTCTTCTTTCTCCAGATCAGATCATAGTTTCTGTAATCGCTGGGCTGTCCATTCGAACGATGCAAGGTCTGCTTGGTAAAGAGCAACCCATCGTCCGCACAATGCCGAATACTTCTAGTTCTATTGGTCTTGGTGCCACCGGCATTGCCTTTTCCAAGGAAGTAGATGAGAAAGGTCGACGCCTTGCACTCAACATCTTTGAAGCTGTCGGACTTACAACAGTCATAGACGAAGAACGCATGGAAACCTTGACGGGTATTTCCGGCAGTGGACCTGCCTATATTTATTATATGATGGAGGCAATGATCGCTGCTGGTATACGAGGCGGACTGCCGCTTGATCAAAGCACGCAGTTAACCGTCCAAACGGTTCTAGGTGCTGCCAGAATGGTACAGCAAACGGGTGAAGATCCAGCTGCACTTCGCAAGAAGGTCACTTCCCCGAATGGTTCTACACAAGCAGCAATAGAAGTACTAGAGCAAGGAGAATTCTTTGAAACTGTCATTGCAGCAGTAAATCGATGTGCCGAACGTTCCCGTGAAATGGGCGCTGCGCTTGAGAAAGAGCTGCATTCCTAATTAAAAAGATCGCTCCCAGACCACATTGGTCAGGAAGCGATCTTTTTTCAAATTAAAACTTAGATTAACTGGTCACAACATTTCCATAAGTATCTCGAACAATCACTTTAACATTAGCCGGAGCCCCGACAGTCACGTCCAATGTGTTCCGAGAATTATCGAATAGCAGGTCTCTAGGAGTTTCCCCTAAAATGATGTATAGCGTATTCCCAACATGCTTTGTTTGAAGCAGCTGCTGCTCTTGTGCTTCTTGTAGCTTTCCTTTATTTGAAAAATAACTTCCAAATACATTTAGCTCGTTTCCACCCGTTTGATCCACTTTAATCCCATAAGGCTCGGCAGCTTGAATAATGATGGTACTAACGCCATCTGGAACGGCTCCTTTCCAATCTGGCAATGCATAACTTTCTTGCACAGCTGAAACGGTACGGCGAAATTCCTGTGTTAATCCTAAAGAACTAAATGCTGCAAAAACTAGACAACATACTGCTATAAAACCAACGAACAGAACACTTAGCACGTCATAATACATTTTTCCTTTTCCACGAAACCATAAAGTGTATATTACAATTTCTAAGCCTAATAATATAAAAATAATCGGCCACCAAGCTAACGTCGTCTCGAACACCTCCGCGCCTCTCCACTGCGAGACCATAATTAGTGCTCCCAGAAATAAAAGACTCAGTCCCATCGACAACGTTCCTACACGCCAGCGCCTTGTTTTATCTTCCGTGACTGGACGCTCATTTGGAACAATGACTCCCTGCTGTATTTCTATCGGATTATTCAAGAGTGACCACCCGTCCCTTTTCTTCCTTTATTATTTTTACTTCCCGCCATCAGCTTCAAACCACCGCCAATCAATAGCACGGATACAATAATGGTCCTGAAATATTCATTGACTCTATACTCCAAACGCCATTCAGGAAATCTGATATCAAGTGCGGGAACTGCGACATTCACTACAATGTAATACAGCCCTAGACACATCAGAGCAGCTCCAAGCCATCCTTGATGATTTAAAAACCCTTCTATGACTGGCTTATCCTGTAAAGGCTCACGTCCATGTCGGCTGACAAGCTGTAAGCCATCGAATAAACTGTAAAACCAAATGACTGGAATGAGGAAGAATAGCAGCGTTAAACGCAGTAGGTCCATGACATAAATACTCCCGAGGAATAGTAACATGAGCTGTAATCCTCTTTTTTGCAGCCCTAGATACATTTGTCCGGCACCCGGAAAAGCAGAAAGCAGTGTAGCCAAAACTTTGCTACGGCGCCCCTCCTCACGACCAGCCTCCATCTCTTCGAATAAGGTACGATCTACCATTTCTTCTCCAGCTTGCTTGCGATGGATTAACTGAACCGCATCAAACATACAATATAACCAAATCACTGGTAATACGCCAAACAGGAGAAGGAAAACATCACTTGACGTAATCCCTGCCAGGAATAACATCACGGTCATGAAACCGAAGAAAGAAATGAGGAAAGACAATCCTCGCTGCATCAACCCCATATGAAAATGACCCAATCCTGGAATGAACGATAATAAAATTACATGTACACGCTCATTATCGTCTGTCTTAACGGGCATTGAAGAATAATCAAAATTCGATCCATCTGGAGTCATTACCGGAGTAGGCATCTGCAGCATTTTAACCACCAGATGCACCATCGAAACCGTCCCGATGAGCAGGAACCCCATCACACCCATTATTAGTATATCCTCGGCACCTTCAGCCACAGCTATTAAGAACGACATAAATAAGATGCCAAAGCTTAACAGAAGATAAACAATTCCCTGTGGACGTTTTCCCATATAATAATGACCTGCTCCAGGAATCAAATTAAGAAAAAAAGCTTTTAATTTACTACGCTGCTGTTGCATGTTTCATTTCTCCTCTCATCACTTTCTGCTGCCCATTAGCTGATCCAACCATCCGCTAGTTGCCTGTATGACTTGCTCGCTAAATGATAGGGATTTATCTTTTTTAGGGATCATTAGCTCCATTTGACCTGTGTGCAGCTTATCAAACATACCTGATGACATAATCAACAGTGTAAGTGACGCGGCAACAGCATAATGAAAGATTGTCTTTTCGTACCAGCGATATCGCCGCCCCCCCTGTTCAACTGTCACTTGATCCAATGCTGCTGAAGATTCGGTCATTTTTGCCCAATCAGCCATAACTCTCTCTGTAAAAACAGACGAATTCTCCAATGAAGGCAGATCCTCCTGTAGCTCATCCAGCATTTCCATATAGGAAGTAAACGTTTCTTCATCTTCCAACAGCAATCGTTCCCAATCTTCTCTGATCGTTTCTTCCATGTGACCTTCAACATACGCTTTTGCTTGTTCACGTTGGTTTGGATCTTCTCCACGCTTCATCATAGCCATTCGTCCTCCTTCCAATGGTTTCGAATCCATTGTCTCGCCCTATATAATCTGGATTCTACCGTCTTCAGTGAAATTCCCTGCTCTGCAGCAATCTGATCATATTTTTTATGTTCCAGATAATAGGCCACCATAATTCCACGATGAGTTTCTGGCAGGCTATTAATTTCACTGAGCAGCCGATCCATCCGATCACGGCGTACAACACCTGACAACACATCCTCCTCGTTGGAAGCGGTCTGGCTTAGTACAAGCTCATAGTCAACAGGCAGTTCCCTAAGTCGATCACGCTTACGCTTAGCATCGATTGCCTTATTTAAGGCGATCCGTGTAATCCATGATTTCAAGCCTTGAAAACGGTAGTCAGGGAGAGATTTGTACATTTGTAAAAAAGCTTCCTGAGCAGCATCTTCCGCCATCTTGGCATCGCGTAATACAGAATAAGTAATTTTGTAAATTTGCTGACTGTATGTATTTACAAATTGGCGGAACGCATCTTCGTCACCTTGGCAAATCTGCCGAATTAATACCTCTTCTTCAATGACTCTCCCCTCCTTCCCACAGCAATAGACGCCATCGATTACAACTACCCCTGCATTTTTTTATAAAAATAATAAAAAAACCGCACTGACTTTAGCGATGGGCTAAAGCAATGCGGTTCTCTCCTGAGCAAGCTATCTTCCGCCATTGCGGAATTTTTGCGTATAGTTCTTAACATCCTGAGCGTTCTTGACCCGGTTGCGGGCCCATTCCAGCAATATTCGATCAATATAACGGAAATGAACCTTTCCTGCAAATACAGATTCCTTCAGTGCTAACAGAATCAGCTCCTCGGGATACCGGTCTTGATCAACCCAACTAGATATCGTCTCACATTCCATTGGAGATAGCGGACGTCCGAATTCCTTTTCGAAAATACTGAACAGATTTCGGCTTTCCTCTTCAGCTCCAAGTTGAGAAGGAGATGAGGGGGGCTTTCCGCCGAATCCACCCCCTGAAGCAGCCCGTGGTGCCGAGGTTGCATAGCCCCCTGCGTGCTTATCTTGCTCATGCTCTTGCACAACTGTCGCTAGATAAGCACCAAGCTTTCCGTATAACCCTGAGAAGTTGTAGCGTTCATAATGGATGTCTCTTAGTTCATCGTTGTCTCCATCGATACTAATGAAACCTTCCTTCATAAGCTTCTGCAATTCTCCTGCTAGAACAGATATGCTACGGCCTGTTACGACCTGAAGCTCCTCAAGCGAAGGGAAGTCAATCCCTTCCACCTGCCTGAAAGAAAGCAGATGGATCAGCAGCATGGCCTCACTTCCGCTTAAATTCAGCTTCCGGT
The DNA here is from genome assembly GCF_000758585.1 of Paenibacillus sp. FSL R5-0345. Classification (NCBI taxonomy): domain Bacteria; kingdom Bacillati; phylum Bacillota; class Bacilli; order Caryophanales; family Paenibacillaceae; genus Paenibacillus; species Paenibacillus sp. FSL R5-0345. The sequence continues at coordinate 4,509,812 of NZ_CP009281.1, forward strand.
AATACTTCAGTAATGCATAAGGTATGACGGCCATTCCGTTCTCCAGACCGAAGGAGACGCCTTCGCCCCAGGTACTCCATCCTTTGCCGTCCATGAACGTCCCCCTTCAAATATAAGAACTTATGGGTAGAGACGGTACAGCGTACGTGGGAATGGAATAGTCTCACGTACATGGTCAAGGCCACAGATCCAAGCTACAGTACGCTCAAGTCCAAGTCCAAAACCAGAGTGAGGTACAGATCCGTAAGTACGCAGATCCATGTACCACTTGTAAGAGTCCATCGAAAGATTATGCTCTTTGTAACGCTCTTCAAGCAGTGCAGGATCGTCGATCCGCTGTGAGCCACCAATAATCTCTCCGTAGCCTTCTGGAGCGATCATATCCGCACACAGCACGACTTCTGGACGATTTGGATCCGGCTTCATGTAGAACGCTTTGAAAGAAGCAGGGTAATGAGTAATAAATACAGGTTTATCGTATGCTTCTGCGATTGCTGTTTCATGAGGTGCACCGAAATCATCACCCCAAGCAATATCTTCAAAGCCTTTATCGTTTAAGAACTTGATTGCATCGTCATAAGTAATCCGTGGGAATGGCGCTTTGATATTCTCCAGTTTGGAAATATCGCGACCTACTGCTTCCAACTCCGCACGGCAATTCTTCAATACGGATTGCACAACGAAGCTAATAAACTCTTCTTGTACCTTCAAGCTTTCTTCGTGATCTGTAAAGGCCATTTCTGGCTCGATCATCCAGAACTCGATTAAGTGGCGACGAGTCTTGGATTTCTCCGCACGGAAAGTTGGTCCAAAGGAATATACACGGCCCAGTGCCATTGCAGCAGCTTCCATGTACAACTGTCCACTTTGGGTCAGATAGGCATCCTCATCGAAGTACTTCGTGTGGAACAAGTTAGTAGTTCCCTCTGCCGACGTTGGTGTCAGAATCGGAGGATCTACCTTTGTAAATCCACTCTCGTTAAAGAACTGTTGGATTGCGCGAATAATTTCCGCACGAATAACCAGAACAGCACGCTGCTTCGAGGCACGAAGCCAGAGATGACGGTGATCCATCAAGAAATCTACGCCATGCTCTTTCGGAGTAATAGGATAATTCTCTGTAAGATGCAGGACTTCAATTCCAGTTACAGTCATTTCAAACCCGGACTGACTGCGAGGCTCCTCGCGAATAATTCCGGTCACATACAAAGAGCTCTCCTGCGTGAGGCTCTTAGCAGCATCCCATACCTCTTCAGGTACTTCTGATTTCACTACAACTCCCTGAATATAACCTGTACCATCGCGAAGCTGCAGGAACTGAATTTTACCACTGGAGCGCTTGTTGTTTACCCAACAACCGATAACAACGCTCTCTCCAACATGTTCATTCACGTTCTTGATTACACTCTTGTTAGCCATGCCTTCAATCTCTCCTCTAATTTAGCCGTTAATTCCTTGCACAATACGGTGTGTATCGCGTGCAATGACAAGTTCTTCGTTTGTCGGAACTACTAGCACTTGTACCTTGGAATCTACCGTAGAGATACGACGTGGATCGCCGGAACGAACTTTGTTAGCTTCAGCATCCAACTCAATACCCAGGAAAGTAAGGTTATTTAGCAGTTTCTCACGAAGCAATGAAGCATTTTCACCAACACCGGCAGTAAATACGATCGCATCTACACCGTTCATGGCAGCCGTATATGAACCGATATACTTGCGCAAGCGGTACTCATACATTTCAAAAGCTAGCGTGGAATTAGGCTCACCTTTTTCCATACCCTCAATAATATCACGCATGTCACTGCTTACGCCCGAAATTGCTAAGAGACCACTATGTTTATTCAACATGGAGTTCACTTCACCTACAGACAATTCTTCCTTGTTCATTACGTAAGGAACAATTGCTGGGTCAAGGTCACCACTGCGTGTACCCATCATCAAACCTTCCAGAGGTGTCATACCCATCGAAGTATCCACGGACACTCCGCCCTGAACTGCAGTTACACTACCGCCGTTACCGATATGACAAGTAATGATCTTCAGATCTTCCAGCGGACGCTCCAAGTACTCCGCAGCAGCCTTGCTTACGAAGTCATGTGATGTACCGTGTGCGCCGTAACGACGAACTTTATATTTATTGTACAGTACTCTAGGAATAGCGTACATATAAGCTTTCTCAGGCATCGTTTGGTGGAAGGCAGTATCGAATACAACGACCTGCGGTACACCCGGCATATTTACTTCAGAAGCCGTAATCCCCATCATTGCTGCTGGGTTATGCAGTGGTGCAAGGTCAAACAATTGACGAATTTTCGTTTTTGCGTCAGCATCCACAAGTGCGGAGGCTTTGAAGAATTCACCACCATGCACTACGCGATGACCTACAGCATCAATTTCTTTAATGGATTCAATTACACCATGCTCCTTGTCTGTAAGACAAGCAAGGACTTTACGAATCGCAGTATTATGTTCCAGGATTTCGCTTACTTCTGTCACTTCCGCTTTGCCAGTCGGTTTATGGTTCAGAATAGAGGAGTCCATTCCAATACGTTCAACCAAACCTTTAGCCAAAACCGATTCATCGTTCATGTTATAGAGCTGATATTTCAAAGAAGAACTACCTGAGTTAATAACTAGAATATTCATACACGGTCACCATCCTTGTCGTACTTGAAGAAGCCTTCTCCTGATTTCATACCCAGTTGTCCTGCACGTACCATCTTCTTGAGAATTGTAGAAGGGCGGTATTTCAATTCACCGTACTCACGGAACATATTTTCAAGCGCAGCAAGAACCGAATCCAAGCCGAATCTGTCAGCCATTTCAAGCGGTCCATATTGGAATTGATAACCGATACGCATAGCATCGTCAATATCCTGTGCGGAGGCAACGCCCTCTTGCAACACATGCATAGCTTCATTGATAAACAAGCAAATGAGGCGTGATGTTACAAATCCTGGGGATTCATAAATCATTACACCTTTTTTCTCAACAATCTCATCAACAAAGGATTTTGTGTCTTCAAAAGTAGCATCTGAAGTTTTCAGACCGCGTACGATTTCAACAAGATCCACTTTAGCAACAGGATATATGAAATGCATTCCGATCACGCGTTCCGGATACATTGTAGAACTTGCAAGTTCAGTCAAGCTAAGTGTTGACGTATTGCTGGCAAGAATAATGTGATTTGGACATACTTGATCCAATTGATTTAGAATCTTTTTCTTTTCTTCCAAATCCTCAACAATGGTTTCGATGACCATATCACAAGAGCTGAGTTCTGCGAAATGTGTCACTTTTTGAATGCGGCTAAGAATCAGCTTCTTTTCTGCTTGAGTGATCGCCCATTTCTCCAATTGCTTATCTAGACTTGTCTCGATCATTTCGTAAGAGTAGTCCAGTTTTTCTGCGGTTTTCTCCACCAGCAATACATCCAGGCCTTTGGCTGCTAACATTTCAGCAATACCTTGTCCCATTGTGCCACCGCCGATGACACCTATTTTTTTGAAATTCATAAAAAAGTCTCCATCCTTTCAGGTATCTATACTTTTGTATTGTACCTTGTCTGTCGCAAAAATTTATAAAGCCCGACATATAATGATATCTTAGCATGCCTGAAAAGTAAAAAAAAATAACCAGCATAAAAATTTATGCTGGTAAAAGGACGCTGTCACGAAATTGACATCGAAATTGCTCTCCAGAGAGTACTTCTTCCTTCATTAAAATGTCAAGAGAGTAATCAAATACATTTCGTTGCTTTTCAAGGTGCTCACGAGTGCGCGTCATCAGTTCATCCAATATCTTACTATTTTCCTTCATAAGCTCTTCAGTGGTAACCATTTCCAGCTTAGCAATGCCCAGCGAAGTTAATCCTGACTTCATCATCGTTTCCACAATATTCAGCGCCTGATCGAAATCAGCGCGTGAACCTGTGCTTCGTCCGCCATAATACATTTCTTCAGCCGCCGCTCCACCAAGTGCAATCATAATCTGATCTTCCAAATAATCTTTGGTGTACAAATACTGCTCTTGCTGAGGATTGTGCCGTACATATCCAAGGGCTTGCCCACGCGGAGTCAGTGTAACCTGACTGACGCTTCCAGGACGAAGGAGCTCTGCCATAATGGCATGTCCCAGTTCATGAATAGCGACCCTCTTTTTCTCTTCGTGATTGGTTTCTCGATCCGTTTTTTCACCCATCATTACCTTGTCAATCGCCATCGACAGATGCCGCTGCTCAACTTCCGTCAAGTCCTCACGCATCATATAAATCGCAGCCTCATTCATGACACTTTCCAGCTGAGCACCGGAGAAGCCATAAGCTTCTTCAGCAATTTTGTCGAGACTCACTTCTGGATGAAGAGGTTTATTCTTCGCATGCAATTCGAGAATCGATTTACGGCCCTTCTTGTCAGGCATGTCCACTTGAATATGACGGTCGAACCGTCCAGGACGTAGCAATGCCGAATCAAGCATCTCTTTCCGGTTTGTTGCAGCTACCAGCAGAATACGCGGTGTTTCGTTATTATAAATACCGTCCATCTCAGTCAACAGCTGATTCAAGGTCTGATCATATTCACGCTGCTGCCCGCCTTCACGTTTACCGCCAATTACGTCAATTTCATCAATGAAAATAATGGCACTCTGCTTGTTCTCCTTAACAGCGCGGTTACGGGCATCCTTGAACAAATCACGAATCCGACCGGCCCCGACACCCACATACATTTCAACAAATTCACTACCTGATGCAGCTACGAATACGGAGTTTGTATAATGTGCAGCCGCTCTGGCCATAAGGGTCTTACCTGTTCCTGGAGGACCAGTGAGCAGAATCCCTTTTAAAGGACGAATCCCAAATTTGCTGATCTCCTCATGACGGATCAAAAAATCGAGTGCTTCACGAAGCTCTTGCTTCGCATTGTCTTGCCCGCCAATTTCTTCAAAAGTTAGCTTCGAAGGTCCTTCCTTCTTGCGTTTTTTCCCAGCACCAGCATTCACCGTAAGACCGCCTCGCAAATGAGCAATTATAAGAAGTGCAGTAAGCATTCCAGCTGCTATAACAATTGGGAATATATTTATACCTAAAAAAGCCATGAAAATAAACAGTACAGGAATAAATCCGAGTAAAATTTCTTTAAGATACTTAGGCATTATTCCATACCCCCAAGGTCGCAGGTTTTCGCGGCAAAATAATAAATTTACTTTCTTTTCCAATGCTTAAACTAACATACACATTGTTGTCGTCGATTTCAGTAGATGCTATCACATCTTTATATTCCGAATGCTGCTCTTTTAATCTATCAAGTTCAGTAGGTATAAGAGTATATTTACGGCTCTCCATCGCTTCAGCTACAGAGAACAACGCTTTATCCCAGTAATCATCTAATAATTCATTTGAATTTTGATCCACATCGAGTTTAAGCTTACGTCCTTCAATCACTGACTTTCCTTCTTTAGATACATACGATACTAGATCACGTAAATTCGTGCCCGGCTGCAAATCAAGTTTCAAAGTGACCTCATCGCGGTTAATACTAATATGTGAATTATTTACTCCCTCATAACCGGATACAATCTTTTGGAGCGGTTCCTGTAAAGCAAACTGACGATATAAAAAGAATCCTCCGAACAATAGAGTAGCCGACAGTAGAGACGTTATCAGTACAGGTACAAGACGTAATTTCAAGAAACGTCCTCCTCTCAAAGATGACAAAATGTAAACAGAATGATTAATAAATCAAAGCTGTTAAGCGCTCATCAGAGCCTAACGTTCTCTTAATACTGTTCTAATTACAAACAGTAGTATATCACATGTGTATATACGAAAATGAAAAAAAGTGTGAAGATATTTAAAATTTTATTTTTTATTTTTTTCCAATTCATTAAATATATTGATTTATTTCAACGAAAAAAAAGAGCCGTTACTTGTCGTTAACAGGCTTATTTCCACATGTGTTTTTTAAATAAAAATATATAAAAACTACCTACTTAGTATATCACAAATAGTACATTACGAGTATATCAAAATAATCCATCATATTAACGAAAACAAGCGAACCATAAATGGTCCGCTTGTTTCTAGTATAGTACTCTTGTTTATTTTAGCGGCTGGGTAAACTATATCCTTCACCCATTCGAGCTCCATCTGAGAACCGATAAAATTGATAATAATACCGACCGCTTTGTTTATAAAAAAGCTGCCATGCATACTCTCCGTTATATACCCCCGGCAACAACCGCTCGATACTAACGTCCGGAAGATCAGCTTTAATTATGCTGCGTATTTTCGCTTCAGAGGTCCCTTTACTCAGTTCCTCAGCATATACTGCGTCGTTGCCTTCTGCAAACTTCCCGTCTACAGTAAAGCGTACCCATACCATTAACTCGGTCCCGGATTGATTCTTCCCTGTTAAGACCCAGTACACTGCATTTTCATCCCACACGGATTTCTGTGCTTTAGTTACCTCTGTCAGACCAGCGCTGGTTTTGGCGATATCCTTAGCAATATCTCGCTCGTTCCATTGATCTTTCATAATATAGGCATAGAACTGGATAAGTCCAAACAGAAGGAGCAGAATCAGAACTGACCCCAGGAGGATCCATTTTTTCCTTTTCTTCAAGGTGCAGCTCCCTTTCTAGTAATATATCTTTTTTGATTATATAACACACCCGTGTGTTTATCCAAAGTTTCATATTCATTCATATAAATTCTTATATTTACAGAAAAGGCCGTAACTTTTGCAAACGCAGAAAGTCACAGCCTTACAGTTAATTCTTATCATCTTAGACTACCGCTTGAGCAGCCCCTCAAAGGATTCTTGCGCCTTACGACGGATAGCTTCCTCATCTAACGTTACACATTGTCCATGTTTTACAACCTGTTTACCATTCACCCATACATGCTCAACATCCTTGGCACTGGCAGAGTATACAGCATGAGACAGCAAATCTGTGTGCGGTAGTAAATGCGGCTGGTCTATATCAATCGCGATAAAGTCAGCTTTCATGCCTACAGCGAGCCTGCCCACATCATTTAAAAAGATAGACTTCGCGCCATACTCTGTAGCCATACTCAGAGCTTCCGGAGCCGGTACAGCCGTAGGATCACCACTTACACCTTTATGGATAAGTGCTGCAAGACGCATCTCTTCAAACATATCCAAGTTATTATTACTTGCCGCGCCATCTGTACCCAACGACACCTTCACACCGGCCTTTAGAAGATCCGTAACACGAGCAACTCCACTAGCCAGTTTTAGATTACTTCCCGGGTTATGAGATACACCTACATTATGACGAGCCAGAATCTCGATCTCTTCATCATTCAAATGAACGCCATGAGCAACAATAGACGGACGTGTGAACATTCCAAGCTTCTCTAAATGAGCTACAGGCCGCAGTCCGTAATCCACTACATTCTGCTCCACTTCGCGTTTCGTTTCGGACATATGGGTATGCATCGGTAAATCCAAATCATGCGCCGCCTGTACAAACTTAACAAAGAAATCCGGCGGGCAAGTATATGGAGCGTGTGGCGAGATCATCGTTGTAATTCTACCGTCAGCCTTTCCATGCCAGTTCCGTGCAAAAGAAATCGCTTCCGCAAGCTTGTGATTCTGTACTTCCTCTGGACAAAGACCGATCACGCCTCTCATCAATACAGAACGGATACCTGACAATTCGACCACCTCAGCTACTCGATCCATATGATCATACATATCCAGGAAGGTTGTAGTGCCACCTTTCAGCATTTCCAGAACAGACAAGGAGGTTCCCCAGTACACATCTTCTCCGGTGAATTTCTCTTCCATCGGCCACATTTTTTCCTGAAGCCACACTTGAAGCGCTAAATCATCTCCATAACCACGAAGCAATGACATTGCGGCATGGCCGTGTGTGTTTACCAGACCAGGCATAAACAACAGACGACTGCCATCAACAACTTGCACACCTTCTTCCATCAAAGGCTCTTCTTTTCCTATGTAAGTGATCAAATCATCTTCAATAGTCATATATCCACTAAGAACAGGCTCATCCGTTCCCGGAATAAGAAAACGCCCGCCTTTGATAATCGTTTTACTACTCTTCATTTCCGCTTTCTTCCTTTCCGTCTTTCAAATAATAAGCAAGACTTTGCAAATCCGTTGTAAAATCGGCTGCATGAACCCGGATATTCGGTGGTGTTTTTAGAATCACTGGTGCAAAATTCAAAATCGCCTCAATGCCAGATTCAATAAGAATATCTGCTACATTCTGCGCTTCTGAGTCAGGTACAGTAATAATCCCAATTCGAATGCCTTGCTCACGAACTGTCTGACCTAGCTCTTCCATGGGTTGAACCGTAAGAGAGTTGATTTTCCGCCCTACCTTAGGTGCATAAGAATCAAATATAGCGGTAATCTTCATAGTATCTTTCAGATAAGCATTATAATTAGATAATGCATGTCCAAGGTTACCGGCACCTACTAATGCCACATTCAGCTGTTGGTCCAGCTTCAAAATATGACGGATTTTCTCAATAAGATAAGTTACGTCATACCCAATACCTTTTCTGCCGAAGTCTCCAAAATACGCTAAATCTTTACGGATTTGAGCGGGATTCAGATCAAGTTTTTGTCCTAATTCTTGCGAGGAAACGGTTAATATTTCACGTTTCTGAAGATCATTCAAGAAACGTAAGTACACAGGAAGTCTGCGAACAACGGCTTCTGATATTTTATCCGATTTCATAATTTACCTCCTAATTTAAGTACTATTCTGTTTGAATCCTATTAAAATTTCTGTACCTCGTCTCAATGAAGAGCGGTATTCTCTTATACCGCCCTTCATTGTGGAGTGATTAATTAAACAGAAGATGTCCTTCTTAAGAAACGCCTCCGTCTTCCAACCACTCTGCTATACGAGGAACCATTTGATCCGTAAGCATATGTTCCATTTTCGGGCCAGGCAACGAATAAAGGAAATACTTTCCATAATGAGATTCGATAACCCTAGTGTCATACACTATAACAATACCCCGATCCTGCGCTGTCCGTACCAGTCTTCCAAATCCTTGCTTGAAGCGGATAACTGCCTGAGGCACCGACAATTTCATAAACGGATTCTTCTTCTGGGCTTGTAATAACTCAGACTTCGCTTCCGCTAGAGGGTGATTAGGCGGTTGAAATGGAAGCCTCACGATGGCTAAGCATGTCAATGCCTCACCCGGAATATCTACTCCCTCCCAGAAGCTGCTAGTTCCAAGCAGAACTGAAGCAGCACTGTCCTGAAAGCGTCGAATCAGCTTACTGCGGCTTCCACCTTCCACGCCTTGACCTAGCACCGTGATTTCTTGTGAGGCTAGAGCTTCTTTCAGAGGATCGTAAACTTGGCGCAGCATCTTGTAAGAAGTAAACAGAACAAGCATCCGTCCGCGTGTCGTAATCGCCGCTTCTGCTAGTGACTGTACGAGCGTATCGACAAATCGGGCATCACCCACACTGCCCTTCACACTAGGGAAATCCCGTGGAATTACTAATAGTGCCTGCTCCCGATACTTAAAGGGAGAAGGAAGGAGAGATGTCATTAGACGCCCCTCTTCCGCAGCTTCATTAAGTCCGAGATTATCAATCATAAACTGGAATGATTTATCGACAGAAAGCGTCGCCGAGGTTAACACAATACTTTTCTTTTTGTGGAAGAACAGCTCTTTAAGCTGGGTACTAACATCAACAGGGACGGCATATAACTGTAGCGATTTGCTGCGATAATTTCCATTCGCCTCCAGCCAATATACTACATTCTCGTCGTTTAATCCCATAAAAAACCGTACTTGCTCACGTATAGAAGCTAAATCCTTAAATAAGCCGCTAATATCGGTTACTAAACTATCTGAAGAAGATTGACCTTCTTGATCACGCATCTCATTAAGCATCTTATCACCCTTACGGATAATTTCGCTTAATGTCAGATTTATAGTATTCTCCAAAGCAACCAATTCATCCCAATCTTTCGGTTTACGGGTAGGAAGTAACCGCATGACTAGCTGTCCAGCTTCTTCCGCCGCTGCATTGCTACGTTCCGGCAAGAGGCTAAATAGCTTGTCACTAAGTAGATCCCAGGTTTCTTTTACAGTAAGCAGATCTGGATAGATTCTATCGATAACTCCGCTCCATTCAGAAGCTTCCTCACTGCCTGATGACTGAAGCATTTGACGAAGCGTTGGGAGTTGGCCGTTACGACTATCCTTGTATAATCGGGACAGCGTGTGAGCCACCGTGAAATGCTTCATATGCATACCTAAATGCTTGCCAGCCACGTCCTCCAGATGATGGGCCTCATCAATAACAAGATGTTCATAGGCCGGGAGTAGCTGGTGCCCAGCCTTAACATCTGCGAAAAGCTTAGAATGGTTCGTAATAACCACGTCAGCAATACCCGCTTCATGTTTTGCCCGATGGTAATAACATTTGCGGAACCAAGGACAGGAGCGACCGAGACAAGAATCGGTATCGCTTGCTACCGTCTCCCAGAAATCTCCGCCACGACCGCTTAAATTGAGCTCTTCGTCATCCCCTGATTCACTTTGTGTCAGCCAAACGATCATCTGAGCCGCAGTAAGTGCATCTTCCCTTGGACTTATAAAGTCTTTTTTATTAATTTTATGTTCAAACTTACGAAGACACAAATAATGCCCTCTGCCTTTAAAAATCGCAGCTTTAAATGGAAATGGAACTACCTGTGTTAACAAAGGAATATCACGCTCACGCAATTGATCCTGCAGATTAATGGTATGAGTGCTGACCATAACTTTCTCATTAGTACGAACACTTTGGTATATGGCAGGCAACAAATAACCAAGCGATTTGCCGGTTCCTGTCCCTGCTTCGATCAATAGATGTTTGTCTTCGGCAAGTGCCGTAATCACCTCATTGATCATAATATCCTGAGCTTCTCGGCTTTCATACTGTGGCAAAGTGTCTTTAAGCCGTTTAGTTACTTCATCCATATAATCTGTAAATGATAAATTCTGTAGCGGATTCTCAGCATGCTCGTCACGAGGTGGAGCTAGTTCATTCCAATCCCCTACTGCAAGCGCTAATTGACGATAGAAAGTCAGATCACCTTCGGGTTGAAGCGTCTCCGCTTCCCGTTCACGCAGCAGACCATCAAAATACCAACCTAAATCACTATCTTCTTCGGTAAACAGCTCACATAGTCGCTGGATGGTGAGTAACGGTAAACTGTAAAGCTCCTCCAGACATTTCAACAAGACAAGAGCTGTCGCCAGTGCATCACTATCTGCCTGATGCGGACGATCATGTGTCACTCCAAAATGTGCACTAACTGACCCTAGTTGATAGGATGTTAGGGAAGGAAAGCAGATTTTTAGAAAATCAATCGTATCTAAAATCCGCCCTTGAAATGGTAAATACCCACATCGATCTAAAGCATTTTGCAAAAAATGGAAGTCGAATGCGACATTATGCCCTACAAGCACAACATCATCCAAGAGTGGAACAAGCTCCATCATCATCTCATCCAGCTCAGGCGCATCCTTTACATCATCGTCGGTAATCCCCGTCAGACCAGTTATAAAAGGAGGTATCGGCGTTCCGGGCTTGACGTAGGAACCATATACCCGGGAGATGGACCGGTCTTCTTCTATAATTGCAAGGCCAACCTGGATAATTTCACCCACGGATTGGGTTCCCGTTGTTTCAAAATCAAGCACGGCAAATTTCATTATAATTCTATTCCCTTTCAATTGAGACTCTTAATCAGCATAACAGAAGTTGCGAAAAAAGGCGATGCACACCACTGGTTCAGGGGATGCATCGCTTGAATGAAAATGCGGAATAATAAACCGTAAACGTAATAATTTACAATAATGAAACAAGCTGATTTCCGAAATGAAGCTTTCCTCCACGGCGGCGGCAAACCTCCAAATTAACCGTTGGTTCAGGAAGTGCAGGGTCAAGCTGCAACGAGAGGCCAAACAGCTCCTGCGCTTCATTGAAGCGTTCCTGTGAAGCCCGGATGCAGCCTAAAGCATTATAAACCATTGCTTTCAGCTTGGTTTCCCGTATCAAACCGAGCATATGGTTCAAATGACTCCACGCTGCTTCCCCATCCCCTTCCTGAAGGTAAGAGATGGCTAAATATAAGCGAGCAGCCAAACTATCCGGATATTGCGCAATAACTTCCTTAAACTGCTCAATACATTTTCCATACATCAGCAGCTTATAATACCCCTGGCCTCTAACAAAAGTATCCATGCAGAGCTCGGGTGCTTCCTGCTCTGGCATGTCCTCTTCAACCACAGTCGTAAAATCTACACTTTCACGAAAGTGACTTAGCTTCTCTGCAAAGGCCAGCCATTCATCCATTACTTTATCGCTTAGTCGGTGCAGCATATTATAATTGCATAAAAGCTCATTCCGGCGGGCACCCTCCGCTGTAGGGTAATCTGTAACGATCTCCTGAAGCACCTTGTTCATTTCAGCAAACAAATGTTGAAACATGGGCTATCCCCCTTTACTGAAGATGAAATCAGTTCAGCTTGCCTGACTTCATTTTCTGCGAGAACGGGGTCTTTCATCCCTGCCATTCATTACATGGCGTAAGTCCATTATTTAAGCGATTGTAGCATGCAATTCATGATCAGCCAGCTTGACGGGTCTGTTGTTCTCATCCACGAATACCACTGTTGGCTTATGCGACTCCAGTTCTTCCGAAGACAACATCGCATATGAAATAATAATTACTGTATCTCCTGGTTGAACAAGACGGGCGGCTGCACCATTCAGACAGATCACACCACTTCCGCGAGGTCCAGGAATAACATACGTTTCTAACCGTGAACCATTATTGTTATCCACGATCTGTACTTTTTCATTTTCAAGAATATCTGCCGCTTCCATTAAGTTCTCATCAATGGTAATACTACCCACATAATTCAAGTTCGCTTCTGTCACCGTAGCGCGGTGAATTTTGGATTTCATCATATGTCTAAACAAGAGCGGCAACCTCCTTTGGAATAAATACATTATTGTCAATTAAGCGTGTTCTGCCAAACTTCACAGCAAGCGCTATAATAATTTCCCCTTCTACATCCGTTATTAAAGCTTCGTGGTCTAAACTTTCCAGATTAGGGAATGTCAGTATTTCCGCATAATCAATGACCGCCAAAGGAGAGCTGGAAATAACCGATGTCAACAATTCCCGCACTTCAGCAACGGTTCTTACTTTTCCTTCTTCAATGGACTGACGTGCTTCACGTAAGGAACGAGATAGCACTAATGCCTGACTACGTTCCTCCGAAGATAAGAATACGTTTCGTGAGCTAAGCGCAAGTCCATCCCCTTCACGAATGATAGGGCAAGGTACAATTTCAACATTCATATTCAAATCGGACACCATTCGGCGAAGCACTGCTACTTGCTGGGCATCCTTTAGTCCAAAGAAAGCATAATCCGGCTGCACGATATTAAATAGTTTATTCACAACCGTAGTTACGCCATTAAAATGCCCTGGGCGCGAAGCTCCGCAAAGTCGAGTAGTAAGCTCAGATACTGAGACTGTAGTCCGAGTAGGCTGCGGATACATTTCTTCTACACTGGGGATAAATACAATATCGACCCCTTCGCGTTCCGCCAGCTCCAAATCACGATCTTCATCGCGCGGATAGGAATCATAATCCTCATTCGGTCCAAACTGCAGCGGGTTCACAAATATGCTCATAACCACCGTGTTGCTCATTTCTCCTGCCCGCCGAAGCAGACTGGCATGTCCTTCGTGAAGATATCCCATGGTTGGAACAAAACCAATCGGGGTATGCCCACCTTGTCTCATATACTCCAAAGCTTCGCGCAGCTGCTCAATGCTTCTGACAACTCTCATCTTATTTCCCATCCTTTCCGGCACCGCCGTATAAAGATTCCAGAACGGTTTCATCTGCCTTAAAAACATGGCCTTCATCTGGGAACGAGCGATCCTTCACTTCTTGCACATATTGACTAATCCCCTCACGAATTACATTACCCACATCCGCATAGGTTTTGACAAAACGTTTCTCACGATAGGGTGAGGCATACCGCAGCAAATCATGGAAAACCAATACCTGACCGTCACAATAACGGCCTGCACCAATCCCAATGGTCGGAATGCTCAGTGCCTCAGAAATCGCTTGTGCGACTTCTTCTGTCACCAGCTCCAGTACGACTGCAAATGCACCGGCTGCTTCAAGCGCCTTGGCCTCATCCATCAGACGTTTTGCGTCTTTGGCGTCCTTACCTTGAATACGGTAGCCACCAATCATATTTACCGATTGTGGTGTAAGTCCAATATGTCCAAGCACAGGGACTCCCGCAGCTACAACTGCAGCGACTGTCTCACAAATTTCGAGACCGCCTTCCATTTTGACGGCATGAGCCCGCCCTTCCTGCATCAGTCTGCGCACACCCCGCAGGGTCTCATCTACACTTCCGTGATAGGTCATAAACGGCATATCTGCCACAATGAACGTATTTTGTGCGCCTCGAGTTACGGAACGAGTATGGTAGACCATATCGTCAATCGTAACGGGTAAAGTTGTATCATATCCAAGTACCACGTTTCCCAGGGAGTCACCCACCAGGATAAGGTCGATACCGGCTTCTTCAGCAAGTAGAGCCGATGGGTAATCATAAGCGGTCAACATACTCAACCGTTCACCATCTGCTTTCATTTTTTTCATTTTCACAATATTAAGTGCTTGTTTGTTTGCCATTTCTCTCTTCGTCCTCCTTTTTGAAATAACATCCCCGTAAAAATCGCAACAAAAAAACCCTTTAGCAATCATTTGCTAAAAAGGTCCGAAGGGCAAAAAAGAGTCACTCGCGATCGTCCCTTCTGTCTCGGTCCTTACGGCTCAGAGCAGAATCCAACGTAACCGTCTAACGCAGTTATGAAGGTAATTCCAATAATAAAAACATTATAAATTCATCAGATCAAGAGTACAGTTCGTAAAACGATACCGCCTCCGACCCATAGTATATCAAAAAGGACTCGGAATTACACGAAAAAAATATGACAAGGGATGACACCCCTGCCATATTGAAAAGACTTATAAAAGCTCAATTTCACCTGAGCATACATTTAAAATGTCCCCTGAGCTATTTTTAAGGAGTAGTCCGCCTAAGTTGTCCAGACCTACTACGACGCCTTCAGAACGCCCTTGAGGGCTATTCAGGGCGATTTGGCGACCCAATGTAACTGACATCGACTCCCATAGCTCTTTGATGGGTTTAAACCCTTGATTCATATACAGATTGTAATGCAACTCCAACTCATCGAGCACAGCTCTAACCAGCTCCGAACGGTCAATAGGAACACCGCTCCGCTGTATCCGAAGTGAAGTCGCCACTTCTTTCAGATGATCAGGATAATCGTCTTCAGTCAAGTTCGCAGAAATTCCAATTCCGGCGATGCAATATTGAAGCTCCCCTTCTCTTAGCGAAGACTCAAGCAAAATTCCGCATATCTTACGACCGCCCGCAAGCAAATCATTCGGCCATTTAATACCGGCATCGACTCCGGTCACACGACGTATTGCTTTACAAACGGCAACCCCAGCAAGCAGTGTTAACTGCGGAGTCTGTAACAAGGGTAAATTCGGCCGCAATACTATACTCATCCAAATCCCTTTGCCACGAGGAGAAAACCAATTTCTGCCCATTCTCCCCCTAGCGCCGGTTTGTTCTTCAGCGATTACGGTTGTTCCTTCTGGTGCGCCGCTTTCTGCCAATCGTTTGGCTTCCTCCTGAGTAGATACGACAGACTCTAGGAGCTGAACTCTGT
Organism: Paenibacillus sp. FSL R5-0345; assembly: GCF_000758585.1. Lineage (NCBI taxonomy): Bacteria > Bacillati > Bacillota > Bacilli > Caryophanales > Paenibacillaceae > Paenibacillus > Paenibacillus sp. FSL R5-0345. The sequence goes on from NZ_CP009281.1 coordinate 4,525,634, forward strand.
CTATCCAATTCGAATCGGAAGCTTCCTGCTTCAATTCGGTTAGCGACAGCGCCTTATCATAGCTCATGTCCATCCATCCTTTTTGCTTCAAGCAGCAATACTTGTTTATTGTTTAATAGATCTCCCGAAGCAGTCGCTTGCAGAAGTGCACTCAGCATATTGCCGAGCCAAGGACCCGGACGTTTCCCAAGCGCTTCCGCCAGCTCATTACCTGTAACAGCAAGCTCCGATAAGCTCTTAAGCGGCATCTGTGCGATCCAGTCTCTTGCAGCTTGCAGATGGATCAAGGCATTTACAAGCTCTGGCGCCGCTGGGGTAGTGACAGCGGGTGAAATCTCTGAGACCGCTGGCGGGTTCGCAGCGGGAAGGCCACCTGCTGGCAAGATCGCCAGCAGCGAGAGCCACCCTTCGGCGGCTTCCACGCCGAAGGTCAGCACGGCGGCGAGGAAGCGCCGCCGCAGTAGATCCGTGCCGTCCGGTTCCCCCGGCGGCACTGCCTCCAGGGCAGCGGTCCAAGCTTCGCGGACCCGCAGCACCTGGACGACGCTGGTACGCGTCGTCCCCGAGAACGTCCATGCCCGCAGCAGCTCATCGGCCTCCTGGGCCGACTGCTTCAGGGCATGGAGGAGAAGCGCCCACCGCAGGTGGGCGCTCTCCAGTTCCCCTATCCCGGCCGTCAAGGCGGCAGCAGCTGCCAGATCGGTTCCGGTCCAGGGGAACGGGGCTTTGCCGCGCGCGAGCAGTTCACAGCGCGCTAGCATTGCAAGTCCGCGCCGAGGATGCGGCCCCTCTACGATGCGGTCCAGCTCCGCGCGGACGCGCTCCACAGCAATATGCGCCAGCTTATCTCGCTGGCGCAACAGTCCCCTCCACGTATTCTTGGCGATGGAGAAATCTAACACCGATGCGAAACGAACGCAGCGAAGCATGCGTAGCGCATCCTCATCGAACCGTTCCTCCGCATCCCCCACACAGCGGATCACACGGAGAGCTAGATCCTTCTCGCCTCCGAAGGGATCAATCAAATCTCCGTCCAGTCCGCAGCATATTGCGTTAATCGTAAAATCGCGACGACGCAAATCTTCCTTCACATCACTAACAAATTCAACATGTTCCGGACGACGATGATCGACATACCCACTTTCAGTTCGGTATGTCGTCACTTCAAACCCATGCCCATCCTGAAGCACGGTGACCGTCCCATGTGCTAGCCCTGTCGGAATACTGCGTGCGAAGATGGCTATCACTTCCTCCGGCACTGCTGAAGTTGTAATATCCATATCATGTACTGGCCTACCCAACAGCTCATCGCGAATGCAGCCTCCGACCCAAAAAGCCTCATGGCCGTTCTGAGTTAGCTCAGAAATTACATTTTCCGCCGCAAGAGCCATAGCGGATGGCGCCATTTTCCATTTCATTACGAACCCCTTACCCCCTGACTGTATCCAGTCTAGGTACCTTGCGCCCGAGCACACGGTAATATATATCTTCATACTGACTTGTAATCGAATCCTTACAGAAATCTTTGCAGGCTGTTTCCAGGCAGGCTTGTCTGAATTGCTGCACCATGCGATCATCCGAAAGGAGTTTAATTGCATATTTCGCCATAGTGTCCGTATCACCAATCGGAGCAATAAATCCCGTCTTGCCATGCTCAATTAGCTCTGGAATCCCTCCGGTTTGAGAACCTATAGTCGGTACTCCACAGGCCATCGCTTCTAGCGCAACCAGACCAAAGCTTTCCTTCTCTGACGGTAACAGCAGCAAATCAGCTAACGAAATGACTTGAGCGATCTCATCCTGTCTTCCTAAGAAGCGGACTTTATCTTCCAGACCCATTTCACTGATCTTAGCTTGAATCTTGGGAAGATCAGGCCCTTCACCAACAAGCAGCAGTCGTGAAGGGATTTCACGATTCACTTTAGCAAAGATATCTACAACATCGCTTACCCTTTTAACTGGACGGAAGTTACTGATGTGCATCAGGATCTTCTCTTCAGGTGAAGCAAAATCTTCCCGAAGATTCGATACATCCCGCGGGTAATAGACACGATGATCAACGAAATTATAAGTGAGGTCAATCTCGCGAGTGATATCCAGCACTTCTCGTGTTTCTCTAATGAGATCCTTCGATACAGCCGTTACAGCGTCACTTTCATTAATTCCAAGACGAATTAGATCTTTTAGAGATTCGTCCTGTCCAAGTACCGTAATGTCAGTGCCATGCAAGGTCGTTACAACCTTTATATCATTACCAAGCATCTGCTTGGCAAGAAATGCACAAACAGCGTGCGGAACGGCATAATGAACATGGAACAGATCCAGATTCTGCATTTTAGCAACCTGAGCCATCTTCGTAGCAAGTGCTAAGTCATAAGGAGGATATTTAAATACGTAATAATCGTTAACCTCTACCTCATGATAAAATATATTTTTCTGAAACTTCCCTAACCGAAACGGAATACTGTGTGTAATAAAATGAACTTCGTGCCCCTTTTCGGCCAAGAGTTTTCCTAATTCAGTCGCTACTACGCCTGAGCCGCCAAGAGACGGATAACAGGTAATACCTATTTTCAAACGATCCATGTTCCGTCCCCTTCTATACTTTATAAAGTATGATCCCCCGCAGTAAACAAATTTACCGCATAAGGAACTTTTGTAGCAAACCCTTCCGCATAAGGAATGAGTCTGCGCTGTCCAAGCAACATATCTCTAGAGCGGACCCGCTCAATGTAACCCTCCGTTAACGGAGTGGATACAGCATCGGCACCCAGCGGTTTGGTGAACTGAGAGCGATAACAGGACAATGCCTGCTCCTTTAACCCATATTGTTCAGTAACATCTACAATAAGATCCGTACGTCCAAGATCATTTATAAAATAAAAAAACAATTGTGGTGCTGAAACTGCCGGCTTGTCCGGCATATATTTACGTAGTTTGGCATTAAAGACCGCCTCTTCTACCAGCTTACTGCATGCTATATGATCAGGATGACGATCTTCCCAATAAGGAGCAAAAACTATCGCAGGCGCAAAACGGCGAATTTCTGCTGTAACAGCTGCTACATGCTCTTCCGTTATAAAAAGCCCTCTGTCTGATAAACCTAAATTCGTCCGCACCGATACACCAAGTAGATCAGCAGCTTGCTGCGCCTCTTCCTTGCGTAACTCTACAGTACCGTTCGAGGACATCTCTGCAGCCGTTAAATCGCACAAGCCCACTTTAAGGCCTGCAGCGGTATGTTTCGCAATCGTACCTGCCATACCGATCTCCGCGTCATCCGCATGAGCTCCAAATACAAGAATGTCCAGCTTCATTCATCGACACCTGGTTTGTATTTATGAACTAGTTCACGCCAAGCAAAGTCACCGCGATCAATCGCCTTCACAAGCACTTCAGCTGTCGCAATATTCGTAGCTACAGGTATACCGTATACGTCGCATAGACGAAGTAAAGCTGTAATATCTGGCTCATGTGGCTGTGCCATTAATGGATCACGCAAGAAAATAATAAGGTCCAATTCATCCTGCGCTACCATTGCGCCAATTTGCTGATCTCCACCTAATGGGCCGGACATATAGCGATGAATTTTCAAGCTAGTCACATCCATGATTCGTTGGCCAGTAGTCCCCGTGGAAAATAATTCATGACCTACAAAAACATGCTCATAGGCTAATACAAAATTTACGATCTCATCTTTTTTACGATCATGTGCAATAAATGCGATTTTTAACATGGTGTTCTCCCCTGTCTATTCTATAAAGTGCTCAAATCCATAGATCAAGCCAGTGTATTCCATAACCTTCTGAATCCCCATCTTAACGCCTGGCATATATCCTGCTCGCTCATAAGAATCATGCCGGATTTTTAAGGATTGTCCGAACCCGCCAAAAATCACTTCTTCTTGGGCAAACACACCAGGAAGACGGACACTATGTATCCGGAATCCGTTATAATAACCCCCGCGGGCACCTTCAATCGTTTCTTCTTCTTTAGGATTCCCTTGACGAAGCTCTTCCCGAACCTCTGAAATCATCTCTGCCGTTTTAATTGCAGTTCCGGATGGAGCATCCAGTTTCTGGTCACCATGATACTCTATAATCTCCAGATGCGGGAAGTATTTTGAAGCTTGAGCCGCAAATTTCATCAACAGAATAGCCCCTATGGAGAAATTAGGAGCAATGAGTCCGCCTATCCCCTGGTCTTGACACTGCTTGTCCAGTTCCACAATTTGCTCCGGTGTGAATCCGGTTGTACCAATAACCGGACGCACTCCGTATTTAATGGCTAGTGCTGTATTCGTATACGCTGATTGTGGTGTAGTGAAATCAACTACAACATCTCCATTGCTTCCCGCGAGGGCAGCCTCAAGATCTGAAGTTACAATAACTCCCGAGTCTTCTAGACCTACAAGACGGCCTGCGTCTATATCCATCGTTGAACGATCTACCGCAGCTGCCAGCTCTAACTCTTCGTCCTGCAGCACAAGTTTAATAACCTCTTTACCCATTCTCCCGCCTGCGCCGGATACGATAACTCTGATCTTGTTGCTCATATCTTTTCATCCTCGCCTTCACTGGTTATATAGTTACTGCATATACGATTGTATGGATTTCTGAAGGTCTACCATCAATTCTCGCAAGCCAGAATCATCCGGATGTAAAGAAATCACTTCTTTCAGGGCAGCTATAGCCTGAATATGCTCATTTACCCGACTATGCGCAATGGCAAGCCATACATAAGCATCCCCATATAAGGGGTCAAGAGTGATGGCCTCTTTAAGCAGCGTAATCGGATGATACGGGTTGCGAGTTTTGTTATCTTCATCTTCTATCAACCGCTTAGCTTCCTGTACATGCATCATAGCCTGAAGATGCTGTAGATGTAGACTATACTCAGGTTTGCTACCGTCTAACTTCATAGCGGCCTGAGCATGAACTAAAGCTTTATCTAGCATACCACTGCGGGCATACGTTATGGAACAACGATATCTGACTTCTGCATCTGCCGGACTTGCCGCAATCGCAGCCTCAAAGCAAACAATAGCTTCCGCAAAGTCACTTCGCAATATAGATCGGTAGGCTTCTCTTACATAATCTCTTTGATCCATATACACACCATCCTCACGGCTAAATCCCGTTCGTTTGGTACAGCATATGTTATAGAGGCCTAATCGGTGTCTTTTGGTGTCCAACGCCCAGCGTCTCGGGTATTAAACTTATGCATAACCTTATTATGCGCTTCAGTCAGATCTATCCCAAGAGAATTCGCAAAACAAACGGTAATAAACAGAATATCTCCCAGTTCAAGCTCAATAGAATTCTCTGCTTCATCAGACTTCTTCGGCTTTTCACCGAATTCATGATTAACTTCCCGCGCCAACTCTCCGACTTCCTCGGACATGCGGGCTAACATAGACAGCGGACTGAAGTACCCTTCTTTAAATTGCGATATATAAGCGTCTACTTCACGCTGAATGTCACCAAGACTTTTGTCCATAAAATGTATCTTTGCCCCCTCTGTATATCTTGCCTTCTGTTTGCCCCTATGTTATCGTAAAGACGTTTTGAAGACAAATCTTTTTTGAATATTTTAACACCTGCAAGAAAAGGTATACTTATTATAGGAAAAGAAAAACTGCCTTAACAAGGCCTAACGAGGGATTCCATGAATTCAAACAAAGTAATCGCAATCAGTAAAACAGTTGCTCCCATCATGCTCGGCACTGCCGTATATGCATTCGGTCTACTGTATTTCATCATTCCCAGTCAGCTAATGGAAGGCGGCGTAACAGGTATCACACTGTTGCTTAATTATGCCTTTGACATCCCAATCTTTTTAACAACGCTGCTAATCAATCTCCCATTGTTTCTGCTGGGTTGGAAAGTCCTAGGCGGCCGCCAAATTGTATACACAGGTGTAGGGATCGGGTCTTTATCCCTTTTCTTGTGGATCTTCGAAAGATTGATCTCTGCCGGATGGATCGTGCCGTTCAGTACCGAACATGACTTTATTCTTGCTGCACTATACGCAGGGGTAACACTTGGAACAGGGCTTGGGATTGTGTTCCGCTTTGGTGGCACTACAGGTGGCGTAGACATTGTAGCAAGAATTCTGGGACGGAATTTCGGCTGGAGCATGGGACAGATTATTCTGGCTATCGACATTTTCATTATCGGTTCTTCCATCTTCTATATTCCCAAAGAAAAAATTCTATACACACTCGTCGCAGTGTTTATCGCTTCACGTGTTATTGATTTCATCCAGGAAGGCGCTTATGCCGCCAAAGCTTTTACTATCATTAGTGACGAGGCACCCCAAATTGCCGATCTAATAACTGCTGAATTAGAACGAGGAGTAACGCTCATCCCCGCCATCGGTGCGTATTCTAAGCAAGCCAAGCATATGGTGTATTGTGTGGTCTCAAGGCAGGAAATTCGCCGTCTTAGTTTATTAGTCAAATCAATTGATCCGCACGCGTTCGTAATTATAAGTGATGTGCATGATGTTCAAGGCGAGGGATTCAGAGAAACATAAAGAAAAAGGAGCGAGGACTCTTCCCGCTCCTTTTTGTTATTCATTAAGCCAATTTCACTAAATCGGCTTGAATTTTTGATTTTCTCCACGATACTTACGATAGCCCACATAAGCTAATGCTGCAATAATAAAGCTTGCGGCTAGCCCTCCCCAAATCCCAAATTCTTGTGAGGCCAGGGGTAATGACAAAGCCGGCTCATCCTTCGATTTTCCGAACATTACCCGCACCGCATCCTGGCCGTAAGACACTATTTCAAGCAACCGGGCCCGTTCGATTTTTTGTGAAGAAGAAGGAATGCCTGCTGCATAAGAGAGCCAAGAATCAAAAGCATTTACAACTTCAGCCTGACGGGAGACGATCACTGCTGGCCGAATATTCTCGTACCTGCTCTGTAGCCTCTCTACAGCCGCTTTCCATCCAGCCAGATCATTTGCAGCACCGCTTCGTTCCATCGCATTCAGATCCTCGTGGATTAGCTTATAATACTGCAGCCAAATGGGCTGTCCAGGTTGATTTAGACTGTTGGCGGCTAACCGTAACTTGGTTGCTGTAGTCTCCAATTGCTCCTGAGATATTTTTGCACTTGCCACTGCAGCCTTCAGGTCCATAATTACCCCTGACAGCGCATTAATGCCCTCTACAGAAGTCATTCCTTCAAAGGAAGAGGAAACTAAGATCCTAGAGAGCTCTTCGGTTTCTTGTCGGACCTTCATCACATCGCCTTCCAAGACATACCCATACAATGCCTCAGCGGCTTGTTCTAGCTGCTGTGCTCCAGTTTTCCCACTCATCACAACCAAACCATTGCCCGAACTAACATCGGCGCTTTGCTTCGTATCATTGCCATCACCTTCACCAGCATTCGCTTGCGCTGCTGAAGCTTTTTCAACATTCATGCTGGTCAGTAACCAGCAAAATACTAGAATAACCAACACATAATATCTCCCGCGGAGCATGAGACATCCCCCTCCTACCTTAAGAAGAAACGACGTTGTCGTCTTTTAAAGACGATATTCATTTCTCGTAAAATTATAAGGATAAAGTATAGTATAAAACTAATACTTCTTATAATTCTAAATGTATGGCAAAGGGACAAGGGTTAGAACTGCTTGCTAGAACCTATTCTTAAACTGATAGATAGACTCACCTGGTCTTTGTCTACTACTAAACAACCAAGCAACAATTACGCTAAACACCGTAAGCGCCATTGTAAAGTATTGTACCTGAGTAACATCATCATTCAGTACAGAAGGTAACCATGGGTATATTCCATAGGAATAGTCCAGCAAATCGTTAGCAAGGGTCCAGAACAGCGCTAGCGGTATCATTTTGCGGAAAGAAAAGAATCGTGCATAGATCAAGGCTTCCACCGCCATCCCCAAATGGGAGATTACCAGCATCCAATCTTTCCACACTAGAATATCTCCTTGATACCCTCCAGCAAAAATCATACTTACCGCCCAAATCCCATACTTCACGGACGTCACTACCGCTAATGCTTCAATAAGCTCCCTAACGTTATTTCCCGTATAGCTTTTTGGAGGAAAGAGCATTAGCAACAGTGCCAAGGTAAAGAACAAGCTCGCGGTTGGACTATCTGGAACAAACGGCAGCAACCAAAGCGGAAAGTTAGCTGCCGTGAACTCCAATTGATTGCCATACCATATGTAGCCATAAATGGTACCGAGAAGATTCACAATAAATAACAACCAAATGATTCCTCGGTGTTTAAACAGTCTATCAAACCCATGAACTGACATACAGATCATTAACCTCCCAAGTAGTGGCAACTTTACGATTGACATACAAAAACCTGACCGCAGATTCGATCAGGTTTTGCGTTATTATTATTTTACTGTTCGCTTTTTTGTTTGGCAAGCCAGTCTGCCAAGGCATCAATGTCTTGATCCGAAAGCCCCGCTCCCAGAGCAGTATCATACATCTTCGGCATCTGCCCTTGACCCTCTTTTATAATAGTAAGGATTGCTTCTTTATCATGGGTGTCCCCTACGCCACGAAGAGAGGGTCCACCAGCCCCTTTCAAATCGGCGGCATGACAAGAAATGCAGGTAGCTTGCTTAAAGAGTCCCATGGCTGGATCATCCTTGTCTACAATCGCTACTTCCTTTGCTTTAACTGCATTCGAGGTTGGGAGGCCCTTCGCCCTATTCTCCGCCGCCTTCTCTTCCCGTTGAACATCTTCAGGAATTTGACCGGTTTCAGCCATTTCATGTTTGTATTCAGTCCAAGCCGTATTCGTCAAGTACACAATCGCTGCAAGTGATAAGAACATCAAAGATGAAGCGATCGGTCTACGATAGAAGCGGCGTTCTCTGCCTGTATCCAGAAATGGAGCTAAAAGAAGTGAACCAAAAGCTACACCGGTTACTCCTAATGTACCCAGTACGATATAATCACCAGAAGCATATGGAAGCTTTAAATACTGATAGAGAAACAAGAAGTACCAGTCAGGAATTGGGATAACCGTAGCACTCGCATTCGCTGGAAACCCTAGCGGCGCAGGCTCTGAAATAGTAAGCACTAATATTCCTACAAGTACAACGACGCCAACCATCCATTCTTTCAGTAGAAAGTTAGGGATGAAGGCTTCCGATTTACCAGGATAGGCTGAATAGTCTGGAGGTGTGATAAATCCATTGCCTTTACGAACTCTGCTATCACCGACGTATACAACCTTTTCCTTAGAATTGTTTCCATGTGCCATCCGTATTCCTCCTCTCTCAGATTAACTTACAACGGTCCAGAAATCCCTTGTCTGCGGATCATAATAAAGTGTCCTACGAGCAGACTAAGAAGCACCGCTGGGAGGAAGAATACATGTAGTGCGAAAAACCGAGTCAATGTTTCTGCACCAACAATCGTACCACCTTGCATAAGCTCTTTTAGTACGGGTCCCATCACAGGAACAGAGTTAGCAATTTCAAGGGTTACTTTTGTTGCAAAATAAGCTTTATTATCCCAAGGCAATAAGTAACCCGTTAAACCGAGACCCAACATTACGAAGAAGATAAGCATACCCACTACCCAGTTCATCTCACGCGGAGCTTTGTAAGAGCCTGTAAAGAAGACACGCATCGTATGAAGGAACATCATAACAATAACTAGACTGGCACCCCAGTGATGCATTCCGCGGACAATTTGTCCAAAAGCAACACTAGACTGTAAATATTCAACACTTGCATAAGCATTGATAATATCTGGAACATAATACATCGTTAAGAACATACCCGATAAGATCTGAATCACTGTAATAAAAAAGGTCAGTCCGCCAAAACAATACACAAACGCAGAGAAATGATGGGCCGGGTTAACATGCTCAGGAACCTCGTGATCGGCCACGTCCCTCCAAATTGGCGTAACATCCAAACGTTCGTCAATCCAGTTATAGACATTTTTAAACATTAGAACCTACGCCTCCCCACTAGCTACTGTATTAGGCACAATATCACCCAAAAGAACCCAGCCGTTATCAAATTTCGTTTTATACTGGTCAAGCGGCTTTGGAGCAACCTCGAGATTTTTGCCGAGTTTAGTGTAACGCGCACCGTGGCAAGGGCAGTGATATTCGTCGGGATGAGCCTTATCGTTATTCCATCCGACCGTACATCCTAAATGTTTACATATGGGTGAAAGCGCATAAATATCACCCTTTGCGTCTTTACGGATCCACGCAGTCAGCGTCGCTGTGCTATCGTACCATCCGTCCTTCTGCTTCAATTCAAACGTAAATTCTTGGGGCTCTTCGGTGATTTTACTTATTTCAGCAACCTTTATAAATTCACCTGCGCCCTTCTTATGTAATATTGGGTCCACGACAAAACGGACCATTGGGAGAATTGTGCCTGCCCCCATAAAAGCAGTAGCGCCACCTAGCGTGTAGGTCAAAAATTGCCTGCGCGACATCTCTTTACGGCTGGGTGGTTGTTCAGGCCAAATATCCTGTTGATCATTATGGCTGCTCATACTGTTATATAACCCCCTTCACAAGATATAAGAAAGTATCTATGGTGTCCGATCAGAGATGCCTTACTATAAATAATCCGTTTTCAAATCTTTTCAATGAAATACATCACATACCATTTCGATTCAACCTAATAATAGCTTAGGCACCAAAACCCGTCAAGAATATTGTCTAATTTGTGACAGGCCAAAAAGTGATTTTCGCCTACAATTGTTGATTTTCTGTCACATTTAAAAGAGGCTCACCGTCGCCACATTTCTTGAATTTTCATACCAATATCACTATTAATCTTGCCTTCCAGAGAGGACTCAATAATAGGCAGAGAGAGCACTAAATCGCTTTCAAAGATTTCTTCCTTCAGAAGGGCTTTATCCGCTGTCAATACTACAGCATACTGGAAACCACTGGATTTGACTTTTTGGCAAACCTCATTAATTAGGTCGATATATCCTCCCCCTCCATACTGAATCGCTGGATAAGTTACGATACGTCCCTTGAATGGTATTTCCACCAAATCCATGAAATCACGTAATCTTTCTAGTGCTTGAACCGTCTCAGGGGGACTCTCAGAACCGCTTAATCCTGTAAAAGGTATGAGACATGTATCATAGAAATTTCGATTGTCTTCCCATTGCTCAACTTCAAAATCACTGAATTTCATTTATGTCCATCTCCCTATAATACAATCCTTCGTCGTTTCCGCTGTTCACAAATTTGCCCGAAGTTATAAATCCCATTATATTGAAAGAGGGGTACAAACGTCTAGATTTAGATTTTTACTTATACATAAAGTGAGCTTCATTGCTCCATTAGCAAGATCACAACAAATTAATAAAAAAAAGAAATGCGCTAAGCGCATTTCTTTATGCCAGACTTTTAAGTTCTTCTGTAAGATTTCGAAAAGCCAATTTATCTCCTGTAGCCAGCGCCGTGTCAATCTCACGGTGCAAGATGTCGGAGCGACGCTTTCGCAGCGCTTCATCCCACACCATTTCTGCCGCAAGTCCTAGCATCACTTCGTACGTAGCCTTCATTTTGTCCATTCGATACACCTCCGCTGTTTAAGAGATCCTTATTGCTTTAATATTTTGATATCCATCAAGATGATTTGTTTTCGGTTTCAAAAGTGACGGCACCTACTAAATCATATTCAACAATCCTGTCTACGTTCTACATATTTACCCATTCTGATCAATACTTCATCTATTGTTCCTATCAGCAACCAAGGCGAAGTCCTCAATCTACATATGTAATCCCCATAAGCATTTGCTTGTATGCCTCCATACTACTATAGATGTTTAGGCACGGCTATCTCCATCCCCCACGGCGTCATCATCACAGCGAGTCCAACAGCGTTCTCCCCTAATTTAAGCATCCCAAGGTGCACCATCATCCGAATAATTCGTTGCTCCAGGATAGAAGCAGCACTGTCATAATAGAACGGTTTAATTAACCACCCTACCCCATCCACTAATGAAGGTACACTCACCCAATTCCTTGCACTAATGCTTACCCAATACACAAGTGAAGGCAGGTTTGGTATAGCCCCCTTATATAGTTTTAACCAAAAAGAGAATATCTGCATCAACGAGTCGCATTTTCCATCAGCCAACACTGCCTCTCCTGTCGCTGTAAGCCTTAACCGAAACCCTTCTTCAGTGATCCAGCGGCGATGACGAACATAATCATACAGGAGCGCTAATCTAGGTGGATAATGCTCGCATGCCCTACCATAACCAAATCTCCAGCCGCCTTTGCTAAGAAGATCTTCCGGAATATGAAGTGCATTCATCACCCCTTGCTGATACCGCCTATACATTGCCCCTTCCTGATTCAGCTCCGGCTCATTTTCTTTAATATATCTCAGAAGCATAACCAGATCACCTAATAACAATTCGCCTTCATTTCGATACATGGCTGGTTCAGAGCTAACCGTAACCTTATCCTTGATATATGCGCTCATCGTCTCACGAAAGCGCTCTTTCAAATCTTTAGGCACTTGGAACAAGTATCTGGTTTGCTGGGAGGAGCCACTAAAGAGCCAGCCTCCGCTTTTGAAACGAGAAACCATCTCCCGGAAACCTCCGGTCTTTCCTTCAGGAGCGTCAAACGAAGCCTGCCTAGCCACAGCCAACAAATCTTCTAGACTAAAGTAGCTGCGTTCATCAAAAAGTAATGTATTCAAAAACCGCAGATCCTCCGGAGCACATTCCCGGATATGAGACTCCATAAAACTTCTGCTACCCAGCATAATCAAAATACTCTGGATCAAGTCATGTTTAGAATTCTGCTTGCATTCACACCGGTAGCGTCCCGCTATGGCGGTCAGCTGTCCAATATCTGCATAAGTAAGCATATCCGCCAGATTCATGTTTTATCGCCTCACCGTTTTACTACCATTATGGGAAATACAGCCCATTTTATTCCCCTTAGCGCAAAAAAAATAACCCGATGCACGGGTTAACGCTGATTTTGCAGGATATGGCGAGTACAATTGTATAAAATAGGGTTCCATTCCCGCTCTTTCTTCTCCAAGATGGTTAGGGATAAATTTCCAATTCGTTCAGAATACTTATCCTTGTAAAGTGCCGTATACAGCTGAGCGAGGAACCCCCCATGAGAAATAACTAATATGTTCCGATCGGGATGCTGCGCAGAAATATCCTCCATAAAAGCGAGTGCACGAGCCTGAAGCTGCTCGTCAGTTTCTTGACCTAGCGAGAGCTGACTCCATTCCTTGCCCCACTTCTCTTCGCGTTCAGCGGCAGTAAGCCCTTCTACCTGCCCGTAAGCACGTTCCCGGATCCGATGATCAGGATCTAGCAGCGGTATGCCTAATTTATCGGCAATAATCTTGCCTGTCTCTGCGGCACGGGAAAGGTTACTTGTAATGCAATAATCCCAGCGATACGGTTCTTGTAGTAAGCGGTCAGCAAGCATAGCAGCTTGCATCCGTCCTTCATCATTAAGCGGAATATCACTTTGTCCCTGAATCTTCCCAATTGCGTTCCAGTCCGTCAATCCATGGCGTATCAAGCCGATTAGCATATTGCCTCCCCCTTTTCATCCAAGTATTTGTCTCTTAATGTAACATGGATGCAATAAAAAGTCTTCTTTTATGCATATTAGAATACAAAAAAAGCCCCTCTTAACTTTAAGTAAAGGGACTCCTACAACGGTATTAACACTATTATATACTGTAACAGCTAAGTCATACGTCAATAGACCCTTTAAGATCTGCGATAGCGATTCAGCCGGGTTAGCGAAAACACTGCAAAACCCACACCAAGCATGGATAACATCATCCAATATTGAGGATGAGTAGGTCCCATATTCACTACAAGCGGTTCAATAATCCCACCTTCAGACCCTAAAATCGGATAAGTCGATGTCCATTCCATAGAACCTGCAATACCCGTCTCTACAATTCCACTCTGAGCCGCTGTGATATCAGCAGGTGTTCTAAACATAGTGAAGTAAAGAACACTGGATAAAAATACTGCCAGAAAGCAAGCGATCCAGAGGCTAAGCCGATGGCGGACAATAGCAGATGTCCCCGCGGATTTCCCATCCCCTGGCATCAACCAAGGACTCTCTAGATAAATCCGTTCCATAACTTTAACATTTATGAGCTCTGCACTCTCTTCGCTAATCTCTTCCTTCAAATCATGCATAAGCTGACTACTTTCTTGCCACAAAGACCATTCAGCAGCGCAGTAAGGACAAGTTTCAATATGTCTTTCTAGTAAAATCCGCCTAGGATGTGTGGGGGGAGCGTCCCACAAGAGCGGAATACATTCTTGCGCTTCCCTGCAATTCATTCGCCTTACACCCTCTCAACCTGCTCTTCAACTTCAGGCTCATTGAAATAGGATTCGAGTTGAAGCTTCACACTACTTCTGGCACGAAACAACAATGATTTCACGGAGCTTACACTTTGATCCAAAATTTCTGCAATTTCTTGATAGTCCATTTGATCGTATTCACGCAGGATTAGCGCAGAGCGTTGTTTCTCCGGAAGATTATTAATTGCCTCACGGACTAAATTCATCCGTTCTTTACGCAATGCAGCCTGCTCAGGTGCTACCTCAAACGGTGCAACGGGAGTATATCCACTCTCTTCTAGAGATACATTTCCGGCACGATTCTTACGAAGCTCACTTAGTACAGTATTACGAGCAATAGTGTACAACCAAGTTGAAAAGGAAGCATCTACCTCTCGAAAGGAATGCAAGCTACGGAATGCCTTGTAGAAAGTCTCCGAACAAAGGTCCTCTGCAATTAGCTCCATTTGTGAGTTTCTAAGCATATGATATACAAATGCCAATATTTTTCGCTGATAACGACGCATTAATTCTGAATATAATTCTGTATTTCCTTGTTTGATTTGCTGGATCAACTGGGAATCCGTCATGGTGAGATTGGCCCTCCTCGCCCTTGCACGTCTTTTCCCGTCCGGTCCGTACTTATTATACCGGTTTGGGCTTTAAAAGTTGCGGTACTAACTGCAATTTTTTAGTTTATTACCAAGAAGAAACGATATTGTCGTCATTTTATGTAGGACAACCTTTTCTCGTCGAAATTTAAAGATAATGTATAACATAAGACTTACATGATCTTAAATTTTGAAATACACCTATGTATATTCAACCACCCAATATTTATGGCATGATGATTGTGATGAATATAAAAAGAAAAATGGCATACTTATAAAAGCATATAAATTTTATAACGAATCTAGAAATATACCAGATCTATTGTATCACAGATTCTCATAGGATGACATTAATAGACTTCAGAGCAGTAATCTCGTCAGCACGACCTGACATCAGATTATAAATAAACATTAGCTTCAGCAATAAGACTTTGGTCACTGTAAAATGACTTTAATCTCTTTTTAATAAACTGTTGACAAAATGTAAACGTATACATATAATAAAAGTACAGTATGGTTTCTCTCCACTCCTATCCAAATACTACACGGTTCCAATTTATTGTGAACTGTAGCCGCTTACTTTGTAAGCGGTCTTTTTTTGCCTTGTAAGCGCTGTATCTAACTTATAAAAATATAAACTACCATCACTAAAACAAATCAGCCAGGTTAGCCCCGCTCATTATCAATACCCTCTTCTGCATCCACTTGAAGCAGTTGCTGTTCACAGCGTTATACTTTTTTAGAGCCCATAATAAATAAAAGCCCCTCCATATTGGAAGGGCAACTAACTACACATATACGGTATAATCGTGCTGCTGCAGAAGCACCTTCGCACGTTCCATATCGTTCTCCTGTCGAAATGATAGGCGCATAATACCCGGCACATCTTCACGACTCTCGATGATTTGTACGTTACTAAGGTTAATGCCTTGGTCCCCCAGCTCAGTAGCAATACGACCGATAATCCCCGGATGATCCGGTACATCAATATGTAGGTCAAATAAAGGTGCTATCATGCCTTTACGCCGTTCAGGTAACTGACTGCGGAAGCCATTTGCTTCCTGGAAGGCCTCTTCAATCCCCACACCATCTTCACTTTCCAGTAGACGAACAAAAGAAGAAACTTCCTCGTTCCAATCCTTCAATAAACGAAGCATTACAAAACGATTGTTCAGTAAAATGTCTCGCCAAATTATAGGATCACTGGAAGCAATCCGTGTAATATCCCGAAAGCCCCCAGCAGCTAATGTGCTATATAAGGAGTCAGTATCATCATAGGCACGAATCTGATTCACCAGAGCAACGGCAATAATATGCGGTAAATGACTAATGGCGCCTACAATCTCATCATGACGTTCTGGATCAAGGCGTACAATCTGCGCTCTTGTGTGGTGTAGTAGAGACTCCAACGCATGATAAGCCTCGTCTGGTACGCCTGGAGGAGGCGTCAACACATAATACGCATTCTCAAATAGCAGTGATGAAGCCGCCTCAACACCTGAGCGCTCCGATCCTGCCATTGGGTGTCCGCCGATAAAATGTACTCCAGGAATATCTAAGGAGACCGCACATGCGGCAATACTAGCTTTCGTGCTTCCAACATCTGTAATAATGCAGCCGGGTTTTAGAGGCAATTTACTTAATTGTTGCAGATAATCCTCTAACATCCCTACCGGTACACATAAAAAAATGAAATCAGCATCAAGTGCCGCTTCTTCAACAGAAAGCGTGGCTTGATCAACCACACCTCTGCTTATATATTTACTCGCGGATTCAGGACGGTGGGCATGTCCTACGACGGTCAGGCCCTCCTTGCCTTTAAAGCAAAGGGCCAGTGAGCCTCCGATCAGACCGACACCGAATATAGCTATTTTTGTCGTCATGTTCTTTGAACTACCTGCCTTTTTTAGTCTAGTCTTGCTGTTTATTACTAAGCGCGCACACCATACTCTATAAGCGTTTGTTCCAGCGCAGTTATAAACGCTTTGTTCTGTTCAGCAGAGCCCACAGTAACACGAATATAAGTAGGGTAAACTTGATGACCTGCTCTTACTATGATTCCTTTACGCATCAAAGCATCGAAAACCTCGGTTGCAGGTTTACGAACATCTACCATAATGAAGTTCCCGTGTGCAGGGAAAGATTCTAGTCCCAGACGTTTGAATTCACCTTGTAATTGGACAATACCCGCGCTATTAAGACGACGGCATTGCTCCACGTAATCTTGGTCATTCAAGGCAGCAAGAGCCGCCGCCTGCGCAAGACGAGAAGTATTGAAAGGCTCACGTACCTTGTTGATCAATGAAATAATCTCAGGACTAGCAACGCCATAACCAATACGCAATGCGGCTAAACCATAAATTTTGGAGAATGTGCGAAGCACAACCAGATTCGTATAACGATTTAATAATTGGATACCGTTGGAGTAAGAAAGATCTGTTACGTACTCGCAGTATGCTTCATCAAGGACAACCATTACATTCGAAGGAACAGCATCAAGGAAAGAAACCAAGGCTTCCTCTGGTACAATCGTTCCTGTTGGGTTATTCGGATTACAAATCCAGACAACCTTCGTGCGGTCCGAAATACGGGCCAGCATCCCATCCAGATCATGTGTACCCTTTACAAGGGGTACCTCGATGGATACAGCGCCTTCGATATCTGCGTTACTCTTATAGACAGAAAAGGTCTGGTCAGCCATGATTGTCTCATCACCTGGCAAGAAGAAAGCACGAGCAATAAGAGCAATAATCTCATCAGAACCACAACCAAAAATAATATTATCGCTATTTACACCAAGCCGGCTGGCAAGTGCTGCCGTCAACTCAACGGCCGATCCGTCTGGATATAGATAAAGATTCTCAAGCTCTGCTAGAATAGCCTCTTTAGCACTCGGGGAAGCTCCATACGGGTTCTCATTGGATGCAAGCTTAATAACCTCACTTAAGCCGAGCTCCTTCTTAACTTCGTCTATAGGTTTCCCTGGTTTGTAGACAGGGAGATTAACTATATTCGGTTTTGGATTCATGAATAGTCCTCGCTCTCCATAGTTGATTACTCCACTATACACAGGTCTAAATGACCCTGTTATGGTCTTTTTAATTGTGCCACAAATTCTCGAATTTGCAACAGCCCCTCATTCCGTGTGACAGGATTGTCGAGCAGCGGAATGACATATTCTATTTTGCGGACAATGGCACTGCCTACTACAACCCCATCGCAAATCTGAGCAAAGCGGGCAACCTGTTCACCCGTTGAAATACCAAATCCAACAGCTACTGGTAGGTCTGTTGCTTGACGTACAGAATCAATAAACGCTTCTACATCAGCATGAAAAGTGGATCGTTCTCCTGTCACACCTAACGAGGATACACAATAGATAAACCCACTCGCACCTGAGACAATCTTCGCAATCCGTTCACTTGAGGTCGGTGCAACCAGTGGAATCAGATTAACGCCAACCTCACTACTGCGGCGACGCATCTCCTCTGATTCCTCGACAGGAAGATCTGGAATAATAAGACCACTAATCTCATGAGCATTCAGTTCTGCAAAAAATGTATCCAGTCCCATTTGCAGAATAGGGTTGTAATAGGAAAACAAAATAAATGGCAATTCACTTCCAGCTTGACGAGCCTTTAACGCAGTCTCCATGCAAGTACGCAGGTGAACCTCACCCCGCAGAGCACGCGCAGACGCTCGCTGAATGACAGGGCCGTCTGCAAGCGGATCAGAGTAAGGAACCCCTAGCTCGAGAATATCTGCACCTGCTAGTTCAAGCTCGGCGATGATGGCAAGCGTAGTCTCTAGATCAGGATCTCCCACAGTTAGAAAAGGAATTAATGCCGTCTGTTCTTCAGCTTTAAGCTTCCGGAATACCAAATCCATTCGGTTTGTAGTTTCGGTTGTCATTCATTTCCCTTCCCTTCTGTGTACGCCATGATCGATTCCACATCTTTGTCTCCCCGGCCTGACAGACAGATAACAACAATATCGTCCTTGGTAAGGGTTGGACCCATCTTTACTACATGGGCTATCGCATGTGCTGACTCTAACGCTGGAATAATGCCTTCCGTCACGCATAGCAGCTTCAGTGCATCTAACGCCTCTGCATCTGTAATCGGGACATATTTTGCGCGTTCGATATCTTTTAAATAGGAGTGCTCAGGACCTACACCAGGATAATCCAGACCTGCGGAGATAGAATGAGCCTCTGTTACTTGACCATGTTCATCCTGCAGAAGGTAACTCATCGAACCCTGGAATACGCCATGAGTCCCCTTACTCATCGTCGCCGCATGAAATGGTGTGTCAATTCCTTTGCCTGCTGCCTCCACACCAATCATACCGACACCTTCATCCTCTACAAACGGATAGAACATGCCGATGGCATTACTACCGCCGCCTACTGCAGCAACAAGCACATCCGGCAGTCTTCCTTCAGCCTTCAGAATCTGGCGCCGCGTTTCATCACCAATCACCCGCTGAAAGTTACGAACCATCATCGGATAAGGATGTGGGCCTACGGCAGAACCGAGAATGTAAAAAGTATCTTCCACATTGCTAACCCAGTAGCGAAGCGCTTCGTTGCCGGCATCTTTTAAAGTACGCGATCCTGAAGTAACGGGAATCACCTCAGCTCCAAGCAGCTTCATACGGAATACATTGAGTGCCTGGCGACGAGTATCCTCTTCCCCCATAAACACCTTACATTCCATACCAAGTAGGGCTGCAACCGTAGCAGTAGCAACACCATGCTGACCAGCTCCAGTCTCAGCGATCACCTTGGTTTTACCCATCATTTTAGCCAGAATTCCCTGACCAATCGCATTGTTAATCTTATGAGCGCCCGTATGATTCAAATCTTCACGCTTCAAATATATTTTAGCTTCTCCCAGATGTTTACTTAGACGTTCTGCATAATACAGTGGGGTCTCCCGTCCGGAATATTGCTTTAATAGATAATCTATTTCTTCTTGAAAAGCCGGGTCCGCCGAATACTTCTGATAGGCTTCCTCCAGCTCAATCAATGCAGTCATCAAAGTTTCGGGCACGAAGCGCCCTCCGAATGAACCGAAACGTCCATGCTGGTCCGGTACTTGTGTCATGATTGCTTCACCCTTTCCACAAAAGCTGTCATTTTAATAATATCTTTAACGCCTTCACTCTCTACTCCACTAGATACGTCTACTCCGTACGGAGCATAAGTATCTAGCAACTCTCCTACGTTATTAGGATGAAGTCCTCCAGCTACAAATAACGGCAAACCATTTCGTAGCGCGATTTCCTGATAATCAGGCAACCTCTCCCAAGCGAAAGTGCGCCCAGAGCCGCCGCTCTGCTGAGGATCATAAGTATCTAACAATACAGCATCAACGAAGCCTGCGTATTGTTCCAATGTATATTTGTTTTCGGCGTCATCACACTCTTTATCAGCAACAGACAATGCCTTCCACACCTGAACTTGTGGGAAAGCTTGCTGAACCTTTTGACAAAAGGCTGGACTTTCCTCCCCATGTAACTGAATAACATCTAGTGACACAACGGAGAGCAGTTCGCTCAGCTCATCCAGCTCGGGATTAACAAAAACCCCAGCAGCTTTAGGCTTGTCACTAGTCTTCCATTGTGGAAGTTCAGCAATCAGTTCGGAAGCACGCTCCAGAGTAATCCTGCGACGACTAGGTGCGAATACAAATCCAATATAATCTAGTGGTAAGTGTACCATAGATTTTAGCACTTCAACGTCCTGAAGTCCACAGATTTTTACCAATGTCTCAGCCATGCCGGACACGGTCCTTTCCATTTGGGAGCATACCTAACAATCCATTTACCGCATCTTCTACATTAGCTTGACGCATTAGATATTCCCCAACGAGTACACCATGAGCGCCAGTCGTTCTTAGGTAGTCAATATCACTTGGACCTGCAATTCCGCTTTCACTGATCACAGGGACACCTTGAGGTACTAATGCTGCAAGTTCTGCCGTTGTCTCTAAGGAAGTCTCAAACGTACGCAGATTACGATTATTAATGCCCAGCAGTATATTAGGATGAGTTATTTTGTCTGTACTTAATACCACCGCAAGCTCATTTCGATCATGAACTTCGATCAATACATCCATTCCAAGTCCTGTGGCTATATCTACAAAATGAGACAGTTTATCCGGTGTCAAAATTGCGACGATTAACAACACCGCATCTGCTCCAAGAATACGCGCTTCATAAATCTGTTTCTCATCAATAATAAAATCTTTGCGGAGCAGCGGAAGATTAACGCTATCCTTCACTTGCTGCAAGTAGGCAGCGCTGCCCTGAAAATAATCCCTATCCGTCAAAACAGATAAACAATCAGCGCCTCCCGCTTCATAGCCTTTTGCAATAGAAACAGGATCGAAATCTTCACGGATCAAACCTTTAGAAGGGGAAGCCTTCTTCACCTCAGCAATCAATCCCATCTCTCTGTTCTTCCCTTGGGTCAGCGCCTTACGAAAGCCCCTAGTCTGAGGGAGTGCTGCTATATCACGTTCGGCTTGAGCTATAGAAAAGCGTTCACTGAGCGCCTCCACCTCTTTGATCTTTGTAGCGACAATTTTATCAAGATACATAATTAAGCTCCTCCGTCATCACAACAAGCTGATCCAGCTTGGATAATGCCTTACCCGAATCCACTACTTCTTTTGCTTTCTCGACGCCTCCGGCCAAGGTATCTGCCAGACCTGCAACATATATACATGCTCCCGCATTAGCTAACACGATATCGCGATAGGGATTGATCTCACCTTGGAGCACGGAGGTAATAATTGCTGCGTTCTCAGCTGCGTCTCCACCCAGAACGGCTTCAAGCGGATGTCTGTTAAGACCTAATCCCTCCGGAGTAATTTCATAAGTGGTCACTATACCCTCTTTTAGCTCAGACACTAATGTAGAGGCAGAAATGCTGATTTCGTCTAGACCATCCGAACTGCTTACAACCATTGCACGCTTGGAACCTAGCTCCTTCAGTACATTAGCCACCGTCTCCGTCTTATCCCGGTCATAAATCCCCAGCAGCTGACGGTCAGCACCTGCGGGATTTGTAAGAGGACCCAGCATATTAAAGATCGTTCGTACACCAAGCTCTTTACGAGGTGCTGCTGCATGTCGCATCGAAGGATGGTAAATTTGTGCGAATAAAAAGCAAATGCCAATGCGATCCAGACATTCTCGAGCCTGCTCTGCATTCAGATGAATGTTAACACCTAAGGCTTCAAGTACATCAGCACTTCCCGCTCTGCCTGAAGCCGAACGATTGCCATGCTTTGCAACTCTAACCGAAGCCGCAGATGAAATAATCGCTGAGGCGGTTGAAATATTAAATTTATGGATGCCGGAACCGCCCGTACCACAGGTATCTAACAAACGTGCGCGGTCAGTCAGTACGGATGTGCCGAAACCTCTCATAGCTTCCGCAAAACCCGTAATCTCCTCCACGGTTTCTCCTTTAATTCGTAAAGCAGTCAGCAATGAACCGATTTGTGCTTGTGAAGCATCTCCAAGCATTATAGCACCCATTATATCCCGTGCTTCAGTACGTGTCAGATTTTTGCCTTCGATCAGTCCGGCGATTCCTGATTGAATTAATTTCGTTGCATCCATAATAATCTTCCTCCCAGCCTTAATGAGTTACTATATAAATCAAACCACTTGTTCAGGGGTATATTCGTACATATAATCTTGGTTGATGACTTGCTTCTCTTTCACTTCAGATGGAAACATAGCTTCTGCCATACGAATAGCCTTCAGCATGCCCTTCGCTTTATTCACGGTTTCCTCATACTCTTTCTCAGGAACCGAATCCCAAACGATACCTGCTCCGGCCTGCACATATGCGCGACCTTTCCGGAAGATGATCGTACGAATGGTGATACAGGAATCCATGTTTCCAGAGAACCCTAGATATCCAATGGCTCCGGCATATGCTCCTCGCGCTTCTTTTTCCAACTCAGCTATAATCTCCATGGCCCGTAGCTTAGGCGCCCCGGAAACCGTTCCGGCCGGCAGACAAGAGAGGAATGCATCAAAGAAATCTTTATCCTCACTGAGTGTGCCTGACACATTCGATACCATGTGCATGACATGAGAATATCTTTCAATTTCCATAAAGGAATCACATTTCACTGAACCAAATTTGGATACTCTGCCTAGGTCATTACGACCCAGATCAACAAGCATCAGATGCTCTGCACGTTCTTTTTCATCCTCCAAGAGCTCCGAAGCGAACGCCCGATCCGCTGCTTCACTGTCCCCCCTTGGTCTTGTTCCAGCAATTGGCCGTGTCTCCACCCGATTTCCATCCACCTTTACTAGCGCTTCCGGTGAAGTACCAACAATAATCTCCTCATCCATTTTTAAATAGTACATATATGGGGAAGGGTTAAGTGTTCTCAGCATTCGATATACATGCAGCGGAGAAACCTCCGTTTCAATATGCAATCGCTGTGACAAGACCACCTGAAAAATATCGCCTGCACGAATGTATTCCTTCGCTTGTTCAACATTGTTGATGTACTGTTCTTTAGTAAGATTTGAATGAATCTCACCAAGCTCGATATCCTGAGGTATGCTGCGACGATTCACATTTTCCTTAGGACCTTCTTTTTGTAGATCTTCGGCCATGTCCTCCAGCTTACGACTCAGGATTTCATAATTGGATCTGATATCCGAATCTGTATCTCCGTCTTTTACATGCAGGTTACCAACAAGTAGAATCTGCTGCTTCACATGGTCAAAAACAATGATCCGATCACAAAACATAAATCTTATATCATCCATTTGGAGATCATCCACTGGATGCTGAGGCAGCTTCTCATAATATTGCAGCAGATCATATCCAAAAAATCCTATAGCCCCTCCGGTAAACGGAGGCATTTCGTCAAGCTTAGGACTACGGTATGAACGGAGTAACGCTTTAAGCTCCTCAATCGGCTTTCCGTATAGTCGCTTCTGCTCTCCTCCGACCTCTACGTTAATTGCACCCTTTTTACCGGATATCATCAAAAAGGGATCGCTACCGATGAAAGAATACCGTGCCCATTGTTTCCCGCCCTCTACACTTTCAAGTAAGAACGCGCGATCACGTTCAGCGAAACGTTGGAATAATCGGATAGGTGTTTCCATATCCGCGAGCAGTCGCTTTACAACAGGAATCAGATTATAATCCCGCGACAGCTTTACCACCTCTTGAACACTTGGATTCGTCATTGTTAGATGCCCCCTTAGATATATGAATGGTTCCGAAATACAAAAAAACCCTCTACCGAAGTAGAGGGTTTGTGTAAGTAAGTATATGTTTTTGAGCATGGATCAGCATACTGATGTAGTGTTTACAGACTTATCCCTAAATAAGATACACCACTGATGTGAAAATAACACTTCAGTGCATATCAAAATAAAGACTCTGCTTACACAATACATGCTAATCTAAAAAACTTCTTGCACTCTGCTCAACTATACTCATCTCAACTAAACTAAACTCTTCTATACTCGGCTAACTACACTATACATGATGACAAGGGTCATTGACAACCCACAACTATAATTTAAGACTTGCTCTCTGATAAATCCGGACGTAGCTTCTGAGCTTCATTCAGATAAACATGGCGAATCTCACGCTGCGATTTATCCGTATTAATCTGTACCATCAACCGAATACACTTCGGTAAGCTGCCTTTAACCGGGATTTCTGTTGAACACATAAGTGGAACCATTTCCCAGCCCTCAATCTCACGAATAGCCCTTGCCGGAAAAGTTGCATCCAAATCATTGGTCATCGTAATCCATACATTGCTTATATTCTCAGCTACAACATCATTACGTTCTACGATTTCACGCAGCAGTATAACTGTCTCTCGTAAAATCTCTGCCTCTTCGTTCTTTGTCACGGTCGTTGCTCCGCGAATTCCTCGGTTTACCACGGTCTTTCCTCCTTCTTAAGCTCTGCGAGAACCTCTCGCACAAGTGACTCCTGCACATCATTCACAATGCTTACAGAGCCTATGGAATCAGGCACGATAAAGGTCATCTTGCCTTCTTTGAATTTCTTATCATGCATCATAGCTTCCATCAGTTCATCTTCATCATACTCGGAAGGAAGGCGTACCGGCAGCGATAACGCGGACAGCATGGATACAGTATCCTCATAAATGGAAGCATCCCGTCCAAGCTTCACAGCCAATAGCGCTGAACCCGCCATGCCAATCGCAATCGCTTCCCCATGCAGGAACACACCGTACCCACCAACGGCTTCAATCGCATGTCCGATCGTATGTCCAAGGTTCAAAATCGCTCGAAGTCCATGCTCACGCTCATCATTTCCTACTACCTCTGCCTTGATCGCACAGCCACGCTCTAAAGCATAACCTAAAGCTTCGACATTCAGACTTAGCAGCTCTTCGGCATGATCACGACACCAATATGCGAACTCTTTGTCCACCAGGAGACCGTGCTTTACCACTTCAGCCAGACCCGATGCGACTTGCCGTGCTGGAAGAGTACGTAACGTATCCAAATCGTAGAGTACCATCGACGGTTGATAGAAAGCCCCAATCATATTTTTAGCTAATGGATGATTGACTGCCACTTTACCACCTACACTGCTATCGTGAGCTAATATCGTCGTCGGAATTTGTAGAAATCCGATCCCACGCATATAGGTCGCTGCTACAAATCCAGCTAAATCTCCAACTACACCGCCACCTAAAGCCAAAACCGCTGAATTACGGTCTAGCCCTGCTTGAATCGCAGTTGTCATGACCTCTTCATACACGGTTAATGATTTAGAAGCTTCACCTGCTGGCATAATGTGGCTAACCACAGTATAGCCATGAGAACGCAAAGCTTCTTCAAGTGCCGGCAAATACCTTGGCGCTACTTCACTATCACTCACCACTAACAGTGGACTACGCTCCGAAAATCCTGCTTCAGCACAATAACGGGCGATGTCCTTAAGTACTCCACTACCGATAAGGATAGGGTACGATCGATCGCCTAAGTCTACATTAATTGTACGCATAATTAGTAGCTCTCCAGCTGTGATAGGTAATTTTCATAGTTCGCTTTAATTTCTTCCAGTGAATCTCCACCGAATTTATCAAGAAAGGCTTTTGCAATTTCCCATGCCACTACACTTTCCAGTACAACACAAGCCGCTGGAACTGCACAAGCGTCGGAGCGTTCAACTTGCGCTGTAAATGGTTCTTTCGTGTCGATATCTACACTTTGAAGCGGTTTATAAAGGGTAGGAATCGGCTTCATGACGCCGCGAACTACAACAGGCATTCCGTTAGTCATACCACCTTCAAAACCGCCTAAGCGATTGCTTGCACGGTAGTATCCTTTAGAAGCTTCATACATAATTTCATCATGGACTTGCGATCCACGCAATTTACCAGCTTCAAACCCAATGCCAATCTCTACACCTTTAAAGGCATTAATTGACATTACCGCTCCAGCGATTGCTCCGTCAAGCTTCCGGTCTGACTGTACATAGCTGCCAAGTCCAATAGGAAGTCCTTCGACGATACATTCAACGATTCCACCGATGGAGTCGCCTTCTTCCTTGATCTGATCTATGTAAGCCTCCATCTTCTGTTCCGTTTCTTTATCAACAACTCTGACAGAGGATTGTTCTGTCCGCTCAATCAACTCATCGATAGGCAGATCGTTCGCAGGCGCTTCAATCTCACCGATACGGATGACTTGTCCTGCTACTTTCACGCCAAAAGCCGCCAATAGCTGTCTGGCTACAGCGCCACATGCGACTCTAGCTGCTGTTTCACGAGCACTGGAGCGCTCCAGAACATTACGAAGATCCGTATGGTTGTACTTCAATCCGCCGTTCAGGTCTGCATGGCCAGGACGCGGCCGGTTTACGCGCCGTTTTTCTTCATCACTGCCAGGAATAGGCTCAATATTCATAATGTTCTTCCAGTGGGTCCAGTCTTTATTCTCTACTACCAAGGCTACTGGAGCACCTGTAGTATAGCCATGACGCACTCCACCTACGATTTGTGCCGTATCTTTCTCAATCTGCATGCGACGTCCACGTCCATATCCCTTTTGTCGACGTTGCAATTGAAAATTAAGCTCTTCAAAATCCAAGGTCAAATTACTAGGCAATCCCTCAATAATGGCCGTGAGCTGGGGGCCGTGCGTTTCCCCCGCTGTTAAATAGCGCAAACTCATGCTGCGTTCCCCCTTTTATACTTTTAAACTGTAAACCGCTAAAATCCTAATGATCTTTGCTCATTATAGTATAGGCAATCCTCTTTGACAAGAAAGGGATCTTCCTAAAAAGGCACCCTTCCCGACAAAATAATGTGTCCGAAACTTGCTCAAAAAGATCCAAAACGTACAATTAGCTGCATCTGAGTCTGTTTACACATGAGCTAGTAGCTTGTAACCCCTCTGGTGAAATACTATGGCTGAGGGTGAAAAGATGAAAAGATTCGGTGCTTCAGTGAGCCTGGTATCTTTAAGATGTTGATGATTAGGGAAAATCTCCCTGATTATAAGCAGATATTGATCCATTATCTATGAATTGAGGAAATTCTCCCTAATTTTCCGTGAAATCACCTCTTTGTCTATCTTTTCGATGGATGATTAGGGAGGTTTTCCCTAAAAAACCTTATTTCCGTGTATTTATCAGAATAATTAGGTACATTTTCCCTAATTCACATTATGAGCGTTCCTGCTGAGGAAGTGCGAAACTTCTATTTCCTTATATTTTTAAAGAAAAAGCGCCATTCATACTCTAAAGAGTATAAATGGCGCTCCTCGGCTCGGTCCGGCGCTTGTTAGCTGCCGATCCGCTGACTCGTTGAAGGAAATGTAGACTTACGCTCTTCCAGCTGCAGAAGGCGCTTCAATTGCATTTCTTCTACACCGAGAATTTGCCCGCACTCACGAACGGTGATAAAGCCTCGTTTGTACGCGGCAATGACCTTGCTTTTGTCCATCGGTTTAACGATCCTTTCACTTAGCTTACAGATTCTACTACCCAGTATCACTGAACTATAGCGAAAGTATACGTTAAAAAGTACACGGACGAAGGAGCAAGAAGTATTTATTTTTTACGATAGAAAAAGGTTTCCGTCGATTCAAAGCCATATTGTGCTGGAGTAAAGATTTGCTCTGTGCTGCCTACAAACAAATATCCACCGGGACGTAAACTTGCCGAGAACTTATGGTAGAGCTTATTCTTCGCCTCTTCAGTAAAATAGATCATTACATTGCGACAAATGATAAGATCAAAGCCCTCGTCGAACTTGTCCAGCAGTAGGTTCTGTTTGCGGAAATCTATGTTTTTCTTAAGCGTATCACTAACTTTGAATAAAGGACCCTCGGGTTTGAAATAACGAGCAGCAACATCCTTAGGCACATCCTTTAAAGAACGTTCCAGATACAAGCCCTGCTTTGCTTTGGAAAGCGCACCGTCGTCAATATCCGTAGCCAGAATACCAGTCTGTCCCAATAAATTCTTATCCGATAAAATCATAGCCAGCGTATAAGGTTCTTCTCCAGTGGAACACGCAGCGCTCCACAGCTTTAATCTGCGACCAGATTGTTGTATGTCAGGAAGAATGATATCTCGCAATACTTCCCATCGATTCGGATTCCGCCAAAACTCGGAGACGTTAATCGTCATTCGGTCCAAAAATTCATAAAATAATTCCTTGTCCTTCATCATTGCGGCAAAAAAATCACTAAAGGTATGATATCCATTCTTCACACGAAGAGTCGTTAAACGCCGCTTCATCTGCGCTTCTTTATACTGAGCTAGATCAATTCCGGTGCTTTGCTTAACATGATGAATAAACCCAATGTAATCTGAATCTGCTGTTAATGCTGCAACATTACGATCAGACATGTTAATCCCCTGCCTCCCGCTTGGCTCCT
The DNA here is from genome assembly GCF_000758585.1 of Paenibacillus sp. FSL R5-0345. NCBI lineage: Bacteria > Bacillati > Bacillota > Bacilli > Caryophanales > Paenibacillaceae > Paenibacillus > Paenibacillus sp. FSL R5-0345. Next base: position 4,554,524 of record NZ_CP009281.1, read on the forward strand.
ACATCCAGAGTGCGATCTCTTTGTTATACAGATTCAGTTCATCTGGCGTAAAGAAATTTGCAATTTCTCGTTCTGCACTTTCAGGCGAGTCTGATCCATGAATCAAATTAAGCGGTGTATGACTGGCAAAGTCACCGCGAATTGTACCCGGCATAGCTTCTCCTACCTTCGTTTTACCAATGAGTGTACGGGACAATGTTACAACATCATCACCTTCCCATACCATTGCAAACACTGGACCTGAGGTTATAAAAGAGACCAGCTCTGAAAAAAAGTCCTTGCCAGCATGCTCCGCATAATGTCTTTTAGCTTGGTCTTCACTAACTGTAATCAGCTTTGCAGCGACCAGCTTAAAGCCCTTATCTTCAAAACGTGAAACAATACGCCCGATTAATCCACGTTGTACTCCATCCGGCTTGACCATCAGATACGTCTTTTCCATAGAGGCACTCTCCAATTCCCCATAAGTTGGGTTGTTTTGACGCTATCTTAACAGAAACCGCGCTTTCTGGAAACGTTTAATTTGTAATCACCAAAACCTCAATAAGCTCTACCTGTTACAAAAAAGGCAATATCACGCAGATTACGCTTAGTCTTGTTGTTAGGCAACTGATCTAGTGCGGCAAGTGCCTTCGCGATATAACGCGAAGCCAGCTCCTCGGAACGGGCGATTCCGTCTCCAGAAAGAATAAGATCAATAGCACGTCCTACTGTGCTGTTGCCTTCGCGAATAGACTTCAACTCCTCAAGAAGCGGGGCTCGCAACCTATCATCTTCCAAGCTATAAATGACAGGAAGGGTAATATTTCCTTGCCGCATATCACTGCCCGGGGGTTTACCGATTTGCTTCTCGGTGCCTGAAAGGTCGAGTAAATCATCACGGATTTGGAAGGCCATCCCTACATTATATCCATAATTATAAAGTAGACGTGCCACCTCTGGATCTGCATCAGCAGCAAGTGCTCCAAGTTGGCAGCTAACAGCAATCAACAAGGCTGTTTTGCGGCGAATTCGGCGTAGATAATGACGCACACTTTGCTCACTGTTAAAGAAGTCACGAATCTGCTCCATCTCACCGATCGACATTTCAATCATAGCCTTGGACAAAATCTGATGAATTCGCGGATTCTTCAGCTCCGTCGTTATCACCAGTGCTTTCGCATATATGTAGTCACCGGTGTACATGGCAATTTTATCGCCCCATTTGGCCTTAACAGTAAGTTCACCTCGACGAAGTTCTGCATCGTCGATGACATCATCGTGAACAAGTGATGCACTATGAATTAGTTCCAGCGGAATCGCCACACGCTTCAGCTTCTCTAGATCATACTTGCCAAACTTTCCTCCCATTAAGACAAATACTGGGCGCAATCTTTTACCGCCAGCTTTTAATAAATGCAGGGAAGTCTCGGTTAGCAGGTCGTCATCACCCTGTACGCTACGATACAACTCTTTTTCAATCTGATCCATGTCTCTGTTCAGTAATCCGAATATTTGCAGTCGTTTCATTCCTTCACCCGTGTCAACAGTTTATGACTCCAAATCTCCATCTTCACTGCCTGCGGCAGCAGACCCATCTCATAGGCATAGCGGAAATAGAGGTTCAGACCTTTCTGCTGCCTTTCTCCAAAATCATAGCATAAATTGCGAAAGTACCCTTCCCAATAAGACTTAGTACCTCCAATTGTCGTACAGGCTGCAAGTACAATAGGATCTAAATCACTTAACCCCCGGAGCTTACTCTCAGCAAAAGCTTCTGCAATCTCAGCTATGGCTTCCGGTTTGTCCTTCGCTGCCTTTCGATTCACTGCCCAGACCGCAAAGGTCATCCCTAAGCCCGTCCATTCTTTCCAGAGCTCTGCTAAATCCGTTACGATATAACCTTGATCCTGCCAAGAGGCTTTAATCGCATGATCACCAATGAGTAAACAGGCATCTGCATGATGCATCATGGCATCCAAATCAGGATTAGCACTAATATATTCTGGTTTATTGCCAAAAGCTTTTTCCATTAAAATTTTCAGCAAGTTAACCGATGTTGCAGAAGTGTTCGTAACAGCAATCGTACCTGAACCTATCTGTGCAAGAGGCACCCGAGAAAAAAGAAATATTGACCTCACAGGACCGTCCGCACTTACCGATAAATCAGGTAACAGCAATAACTTTTCACTGGCTTCAGCATAAGCAAAAGAGGATAACGCACCTACATGAATCGTTCCGCGACTCATCCCCTGATTAAGAATGGCAGGTACTTCACTCACCATCTCTGCAGGATATTTCAATGCAGAGGGATGAAAATTGTGAAATACCGGCCATGAGTTGGTATAGCTGATTTTGCCGATGATGGTGTGGCTGTTATTCTCCATTCTTTCAATCCCCCCATCTGCGAAATAATTGATGTTCAATATTAAAGCTGTCAAGCACTTTACCCACCATGAAATTAATCAGATCATCCATACTTTGCGGCCCAAAGTAAAAAGCCGGCATTGCCGGAATGATCCGAACCCCCAGACGGGACAGCTTCAACATATTCTCTAGATGAATAGCATGCAGAGGTGTCTCACGAGGTACAAGGACCAGCGGACGTCCTTCCTTAAGCATAACATCAGCAGCACGAGTCATCAGATTATCTGAAGTCCCATTAGCAACTGCTGACAATGTTCCCATGGAACAAGGCATTATAATCATCCCTTCTACACGAAAGGAACCACTTGCGATCGTTGCGCCGATATCAGCGACAGGATGATAAAGTAGAGAACCGGGATAGCCCTTGAACTTTTCGTTCAAAAAGCCTTCCCGGTCTGATGCGATATAACCTAGTTCTTCTTTAAATACGCGCCAGCCCGCATTGCTTACTACCAAATGCACGGAGTAGCCTAGCGATAACAACGTTTCGATCAGACGAATACCATAAATAGCACCGCTTGCCCCTGTAATTCCTACCACGAAGTTTTTCGGTTTAGTAAGCGTCATTTTTTGAAATGCACCACCAAGTCAATCAAAGTGAAAGAGAACACCACGATGCTCAGCACGCCGTTCATAGTGAAAAAAGCGGTTTGCAAACGACTAAGATCACTAGGGGATACAATATAATGCTCATAAAAAAGAATAATATAAGCAAGAATCATACCTGCCACATACCACCAGCTTAAATCCGTCAAAAACAACAGCGATACGAATCCAATCGCCGTGAGAATGTGAAATACGCGAGCAATAACGAGCGCACCTTGAACCCCAAACCGCACTGGAATGGAGTTTAAGCCCTCTTTAATATCAAACTCAACATCCTGACAAGAGTATATAACATCAAAACCAGCAGTCCAAAACACAATTGTGAAGTAAAATACCATTGAAGTCCAATTCACACTTCCGGTCACTGCTACCCATCCGCCCAGAGGTGCAAGCGCAATGGTGAGGCCGAGGATAAGATGACATGCCCATGTAAAGCGCTTAGTGAATGAATAAATGACAAGAAAGAATACAGCGATAGGTAACAGCTTAGCTGACAAAGGGTTCAATTTAAAGGCTGCCCAAAAGAGTAAGAAAAACGAAATGCCGATAAAAATGACAACTTCACCGATCTTGAGTAACCCTGCAGGAATCGCTCTTCCGGCTGTCCGCGGATTCTTGGCATCACTAATTCGGTCAATCAATCGATTCAACCCCATAGCTGCACTACGTGCTCCAAACATGGCGATTATAATCCAGCCTATTTGGCTCCAAGACGGGAGACTATCATTCATGACAACAGATCCCAGTAAAGCCCCCATAAAGGCAAAGGGTAAAGCAAATACCGTATGTTCAAACTTAATCATTTGCAAAAAGATACCGATTTTCTTAAACATTTCCGTTCTCCTTGAGCCCAATATGTAATGCCGCGATGCCTCCGGTCAAGGGGAAGGATTCCACTTTTTGAAGTCCGGTTTCACGGAAAATAGTGGCTAGCTGCTCCCGGTCAGGGAACAATGCCAGTGACTCTGGCAGCCATTTGTATTGCTCGTACTTTTTCGCGAATAGCTTACCAAGCAGTGGGAGTACACGCTGGAAATAGAAGAAATATACGCCTTTAAACGGCTGTTTCATCGGCTTCGATAGCTCCAAACACACAACCATTCCACCAGGTTTTACTACCCGTTTCATTTCGTTAAGCACTTGAACAGGATCTGGCACGTTGCGTAGACCGAATCCAATCGTTGCATAATCAAATGCATTATCTTCAAAAGGTAACTCCATAGCATTGCCTTGCACCAGCGAAATACGGTTCTGAAGCTTACGCTCTTCAACCTTACGGCGTCCGACTTCAAGCATGCCGGCACTAAAATCCAGTCCGATTACATTGCCAGTCTGCGAGGCTTCCGCCAAAGCGATGCTCCAATCACAGGTTCCGCAACATAGGTCAACGGCGGAATCCCCACGCTTCATCCCCATCTTCTTCATCGTGAATTTACGCCAAGCCTTGTGGCGGCGAAAGCTTAGGATGTCATTCATTAAATCGTATTTTCCAGCAATACTCTCAAACACGGAATGCACAAACTGCTCTTTTGGTTTGCTGTTGTCACCCACAGCAGTTGTCGTCTTTTCCATAGTCATCCATTAACCCTCCACGGCTGCTTGTCCTGTGACCTTCATCTGCAGAAGAAAACGATCCAGCGCGATCTCTAGCTCTCTAAGCAAACTCTCGTCTTTAACACTTTGCAATAGTCCCTGAATAGACTGAAGCGATTGATGCAGCTTGTCTGTCAGTTGAGAATCACATTTATATTTCATTTTCAGCATCTTCCATTCCTTCTGATCAAGGTTCCGGTCTTGAAGCTGCTTGCATTCTTCGTCCGTTGCAGTCTCCATCATCTTCCAATAGCAATAGCCATTCCCTGCATTTGCAGGATCATCACTACGGGAAAGCTCAAGAGCAACGGTCTCGCATTGACTAAATTCTGCCAGCAGTTTCTCCCACAACTCCACTACAGAGTTCTCAATCAAAGGAGTAAAAGAAAGGAACAGCCGCATATTCAGCTGTACCATATGCCGCAAGTATTGTTCAGCCGAAAGGCGTATGCCTCTCATTTTCACGTAGAGATTCGCTTTCAAGACATTGAAATCTGCAATTGCCTTACTCAAGATTCCAATCATCTCGATCTGATCACTCTTTGCAAGCAAATGGTAAAACCAGCTACTGAAGTAATCACCAGCTAGCACCTTCAATTGACGGGAACGCATAGGATCTCCCCCGCGTCTATCGTTTGAACGGTCAATTACCTCATGAGTGTCCAGTCCCAGTTGAACAAGCGCTGTCACAAGCGTGTACAACTCTCCGGCACTCCCTTTTGCAGAAGATGCGTGATTTAGAAAAATATATAACAAATGACCCCGGCCATCAGAAAACGGCGGCAATTCCGTATGCTTCTGAATCATGTCGTAGTCTGTGTAGGGTTTAGCCAGTTGCGGTATGCAGTACGGTTTCATTTCAGCCTCCGAAGCCATTGACATAATAATAATTCGTTTGTTCACAATCTTGTCTATTATATCACATGTTTTTTTGTCACGCACTGTGATACGTCTGAGTTTCTTTTAATCCATTCATGGATAAATGAACTGTTTCTTCCAGAGCTCGGTTTCACTAATGCGGAAGCCCGTTTTGAGACGATCCGATATAGGAAGATTCCCCCTAGACTGGAGTTCATCTTGCAGCGCATAAGACCACTCCGAACGTCTTATATCTCCAGCTAACAACAGTCGTCTGCTGCCAAGCCATTTATCCTCTACGACAATGCGAAGTAAAAGCTGATTCACATTCGAAGTTTCTTGAATAGCAAAGGAAATGGCCTGAGCCATATTTTGATAGAGTTCCTCAGGTTCATGATCGTTCCCGCTCACTTTTAGATCCAGTGACAGAACATGATCTTCCCAGCCTACGCTATCTATGGATAAGGTCAACGGAAGAGCGCCCATAATATCAACAAGATTGTCATTGCCCAGCACTGTGTTATGGCTGCCAGTAAAAGTCTCCACTGTTCCATTTCTCTGCTGTACGGATGAGTCTAAGTCTGCCAGTTTCGGCAAAATAATAGCAGAGGTCGCAGTCAAGAGTAATACAGCACCGACCAACCAGGCTTTGTTCATGGACACGCCCCCTTATCCATAGTACCCACTTTTATGCGGATATGATCATTCACCCTTACTATATTTTGAAAAAAAGCAGGCTATGCCTGCTTTTCAGCTTTCACTTTCCAATTGTCCATGTTTCGTTAAAATTTCAGCTTTACCGCGGATTTTCATAGCTGAGGTATGATCGGTAAATTGGGCAATCAACACCTCACCCTTGTCTAGCTTCTCTGTATGATGAAAGCGTGTATCCGTACCTCTAGTTAGACCAATCACTTGAACGCCGTTCTCTTTAGCCTTAACCACAATATAGTCGCTGCCTGTCGGAAGCGGATTTTCGTTCGTCTTTTTATCCGTCATTGCTGATCCTCCTCTAACCCTAATGTACAGCCCATGATATCCGAAAAAACAAATGCCGCCTTGGAGGGCGGCATAGTTGTTACTTAAAAAGACTATGGGATTGATATGTAGAAATCTTTATTTGATTCCGTCTTTCAGCGCCTTACCAGGTTTGAAAGCTGGCACCTTGCTTGCAGGAATTTCGATTTCTTCACCAGTTTGTGGGTTACGGCCTTTACGTGCGGAACGTTCGCGCACTTCAAAGTTTCCGAATCCAACCAGTTGTACTTTGTCACCGCTTTGCAGTGCTTCTGTAATTGCTTCGAAAACCGCATCTACAGCTTTAGTAGCATCCTTCTTGGGAAGTTCAGTTGCTTCTGTAACTACATTGATCAAATCAGATTTATTCATGTTTTCTCACCTCCCTGAGTAAATTTCCGGTATCATACACTGTTTCCGTTTCAACGTAAAATATACGTGATAATCCCGTTTATTACTGATCACTGGCGCCCATAGACCTTGAAGCGCAACAAACTTATAGTAATACAGCCCATCCATAAATTCAAGCAGTTAGACAAAAAAGGAGTAGAAATTATCATCTATGCTTGCGTAATTATCTAATTTCTATCTAATTTTATAGACCTATAAGACCATGATAATTCTGCTTTTCCGCATAAAAATTGAGTCAGATTCACCGTTATTATAGGAACTAGGAATCAAGTTTCGTTATTTTTACACATAAAAAGAGTGGGATCTCTCCCACTCTTCCAATCCACTTAAATTCAGGTTAGAGAATAATTGCAATAAGTCCGCCTGAGCCCTCATTGATGATCCGACCAAGCGTTTCTTGCAATTTGTAGCGCGCATTATCCGGCATCATTGCAATCTTGCCTTGAATACCTTCCCTTACAATGGAATGCAAGGAGCGCCCAAAAATATCGGATTCCCAAATCTTGATCGGGTCGTTCTCGAAATCCTGCATCAGATAACGAACCAACTCTTCGCTCTGCTTCTCTGTTCCAATGATTGGTGAGAACTCAGATTCAACATCAACACGAATCATATGAATAGATGGTGCAGTAGCCTTTAAACGAACCCCGAAACGAGAGCCTTGACGAATCAGCTCAGGTTCATCAAGAGCCATTTCAGCTAACGAAGGAGCAGCGATACCATATCCGGTAGTTTTGACCATTTCTAAAGCTTCCGAGAAGCGGTCGTACTCCCTTTTTGCATGAGAGAATTCCTGCATCAGCTGGAGTAAGTGATCCTTGCCGCGGATTTCAACCCCCACTACCTCCATCAGAACTTGGTCATACAGCTCTTCTGGGGCATACAGATCGATCTCTGCTACACCCTGACCCATGTTCATACCACTTAGGCCAGCTTTATCGATAAAATCATACTCAGTGAACTGAGATACTAGGCGGTCAACATCCCGCAAACGGCGAATATCTTTTACCGTATCGCGAACGGAGTTCTCATAGCTACTACGCAGCCAGTGATTCTCTCCAAGCACCATAACCCAGCTTGGCAAGTTTACGTTCACTTCATGTACTGGGAATTCGTACAACACCTCACGAAGTACACCGGTTACATCCTCTTCAGTCATGTTTGCCGCACTAAGCGTCATAACAGGGATATCGTATTTGATGGCTAGCTCGCTGCGGAGCTGCTGCGCTTCCTCACTGCGTGGCCGAGTGGAGTTTATGACCAGTACAAATGGCTTACCCACTTCCTTCAGCTCTGCAATGACACGCTCTTCAGAGTCCACGTACGAGTTCCGCGGAATTTCTGCAATCGTACCATCTGTTGTTACTACAACACCAAGCGTTGAATGCTCCTGGATGACCTTACGTGTTCCGATCTCTGCCGCTTCCTGGAAAGGAATTGGCTCCTCAAACCAAGGAGTAGAGATCATTCGTGGTCCATTCTCATCCTCATAACCCTTAGCGCCTTCTACAGCGTAGCCCACACAGTCTACCAGTCGAACATTAACCTCAAGCCCTTCCGCAACCTTGATTTGGACTGCGTTGTTAGGCACGAACTTAGGTTCAGTGGTCATAATTGTTTTGCCTGCTGCGCTCTGCGGAAGCTCATCCACAGCTCTTACCCGATCTGCCTCATTCGTGATGTTCGGCAGGACGATTGTTTCCATGAAGCGCTTGATAAATGTCGATTTCCCCGTGCGAACCGCGCCGACGACGCCAAGATAAATGTCTCCGCCGGTACGCTCGGCAATGTCCTTGAAAATATCCACTTTTTCCAAAAGAGATCCCCTCCTCATATTACTCCGAAGAAAAAATGCCTGAAGAGCATCGACTTCGCGTTCCGCCGGTAATCTGACCCTTGCAGGACATCAACCGGACTTATCGTATGCCCGCCCGAAGCCTAGCTGCTTTCGACCGGGACGTACTTGCCCCGCGCTAAACTCCGAATGCTCGGACATGCATTTGGACTAGTATCATCATATGTATCCGGAACGAATTTATGACCCATAATCGCGCATTTTGCAATGTAATTTCTAAAAAAATTAGTTGTGCGCGCCGCAAGGCGTCTGACGCCCGGAAGCTTTCTCATCCATCATATGAGATAGGATTCATTGATAGAACAGCTATTTTAAGCAAGCGAAAACGCCTTCGATGTCCCTAAAGGACGCTAAGCGTTTATGGGAGAATTATAAGGATAATGTATACGTGAAACTTATACTTTTTATATAAAAAAAAGAACTTCCCCCTCGGCCTGAAACCGATGTTTGGGGAAGCTCTTCTTCTAAATGGCAGTATTTTATGTACACTTAACTAGGAGGCTGCGGAATCGGCTGATTGTTAATCCATAAATACGGCAAAGACTTCACGGGCACGTAATAGGATGCCTCCTCCAGATCTAGTCGCAAATCTTTTTTCTCGTCATGTTCTCCACCATTCTTATCGATGGCAGCCATTATATCAAAAACATAATCTACGTAGACCGTACCAGTCTTATCCATGATGAAATCAAGAACCTGGCCGGAATAGACACTAGTTAATGATATGGAGCTCGTTCCTGCCTTCTTATGATCAATGGTGTACAGTCCAGGATAAAGCTCATCAAGCATAGGTAGAGAGCCATCATGAGCTGATTTATAACGATTAATCTGTCGCTGCACATCATTCACCTTTTGAACGGTAACAAGGTCCATTACCTTAACTACTGGATCAATTTCCTCATTCAAGATTAGAAAATAAGCACTTCCTCCCTGTTCAAAAGCCGTTGCAGGAATATCATCCAAATATCCCTTATTGTTAAGCTTGCCCAGATCTATACGGAACTTCTCATATCTTGGAGTAGTTTCATCCGCATTAAGAATCGGAAGCACACCTTCCTCCTGCTGATAATCATCCACGGCTGCTTGTATCCGCTTAACACTTTCTCGATAATTAACACTAGCTCGTTTCTCTTCTCCAGGATACAGACAACCCGAAAGTGTAAGAGTAATCGACATTACTACTAGACAAAGTCTTGCTCCTGCCTTTAGTTTCTTCTTCCTTCGTATAAACTCCAACCGAGTCCCTCCCACGGTGAAAATCTGACACTACCACAGCTCATCTTCTTCCCCACGCCGCGCTGCTTCAAGCTTACGGCGCACAGCAGCCTTAAGTGGATCTTCTGGTACCTGAACGGTCACATCGCCCCATACGGCAGCCTGACAGGCCAGACGCATTCCTTCTTCTAACGCAGTTCCAAGCTTACGCCGTTCAACATCTCCAGGTGGTCTAACCGCTGAGGCCTCTTCATCTGCAATATTAACTTTGCACATCAGGCAGCCTGCTTTGCCTCCACAGCGAGTGGTTATCGTTACTCCGGCTTTACGAGCTGCCTCCAGTACGGAGATACCGCGATTCACGACAGCTTTACGACCTTCAGGTTGAAATACGACGGTGACGCCATTTTGCGGTTTCATGATGTTACTTCCTTCCTTATCGCTATGTAACTGCTTACATAATCGAAACAACTCCGCCCAAGAGGCCAACTAACATGATGACAAACGCTAGGATAGATAGCAGTGCTTTAAGCAGCCCCTTTGTTTTGCTCCGAGCAAACGTTATTAGAAACACAGACAGTCCCATAATCAGCATTGCAATCAGGGACAACCACATTTTTGTCATCGGATCCAAGGTCAAAGCCCCCATTCGCCTGTAATATATTAGGGACTATTATATCATGACCTTATCCTATTCTGTAAAAAAACATCATTTTTTATATATTATTATTTAGATAATTTTGTTTGTGATAGTTTTCCAATCAATACAAAAAAAGAGCAAAAGATAACAGAATCTGTATGGATTCCGAATCTTTTGCTCACCCAACCTAAAGCTATTTTTTAAGCATCATTTTCATTAAAGACTCCATTGTGCCGGTACCTGCGCCGCCTTTTTTGACGGCATTGATAATTTCCTGCACAGTAGCTTCACTGACCGGCACTTTAGCCATCGATGACACCTGCTTAATTAACTGGCGGAGCTGGGCTTCATTCTGCGTAGTTCCTGGTTTGACCGTACTGGCTAGCTTTTTGACGGCACTTTCCGTAATGTTCTTGCCCGCCTTTTTATTAATGGCGTTCAATGCATCCTTGGAAAAATCTCTGCTCACTTTTCATCCCTCCTCCGTCAATCCCCAATACAACATATGAGAATTCGCGGAAAAAGGTGAACAGGATCAGGAATGCCACTGCTCCCAAGTTTCCTGAGATATCGCCTCAAGCTCAGGTTTACGATCACGGCCCATCAGAGCTTCGACAGCACTACGCGGGCTTCTGCCTTTAAAAAGCACATGATAAATCTGATCTGTAATGGGCATTTGGACACCTAGCTTGATGGAAATGGCATAAGCTGCCTCTGTGGTACGAATACCTTCGACAACCATCCCCATTGACTCCAGCACCTCATCCAACGGTTTCCCTTGCCCGAGCATAAAGCCTGCACGCCAGTTACGGCTGTGCTGGCTGGTAGCAGTCACTACAAGATCCCCGATACCTGCAAGCCCTGCAAAGGTCAAAGGATTCGCTCCAAGCTCAACGCCCACCCGAGAAATCTCGGCCAGTCCACGTGTCAGAAGCGCCGCCTTAGCATTATCCCCAAATCCAAGACCATCGGATAGACCTGCACCGAGTGCAATAATATTCTTTAGTGCACCAGCAAGCTCTACCCCTACCTGATCGCGGTTCGTATATACACGAAAATCATTGTTAATGAACAATTCCTGTGCTTCTGCGGTACGCTTATCATCAGGTGAAGCCACAACAACCGTAGTAGGACACAGTCGCACTACTTCCTCTGCATGACTCGGTCCGGAGAGAACGACAATCTGCCCTTCGTTACAGCCGAGCTCCTCAGCAATAACGATGGACATCCGTTTCTTGCTTTCAGTCTCAAAGCCCTTCGTAGCATGAACGCATAGCATATCATCCTTCCAGAACGGCTTCAGACTGCGAGCAACCTGCCGCATACCTGAAGATGGGGCCACAATAACAACCGCTTTAGAACCGGAAACTGCGGTCTCCATATCAGTGGTTGCAATGATGTTTGCGGGCAGGGAAATCCCCGGTAAATACTTATTATTCATATGAGAGCCATTGATCTCGGCAGCTTGATCAGAGTTACGTGTCCACAGATAAACTTCCGAGTGATTAGCAGCCAGCACACTTGCCAGCGCAGTTCCCCAGCTCCCCGCTACTAGTACGGTTACTTTATCAGACAACACGATTCCCTCCTTTTACTTTTGAGCCTATCTTATTCTCACGGCCCTCCACAATCTTAACAATATTCGTCCGGTGCCGCCAGAAGGCAAAAACCGCGATAATAATACTGGTCCAGAGCACTGGCTGGGTAAATCCTGTCAGCAATAGAAAGACCGGTGTCAGCGCGACAAAAATTAACGAGCCAAGTGATACGTAACGAGTGATAAAGATAGATCCTATGGCGATGACACCGGCGAGCAGCGCTGGCCATAAACACAATGTAGCCATAACGCCAATCGTAGTAGCGATGCCCTTCCCCCCACGGAAACGAAAGTAAAGCGGCCAGTTATGTCCAACAATGGCAGCGATTCCGCAAAGAGCAGCAACCCAGGTTCCCCAGCCACCTACCCAAGTTCCTAACCAAACTGCGGCAACACCCTTTAGTACATCCAGCACTAGCACAGATATCGCAGGACCTTTCCCCAATACACGTAGTGTATTGGTAGCCCCCGCATTGCCGCTTCCATATTGACGGATATCAATTCCCTTTAGCAGCTTGGCAAACAGCACACTAAAGCTGACAGAACCAAGCAAATAGCTTACAACGATAACCAGAAGTTCAAGCGCCACACTTCTTCTCCCCTAACCTTCGTTTTCGGATTTGCGCCGTGTAAAGAGACGGATTGGCGTTCCCTCGAAATTAAACGCCGCACGGATTTTATTCTCCAAGTAACGTTCATAGGAGAAGTGCATCAGCGATGGGTCATTCACGAACACCACGATCGTCGGTGGCTTCACCGCAACCTGCGTTACGTAGTTAATACGCAAGCGACGGCCTTTGTCAGTTGGAGGAGGATTAATCGCAATGGCATCCGATACAACATCGTTCACCAGATGCGTAGTAATACGTAGTGCATGCTGTTGTGATACATGCTGCACCACAGGTAGCAGTTTTTGCAGGCGTTGTTTAGTCAAAGCCGACAAGAAGACAACCGGTGCATAACTCATAAACAAGAAATGGTCACGAATCTTAGTCTCGAAGTTTTGCATAGTCTTGTCGTCTTTCTCAATAGCATCCCATTTGTTCACAACAAAAATTGATGCCTTACCTGCTTCATGTGCATAACCAGCAATATGCTTGTCCTGATCGATGATACCCTCTTCACCGTTAATAACAACGAGGACCACATCAGCCCGTTCAATGGCACGCATAGCACGCATAACACTGTATTTCTCAATGTTCTCATATACTTTACCTTTTTTGCGCATACCCGCAGTATCGATAAGTACATAACGTTGTCCATCACGTTCAAATGGTGTATCAATAGCATCTCGAGTAGTGCCTGCAATATCACTAACGATAACGCGTTCTTCACCCAGAATCGCATTAACCAAAGATGATTTACCTACATTCGGACGGCCAATCAATGCAACACGAATGACATCATCATCGTATTCATCATCTATTTTTTCTGGCAGACGTTCTACTACAGCGTCCAACAAATCACCGAGTCCTGTACCATGACTACCGGAAATCCCGATCGGATCTCCAAAGCCTAGGCTATAGAACTCATAAATATCATCTGCACGCTTCATATTGTCCACTTTATTGATGGCAAGAACGATTGGTTTACCTGAACGGAACAGAATCTGAGCTACCTCTTCATCTGAATTCGTCACACCGCTCTTCGCCTCACACATAAATACAATAACATCCGCTTCTTCAATCGCCAGCTCCGCTTGTACGCGGATTGATTTTAGAATCGTGTCATCTCCATCAATTTCAATACCACCGGTATCAATCACACTGAACGACTTACCGTTCCAATCTGAAATACCATAAATCCGGTCACGTGTAATCCCCGGTTTATCTTCTACAATGGCCATTCTATCGCCAATCAGCCGATTAAAAATCGTCGATTTCCCGACGTTAGGCCTCCCAACGATTGCCACAACGGGTCTTGCCATATTCATTCCTCCTGTCATCCTTACGATACTCATCATAGCAAAAAACATTAAAATTGGCTAACACTCATGTTAGCTTTAATAAATCTTTCTGTTACCGGAAAAAGAGAATCGGCGAACCCCCGTATCGAGGGCTCGCCGATTACTTTACCCGTATATTCAAAAAGCAGGATTAGTTATTACCTTTGAATTTGTCCAACTTGTCACCAAAACGTTCAGCAAGCGTAAAGCTAAGGCCTTCGTTGCTTAGAGAAACGTTAGGGTTGTTCAATACTTCTTTAGGAGCTCTGTCTCTGCTGTTGCTGCGTTCAGGTCTAGCAGTAGGTGCTGGAGCTTCTTCTGTTTCTTTGATGCTTAGGCTAACACGTTTCTCGGATGGGTTGAAGTCGAGTACTTTCACTTGAACTTCTTGTCCTTCTTTCAATACTTCGTGTGGAGTAGCAATGTGTTTGTGGGAGATTTGCGAAATGTGCACAAGACCTTCCACCCCTGGAAGCAATTCAACGAATGCTCCGAAGTTCACAAGACGTTTTACAACGCCTGTTACAACATCACCGATGTTAATTTCGCCAGCAGCAGAGTCCCAAGGACCTGGAGCAGCAGTTTTGATACTCAAGCTGATTTTTCCTTTTTCAGGATCAACCTTAAGTACTTTAACACGTACTTTATCACCTTCGGAAACTACATCAGAAGGTTTCTCTACGTGATTCCAAGCGATTTCGGATACGTGTACAAGACCATCAACTCCACCAACATCAACAAATGCGCCGAATTGAGTTAGACGTTGTACAGTACCTTCAATGATTTGACCTTCAGACAGTTCAGCCATAATTTTGAGCTTGTTGGCTTCGAACTCTTCTTCAAGGACTTCTTTAGCGGACAGGATTACTTTGCTGTTCTCACGGTCAAGTTCTTTCACTTTAACGCGCAGGGTACGGCCTTTGTAATCACTGAAATCTTCAACGAAATGACGCTCAACCATAGAAGCAGGGATAAATCCACGTGCTCCAACATCAGCAACTAGACCGCCTTTAACAACGTCAGCTACAGTAACTTCGAAAGCTTCTTGGGAAGCAAAGTATTTCTCAAGATCTTCCCATGATTTTTCGCTATCAACAGCACGTTTGGAAAGAACAAGGCTTTCTTTGTTGTCGTTGATGCTAACAACTTTACATTCTACTTCCTGTCCAACTTCTACTGCTGCTGCAGCGTTGTCCAGTTGTACTGCGGACAATTCGCGAATCGGAATCACGCCGTCGTATTTATATCCAATGCTTACATAAGCTTGGTTATCTTCGATTTTGACGATTGTTCCTTTCACGGTATCGCCTTTTTTCAAAGAAATGATTTCCAAGTCAGCTTGGTTAGTCACTTCTTCTTCGTTAACGGCAGCAACTTCTTCTACAGCTCCGTTATTTTCTGTCACAGCGGATTCCACCGCTTCTACGGTTTCATTACTCTCCGTAGTTTCCTGATTTTTAATTTCTTCAGACATGTGATTAGCCTCCTCGATTCAAAACCCCATTTATTTAAACCTGCGTATAGCAGAGTTCAAAACAAGCACTGCTTGGCATTACAAATTACACTTGAAGATAGTATGTTCCAAAAAATAGCGACTATGCCGTTATTTAATCGTAGTACTGGACGAAATTTATTATTTCGTTTATCCCTTAACTAACAGTTGGTATACCCGACTTCTTCATCTCGTTGATGCGTTCCATAATGACATCGGTAACAGCCTCGAGAGATTCACTTCCTGCACCGGCAAATTGACTGAGATCTATAGGAGCCCCATAGACAACAACCATCCGTCGAAAGGGTTTGTACTCACCGACAATAGCAGCTGGAACAACTGCAGCACCGCTTCGAAGTGCGAAGCTTGCAGCCCCTTTCTTGGCAACTCCGGCGTCAGAGTTACGCGTACCCTCCGGGAAGATACCCATGACATTACCACTACGAAGTGTGTTAAGGGCCGTTTTAATGGATTCTTTGCTTACGCCACCACGTTTGACCGGAAAAGCGCCCAATTTGTTAATGAGCCAGCCAAGCACAGGAACCTCAAACAGTTCTGCCTTAGCCATATACTTTACCTGACGGTCTAGCTTAATCCCAATAGTCATCGGATCTAGCAAACTAATATGGTTGGCACAGAGCAGCACCCCGCCCTCCTTTGGCACATTCTCTTCCCCCACAATCTTAAGCGGGAAAACAATTGCGTAAATCAAGCGAAGCAATCCTCGGCAAAATACATAAATCATAAATGATTTCTCTCCCCGTCAACATGAGATCTGCAATGGGATACAATGGCCTCAACGACTTGATTGATATCCATATAGGTCGTGTCCAGAAGAATTGCATCTTCCGCACGGCGCAGCGGTGAAATCTCCCGTCCTTCATCCAGACGATCTCGCTGTGCAATATCATGTTCAAGCTGCTGAAGTGTCACCGATTCCGCGTCTCTCAATTCCTTATAACGACGGAGAGCTCTTTCTTCCACACTTGCCGTCATAAAAATCTTTACTTCGGCATCGGGCAGCACGGTTGTACCGATATCGCGGCCATCCATTACAACGCCTTTGCGAAGCGCCATCTGACGCTGCAAATGACTGAGTCTGGACCTTACACCTTCGATCTTCGAATACTGCGACACAAGGCCGCTAACCTGAAGACTCCGAATATGCGGCGTTACGTCTTCCCCATTAATCAGCACCTTTTGGATGTCTTTTTCCGGTATAAGCTCAATAACCATGTCGCGAACCTTCTGGTTCACTTGATTCTGATCTTCCGGCTCTATGCCTTCACGGATCATATACCAGGTGATTGCCCGGTACATTGCGCCTGTGTCGACATAAATATAAGACAGCTTCTGGGCTACCAATCGGGCTACAGTACTCTTGCCTGCCCCGGCAGGTCCGTCGATGGCGACGTTAATTCTGTCGTAAGTATGTGTACCCTGCCTATCCAACGGGGCATTCCTCCTCAAACACTCTTTCATAAGAAAAGCATCTAGCGATGTCAAGTTCGTTCCTGCAATATCAAGAAGCACATACAATTGGATATGCTTGATGATATTATCAAGAAAAAAGCAGGCATTGCCTGCGACTTATAAAATTATACCACAGTTTATACGTCAGTGCAAAATCAGAACGCTTAATAGAGCTTAGAAAAATGCCTATCGGTTGCGGAAATCAAACTGACGTTCAAAGCAATAACGTATTATTTTCTGACGCTCATTATCTGTAATAGCCACAAATTTCACCATGGCCAATTGACGCCCATTTTCAAGCTTTTTAATTCGCACCACTTCACCCTCAAAATCCACATGCTCAATACTACCGTTTCTATACGGCACTAGAACCCAGCAGGACAATTTCGCCCCCACATCGAGCTTCACCTGGTTATCCACCAAGAAAGAGGTTCCTCCTCCACCAATATCATCTGTACGTACAAGGAATCTTTTACCAAGGTTATCCTTCACAGCTAATTCAAGATCTGCATTCACTCGAAAAAAGCTCCGTCTCTGAATTTTGAAAATTGAATCCGCCTCTGGTTTTTGGATCCGTACCATACGAATTACATCTTCTTTAAACCCGAGAACATGAGTATTAAAGTAATTCTTAATGCCGCCCTCAGTTATAAAGTAAACCGAAAGCTCGTCCCCCATAAAAAGTCGTTTTAGACGACCGTTACTCTCCTGCATAGGGATTTCAATCAGAAACGCGTCGTTTTCTGTCTCTGCAATTCTCGATCTATATTCAACTTCTGCTTCAGCAGCGTCACTGGAAGCAACCTGTATGTATAGATATTCATTAATTTTAGGATACAAAGATGTCACCGCCAAATCAGTATAGTTAACAATGATTATAGCATGGGAATATCACCCAATGAGATAAATATTATTTGAACTTAAAAATAAAACAGGGCTCATCCATAATATGGATAAGCCCTGTTCTTTCACTTTTGTTCAACTCCCGAAGAAGCTCTGATTTCTTCCACAGACTCTTCAATGCCATCATCCGCATTAAGATAAATACGATACTGAGTACCATTCACCTCTCCGCCAAATTCGTAAGTCAAGACTTCTACGGAGTCCTCATTTTTAATCCAAGCCATGCGATGATAGTTCTCCTTGAAATCCGAATTCAGGAATTTCTTTGCTTCCGCAAGGGAGAGCTTAGGCTTTGGAATCTTACGATTGTCCTTATGTTCATTGACATATTCGCTAGCCTCAAATCCAACCGTTGTCCCAGTATCAAGTCCTATGCGAATCGTCATTTTCTCAGGATAAATCAACACATCGTTCTGGCTGGTTACAAAGGTTAAATTCCCAATATTATCATAACGGTCAGCGTTCACCGCAGTCATATGAGGATATCCCTTTTTCTTAAGAAACTGCTCTGCCTTGGTAACCGCCTCTTCTAAAGATACCTTAGCTGGACCAATCTCACGGTTATCATAATAAGAGATCAGCAAACCACCATTTTTGGTGAAATCCATACTGATAATCTGCTTATTATTCGAACCGCTGACAGTAGCCGTATAGGAAGGCCAATCCGTATTTTTTCCGTTTTCTTTCACATCTACCTTAGCATTGGAGCCTGCATTTGCAAACTTAATGGCTTTACGTTTGATATCTTCAACTGAAACAGGGGTGCCCCCCAGCATTTTTACAGAACGTTTATCGTAAATGCTTGCAACTGAAGGACCCCAATCCAGTTCAGGGTAACCTTCGACACGTTTGTCCACCGACTTGAAGCCGTCAATAATCGAATTATCCTCTGCCTTTTTCTCTGTAGCCAGTGCGGTTTCGACATCCATCCAGCGCAGGCGGCTACCGATCACTTTATTCTGAACATCTTGCAAATCTTTAGAGATTTCTCCAGAACTCTTATACAATGCTTTTAAATTGCTCAATTCGCCATCTGTCAAAGGCTTCTTAGTGAAATCACGAATCCCGGCTTTATAAGAAAAGTTAGAGATTTTGGACAGAAACTCCTCCGTTTTGCTAAATGGCAGTAATGTGAGCGGCAACTGATTAATTTCATTTTGCGCTTCACTGGTCATCCGCCACACATTAACAAGTCCTTTGCGGTGCATCCCGTTAGAAGCGGAGTTAACAGCTAGTGTGTTCCCGAGCTCTCCATGAAGACGTTCCACATGGTAAGACAAATCATGAAAGGCACGCTGATATTGGTTCTCCGCCTTAATTAGAATCGCATTCTTCTCCTGATTCTCCTGATAACCCCACACGAGCGCTCCAATTAACAGCAGCGCAGTCAGGGGGAACATTACAGCACTTAATCTTTTGTACATAGGGCTACAAGACTCCTTTCGATAGCTTATTGGCGTTAGTTTGACAATAAACTGGGAGTCTTATGCACCCGTCTGTAACACAATGTGACTAAAGTGTATGAACAAAGCTAATTCCTTCAAAATTTCATATCATAGCACTTAAGCTCTCTCTTCAATCTCAAAGCCACTGCTATTACTGCAAAGGCATTGCTTAAAGCCGGTCTGAATAACACCCTGCTCTTTTATCCCTCTTAATATGTAGGTCTCACCGCATTGTTTGCAAAGTATACGGACTTTTATACGCAAAAAAAGACACCTCTCTCCTCTCTGGAATTCCCCGCTAAGGAACAATCCTTTGAATATAAGTGTGTCCATCTCGATTATAGGTTAACCTCTTCTTCTCGTTTCAGAAAGCGGAAAGGGGATCGGCTATTAGCCCTATCCACTTTCCCCATTCCTCCGTACCAGAGAATAGCCATCAGAGGAACAATAAACCATATCCAGTAGTTAGCTGTCGTACTCAAAATAAAGTCATAAATCCCATGCCACAGCCATGGCAACAAGATAGAGATCAACAGAATCCCTTTTGTTTTAGCCCCTTTTGAGAACTTGGCTCTCCCTAAGTGATATCCCATGATCACACCAAACATAGCGTGTCCAGAAACCGGAAGCAGCGCTCTCAGGAACATGGAACCGATTGATGCATTGCTATACCAAGCATACATTATATTTTCTATTGTTGCGAAGCCGAGCGAAATCGCTACGGCGTATAGTATCCCATCATATGGCTCGTCAAATTCGGTGTGATTGTAAATCATATGGTAAAGCACAAACCATTTTAGACATTCTTCCACGCCAGCGGATATGAGAAACGACTCCACATAAGGACCGCCATTCAGCCCCAGCATTAGTCCTCTCTGAATGATCATAACAGGGAATACAATCAGAAGGCCTAGCAGGAACACCTTAATAACGATATGAAGCGGTTCTTGATCATACTTGTCTTTCAGATAAAAAAAGGTCAGCAGAGCAAGTCCCGGCGCTACTGCCGACGAAATAACCGATAACACGAGCACCGAATAACCTCCCTATATCCCTAGCGCCTTATTCTGCTGATTACAGCAAGGCAGATAACAGCTTTAATTCAAGAATGACCGCCACACCATCAAGAACAAGACTAGGGCTAATCAGCCAAGCATAAACGCCTTTGGCGTCCTTATAAGGACGGTAAGCGTTTATGCGAGAAATATAAGGATAGAGTATAGTGTGAAACTTATACTTTCTTATATTTCAAAATGATGCTCATCAGCCCTATCATGCTAATTAATCCTGACGCTTAAAATGAGTGCACAACAACTGGACTGCATTCTCCGACATTACTGTCTTCCCGTATTCGTCGAGAACAGCTTCTGTAACCGGTGAGGAATCTCCAAACTCGGCAAGTACGCCAACAAGACCTGACAACGCCGTTTCTTCAAATTCCTTTGGATCGAAGTACAGATACCATTTATTGTTATAAGAATACAGTTTCCCCTGGGAAGTAATATTACCGATGAGCACATGAGCGGCTTCAACAAGAACCTCGAAATCGCGGAATGCATATACAATGGAGTCGCTTTGTTCAAGAGTAACTTCCATTTCGTAAATCTCTTCTGGCAATTCTTCTTCCCCGGACGCACCGTACTGATGGTGATCATATTTTCCTCGGGTCACTATAACGACCATGCCTTGCGCGGGCAATGCGAAAACTTCTACGGCAAGCGGACCAGTAGCATCAAAACCTAGTTCACTATATGCTTGATCCATCATCTCCGTAAACAGGTCATGTACCTTGGGAACTTCCTGCCACATGTCTTCCTTCTGGATGCCCCGCTCGCTCAGGTCGTCAAAAGTGAGGAAAATCCGTATCTTATCTTGACTTAATCGCTCTATTCTCATGACAGGATCCTCCTTTTGCAAGCTCATTTATTATAATGTATGATGAGTCCCGAGTAATGAGCCAAAAATGGTTACTATGTATGTATGTTATCATTTTGCAGAGATAAATGCACGAAAATAAATATATAAAATCCTCTAAAACGTTGCCACTACTGAAGAGCCTATTCTACTTCATAAACCATTTTCAAGAGCTTGAATATAAAAAAGAATCATCCTGAGGAATATTTCATCCTCAAAATGATTCTGAAGGAGACCTTTACGGTTACAATCCCGGTATGGCTGTATGCGTATCTTTTAGAATCTGCTCCACTTCGCTCTTCACTTCAGGATTGTTGCGAATGAAATCCTTTAGTAATTTGAGATTGGATTCTTTTGATTTTGCCGGCGATTCCATTTTATGCTCAGAAGTTCCATTGTTCGAGCCATTACTTTGCGCATTATTGCTTGCATTACTGCTTGAAGCAGCAGTGTTACCAAATCCTGTCGTAGCCATACCAATTATTTTTTCTTTTGCTTTATCTGCGGCCCCGCTCATGGAACCACCTGATTGCCCCAGCGAAGACATTAAAGAATTCCGCTTTTTGGACATAATCATACTGGCTGCGGCGCCCATCAGCACCCCGCATAAAAATGACGAAGTATTCATAATCCCAGCCTCCTTGTATGGTAAAATCATGTTTAGTGTTCGCGTAAAGATTCCAGCTCATACAACCTAATCACAAGAAAGCGAGATGAAAAAAGTGGGTAAAATGACATCAGTGCTGCTATTAGCTACCTTGCTGCTGACTTCCTGTAGCAATAGCGGAGGAGATAGCAACAATACTAAGGAAACAACCACAACAAATAATCAGCCCACAGCGGCAGCTACACAGAGCGTAGAAACAGAGGCACCAACAGCGGAAGTTGCAGTCACCCCTACACCTCAAGCAACATTAGAAGGTGAAACTGCAGGAAGTAACACCAATACTGGGGCTGAAGTTCCACTTCAGTACCATATGAACAAAAATTATGATATCGTCCCCAATGAAGAATCAACAAATAAAAAGGTCGTTTTGCTTACTTTCGACGACGGTCCCAAAGATGCGAATATGATTAATCCATTAATGGATATTCTGGACAAGCATCAAGCCAAAGCTATTTTCTTCGTGAACGGTTACCGTGTTAAAGCGCATCCCGAGCTTTTAGAGTTAATTCATAAACGCGGAGGAATTATTGGCAACCATAGCTGGGATCATATTATTCTCAAAGACAAGTCTTATGCAGAGGTTAAAAAGCAAATCGAAGATGTTCAGAGCATTGTTAAGGAGACTATCGGTGAAGCCCCTCACTTTTTCCGCCCTCCACATGGTGCTGGCGGTGATGTCGGCAAAAAGATTGCCGCTGAGAACGGGATGCTATATATGACCTGGTCCAACGGATCTTTAGACTGGGAGATGAAAGAGAAAGAAACTGAAAAAACGGATAAATTGATCAAAAATGTAACGGACCAGTTGCACTCCGGGAGTAATATTCTGATGCATGAACTCCCTTGGACAGTCGAAGCCTTGGATAAGTTGCTTACTACACTTGAAGGCAAAGGCTATAGCTTTGTAGATCCCCGCAGCATTGAGCTTAAGATGCGTTAATTCTGGAATAGAACAAAAAAACAGGTAATCACCTTACGAAGAGGTGATTACCTGTTTTTTTATCACTAACTACTCTTTCTCTTTTCGGAGGGTTAATACATGCATCTCGGCAGGACTCCCCCAGCGGATTGGCAAGTGAGAGGTTCCAAACCCTCTACTGATCAACAGCTTTGCTTCCCTTCCAGTTCCATCCCTTCTGGGCCATTGAAACATTCCCGCATCATATTTATGATAGAAATTTTCTACATGCCTGCGACCCAAAAAAGGAAGTATAACCTGTCCTCCATGCGTATGTCCTGCCAATATCAGATCAGCCGGCACACTTTTCTGTATGGAGAGCCAGAGCGGATCATGAACCAGAATGATCCGACAAGTAACATCTAAAGCATTAGGCATTGTAAGACGCGGAAATGGACGATATGAGGTCTTACCACCCTTTTTCGGAAAATCCACTCCCGTTAACCAAAGAGATGCTCCCTCACGTTCAATACGCACATTTTCATCCATTAACAGCTTTGCACCACTGCCTTTAATAATCTGATCAACCCATGAAATATCAGCTCGATAATCATGATTTCCATGCACTACATAAGTAGGAGCTATAGAGGTGACAAGCGTCATATTATCGGCCAGTCGATCCAGAGGACTATTTTTTTCCGTTAGATCACCGCCTAGTAAAACAACATCTACTTTTCCCTTTAACGGATTCAATAGCGCTGATGGAAGGCGTCTGCGATGGATGTCGGTTATAAATAGGATCCGAAATCCATCAAACACATCAGGGAGAGACTTTAGAATTATTTCCTCGGTAATAATTCTGTTTCTAAAGGCGTTACTCACCATAATCACTGCAATAATTACCCCGATCAGAAGCACAGCCCCGATCAATCCCCATAACCAAACGATCACCATAAAGTTCTCAAAGGCGGCGCCCCTTCGATTCCCCACCAGAGGAGCGCTGCCAGCAATATAACAAAAATGAAGATCAGTGAGTTTACGAACATTTTGCTAAGTCGAACACGTTCTGAAGAATACGTATCCGAACGTGATGGAACAGTTTCTTCTTGCTCTTTGTTCCCACCGTTAGTTCCCTTAGTAGAAGCTGCCGGACGGCGGCGCGCTTTCCTTGATAAAGTTGCCGTTGTTGTCCTCGAATGATTGCTCTTTTTAGGGGCGCCCTCCGATCGCGGATTCGCTTTTTTACTTTTGCCTGGTGTTTTGCCTTCGCCAACACGCTTTTTCTGACGAGACTTCAACCGGCTCAATTCCTCACTCATGATTCCCTCCTGTAGCGGATCACCAGACCAGAGAATAGGTCGATGAAGAAATGACATAGTATAGGTGCCCACAGGCTACCTGATTGAATGTATATATATCCAAGACCATAACTGCTTAAGAATACCCATCCGGTAGGTACAAAGTGACGCAAATAACGAACATGAATAAGTGCGAATAAAATACTCGTCCAATAAGGACCTATGGAATATTGAATCGCTCCTCTGAACAGAAGCTCCTCACATATCGATACCATTGCTGCAATTATAACAATATGCCATACAGGCCGATTTCGAAATAAAAGATCGTTTATCCCACCGTCATCCATACTTTCTTCAGGTACAATATGAGTCAGTAAATAATCAACTACCAGCATTACAGCGGCCAGTCCAAGACCCCATGCCACAAAATGTACGCTTTCTGGAAAAATTAATAGCTGAAACGGATTTCTTTTCTGAAATAATATCCATATCAAACCGATAATTAATGTAAGCCCCTGAGTAATGTAGAGATTGAGGAGCAGAAGACGGTCTGTTAACTGGCCTGGTTCTACTTTTTTTATCTTAATCTCACCAAATTTGAATTTTTTCATCGTGACCTGCCTGTTCTTTAATTTTTTCGGGCAGCTCCGAAAGAGAAACCGTCCATAATGTTGCTATCAATACATAATACATAGGATAATTCCCCCAGAAAAAGGAGCACTAATTATGAGCCAACGTAACTCCCGTACTCAAATGTTATACACCCTATTTTTTTTGTTTTTCCTTATTTGCGCCTTCGCCGCATTTTTTACAGGCGTCAAGGTTGGCGCAGACAAGACGGAAGCTAAATATGAGCAACAAAAGAACAGCAATGGATATGGATTAGAAGAATTCACGGGCTCTTACCAACAGAAGGATCTTGTTACTTTCTATCATAACGTATTTTTGCCTTATCGGGAATTCAAGCAGAATTGGAACACACAAGTGGACAAGCTGGCACGCAGTACAGATGCCCGTATGAACGCAGCAGCTATCAAGAATCTCAGCCTTCTAGCAGATAAGCAATATGAAAGAGTTAACCAGGACTCTATTTTTTCCAACTCTCCATTATTGCATCAATCACAGCTAAACATTCTCAAAAGCTTAACTTTATTCTCCAAAGCTTCTGGTGAAATAAGTGCAAGTGCATCTGGTGCAGAGACGGCAAAATTGCTAAAAAATGATCCTTATACTGCCGGTGCGGTTAAATTCGGATTGCTCGCACAAAAGAACTTTTATGATTCTATGCTAAAATGGGGCTCTAAGACAAACCAGAAAATTCCTTCTGATGCTGGTGAGCTAAAAACAATGTCCTTTATACAGTGGAAAAAAATGCCCCTTCTCCAAAAGAACGCATCTATTGCTGATATCATGTTGAACCGCGGAATTTTTGCAGCCTATGATCCTCAGGACATTACTGCAAAAATAGACGATTTGATTCATTCTGGTACTGCCAGTTCATTAAATCTTACAGATGTCCAGTCCTCTGTTACCCTGCTTATTTCCACAGGTGCTATACAGACAGAGGATTTTATGAAGTGGCGAGAACAGTACTATAGCAAGGAGACGATTCCACAGCTCCCGTTTTTTTATGAGTAGAGCCAGTCATTGAATCATAACGAAAAATGAAGTTCACTTCAAGAAAGCCTACTTTCAAAGCCTATTGACACATTTACATTACCGTGTTACATTATGAAAAAATTAATCAATCAAAAACGATGATGGAACAAAGATTCTGATAGTCTTCAGAGAGCCGGTGGTTGGTGCAAACCGGTGACGAACAGATGTCTTTAGCGCTCCTGAGATATTGTATCGAACCTTAAAGTAGGTACAATCGGATCAACTCCGTTACCAGTGTGGCCTTTGCAGGCCAATGAGGCTGCTTCTTCCAAGTTGCAGTGAATTAGGGTGGTACCACGAAGATAACTCTCGTCCCTTACTACGGCAGTAGTATGGGGGTCGGGAGTTTTTTTAGTTCCTAAACACCTAATTTATACTACCCTTTTGCCCAAAGTTACCGATTCCGCGGCACTTTTGCACGCAATTTCTTTTATGCGACACCGCGTTGATCTACTATTATCGCATGTTTTTCTCTACTAGTTTGTGAAACTTCAGGTATTGTGGATTGCCAATAGGCGTCCTCGACATATAAAGCTTTTCAACTTTAAGGGGGATAAGAAACCATGTTTAAAGTATTAGTATCGGATCCAATCAGTGATTTGGGAATTCAGCAATTGATGGACGCAGAAGATGTAGTTGTTGACAAAAAAACAGGCCTCAGCGAAGACGAACTCATTGCAATTATCGGTGAATACGATGGCTTACTTGTCCGCAGTCAAACTACCGTAACAGACAAAATCATCGAAGCAGGAAAAAATCTAAAAGTAATTGGTCGTGCAGGTGTTGGTGTAGATAATATCAAACTGGATGCTGCAACAAAGCGTGGTATTGTTGTAATCAATGCTCCGGATGGAAATACAATTACGACTTGTGAGCATGCTTTCGCAATGATGATGGCTCTGGCCCGTCACATTCCACAAGCTTATGCAAAAACAATTGGTGGAACCTGGGATAGAAAAACCTTCGTAGGTGTAGAACTTCGCGGAAAAACCTTGGGTGTACTCGGAATGGGCAGAATCGGTAGCGAAGTGGCTAAACGTGCCAAAGCTTTTGGTATGGAAATTCTTGCTTTTGATCCTTTCCTAACCGCTGAACGTGCTGAAAAGATGGAAGTTAAATTAGCTTCCGTAGACGATGTTGTACGCGGAGCAGACTTCATTACTGTGCACACTCCACTAACTCCGGAAACACGCCATATGATTTCTCGCCCACAATTCGAAGTGATGAAAAAAGGAATGCGTATCATCAACTGTGCCCGTGGTGGTGTTATTGATGAAATGGCGTTAGTAGAGGCAATTGATAGCGGTATTGTCGCAGGCGCTGCATTTGATGTATTCGAAAAAGAGCCGCCTCAAGCAGATCACCCCTTCTTGTCGCATCCAAAAATCATCGTGACTCCTCACTTGGGCGCTTCTACAATTGAAGCTCAGGAAAATGTGGCGATCGATGTTTCGGAGCAAGTATTGCATATTCTGCGTAATGAACCGTTCATTAACGCTGTCAATATTCCTCCGGTGGCTCCAAGTGTAATGAACAAGCTTCAACCTTACTTCACGCTTGGAGAAAAATTGGGCAGCTTTGTTACCCAAATCGCAGCTGCTGCTATCCGTGAGATCCATGTTGAATACGCTGGGGATCTTTCAGATGTAGATACCCAACCCCTAACCCGTTACATCGTAAAAGGTGTGCTCTCCCGTCACTTTGCAGA
This sequence comes from Paenibacillus sp. FSL R5-0345, assembly GCF_000758585.1. Classification (NCBI taxonomy): domain Bacteria; kingdom Bacillati; phylum Bacillota; class Bacilli; order Caryophanales; family Paenibacillaceae; genus Paenibacillus; species Paenibacillus sp. FSL R5-0345. The sequence goes on from NZ_CP009281.1 coordinate 4,582,124, forward strand.
GGACGTTAATATCGTAAACTCGATGCATTTGGCGAAAACACGCGACGTGAACGTAGTAATAACTAAAGCTTCCAAAACTAAGGGCTTTACCAATCTAATTACCGTTACTCTAAAAGCTGATCATGACCAAGAGTATCTTGTTGCCGGCACATTGTTGCAAGGTTATGGAGAACGGATTGTTCAAGTAAATAAGTTCCCGGTTGATATTGCTCCTGAAGGTCATCAAATCTTCGTATCTCATAACGACAAAGTAGGAATTATCGGACTTGTGGGTACATTGCTTGGTGAGAACGATGTTAATATCGCATCCATGCAAGTGGGACGTAAAATTATTGGGGGCGCTGCAATCATGTTGCTGACCGTTGACAAAGCCGTTCCTAAGGATGTCCTAGTGAAACTTGCTGGTTTACCAGAGATTAACACTGCTGAAGAAATCATCCTACTTTAATCTATAACATAAAAAGGTCATTCCAGTATGTACTGGAGTGGCCTTTTTTTGATTTAACGAACCTTTTTCTTCCTATATTATGAATGCAGGGATGGACCTTCCATCGGTATCGGTAAATCCATACTTTTCAGCTAGCTTTCCAACCAGCTGCGGCTCACCGGACATGGACATTACTTCCGGATCAGCGGCCAGTGCAGCCACAGCTCGACCAATATATGTCGTCGATTCACTCATTTTCAGCTCCTCGACCTCTTGCCAATGTTCCTCATCTGTGTTCATGGCTTCTAAAACTGCTTCTGTTCTCATCCATCCGGGTGAAAGTGGAATAACTGCAATACTGTCATCCTTTAACTCCTTCGATAGTCCGAAGGCCATACGTAAAAGTGAATTTTTAGAAAGATCATAATAAAAGTTGCCCAGATATTTATAATGATCCCAAAAGGTTGTATGAATAATTAGACCGCCAGTATTTGCCTTCCGCATGAGGGGAATTGCGTAATAATTCGTGATCAACTGTGCTCTCACCCCTGCATTAAACATATTCTCCCAATGAGCTGTAGATAGCTCCCAAAAAGGCTTCTGCTCGATAGCTAGATCATTGCCTCCCCATACGTTATTCACTAAAATATCGAGCCGCCCCTGCTCTTCAGCGATCTGACGGATCACTGCTTCTGTTTCCTGATCCTTCGTATGGTCACATTGGATTACCGCACCAGATCCTCCACTCTCTTTTATCTCTCTAAGTACGCTATTTATGCTCCCCTTAATTGGTTCAGTGGCAGATACATCTATGGTTCTCCCTGTAATATAGACAAAAGCACCTCTTCTTGCTAATTCTAAAGCGATCCCTCTACCAGCGCCTCTACTGCTCCCCGTAACCAGTGCCACTTTTCCTTTCAATGTCATTCCCCTCAACCCTTTCAGTATGTTTTCAATTTCAGTATTCTGTGATCATTCCCTACGTTTTATAAGTATAGCCTTAATATATGACATCCACTGACATATATAATATAATCAAAATTTAGAATGGTTGAATGGAGCACGTCCAATATTTAATTCGAGAAGGAGTAAATAATAAATGCGAGCCGACCGTTTGTTATCTATATTGCTTCTATTGCAAAAACGTGGAAAAATGACTTCTCGCGAGCTGGCCCAAACACTCGAAGTGTCAGAACGAACGGTGTTTAGAGATATGGAAGCATTGAGTGCTTCAGGCATCCCGATTGTAGCTGAACGAGGGCGTGAAGGAGGTTGGATGCTTACAGAAGGGTACCGAACCTCCTTAACAGGTATGAAGCCACAAGAGATTGGTTCACTGCTTCTGTCCACTGACTCATCTATCATGAAAGATCTGGGGATACAGGACGACTTCTCTTCCGCTGTTCTCAAACTGGAGGCTGCTTCCTCTCATCGAACTAGTAACCCAGCAAATTATCTAAGCCAGCGGATCCATATTGACGGTGCCAGTTGGCATCCTTCGGATGAGACTTATCCGTTCCTTTCTGTACTTCAGAGAGCTCTTTGGGAAGACCGTAAAGTAAAAATCACTTATCTCCGGAACGACGAGACAAAAGTCCGGATGATTGAACCTCTTGGGTTAGTTGCAAAACGAGGAGTTTGGTATGTCGTAGCCAATATAGGGGATGAACTGCGAACCTTTCGTGTGTCCAGATTGATAAACGTAGAAGAGACCAATGAGCGGTTTAACAGGCCTGATGAATTTGATTTAAAACATTATTGGGAAGAGTCCACTACAGCCTTCAAAGCAGCACTGCCAAAATATCCGGTAAAATTAAGGGTTAGAACATCTGTCTTAAAAGAATTGCAACGTGAAAGATTCGTTTCTATCCATATGATAGAGCCATCTAGCAATGCAGAGTGGGTGAACGTAGAAGCCGGATTTAATACGATCGAGTCGGCCTGCCGGATAATCCTTTCTTTTAGTCCCTCGGTTATTGTACTTTCACCGCAAGAACTTTTAGAGATGGTAAAGTCTGCTATCGCAAAAATTTCCGCTATTTATGAGGATTTTTGACACGAAATCTAAAGAACTACTCCGAAAAGAAGATTTATGTCAGTTCTTACTATAGACCAATCACCTTTAAATCCCATATAATAACACCAATACATAATATTAATAAGGAGGACATTATACCAATGAACTGGATGCATAAACTTCCGTTAAAACAAAGAATTGTTGCCGGATGTTACCTCGTTGCCGCACTATTTGCCATTCCTGTTTTAGTTACTTTTATGATCTTAGGCAACATTATTTTGGGTATTGTTCTAATCGTCGTTCTTGCTGCTCTAACCTTCCCAGTGGCCCGCTTTATCGAGAGAACGCTTACATCTTCTTTTGATGACATCGCGAATGTATCTCATAGTATTTCAAAAGGGGATTTTACTAGTAGAGCCGACGAGAACGGGTCTATGGGGGACGTAAGCCGTTCCTTTAATACTATGATTGACAAGCTCAAGAAGATTTTGACAGAAGCATCACAAATCACTCGTCAAGTTATGGATGCAAGCCGTGGAATCGAAGATAAGAATCAGAATTTGAAAATTGTCATGGCACAGGTAGCCTCTTCGTCTAACGAGCTAGCTCTTGGTGCAAATGAAATATCTACGGATATCGCTGAAATGACAGAATCCATTAAAGATATTGAGAATAAAGTATCCAATTATACGAACTCAACAAAAGAAATGAACAGACGTTCAATACATACATTAGAGCTAGTTGAACAAGGACGCCAATCCGTTGATACGCAAGCTGAAGGCATGCGTAAAAACATCCAGGCTACTCAAAAAGTAGCTGACACTATCGAAGCCCTTTCTCAAAATGCTCGCGGAATTACGATGATCACAAAGACCATTACTGAGATCGCTGAACAGACCAACCTGTTATCACTAAATGCTTCCATCGAAGCAGCGCGTGCAGGAGAACATGGTCGAGGATTTGCTGTAGTCGCACAGGAGGTTCGCAAGCTCGCTGAAGAATCAACGGCTTCTACGAAGGAAGTCTTTGGCTTGGTTCGGAGCATCGAAACTGATATTAAACAAGCGATTGATAATATCGCTATCAACGAAGAAGTCGTACAGGTACAGAATGAGATGATCACTCAATCTGCTCATATCTTTGCTCAAATCGTGCAAAGTGTACAGTATATTACCGAGCAGATCTCCTCCTTCTCTGCCGAAAGTGATCTTATGTTGGAAAGTGCATTGAAAATCTCAAGTGCAATCGAGAATATCTCTGCGATCACGCAGCAAACCGCTGCCGGCACCGAAGAAGTATCAGCCGCTATGAATGAACAAATTAATGCCCTGCAGTCCGTTGCAGAAGAAACTGAGAAAATGACTCAGGCTGTATTTAATCTACAGAAGACGATCCATATTTTCAAGTTTTAAGTGACGTCCAAATCATATAAACAAATTCAAAAACTGCTCCTAAGCTTAGACTTAGGAGCAGTTTTTTTATATCTATTATTTCATAGGTTCGACAAGACTTTCGTCAAAATTCGAGTTAATTTGCGATAATATATTGACAAAGAGTGTCTAGGAATATATTGTAAAGGAAAATTCTTCTTATAAATTTCTAAATTAATATTGGCAAAATCTTCGAAAGAGGATGACGCAAAACCATGGATCTACAGCCTCATTTTTAATCTGAGGCCATGACTGCCAGGTTGCTGAAAACCAAGACGACTGGACTTTTGTTCAGTCTCTATGGCGATTTATGCTACCAACCTGTGCCCTATTTTAGAGCACAGGTTTTCTAGTGTTTGGTTTTAAAATAACAATCAACTTGTGAGGTGTATTTTTTGAAGACAGTCGCAGATTACATGTCGGAAGCACTACGGAACCTTGGTGTTACCCATTCCTTTGGTATCATCGGTAAATCCATTTGTCCTATCGTTCTTAAAATGGTAGATTACGGTATTGAATTTATTCCTGGAAGACATGAAAGCAGTTCCGGCTTCGAAGCAGCTGGGTATGCGCTGAAAACTGGAAAAATAGGCGTAGCTTTTGGCACTTCCGGTCCTGGTGGAACAAACCTACTAACTGCAGCAGCACATGCTAAGGCCAACAACCTACCTGTCCTATTTATTACTGGCCATCAATCTATTAAAGAGCTTGGAATTCCCCAATGTCAGGACTCTACCTCTTTTCTAGCTGATTTAGCTGATATGTTTAGACCTGCCACCTTATATAGCAAGCTTATTGAACGTGGAGATCACTTTAGCACAATCTTTAATCATGCCATATCCATTGCTTTGAGCGGTAATCGTGGTCCCGTTCACCTTTGTATTCCCTTTGATGTACAAACGGAATTGCTAGAGGAATGTAATATTGTAATCCCTGAACGCGAATCACTGGTCAGCCATGCTAATATCGACCGTGTACTTGATGCTATAAATAACTCAAAGAATCCAATAATTATCGCGGGTAAAGGCGTTAACCGCTCAGGAGCACATAGTGAGCTAATTCAATTAGCAGAAACATTTAATATTCCTGTAGTTACATCTCCAGGTGGTAAAGGAGCTATAGCTTGGGATCATCCACTCTATCACGGTCCAATTGGAGTAGGCGGTTGTACCCATGGGGATGACTTGCTGAATCAAAGTGATCTATTTATCGTTCTCGGGTCACGTTTAAGCGATATGACTATTTGTAATCTTAAAAAGGAAAATCATCCTGCAACATTAATTCAGTTTGATAGCGATCCGACTTTTGTCGGAAAAATATTGTTCTCTAAAACGATTCCAGTGACTGGAGATCTACGTGACAATCTAGTTTGCTATCTCAATAATATTGACACGAACAACATCACAAAACGCGAAGCACCGACAAATTCCGATTATACCGAAGAGCCTCCGATTTTACCAAACCTTTCACTTGCATCGGTCTTGAGTACGATGAGTGATTTGATTCCTTATAACAGCACAGTCTTTGTTGATGATGGAAGTCACGGTTTCCATGCTGCGAAATGGTACAAGGTTAAGAAACCTGGCAGTTTTGTATTCGATGCTTACTTTGCTTGTATGGGTAATTCCATCGGGATGGCAATTGGCGCAAAGGTTGCTGCACCAGAAGAAACGATCTTCTGCATTACAGGAGACGGCTGCTTTATGATGCTAGGCGCAGAGATTAACGCTGCTGTCTGCAAGGATATTCCTGTCATATTCATTGTTGTGAATAATAAACAGCTAGATATGGCTCTAAAAGGTATGGAAAAAACTACAGGACGTATTGACGGAACGATCTACGAAGTCCCTATGGACGCTGTGAAATTCGCAGAATCATTTGGTGCTACGGGTTACAAATGTGAGACAGCTGAGGAGTTCGAAACAGCTATCAAGGACGCTGTTGCCATCAACCGTGTTGCCGTCATTGAACTGCTAACAGACCGTGATGAGGTCCCTCCGACTGCTCATCGTACTTTGAACCTAAATTAGGAGGTCACTTATGAAAGACAATGTAAACAGTGGTCTTAACCACTTCACGAATCTCTCAGGAGACTACGGAGCTAAGGCACTGGCTCCGATTAAAGAACATTTCCCTGATTTGGCTGAATTTATTATGGGAAATGCCTACGGCGATATTTTTCAACGCAACACAATCGAAGCTGACTGGAAGGAAATCGCAGTTATCTCTGCCCTGATTTCGATGGGTCAGTTTGATCAATTGGGTGTTCATTATGTCATGGCTCTTCGTGTGGGAGTTACTGTAGAACAACTCAAAGGGATTCTATTACACTTAGTACCCGCAATAGGGGCACCTAGAATCATTACCGCTTTTAATATCCTTCTCGAAACGATTGAAGAAATAAAGTAACTATATGCCGGATGGCAAAATGTAGCATTTGTTATTGAATATTAAATATTGCAACACAAAAAGCGGCAGGCCAAGGATAATCCTTAGCTTGCCGCTTTTTGTGTTAATCTGTGATGGGGACTTTAGGACTCACTGGCAAAGGACAAACCTTTCTCCGTGAGCGCACGCCGTAATTGATTAAGTGCCTTAGGTCCCATCCCGTGTAACTGCAGAAGCTCTGACTCAGTGAGCTTACTGATTTGGTGAATCTCTGTATACCCAGCACCATGGAGTGCTCGAAGCGCAGGCTTGGCCAATCCAGTCGGAAGATCTGATTCTGATCCGCCAAGCATTCCTGCAGGATCAGTTTCTATATTTCTGTTCTTAGACATATGCATCTCCCTGATCACTGATATCCTTCATGTTTCTCCCAGCCCATGGTACGCGCTACAGCGTCTTTCCAGGCGCTGTAACGATGTTCACGCTCATCCATACCCATTACAGGTGAAAAGACCCTCTCCGCTTTATTGAAGCTTTCCAGCTGTTCTCTTGTCCAGACCCCAGAGGTTAATCCAGCCAAAAGCGCTGCTCCCAGCGCAGTCGTCTCCGCATATGTAGTTCGAGTAACTTCACTACCGAGGATATCAGACTGGAACTGCATCAGCAAATCATTACGAACAGCTCCACCATCTACACGAAGGCCGGTTAATGGCATGCCCGCATCTTTTTCCATAGCCCCTATTACGTCTCTAGACTGAAATGCTAATGACTCTAACGTTGCCCGTACCAAATGTCCCGAGGTTGTGCCTCTAGTTAGACCGAATACGGCTCCACGTGCGTACATATCCCAATAAGGTGCACCGAGTCCAGTGAAAGCTGGTACGACGACAACCCCTTCACTGTCCTCAACTTCCCGTGCTTTGTCTTCTGAGCCTGCCGGCTCCGTTATGAGTCCCAGCCCCTCCTGAAGCCATTGTACAGCCGCTCCGGCTACAAATACACTGCCCTCGAGCGCATAATAGAGTTCCTCTCCCATTCCCCAGGCCACAGTGGTCAACAGACCATGACTGGAGACAACGGCTTCCGTGCCTGTATTCATCAGAATAAAGCATCCAGTTCCATAGGTGTTTTTGGCACTGCCGGGTTCAAGACAAGTATGCCCAAACAAAGCAGCCTGTTGATCTCCCAATACAGAGTGAATAGGGATTTCTGCACCGAACCACTGTGCATCTGCTGCACCAAATTCACTACCGGACATTCTCACTTCTGGCAGGATGGAGTGTGGTACTCGAAGCTCATCCATTAGCTCTTCATCCCAGCAGCGTTTATGGAGATTATATAGCATCGTACGTGATGCGTTAGTTACGTCAGTGGCATGTATAGCTCCGCCAGTAAGCTTCCAGATTAACCAACTGTCCACCGTCCCAGCCAATAACTCGCCATTATTCGCACGCTCTCGGGCGCCTTCCACATGATCAAGAATCCAGGAGAATTTGGTTGCAGAAAAATAAGCATCCACAACGAGTCCCGTCTTGCTAGCAATAAGTCCCTCTAACCCCTTACTCTTGATCTCTTCACATAGCTCTGCAGTACGTCTGTCCTGCCATACAATCGCAGGATAAATCGGCTTACCTGTTGCTCTATCCCAGATTAGGGCCGTTTCCCTCTGATTCGTAATACCGATAGAAAATATTTCCTGAGGCGCAATCCCGCTCCGAGTAATCGCCTCTCTTGCAGCTGCAAGCTGTGACGCCCAAATTTGCTCTGGGTCATGCTCCACCCAGCCAGGGCGGGGGAAAGATTGTTCAACCTCATATTGTCCTTGTGAGACCATTCTAGCGTCCTTATCGAACAATATGGCTCGTGAACTGGTAGTCCCTTGGTCTAAAGATAAAATCATTTGATGGCCTCCCAAGCATAAACAATGAGATATGTTCCACGATGAACAAGATTAATGTGTTCGTTTCAACAAAAAGCACCTCTGCTGTCAGAGGCGCTATCACACATTGTGTTTGGAATTACTGTTTTTCGACAGGAAGTCTTAGGGTAAAGGTAGTACTCTCACCCAATTTACTGGAAGCTGTAATGGTTCCATGATGCGACTCAACAATATTTTTAACAATCGCAAGCCCAAGTCCCGTTCCACCTGACTCTCCACGTACACGTGCCTTATCGGCTTTGTAGAAACGGTCAAATATATACGGCAGGTCTTCCTGAGGAATACCGACGCCTTCATCCTGAATTTTAATTTCAAAATAGCGACGTCCTTCTAAGACACAAGTTCCTGTATGAACTGTGATCTTCTTACCGCCCTGTGTATGACGAAAAGCATTATCGAGCAAGTTCGTTAAGACCTGCTCCAACTTATCTTCATCCGCAGCCTTAAGAACAAGGACATCGCTCTCTTTGTTTAGCTGCAGATGAATATCACGCTCTTTAGCACGTACGGAAAATTTACGGTACACACGTTCAAGCAGTTCATTCATATCTACCTCTGCCTTCAACATATCCGTGTGTCCGGCTTCCATTCGCGCAAGGTCGAGTAAATCCTTTACAAGACGTCCCATACGGAGTGATTCATCATGAATGACCTGAATCAGTTCACTGCTTTCCTCTGGTGAAGTAGCCATGCCGTCAAGTAAAGCCTCACTATAACCTTGCATCATCGATAATGGCGTCCGAATCTCATGAGAGACGTTCGCCACGAAGTCACGGCGCATTTTTTCGAGTCGTACTTCTTCAGTCACATCACGCAGAACAGCAACCACTCCACGAATGCTACCCTCAGAATATAAAGGTGCCATATGGACGGACCACACGCCCTGCCGGACATGTACATTAGAACGCTCATCGCCGCCTTGTTTCAACGTGCTCAAAAATAAAGGACGAAGGGGAGGTGGAACATTACTCTCAGCCGTTTCCGAATGAGGTTCAATATCACTCTCTTGTTCCCACTCTAAATCGCTCCAGCTCTCAAGAAGCGATTGACCATGCGGATTGGTCAGAATTATCTGGCCTAGGGTGTCAAAGGTGATTACAGCATCACTCATGCTGCGTAATACACTGGATAGATGACCCTTCTCATGGTGCAGACTGCGGATATTCTCTTCCAACTCCTCAGCCATATGGTTGAAGGAAGTCGCCAATTGACCGATTTCGTCGCTCGTGACAAGCGTCAGCCTTGTTCCGTATTCACCACGTCGAATATTGTTTGCAGCCTCGATGACACGTTGCATCGGTTGAGTGATCTTGGTGAACAAGAACAACGCGAAGAATGTCGTCAAAGAAAATCCGATCATGCAGGTATACATAAATAAACGTTTGATATCACCAGAATTGGCAAAGTTACTGTCGATATAGGGAAGTAGAAACAACCCGAGTGTAATCAGTACGACAGCGACCAGGCAGATGATCGTAACCCACAGCTTACCGACAAGACTTCTCCAGAAGTTCACTTATTTAGGTACCTCAAGTTTGTAGCCTACACCCCATACGGTAGTAATCATCGCCGCGGATTCCGGTGATACCTTATTCAGTTTTTCACGAAGACGTTTAACATGGGTATCTACAGTACGTAAATCTCCGAAAAACTCATAATTCCAAACATCTTTAAGCAATTCTTCACGAGAGAATACTTTATCCGGCGAAATCGCCAAATAATGCAGCAGTTCGTATTCTTTCGGTGTCAGACTCACTTCTTCACCGCCAGCAGTAACCCGGTGTGCGTCATGCTCAATAATAAGATGAGTAAATACAATGTTATTACTGGAGTTGCTCTCTTTGGACAAAAATGCAGTTGCCGAAGAACGGCGCATAATGGCCTTCACGCGATAAATCACTTCGCGAGGGCTAAATGGCTTCACGACATAGTCATCAGCACCCATCTCAAAGCCCTGTACACGATTAATCTCTTCGCCTTTAGCTGTAAGCATTAAGACTGGTGTTGACTTGACCCCTCTGAGTCGGGTCAGCACTTCCATTCCATCAATGCCAGGCAGCATAACATCCAGCAAAATCAGACCGTAGTCATTTGCAGTTGCTTTACGAAGAGCGATTTCTCCATCTTCTGCTTCATCGATTTCATAGCCTTCTTTTTCAAGATACATCTTAAGCAGGCGGCGAATGCGTTCTTCATCATCCACTACCAGAATTCTGTTTAAATGATCTGCCATTTCACAACAACCCCTTCATCAAATACAGTAGAACGTAACCTTAAATCCATTGTGCTGTGTTAGCAGGTAAACTATGCTCAGTCCGTCCCCGCATAAGAATGAAGTCCGGCGATGACTAGATTAACGCCAACTAAGGTAAACATTACGACTAAAAAGCCTAGAACAGCAAGCCAGGCAGATTTTCGCCCTTGCCATCCACGAGCTAATCGTAAATGAAGATAAGCACTGTAGAAGAGCCAAGTAACGAGTGCCCAGACTTCTTTGGGGTCCCATCCCCAGAATCTTCCCCAGGCAATTTGCGCCCATATCATTGCAAAAATCAAAGCGCCTAATGTGAAAATAGGAAAGCCAATGGCTATCGCCCTATACGTAATCTCATCTAGATCGCCTTCATCAATTCCCTCCATTACCGGGTGAATCGCTGCGCCTAGTGGCTTACGTACGATCAAGCGAAGAATTCCGTAAAGGAGTAATCCTGAAAGAATCGACCAGATTACAGTATTAAACTTCCGGCCAGCATTCACACCATTCATCCATGAAGGAGCTTCAAAGAGAGGTTCTTTCATGCCAAGAAACGACTGGAAGCTTTCAATTTCGCTATTGTGAGGGGCCACAATCGGCGGCATTCGATAACTCACTTTCTCTATTGTACTATTTTCCTGCCCTGCGCTGTCAATCGTAACGTTGGGACGGACAAAAACAGTCTCATAGCCTGCTCCGCGGAAAGCAAAAACTGAACCCAGAAACCCAATTATAACAATGATTGAAAAGAGAGTAAATTCAATCAGCCTTTGTTGTTTACGATCCACCTTTTCTTTACTGGAAAAATTAACAGTCCGCAGCAGATACATCAGCCCTGCCGCAAATCCTACTGCGAAAAAGGACTCACCCAGCGCTGCCAAGGTTACGTGAATCTTGAGATAGTTCGATTGCAGGGATGGAATTAACGGCTGAACCTCCTGTGGAAAAACAGCTGCGTATGCCATCACAATAATACTAATTGGAACTGCAAACAGCCCGAGAATAACCTTACGATAGATCGCATACATCACTGTAAAGGCTACCATAACCATCATAGATAAGAAAGTCATGAACTCATACATATTGCTGACTGGAATATGCCCTGAACCAGCCCAGCGTGTAAAGAAATAAATAAGATGAAAGATAAGACCTATAGAAGATACAATAAAAGCTATTTTACCCCATCGAGCAGTATGCTCCTCTGGCTTGCGGCCCGACCACTTGCGACCCATGATAGCGATAGTGAATAACATAAACGACCCGCTGTATAATAAGAATGCGGCAATAAAGACAGCACTGCTGATATCGAGCAAGCTCATGTAAGGCCTCCTCCATTATCTATTGATTTTTCATCGACTACCATATCTACTTTTTCTAAAATAGAAACGATCTCACGGCGGAAACCGAACCAATTCTTGTTCGTATGTCCTCCGAGTATTAGCTCTCCGTTTACAACGGTAAGCCAGATGCGTCTATGCTGCCAGTAGAATCCAAGGATTAAACCCAGCATCACAATTGCTGCACCTAACCATACAAAAGGCATTGCACGATCAATACGTATATTCAAGTATGTAGTCGATTCCGAAAAATCAACATCGCTCATGTTGTCCACTTCAAGCTCAAGAAATCTATTGCTGCCGCCAAGCTTATCATTAATAGCAACCTGCTGAAACTGAGACTTATCTACCTGCTTAGGAAAATAGAAGTACTGCTGACCTTCCGCTGGCAAATTCGGTCCTTGAATCAAGAACAAGAATGCTGGTGCATTCGGATACGGCGACTTAGATATCGGCTGCCCATCCTCATTTAGTCCAAAATCCATATATTTCTCTTTTAAAGTCATCGTATAAGGTCCCGCTGTTATCGTACGCTGCGGATTCTTCATATCCAGTTTGAATTTACCGTACGACTCCCCTGTGGTGGAGTTCTTAAGTACAGGCTGTACGGAACGCAGCACAGGCGTTAAATCATAATCAAACTGATACGCTTTCAATCCTTTATAATCCAAAGGTGAGTTTACTTGGATATCATGTGTTGTCACCTCGGCAAGCTGCGGTTCCTTAGTAGGATCTCCGCAATCTGCGGTACATTTATATAGCACTGCTTTAGTTTGGAATAATTTTGGAAGGATTTTTTTGCCTCGAAACTCCTCAGGCATCTCTTCATCTGTATAGAACTCTACGGTGAATTTCTCGTTTTTTAAATAGTAGGTCGTATCCGGAATCTGTGTAATCTCCCCTTGCGGGAAAGCTAGATGCTGATCCATGTTGAGACCCGGCAATCCTCTTGCCAATACAGCAAGTAAAAAAATAATCAAACCAATATGTATTACGTAAGGTCCCCAGCGGCTGAAACGGTGCTTCTCTGCTAGCAGAGCTCCTCCATCTGTTTTGACTCGGTAGCCCTTTTTACGCATAGGTTGAACCACCCTAGCAACCCAAGCTTCTGGTTCTTCTTGCACTTCAGTGACTAGCACGGCCTTTTGCCGAGTTAAAAACTGACGATGCTTTCGAATCTTCTGTCTAGTTAATGCCTTATATAGCGGAAGTACTCTGTCCAAACTACAAATGACAAGTGAAGCACCAATCATTACGAGTAGAGTTACAAACCACCAGGATTCGTATGTATGTGAAAGTCCAAGCTTATAGTAGATGTCCCCTGCTGTTCCATACTCCTGCTTATAATAACTAGATGCATCAATATTAAGAAAAGTACTCTCCTGAGGAAATATCGTGCCCAGCATAGAGCCTAACAGTGTCAATACGATTAGATAAATCGCTATTTTGACGGATGAAAAAAAGTTCCATACGCGATCAATCATGCCTGGATTAACACGCTGCGAACGACGGGCTACACCGTCATAACGCATTTCCAGATTCTCGCCCCAATCCGATTCTTTGCCAAGCGGTTTTCCGCATGCTTCGCACAGAACAGTACCTACAGGATTCTGGTGGCCGCATTCACATTTGGTATTGGTTATAAAAGCCTCGCGTTCACTCATCAATCCACCAGCTTTCCAATTTGATCATCAAGTGAATCTAAATCAAGCTGGCCGATATGAATGCTGTCAATTTTACCCTTTGGATTAATAAAGAAAGTAGTTGGAAGTGGAGAAATACCATAACTTCGCACAGCATCTCGTCCCGTGTCCATCAGAATCGGAAAATCAATGTCGACCTGCTTCACAAAATTCTCGACAGTCATCTGATCTTCACCTACATTGATTCCTATAACGACTACATCCTTATCTTTCCATTTCTCCCATTGTGCTTGGAGGGCCGGCATTTCTTTTACACATGGTGTGCACCATGAGCCCCAGAAATTCAGCACAATAGCCTTACCCTTATACTCGTCTAATGTATGCCCAAGTCCATCTAGACCTAGCAAATCAATGGCAGGCGCTTTACTACCTTCCTCTGGCTTACCACTTCCACCAAATACAGAGGAGCCAATTGCATAACCACCCACTAGAACGATTAGAAACAGAATTACGATTTGAATTGGTTTTCTCGCTTTACCCACATGTAAAGCCCCCTTCTGTGACGCAACTCATACTTATGTTGTAAGGTGTGAACATCCTATGAACATTATAGCGAATTTAGTCACAGTATTAGGGGGCTCAATTGTGAATATTCTGTGTCTTTATGACTCTTTACGTGGAGTTCTTTCTTTTAGCAATCCTGCTTTAGCAATTTGCTGCAGATGGTTAATTTCATCTTTGGTCAAATGACGGTAGGATCCGCGTTTAAGATTTTGCAGCATAATATCCCCGAAAGAAATCCGTTTCAGACGGATGACGGGGTGTGAAATCGCATCAAACATGCGTCGTACCTGACGGTTACGTCCCTCGTGAATCGTAATGCTGATTACCGCTTCTTTATTCACTTCATCGATATCTTTGTACTCTACTTCGGCAGGCGCTGTCATACCATCTTCCAGCTTGATCCCAGCCTTTAGCTTGTCCAATGCAGTTCCGTGCGGTATACCCTTGACCGTAGCATGATACGTCTTAGGTACGTGATGCTTAGGATGGGTAAGCAAGTTAGCGAAATCCCCATCGTTTGTTAACAGCAGCAAACCTTCCGTATCGTAGTCCAGACGGCCTACAGGGTAAACCCGTTCTGTAATTCCTTTAAGGTAGTCCGTTACAACCTTACGACCCTTTGGATCGGAAGCACTTGTAATTACTCCTTTAGGTTTGTTGAACATAATGTAGATTTTGTTCTCGCCCCGGATCAGTCTACCGGAGACTTTAATAATATCTGTTGCGGGGTCCACCTTCGTGCCAAGCGTAGTTACGAGTTCCCCGTTGACTTCCACTTTACCGGCCAAAATCATTTCTTCACACTTACGTCTGGACGCCACACCGGCCTGCGCCAAAATTTTCTGTAATCTTTCCATTTTCGACTAGTCACCTCAGATTAATGATAACCATCAGAGGGATAAATCACAAGTTCATTCCATGGAAAAAATGCTCCTGGGCAGTATTTATTGTGGGGTTCGATGATTAAAGGGGAGATTTGGTAGCGCTCTACCAATTCTAGAATGAGTTTACCCGTTGCAAATAGCTGTTCCTTCCTGCCAGATAATGGAGGAATTCCATCTTCCCTGCTGAAATCACCTTCCAAGCAGATGTGAATATACTCCGGATCGGTCAGTAGCGGTGCCGCGTAAATGGCTCCGTCCACTCCAACCCAGAAATCAAAACCTTTGCCGTTAATGGAAGTACAGCGAGACTGGTGCAGAATAAAACCTTTATAAATCATAGCGGATTGCCTCCCTCCACATTGCTGAATTAGCATATGTCGAGGAAGGATAGGGGGTGACGCCGCCTACCCAAAAAGCAGGAGACAGACCGCGATCGCTGCAACGAAGCCAACGACATCGGAGAATAGACCTACCTTAAGTGCGTAGCGGCCGTTACGCACGCCTACGGCGCCAAAATAAACTGTTAATACATAGAGTGTTGTATCCGTACTGCCCTGTATGGTAGAGGCAATCATGCCGATTAGAGAATCTGGACCATGAACGCGAATCAGATCTGTGGTATAAGCTAGCGAGCCTGTCCCTGTGAGGGGCCGCAGAAGGCCAAGTGGCAGTACTTCTGGAGGGACGCCAAGCCCTTGCAGAGCAGGAGATATAAATCCCATGAGGAAGTCGAGTGCACCCGATGCACGAAAAACACTGATCGCTACAAGCATCCCCACGAGATGGGGAATAATCGCGATTGCCGTACCAAACCCATCCTTTGCCCCTTCAACAAACGACTCATACACTGGGACTTTACGCGTATAAGCATAGAGCGGGATGAACGTAATCATGACCGGAATCGCCCATGCCGATATGAGACTGATTAACTGGTACAAGTCATGCTCACCCTTTCAAAGAAGAATTAGGCAGCGACGTCTTCGCCAATGAGGCAGAACCAGACTTTGCTGATGGCGGCTTTGGAGGTTTGCGCAGCAATGTCATCCTTCGGAAGAATCGGTCAGCCGCTATCGCCGCAAGGGTCGCCACAGCTGTTGCGGCGAGGGTCGTGCCTACTATTCCAGCAGGATCTGCCGAATTGTAATTCAATCGAATCGCAATTAATGTCGCGGGAATAAGCGTAATGCTTGCCGTGTTAAGCGCAAGCAAGGTACACATAGCTGGCGTTGCCGTATCTTTATCAGGATTGAGCTTCTGTAACTCCTGCATCGCCTTGATCCCCATAGGTGTAGCCGCATTGCCTAGTCCAAGCAAGTTAGCGCTCATGTTGGAGAGGATATAACCGATCGCAGGATGACCCTTCGGCACATCTGGAAAGAGGAAGGATACAATTGGACCAAGTATCTTGGCTATTTTTTTAAGCAAACCAGCATCCTCTGCGATCCGCATAATTCCAAGCCAGAATACAAGCACACTTATTAAACCGAAGCTTACTGTAACCCCACTCTTAGCTCCGTCGAATACGGCGGCTGTAAATTCATCCATTCTGCCGTTAACGGCGGCGAACAGAAAACCGATGATGATCATTCCTAGCCAAATCCCGTTAATCATGGATACGCCTCCCTCTTCATTATTCAGCCTATCTGCTTACTTGGAGCTTTCCCCCAATTTAAATAACGCCTTCAGTGCACTTCCTAAAGCCTGAAACCAATTATTCGCAGGATAAGTGTGTGCTTGAGTTGCACTATATTTTTTAGTATAAGCGGATTCCTCAGGTGGTAAGGACTCTCGTGTATAGACCGGAACCCGGCCTATTTCTTTGTCCCCTAGATTTAGAACGAGAACCCCTTGCAGTCCAAAGTTTGATCTTACAGTTTTAGCTGATGCTGCTGGCATCTGATTTAGGACAAGTTTGGTGGTCACTCTATCCTGTTCGCCTTGGCCGAGAGGATAGGAAAATTTTTTTGCTGTCACGAAGTCATAACCGCTTACGGGATCCTCACGTTCGATCAATGTCCTTAGCGGATAGTGATTAAACCCGAAGTTTAGTAGTGAAGCATGATCATTCCAGTCGTCGCCATCATTTATAGTCACTGCGACAAGCTGCTGACCGTTTCTAGTCGCCGAGCTGACAAGGCAGCGTAGCGCTTTTTTGGTATACCCTGTCTTTACACCGTCCGCTCCCTCATATAAATACAGCATTTTATTCTTGTTTCTCCATTTGTAATCCCATTTCTCATTTGGATTGTCTGCAGTTTTCTCCTGCGTCTTCACTATTTGCTTAAATACAGGATTATGAAGAGCATAAGCCGTCAGAACGGCTAAGTCGTTAGCACTCGAATAATGGCCTTCAGCATCAAGACCATGCGGATTAGCAAAATGAGTATTTTTCAATCCTAGCTCTTCAGCCTTATTGTTCATCAGGTATACAAACCCTTCTTCAGATCCGCCAATATGTTCAGCAATCGCTGTTGCCGCATCATTCCCTGAGCGCAGCATTAGACCATACAACATATTTTCCAGCGTCATCTCTTCTCCTTGCTGTAAATAAATTGAGGAGCCTTCTTTGGCGAAGGCATTTTTGCCAACTTTGACTTTGGATGCTAAATCGCCATTCTCAATAGCGACGAGGGCGGTCATTATTTTAGTCAGGCTGGCAATAAGCATAGGCTCATCTCCTCGACTGCTATACAGAATACGCCCGGATTCCACATCAATCAGCGCTGCTGCCCTTGCATGCGTAGATATGGAGCTGTTCTCCGCATGGATCAAGGTTAGCGGTGTCAGAAGAAACAACACAATGCTCAGTAATAAGGCGATTGGAAATTTACGGGTTATTGTCTTCATATTTATCCTCCGGATTCTTATCGGTTCTTAAGTAAAGTCATTCATTTCATGCTTATGTTGTACAAGTGTATGCGGACCAGCCTTAGGGTATGTCCTCTCCACACAAAAAGGGACACCGCCTGATGTAAGGCGATATCCCCGAGGCTATTTGAACAATTATGTGTACCTAATGTGTTGAAGATTGGGATGTACTTGGATCGGGTTTAGCAGGTGCTTGTGATGCTTGCGCTTGTGGTGCTTGTGTAGCAGTTGACCCAGCTTGACCTGAAGAACTGCTGCTGCTTTGGAACATGGTCTGGATTTTGTCGATGAGCCCAGGCGTGGCATCGATAATTTTTTCGAACAAATGCGTTTGATTGTCGAGTGGCACAATGTTTACCCCATCCTTACCAACCACTAGAAAAGCAATTGGTCTGATGGAGACACCGCCCCCACTACCGCCACCAAAAGGAAGCATTTTGACACCGCCTTGGGAGCTGGATCCACTTATAGAATCCTCTACTCGATAATCACTACCCCCTGCAGCAAATCCAAAGGCCACTTTACTAATCGGGAGAATAATACTACCGTCAGGTGTTTGTACCGGATCTCCAACAATCGTATTAACATCTACCATACCCTTGATATTTTCCATCGCTGTTTGCATTAGGCCCTGAATAGGATGGTCGCTCATATTGTTTCCTCCTTTGATTGAGTACGATTTCTCATGCTTCTACAGCGCTTATCATCCCCACATCCACACATTTGTATGTAACTTTCATTCTAAACTTTGCCCATGAGGCTCCCTGCGCATCCGTTTTAGTAACTTTCTCCATTTACTGATTCCCCCTGTCTCTCTCAAGACACGGAGAAGGAGCTTCATTGATGCGTATACGGCATAGGAAACGGACATTTTACCCTCACATACGAACTCCATTGAAAAAGAATGCTCATCTTGAAAAACAGGCTTCACAAACACTCGTGGATTGTATTTCAATTTAACCCACTGCGAAATAAATCCAACGATGCTCCACTTCAATCCCCATACGGCCCCTGATACTATGGCAGTGTCAGCTGCATCACCAAGTGAGAAATCCGTGGACCAGTCGAGCTTTGATATTTTGACATGAGATACAGTTTCCTTAAACCATTTTTTCAATCCGCGTGTAGACTTCACAGCTAGTTGTATATTGTCCCGCCAGTGCTCAAATCTTTTTTTATCGAATTGTTCTTCCTTTACAGTATCAACACCTGTAGTCGCGGATCCCGTCTCTTTAAACTTCCCGATCACACCTTGCTCCAATCCTTTAAAGACCAATCGGGGCAGTTCATAGTGGAGTTTGATTAGACCAAAAAGAGTCTTAACATCTAACTCGAGCAGATCATTTTTGTCATGTTTATAGCACCGGATGCGGAAATCGATAGATGAAGACAGAACCAGGATCATTGCCAACACCAGCAATCCGAGGGGAATTCCAAGCCATAACGTCACGTATTTACCTCCAAGAAACCGAAATAATGGGAACCTTTGGTTTAGTATGGCAATTTAAGCTGGAAAAAATTCGGGGTTTGGATAAAAAAGTGCCTCTTCAAAAAAATAGGGACAGCCCATAAACCATATGAATGGTTTATGGGCTGTCCCAGCAATATAAATAATTGCGGAATTACAAAAAAACTAAGGTTCCTCTATATCCTCGAACGTCATTTGAGTATCCAGCTTATTGAACAATAGCTGCGTTTCCTCTTCCAAATTATCCGTGGATTCGAAGTTTGATGGTTCTGGCAATTCATTCAGACTTGCAAGGCCAAAACTTTCCAAGAATGATTTAGTCGTGCCATACAAGATTGGACGTCCTACAGCTTCCGCACGACCTACCTCATGGATCAAATCCTTATTATTCAGCGTATGAATTGCACGTTCAGATTTCACACCTCGAATTTCTTCGATCTCCACCCGTGTAATCGGCTGACGATAAGCCACAATCGCCAATGTCTCTAATGCGGCTTGAGACAACGTGGATCTAGATGGGGAATAAGCCAAACGCTCAAAATAATGGGCATGTTCAGGCAATGTAGCCAGCCGGTAATTCCCGGCAATTTGGACTACCTGTAACCCCCGCTCCTGAGTCACATAATCCTCTTTCAGTTCTTCTAATGCTCCAGCCGCAAGCTCTGGCCGCTGCTCCGTAATCTCGGCGACTTGCCGTACGGAGATTCCTTCATCACCTGATAGAAACAACAGGCCTTCAATAATCGATTTCAGCGTTTTGTAATCCATTGAAGTGTTCTCCTCCTCTCCACTCCATTACGATGTCTTCAAACAATTTCTCTTGGTAGCAAAAAATCGCCTTCATTTTCATTAGTTCCAGAATCGCAAGAAAAGTAACTACGATTTCGTGTCGCGCCATTTCATCGTGAAGCAGTGCTGAGAAATGGAGCCTTCCGCCCTTTCCTCTGCGCTGCAGCGCATCCGATACATCACGTATACGATCTTTTACCGATATTTCGTCCCGGGTGATCCGCTGGTAAGAAGACCTTCTTGCCGCCTTACTTAGTGCTTTACGGAAAGCAGCTATAAGGTCGGAAGTATGTAGTCCTTTTAGCGTATGGTCGATCTCTTCAGGCACGAATGGACCCAGATCCTCCGGTTCCTTCGTAAAAATCAAGCTCCGCTCGCTCTCCATATCCATTAAATGAACAGCAATACTCTTGAATTTACGATACTCAATCAGTCGCTGAACGAGCTCAGCTCGTGGATCAAATTCATCTTCCTCGTAATATTCAAAATCATCGATCTCAATGACCGGTGGTTTGGGCAGCAATAGCTTGCTCTTTATAGATAATAGGGTTGCAGCCATCACGAGAAATTCACTCGTAATATCCAGTTCAAGCTCCTGCATACTTCGCAGGTATTCCATATACTGTTCGGTGATCTCGGCGACCGGAATGTCCTGGATGTCGATTTCCGCCTTATCAATTAAATGCAAAAGCAGATCCAGCGGACCTTCAAACGTTTCCAGCTTGTACAATACAGTCACGAAGCATCCTCCCGCCAAAAAAAGTAAAGTGCAGCGCCCAAAGGACGCTACACAAGTAGAAAGGGCTTTATAATCCATGCTTTCTTCTTATACTATAAATAAGCACGAATTCAACTGATTCGTCAATAGCTGTCTTACTTAAACAGTTTGTTAAGATTCGCCATTTCAATCGCAGCAGTCGCAGCATCCCAGCCTTTATTCCCTGCTTTAGTTCCTGAACGCTCAATGGCTTGTTCAATGTTTTCAGTAGTAACTACCCCGAAAATCGTCGGCACGCCGGTTTTAAGATTAATCGCGGCTACGCCTTTAGCGACTTCATTACATACATAATCATAGTGCGTTGTAGAACCGCGGATAACGGTTCCTAAAGTGATTACAGCGTCGTACTTACCGCTTTCCGCCATTTTTTGAGCAATCAACGGAATTTCAAACACACCTGGAACCCAAGCCACATCTACCTCATCATCACCAACACCGTGGCGTTTAAATGCATCTAGTGCACCGGATAAAAGCTTACTGGTAATAAATTCATTAAAACGTCCTACTACGACTCCGTATTTTAACCCCTCAGAAACTAAATGTCCTTCTAAATATTTCGGCATATCAATCATCTACCCTTCGTTTTTTATAATGTATGGTTATACTTTCGAATCCTCATTTTGTTCAATGTCGTCAAAAGACAACAAGTGTCCAAGCTTCGCCTGCTTCGTATGGAGATAATTAGTATTATCTTTATTCTCCGGCATTTGTATTGGCACGCGTTCAACAACTTCCAATCCATAGCCTTCCAATCCTTTGATCTTTCGAGGATTGTTCGTTAAGAGACGAATTTGACTTATACCTAGATCCTTCAGAATTTGTGCTCCAATCCCGTAATCACGTAAATCTGCTGGAAAACCAAGCTTAAGATTCGCATCTACGGTATCTAGTCCTTCTTCTTGCAGCTTGTAGGCTTTAAGCTTATTAATAAGACCAATACCTCTACCTTCTTGGCGCATATAGAGCAATACCCCTCTACCGGCAGCTTCGATCTGCCGAAGCGCTGCTTCAAATTGCGGACCGCAATCGCAGCGATGGGAGTGAAATACATCCCCCGTCAAGCATTCGGAATGTACACGTACTAACACTGGCTCATCCCCTGAAATATCGCCCTTCACCAATGCTACATGTTCTTTATCATCCACTTCATTTGTATAAGCAATGGTCTGAAACTCACCGAAATCGGTAGGCAGACGCACCGACACCTCGCGATTGACGAGCTGTTCCTTCTCATTCCGATAGTGAATGAGATCTTTGATGCTGATTAATTTAAGATCATGCTTCTTAGCAATCTCAACTAGATCAGGCAACCGAGCCATCGAGCCATCTTCCTTGATGATTTCACAAATCACACTGGCTGAATATGCACCACACATACGGGCTAAATCAACAGCAGCCTCTGTATGTCCGGAACGTCGCAAAACTCCGCCTTTTTTCGCAATCAGCGGGAACATATGGCCAGGTCTACGGAAATCAGACGGCTTCGCTTTAGGGTCAATCATGGCCTTTACAGTCAAGGATCTTTCCCCAGCAGAAATACCAGTAGTTGTATCGATATGGTCTACGGATACGGTAAACGCTGTGCCATGATTATCTGTATTGTGGCTGACCATGGCCTGCAGTTCAAGTTCTTCCGCACGTTCTGCGGTAATTGGCATGCAGACCAAACCACGTCCCTCAGTGATCATAAAATTGATGACTTCTGGTGTCGCCCGTTCAGCAAGAGCTATAAAATCCCCTTCATTCTCACGATCTTCATCATCCACTACGATGATGACTTTGCCGCGCATTAAATCATAAATAGCTTCTTCAATCGGGTCCAAGACACTTTCCTTCTTCGATTGTTCGCTCATGATTCTATCCTCCTAATAGCTTTACGAAGGATTGTTTCCGTCCTCGTAAGCTTACTCTTTATTTAAGCAAATCCGTTCGCAGCCAAGAAATCATGGCTAATCCCAGAGCTGCTGTCACTTTCTTCATCCTGTCCAGTCGAGCCATAATGCAGAAGATGATCGACATATTTACCAAGGACATCACACTCTATATTTACACTGTCTCCTGCCCGCTTGTAAGTTAACACAGTTTCCCCTAACGTATGCGGAATAATGGATACAGTCAGCGATGAAGCCGTCGTCTTTACTACAGTTAAGCTAATGCCATCGATCGTGATCGACCCTTTAGGAATGATGTATTTGAACAGTGATTTGCGATCTGGCGCGATCTCATATACTACTGCGTTTTGATCACGCTTCACACTTTTGATAACACCTGTGCCGTCCACATGACCCTGAACAATATGCCCTCCAAATCGGCCTCCGGCTGCCATTGCTCGTTCCAGATTCATCCGACTGCCAGGACGCAGCTCCTTCAGGTTACTGTTTCGATAGGTCTGAGGCATGACATCCACTGTAAAATAGTTCTCGCCTAAAGTTGTCGCTGTAAGACAGACGCCATTAACCGATACACTGTCACCAATCTTCAGATCATCCATGATGACCGAAGCGGCAATGTTCAGCACCATCATTTCTCCACCGGTGGAGACACTTCTCAAAGTGCCAACTTCTTCGACTAATCCAGTGAACATGCTTTCCCTCCTAAAAGTTTTGTAAGCATTACTTTAAAGAAAACACTTCGTTCTTAACTTACATCGGAAGCATTCGCTTTAGCGTACCGGAGTACCGCTGATACATACATTATCTCCGAGCACTTTTACTTCCAATCCCTCCAGAGAAATCGCATCCTTCATCAGCTCTACACCTGGAAATACGAAGGTCCCTTTCGCATTAGCACCACCGCCGACAATCTTTGGAGCAAAAAAGAGGATCACTCGATCAACCAACCCACTCTCAAGCATCGCACCGTTTAGCGTACCTCCGCCTTCAAGTAAAATTGATCCAATTTCCATCTCGCCGAGCGTTACCATAGCAGCCTTCAAATCCACCCGTGGTCCTGCACCGCTAATAACGATTTGTACCCCTGCCTCAAGCAGAGCAGCTTTCTTGTCAGCATCTGCAGCTTCTGTTGTCACGATGATAGTAGGCGCTAGACCGTCACTTACTACTGCTGAATCCAATGGAGTACGTAGTCCAGAATCAATCACGATCCGCACCGGGTTAATCCCAGGCACTTCCGTTCTTGTCGTCAGTGAAGGATTATCTGCAATCACTGTGTTCACACCGACCATGATCCCCTGATGCCGATGCCGCAGTGTATGTACAATCTCCCGCGCTTCTCCGTTCGAAATCCACTTACTATCACCTGATTTGGTAGCCAGGTTGCCATCCAACGTACTGGCACTCTTGAGCGTCACAAACGGCTGTTTGGTCAAAATATACTTGATGAACCGCTCATTCAGCCGCAGCGCACGATCACGCAGCAACCCTACTTCTACTTCAATGCCATGCTCGCGCAGCATTTGAACCCCGCGGCCTGCCACTTGAGGGTTAGGGTCTTCACAAGCGACTACCACTCTGGCTACGCCCTCATCGATTAGCCTTTGGCTGCAAGGCGGAGTCTTGCCATAGTGACTGCACGGTTCCAGTGTGACATAGGCAGTGCTACCCTTAGCTTGACCTGCCGCCATATTCAAGGCATGCACCTCAGCATGACCTGTTCCGCGCTGCAAATGAGTTCCAAGCCCAATCATAGCTCCATTCTTTACAACAACGCAGCCAACAACCGGGTTAATTCCCGTCTGCCCTTGGGCCCGTTCTGCCATATGCAGCGCCAGCGACATATAAAACTCGTCATTCATGTTGTCCATCTCGTCCTCCTATCCCCTTACTGTCTATCTGATTTAAAAAACAGAAAAACCCATCTCATTCTCCAGGAGGAGTTCAAGATGGGTTATGTGAGAGTTTATCGGCAGTCCAAATAAAAGTGTGCGTAAATAACCGTCAATCGACGGCAATTGTGAAATATCGCACATAATAAATGAAAACACTGCAGTCCACCTGTCTATACAGACAAGCAGTTAACCTCTCCTTCTTCCATCCAGACTATACTGTCGGTCCCGGAATTTCACCGGGTCCACCGTTCGCATCAACAATGCGAGCCGGGTAGCGGACTAAGCGCGGTAGATAAACTTAATAATTAAGCACTCTACAACAGCATCACCGCCGGTAGGGAATTACACCCTGCCCTGAAGGATTGATCCTTTATTTAATTGAGGTTCAAGTTTTCCTTACTAACAAAATTATCACTTACACCATCGAAATGCAAGTGCGTTTAATATATTTACTTAAAATTTGTAACTTAATTCTAAGATGTACGGTGATTACAAGAAGAAACGACATTGTTTTTTATAAACAAATTTACGAATAAAAAAGAAAGCAAAAAAGCGCCAGGACTACTATCTCCAAGCGCTCCTTGCTTTCTTTTTCCAATTACAAACCACGTTCTTGTTGTTTCAACAAATCACGAATTTCAGTCAACAGTACGATATCCTCGGCAGGTGCAGGAGTCTCCACTACTTCGACTTTAACCGCTTCTTTACGTTGAAATTTGTTTGCTAGCTTGATCACCATAAAGATTGAGAAGGAAATAATAAAGAAATCAACCACTGCCTGTAAAAATAGACCGTACGGGATAGATAATTTATTCTCCATCACCATAACATTCAGAGCCCGATCCTTGAGATCTATACCACCTGTTATTAAGCCAATGATCGGCGTTATAATGTCTGACACTAATGAAGTCACAATTTTACCAAAAGCTGCTCCGATTACTACAGCAACCGCTAAATCTAACACATTTCCTTTCAGGGCAAAAGCTTTAAACTCTTTCCACATCTTCCAATTTCCCTCCAACCTATCGAATTTGAAATTATTATAGCATAGTAGCTTCCCAAATCTTAAGACTTGTTAAGAAACTATTAAGTTTACCTTTACTTTTACCTGCCGCCGTTGTTAAGAAATCTCTTGTTAAATAAGGATTACGAACTACATGAAAGGAAGATTTCTATCATGACAACTCTGAAAAAAGAAAAAATTCCAGAGCTTCAGCTCGTTCGTGCTCTTTGTATTATAGCTGTAGTCACTGTTCATGCCACCTCATATGCAACTTTACAAATGACAGGTTCGCGTTATTTTGCTATCTACAATTTCCTGAATATTTTTATGAAATATGGTACTCCGACCTTTATCGCGATGAGTGCCTTTGTGCTTTTCTATAATTATAATGAGAGACCTGTGAATAAAGCGCTTCTGACCTCATTCTACAAAAAAAGATTCCTTTACATCCTGCTTCCATACTTCATGTTCTCATTGTTTTATTTCACGTTAACGCAGCTTGCAGTCGGTTCACCTTTCAATGGAGAGTTGATTCGGAATTTTTTTGTTAAGCTTTTCACTGGTAAAGCCTATACTCATCTCTATTTCGTATTCATCAACATGCAATTCTATCTGTTATTCCCTTTTCCTCTGCTCTTGTTCAAACGTTATCCGCAGATTCGTAAATACTCTATTGTCGCAGGAATTCTCATCCAATGGGGTTTCATCCTTGCTAATAAATATCATTTTCAAGTCGCAAACAGAGGCAGCTGGTGCCTCACCTATTTCTCCTATTACATGTTAGGTGCATGGCTCGGAATGTATTATCCACAGATTAAAACATGGATTGAGGCGCATCGATCAGAGCAAACTAAAAAGAATAATCCGCCTGGAATGGTGTTTCGAGGAATTTGGGCGATTTGGTTAACCTCAGGAATTTCTCACACGATGTTATATTACCAAAATCGACGATATGGCACTTCATTCAACTCGTTGATTTATGAACTGCTATACAGTACTTTTGCATTTACAAGCCTGTTAGTTTTAATGTCTGTTGCACGGTTTCTGTTGAGAAAATCATCACTTTCATTCTTATACCAACCGCTTGAGCGGTTAGGATCGTTTTCATTTGGTGTATATCTGATACATCCGCTATTCTTACTGCTATACAGACAACTTTCTCCAACAATCAGTACTTCGTGGCTTCTGCATCTCTGGTATGTCGGCGGCTTTATTATAGCTCTAGGCTTTTCTTGGATCGCCGTTAGTCTTTTAGCACGTTATTTGCCGTTTGCCTGGGTGCTTTTCGGAAATGTATCACAGAACAAAAAAGAAGGATCACACACGACTTCACATCGCTCATCGCCAGCCTTTAAATAAGTATTTTGAACGTGAATATATTGTATACTTCTTGTAGAACGATTGCTTTACAAGCAAGAAAGGACGCTGAATCATGCACAACGCAACACTGCTTTTGGTTGACGATGAAGCCGAGATTATCAAGCTCATGCAGATCTATCTGGAGAACGAAGGATATCGCCTGTTAACTGCCCGAGACGGACTGGAAGCACTTGAAATTATCAAAAAAGAAACGATAGACCTAATGGTACTAGATATTATGATGCCCAACATGGACGGTATAGAGGCTTGTATAAAAATTCGAGAAACACAAAAATTCCCGATTATTATGTTATCAGCAAAGGGTCAGGAATTAGATAAAATCACAGGACTCAGTGTAGGTGCGGATGATTATGTTACGAAGCCGTTTAGTCCGCTGGAGCTCGTTGCCCGAATTAAATCCCAGCTGCGCAGAACCCGAAATTACATGGTCGATCTAAGTGCCAAACAGGATGAAATCATCATTGATGGCTTAGTTATTAACTCGGTGACGCATGAAGTTAGCGTGGATGATCAGCCCGTTAAACTTACTCCGAGAGAGTTCGCAATTCTGGAGCTGCTCGCCCGTAACAGGGGACAAGTACTAAGCATGGAGCAAATCTACGCCAAAGTATGGAAAGAGCAATTTCTCGAGAGCAATAATACGCTCATGGTACACATTCGAAAAATCAGAGAAAAAATTGAAGCTAATCCGAGAAAACCACAATATTTGAAAACGGTATGGGGCGTTGGCTACAAACTGGAAAAGGGAGGTTCTTCTAGTTGAATTTCAAACGATTCGATACCCTCTCCTGGAAAATAGTTGGCTTCAGCTTAACAAGTTTAGCACTTACAGCAGCAATTTTATTGATGGGTTATTATGGGACATCCCTTTTAATATGGCTAAATCCTTCGCGTTCCTTTTTTGGGGTTAAACTCATCCTCTGGGTAATCAATAACATCGGTTCTACGCCAATAGTGATTCTTATTGGGATTCCTTTGTTTATCTTTTTTATCCTAAAGCTATCCAGAAGTACCACAAAAAAGCTTCATAACATTACAAGCGGAGTTCAAGCGATTGCCGATGGCAATTTATCTTTCAAGGTAACAGTAACAGGTACGGATGAACTCGGTAAACTCGCCGAAAATATGAACCTCATGGCTGGCAAGCTAAAATCCGCTATAGAGGAAGAACGAGCAGCTGCGAAAGCCAAAAACGACTTAATCACTGGTGTATCCCATGATCTCCGAACCCCGCTAACCTCTGTGCTCGGATTCCTTGAGTATGTGGAGAAGGATCGTTATAAGAATGAGGTTGAGCTGCGTTATTATGTGAATATTGCCTATGAGAAATCACTGACTCTAAAAAAACTAATCGACGATTTATTCGAATATACACGGGTTAGCAGCAGCGGTCTCCCTCTTAATATAGAGCCTGTAGATCTCGGAAAGCTGCTCGAACAGCTTGTCGAGGAATTCGCTCCCGTACTAGAGCAAGCGGATATGACCTACCGTATTCATACAGATAAGAGCCCTTTAATTATCTATGGTGATGCGGACGAGTTGGTACGGTTATATGAGAACCTATTTACCAATGCGGTTAGATACGGTAAAGAAGGTAAGATTCTAGATATTTCTGTCTATAGAAAAGACGATAGAGTGATTGCTACATGCACGAATTACGGCAATCCAATCCCTGCTACGGACCTCCCACACTTATTTAAACGATTTTATCGCGTAGATAAGTCACGTTCCAGAGAGACTGGCGGAAGTGGTCTAGGACTCGCGATTGCCAAGAGCATCACAGAGCTTCACGGTGGAACGATTTCTGCTAAAAGCTCACGTAAACAAACTGAATTTGAGACTTCCTTCCCTGCGAGCGAATGATGCTTGCGGGGATTTTTTTACAATCTCATCCATTAAGAAAAAGATAAGAATTCATAACATAAAGGCTTAAGATCTGTGACTTATAGTGATTCCATACCAAAACTGCTATAAGTGAGGATTGTTAGTTATGTTATTTAATTCATATCTCTTTATGTTTGGTTTTCTGCCTGTTGTGCTAGGAGGATATTTCATTCTAAATCGTTTTCGTCTCTTGTTCTACGCAAAAGTATGGCTGACCCTTGCCTCTTTGGTGTTCTACGGATACTGGAACTTAAAGTACGTGCCTTTAATTCTGCTATCCATCTTGTTTAACTACGCTATGGGTCATTTCATTCATACCGCATCTGCCGGCAGACGTCGACCTCTTCTAATCTTTAGCTTAATTGCAAATATTCTACTACTTGGCTATTACAAATACACTGATTTTTTTATAGAGAATTGGAACGGACTTACAGGAAGTAATCTTCCTCTTCACCATCTTATTTTGCCATTAGGCATAAGCTTCTTCACATTTACACAAATCGCTTATCTTGTTGACGCTTACCGAAATCAGGCGCGTGAATACAGTCTTGTGAACTACACGCTGTTTGTGACCTTTTTCCCGCACTTGATCTCCGGTCCCATCCTCCATCACAAGGACATGATGCCTCAGTTTGATAAGCTGCGAAATAAGGTCTGGAACTGGAACAACGTACGAAAAGGTATTTTATTATTTAGTATCGGTCTTGGAAAAAAAGTGGTCCTAGCAGATACTCTGGCTGGTTATGCTGACAATGGATTTTCTACCGCGGCGCATTTTATAGATTCTTGGGTGGCTG
Organism: Paenibacillus sp. FSL R5-0345; assembly: GCF_000758585.1. NCBI lineage: Bacteria > Bacillati > Bacillota > Bacilli > Caryophanales > Paenibacillaceae > Paenibacillus > Paenibacillus sp. FSL R5-0345. The sequence continues at coordinate 4,611,761 of NZ_CP009281.1, forward strand.
TCCTCTCCTATACTTTACAGCTCTACTACGACTTCAGCGGTTACACGGATATGGCGATCGGAATCGCATTGTTGTTCAACATCCGCTTGCCTCAAAATTTCAACGCCCCTTACCGTGCGCTAAGTATTCGCGATTTCTGGAGACGCTGGCATATTACACTCAGCCATTTTCTTAGAGATTATATTTACATTCCACTAGGGGGCAACCGGAAAGGATTTTGGATTTCAATTCGAAATGTGGTGATCACGTTTCTGATTGGTGGCTTTTGGCATGGTGCAGGTTGGATGTTCATTCTCTGGGGGCTTCTGCATGGTGTCGGACAAGCTGTGGAGAAAATTTGGGGACGCTGGAGCTTCCCCCTTCCCAAGTGGTTCTCATGGCTACTCACCTTCGTCTTCGTGAATATCACATGGGTATTGTTCCGATCTGAGCAACTGTCTCAAGCGATTCGTTTATTAAAAGGGATGAGTGGTCTTAACGGGATATCTTTACCGTCTATAGGCACGCTGAAATGGGCAATCCTTCTGATTCTCATCTTATTGACAATTATTCTTTGGAATCCGCGTCATATCTGGAACAAACGCAATTTACAGTATAGCCGGAAAACGGCTTTTGTAATGGCATTTATCATCGTATTCTCGCTGCTGTTCTTCAACCGAATTACGACCTTTTTATACTTTAACTTTTAAAAAATATTATGGAGGACTGATTATGCGTACATCTCCTGGGATTCATACAAAATCGAAACGATTCGTAAGTTATTTTATGCTTTTTTTCATTCTGTTAGCTTTTGTAACAGCACTGATAACCGCATTGATCGACCCGCTGCAATTCTATCATCGCCCCTCGTGGTATACGCCGCTTCTGTCGGAACAAGAACGTTATCAGAATCCAGGCTTAGCCAAAAATTACGAATACGACAATATCATCATCGGTACATCCATGACTGAAAACTTTCTTCCGTCTCAAGTAGACGCAAGCTTAGGTGGAACAACCTTAAAGTTGTCTATGGAGGGTTCAACCGTTGACGAGCATTATAAAATCGCTAAACTCGCCTTAGAGACAGGGAAAGTACAACAAGTGCTTTGGGGGTTGGACTATTTCTCATTGAAGCTCGCTACCGCAGAGGAAGAAGAAGATTTCCCTGACTATCTGTATGACGGTAAGCTATGGACTGACTATAAATATTGGTTTAATTCATCCGTATATAAACAATTTTTTCGAAGTATCAAAAGTACGCTGAGTGGTCAAACGAAACAGGATTTAGAAACTTTGTACAATTGGAATGATAAGGTAGTATTCGGCAAGCAATACGTTGCTGAGTCTTATTTTAAAGCTTGTGACAAAGAGATCGATTACGGTACGAATGAGGAAAGCCTTGATCAAGTAAAGGTTTATTTCAATACGTATATTCGATCTCTATTAGAGGAATATCCAGATGTTCAGTTCTATTTTTACTATCCCCCTTACAGCGTAATGCGGCAGGTTGCTTGGTACTCCAGCAATCCCGTTCGTTTCAACAATCAGTTAGTTATGCGGCAATGGATGTTTGAGCAATTTGAGCAATACCCCAATGTGAAGCTCTATGATTTCCAGACAGCATCCGAGTGGACGTTTAATCTGGATCTGTATAAAGATTTAAGTCATCATAATGGTGAGGTGAATACCTGGATCGCTGAAGCTATAGGAGAGGATAGTTCGGAATATCGTGTAACGTCTAGCAACATAGAAGCATTTAACACACTTCTGGAAGAACAAGCGGAAAGTGCTGTCATCGATAGAAACGGCAATGTCTATCGTAGCAGTGTACAAGTAAACGGTGAACCTCTGGCATTTACCACCCGTCTAGTCCAAGGGAATGAAGAGTTATGGTTACCTGCCAAAGAAATCGGAACAGCCCTGAACGCTTCAATAGATTGGGACGCAGCTACCAAAACTGTATCACTTACTTCGGGTGGGAATAACGTTACTATGACTATTGGTAATACTGAGGCGTTAGTAAATGGACAGACTCTCGCAATGGATACCGCTCCACTACTTGCAGGAGGAAAAGTGTTAGTTCCCGTTGCTTTTGTTGCAGAGCATCTTGGATGGAACGTTTCTGTTGAACGAGAAGGTGATTGGCTACGCTACCTTCTTAATTCATAGAATAACGCGGTACATTTCAACTTCCTCCCAACATTTTTGGACATACGTAAAAAAGCACCCGGCATTTAGTGGTCAAGCCCCCATTTTATAGACACTGAAAAAAGACCCTAGGCAATAAGCTGTTTCCGGTACTCTACCGGAGGCAGCTTATTTAACCTTCGTTGTGGCCGATGTTGGTTATAAAATCGAATGTAATCTTCAATTTTCCTTTGTGCCTCATCCATATTTCGGATATCATAAGGATAGAGTCCTTCCGTTTTGAGATGCGAGAAGAAGCTCTCCATAGAGGCGTTGTCATAACAATTGCCTCGGCGAGACATGCTGATTCGGGCCCCAACCTTTGGCAGCATGTCGTGGTATGCATGAGACGTGTATTGGAATCCCTGATCGCTGTGAACGATCAGTCCAGTCACGTCTTTTTGCTGACTCCACGCCTGCTCAAAGGTCCGGAGAACCAGTTCGTTGTCGTTCCTAGCGCTCATTTGATAAGCGATAATTTCGTTATTGAATAAATCTTTAATCGCAGAAAGATAGAGCCACTTTTCGCCTACACGATATTGCGTAATGTCTGTCACCCATTTTTGGTTGGGAGCATCCGCTTTGAAATCCCGTTTCAAAATATTTTTCGCCACACGGTCTCCTTCAGAAGTAGCATAATTACAACGATGTTTTCGGCGGATCCTCGAACGAATGCCTAAATCCTGCATAATTCTGAGTACCTTCTTATGATTCATCCAAACCCCGTGGTCTTGTAGCAAGAACAATTGAATTTGGCGATAACCGTAGACTCCTTCATACCTTTCATAGACCTTCTGAATGAGCGCCTTTGCTTCCTGATCCCGATCTGTTCCTTTGCGCTTCAGGAAAGCGTAGTATCCACTTCTAGAGACCCTAAAGAGTTTACACAGGTTGCTAACGGCATACTCTTTTGCAGCGTTCTCAATGACTCTATATTTGTGCGTTTCACCTCCTGCATCCAGATTTCCAAACACTTTTTTAGCATTTCATTTTCCCGTTTGAGCTTTTGAACATACCTATCTTGATCGATATATTCAATACGACGCCCCCGTTGATCTAGTAGCCCAAATTCCCCTAGCTCTCGGTATTTCTTCATCCATCTCTTTACCCGTCCTTGATCTTGTATCTCAAAATGCTCCGTAATTTTCCGATAAGTCCATCTTTCCTCCACATGTAAACGAATGGCCTCTTTTTTAATCTCATCTGAGTAATTTTTAAACTTCTGTCCTTTAATCGCCATAAAAATGCACCCCCTAGAATTTCATCGGATAAACCAGGGGTTTTTTCCAATGTCTATTCTAAGGGGTGCACTTCATTAGATGTCGGATGCTTTTTTCATTTCAAATTCGAATGATCTCAGATCTTTCACTTACGAGTTGATTCGTTGATGAAATAAAGCCTCCAATTCCTTTTCCAATTTGTTTTTTTGTCTTTGGATCCCCTCTTAAAACTTAATCTCTGTCACTACTCTATGCCGAATGCTTCTTATGTAATTCCACGCCCATCGCCCAATCTTATGTTAAAATAATGAAAAGTCTTCCTTTTGTGGCGGAGTTGACAGAATATATATGTACATATCTTTATCCATTTTATGGATTTACAGAAATGAAAAAATTCAAAATACCAAGTAAATTTTCAGAGTATTTTTATGTCCAAAGGAGGTTGGTTCATGCATCTTTCATCTTACTTTGATCGACAGCGTACAGAGGATTTTATTATGTTCTCCCTTTCACATTGGATTGCTCTGTCTATCATTGCATTGGTGTGTCTACTACTTTACGGTTTCAGATTCGAAATTCGCACGGACGTGAGACTTCGGCAAAGTGTTCGCTTGCTGTTGATTGTTATTCTTATGTTCTCAGAAGCGGGACTTCAAATATGGTATCTCTCTCAGCAGGTATGGCAATCCAGCTCATCATTACCGCTCGAACTATGCGGAATTACTTTACTACTATCCATTATCATGCTGATTACACGCAGCCGAAGACTTTACTCCTTTCTGTATTTTGCCGGAATAGGTGGAGCATTCATTGCTTTACTCACACCGAATCTGGTCTATCCGTTCCCTCATTTTCGATTTTTACTGTTCTTTGTAGCTCATGGTGGTATCATTCTTGCTTCTCTTTATATGACCTGGATTGAGGGCTATAAACCAACCTGGAAATCACTTTGGTTCACTATGCTTGGCCTTAACGTCGTGGCTGTGTGTGTCTGGATCGCCAATTATATCCTAGGATCTAATTACATGTTCCTATCTCATAAGCCCAGTACTTATTCTGTAATGGATTATTTCGGACCTTATCCTTATTACCTGCTAGTTGAGGAGCTATTTGCCTTCATTGTATTTCTGCTTATGTATTTAGTGTTTTTCTGGGTGCCAGAGCGGCGTAATTCGAGGCGTAAACGAATTGGTCGGCTTCCTAATTAAATGCGAAAAAGGCCAGCCTCCGATAATCCAAAGGCTGGCCTTTTTAAATTAAATATTCTTAAGCTTCGATGATTTCTACCGAAGTCATTTTGTCGCGTCCTTTGAAAGCATCAACAAGATCCATACCTTCAACTACTTTACCGAATACAGTGTGTACTCCATCCAAGTGAGGTTGTGGAGCGTAGCAGATGTAGAACTGGCTTCCGCCTGTGTTCTTACCCGCATGCGCCATAGCAAGTGTGCCACGCTCGTGTTTGTTTGGATTGATTTCGCAGTTGATGGTATATCCTGGACCGCCGGATCCAGTTCCGTTAGGACATCCGCCTTGAGCAACAAAACCAGGAATAACGCGGTGGAATGTCAATCCGTTGTAGAAACCATCTTTTGCTAGCTTTTCAAAGTTAGCTACAGTGTTTGGTGCATCTTGATCGAACAAGTCGATCAGCACTACGCCGCCTGTTTCAAGAGTAATTTTCGCTTGCTTTGCCATATGTAAATGACCCCTTTCAAAATTAACAAAATTAGAATACCTCAATTATATTACTATGAAACCACGCACAAAGCAAAGCAAGCAGGAGTAATTCCTGCTTGCTCTTTTTGCCTTCCCAATTTTGCCCACCTAACATTAGTCCCTGTTACTTAGCAACAGCGGCTTGTTTAGCGATACGCTCAGGAACAATATCGTTGGCAATAAGATCATTGTAGCTTTCACGACGCACTACAAGATCGCTGTGTCCGTTCTGAACGAACACTAAAGCCGGACGACGAAGCCGGTTGTAGTTGCTCGCCATGGAGTAATTGTAAGCACCCGTGCAGGCTACAGCCAACAGATCGCCACTTTCTGCCTTAGGCAGTTCTACATCCCAGATCAGCATATCTCCGCTCTCGCAGCATTTACCAGCGATGGATACAGTTTCTGTAGCCTCTTCATTCGCACGATTCGCAAGTAATGCCTCATATTTAGATTGATACAATGCAGGACGTGGATTATCAGTCATCCCACCGTCAACGGCAACGTACTTACGCACACCTGGAATATCCTTATTCGTACCTACAGTGTAAAGTGTAGTACCTGCATCTCCAACGATACTGCGGCCCGGTTCGACCCAGATTTCAGGCAAAGCATTATAAATTCCAGCAAAATGAGTCTTCACCGCATCCGTAATTGCAGCTACATATTCAGAAACATGTAACGGGGTATCACCCTCTACATAACGAATACCGAAACCTCCACCTAGGTTTACTACACGGAAGTCCACATCCAAACCTTCTTTAACACTACGAGCAAAACTCGCTACACGTTCAACAGCAAGCTGGAATCCATCCGTTTCAAAAATTTGAGAACCAATATGGGAATGTACGCCCAGCAATATTAAATTCTTTTTGCTGACTGCCGCTTTAACTGCTTCATAAGCAGAACCGTTTCCAATATCAAAACCGAATTTGGAATCGGTCTGACCTGTTGTAATGTACTCATGCGTATGTGCTTCGACACCTGGTGTCACACGTAATAAGATGTTAACCTCAACTTCTTTACGTGATGCAATCGACTGCAAAAGGCTAAGCTCCACCAAATTATCAACTACAAAGCAACCGATCCCGGCATCAATCGCCATTTCGATCTCTTCAGATGTCTTATTGTTGCCGTGAAAATGAATGCGTTCTGCAGGAAAGCCTGCTTGCAAAGCAGTATAAAGCTCGCCATCAGATACAACATCAAGCGACAAGCCTTCTTCATCAGCCAAACGAACCATAGCCATTACTGAGAACGCCTTGCTTGCGTAAGCTACTTGGAACCCAAGTCCAGAGGATTTAAAAGCATCCATATATTCCCGGCAACGTTGTCTAACCAATTGCTCGTCCAGTATATATAGCGGGGTTCCATATTCCGCTTTCAATTCAGTTACATCACATCCGCCGATTTCCAGATGCCCAGCATCATTAATTCGGCTAGTACCGTGTAGAAACATTCTTTAGTCCTCCAATTTCTGTGGAATATCAAGGTTCCACCCTGTCTTTAGTGTATTCAGTATAACAGACAGTGGGAACTCCATTGAATGGACTAATTTGCAGTAGTTTTGTATTTTCCTACGATTGTTAATCATTCTTTTGATTAGGCGGCATTCTTGTATTGTCTCTTGTTTTATTGAAAGACGGCCTTGTCTTCGAGCTTAGAACTGGCTTTCGCAATAGAATTTCACTCATCGCCTTTGCATTAAAAGGTATAAACGGCCACATATAAGAGGAGTTATAGGACCGATGGGTAGTTAGGAAAATAGTCAGTAGCGTCGTGCCAATCATAAATCCTGGCACCTGGAATGCCGCCACGGCTAACAATAACCCAAGCCTGACTATTCGATTCGCAAGACCCAGTTCATAACTTGGGGTCGCAAACATACCTATGGAAGCCACCGCCATATATAGAACTACCTCGTTGACAAACAATCCGCTCTGGACAGCTATATCACCAATCAATATCGCCGCTATCAGACCCATCGCTGATCCTAAAGGTGTCGGTGTGTGTACTGCGGCCATCCGCAGTAAATCAACCCCAAGCTCCACAATAAGAAACTGGGCAATTAGAGGAATTCTTGCCGTCTTTTGGGGACCAATAAAATCCAGTACAGGCGGCTTAAGCTCAGGATGAATGACAAGCAACATCCATAGCGGTAGCAGGAACATGGAAGCAAATATTCCGATGAAACGAACCCACCGCAAGTACGTTCCCATAAAAGGCGTCTGACGATTCTCCTCCGCATGCTGGCAGAGATCAAAAAATGTAGTCGGAAGAACTATAACGATTGGTGACGTATCCACGAAAACTACAACCCGTCCCTCTAATAAATTAGAGGCCACTACGTCAGGGCGTTCAGAATAACGCACCATAGGATATGGATTCCAACCGCCCCCGATAATTGCCTCCTCCAATTGCTTATCTGCCAGAGGAATGCCGTCGATATCAATACTGTTGATTTTTTCGATAACAGAACTAACCTGTGTTTTATCAACGATATCATCAATATAAGCCACACAGACATCCGTCTGTGTTCGTCGTCCAACCTGAAATATCTCATATTTCAACCCCGGATCACGAATCCGTCTTCTGACAAGCGAAATATTACTCAGTAGAGTCTCTGTGAATCCATCGCGTGCACCGCGTACCACCCGATCAATCGAAGGTTCGTCGGGACTGCGACTAGGGTAAGAACGAGTATCCATGACGATAACCTTGTTCTCACCTTCGATGAATAGTACGCTCAAACCTTCTAGTACCTTCTCGATACTTTCACTTAACGAATTACCCTCCTCCACCTGGATGTGAGGGACATATTCATTCATAAAGCTAGACAGTACACCCGTAGACAGATTCTCAGAGGTGAGATAGGTCAGACGTTTTAGGATCTCATCCGTTACATCTGCATTAGTAAATCCACTTAAACAGAGAAGAGCTGTCTTATGACCGCCAAAGGACATCTCTCTAAACGTTACATCAAAGCTAGTTCCGAGCCCGATTACCTCAGTAAGTGTATGTTTTGTATCTTGTAAGGAAGTTGAAATTTCATCATTTCCTTGCCAGTAAATGACGGACTCTTTTAACGAGTTAGAGTGCTCGCTATCTCGTTTCTTTTGCAGTTTACTGATTCCCTTTTGGTTGGTGCTGTCTTGTGACTCTTGCCGTGCTTGCTTTTTAGTCGGCTTGGGTTTTGGTGCTTGTTGGGCATTCTGATCTTGTGCCTCATCTTCGGATTCCGAGTCTGAATCTAAGCCGAATAATCTGGCAAAAAATCCTTTACTAGGCTCATTCTGCTCCTGATTGCCGAGCTCATCTGACGCCTCCGCATCCTGCTGCCCAGACTCTGGCTGCGTTGACGCTTCTGCACTTTGCTCTTCTGTCCCGAGCTCATCTGACACCTCCGCATCCTGCTGTCCGGAATCCGGCTGCGCTGATGCTTCTGCACTTTGCTCTTCTGTTCCGAGCTCATCTGACGCCTCCGCATCTTGCTGCCCAGAATCCGGCTGCGCTGATGCTTCTGCACTTTGCTCTTCTGTTCCGAGCTCATCTGACGCCTCCGCATCTTGCTGCCCAGAATCCGGCTGCGCTGACGCTTCTGCACTTTGCTCTTCTGTTCCGAGCTCATCTGACGCCTCCGCATCTTGCTGCCCAGAATCCGGCTGCGCTGACGCTTCTGCACCTTGCTCTTCTGTCCCGAGCTCATCTGACGCCTCCGCATCCTGCTGCCCAGACTGTGGCTGCGCTGACGCTTCTGCACCTTGCTCTTCTGTCCCGAGCTCATCTGATGCTTCGGCATCTTGCTGGCCTTGACTCGGATCAGCAGCTGCGATGTCACTGGCCATAGAAGCAGTATCTGCTTCAGTGTGATCAGCAACTAGCTCGGATGCAGTATTCTTCATTGCTGCGGCAGCCGCAGCATTTTCCTCCTGATGATCATCATCCGGCACTGAATCACCGCTGTGAATAAACTTGCTCATTCCATAACCCCCTGTTTACTGTCGGTATACAAACCAGTCGAACAAAGAACCCGCGACCTTCCCGCTTACCATCGCCATCAACAGCCCGAACAGATAATGTGTCATATTCAAGCGTTTAGCGAGTATCGGCAGCACATTTAATACCTCGGTCAATGCTGCAGCGAGCATCCCGACAAAAATCCCGTCAAATAGGCCTATACCCAGTTCAACTAAAGGACCTGAAGATATTTTCCAATTCCAAAAATCACTCACGGTACCTACCAATGACCCGACTACCATCGCACCCTCGTACCAATGTACTTTATCGTAAGAAGAGGTTAATTGAGCCAGACGGGGCACCATGTCAAGCACCACAAATAAAGCGATCACACCGCCGCCTACAGCGATTCCACCTGCAATACCCAGCAGCAAATTCAATCCCAGTGTTATAGGTGCCGTCATCTTCCTTCCTCCGTGTTCTCTGGTTGAGTTTCTACACGGCGCCTCATTTTACCGTACTCCTCATTGATGACGTATTGGTCGATATTTTTCTGATACAGGTACATTTCCACTTCTAACGGTGTAGGCTCCTCATTCCACTTTTTCTTAAATAAATGGTTGAAAAAAATGACCATCCCAAAGCCGATGCCTACAGAATATGCAATCTGAAAAACAACCGGATGTTCATCCCGATGACCGGTGATCATCTCCACAATTCGGATTTGGACCTCCTGCATGTTTACATCCGCATGGAAATTCATGATTGTCAGCGCAGACCCGAAGAACAGCAGTAGCCACACTAAAACAAACATCGCTATTGAAGGCTTACGTCTCTCCACCGGACTCTCAATCTGCACAATCGTTCTGCCTTCACCGATCGGCTCAATATCCGCTTCTGGCACCAGTTCATAAATGCGGGGAATCACCATCAAGAGATCAATCAAAATTAGATTGCCGTCACTTTGCTCTGGCTTCATTAGCAGAATAGATTCCAGCGACTCTTTCAGCTCAGGCTCCGCAATCAGAAATGCAATATCACCCAATGTGACACCTTTACCTTTGGGCACCGTCACCCGATTCTTAAGCTGTATATAGATGGCGGGAGCAGAATGTTGTTTCATCCGCATTCCTCCTAAAGGTTGTGGTCAAGTAGCTCCGGTGCAAGATAACGGTAGTATGGGAGAAAAGCCTTAATTTTACTCTTTAGGCTGAAATCAATTTCCATGAATGGAAACTGACCTCTCAAAGGTATGAGTTTGATAATCAACAAAAAGACAGCTCAAGGTGATTTCCCTCAAGCTGTCTTTTTTGTTATTCCTTATGATCTCTCTAGAATTGAAGAGAATCCAGTTTCTTACCTTCAAAATCAAACAGAGCTAAATTGGACCATCCATTCTCATGACCGACAGACCATTCCTTTTGCGAAGGGATCCAGGCGGGCTCCCAGTAATAAAAGCCGATGCCTTTTCCGTTAGGTGTATTCTCAATTACGCTAATGAAATCCTTCATATAGTTAGCTTGACCCTCTACTGTGGCTGGATAAGCTTCATGTAGCTGGGATTCCTCATTAACAATTACAGAGAAACCCTCAGGTGCATTCAGCGTCCAAGGATAGGCTGTTTCCACCACAATGATATCCTTGTTATAACGCATCGCTAATTCGTTCAGGTTATGCTGCAAGTCGTCCAAAGTACCATGCCACCAGGAGTAAAAAGATAATCCGATAACATCAAAATTAACGCCATGCTCCAAGAACCTATCATAAAAGTTACGGCTAGTCGGATGATCAGCCCCGCGGTCAATGTGGATCATGATGGACAAGTCAGAATCGACGGATTTCGCACCCGCTATACCCGCTTTAACTAGCGTAGTGAATTGCTCCCACTGTTCCGGAGTATCACTATCTCCATCTACCTTGCCCTCTCCCCATAACATGCCTGGCGTAATCTCATTCCCAATCTGCACCATATCGGGAAGGGTACCTTGAGACTGCAACGCCTCAAGAACTTCACGAGTATATTCGTACACAGCAGATGTCAAACCACTAAAATCAAGTAACTCCCAAGCTTTTGGTTTCCATTGATTAGCGGGGTCGGCCCATTTATCTGAATAATGAAAATCCAGAAGAAAGTTAAGCCCTGCGTCCTTGATTCGCTTAGCCATAACCAGCGTACGTTCCAAATTGCAAAAGCCCCCAGGAGGGTCATTCCAAATCCGCAGGCGGATGGCATTTACTCCATTGTCCTTAAGGATATGGAGTAAATCCTCGCCCTCCTCAGCCGTCCGAACAGAGCTACTGTGGAACTTGCCTCCACCCTGCTCTATTTCATCCAGAAACGAGATGTCCATTCCATTGATAAATGTCGTTATCATCATCCCTACTCCTTTACAGAACCAAGTGTCATCCCTTTAACAAAATACTTCTGCAAGAATGGATATACGATTAGAATTGGAGCAGCCCCGATAAAGATTTGCGCGGCTCTAACCGTTGTCTGCGAGATCAATTCCATTTCCTTCGGATTAATGCTCATGGAGCTCATATCCCGTTGAATGATAACGGTCTGAAGGAAGGTCGCCAGCGGAAACTGCTTGGAATTATTCAAATACAATAGGCCATCGAACCAGGAGTTCCAATGGAACACCATACTAAACAATGCAATCGTCGCAATCGATGGTAATGAAATCGGTAAGTATATGCTGAACAAGGTTCGGAAATGTCCTGCTCCGTCTATTAACGAAGCTTCCTCCAGATCTTTAGGAATGCCCCGGAAGAAGTTCAGCATCAGAATGACCAAGAATGTATTCACCGCACCTGGCAGAACGAGTACCCAGAAGGAATCCATTAAGCCAATCTTTTGGATAACAATATAGAATGGAATCAGACCACCATTGAACACCATACTGAAAACGAACAACCAGGAATATACATTCCGACCTTTGAAGGCCGAGTTTTCCTTTGATAGGGGATACGCTGCCAAAAAAGTAATCAGTAGTGTGAGTCCGGTTCCGAGTACAGTTCTTTGCACGGATACCCATATGGAGTGTAGGAATATCGGATTATTCATTGTCTTTTTATAAGCTTCCAGAGAGAACTGCTTTGGCCACAGGCCCACCAGGTTGGCGTCAGCCGCAGACTTGGCACTGAAAGATACAGCTAATACGTGAATCAGAGGAACAATACACATGAGTGCGAGTAGAATTAGAAAACAAGTATTGAATATGTTGAAAATACGATAACCTCTAGTTTTGTAATACATAGGTCTCCCTCTTCCTTTGGTAGTTTAGAAAATGCGATATCCTGCCCATTTCTTAGCCAGGCTGTACGAAACAAGGATCAATACCATACTAATGGCTGACTTGAACAGTCCGATTGCTGTTCCAAAGCCCATCTCACCATTCAGAATCGCTGTACGGTATACGAAGGTGTCGATAATATCGCCTTTCTGATAGACCAGCGGATTGTAGAGGTTAAAGATCTGGTCAAACCCTGCATTCAATACATTTCCAAGCGCCAGAGTACCTACAACAACAACCATTGGCAGTAGAGAAGGCATTGTGATAAAACGTGTCTGCTTCCAGCGGGTTGCACCATCTATTTCAGCAGCTTCATATAATGAAGGATTAATTCCTGCTAGAGCAGCTAGGAAGACGATCGTGTTATAACCAAATTCCTTCCATACATCCGTGAGAATGACCGTAAACCTGAACCAGTTATTATCTCCTAAGAAAAAGATAGGCTTAATCCCCATACTGCCGAGGATCTGATTGACGAAACCATCTGTAGCAAGCAAATCTAGCAATATCCCGCCAAGGATGACCCAAGACAAGAAGTGAGGTAAATATACCAATGTCTGAATCGTACGTTGGATATAAACCTTGCGAATCTCATTCAATAGAATGGCGAACACAAACGGCACAGCCAGATTGAAGATCATTTTCAGAACGGCAATAATCAAAGTGTTCCAAATGACCTGCATACTGTCATTACGTTCAAATAGATAGCGGAAATTATCTAATCCAACCCACGCTGATCCCGAAATTTTTAGCCATGGCTTATAATCCTGAAATGCCATCACAATTCCGCCCATCGGTATAAAGCTGAAGATGATCAGGAAGATCATCGCCGGCAGTAACATTAAGTGAAATGGCCATGTTTTTTTAAGTGTTCTCATCCTTGGTCCCCCATATCGTGTCAAGTTCTTCTGTAACCATACTCAAATTATAGCAACGACAGGATTCGCCAAATAGCGAGCAAAACCAATATATATGGTACAAAACCAATCTCTTTACCACTTAGAAATTGATCCTAATATACACCTTTTCAAATAGCCGCTAACGCAAAAAGGGACCGTTCCTACAGCTTAATAAAAAGCCGAGGGAACAGTCCCGAATGGTGCTACTTATACCCTTATCAGAGCATTATTTTACGCTGTCATACCAATCATTTACTTCTTTGGTGATTTGGTCTCCACCGCCTGATTTCCAGGTCGCTACGAAGGTATCGAAAGCTTCTAGTGGTTTATTGCCATAGATGATTTCATTAAACGTTTGGTTCTCGATCTTATTCAGATAATCCATCTTCGATTTCATAGTTTCAGTAGTAGGACCTGTGAACATATTCTTGAAGGATTTATCCTCTTGCGCCAACAGAACCTTTGCAGCTGCAGGAGTATCCTTACCATAGTTTACAGCTACATCCTTCTCCAGACGAGTGGTTGGTTCTCCGCCATCTGCGAGGTTCAGCAGGGCTTTCATTTGGGCATCCGGAATCCGGGCACCGTCACGAACCAGCATATAACGAACGCTGTTCACATAACCACCAGCAATTTTTTCATTGTCAATCATCTTACCGTTTGCATCCAGTTCATAGTCATAGCCTGCGAAGAGACCATTATCCAGCTCGCTACCAGGCTTTGGATCAGCGAAGTTATCGAACAGATAGTTTTGATAGGTAAAGAATGCTTCTGGATTTTTCATCTTAGTGCTGATCAGCGTTACACCGTTGGTGAACTGTGTACCGTGACGCATAACTTTACCATCTGGTCCTGCTGGAATTTCAATTGGAGCCCATACAGCATCCGGAGCGTTCTTCACAGTATCCTGAAGCGGCCAACCGCTCATCCAGTAAGGTCCTGGGAGAATACCTGCCGTACCCGCCACTGCTGGTTCAGCTGTTTTGTTCTCATCCCATAGTGCTGCTTCTTGAGGAATGTATCCCTTTGCGAGCCATTCCTTCATTTTTTCCAGCCCTTGCTTCATTCCCGCATTTACAGAGCCGTATTCCAGTTTACCATCAGCATCAAGATTCCATTGCTGTGGAAGCGTTCCGTAAGCACCGAAGATCCAGGAAGGATCGCCCATCCAAGTGTTCATTGATGTCTTAAAGCCGATACTGAGCGGTGTTACCTTATCTGGTGCCAAGCCATCAGGGTTCTGATTCTTGAATGCATCCATAACTTTTTCTAGCTCATCGATCGTTTTAGGTGCTTGCATATTCAGCTTGTCCAGCCAATCTTGGCGGATCCAAAGAATGTAATCATGGTTGTACGCGTAATCAAGTACAGGTAGACCCATTCTTTTGCCATCGCGGCTGTATTGGTTCCATACGTTAGGATCCTGTGCCATGGCTTCTTTCCATGTAGCTGAAGCGTATTTATCGAACAACGTTCCCACTTCAGCATACATACCGGAATCGATCAAATCCTGAGCAATCGTGCTATCACCTGTACCAATGGTTACAACATCAGGCATTTCCTGACCTGATGACATCGACAGGCGCAGCTTGGTTCCAAATGCACCATTCGTATCAGTGATGGACCAAAGTGATTTAATGTTGATGCCGAACTTTTCTTTTGTCCACTTTGTAGCTACGTTATTCTCAATGCTTTCCCCGTTCTTGAATTTAAGCTCAGGGTCAACACCCCATACTGTTGTAATAGTTACCTCAGGATCATATTTATCCTTGTAGGCGTTTTCAGAATTTGAAGTTGTATTTGTGGTCGTATCACCAGCTGTATTCTTTCCATCAGCAGCATTATTGCTCGAGCAACCTGCAAGGCTACCTACCAAAAGCATACTCATACACAGGAGCGGTAGCCATCTCTTTTTCTTCATCGCGCTCATTTTGTTCCCCCTTAGATTCCTTAAGTGTTGGTTATGACTTAATTATAGGGAACGGAGATGATGTCGAATACGTCATTTAAACAAGGTTTCTGCACCTTTCTCAACCTCTCTATCCGTCACGAAATTCATTTGGTGTCATATTGTAGTGCTTTTTGAACATTTTGCTGAAATATTGCGGATTCTGATATCCAAGTTCAGTAGTGATTTCATAGATTTTTTTGTTAGTGTTCTTAAGCAGATATAGTGCACGTTCCATCCGCATGCGGATAATATAGTCTCCGAGTCCTTCTCCTGTCTCTGCTTTATAAATTTTAGATAAGTATACAGGGTGCAGATATACATGATCCGCTATCGTCTTGACCGACAGATCATGCCCAGAATGGTTTCCCACCAGCTCATGCACCTGCTTAATAATGTAACTTTTCGTATTCTGATCACTTTCTGAGAGTTCCTTTTGAAGCTTGTTTAACATATCAAACGCCCAGTCCTTCAGCTTGTCAAAAGAAACAATAATGCTCTGTGTCAGCATTGGGTCGAACGCATACTGGTCGATTTGCGAGATGAATTGCCCTCCTTTATGAGCAATGTACATGAACGCATTGGTAATGGACAAAAAGACCTCATACAGATGCTCACTTGAAAAGCGTGCATTCTCCATATCTCGGAACACATCCGCGATCTTCTGCCGGGCTGTATCCCATTGTTTAGATTCCAGCAAATGAATGAGCGTTGGCGGACGATAAAGGCTTTCGAGCGATTTAATACTCATCATTTCCTGAAGATGACGGTCCTCCAGATAAAGTACCGAGCCTGTTTCATTATGTGTTGTCAAATACATAGAACTTAGGCCACTTCGATAGGCAGCCGTCATCCCTTCGGGGAAAGCAAACCACTCCGTTACGATAAGTGAAATCTCACCCTTTAGATAATTGCTAACACTAGTTCTGAAATTAGCTATCGCTGACTTAAGGATTTGTTGTCTCGCTGCATCGTAATTATTCGACTTCTCTAACTCCCGCTGGATAACTGGCTTCAGTTCCACAAGCAAAATCAAACAATCATGTGGTGCTTTGCAGAACCAGACATGGAACTGCTCCTTGAAGAGCTCCTCGGCAATATTGCCGATGGCATATTCCATTAATGAGACTGAATGATGATCCATTGCAGCATAGTGTTTACCCAGCTGAATCAATAACATCGACGCTTCAACATCCGATTCGAATGAGATTTCATATTCTTTAAGCTTTAAGGCAAGTGTCCGCTCAGACAGCACTCTGCCAAGAAGTAATTCATGCATCAAATTCGCCCGCAAGACACTGTAATCAGCCTTGCGATTATAGAGTAGCAAATGATATTTATCATGTGCCTCCCATTCGTCTTTTAGAGATTCAATCGCTCCGGAGATACTTTTAATAAACTCCTCATCACTGACTGGCTTCAAAATATAATCAAAGGCCTGCAGCTGAATCGCCTTCTTAGCGTACTGAAAATCAGAATAACCTGTCAGCAGAATCGACCGGATATCTGGCCATCTCTCGCTTACCGTTTCAATTATTTGCAAACCGGACATCCCCGGCATAGAAATATCTGTAACCATGATATCTATATCCTGCTGCTCCAAGATGTCCAGTGCCTCAGCACCTGACGCCGCCTGATGTACCTGCTTTACACCAATCTCGTCCCATGGAATCGTGCGGGCCAGACTTTCCGTTACATAGGGCTCATCATCGACTAACAATATCTCTATCATCATATTCCCTCCTAGATGTCATCCGTATTATTGTCAGTTAGGGGTAATAACCACTGAAGTTTAACCTGTAATCCACCGAGTGGTGATGGTGCAATAGTCAACCCTGCATCCTCACCAAAACGCAGCCGCATTCTCTGATGCACATTCCAAAGCCCGCAGCCCATTTCTTCATCCATCGCCTTGCCTAGCTTGTTTTCTAATTCGATAATTTCCTCTGGGGTCATGCCTTTTCCGTCATCATCAACCGTTAGTACCATGACTCTTCCGTTACATGAGCCCGTAATTCGCACTAGCCCCTCTTTAGAGACAGGCTCTATCCCATGAATCACTGCATTCTCAACCAAAGGTTGAAGCACCAGCGGTGGAAGATCTCTTTTCCGCATTTGCTGCGGGATATGAACTTCATACTGAAGTCTGCTCATCCTCATTTTTTGGATCTCCAGATAGTGAGTCACAAACTCCGTTTCTTCGGATAAAGCGACTAAATCACGTTCCTGGCGAGTCGTATATCTGTAATAACGGGATAAATTATGCGACATCCCAACGACAGCACCCATATTATCGAGCTTCGCCATACTTGTAATAAATGAGAAGCAATTATAGAAGAAATGCGGATTAATCTGAGATTGAAGCTGCTTTAATCTAGCTTCTCGAACATGGATTTTTTCCATTAACACGTTCTCTATCAGCATCTGAATCTGTTCTACCATACTGTTAAACCGTCCGGATAGGAAGCTGAACTCATTCTTCCCTTTGATTTCCACCCGCGTTGAGTAGTCCCCTTGCTTCAGCCTCTGGAAACCGCCAACCAACAACCTAACGGGCACTTGCACCTGAACATATAATAGATAGGCTACGAGACAGCTCATTAATAACAATGCACCAATAGCAAAATAGAATAAGCGGTTGGAGGTCTGAATCGGATGCAGTATTTCTGACAACGGCATATAGTCGATTAAATACCAGCCCATTTTATCCGAATAGACGATGTTCACACTGTAGGACTCACCTTTTATGTTCACAGTACGATTCTCGCTCTCCCTCAGCTGCTCTTGTTCCAGCCTTTCTACCAACTCTTCAGCTAGCAGCTTGTCGGCACTGCGGTTAAAGATAAGTCCAGTACCCTGTTTATAATAAAAGGGATCTCTCCTGCCATCACTTTTGAATTTATCCAGCATATCTTCGATGTTACGGCTATCGAACTCCACCTTCATAATCGTATTGACCTTTTCAGGAGAGAACTCTGACATAAAGGGTGTAAAAGAAAACCAAGAGAATACAAAATGGTCGCCATCCTGCTCAGCGATCTTCTCTACATGCCAGCCTGACTTTACTTCCCGCTTTAGATCCTCATCCGAATACGGTATTGCATCATTCTCTGAAACCATTCGATGGATGGACGGTGAATATAGATACAATTTACTCTTCCAGTTGGAGGAGCTTTCTTGGATACTGATTTTGGTCTGAATCCGCTTGATCAGGTTTATCGCATCCAGGTTCAAATGCGTTCCCTTCAAATAAGTATCCTTTAGACTCAAAATATCAGGATCATGAATTAGCAGGATCGGCCAAGAGGACAATAGTTCCATGTTGCTCTCTACTTGATTCTGAAAAAAACTCAGCTGATTGCTGTTCGAAGTATTTAACTCCGTACGTAGCACATCCGTGGTCGTCTTATTGGAATAAAAGTAGAGAATCGTAATTGGAATTAGCATGATGACCATGATACTCACGATTTTGGTAAATAAATTATATCTATACACTTTCCTTCACACTCCGACTCAAATGTCATAGCCTCTATTGTACAAATAATCTTCCTGAACGCATAGATCAATTTCTCCCTAAAAAATGAGGTAGACAGGCAAGTTCCTGTTTAAGTACTGTTATCGTCCTCTCTATTGTAAAGGCTTAAATTATTACGCTATATGCTACGTAAGAAACATTTCTGCAGTTTTTGCAGTCGAATGTAAGGTGAAGACATAGAAAAAGGGATGATCTGAAAGCCTCTAGGCATTCCAGTCATCCCTTTATATAGTACAATCTGTTCATTGAGAGTTTGTTCAGAGTGTTTGCGGTTTAGTTTGTTGACTCGATATAAAGAATAAAGCGGTCCAGATCAACGCAAATCCGATAATTTGCGGTAGGGTGACGAGCTGCTGGAATACGATCCAGTTAATGATTACTCCCGTCATAGGAAAGCTTAATTCAGCCAATGTAGCGAAGGAAGCTTTGGTAGTGCTAAGTCCTTTGTAATACATAAGCATACTGAGTAGTCCTGGCAGCAAGGCCTGTAGCAACAAATTAATAGCAATAGCAGCAGATGCGCCAAACCCGCCATTAATCTGCCAAGGAGCTCCTTCTAGTGTGGTAATCACGAAGAGCAAAGGCAGCGCCAATATAAATCTCAGGGAAGTCACTGTCTCATATTTCATAGACCCAAGCAGGTAACGACCCATTACTGTAGATCCACCCCACAGTGCAGCGGCTCCTAAAGCCATCAAACTGCTAACACCGATAAAGTTATTCACATGTCCAAATGGGATACTCCAGCCAAAGGTTAACAGATAGGTTCCTACCAGTGCCACAGTTATGAGGATTCCGAAATTTTTAGGCAGACGTTCTTTAAGAATTAAGGCTGCAAGACCGATAGCGAATATCGGCTGAAGCTTTTGCAGCAACAGTACTGCATTCAAGTCCCCACTGGAAAGAGCCATTGTAAATAGAATGGTTGCCCCGGCAGAACCTCCCCAGGAAACAATTAGCAAAGCTCCAATCTGGCGAAATCCAATGCCTTTTAACTCCGCCCGGTGACGCCAAAGAACAGGGGAAGCAGCCAAGAAAAGCACCACATGCTCCAAAAGAACAATTTGCGATGAGGTCAAAGATTTTAAGAGGATAATACGAAAGAGCGGATCAACGCCCCATAGTGCTGCACCGAACACAACGAGCCAAAACCCACTGCGTAATGGCGACGTGCTGCTTACCTTATTAGCTGATGATGAAGCTGTTACATTACTCATAATTCCATTCTCCTTGTCGATACAAACCCTCGATAAGAGACCAAAAACCCCCGAATCACCATAAAAGGTCGACTCGGGGGCATTATCAATAAAGACGTACAGGATAGACTCCTAGCGCCTTTATCTTATGATCCTCTCCCATCCGGACTTTACCGTCGGCTCTGGAGTTACACCAGATCAGTCACTTCTCTGCAAGCAGAACAAGTGAGTCGCGGGCTCAGTTCGCTTTGAACATTACCGCCGGTTGGGAATTTCACCCTACCCCGAGAATCTTGTATTCCGTTGTTTTTTTCACAATCTCAGAATAAACCTCTTCTTGCCATTCGTCCAGTACTTTATGAAAATATACATAAATCTTTCATGTATTACAGCTTTTTATTACATATTCTTTCGATATTATTCTACTGTTTCATCCAAAAAGCTACTGTATAATGAAATTATGTTATTTTTCCATACTTTAACAATAAGTACAAGGAGGTTGTTATGAAAGAATCATTTTGGATGAAGGAGTCCTTCTGGACGAAGTTATTGTTCTCCTTTTTTGCTGTCGGAGTCATAGCTTTTTTAGGATTTATAGGTTCGATAATTACCGCGCTTTACGGGGGACTAATGTTTTATACTCCACTTGTGGCGGTTTTATCTGTGGTGATAGCCATTTATGTTGTACTCCTTATATTTAATGTGTTATCCCGAAGAACAAGCAATATTGTATTGTTATCCATCCTCGGACTTAGTGTGCTCGTAACCGCAGGATATGAGATCAAACAAGCATATATCAACAGTATTGCCACGGTCGATGATCGAGAAGTTAATCTGGTACAATACGAACCTTTTGCCGAGAATACCAAAGCAGTCAATTTGGATAAACCTTCTACATATCGTATCGATAGCAACCTACCAAAATTGGATGGCGCAACCGCACTTTACCCACTCTATTCAGCTTTTGTGCAATCTGCTTATCCTGAGGGCAGCTATAATGCATATGATTTTCAAAAAAGCCAAGTGATTTGCAGCAGCACGCCCGAAGCTTACAAAAGACTAATTGAAGGTGAGACGGATATCATTTTTGTTGCGGCTCCTTCTCTCGCACAGCAGAAACAAGCAAAACTAAAAGGTGTCGAGCTGAACCTCACACCGATCGGTCGTGAGGCATTCGTATTTTTTGTAAATAAACGAAATGACGTAACTGGACTTTCCACCGCTCAGCTCAAAGATATTTACGCGGGTGAGATCACCAATTGGAAAGATGTAGGAGGCCCCAATAACCGAATTCGCGCTTTTCAACGACCAGAGGATAGTGGGAGCCAGACGATGCTGCAAAAGTTTATGGGGGACACTCCGCTTATGACACCACCTAAGGAAGATGTGGCAGATATTATGAGCGGAATCATTCAACAAACCTCCAGCTATCGCAATTATAAAAACGCACTCGGTTACAGCTTCTTATTCTATGCATCGGAAATGAATCAAAGCGGGGAAATTACACTACTAGCCGTAGATGGTGTAACACCCGACAAGCAGAGTATTCGCAATGGAGAATACCCTTTGGCTACAGAGTTTTATGCTGTAACAGCTGGAAGTGATAACCCAAATATCCAGCCCTTTCTAGATTGGATTCAATCTGCTGAGGGTCAGGAATTGGTAGAGAAAACTGGTTATACCTCTATAAAATAAAATATTCTTAGGGGAAGAGAGCTAGCCCAAATATTTGGGAAAGCTCTCTTTTTGCATTTTATACCGAAATTTTTCCTTTTTCACTCTAAAAGAGCGCAACTTTTGGAAACTATTGTCGTTTAAGATTTATATAAGCCCAAACTGCATCAAAGGAAGAAAAAGTAAGAATTGCTAGAAACCAAGAAACGGGGATGGTAGGGATTGCAGATGAAGAAGTTTGGTTTTTTGGCGTTACTGCTGCTTTTGTTGGTGCTAGTTCATCCAGGAACTGGTTATGCCGGCTCTGCAGAGACACACATCAATCTAGACGGCAATGATCTTGAGATTTCAAAAGACGCACAGGTTCAAATTGTAAATGGAAGCGTGATGGTTCCACTTCGCCTCGTTGCGGAGCAGCTTGGTTATACCGTGAAATGGGATAACGTGACCAAGACTGCAATCATTGAGCAAAAAGGAACTACATTAAAGCTTATTGTGAATAATGCGATGGCAGAAGCTTCAGGGAAACAAGTAAAATTGGACAACCCTCCGTTTCTCAGCGGTAGCACAACCCTCGTACCTTTAAGATTCGTTGGAGAGCAGACAGGAACCACTGTCGGTTGGGATAATGTTACTAAAACGGTATATTTAACTTCTCCAGCACCCGAGATTGGCGGAGACGATGCAGAAACTACAGTTCCAGATACATCTGTAACCGCACCCTCCAATAACGGATCCAATGGTAACACAGCAACTGACAGAGATACATCGACTACAGCACTCACTAATCTTAGCTTCGTCGATAACAAACTAATCCTTGCGGTGAACGGTAGTGTAACACCTAGTGTATTCACTATGACAGATAAGGACCGGATTGTCGTAGATTTACCAAACACCAGCTTTGGCGACAGCTTTCATCAGAACCTTTCCGTCGGAAAAAACCAAAGTGGACAGTTGACGATTGCCGAATATCCTAATGTCTCAACCATTCGTTATTCATTATTCAGTAGTTCTCCATCTACGATCCGGATCGTTATTGATCTGAACAGCCCTAACAGCTATAGCTTGATAAATGCTAACGATGGACTTATTATAGTGGATCTAAATGGGACTAGCGTTACAACTCCTGAAACCACCTTACCTGAAGTGCCGGTTACAACGTCTCCGCCAGCTACCGGCAACACAGATAAGAAGGTAATCGTCATTGATGCAGGACATGGTGGGAAAGATCCAGGGAGTTCAAGTGTTAACAAGCTTAAAGAGAAAGATTTCACCTTACCAACAGCATTGAAAATTGCAGAATTACTAAAGAAAGAGCCAAATATCGAGGTTGTGCTCACTCGAAGTGATGATACATACCCGACTCTGCAGGATAGATCTAACCTGGCCAATAAGGTAAAGGCTGATCTGTTCATCTCTGTTCATGCCAATAGTATCCCGGTGGGTGGTAAGAGCAACCCTAGCGGCACAGAGACCTACTACACGCGTAATGATAGCTTGTTATTCGCTCAAACCGTTCATAAATATCTCTCAGTCGCTACCGGTCTTCAGGATCGAGGGGTTCGTCAAGCGAATTATCATGTAACAAGAGAAACTAAAATGCCTGCCATTCTATTAGAATGTGGTTACTTAAGTAATACCAAGGATGAAGCCCTACTCTACACCGCAGACTTTCAGAACAAAGTAGCGAGTGCCGTAGTTTCAGGGATCAAGGAATATTTAGGTCGATAAAAAAAGGGGAGCCCATTAGCCATTCTTGGCTGAGAAGCTCCCCTGTCTGTTTATTCTTGTTTGTTATTTCCAAACGCCCATTCGTTCTTTTAGATTGGAGGTATGCAGCTCCAGCTGTATACCGTCTGGGTCGAGAAAGTTAACCGTCCAGCCAACTCCCCGTTTAACAGGTCCCCTGATCAATCGCACTTCGTGGGCTTGCAATATATGAACAGCTTCCTCGAAATGTTCCTCCGCTATGCTAAAGGCAATATGGTCTATCCCAATTACACTATCTATGGATTTGGTAAATTCAGGCTTTTCAATGAGGCAAATCCACGCACTTCCCCATTCCAGATAGGCATCTGTGTTTCCCTTGTGGATTAGCTGAAGACCCAAAATACCTGTATAGAAATTCAACGAACGTGATAAATCACTCACATTTACCGTCACATGATTAAATCCTTGGACCTGCATCCTCATTCATCCCCTCAAACTTCTCACACCAAGATAGAGACAATTCTCTTGCGTTTCTCTGAATCGGGATCTTTAGTTACTCGCATCTCTTCATCAAAGATCAAAGTTGCACGTTCTTCCAGCGTATACTCAGGCCATGATAGCTCAGCTGTAGCTGGGTTTCCTCGATGAGCAAAGGCAATCCATGCCGCATGCATACTGTCAGCCAATTTTTGCATCGCCGGTGTAATTTCCGCTCCCAAGCGAGTTACATGAGACAGATTGTTAAAAGCATAGGCAATTTCCGCACCATGTACTGCCTTATTTAACAGTGGATGACCAGGAACTGTCCCATCAAAACGATACATCCAGACAGGCGCATGGGCCAATTGATTCTCTGCTAAGGATATAGAGGTTCCCCAGAAATAAAGATCCGTTAGAATCTCCGCCTGTCCCTCCCATGTAGAAGAATAGTGACTGGCAACCTCCGCTAAACTTCCAGTTCCCATCATCTGCTCCAGCGCCTTGAGCGATTCATCAAAATCTGCACCAGGTGTTTCTCCCCTGAAAAATAAATTACCCTCATCTCGATTGGTTCCTATGAGCAATGGGATACCCTGCGCCGATCCTAATGCTACAGCCTGCGCAGGATCTTGAGGAAGCGTATCCCCATCAATGACAGGCTGAAATAACATGCCTATTGAACCACCCGTTAATTTAATGGTCATTCTTGTGGCTGCTTCAATAATTTGTTCCGCTGAGAATGTATTAAGTAAGCTAGTATCTCCCTTAGGAGAAATACCTAGTTCAGTAAGTAGTGCTATTGCAATATCTTTTCCTTGCTGATTTGGCAACGTTTGAGCAGCTCCACTTTGCATAATCGCCCCTGCAAATAATCCCTTCGCAGCAGGCATAGCCAATAGTGCGGCGATACTCATACTGCCAGCTGATTCTCCGAATACCGTGACTCGCTGCGGGTCGCCTCCAAAGGCGGCAATATTAAGCTTTACCCATTCCAGTGCGGCAATTTGATCCAGCAAGCCTTGATTTGAAGCAAATCCGTCACCAAGTGAAGACAGATGCATAAAACCAAACGGTCCCAATCGATAATTAATCGTCACCAAGACCACATTCCCGTGCTCCGCGAAGCTAGTGCCGTCAAACTGTGGCTGACTACCCGCACCAGTCACAAATGTCCCCCCATGAATCCAGACCATTACAGGAAGTGCCTCGCCTTGGGACGCAGGTGACCATACATTTAAGTATAAACAATCCTCAGCATGGCGAGGCGTTAAGCCGCCGAAACGCGTACCTTTCTTATCCGCTGGCTGATGGCTAACTGGACCAAATTCAGAAGCATCTCTAATTCCGCTCCAAGCTTCTGGTAGCTGCGGCGCACGAAATCGAAGCCCTCCAACTGGCGGAGCGGCAAAAGGGATTCCACGCCAAACGTTCACGCCACCCTCCTCTCGTCCTTGAAGCTTACCGTAAGAGGTTACTGCTATCGGTCCTACCATTACATTTCACCCTTCCACGTTATTCCTTATTCTCTTCAATCTGCTTATACAATCCGGACTGGAACCGGAACCATTGAAAAATATGTGTAAATACGACCTTGAGTACCGCGTAACCAGGAACTGCAAGGATAATACCAAGAATGCCGAACATTTTTCCGGCAAAAATAATCACAAAAATGATCGTGATCGGATGAATCTTCAGAGTCTTGCCCATAATTTGCGGAGAGATAAACTTTCCTTCAATCAGCTGTACAGCCGTCCAGACGATGATCATCTTCAGCAGCATAAATGGTGAAGTGACCATAGCCACAATTAATGCCGGTGTAATAGCAATTGCCGGACCCAAATAAGGAACAACTGCTGTACAAGCAGCGGCAATGGCAAGAACAAGTGAATACTCCAGACCAATAATCAAATAGCCAATATAGAGCAGCGCACCAATGCAGCAGCTTACTATAATTTGTCCTCGAATATAGGAAGATACCTGGGCGTTCATTTCCGACATTACCATCCGAGTTTGCGGCTGCAGCGCGGTAGGTACAAATTTCAAAATGTAATCCGGCAATCTTTTTCCATCACGAAGCAAGTAGAATAGAATAAACGGTGTTGTTACCACCGCCAGAACAATCTCCGTAACGGCTCCGACGAAGCTCCCTACACCTGTTAGTGCATTATTCAGAAAAGAAGTGCCCCAAGCCGTAATTTTACTGGTAATTTCACTTAGGTTGGTTCCTATACTATCTTGTACTTGACCAAAGAATTCGCTGCCTGTCAGGTTCATAAACCGTTCCTGAATCAAGTCACTATACCTTGGAAAATCGTCGATCAAACCAGATAATTGCGTTCGAAGAATTGGAATCACCATGACCAGAATCAGCGTGATGATGCCCGCAATTATCAAATAAAGAATGATGATTGCATATACACGTTTCATCCTGAATCTTTTTTCCATTCGGTCTACTAGCGGATTCAGCAAGTAATAAGCGATACCCGATAGTAACAATGGTGCAGCCACTGTGTGCAGCAATACAGATATAGGAGTGAAAATAAACGGTATCTTTGAGAACACTAGGATAGTTAACCCAGTTAACAATAAAATAAGTAAGCTTACCACAAATTTATTGTTCAGAAAAAACTTTTTAAACTTCTCCGGCCACACCTGCAGCCTCTCCATCGTACCCTCTCCCCCATGCGCCACCTTATATGAAGTGTTATTTTATTCACTTTTTAATAGCATAGTCAACGTTAGGGGCGCAAGTCAAATTTGATGTCCGCGATTTTGCCCGCCTCCACAAAACCAATCGATTGATATACTTTGTTGGAATCCGGGTTTTTGGCATCCGCATAAAGCACTGGTGTTACCTCTTCATGGAGCAATTGTGAACATATTTCTGCCACGATTGCGCTAGCATACCCTTTTTTTCGATGAGCGCGAAGCGTATATACATCAATTATTCGAGCATGTCTCGAAGTCTGGTGAGCGATGTTAGCCATAGAGACTGGGATATCATCTACACCCCATAGATACAACCTCCCTGAGCTAGCAGCCTCTTTAGCCATTGGGAACATCAATTTAGGCTGAACAGGTTTGCCAAAAGCATCCTCTGAGAAGCCTGCCATGAATTCTGCAATCGTAGTACTGTATTCTTCAGTCGCAAGTCGTAAGTATCCTTCAACATTTGCGGGCTTCTTTACCACTAGGCAGTGATAAGCCTCAAGCATCATATATGTATGAAAAAATTTCTCATGAAATTCACAAAAAGCTTCCGCAAATAACTGTGCCGTTTCTGGCTCACCTGACACGCCTGGAAAGTCATGATCCTTCACAT
The DNA here is from genome assembly GCF_000758585.1 of Paenibacillus sp. FSL R5-0345. Classification (NCBI taxonomy): domain Bacteria; kingdom Bacillati; phylum Bacillota; class Bacilli; order Caryophanales; family Paenibacillaceae; genus Paenibacillus; species Paenibacillus sp. FSL R5-0345. The sequence goes on from NZ_CP009281.1 coordinate 4,638,883, forward strand.
ACTCGACTAGCTTCTGTATCAGATCTCTTATCTGTTCCAGTCCCATATCCTGTAAGATCCAGAACATGATTATTCACAGTAAACCTCTTAAACATGTCTATTCCCCCTAGATCTTCCTTTCATTCAATCATAATCCCGGGCTGAACAAAAAGGAACGGCATTGCCCTCCTGAAAAGACAAAAAAACCGCCAGCGCTTTGGCGGTGTTCCAACCTTATATCCTACGAATTCCCCTTGCTTCCAAGCTTCATTTATGGACGGCTATTTTTTCTTCTTCCCTTTAGCTCCCTTGTCATCCACTGCAATCAGCTGACCATCATATGTATACAGTAGATGATCTTCAAGTTTCTCACCCTGTAAATGCTTCCGTACTAACGACTTCGCTAATTTGGGAGTGATCTCTTTATACCAAACCCCTTCAGGGTATGCAATCACAACGCAGGAATCTGAACATCTACCATTACAACGAGTTACCGTCGTATGAATAAGACTCTGTGCACCTTGCTTCTCAATCTCATCTTCTATCGCTTCAGCTACTTCCTCACCTTTGTGTTTCTTGCAGCTGCTACCATTACATATCAACAAATGACTTACGGTTCCTTGTAAATTCCAAGTTGTCATGAAATCCCCATTCCTTTCATGCCTAAAATATACCCACAAAGTGAGGCTTAGCTTCGATGCATACTCAGGTACTTTGCGGGGGTCCAATATTTACTTTCTTATTCGTTAACATAATTCTGTTAGCGGATTATTCTAAACACTATCATAAGCGCCATTATAGTCAATAGAAAGAAAGACTGGTATACTATAATTGAGAATGATTATCACTGAAAAAAGGGAGCGATATCAAACATGCCTATCCATTCCGGCGGGATGCCACATCATTCCCATTCTTTTTATATGCCAGTCAAGATTAGTAGTCTAACAGGCCTCTCACACTTCCTAACCGATAACATCCCAGCAGCTAACTCTATTATTATGATTGTCTGGGAAGGCATAGGTCAGCTTGAGATAGATGGTGAGCTTCACAGCGTCAAACCCGGAAGCATCCTTACTTTTGGCGTATCTTCAGATTTGAAGCTGGAAACAGAGCTACAGTTACATGGAATATGGATAGAGTACACCACCATGGCCAACCGTAGGCATAAGGATTATTTTCTAACTGTCAGCTCCTCATTAGTCCCCGCTTCCACACAATTGTCGGCACTGTCCGGTGAGCTTTACAGTGCTTGGATAGAACCAGATGATCGGAAACCGTTTAAGGTTCAGCAGCTGTTCACTCAATTCATTGCGGAGCTTTATCAGGAACTGGCTACAAAAAAGGAGAGATCAGGAAGCTGGCTTGAAATTGTATTTGAATACATAGAAGCTCATTACAACGAAGATATCACTCGGGAGCAGATGGCTACGTTAGCTGGAGTAAGCCCCGAACACTTCTCTCGTACCTTTCGTAAAATCATGGGTCAAACTTTTAGTGCTTATATTACTCTATTAAGAATCCGTAAAGCGCAGCAACGAATCCTCACAAGTTCCCCAAATCTAACAACTCTAGCCCACGAGGTTGGTTATGAAGAAGGGACTTATCTGAGCCGTAAATTCAAGCAACTTGTCGGTATTTCACCTACAGCTTATCAGCACATGAACAAAAAAATTGTAGCCTTGAACTACAATCACACGGCTATCCTACGGGTACTGGAAATTATGCCTCAACTCGGCGTTTATTCCGATTGGCAACGGAGCTTAGAGCAAGTTCCACCTTCCAAACAACTAATAATGAGCGAAGGTAGTTCTTCCCTCCTATTCGATTCAGTAGCCTCAGCAGAGCCAGATGTCATTATCAGCTACAGTATTCCTGAGAATAAGCTCCTGACTCCTGTTGCTCCGGTTATTGAACTCCCCTTTATGCAAATGAGCTGGCGAGAGCAATTTGGTTTGATCGCCGATGTAGTCAATCGGCGGGAGCGAGCAGAGAAATGGTTAGGTCATTACGATGGGCTCTGCCATGCTGCCAATAAGAAACTGAACCATTCGATAGGATCGGAAAGAGGGACAGCCATCGTTTGGGAGCTTAGTTCCCGAGCAGCGTATTGTTTCAGTAGCAGTTACGGAAGGGGTTGCCAGATTTTATACGGAGATCTTGGATTCAAACCACCATCCATCATTATGGAGAACGGAATAATGGATTCCGGGTATCTTGTTTCATCTATTGAGGAAATCGGAAACTATCCTGCAGACTATATTATTATCACTAGCATCCCATCATCATCAGAGGGAAGAAATCGCCTCACTCGCCTTCTGCATTCCCGTACTTGGAAGCAATTAGATGCAGTTCGTAACAACCGGGTATACATTCTGAACCAAGCGGACATGTTCTATGGATTTGATCCATTGTCTTCTCAAGCACAGCTTCAAGAATTGCTACGTGTGATGACATCATAAATATGCACAAGCAAAGATCATATTCGTCCATAGTAAATACCCAAAGAAGATTGTAAAGTTTTTATTGAGAATGATAATCAATTACCATAGGAGGAACAACAAATTGCATAATCTACAAAAGAACACTACCAAACGGAATCATTGGCTTCTATTTCCCCTCATGCTGACGTTAATTCTAATCATCTCAGCTTGTGGAAATTCCAATACTTCGGTGGAGAATACAGGCGGTACCAGCAACACAAGTAATTCAGCAGCAACCCAAACACCAACCGAAAAGAATCAAGAAGCAGAAAGTGCTGAAACCCCTACTGTCAAAACAGTAAATACCGTAAAAGGTGATGTTGAAATCCCTGTTCATCCTAAACGAATTGTCGCTGAGGAATACTTGGGAAGTCTAATAGCACTTGATACTATTCCAATCGGAGCTCCAGGTTTGACCCTAGAAAATATGTATTATAAGGAGGCTCTTACCGGTGTTGCAGACACAGGAGCGTACGGTAAAATGTCACCAGAAAAAATCATCGCACTAAATCCTGACTTGATTATTTCGGGACAAGCAGAAAGCTATGAAACGCTTAGCAAAATTGCCCCTACCATCATTGTGCCTTACGGGGATCTAAAAGATGCTCATGCAGAATTAACCTATTTCGGAGAGCTCCTTGGAAAGGAACAAGAAGCAAAGACTTGGCTTGCAGATTATGACAAACGGATAGCCGAAGCTAAAGCAAAAGTGGACAAGGTCCTCCCGGCAGATGCAACCTTCTCCATCATGGAAGACGGTGGGAAATCCATCTGGGTCTATGGTGATAACTTTGGTAGAGGTGGACAACCCATCTATCAGGCGTTAGGTCGCAAGCCGCCTACAGCTGTGGCAGCAGAGATTATGGAGAAGCAATGGGCGGAAATCTCAAAAGAAGCGCTTGCTAAGTATGCCGGAGATTATATTATCTTAACCTCCAACAACCTTACTGAAGCGGATTACAAGGCAGATTCATTCTGGGGCAACCTTCCTGCTGTCAAAAATGGACACCTCTATGTATGGAAAGAAGAACGTTCCTGGTACTATGACCCTATCGCGGTATTAACCCAGACCGAAGACCTCGCCGATTGGCTAATAAATAATGCAAGAGTAAAAAGGGATGTCCGAAGCCATAGAGGCTTAGCAGACATCCCTTTATTCTTTTATAATTCCTACAAAAATCTCATTACATTCTGAAGAGATTTTATCTCATAATTGGAGTTTAAACTTATTGAAAAGACTTCAGCACTGCTACAATCTCATCAAGCTGCTTGTCCAGTGCATAAGCATCCGAGAAGTAATAGGTTTTGACATCGTAATTAGCTTCCCCTAGATACTTTGGGATGGCTTCGTGTGAAAGAGACGCCCAGCCTTCTTTAAAAGCGACATCTTGTACAAGATCAGGATGTTCCTTTCATTTGATAAGTCGTGCCTAGGTTTAAGAAAAGAATTTCACCTATTTTTAGAATCACGACCTCGCCTTCTACAATAATATGAACCGTTCCGTCCAGCGGAGCCAGAAAGAGCGGCGATCTGACAATAAGAGGATTAGATGTATGCATGTCTCCACACTTGCGTATTCCAGCCTCTTCTAACTTATAATTTCTATGAATCACGTTATGATTGTGTGGCTTCATTTCTTCTCCCTTCCAGAACATCCGGCTTTGAACCTTGAAATATAAAGAAGGCGCATAAGGCTTCTATCCGCTCGAAATGGATAAGAAACCCTATACGCTCAACACTAAACTCCAACTCTATACCTTGAGAAGTTACCGGTATTAATGGTCATCAACGACGCCAAGCGCCTTATTCTTCTCTTTGAACCGCTCATTGTGAGAAGAAACATATGCAGCCTTAGGTGCAGAGGGGTCCATATACAGTTTGGCGCTGTTCAGCGCAAGCACTGCATCGGTAAAGGTTCCGGCGATTAACCGGACCTTACTGCTATAATCCACAAAGTCACCTGCTGCAAAAATACCCGGAAGATTCGTCTCCAGCTTTCCGCTCACATTCGCACACCACTCGCCCATATCAATGCCCCATTCCCGTAACGGACCAAAATCGCTTTTCAGGCCATGATTAACAATAACAGCATCTACCTCATACTGCTCACTCTCACCTGTTTCGATATGGCTAATCGTAACCTGATCAATGGTCTCACCATTACTGCTGTGTAATTGGCTTACTGCGTAGGGCACGCGAACATTAACTGAGGATTCCTTCATTCGCACAATATTTTTCTCATGACCACCAAACTGTTCGCGACGGTGTACAATCGTTACACTTGCTGCGATGGACTCCAGTTCATTCGCCCAGTCTACTGCGGAGTCTCCTCCGCCGGAGATCAGTACTCTTTTACCACGGAATGGCTCTAGCTCCTGAACGGTATAATGAAGATTCGTCACCTCATAACGGTCCGCACCTTCAATTTCGAGCTTAGCCATTTGTAAAATTCCGTAACCAATAGCCAGGATGACCGTACGAGTCCAATGCTGCTCACCTGTAGCCGAGGTCAGAATATAAGTTCCATCTTCCAGACGCTCATGATGCGTGATCTGCTGTCCAAAAATAATCGTAGGGTCAAAGGTCTGTGCCTGTTGAGCAAGCTGATCTATCAATTGACGACATAGTACAGGTGTTACCCCACCTACATCCCAAATCATTTTCTCAGGATATACTAGCATTCTTCCCCCGAGCTCATCCTTCGCTTCAATCAATTTCGTCTTTAGGTCTCTCATTCCACTATAAAAAGCTGTATACATCCCAGCAGGTCCGCCGCCAATAATCGTTACATCGTATAATTCCAGTTGATTGTTCATTATGTCCCTCCAATAGTATATTCTATCGATGTTCTGAGCTGCTTACGCCCCAAACTGAGCCTCGTGTAATCGGCTGTAAATTCCGGTTGTCAGTAACAGTTCTTCATGTCTGCCTTGTTCTGCGATACCACCTTCCGCAACGACAACGATACGGTCGGCATTCTTGATCGTTGCCAGCCGATGAGCAATAACAAGTGTCGTACGACCTTGTGACAACTCCGCAAGCGCCTCCTGAATAGCGGACTCCGTCTCAGTATCCAGTGCTGATGTAGCTTCGTCTAGAATGAGAATCGTTGGATTCTTCAGGAACATCCGGGCAATGGACAGCCGCTGCTTCTGACCTCCAGAGAGCTTCACGCCCCGCTCCCCGATCATCGTATCCAGCCCAGCAGGCTGGGATTTGATCAGTTCTTCCAGTTGAGCGCGCCGCGCTGCATCCCAGATTTCTTCATCGGAGGCACCCAACCGCCCGTAAGCAATATTCTCACGGATCGTTCCGTCAAACAGAAATACATCTTGCTGTACAATCCCAATATGGGAACGGAGAGATTCAAGCGTCATGGAACGAATGTCCATTCCATCAATAGTAATGTTGCCTCCAGTTACATCATAGAAGCGAGGTAGCAAACTGCACAACGTTGTCTTACCCGCACCCGATGGACCAACCAGAGCAACGGTCTCTCCTGCTGGAATTGATAGATTCACATGCTCGAGTACCTTTTCTTTATCGCTATAGGCAAAAGCCACATCATGGAAGGCTATATTCCCCGTAAGATGATGAACTGGCTTCGCATCTTGTGCATCAGCAACATCCGGCTCCGTCTCCAGCAGTTCGAGATAACGTTTGAAGCCTGCAATCCCTTTGGGATACGTCTCAATGACTGAGTTAATCTGTTGCAACGGTCCTAAGAAAACATTGGACAACATCACAAATGCAATGAATTCACCGTAAGTCATTTGCTTCTGAATCACAAAATAGGTTCCGCACAGTAGGACAAATAAAGAGACTAGTTTCATCAATACAAAGCTAAAAGAGGAGTTCCATGCCATAATCCGATAGGTCATCAGCTTCGTAATACGGAAGCGCTCATTATTCACCGCAAAGCGGGAAATTTCATGATTCTCGTTAGCAAAAGCTTGCACAACGCGGATCCCGCTCACATTGTTCTCTACGCGAGCGTTATAGTCGGCAATGTCCGCAAACATGATGTGAAAGGCTTTAGACATTTTTCGGCTGAAGTACATGGATAAATAAATCATAAGCGGAACGATCACAAACGTCAGTATAGCTAATTGCCAATTGATACTCAGCATGATGCCGAATACACCGAGCAGCGTCATGACTGCTATAAAGAGATCCTCCGGTCCATGGTGGGCAATCTCACCGATATCCATCAGATCATTTGTCATACGGGATACCAGATGACCCGTCTTGTTATTGTCAAAAAAGTTGAAAGACAGCTTTTGTACTCGATCAAACAGCTTCTTTCTCATATCCGATTCGATATTAATCCCCAGCTTATGCCCCCAGTAAGTGACGACAAAATGCATAAAGGCGCTGACAATATATATCCCCAGCAAGCCGAGGCAGGAATAGAGGATCCATCTCCAATTGCCTGTTGGCAGCAGATCATCTACTACCCGGTTAACAGCTAATGGAAAGACTAGTTCTAGTAGTGCAGCAGCAATAGCACAAGAAAAATCAAGAATAAACAATCCCTTATAGGGCCTATAGTAAGCAAAAAAACGACGCAACATGGTAAGAATTCGCTCCTTCTGGTGAGAGATCAGCCTACTTTCATCAAGATTTCGTACGGGCTAACAAATACAAAAAGTATGGTGCTCCAATTACTGCTACAACGATACCCGTAGGAATCTCAGACGGCTGAAGGATCCAGCGTCCAATGGTATCCGCTGTAATAACGAGCAGTGACCCAAGCAGTGCCGAGGTTGGAAGCATGAGTTGATGCTTCGGTCCAACCAGCCGTCTCGCCAAATGGGGTCCGACCAATCCCACAAAACCAATTCCACCGCTGACAGCGACACTCGCCGCTGCTAACCCAACTGCAGCCGCAAGAAGTCGAAATTGTTCCTTCGTTACTGCGGCACCAAGTCCCACAGCAGTCTGCTCCCCTAGATTCAGTACGTTCATCACTCTTGCCTTATAGATTACATAAGGCACCAGAATAAGAATCCACGGCAGGAGAGAAAGTACAAACTTCCAGCTTGTTCCCCAAATGCTGCCCGCAAGCCAGGTAGCCACGAACTGGTACTTCTCTGGATCTAAGCGGAGCGTCAGCACGATCATAGCTGCACTCATCCCAGCTGCGACAGCTACACCAGTCAACAGTAAGCGCATAGGCGATATTCCTTGGTGCCGCTTATAAGCTAGAGCATAGATTAAGGCAGCTGTTAGCCCCGCACCGACGAACGCTACCATTGGCAGCAGATACACTGGAGCCGCGGTCGCCGTCGGGTAAAAAGAAATTAACAGCATCACCATAATTCCTGCGCCGGCATTAATCCCTAGAATTCCAGGATCCGCCAAGGCATTACGGAAGACGCCTTGCATCACAACTCCAGACACTGCCAGACCTGCACCAATCAGAACGGAGATCACAATACGTGGAAGCCGAAACTGAAACAAGATTAATTCCTGCTTATCAGTACCTCTACCGAACAATGTATTAATCAGCTCCATAGGAGTCAAACGTATGTATCCTGTATTCATACTAATAATAAAAGCAATCACAATTAGTACAGCCAACGAAATCATGATAATTAAGCCCCGTTTGTTTTTGGCGGCTTCGAAGGAACCGAATGTCGTCTTCTCCATCATTACAGCTCCCTCCTTTCTTTACGTGCAAGATAAAGGAAGAAAGGTACGCCTATCAGTGCTATAATGGCGCCAAGTGGCGTTTCATTAGGCGGATTAATCATCCGTGCTGTTAGATCGGCAAATACTGCAAGCAGACTGCCAAGAATCGCCGAACAAGGAATGATCCATCTGTAATCGACACCCACAAAAAATCGTGTTAAATGCGGAATAATAAGTCCAATGAAACCAACTGCACCAACTACGGCAACCGATGATCCGGCCAAAATCAATACAATTAACGCGCCTGCCAACTTCACAAGCCCTGTGCGCTGGCCTAGACCTTTCGCAACATCGTCACCTAAGCTGAGCATTGTGATCGATCGGGAGATTATCATCGCACCAATTAATGCCGCCCCTATCCAAGGGAACATGATTTTGAGCTGAATCCACTTCGTTCCAGCCACGCCTCCCGCATACCAGAAAGCCAAATCTTGCCCAATGTGAAAATATAAAGCTACCCCTTCGCTGAGTGCCGATAATAGCGCACTAAAAGCAGCACCCGCCAGTACCAACCGAGCAGGAGTTAATCCGCCCTTTGCAAGTGATCCAATTCCGTATACCACACCCGCGCCAACGCCGGCACCCACGAATGAATATAGAATCAAATACATAAACGATAAATTTGGAAAAAAAGCAAAACACAATGCTAGCGCAAATCCTGCACCTGAGTTGATACCCATCAGACCTGAATCTGCCAATGGATTTCGCGTCATTCCTTGCATAATGGCACCTGCAACTGCAAAGCTGGCCCCTATCATTGCCCCGCCAAGTACACGAGGTAATCTTAATTCTCTAATAATCTGATGATCCATGATTTCCGGATCAAAGTGGAATACAGCTGACCACACTACAGACAGCTTAATATCTGCTGCGCCAAAGGAGACGGAAACAGCGATACCTAATAATAATAGCGCCAGACCGCCAACCAGGATTAATGTTGCCGCCCAAGGTCGTGAACGAAATTCTCGTTTAACAGCTCCTTTATCGGCTCCTATCCTGGAAGTTATCTGTTGATTCATGAATGCCACCCTATTTCTATGAAATTGATTCTCATTATCATTAGCCTATTGTAAATTACATTTCCTAGGTTTGGCAATAGATAGATTTAATTGCTACTATTTAATTTATTGCATTGACAGGCATTCTTGGATTTGATAAAGTTCAAATTGAAAATATTAATGATAATGATTCTCATTATTATTAATTAGCATGTATACATAGGGAGGTTTACCATGTTTAAAAGAAAGACCCTCTTCCCCATCCTGGCACTCACAATGTTATTGTCCGTATTTGTGACCGCCTGCGGGGGAAATAGCAATGCTTCATCTAATACACCAACAGCTACAACCGAAGCAACAACTGCGCCGAGTGCAGAGGCAACGCCTGCTCCTGATGCTTCCAATGCTGAAATGCGCAGCTATGAAACTGCCAAAGGTACTGTGCAAATTCCAGTTAAACCTCAGCGTATCGTTACCGATTATTATGGCGGTGAATTGCTTTCCGTTGGAGCTAACGTTATAGGAGTTGAACCTAGTACTTTTGACAACCCTTTCTTGAAAGATTTACTCAAAAACACACAAGATGTCGGTGCTCCAGTCAACGCTGAGAAAGCTTTAGAGCTTGCACCTGATCTAATTGTCGTTATGTACGATGATAATTACGATGCTTTATCCAAAATTGCGCCAACCATTCATATCCCTTACGGAACTGCTACGAATATCTATGAAACCGTAAAACTGTTCGGTGATATTGTAGGGGCACCTGACAAAGCTGAACAATTCATAGCTGACTTTGAGAAAAAGGCCGCTGAAGGCCGTGAGAAGCTTAATGGGATTGTGAATGAAAATGATACTTTCGGAATCTATGAGCTGACGGACAAAGGTGAGCTTTGGACCTTCGGTAATAATGCTGGTCGTGGTGGACAAGCCCTTTATAATGCGCTTAAGCTGAAAATGCCTACTAAGAACAGCAACGACAACCAAACACTGCAGCTGTCCATGGAGCTATTGCCAGAATATGCAGCTGACTACATGTTCCTAACCACTTATGATCCTGATAAAAAAGGCGATAAGCTGAAAGAGCTGAAGGAATCACCCGTTTGGAACGGACTTGCTGCTGCGAAGAACGACCATCTGTTCTACAATGATTTTGATACGTTCTATCGCTATGATCCTATTGCCATTACCGCACAAATCGATCTGTTCGTTGATATGATTCTTGAGCGTAACGGTAAGAAATAAGAATAGACACATAAAGAAACACCCCACTATTTAGGCATCGCCTAAAGTGGGGTGTTTTGATTATCATAAGAAGTTTCTGTTAAATTTATATCATCTAGTATATCCATTATACTCATCAGTGTTATTTAATTTTTTGTACATATACTCATCATTTTTAAGCTTATAGAGCTGCCCCATCCCCGCAAATACGAAAAACAGCACCAAAATTAATCCATACGCATAGGTGAATTCACCAATATAAAAGCAAGTGACTATCGCAACAAGGGTCAAAATCATTAATGCGACTGCAATTCTGGAAAAAATCTTTTTCAAATGGAATCCCCCTATAGTTTTGTATGTTATACACTATCATATTTCAAGGTAAATGGGTGTCGAATCTTGTTCTGTTAAGGGAACTTCGAGTAGTTGGAGATGATCCAGCATCTTGCGAGTATATATTTTGGTATATAGATAATAAAAGAGGACTTGAAATAAAAGATAAGCCCCACCTACTAACAAACAAAACCAAAATGGTGCCAGAGCTACGGACATTTCGAATCTTGAAGAACTAACAACATACACAGTAGCTAACGCAATACCTAGTACATACGGGAGAAAAAACAACACTTTTAAGGGGCCGCCAATCATTTGAGCCACATCTTTAGAAGTGATTCCAATCTTATTCAGCTTCCTGAATTTGATCCTCTCTCGCTCTAAATCTGTCTGGATACTGAAATGAAGCACTATACCAGAAGCCCCAAAGAATATTAGACCAACGAATGTAATGACGAAGATTCCAAATTGCCCGGACTCCTTCAACTGAAAATACTCACTTATTCTAGACTTCGTAGAAAATACGAGCGCCTCTTGCCGATCATTTCCATACCAGGATTTCGTATGGTCCTTATTATATTTGGCTAAAGCCGCATTTAGCTCAGCATCTATACCTGAAGTCTTTTTCCAATCCTTGAAACTTAGGAGTTGAAGACTCCCGATCGCATCCATATTCTCCGCTTTCAACGCTTTATAATCAACTTCGTTTACTATGACATGAAGACCATTCATGAGATTCGGCACAGGATTAAATATCATTTTTAATACGAGACCTTGTGAATGTAACGTATGGTTCCCGGTAGGAAGCTTCATATCGAAGGTCGGCATTTCCGGTCTTTGGTTCTTCCATTCTTCGCCTGGAGCAACTAAGGCAAGATTAAGAAAGTGACCATTCTCCACATGATAATCACTGCCGATTAAAGTGTTGATGTTCTGGTCCAAAAACACTTTGAAATAGAACAAGTCAATATACTGCAGCTCTTGGTGTGACAGCAGCGGTGTAGCACCATGATCCGTGATTTCGTTGAGTGTCTCTGGTGGAATACTATTTTTTCCAAATCCTTCTGCATAGGCAATATCATAAGGGTTGTTTTTCACAGAAATATTCTCAGCATCCCAGGTGATATAAAAGATAATACCGCTTAAGAAAATCGTGATGAAAACGAGGAAGGTGATGAGTGAAAGCACTATTTTGGAGCGCCCAAGGGTATAATTCAAATTGGAGCTAAACATCAAATGCTTATGGTAAGCTTTCGCTGATCTCGAAAAGATGAGTTTCATCCAGTCGCCAAGTCCTGACAGCAGCAAGTAGACACCCACCATACTTACTCCAAGGTTGGTTAACATCCTACGGGCATCATCAGGGTTGTACTGAGTGATCATATCAAAAACAGTGATCCCCAACAGTAAACCTCCGATGACTGTGGTGATTTTACCATGTAGAAGGCTACGTTCTGCGGTCCTGGATTCTTTTAGAAGGCGTAGAATGTTGTATCTCAATGTTAATATTAAATGGATTCCAATTACAACTATGTAAATCATCCCGAAGAATTTGATGGTATACAGATAACTATCCAGCGTTAGTGAAAACGCACTATCCCCTATATTAACAAACAACGAGATAATGAAGAAGAAAAGACCGGAGAAGACCGTCCCTGCACCTAAACCCGTAAGAATCGAAGCTAATGCAATCATGCTATTTTCAAAAAATATGATTTTCCGGATATTGTGGCTCGTCATTCCTAGAACCATTAACAGCCCAAAGTCGCTTTTTCTAAATTTCAAAAAGGCCATTTGGGCATATACAATAAAAAGAACAGCAAAGACTCTCATAACCAAGAAAGGAGCATATAAATTACCGGACACCATCCCATTCACTTGATAGGGATCATTAAAATCAGGGTTCGTATACAGGGAGTAAAAGGCGAAAAAGACCATGATCGTAAAGCTGCTGCATAGGAAAAATAACAAATACCTTCTAAGGTTGGCCTTGAAAATCTGAAAAGCCATTCTCCTAAAGGTCATCTTCCCCCCCTCCAATGCAGACCAGACTCTCCAGAATCCTATCGAAAAAAGCTCTCCGCTCTTTATCTCCTCTAGTAATCTCTAATAGAGTCTTCCCATCCTTGATAAAAAGCACGCGATTACAATAGCTGGCCGCAAAAGGATCATGCGTGACCATCACAATCGTCGCTCCTTTCATAGCATTCAGCTTGGCGAAGGTCTTCATCACTATACTTGAGGATTTGGAATCCAAATTCCCCGTTGGCTCGTCCGCAAAAATCACCTCCGGATCATTAATAATCGCTCTGCTAATCGCCGCTCGCTGCTGCTGTCCTCCTGAAACCATATACGGATATTTATCCTTCACCTCGCCCAGATCAAAGAGTACTATCGCCTCATCTGTCTTGGTATTGATGTCGTCTACCTCTTGGTCATCCAGCACCATGGGCACCATTACATTTTCCCGTAGGGTCAGGCTATCAAGCAGATTATAATCTTGAAAAACGAACCCCATTCGCTGCCGACGAAACAGTGCAAGCTCGTTCTTAGACATCTCACTTATACTAGTCTCTGCAATCCGTACTACCCCACTATACTCCGTGTCGATTCCGCTAAGGATGTTCAGCAGTGTCGTTTTACCGCTTCCCGAAGGTCCCATAATCGCTACAAACTCGCCGCTATCCACACTCAGACTTATCCCGTTTAGCGCCCGAAATACATTTGTTTTGCCCTTGCCTTTATATTCTTTTGAGAGATTCTCTACTTCTAGGATGGCCATGCTTGCTCACACCTTCCCCTTCATAGCTCGGAGTGATTAACATTAAATGGAATTATTGCATTTCTGCTAATAATATAAAGGTTAGTGGTGCGTTCGGTTGTTAGATTGCTCACAGAGGTTTGGGTTATTTTTATAAAGCAGAGATTAAGAGGGCATCACCGATATAACGTAGAAATAACAAAAAGACTGTAACATTACAAAAAGAGCCTCCAAAGGAGACCCTTTTCATTCTAATCTAACGCTGTAGCTCCCCCGTAACCTCCATAACCTTCGAAGCTAACAAGTGCGAAGGAACCTCATCATCCACGCACCCGAGCGCCATTGCCGCTTCAGCCATTTCATTTATAATAGAAGTCTCTTGCGATTCTACCAATGTAGATTGGGCGCCAGCTTGTTTGGCGTTTAGCATTCCTCTCGACCCATCGTTACCCCTTCCGGTCATCAAAATCAAATGCTGCTTCAAGCTTTTTAATCCTGAGATCGAATCGAACAACACATCCACGGACGGACGGTGCCCGTTCACCGGAGCTTTCCTGTGTAGTTTGATTCTATATGCTTGCCCTTGTTGAACTACGGTCATATGACAATTACCAGGTGCGATATAGGCTGTTCCGCCGCGCACCAACTGATCATTCTTCGCCTCAACCACCTGTACACTTGAGAACCGCTTCAATCGTTCTGCCAATACCTTCGTGTACTTGGGCGGCATATGTTGAACGATTAACAAGGGGTATGGGAAGTTCGCCGGGAGTGAGCTAATTACGATTTCAAGCGCCTTCGGTCCACCTACTCCACACCCTATGGCGATAATTTGATCGAATTCTTCTATACACTCAGTTTTAGAATTGTCTTCTGCCTGTTGTCCTGTAATCACTTTGGAAACAGTTATATTGTTAAGGATAAGGGTTCGCAATGGAATTTGAGCAGCATGTTTAATTTTGAATATGAGCTCGTCTTTTATATGGGATAAATCAAGTCCATATAACTGAGTTGGCTTGGATATAAAATCTACGGCTCCATTCTGTAGACCTGTGATGGTTGCTATTATTCCATCCTTTGATCCTGAGCTTAGGATTAGGATAGGGGTTGGACGCTGTGACATAATACTAGAGAGTGCTACTAAACTATTCAATTCCGGCACTTCTATATCAATCGTCACGACATCAGGCCTGAGTTCTTGAACCATACTAACCGCTTCGGATGCATTACGAGCTGCTCCAATAACCTCGATAATTGAATCCTCCGTAATTAGGTTCGAGATCTGTTTCCGCATCATTACTGAAGTAGCTATAACGAGCACCTTTATCTTTTGCACTACTTCTCCTCTCCTATCAATGATGATCCCCATGACACTGTTTACTTCACTTTAAAAATAGATACGAGTGCATTTAGTTCCTCCGCAAGCTGTGCTAATGCATTAGCCGTTGTTGCCGTTTCACTGCTGCTTGCCGCCATTTCTTCTGTTGCTGCCGATATACTCTCGATCGAGTACAGCACCTCTGATGACTGCGCGGCCTGCTCTTCACTGGCAGCAGCGATTTCTGTTACTTTATGAGCGGTATCGTTCACCATAGAGATAATATGATCAAAGGCTTCCCCATTTTTTTGTGAAAAAGCTACGCCTTCAACTACCGCATTCACACTTTGGTGTGTATTCTTCTGCATTTCTTTAATGATGTTCGTGACTTGTTTCGTAGCCTCACTGCTCCGCTCTGCTAGCTTTCTTACTTCATTCGCCACAACGGCAAAACCTCGACCCTGTTCACCCGCACGAGCGGCTTCTATAGCTGCGTTTAGCGCCAGAAGATTTGTCTGTTTTGCAATATCATCAATGACTGCAATAATCTCTCCAATTCTATCGGAGTCTTCCTCTAATCTAGACATTTGATTATTTAGCACAGTCATTCCTTGTATAGAGTTCGTAACGACGAGACCACCGTCCTGAGCGATACGCATGGTTTGATCTGACAGCTCAGAGGCATGCTCTGCACTCTGGGCTACTGAATTTATTGCATCAGACAATTCCCGGAACAACTCATTCATCGTTTGTGCTGCAGTGGCTTGACTCATACTGCCGCTAGCCACTTCCTCTGTACTGGCTGATATCTGCTGCGCAGCCGCCGAGACACTTTCTGCAGAGGACAAAATCCCCCCCACAGTTCGCCTTAAGTTCAGAACCATTTCATTCACAGAATTCGCGAGTTTTCCGATCTCATCCTTGGAATTTAGATTCGAAGTTTCGCTTAAGTCCCCATTAGCTACTTTACCTAGCAGGCGCATCACTTGATTTAGAGGCCGTGCTATGATTTGCGAGATTAGATAGCCAAAACCCACGCTGATCAGAAGTGCAATAATCGTAACACTAAAGGTAATTAACCGAGAGGATTGATATAGTTTATTAGCACTATCACTGGATCCCTGCGCCTGCTTCATATTGATGTCAATTAAACCTTGCAGGAAATCCGTCATCTCTGTAGTAGCCAGCTGTAAATCTCCTGTTAGCAAATAATTCGTATACTCTTCATTACTGATATTGGTTTTATCCACTTCGATCGCGTGATCCACGCTGGTAATATAGCGTTGCCAGATCTCGGGATAAGTCTTCATCTTCTTTAACTCTTCTTCTCTCAATTTTGTCTTACTATACTTACTCATGATGCCTTCAATGCTTTGGACGTTCTTATGTATTTTATCTTGATACTCTTTTTTCTTCACCTCGGTTTTGGCCATCGTATTAATATCTCGGATATTTATTCTATTTGTTAAAAAAAGCTCATTCGCTTCACCGAGATAGGCAATCGGTGTTAAGCGATTATTATACATATCCTCGATGGACTCATCCATCTTACTCAAATTGCTTATTCCATAGAATCCTACAAAGCATAAAATGACTGATACCAACACAAATGCTGAGATTAGCTTTACCGCTGTCCTCAAATTATAAAACCATTTCACCCTTCTGCACCTCATTACGTTAGTCAATTTTTAGTAATTCTTAGGAACTATTTCATCATAAACTGTAAGCAGAATATGGTAACCGAAAAAAATTGGCGTGACCGCGCAAAATTATTGCGCACCCCCGCCAAGAAGCGAAAAACAAAAAAATCCCGTCTCACCATCCAGTGATCGGGATTTCAATCTATGAGATTGTTACGTATTTTCACAATGAATTAGTAAAATCTGAGTCCTTCAATATTCCTAACCGTTTAGCTTTTATAGCCGCTTCAATTCTAGATTTCACATTTAGCTTTTGGAACAAATTCGTTAAACTATATTCGAGCGATCGCTGACTCATCAGCACAATCTCCGCTATTTCTTTATTACTTTTTCCTTTTGCAATTTCCGTTAGCATTTCATGTTCCCTTTTGCTAATCTTGGAGACTGCTTGTTCATCATTAATTTCTAATCCTTTTGGAGGTACTTTTCTTAGCTGCTTGACTAAGGTTCGCGGTAGAATGACTTCACCTCTTAATGCACAGCGTACCGCTGTAATTAACTGCTCTCTATTCGTCGTTTTTGAGATAAACCCAAATATCCCCGATTCGATCATCAGGTTAAATTTGTTGGTAAATTCATATCCGGTATAGATTAAGATAATCGCATCCGCGTTCATGGTTAATACTTGCTTCGCCAAATCAATCCCATTCACATCTGCGATATGAAGATCAAATAACATTACATCAAAAGAATGACTACTCACCATTTCAAGCACCTCATGAGCTGAAATGGCTAGAGTAACCTTCATATCTCCTTCTTGCTCTAATATCATTCTTGTCCCTTCCATAACTGATGGATGGTCATCCACTAACAATATTTGAATCATGCCTATGATTACCCCTCTTTAATTGTTATACCGCATGATTAATCTGCAGGTATAGATATATAGACTGCTAATCCTTTTTTCTCTGGCGAGTGGAATGCTATCGTCCCATCCATACTCCGAACCCTTTCCTTCATTCCATAAATACCCATACTTGTAAGCGAGTCCTCTCCTAATAGATTCATTCCAATTCCGTTATCTTTATAATTCAAATGAATATGATTGTCTTCACTAGCTAAGGTAATGTGGACTTCAGTCGCAAAAGAGTGCTTCGCTGCATTCGCTAAAAGCTCTTGCACAATACGGTACAAACCTATAAGCACTTCATCATCCAACTTATGTGTAAATGCTTCAACCTCGAAATAAATCTGGTAGTTGGTACGCAGCTGCGTAAATTCAAACAACGTCTCCAGCGAGGAGATAAGACCTTCATTGATTAATGCAGGAGGTCTGAGCTCGTTACAAATAATCCGCAGTTGATAGATAACATCCAGTAAGCCTTCAGCTATCTGTTCTAGCTGTTCTCTAAACTCCCCATTGATGGACTTTTCACCTAAGAGAAGATCCAGCTTACGATACCAGATAATTTGTTCTTGAAGCGCTGAGTCGTGTAAATCCTGAGCAAGACGTTTTCGCTCATTCTCGGATAAATTAAACATAAAGCGGAGAAGCCAAGTAGGAGCCACATGCTTGGAAGCCGCTAGCTCAAGGTCTTTCGTTAAATCTTCGATAAGCAAAAAATGATCAAAGAGAACACTGACATAACGGGTAATGGTCTCCAGCCACACACGAATAGAACTGATTTCCAATAAAACCGTCTTCTCGTTAATCGATAGTAAGTAGCTTTTTCCTCGGGACTCCCCTATCTTGAGTGAATACCCTTGCTCAGTCTCAATAATTTCACATAATTTATCACTGTTAGATTCAACTTCGATAAAATGTATATTGGTTATCTGCAGAGTGTCTCTGACCTCTCTAAGCAACCGCTGTTCCATATGGCTAATCTTCATGACACCAAAAAGGTCTTGGGAGAACTGATCCAGACTCGTTTGCAAGTGAAAATACCGTTCCTCACTCTCACGAATAATCTGCTCTGTATGTTCTCTGTCTTCATCTGCTTTTTTGCGATCACTTATATCCCTAAATATCGAGATACATGCGACCTTTCCTTTGTGCACAATGGAGCTAGCTGTTACCTCTACATCGATAATCGTTCCATCTGAACGTACAACCTTTTGTTCAATTGGTGCTAGGATTCTATAGGGCTCTTTATAGATTTCACGCATTCGTTCTTTTGCCAGCGACAGAAATTCCGGATGTGCCCAATTGAAAATATTTTTACCGATCAATTGACTCTCATCGTAAACACCAAATAATCCAAGACAAGAAAAGTTCACATACACAAACTTATAATCGCTATGGAGAACGACCGCTTCAGGCGACATCTTGATCAGCTGCTGATTTAGTTCCTCGCTTTCCCTTAGTTCTTTTTCCATTTGAACTCTCTTCGTAATGTCTCTCGCAACTATCACAATGTTCATTACATCTCCATCCTCACCTAGAACGGGAGTAGCAATACATTCTAAATTTAGGATATAACCTTTTGAATGAATAAAACGATTGTAAAACATCTTGCTTGCTTTTGTCCGAAAAATATTTGAAATCTGTTCTCGCAAGCCTTCTTGCTCATCAGGATGGATATACTCAAGTATGGTAGTGCCCTTGATTAAGCCTACAGGAATACCGATCAGGGTCTCACAGGAGGGGGAGGCTAAAATGAAATTACCTTTTTGATCCAGGACCCCCATCATATCCTTCATATTATTAATAATAAGTCTATACTCTGCTTCACGCTGCGCCAACTTGTGTTCTACTTCTACAGCTGATGTTATCTCTCTAGCAACCACAAAAACACCAATAATACGACTATTCACATAAATCGGGATATTTTTCATAGACCAGTGGCTCACTGATCCATCCTTACGGGAAGAGGACACAACATAATGCTGAGCAGATCCCCGTACTGTTCTTTCAAAATAATCTAACATCCTCGGTATATTCTCTGCTCCAAATAGATTCATGATGGACAAATTCTCTCCAACCATACTTATAGATTCTCCAGTAATTTGCTCTGCCGTAGAATTGATTGCCAAAATATTACCTTGCAGATTCACCTCACATACGACGTCTGAGTTATAGTCAAATAAGGACTTATAACGCTGTTCACTTTTGAGCAAAGCCTCTTTCATCAACTTTCTTTCAGTGATATCTGCCAAGATCCCGTCAAGCCGAACTACCGTATGGAATTCATCCAGACTGGGTATGATTCTGACCTGTATCCATCGAGGCTCTCCACTTGCGTGGATAATACGATATTCACTAAGCTTTGGAATCCCCTGCCGAGCCGTTGTTAGGATCTCTTGAATCGAGGGGGTTTCTTCTTTATGAGCAATACGGAACCAAAAATCATCTTCTTTCGCCTGTTCAACGGAATAACCGGTGATATTAAGGACGGCATCCGATATAAACAATACTTTCTTAGTTACATAATCATAAGACCAAATCGCCACGTCAAGATTAGAGAACATCTGATGATACAAAGAATATGAGCTTTCCAACTGTATTTGCGCTGTTTTTTGTTCAGTAATGTCCAGCATAACTCCATCTATTCGGTAGACCTTGTTCTCTTTATTTAGAATTGGCGTACCGATAAATTGAACCCACTTTAGTCCTTCAGTAGGTAGTTGCATCCGATACTCAAGACTACTGATATGACCAGCAGTTAATCTTTGCATGTAAGCATCATATCGATCAAGATCCACTGCATACACAAATTCCCGCAAAAAATCAGGGCTGCGTGGTATAGTCTTCCCTGTACAACCAACCCATTCCTCTAAAATATTCGACATCGTCAACAGATTTTCTTCCATATCCATAGACCATGTGACCACATTCTCCTCGCCGAGTGAATGCATGTTGAGATCATCTCCACATAAAAAGCCCCCCCTTTTCGGGGCGGCTTTTTGTTCTAATTCGCTATTTTACAAGCGTCATTACATGAATAACTTTATCCTACTGAGCAATCTGCTCACGGATATTCTGAAGTATTTTCTTCTCCAGCCGAGATACCTGCACTTGAGAGATCCCTAGACGACTGGCGACCTCCGACTGCGTTTGATCACGATAGTAACGAAGATAGACAATCAGACGTTCACGTTCACTGAGGCCTCCGATCGCTTCATTTAATGCCAGCTTATCGAACCAACGCTCCTGTGATTCGTCAGCGATTTGATCAATCAGCGTGATCGGATCTCCATCATTCTCGAACACCGTCTCATGGATAGAAGTCGGTGGTTTATTGGCTTCTTGAGCAAATACCACTTCTTCGGGTGTAACCCCTAGTGCTTCCGCAACTTCACCGATCGTAGGCAGACGATCAAGTGTTTTAGACATTTCATCCTTCATTTTACGAACCTTGTTAGCCATTTCCTTAAGGGAACGACTGACCTTCAAGGTACCATCGTCACGAAGGAAACGCTGAATCTCACCGATAATCATCGGCACAGCATAAGTGGAGAACTTGACCTCATAGCTGAGGTCAAATTTATCTACGGACTTCAGCAGTCCGATGCAACCGATCTGGAACAAATCGTCAGGCTCATACCCGCGGTTCATAAACCGCTGTACTACCGACCAGACCAGTCGGATATTACAGCTTACAAGTGTGTCACGGGCAAGACTATCTCCGGCCTGACTGAGCGCGATAAGACGTTTGACCTCCGCATCGTCCAAATAGGTCGGCGGAGCTTTTTTTGACTCTGCATCCATGGCTCCAACCCCTAATTGTATAAAGCTTTTTTCGAGACGATGGTTTTCTTCATTGAGATAGAAGTACCGTGTCCCGGTTCACTAGTGACTTCAAATTCATCCATGAAATTCTCCATAATAGTAAAGCCCATGCCCGACCGCTCCAGCTCCGGCTTAGAGGTATACAGCGGCTGTTGCGCCAGCTCTAAATCCTCAATGCCCCGTCCTTGATCCTCAATGGTTAGATGTACGGTTTCGTTGTCCAGTGATGCCGAAATGGTCACAATGCCTTCCGGATCACTATCATACCCATGAATAATACAGTTGGTGACCGCTTCCGACACGACTGTCTTCAGATCATTCAGCTCGTCCATCGTAGGATCAAGCCGGGAAACGAACGCCGCTACGACTACACGCGCGAACGATTCATTCTCCGAGCGTGCAGCGAACTGCACGTTCATGAAGTTACCAGCCTTACTATTTGTCATAACGCAACCTCCAAATCCGAGAGTGCAGTACTCTCGTCGTCATATAGGGGCATGATTTTGAACAGGCCTGACATTTCCAGCAGCCGCTTTACAGGTGCCGTTGCATCACACACCACCATTTTTCCACCTTTACTGTGGATCAGTTTATACCTTCCCAGAATCACGCCTAGGCCTGAACTGTCCATAAACTGCAGATGCTTAAGACTAAGAACTAAATGCGATACCTGACCACGCATAATCGCTTCATCCATATCCATTCTTACAAAATCTGCTGCGTGATGGTCCAGCTCCCCTGATAAACGGACAATCAACACACCTCTGTGATGCTCCATCTCCACATGAGAATTCATGCTTGCCACTCTCCTCTTCGTTGCTTTGAAAACTGACCTTGAAAGACGGTACTAATTCCCTTCAAGGACAAGGTTTTCTACGCGGCAAATCAGGAATCCTGCCTCACGACAAAACTAGAAGAAAACCCCTATGAATCTACAGAGTACATGGGGGTAATCTACAAAAAAACTGTTTTTAATCTACGCCGAACATCGAGCCTGTTGTACGCTTAAAGAGCTTCCACCAGCCTGCTTTCGGCACAGCTTCCCCAGCTTTTAAATCATATTCCTTAATCACTTGGGTCCCTTGGTAGACAACCAGCTTGCCTACAGATTGACCTTCAGCCACTGGAGCCTTCACGCTTTCCGGCAATACTAATTCGTGGCGAATGCCTTCTTGGGCCACACCTTTTTTCAAAAGAACACTGTACGTCTCTTTCGCTGTGATCGGCAGCTCCGATTTTACGCCCTTTTCGATCTTGAGGGTGCCGATAGCATCCCCTTCTTTGTGGATCGTGTGTACCTTATATTGCGAGAACAGGTAATCGAACATGCCTGAGACTTCACTATTGCGTGTCTTTGTGTTCGGCTCGCCTAGCACAACAGCGACTGCACGCAGGCCATCTCTTGCCGCTGTAGCGGACAGACAGAATTTAGCCTCTGCAGTATACCCTGTCTTCAGTCCATCAGCACCAGTGTAGAAACGCACCAGCTTGTTCGTATTCACCAACCAGAACGGTTTGGTTGAATCCTTGCGTAAGTAATCCTGATAGGAACCCGTATATTTGATAATTTGATCATGCTTCAAAAGTTCCCGACTGATGACCGCAATATCGTATGCAGAGGAATAGTGATTGGCGGCTGGAAGACCGTTACAGTTGGCAAAATGGGTATCTTTTAGACCCAGCTCCTCTGCACGTTTATTCATCAAGTCTACAAAAGCACTCTCTGAACCCGCTATTTTTTCCGCCATAGCGACAGAAGCATCATTACCAGACGCCATAGCGATGCCTTTGAGCATATCGTCTACCGTCATTTCTTCACCCGGCTCCAGAAAAATCTGCGATCCGCCCATCGAAGCCGCATATTCACTTGTCCGCACCTTATCCGTCAGTTGCAGTCTACCTTCATCCAGCGCTTCCACCGTTAGTAACATCGTCATAATCTTCGTAATACTTGCGGGAGGCAGCTTATCATGGCTGTTCTTCTCATAAATAACAGTGCCGGTACCAGCGTCCATCAAAATCGCAGAACGTGCTCCCGGTGCGAGGTCTACAGCGGCAGCTTTACTGCCAGAGTCCTTGTTTTTTTCCTCTGCATAAGCGCCTGACATAGGTCCTAGAACCGACACAGCAATACAGAGCACAAGCACAGCAAAACGCAATTTTCTCACAATGGTTCCCCTCCTGAACGTTAACCTTCATATCACAGGTACTGTGTTCCAGTTTCGTCAGAAAGGGTGAAAATTATTCCATTTTCAAGGAAATAACCACAATTATTTATCACAAGAAGTTATAAGGTTATCAATTAAAAAAAGCCCAGCAGCAGTTGCAGAGCATTTTTATTATAGGGGAGATCAAAAATTATTTCAAATTTTAATGATTTCCATTTTTTCCGTATTCATTTAAGCCCCTTTAAAGGAAAATGAAAGGTTGGAACGAATCTATTTAAGAACATAACAGGTTTATAGAGGAGTGAATATACAGATGAACCATCTTGCAGATTGTATTGAAGCAGAAGCTAAACAGAACAATTTCTCTGGCATAGTCCTGGTAAATCAACAGGATAAAGAAATCATCAGCAGCTGTTACGGTTATGCTAATAAGTCGGATAAACGCGAAAACAATATTCATACTCGGTTTGGGATTGCTTCCGGGTGTAAATTATTTACGGCGGTTGCCGTCTGCCAACTTGTCGAACAGGGATTGATTTCTTTCGAAAGTAGAGTCTTAGATTATCTGAAAAAGGTAGATTTCCCTCTCTTTAATCCTGAGATCACCATACATCAGCTGCTTACGCACAGTTCTGGTATTCCGGATTATTTTGATGAAACAATCATGGATGATTTCGAGGAACTGTGGAAAACACGACCTATGTACACTTTGCGGCAGCTTGATGACTTTGTGTCGATGTTCCAAAACCTCCCCATGATGCGGACCCCTGGCGAACGTTTCCACTACAACAATGCCGGATATATCGTGCTAGGCCTTCTGGTGGAGGAATTGAGTGGAATGTCCTTTTGCGACTATGTGGAGCTTCACATCTTTAAGGCTTGTGGAATGAAGCAATCCGGTTATTTTACGTTAGATGCCTTACCTGCCAATTGTGCACTCGGATACATAGAGGAAGACAACGGTGACTGGAGGACCAACATCTATTCAATCCCGGTAAAGGGAGGCGCTGACGGTGGAGCTTTTGTAACCGCTCCCGATATGCAGCTATTCTGGAAAGGGCTAATGAACCACACACTTTTGAGTCCAGTACTCACTTCGTTGTTACTTACACCCCACATTCATGTGGACGGCGAAGGATATTATGGTTATGGTGTATGGATCACCCTCCGAGAAGGAGAGGTGATCAAGTTCCACATTATGGGCTACGATCCCGGCGTTTCCTTCCGATCGGCTTTCTATCCTGCTAGTGGTGAGACTGTAGTAGTAATGTGTAATAAAAATAGTGGCGCTTCTCAGATTTTCAATAAGATCGATAATCGTCTGTAATTGTTACCAAAAAAGAGCAGCGATCTTCCCGTAATGGGAAGATCGCTGCTCTGCTGTCTGTTTAGGGTCTTCGTCATGACCATATTTATTTACCTTGACTAGTACCGTGTTACCCCATCCTTCGTAACAAGCGCGAATACCAGTGGTAATGGTGGAATCGACTCAGATGTAATACGGTAAGCTTCTAATACCTTATCTTCAGCTTCCTCTACCTTCTTCTCACTGGCATCGTTGATATGCAATACTGCAAGGGTATCGCCGACCTCTACTGCATCTCCAACCTTTTTAGAAAGTTGAATACCCACAGCCAAATCTATCACAGATTCCTTGGTTTCACGTCCGGCACCAAGCAGCATAGCAGCAATGCCGATTTCTTCTGCTTGAATCCCCTCAATGAACCCCTTAGTTTTTGCTTTCACTTCAATGAATCGCTTGGCAGCAGGGAGTTTCTCCGGATCATCGATTTGCGAAACATCTCCGCCTTGCGCACTCACGATTTGTTTGAATTTCTCCAGCGCTGTGCCATCTTCAATATGTGTCAAAAGCATCGAGCGGGCCTCTTCTTCATCCTTGGCTTTGCCACCAAGAACAAGCATCTGGCTACCCAGAATAAGACAGACTTCCTGCAGATCCTTCGGACCGTGACCTTTTAAGGTCTCGATTCCTTCCTTGATTTCGAGCGCATTGCCAATTCCATATCCGAGCGGTTGATCCATGTCGCTGATGATAGCGACTGTATTACGACCCAGATGTGTGCCGATGTCAACCATGGCTTGAGCAAGCGCAATAGAATCATCAAGCGTCTTCATAAAAGCACCGCTGCCTGTTTTGACATCTAGAACAATAGCGTCTGCACCTGCTGCAATCTTCTTGCTCATCACTGAGCTTGCGATAAGAGGGATGGATTCAACAGTCGCAGTTACATCCCGAAGGGCATAAAGCTTTTTGTCTGCGGGTGTAATGTTGCCCGACTGGCCGATCACGGCAGCACCGATTTCACCTACTTGATCAAAGAAACGATCTCGATCCATCTCTACTGAGAAGCCAGTGATCGACTCCAGCTTATCGAGTGTACCTCCTGTATGCCCAAGACCCCGTCCAGACATCTTTGCTACAGGTACTCCAGCAGAGGCTACCAAAGGAGCAAGCACAACAGTAGTCTTATCTCCCACTCCACCTGTCGAGTGTTTATCAACCTTAATTCCTGCGATTGGGCTAAGATCTACTTGATCACCGGACATCGCCATTTCCATCGTTAGATCGCCGGTCTCCCGTGCGTTCATGCCTTGAAAATAAACCGCCATGGCCCAAGCGGAAAGTTGATAATCAGGAATTTCACCTTTACTGTAGCCTTGAATTAGGAAAGATATTTCCTCACGACTCAGCTCTCCACCATCTCTTTTTTTCTGAATAATATCGACAGCTCTCATCTTACACCTGCAATTCACGGACATTTGCGTGAGCAAATCCGATATATTTTGGTTTAGTCAAATTAACTACTTTCATTACCTGATCATACGTTAATGGCTTACGTTTAATCACTTGTGTCATAAATACGACCTCCCAGTAATTCAAAATGCAGTCCCCGAAATTACATTTTCGGAATAAAGCCCAAGACCAGCTTCAAGAAACGCTCACGCACACGTTCTGCAGTTTCCATCACCTCTTCATGATTGAGAGGTTGATCCAGGATTCCCGCAGCCATATTAGTAATACAGGAGATACCCAATACTTCAATACCCGCATGACGCGCAACAATGGTCTCCGATACAGTAGACATACCCACAGCATCCGCGCCTAGAATACGAAGCATTACGATTTCAGCAGGCGTTTCGTAACAAGGTCCCAGGAGACCTGCATATACGCCTTCTTTGAACTCGAAATTCTGCTGAGCTGCCGTTTCCTTTGCTACCTGAATCAGGCGGCGACTGTAGGCGGTCGACATATCTGGGAAGCGCACCCCAAGTGCAGGATCATTAGGCCCTATTAACGGGTTACGTCCAGTCATATTAAGATGATCTGTAAGAAGCATAAGATCGCCTGGTTTGAAATCTGTGTTCACTCCACCAGCAGCATTCGTTACTAGTAAACTGGCTATACCAAGCTCTTTCATAACCCGCACAGGAAATGCTGTTACTTCCGGTCCATAGCCCTCATACATATGAAAGCGGCCCTTCATCATCACAACACGGCGTCCTTCAATCATACCAATCAACAGCTCGCCCTCATGTCCTTCTACAGTAGACACAGGAAAGTGAGGAATCTCATCATATGGAATGCTTACTCCATCAGTGATAAGATCTGCCAGCACACCGAGACCTGATCCAAGGATCAATCCAATTTCCGGAGCCACCGGACATTTGTCTTTTATATAAATGGCTGCTTCTTGAATTTCTTTTTGAGTTAACGCGCTCATGGATGATCCTCCTTTATTAATGTTGTGAAGCCGCCCACAATCTCTTATTGCAGTTTCGCTAAAAAGCTTGTCCCATACTGCGGCGCCTTCGCACCAAAGTTATCTGCAATGGTTGCAGCTACATCAGAGAAGGTTTCACGAATGCCCAAACTTTCTGGATGTTTAAACCGTGGACTATAGATTAAGAGCGGTACATATTCACGGGTATGGTCAGTTCCAGCATGGATCGGATCGTTACCATGGTCTGCAGAAATAATCAATAGATCATCTTCACCGAGTGTAGATAGAATTTCAGGCAGTGCCTGATCGAATACTTCCAGTGCTCGACCGTATCCTTCTGGATCACGACGATGCCCATACAAAGAATCAAAATCCACCAGATTCGTGAACAGGAAACCGTCAAAAGGTTGACGAAGCTGCTCAATAGTCACTTCGATTCCATGTTCATTGCTCTTCGTAGGATAAGAAGCTGTAACCCCTTCTCCTGTAAAGATATCGTTGATTTTACCTACTGCGATAACATCCTTGCCGATATCAGCCAGCGCGTTCATTACCGTTGGTTCTGGGGGCTTCACAGCATAGTCATGCCGGTTTGGCGTCCGAACGAAATTTCCTGGTTCGCCAACATATGGACGAGCAATTACCCGACCCACCGAGAATTCTGGAGCCATCGTCAGCTCACGGGCGATTTTACATGCGCTGTAAAGCTCTTCGAGTGGAATGATATCTTCATGTGCAGCAAGCTGGAATACGCTGTCCGCAGAGGTATAAACTATCCAAGCCCCGGTTTTCATTTGCTCTTCGCCATATTCAACTAGAATCTCCGTACCGGAAGCCGGTTTATTACCGATCACCTTGCGACCAGTTGCCGCTTCGAACTTCTCAATCAACTCTGCTGGAAAGCCATCAGGATACGTATTGAAGGGAACCTCAATCTTCAGCCCCATTAGCTCCCAGTGTCCGGTCATTGTATCCTTGCCTACTGATACTTCCTGCATTTTGCCGTAGTACCCTGTTGGTGAAGCTACAGGTTCAAGCGGCGGCAGCGGAGCAATATTAGCTAACCCAAGCTTCTGGAGATTAGGTAGCTTCAATCCAGGTACACGATCCAATATATGACCAAGTGTATGCGACCCAGCATCACCGAAATTCGCAGCATCTGGCGCTTCACCGATACCAACACTATCTAGAACAATAAAACCAATTCGTTTAAATGAGGACATTGTTGTCTTCACTCCTTTTTTAATATAGATATTCTTTCGTACCAACAAGAAGAAACGGCTGTACCGTCTTCCAGAAGACTTACGCTTCCGAAACTAGCGATACAACGTACCGCTTATCAGGTATCCGTTTCTGCTAAAGGATAACCTGCGGAGCAATCCCCAGTCTATCCTTTCAGTATGATTCCATCATAACCATCTTACTCACAAAAAGCATCTTTGAAGCAGAATTAACGAGCTCTGGGATGGTGGCTCTCATATACTTCCTTCATATTCTTACGGGCAATACCGTTATAAATCTGAGTCGTCGAAATATCGGCATGACCCAGCATTTGTTGTACGGATCGCAAATCTGCCCCGCCTTCCAGTAGATGGGCTGCAAAGGAATGCCTAAGTGTATGAGGTGTAATATCCTGCTCAATGTTTGCTTCCCGCGCGTATTTTTTTATGATTTTCCAAAAACCTTGCCGGGTTAATCTCCCGCCTAAACTATTCAGGAACATAGCCGGCTCCTCCTGTTGATCACGGAGCAGCTTGTCCCGCATATGTGAAATGTAAGCCGCTACGCTCTCAGCAGCAATGGTTCCAATCGGAACCACCCGCTCCTTGCCGGAAGTTCCTGTGCAACGTGCAAATTTCATATCCGTATGCACATCGTTCACGTTTAGGGAGATTAATTCAGAAACCTTAATACCTGTTGCATAGAGCAATTCCAACATAGCCTTATCGCGCATCCCTTGTGGCGTATTCACATCTGGTGCAGCTAATAGCTGCTCAATCTCTGAGATGGTAAGCACCATAGGAGTTTTCTTATCAGGCTTCATTGTCTCCATGTCCAGCGTTGGGTCCTGCTCAATCAAACGTTCCTTCAACAAATAATGAAAAAAAGCACGAAGGGACACTGCGTTTCTGTTCAACGTTGCAGTTGCTCGTCCCGCTCCGCGTAATGAGCCAAGATATAACATCACATGAGATCTTCGGATCTCCTCAGGCTGAACTGCCCCCCGCTCTTCAGCAAACTCCAGAAACTGCGATACATCCCTACCGTAAGATTCCAATGTATTCGGGGATAAGCCTTTATCTCCGGATAAATAATGTAAAAAAGGCTGCAAGTGTGACTTCATTATTTCACGCTCCTGTCCTGGCGCAGCTACTCATAGTGACTTCCTGCAGCACATTCAGCATGAGGGTTCTGCAGATGTGTACATTTAGTATACGCTGCATGAATCCACCTAGTTTTCTTCGACATTCTTCTCGCCTGTTCCTGCTTCCCACGAAGCTTTCATTCTCCGTACCAGTAATAAAAGCGCAAGCGCTGTCTTGTATCCAGACCATCATCACCACGATCGGCATGATCAAATGCCCGAACAGCGGTGCCTTCAGGAATTCCATAATTCTCTATCGGACTAATCCATTCACCAAGCCAGCTCATAGCACTGTAGAGCAAATAGCTTAGAGCCACAAACATGATCATAAAATACAGCTTGCGAACTGTTTTGGGCACAGAAACGATCATATGGACGCCTCCCACTAATATATAGTTAAGATCTGCTCGTCCTTCACCTTATGCACCAAAACCGGCTGATATGTATACCTCCAATAGACCAATCATTTAAAAAGCTCTCTCCGGTAAAAAAACCGGGGAGAGCTTATGAAGTGAATTTCATTATAAGATGACTTAGGACGGATTTCCGTTTGAATTATTCTTATCGCTACACCGATAGCATATCCCATGAAAATCAAGTCTATGATCAAGCACTGTGAAATTAAATTCTTTCTCCAGTCGCTCTTCTAGCGGTCCTAACCAATCCTCACGGATCTCATCCATACTACCGCATTGCACACAAATTAAATGATGATGATGGTGCTTTGCAGTATCTGTTCGTAGATCATAACGGGCGACACCGTCTCCGAAGTTAATCTTTTCTACGACATGAAGCTCGCTAAGAAGTTCCAGGGTACGATATACAGTCGCAAGACCGATCTCGGGAGCCTTCTCTTTCACGAGCATAAAAACATCTTCTGCACTAAGATGATCTTCCTCATTCTCCAGCAGCACTCTTAAGGTCGCTTCCCGTTGGGGTGTAAGCTTGTATCCTTGGGATTGTAACTGTTGCTTAATTTTGTCTATCCGGGCTTCCATTGTCTCCCTCCCCCTTGGAAAATTACCTCACCGGTCTTCAAACCACTTCTTCCATTATAGGGGGTGTCGCTTTGAGAAGTCAAACGCTTTTACTGCAATCCCAAGGTCGTCACTGCTTGTACAAGTGAAGGCGTAACCCAGCGCATCATGATCGGCGTAACATAGGTCTCAAAACTAGAAACGCCCAGAATCAAGAGCGCCATCACAATTGACAATATCGTGTACATAGTAAAAGGTCGCGTCACTGGTGTCCGGCGTTGACCTAACACTCGGCTACGAATCATCTGCAAGGAAAAGGCAATTGCCGCAGCACTACTCACTAACAACACAGGGATCAGCACCAGATTGTGCGGTGCCACAGAGACTAGAGCAAACAGCATCCCGTGCCACGAATATTGACTGACTAGACAACCGACCGTAAAACCGATCAATACCCCTTTAAGAAAATCAAGGATCAAGATCCCCGGTAACCCAATGACTGATAATCCAAGGATCCAGATCAGCCCAATCCATTTTAGATTCAAGGCCGCTATACTCCAGTACGAATCAGGTGCTGCTGGTAGACTCTGTTGATCAACCGTTACAAAGAAATTCCCCAGATAATCACTCAGCTCCTGTTGCTGATCCATCGTAAGCGCACTAACGATAAGAGCTCCAAATACAACACCTACCAGAAATAATACGCCGACAAAAATATACAGAGGCGTCTGTTCCTTCATCATCAGCCTTAAATTACGCATCGAGACGTTCCCCTTTCCGGTTACATGTTACACCATATGAGAAAACGCCCCGTGATATGACTTGTCCTTAGTACAATAACTCTACTTTCCAGGTTGTACGACTTTACCGTATGTTCCCCCACCGCCTGCAGATAGTTCCAATATACCTGAGCGAGCCTGAACGATCATAGACGCCAAATCCACTCCTACTACGCTAGCAATTTCCGCTTCACCACAACCATGCAAAATGTTCATCTCGGTGCCAAAAGCTTGCAGCAACGCGTTCATTTTAGCCTTCCCGAGACCCGGTATAAATTCAAGTGGAACCTGATAGTGATAAGGCGGACGGTCTGCAGGTACTACAGGTGTCTTGCGGTCAGCAATATCTAGGATCCGGTCGAATACACCCCTCACCAATTTCAGACTGCCACAATACTGGCAACGCTCCGATGTGACATACGCTTCGTCAATAATACTGCCGCAACCTCCGCAGTAGGTTCGGTGGTATTTACCAAGCCGGGGGTTAAGTCCGAAATTGGCAGTTACCTTCCGTCCTTCCTTACGTTCAAGTGCGAGTCGCAGTTCAGCAAAAGAAGGTTGTGCCAAAGCCATTACATTATATTCACGACCTAATTTGCCCAGTGAATGCGCATCAGAGTTCGTTAAGAATGTGAAGTTATCGAGCTCAGAAACATAACCTGCCATTTCAGAATCCGCACTCAGCCCGAGCTCAACTGCAGCTATCCGATCCAGATCAAAGATATCTGACATTCGTTCCGCAGTGCAGCCGTACAAGCCCTTGTGAGGCGTGAAAATATGTGCAGGGATTAGAATACCTCCTCGCTCATAAATCTCATCCTGAAGCTCTCTAGCCGGTGCATAGAGGCGCTGGGAACTAAGGTTCACATTTCGCATATGGCGACTCATCCAAGCGCTGAAATCTGTCATCCGCTCCACGTCGGGCATGAAGGCGAGTACGTGGCACTCTTTTCGCCCAGGTTCGCGGATTTCAATCTCCGTTCCTAGGATGATCGTAGTCCCCTGATAAGCAATCCCTCCACCTTCTGCTAGCGTCATCTCTCCAGATTCTAAGGAACGCTGAATATCACGTAGAACGCCAGGTGAATGACTATCAATAATACCTATCATCTCAAGACCTTTACGCTCTGCAGCTTCTTTAGCGATTCCAGCAAAAGTGAGCTCACGGCTGCCGCTGATTTTGACCGCTTGTCCTTCCGACGTTCGTCCGATATGAACATGCAGATCGCAATAGAAGTTCTTCAGTTCAGGTGTTAGTTCCATTGGCCTGTCAGGGTGTATAAATGCCAAGCGTACACCGCCATCATCGTCTTTGCGTCCGCGATACGTCCGTCAGCTATATATTGATAGGCTTCCTCCAAGGTAAGCTCCGAGACCTCTAAAAATTCATCCTCGTCAAGCGACATATCCCCTGGCTCGGCATTATTAGTAACATACAAATGAATAATCTCATCAGCAAAGCCGGGAGAAGTATAGAAAGATTTAAGTAACTTCAGATCACCGCTATGAAAACCGGTCTCTTCCTTCAGCTCACGACCAGCCGCAACTAAAGGGTCTTCACCTTGATCCAGCTTACCGGCTGGAATCTCCACCTCTGTACGGTGCATAGGCTGACGATATTGTTCTACAACTAACATTTTGTTGTTGTTCAAAGCAAGCACTGCTACTGCGCCGGGATGCTTCACAACCTCACGTGTTGCAGTATTACCATCCGGCAATCTCACAGTGTCCACTTGTAAAGATATGATCTTCCCATCAAATATAGGCTTTGTAGACAGCGTCACTTCGTCAAGCTCCGGCTTGCTGTGTAAATGTTGGTTTCCCATAAAATTTCTGGTCTCCTTTATCTCTATTCTGCATACGGTGTATTATAGCAAACTTAAAGGGAAAGAAGGAATTTCAAATGAACGAAATCTTCAGCCGTACAAGCTCATCCGCAGTCACAATGGTAGGTAAACCGGAGGAAATCAAAGCCATCTTAGCTAGGTGGATAGAGCGGTATGGGCCCGATATGCCTCTCACATACATCCTTTCCCTAAAGGATCAATCCAAGATCATTCCGTCTAAGGCCGGATAAATTCACATTAGGACATAGTGATACTTGTCCTTAAAATTATGGGGGTGTTCCAATTGCCATTCACTGGCTGCTGGAACACCCCTTAAATTTGGGCTTCCCTCTGCGGAATCTGAATAGCAATCTTCCTATCGGACTCAGCTGAACTTAAACGCGGGTATTTTCACACTGTCCTTTGACCTTGTCCAGTAGATAAAACTTACCTATAAAAAAACAGAGCAGCAATCCTACACGGAGGATCGCTGCTCTACTGCCTTATACAAAGGTTAGCCCTTTACACTCTCTTTAACAATGTTCACTACAAGCTCAGCCACTTTAACAATGTCTTCGGCTTTAATCCGTTCCTTAGTAGTATGGATATGTTCGTAACCTACAGCGAGGTTAACGGTCGGAACATCTAGGCCATTGAACACGTTAGCGTCACTTCCTCCACCAGAGTGGAACAGTCGTGGTGTGAGTCCCATAGAAGTAATAGCCCGCTGTGCAAGCTGTACCACTGGATCATTCTCATTAAAACTGAACGCTGGATAAATTATTTCACTGCGGAATTCGCATTCTGCACCATATTCTCGGACAGTGGTCTCCAGTGCTTCACGCATCGAAGCGATTTGATCGCCAACCTTTTCCTGCACGATACTACGTGCTTCGGCATCCAATTGAACGTGATCGCACACCACATTCGTAGGGCCGCCGCCGGCGAATTTACCGATATTCGCAGTCGTTTCGTTGTCGATCCGACCAAGCTTCATAGCAGCGATCGCTTTGCTGGCTACTTGAATCGCACTGATGCCGTCCTCTGGATTAACACCTGCATGAGCAGATTTTCCAAATATTTGCATCGTTATTTTAGCTTGCGTAGGTGCCGCAACTGCAATCGCTCCGACTTCACCATTGGAATCGAGTGCGAAACCGAAATCTGCATCCAAGTTACTCGGATCCATCGAACGCGCACCTAGCAATCCAGATTCTTCACCCGCAGTAATTACAAACTGAATCTGACCATGTGGTAATTTTTGCTCTTGAATCACTCTAATTGCTTCGAATAGTGCAGCTAGTCCAGCTTTGTCATCCGCTCCAAGAATTGTAGTGCCGTCACTTGTAATCCATCCATCCGCGCCAAGCGTAGGCTTGATATTTTGTCCAGGAACAACCGTATCCATATGGCAAGTGAACAGTAGCTTTGGTGCAGCTCCACCGTTCTCAGCCGGCCAGGTAATGAACAGATTACCCGCTCCATGTCCTGTTCTTTCCTGGGAATCATCTTCGGTAACTTCTAATCCCAGAGCGTTAAATTTACTCTTAAGTACATCGGCAATCTGCCGTTCATTTCTTGTTTCACTATCAACTTGGACAAGTTCCATAAATTCTTGAATCAATCTGTCTTGTGAAATCACTGGACTTCCCTCTCTTTCGTGAATACGTTACAATGGTTGTACAGAAAGACCATCTTTATGCTATTAACTTAAACTAAATCTAAAGGAGTTACTCATGCAACGTAATAAGTGGTTCAAAATCTTCATCTACGTCATGTTGTTCGCCATGATTGCCTCTACGCTCTTTATGGTTATCGAGCCTTTCCTTGCAGGTTAATATCTATACAAGGAACATTGATAATAGCGGCTAGGGATTCCCTTGCCGCTATTTGGCTTGCTTGTTTGTTCACTAATCAGCCTTAGCCATAGTGTCGAAGAACTCATCCTGCTCTTCATATGGAAAGTGTCTTAGGAAATAGGGGACCAATTCTCTGGCCACATCTTGAAGTTCAAAACGACGACCTGCACACTCCTCTAGGGAGGTTACTCCAAATTCGGTGATACCGCATGGAATAATTCCTTGAAAGCCGTGTCCAGATATTCCTTCAGAGATGTTAAAGGCAAACCCATGACTAGTAACAAACCCTCTTCGGAATTTGCTTTTGTTAAACTTGACACCAATAGCACAGATCTTCTCGTCGCCAACCCATACCCCTGTATACTCCGGCTTCCGTTCCCCTACAATTCCGTAGGATGCCAAATAATCAATAATTACTGCCTCCAGACTGCGCAAGTACCCGTGTAAATCTACCTTACCATCTTCACCGAGCATAAGGATCGGATAACCTACAAGCTGACCCGGTCCATGATATGTAATATCTCCTCCCCGGTCGATTTCAAACAGCTCAATTCCTTTTTCTTTGAGCTGCTCTTGATCTAGAAGAAGATGTTCGGGATGATTCTGTGAACCAATGGTATAGGTAGGAGGATGCTGCAAAAGAATCAGTCGTTCCGGTTGCTCACCAGCATCAATGGCGTGCACACTTTCCTTTTGCAGATCCCAAGCCTTTCCATACTCCATAATGGGGTCATATGATATCTGCAGCTTACGAATATCCGAATTATTCATACCGTCAGGTCCCCTTTTTCAGTCTCATGCCTGCACAGTTTGGCTCGTCATTATTTAGTAGAGTTTAGTATCCGGTGTATATCCTTCAATATTATCCTTGACGCGTTGTAAGAAACGGCCGCAAATTACTCCGTCCAGAATCCGATGATCCAGTGACAGACAGATATTAGCCATTGATCGCACACCTATCATATCGTTAATAACCACAGGTCTTTTCACAATCGATTCAAAGGTTAAGATCGCAGCCTGTGGATAGTTAATGATTGGATAAGATAGAATGGAGCCAAAAGAACCTGTGTTATTTACAGTGAAAGTCCCTCCCTGCAAATCTTCCAAGCTCAGTTTGCCTTCGCGGGTTTTTTGTGCCAATTCATCAATCTCACGAGCCAACCCGGCGACATTTTTCTGATCAGCCTTTTTAATCACAGGAGTGATAACCGAATCTTCTGTGCCTACCGCTAACGAGATATTGATATCACGTTTGACAATAATTTTGTCTACAGCCCAGACAGAGTTCATAATCGGGTAATCCTTAATCGCACTCACAACAGCCTTCATCATGAAAGCGAGATAGGTTAGATTAATGCCTTCTTTACGCTTGAACTCATCCTTATGTTTATTGCGCAGTGCGACCAGATTAGTCACATCTACCTCAATCATGGTCCAAGCATGCGGAATCTCAGAGACACTTTGGCGCATTCTTGTAGCGATTGTATTCCGGATTGGAGTTACATCAATCAGATATTCAGAACTGCTGCCTCGACCACCCTCAACTTCAATGGTTGGAATACGAGGAGATTCGCTTAAATGTAGACCCGAATGACGAAGAGGCTCTTCCGTCTTCTTCTTTTCGGCTTGAACGAACTGTGGAACAGGCGGTTGTGACACCACTGGGGCAGGTTGACTAGCAGAAATCGAAGCTGGAGATGTAGCTCCGCCACTTTCGATAAAGGCCAGCACATCCTTACGGGTAATCCGACCACCCATACCAGTACCCATAACTAAAGTCAGGTCGATGTTATGCTCAGCCGCCAAAGTCTGTACTGCGGGAGAATACCGCGCACGCATTGAATCGTTAGCAGTTGATGTAGCATTTTGTCCTGCAATATTATTAGACGAATTAGCTGCAACTGTGTTAGTCACGTTTGGAGCAGCAGATGTTGTCACAGGCACGGCAATACGGCAAATGACTTCGCCGACATTGACAACCTGGCCTTCTTCCGCTAATAGTTCACCCATAACTCCATCTATCGTTGAAGGCAATTCAGCATTTACCTTATCTGTAATAAGCTCACATAATGGTTCGTATTGCTCTACCGGATCACCCGGTTTCTTCAGCCATTTGCCGATCGTCGCCGATACTAGCGATTCCGCCAGCTGCGGCATGATCACGTCAGTCAACTTTTGGTTGTCAGACATCTTTTCACTCCTCAAATGTTTTACGAAGTAAAACTCACTTCGTAAGCATAATCTTAAAAGTTTTACGAAGCTTCGCTTATTAGAAATACTTCGCAGTAAAACTTGCATCGTAAGCATTCGCTTATGGTTTACGAAGTAAAACTTTCTTCGTAAGCATAATCTTAAGTTTTACGAAGCTTCGCTTCCACTTAACTATTTTAATATTGCGCCAATCGAAGCATTTCCGCCTTCACCTTTTCTTTGCTAAGCATGAAGAACTTCTCCATTGGTGGGCTGATTGGCATCGCCGGAACATCCGGACCACAAAGACGGAAGATCGGCGCGTCTAGTTCAAATAGACAATGTTCAGCGATAATCGCCGCCACTTCGCCGCCAATACCGCCCGTTTTATTATCCTCGTGCACAATAAGAACCTTCCCTGTCTCACGAGCAGCAGCTATGATCGCCTCACGATCAAGGGGCTGCAAGGTCCGCAGATCCAGAATATGCGCTGTAATGCCTTCTTCGCGCTCCAATTCTTCTGCTGCTTGCATCGCAAAATGCAATGGCAAACTATAACCAATAACCGTAATATCTGTTCCCTTGCGCAGCAGATTAGCTTCGCCAATTGGAACGATATAATCACCTTCTGGCACTTCTTCCTTGATCAGCTTATAGCACTTCTTGTTCTCGAAGAATAAAACCGGATCAGGGTCACGTACGGCTGCTTTCAATAGCCCTTTTGCATCGTAAGCAGAGTAAGGTGCGACAATCTTCAATCCTGGTGTACCGAAGAAAATCGATTCCGGGCACTGAGAATGGTACAGACCGCCGAATACACCGCCGCCGATAGGCGCACGAATGACAACCGGACAATTCCAATCGTTATTTGAACGATAGCGGATTTTGGCCGCTTCGCTAATGATTTGATTCGTTGCTGGAAGCATGAAATCAGAGTACTGCATTTCAGCAATAGGCTTCATACCATACATAGCTGCACCAATCGCCACACCAGCTATAGCCGATTCCGCTAACGGTGTATCTAGTACACGCTCTTCTCCGAACTGTTCTTGCAGACCTTTTGTTGTGGTAAATACGCCACCTTTGAGCCCCACGTCCTCGCCAAGCACAAACACGGATTCATCGCGTTCCATTTCTTCCTTCATAGCGAGCCGAATGGCATCGATATATTCCATTATAGCCATGGTTTATGCTCCTCCTTTCAGGTCGGAATCACTGTAAACATGCAGCAGTGTATCTTCCGGTTTCGGGAATGGAGCGTTGTCAGCATATTCGATAGCTGCTTTAAGATCAAGATTGCATTCAGCAATAAGATCTTGTTCTTGCTCGTCACTCCAAAGTCCCAGACCGATCAGGTAATTGCGGAATCCTGCTACGCCGTCCTTCTTCCAGTTCTCATCAACCTCTTCTTTGGTCCGGTAAGCCAAATCATTATCCGAGGTGGAGTGTGGAGATAAACGGTACATCATAGCTTCGATCAACGTAGGACCTTCCCCCGCAAGTGCTCTTTCCCGAGCTTCCTTAACGACACGATATACTTCCAGTGGATCATTGCCGTCTACACGCACACCTGGAAACCCATAACCCAGAGCACGGTCGCTGACCTTACCGCCCAGCTGTTTGTGAGCAGGAATAGAGATCGCGTACTGATTATTCTGACACATAATAATAACCGGCAGCTTATTCACTCCGGCAAAGTTACAAGCTTCATGAAAATCGCCTTGGTTGCTGGAGCCTTCTCCGAAGGTTACAAATGAGACGAACTTTTTCTTTTGCATTTTGGCTGCCAAAGCAAAACCAACCGCATGAGGGACCTGCGTGGTTACCGGACTTGAGCCTGTCACAATACGCAAACGCTTACTACCAAAGTGACCTGGCATTTGCCGCCCACCACTGTTTGGATCTTCTGCCTTTGCGAACACAGACAACATCAGTTCACGAGTAGTCATACCCACGGAGAGTACGAAAGCATAATCACGGTAATATGGTAAAAAATAATCATTCTGCCGGTCCAGCGCAAATGCTGCTGCTACCTGACCCGCCTCCTGGCCAATGCCGGAGACATGAAAGTTAATCTTGCCAGCGCGCTGAAGCAGCAGACTGCGCTCGTCGTATTTACGTGCGAGCAACATATATCTGTACATATCGATGACCTGACCGTCACTTAGTCCAAGCTGCTTATGTCTGTTAATCGTTTCTACAGTATCTTGGGATTCCATAAAGAGATACCTCCTTATTCATAAAGCCTGAGTCTTACAGGATTTAAGACCAATTGTATCCTGATCTTAAAACCTGGTACTAAGACTTGGCTTGAGTTTATTATAATCCCTTTTTACCCAAAAAGAAAAGCTAAATCCCGATAGATCTTCCGTCTACTGCTAACATTGCTTCTCCAACGATCTCCGAAAGCGTAGGGTGAGCATGAATGGCCTCACCAATTTCCCAAGGTGTTGCATCAAGCAGTTGGGCTAGTGCCGCTTCTCCGATTAGATCCGTTACATGCGGACCAATCATCTGCACACCGAGAATATCTCCGCTGGTTCGATCCGCTACAACTTTAACAAACCCGTCCTTCTGACCGTACACAATCGCCTTGCCAATGGCAGAGAAAGGGAATTTTCCAGTCACCACATCATGTCCCAATGCCTTAGCTTCCTTCTCAGTGTGACCCACACTCGCTACTTCAGGACGTGTATAGACACAGCGCGGTACAAGATGTGTATGATAAGGATGAAGTCTCTCACCAGCGAGATGGTTGACCGCCATAATGCCTTCATGACTGGCCGCATGTGCTAATTGTAATCCACCGATACAGTCGCCAATCGCATAAATATGCGGTTCAGCCGTTTGCATACTAGCATTTACAGCGATAATTCCTTTATCAAAGCGAATATCTGTATTTTCCAGACCAATATTCTCGATATTTGCTACTCTGCCTACGGATACTAGCAGCTTTTCTGCGGATAAACTTTGAGTTTGCTCTCCCTTACGGGCATCGATCGTTATTCCATCCTCAGTTACCTTACAGGTTGCAGCATCTACTGTAGTTTCAGTTAGAACTTTAACGCCACGTTTTTTCAATAAGCGTTGCAGTTCTTTAGCTACTTCTTCATCCTCTTGAGGTAGTAACTGACCAGCAGCTTCAACTACCGTAACCTGTACTCCGAAATCGAC
The DNA here is from genome assembly GCF_000758585.1 of Paenibacillus sp. FSL R5-0345. Taxonomy (NCBI): domain Bacteria; kingdom Bacillati; phylum Bacillota; class Bacilli; order Caryophanales; family Paenibacillaceae; genus Paenibacillus; species Paenibacillus sp. FSL R5-0345. The sequence continues at coordinate 4,679,121 of NZ_CP009281.1, forward strand.
AAGCATAGAGGCCCATTCCACCCCAATTACTCCGCCTCCAACAATAATGATGGAAGAAGGTAACTCGTCGAGCGTGAGTGCTTCATCACTGCTAAGAATAACTTTCCCGTCTGGTTCCAGACCAGGTAATACACGCGGACGAGATCCTGTAGCAATAATAAGATGGTTAGAGACCACTGTTTCCATTTCACCGTCTTCTAGTTCTACAGCAACAGCACCACTACGTGGGGAAAAAATAGAGGGACCCGTCACACGCCCCTTGCCTTTAATAACTTGTATTTTATTTTTGCGCATCAAATATTGTACGCCCTGATGAAGTTGTTCAACTACCGCTTCCTTGCGCTTTTGTACTTTCGGGAATACAAGCTGTACACCGCTTGTCTCAATGCCATAGCTCTCGCTCTCATTGATTTCAGCATATACTTCTGCACTTCTGAGCAGCGATTTGCTAGGAATGCAGCCACGGTGCAGGCAGGTTCCTCCCAGTTTGTCCATTTCGATGACGACGACGGACTTACCAAGCTGTGCAGCGCGAATGGCTGCCACATATCCCCCGGTTCCTCCGCCAAGAATGGCCACGTCACATGAAATTGTCATGATATGTATCCTCCAGTCATTACACGTAAGTTCATTTTACATTGTATATTGTACTCTCTTTTTAGAGTATTACAAAACTTATAAACGTCATATCCAAATAGACTTTTTCTTACTAAAGCGTTATCATATGTTTGAATCTAATGGGCTAAGAGGGGTAGGAGACATTTATGAAACTGTTAATTTCACGCTTCATTGCCATCCTTATTCTTGTGTTTCCTGGTTTAATTGCAATGAAGGGCTTCTTAATGATGAAGGACGATATTTTTGATTATATCTCTATGCATGGCGATGACTCCGTTGTCCCAGATTTCGCTTGGCTTCACTTTGGCGGTGGTTTCCTTCTCTTTGCAGCAGGTATGACTTTCCTTGGGGGCTGGATTCTAGCAAGAGACCGCAAACGCAATTATGTTGGCCCTCGGTTCAAGGAGAAACAACAAGCGAAGCAAGCTGCAGCGCAAGAAACGATCTCCTAGGCAGCAAAATCCCCCTCTCATTGTACTTTGTACAATAGAATTCATTCCAAAGAAGGTTAAATCAAACCATCCAACAACTCCTTCGAATGCAAAATGAATCTCCACACATTACATAAAGGCGAGAGTTCTCATGGACGCAACTTGCGCTTCCTTGAAAACTCCCGCCTTTTTATGCACAGCTTAAAGCCCAGCTTTATCAAGCGACTCTCTACGGCCACCCTGAACCAACTCGCTGTACAAGCCCCCTTGCTTCAACAACTCCTCATGAGAGCCCTGCTGCAATAATCTGCCCCCTTGAAGAACAAGAATTCGATCTGCAGCGCGGATGGTACCCAGTCTATGGGCAATAACGAAGCTGGTCCGTCCCTTCATCAACGCCTGTAGTCCTTCCTGAATCTTGATTTCGGTCACGGTATCGATACTGCTAGTGGCTTCATCAAGAACAAGCATGGAAGGGTTGGCAAGAATAGCCCTTGCAATGGATAGCAATTGCTTCTGTCCTTGGCTTATGCCGCTGCCATCAGCAGAGAGCATTCGATCATAACCTTCCGGCATTCGGATAATAAAAGAATGAGCGTTAGCCAGCTTCGCCGCCGCTTCGACCTCCTCATCGGAAGCATCCAGTCTACCGTAACGAATATTATCGCGGATGCTGCCCTTGAATAAAAAGGAGTCCTGCAATACAAATGCCATATGGCTCCTCAGGCTTTCACGCCGAATCGAAGTGACATCTAAGCCATCCAGCGTAATCTTACCCTGATTAGGATCATAGAAACGAGATAACAGCCCGATAAGTGTTGTTTTGCCGGCACCGGTAGGTCCTACTAAGGCAATCATCTCACCAGGCTTCGCTTCAAAGCTAATATCATGCAGTGTGTTAGAACTTCTGTCATATGAAAAAGATACATTTTCGAACTTCACTGCACCTTCAACTTTAACCAGCGAAGTGGCTGCACCTTCATCTTTAGCTTCCGTCTCTTCGTCCAGCACTTCAAACACTCTCTCCGCTCCTGCAACCGCTGACAGCAGTGTATTCCACTGATTCGCTAAGTCATTAAGAGGGCGAGTAAATTGACGCGTGTATTCAACAAATACGATAATCACTCCGACCGTTATTGCCCCACGGATCGCTAGCAGACCGCCAACTCCAGCAACAATAGCGAAGCTCAAATTATTAAGTCCATTCATCAGCTTAGGAATGAAGCCAGAAATCGACTGTGCCCAGTATCCAGAGAGCATAATTCGCTCATTGCGTTCATGAAAACCAGCGATGACCCGTTCCTCTTGTGAAAAAGCCTTGATAATCCGTTGACCGGATAACGTCTCTTCTATATAACCATTTAACTCACCCACATTGCGCTGACGTTCTTTAAAAAGCGGACCCGTACGCCGAGTAATCCAGCGCATGCCTAATAGCATCAAAGGCACAACCAGGAATGTAAGCAGCGTCAGAAGAGGACTAAGCCACAGCATTACACCAACCGTTCCGAGCAACGTCAACACACTGGAAAAGATCTGAATAGCTGAGCTATTCAGCGTAGAGCTGACATTCTCAATATCGTTGGTGAGGCGGCTCATAATTTCGCCCTGCTGTCTCCGGTTAAAAAATGAGATCGGCAAACGATGCAGATGAGAAAACAACTCCGTGCGCATCCGAAATACGGTCTCCTGAGCGATTTCGATCATCCAAATATTTTGCAGCCAAGATGTTAAAGAATAGAAAATATACACACTAGCAAGGCTGATCAAAAAAATCGTCCACGAACGTCCGCCAGTGCCTTCCAGATAATCATCCACGGCTCTACCAATCATATAAGGCCCGAGCAGCGCTAAAGCCGAGCTGAAGACCACCATTAACAGAACGAGAAAAAGCTTAGCTTTACGCTCGGCAAGGTAGCTCCAAATCCGCATGAGCGTGCCGCCCCAATCCTTCGCCTTCGCTTTTGGCTTCCTTCCAGCTGCTGAACCAAGACTTCTTCCAGCTCCAAGCTCAATGACGGGTTTTGGGTGACGAAAGGGTTCAAGAAGTGCTTTGAACATGCTGCTTCGCCTCCTCTACCTGTGATTCATAAATCTTGCGGTACAGCGGAGAGCTTGCCATAAGCTCCTCATGTGATCCCTTACCGATTAAGCGCCCTTCGTCCAACAGCAAAATCAAATCGGCAGATGCAGTTGAACTGATCTTTTGAGTAATCAGGAAGGTTGTACATGAAATCTCTTTTAGTGCCTCCAGCAAAAGTCCTTCTGTCACAGCATCAAGCGCACTCGTGCTGTCATCGAGGATCAAAATAGCAGGCTTCCTCACAAGCGCCCGAGCAATGGTCAACCGCTGCTTTTGCCCACCAGACAGATTTACCCCTCGTTGACCAAGCATCGTGTCATAACCATTAGGCAATTCCATCACTGTTGCATGAATTTGAGCGGCAGCCGCTGCGTGTTCGATTTGTTCCTGTGTGGCATGTTCATTGCCCCAAGCGATATTATCGCGGATCGATCCGCTGAAGAGCTGTACTTCTTGAGGAACGTAACCAATCGATCGCCGCAATCTTGAAATATCGATATCGCTGCTCTTTTGCCCATCAATGCTAATGATGCCGTCTGTCTCTTCGTATAAACGTGGGATGAGACCGACAAGAGAAGACTTACCTGATCCGGTGGCTCCCATAATCGCTACTCGCTCACCAGCAGAAACTTCAAAAGTAATATCCTCAAGCACTGAAATGTTACTTTCAGGATACTTGAAGCTGATGCCTTCAAATTGAACATGTCCCTGTATCGGTTCGCTCTTAGCGGCTCCGCCTTCCTTAACTCCAGCGCCTGCTGACATCACTTCTGTAATACGCTGTGAGGAGGCGCGTGCCCTAGAAATTGTAACGACTAGCCCAGATATTGCCGACAATGCTCCAATGGTTCGTAAAGAGTAATTAATAACCGCAACGGTTTCTCCTAAAGTAGCATCCCCATTTGCAATCTCAATCCGTCCAAACCATAGGATCAGCATAATCGCTGCATTCACAATTAGCATAACAAATGGCATCGTCGTCTCGGTCAAACGCAGCGCAGATACCGTGGATCTCATCAAATTCCCGCTAAATACCGTGAAACGTCCAATCTCATGTCCCATGCGCACGAACACACGGATTAAGCGAATTCCTGTAAGATTCTCCTGAATTACTCCATTCACACCGTCTATACGATTTTGTACGTTGCGAAATAACAAAGAAGCTTTTCTCATGATGAAGTAAAGGAAGAGAAGCAACAAAGGTAGAGCTACAGTGAGAAATAATCCCAGCTTCACATGAACAACCAATGCCATAATCACACTGCCCACCACAACCAGTGGCACCCGTGTCATAAAGCGAAGGCTCATAAATATAGTGTCCTGCAGCTGCGATACATCGCCGGTCAGACGTGTGATCAGCGACGAGGTAGCAAACCGATTGAATACTTCATATGTAAAGGATTGTACCTTTTCATATAACTTGTCCCTAAGATCAAAAGCAAAGCTCTGACTCGCATGGGCAGCAAAAAAAGAACTTAACACTCCAGCTATAAACGCGACTACCGCGCTGCCGATCAATACACCGCCCCAAAGCCATACTACAGAGGAATTCTGTTCTTTAATGCCCTGGTCAATAATTTTGGAAATGAGTAAAGGCTGTGACAATTCCACCGCTAGTTCAATAAGCATCATCACTAGGGCAGCTATTGCAGCGACTTTATATTTTTTGAGAAAAGAGAAAATCAAACCCATTCGCATACCCTCTTTTTCTATTCGTACAGTGCATCCCTTAAACGAGTCGACATTGTGGAGGCCTGCCCAGTTTTCATTATTGCCCGCCGCAGCGCTTTATTGCTTCGATTCAATTCCACCAAATCTGCCATCATCTCTTCCAGCAAAGCCTCAGCCTCGATAGAAAGATTTCCATTTTGCTGAATCAGAGCTAACCGTTCCTTGTATTCGTCTATTTTTTCAGTCACACTTATTACTTCCTTTCCAATCACTTGATTCCTTTTATCATACCACATTCAAATCTATCGCAATGTTTTCACTGGATACAGCTGACACGAATATGATACTCTAATAAGGTCGCATTTTTAAGATTAGATAATTGGCTTATACGAAAGGATAGATGGAAGTGGCACAGTTGTTTTTCAAATACGGAGCAATGAACAGCGGTAAATCTATTGAGATACTCAAGGTTGCGCATAATTATGAAGAGCAAGGGAAATCGGTGCTCATTTTCACTCCATCCATAGACGATCGGGACGAAGTTGGTTTTATCTCCTCCCGTATTGGGCTGCGGAAACAGGCCATACCCGTCGACGAGAATACCGATATTTATAATATCGTCAGCAGTAACCAGCCCAAACCCCACTGTGTGCTAATTGATGAATGTCAATTTCTAAGCAAGGACTGCATTCTTCAGCTAGTACGGATTGTAGATGAACTAGGCATTCCCGTTATGGCATTTGGACTTAAAAATGATTTCCAAAACCAGCTATTTGAAGGCAGCAAATACATGCTGATTTATGCTGATAAAATCGAGGAAATGAAGACTATTTGCTGGTTCTGCGAGCGCAAAGCAACGATGGCTCTAAGAGTAGAAAATGGTAAGCCTGTATACAGCGGTAAGCAAATCCAAATTGGTGGCAACGAAGCCTACTATCCAGTGTGCCGTAAATGTCACAAGAATCCACCACTATAAAAAATCTCCACAAGGCGAGGCTTTGCGGAGGACCCCAATATTTTCTTTAAGCTAAAAAAGCATTCCGAAGGCGCGTTAGCCTCAGGAATGCTTTTTTAAATCTAACTCGCTTATACTAGATATCTTTCTTTAAGAATATTCAAATGATGAAGATCATGACCGATCATTAAGCAGGCCACCGCTCTCGCGGAGATAGCTCCATTGTTAACCGTTCCCATTCGAGTCCACGCTTCTTCCGGCAGAGTATCTAAAAGGGCTTGCGTTGACTCTCGGACAAGCTTGTAATGAGCCAGCAGCTTTTCTAAAGTGTGCGCATCGAAATTTGCGGTTAGTACGTAGTCCTTTTCCTCAAACCCCGCTAATGGTGTTGTATCTCCTCTTGCCACGCGCAATAAACGATAAGACATAATTCTTCCAGTATCCGCTAGATGGCCGACCATTTGCTTAATACTCCATTTGTCAGGAGCGTAACGATGCTCTCCTTGTTCTTCCGTAAGGTTCGAAATAAAACTACAAATCTCATCCGTCTGCTCTCTAAAAATAGTACAAATTTCCCCTTCTGTTGGTACTAAAGAGATATACTTTGACAGCTCATTCAAATACTCACTACTCTCTGGACGTTGACCCATGTAGAAACTCCTCACATATTGAATTTTTTTGAAAAATATGGAGAAAAATCACGTGCTCATAGTTGTATTTTAGTTAATTATGTATGATACTTGCAATATTAAGATTTGTTAAACTAGTCATCGGGAGTGTCGGCATGCTTGATTTTATTCTCTTCATGGTTTTTTCAGGACTAGAAACCTATGCTATTTTCTTTTTAGCTTTTAAAATCTTCAAAATTGATCTCTTTCATAAGGAAATGGTGTTCGGAAGTTTTGTAATGGGGTTTTTCTCCTATTCACTTCGGACGAACTATGACCTATTTCAATTAGATATTTTCTCACAATATGCACTAATGTTTTTCTTTATGTGGCTGTTGTTCCGAATTCATCCCTTTTATGCCTCCATACTGACCGGGATGGCTTATCAAGCATATTCCGTGATTCAAACCTCTCTATATTATTTTTTAAACTTTGTAATCAAGTTACCTTTAGACTCTTCCAACTCTGTTTCTATCAATATATTTATACTTCAAGTTTTATCAGCTTTGGCTGCCATAGGTATTGGTGTGTATATGCGCCGAAAACGTAAAGGATTTGATTTTGTACCCGATAAACCTGATATAAAAATAAAACCAAGTACGAGCGAAAAAATACTATTTACTCTGAATCTTCCTGCACTATTTCTAATCGCTTCCGTTTCGTTATTTTTTCAGTCAAGCTATTTTCTTCTAATCCCTATTGGTTATGGGGCTATATTATGGGGATATTTGTACTTATCCTATAAAAAGGACAGAAATGACTATGAATCATTTAGCATTTAGAATCGTTTCGGCCATAAAAAAAACAAACCCTGAGCAAACTCATTCCATAGAAGTAATGCAGTATGCACTGAGTATTATTTTGAATACCTTATTCATTATTACAGTTTCCCTTCTAATAGGGGGCTTTACAGGGCAATTAATGGGAACATTGATCGCGCTACTAAGTTTTGGATTGCTAAGGATTTGTTCTGGCGGAGCCCATTTGAAAACTGCAACAGCCTGTAATATAACGTCCATTTTCATATGTTCGTTAATCCCCCATCTTACATTCCTTACACATAGTTATTTGCTCTGGATTAATCTATTTAGTATGATTTCAATGATCTTATTTGCTCCGAATCCAGATCGAAATGCACAACTCTCTAAAGACTGGTACCTAGGATTGAAACTGTTATCCATCCTGTTAGTGCTCGCAAATTTTTGGATTAACTCGTCTGTCATCGGACTGGCTTTTTTCATCCAGTCCTTAACAGTAATCATTCCTTTACAGGGGAGGTCCAGTAGATGAAGAAAACGCTCGCTCGTGTTGCTTCTAGTGCGCTTGGCATGTCCGCTCTTGTCTTTGCAACAATAATCAAGCCTTACATTCACAGTCCAGAAATTCCAAAAGAATTGCGTAAGTAATTAAACAAGGATGGGGAAAAGATGCGTGTCTTACAGAAAGACGGTTCCTCCTGTGATATTCTGGAGGAAGAAATATTGTATTTCTCGAATTATAAGAATACAATATTCGTCCATACGAAAGAAGGCGAATTTGTTCTCCCCACCACTCTTTCCGATCTTTTCACAGCGTATGAGGGTAAGGGATTTAAACGCCTTGACCGCAGCAATGTAGTCAATATTAACAACATCGAAGGCTATGATTCCGAACGAAAAATCGTTTATTTTAATCATGGCGAGCAGTTTGCAACTGTTTCGGAGTCCAATGAACCTCGCCTAAAAAAGTACTTATCTACTCTAAAGAAAGACTCCGATTAAAAAGATCCCGGCATGTCTCTACATGTCGGGATCTTTTTTTATTTATTTAAATTTAAAGTAATCCATCCTATAATCGCACAAAAAAAGACATTATGCCATAATTATCCTCAGATGTAAAGATAAATTCGTAAGATGAATGACAGGGGACGGATTGTATTCCAAATGATACCATATAGATAAATGCGAAATAAAAACAAACATATGATGGAGGAACCAAATGAATTACTATTTTCATCCCTCACCTCGCCCCTCATCTCTTGAATCGATATCTGATGAAGAATTACTTAACATCTATGCGTTAGCGGTTGAGGCACAAGCTTTACCAGATTTCATTGAGATTGTTAAAGAGATCTTAGACAGTAGAGATCTCATACATTCTAAAGAAATATAACATCCCCGACACGAATTCATTCACTTATTATGACGCAATTATATAATTTCCCATGACTTCTACTCCGAGTGCTCTCTGGTTTGTCTTCATGTTAACTTCATCAACATAAAGAAGGTAGAGCCTCTAATGGCCCTACCTTCTTTGTTTGAAACAAGGATTACTCCATCTAAATAGAATAGTCCCTACTCCGTAATTTCAGTTTTAAATACATTTTCCAATTTCCCGCCAAGTCTCTTCTTCAATGGAACTTTAATATCTCTACCCAGCTCTTTGAAAAAAGTTTCTACATCACATTTTACATTTTTAGCAGTCGCGATCACAGCGCCATCACCAACAATATTTTGATTCTCGTCAAGAGGAACATCAACTTCGATATCATACTTTTTGGATAATGTCTTGATGTATCGTGCGAAGATCTCCAGCAATTCCTCGTTATTAAAATTCTCTATAGCGACTTTTCCCTTGCTGGTAAACTTCATGTTAATTTTCATTATTAATATCCCCTTTTCTGTCAAACCATTTTTAGTTGTTAGTTTATGGATCAAGATGAATAGATGGCTGCAAGAAAGGGCAACATTATTCATTTTTGAGATCATTTATGAAACATACATTATTTATAAGCACCCTTTATTTGTTGTACTTTAAATTGTGTAAATTCTTTGAGCGCTTGTATGACCTGATCCTGTTCTTCTTCCTTCAGCTCATAAACGCACTCCCGTAACCACTCGCCAAATAGAAAGGCTTGACGCCCTTTCCGAGGGCTCTTTCTTAAGGAGTCGAGGCAACCCTCAAACTTATCGTTCAGGACGTCAGTAAGATTGTATTTCTCAATCTTCTCTATTACCATTCCTGCCCCATATTCGGTTTCATAAACTATGACTTCATTAGAATCAAAGGAAACATAAGAAGTTTCTTTACCTTCCTTTGCCCTGAATTCCTTAAGCTTGTTAAAGGCCGTCTCATAAATGTAGTCTTGAGACTGTTTAAGCTGCGGCAGTTCATAACCATGCTTCAAGGTCTTGATATATTCAATATCAGGCATATAGTCTGCCAAATGATACATCCGATTCTTCAGATCTGTTCCAAGCGCTTCAATGATCTTGTCCAGATTGTCTTTAAGCGGAATGCTCTCTCCACGTTCGATCTTGCTAAGCTGTGAGTAGCTAATACCGCTCTTTTCTTCCAGTCCTCTTAAGGTTAACCCTCTCGTTTTTCTGATGTGCCGAATGAAATTACCCAGCTCATCGGGATAGTTCTCAAAATCATTCATGGGAGTCACCTCCCTACTATCATAACACAACATAACAATTTGTGTTGGCTTATAACAATTAATCCTAGCATTTACTTGCTTATGAAGGGTAATTCCCACTATTCAAGAACCAATATAACCCTCTTGTCACAAAAACAGGATAAGAATAGGCGTTCGTCTTCCAGGTTTTGGATTGTGTTCTCGGGTTGGAAAATCAAACGTATCTGACTGTTGAGACCTAATAATCTGATTTCTGCTTTTTCGCTCACTTGTCGGACTCAGATGCAGCTATTCATTAAAATATACGGCGAGCCGGTTCAAAAATATGACAATAAGAACTGTGGAGTCCGAAAACTAAAAAAAAATGGACCAAAAAACAGCCAGTCCCCAATTTTCTGAGACTGGCCAAAATCATTACTCCATAACATTCAACAAGTTGATGATCATCTGTGCACTTTCGGCACGAGTGCCATTTTGTTTCGGAGCAAATTGCCCTTCCCCACGTCCTTGCATCAATCCAAGTCTGAGCACCTCCCTGATAGCCTCTTGAGCCCATTTCGGAGTAGCAGCAATATCTTTAAATGCCATACCGTAAATACTATCGACAGCTACTGTTTTCTTGGCGTAAGCATATGCACGAGCCAGCATCGCAGCCATCTCTTGACGAGAAATCTTAGCATCTGGTTCAAACTGTAAAGAATTCTGGCCAGTAACAATTCCAGCTTGTCTCGCTAAGCCTACGGCTTCGGCATACCATTTGTCCGAAGCTACATCGGCGAATACGGCTTCCGTTTGACCTTTCAGCCCAAGTACGCGAACTAGCATCGCAGTAAATTCAGCACGTGTAACCGATCTGTTGGGATCGAAATGATCCGCTGTTACGCCCTGTACAAGCTGCTTAGCTGCGAGCTGTTTCACAGTAAGGAATGCCCAATGATCGGATTTCAGATCACTAAAATCCTTGTCGTATTCTAATAATGCATATTTACTAAAATGACTGATAGGAGCAACAATATAACCTTCCAACCAATTACTATTCATATACTCCAGATTACCAGCATCATCAATGTGATAAATTCCTAATAAACGTCGATCTACATTCGCGTCAACCTTAAATGAAATCGTGATCGGCTCTGCAAACTGACTTAACCTGAAGCTCTTTCCTTGTTCAGTTATCATGCTAAGCGACCATTCCCGCATATCACTTATCACTCTCAATTGTGCACCCGCAAGTGTTTCCGCACGATTAATCAGTTCCGCTGCTGCATCGCTAGCTACTGAATTCAATTGAAGTGAAATCTTACTTTCGGCAGTGATTCCAGCAGGGTTCAGCTTACTTAGATCCGCCAATACCCTCACAGGGATAATAACCGTCAATTCCTTCGTAACCACTCTGAGGGATGCACTACCAAGTAGTTCAACTGCATTCCCTGGCAAAAGTATTCCCGTTACCACTTCGTCAATGGAAACCACAACTTCACCTTGTGCATTCTTGTTCGCTGACAACTGAGATTCTGTTATCGTTACAACTCCCACTTGTGCAGATGCCGACGGTGTTGGTGAGGATGTAGGCGTTGGTGTCACCATAGGTCCCGGCACCCAGCCACCTGGCGTTGGTGTTGGTTCTGGTTCTGGTGTCGGTGTTGGTGTCGGTGTTGGTGTTGGTTCTGGTGTCGGTGTCGTCCCTGGTGAACCTTCTGTCACTGTCAATTCATATTCAGTACTTAACCCGTTATAAACAGCACTGACTTTTGTTGTACCGACAGTTAGAGCATGAAGTTCTCCTGTCTCACTAATCATGGCAACGTCATGATCGGAAGTATCATATTTTACGCCTTCGATCAATTTTAGCGTGCTGCCATCACTGTACACAGCCTGAACGACAACAGAGCCTTTACTACCCAGCTCCAACGAATCCGGCCCTTTAATCGCGATTCCTGTTAGCTCAGAAGCCACATCAGTTGTTACGACAAGGTTGTACTCCGAGGAGAACTCTCTATAGGTAACTGCAATTACTGTTGTACCTTCCTTATAAGTCTGAATCAAGCCCTGATCGTTGATTGTAGCAACATTCTTATTTGAGCTGGAATAATGAAGTCCATCTAATATCGGAATACGTTTACCTGACGCATAAACGGCTTCGGTTACCGTCTGATCAGCTTCTTCCAGTTTAAGCTCTCTTTTGCCCTGAAGCTTAATAGATTGCAGAACATCTACGTTTATCGTACTCTCCGCATAAATATTCGGGTGACCTTCCACTGCAACTCTTACCTTAGCCATACCTGGCTTCAATGCTGTGACGAGGCCGCTCTCATTTACAGTGACCACTGATTCAGTGGTGTCAGAAACGATGGACCAAATCTTTTTTAGATGATTAGCCTGTGCTGGTTGAACCTTAGCTTGCAGTTGAATGCTAGCACCAGGTTCAAGCTCTACAGTGGTTTGATCCAGCGCAATAGATTCTAGAACAAATTTCCCGATTATTAGACGGTCAATTTCCATACCATCAACCGTTCTTGCAGTAACCGTAATCTCATTCTCGGCAATCTCAACAGCGGTATAAATTTGTTCATCTTCATCATATATTTTTTCCTGCCAAAAACGTGGCGTCAACGCATAGAACTTAGGACCCGAGGAACCTCCGATCACATATCGAGTACCTTCGCCTTCCGCTACCTGCTTACCATCCTTCATCGGAAAAGTTCGTAAGTAAATATGATCATGGCCATTCATAACAAGATCCACATTATGCTTATCAAACACTGGTACCCACTTTGCCTGCACCTGCTCATTGGAGTAGATGCTGCCGTAGGGACCTTGATGGAAGAAGATCACCTTCCACTTTTTATCTGTAGCTGAAAGATCCTGATCCAGCCACTCTGCCTGTTCTGCAAACGGACTACCTGAATGTTCTGTATTCATGACCACAAAGTGAGTATCCTTCACATCAAAGGAATAGTTCGTACCTTTCACACTCGCTGTTCCATTTTGCGGATTATTGAATTGTGCTAGGTAATCCCCGTCTCCATTCGTTCCCATCACTTCATGGTTCCCGATAATCGGGACAAGTGTGGTATTCAGGAGCTGTTGCTGCGCAGCATCGAACCACCAATTCCACTGCTCTTGTTCAAATCCTTTATCCACCATGTCACCTGCATGAACTAGCATCTCTGCATCTGGCATGTAGGCAAAAGCAGCCTGAATCGTATTTCCCCAAAGACCAAAACCTGCTTTCGAGTCAGCTTGGGAATCACCGATGAACAGGAATTTTGTAGAAGTGCTCTCCCCCCCGCTTGTAACGAAGGTTCCTTGCGCACTTACATCTAACTTGCCATCCCCCACACGATATACATATTCCGTTCCAGGAGTAAGCCCTACTGCCTCCGCTTTATGAACTCGCATTGTTCCGTCATTGTTAGTGTTGTAGATCGAACTGCTGCCGGTTATTTTTATTACATTCGCGGCTTGAAAGCTCGTAAACTCTGCTTTTTTCACAAGTTCAACTATAGTGTCCCTGGTTAACGGTTCGGTTTGCCAAGTGAACTGACGGGAGGTTGCTGCATCGAGTCCCATCGTAACATTCACATTCCGCGGAGCAGTTGTTCCGTCGTATGGAGCAACTCTGAATGTCATTACAGGACTATAGATATTCCCCTTCACTGTCTGTAATTTAAACGTTCCTTCTGCAGAAGTAACGGAAGCCGTCGAAAGTATTCCGTTTGCTCCTGAGACTGCTCCTTGTACCTCCACACCATCAATCAGTAGCGAAGCTCCCTCAACGCCATTTCCACTCAAATCCTTTACCGAAAAAGAAGCGTCAAAGCCTTTGGCTATATCGTAATGATTCCAAGTGAGCATTAACTGTGTCTTCACCACAGATTCAACAGCTGCCCCAACAAAAGAAATAGGGATTCCCGTACCCTCCGTAGAGGTTACAGAACCGGATGTATTCTCAATTACAAACAGTTTACTGATGTCTCCAGCCAACTGTTCTTGTGTATAGGGACCCAAATAATCATTTCGAACTGTGTATTGAACCTGGCCAATGAGATCTTTATCACCAAGATTAGAGCTATTTATGTCGCTTAAGGTAAGGCGTACAGTTCCCAGTACCGGATCAATAATTGATGCCATTTGAGCTTCCGTTACCTTACTCCCCCGAATCACCTGCAAATCTTTAACTGCAGCAGGATTAAAAGCAAACGTAAGATTTCCTTCCTTCAGCTTGTTAGCCTTCTCCGCGGTTACATCCAAAGTGTATGTGCTGCCGGCGTATACTACTTCTGGCGTTTTGTATACATAGAATGGTGATCCTAGATTCACAGTAAAATACCATTCTTTTATCGTCTGATTACCGCTCATATCTCGAATAGCTACTTTTACTTTATGTCTACCTTCAGTTAGCGGAATCTTAGGTTTATAAGTAATTTGTCCCTTTGGTGGATAAAATCCATGCTCTACTAATTGATCATCTACAAAAACCCGAGTCTTTGCAGGATCAATTAAGGTCGTTCCTGGATGGGCTACAGGATCATAACCATCATCCTCACCATTGATAGAAAGGGTTGGCGTAGCTGTTTTTACAATTTCGTTCACACCAGGATAAGCATCTTTAAGGACTGGAGGTGTTCTATCTTCCTCTAGCGGACCATAAATGGCGCGAATATCATCTACGTAAATAGCACCTTCGCTCTTATTAAGATTACTGGTCTCCATATAGCGAACAGGCATATCCATCGTTAAAGGTGTGGCTTTTCCCTTGGGAACGGAGACTTCAACGTATTTCCATCCGGTCCAGTTCACACCGTTCACCTGATCCGTAAAATCCACAGGCACGGCTGCATTATTGCCATCACGAATCTGTCCTCGCAGCCAGTGCTTTTTGCCATCTCCATAAATCCACATACTGATTTTCTCAGGATAACCCGGAATTTGAATTCGATTTTCGGTTGAACTCGCAGCTACATATGCTCCAGATGTACCTGTCTTCCCCACAAAATCATATTCCAGCTTCAAGGCTTTATCCCCACTGCGGACAAAATCCTGATCTGTTACTTCAAGAAGCTTCACACTGTTGGCAGCTGCGCTGGAAGCTACATATTTATTGATTCCACTCTCAAAATCCTCCAGCATTACTGGCGGTAATCCAACATTAACTTCAAATGATGTCTCTACATTGCCGTATTTAGCGATAATCTTACCATTCTTTCCGTTCTCGCTCGTCGCTTGAAACAGACCATTCTTGTCCACTGTCCCTATCTCGCCTTCAACTCGCCACTCGAAGCTATGATTATCTGCTTGAATAACCTGTCCATTCCGAAGAGCTTTTATGGTCAATGGTGCAGTAGCACCTGAAGAATACGTTTTGATTACATCAGGAAATTTAAGCTCTGTGAGCTTATCCACCACTTCGATTTCGCCGCTGCCATTGACCGCACCAGCTTCTACAGTCACCTTTCCGGTTCCGGCGGAGGTTCCTGCTGTTAAGACTCCATTTCCGTCAATGGTTCCAAGACCGTCATCCACCTGCCAATTCACCGTTCCTGAATACGGAGCTGGATGTCCATTCTCATCCACGCCTGCGGTTTTGAATGCAAAGGTTGAGCCTTGCAAAATACGTTCCGTATTCGGCTGCACAACCAGCTTAGAAGCTGCAGATTGCTCAGGAGCTGTGTTGACGATAAGCAAACCGTTGCCGGTTTTTCGTTCGTAGCCATCCGAGCCCTGGTTCATCATTTTAACGCCGGTAGTACCTGGCATTCTAGCAACAAAGGTAGACGAACCGCCACCATCTAGATTCATGGCGTTAATAACGCCCATATCTTTCATTATTTTTCCCAGTTCATCGGTATCTACGCCTTCACTAAAGCCCGGTGATCTTCCATCTACTTCGAAAAGAACGATGCTTCCATCCGCTTTTGTACCAATGGCAGTACGTGGATGAATACCTAAAGGCCCTACACCTTGTTGAACTACTCCGTCCTTCACCAGCGGTCCTTCACCGCCAATAGCTACCTTGACTTCATTCCATTCTCCACTTAGCGCAAAGCTTGCAGTAACACTATCACCAACCGATAACCCCTGCAAAAGGGCACGAGACGTCCCATTAGCAGACAAAACCACCTTTCCTTGGGAAAGCGGCGTATTGCCTTGATTGTTACGGATTTCAGACACCTTCAGCTTCAAGGTCTGACCGCTTTTCACTTCTCCTTCGACAATATCTAGAACAACCTCGTCACCCTCATTGGTCGACTTTGTAGTTGTATTATAATTTTCCGTATAGAGAACCAGCTCATTTGTATTTCGATAACGGTTGATACTGGTTAAATTAGTCGTTTTTCCGTTTATCGTAATGTTTTTAGTTAACTTCGGCACACCATAAATCGAGCTGCCGTCTTCTTTTAAACCGAAGGTAAAAGCTGAGATCGAACTGTTCAGAATCACACCCTCATCCATAAACAATCCGTTAGGAACACCCGTGGCAAAACCGGAGATTTCATAAAAATCACCATTAACCCCTGCTATTACACGGTTTCCAGGCGCATCCGCATATGATGCCATTTCCGTTACACCCTTCATGCCATAAACCTTTCCATCCTTCGTGCCCGCCCGCAGCTCTAAGTTAGCATTTTGCGGGTTAAACTCGACAGCATGAACCTTTTGCAAACCGCGTTCATTTTGAAGATCCATCCAGGTATACATCGCCCCAGGTGCCAGCTCCGTCTTACGAACATCAATAACAGTACCATATTCTGTAGCAGGTAAATCAGAAATGGAAGCGCGAACAAATGCCCCCGGCTGCAACAACGAAATCAACAAAACAAAAATAACTACCACATTAATTTGCCTTAAATACCTTCTCACTGTGTTGACATCCTCCCCACTTGGCTGTCCTAATGACGATCTGAGCTTGGACAACATCATAGGGTTTATATTAACTAGGAAGTGTAAAGGTTAAATAAAATTTACCAAGGCATACTGTTAACTTCTTCTAATCCATTCATCAAATTCATGTTTCAGCTTGTCCCTGCTGGACACAAATAAAAAACCATCAAGCGGCCAGCGCTTGATGGTTTCTAATCGGTACCCAAAATTATTGATTCCAATTCGTTACTTCCTCATAAGTAGGTAATGCAGCAATAGCGCCTACCTTCGTACACACGATAGCACCCACTTGATTAACAAAATGAATTATGTCTTGCCAAACCGCAAAGGTAAGACTCCCAATTGCTTGATGTGTCAGTCGCGAAAGCTGTAACAACACTTTAACAAAATCAGCCGCTGAGATCCCCTTCTTAGCTAACCTGATAAACGCTTCCGTTCTGTCGCCCCATAAACTGCCTCTATAGTTAGGGTCAAAGGAAACGAACTGGCCAGCTTGGCGTGCTTTGCCCATAAGTTCAAAATAAGCTTCAAGATAAGTTCCACCTAACATCGCTGTTGCTGAACCAAAATGAACAACGGCTGCTTCATTCAGCTTATGAAGAGGTACATCTTGCAATCCAAAATTACCATCCGCGCCACGACTAAACACAAAATCCCGTTCTCCATCTTTTTGTAAAGATACATAAGCCATCGTCGTTAGTACTGAGGAATCTCTCACGATCAAATCCGTATTCACTTTAACTTCACGCAAAGTCTGAATTAAGAATTCACCGAATGGATCATTTCCCACTTTGTCAGCAAAGGCAATTTTAGATTTCATAATCATTCCCCTGACTAAACATCCTGTAATGCTTTGTATTCATATTTTAGAATGGTTACTGATGTTTGTAATCTTTTCGGGGCGCTCCATCCTCTCCTAATTCAAGCTCTCCAACATTGGAGAAATGAACGTTCAACCTCTTCTGATTCCTTCCTCAAACTCATGCTTAAGCCTGTTGATAAATCTTCGGACCGTTTTTGAGCCTTGTTTAGAAGCTGAAACAATAGAACCTGGAGTATGCTGATCTGAAGATCGCAGCTCGATCGTCTTCATAATCTTCTGAGAATCCTCAAATGTTTTTATAAAAGAATAATCCATACCGATCGTAATCGCGAGTCCTGCCGCAACTGCATTCTCAATGGCTCGGGTATTATTGCTTATAAAAAGGATATTCATCGGCCCAGCCTTCAGTAAATATCGCTCCACAAAGTCCTGTATGTAATGATCATCGTATATAACCAATGTCTGACCTGCTAACTGTTCAGGGGTAATCATTGTATTTAAAGCTAATGGTGAATGAGGATGTACGCCTACAACAATCTTTCCTTCCATTAATTTCTCAAATACGACCCCTTTATGTTGATCTGATAAGCCCTCCGGCGAGACCATCAGTCCGATATCCACTTCATCCTGAAGCACATTATCCAAAATCTCTTTAGGTCCCTTTTCAAAAATCTCTATTTTCACATTTGGAAAATCCATCTTAAAACCAGAAATAACCTTCACTATTATATGCATAGGTCCCGGAATTGCAGCAATCTTCAAATGACCGCTTAACGTATCACTGTAAATCTGTGCTTCAGCTTTTAATTCATTAACTTTCATTAGGACTTCATTTGCTTTGCTGATTATGGCCTGTCCTTCTGCTGTGGGAACTGCTTTTTGGCCTCGCGAACGAATGAACAAAGTAACTCCCAGCTCCGCTTCTAACAGTGTTATAGATTGGCTTATCGCAGACAGGGTGATATGACGATTCTGAGCGGCTTTTGTTAGTGAACCAATCTTTGCGACTTCTACGATATTCTCGCATTGCTCTAAATTCATTTGAATCACTCCCTAACTTAATATTTACTTAATACCTATTAAATTTACTTAAATTTTAATTAATTTGGACTAGTGTTACAATATAAATAAGTTAGTAAATAACCTTTTCACCATATGAACCTATATTTCTAGTATAACTATATTTCTCGAGGAGGAATCACAAATGACAGACAAAAGAGTAGCCGTAATAACAGGTGGAGCCAGTGGAATCGGGAAACAAACCGCTATTAAATTCGCAAGTAAAGGTGACCAAATGGTCGTTGCCGATTTCAATCAACAATTAGGTGAAGAAACAGTAGCACAGATCATCAAGGATGGTGGCGAAGCGATTTTCGTCAAAACCGATGTTTCAAAATATGAAGAGGTTGAAGCACTGGTTGAAAAGACCGTTACCACTTATGGAAGAATTGACGTCATGTTCAACAATGCCGGAATCGGCCGCGTCACTCCTGTACTAGACCAAGACCTTAAGGATTATCATAGTGTTATTAATGTCAATCAGCACGGTGTTGCCCACGGTATTATTGCGGCAGGTAAAAAAATGCGTGAACTCGGCATCAAAGGTGTCATCATCAATACTGCCTCTGTATTTGGATTCCTGGCTTCCCCAGGTACATTCGCTTATCACGCTTCCAAAGGTGCGGTCATAATGATGACCAAATCGGCAGCACTTGAAATGTCCGTTCACGGTATCCGCGTACTCGCCGTTGCTCCAGGTGCTGTAGATACCCCAATTATCCAAGGATATAAAGACCAAGGAATGGTCGATGAGATGAAGAGCAAAGTCATGGGTAACAAATTAACGCTACCTGAACAAGTTGCTGATACCGTCTACTTGCTCTCCTTGCCAGAAGCTAGCGCAATTAACGGTAGTGTTGTTATGGCGGATGAAGGTTATGCTTCATTTAAATAAAAATGATAAATAAAAAATCCAAGGCTCCCCGCGCGGGATGTCCTTGGATTTTTTTATGCTACTCCCATGTTCTTTGTTCATTAATTTCCAGCTTACGTTTAAATGCCTGATCCAAATCAATATCCAGCTTATTGGCCAGATCAAAAATATTCCACACCACGTCGTACATCTCAAATCCCAAGTTTTCTTTCTTCTCTGCACCGGGGTCGAAGGATACGGATAACACCTCTTTGGACAATTCCCCCACCTCAGTCATTAAGTACAGCATTCTCTGCTCAATGGAGCTCGTGTCAAAACCTTTGGTTTCACTGAACTTCTTCACATACTGTTGAAACTCAGATGTATTCATTTCGTTACGCCTCGCTTTTAGGGTATAAAGTTATGTAGTTTATAAAAACGATGTCATGCGATTAGCCTAGCTCATTCCTTTATTATTATCCATTTGTTCGAAGAAAACAAACTCTCCGTCATTACAAAAAAACGATTCTTCAGATCATTGAAGAATCGCTAAGAAAATTTATTTACTTGCTACTGTTTCAGCCACTATCTACGCCTATGTCGGACATTTCACTGGGCGTTAATCCGCAAGTGCACGGCCAATTTCATCGTCGAACGTGCCGCATCAGTAACGGCGGGACTCTTCATCATTATTCATTTATTATTCGCCGAGCTGCTCCTTGAGCTGCGCAATTTCTGTTTCCATGAAGGCAACACGTTTATTCAACTCGGCGATATAGTTTCTTTGAGCCTCTTGGTCTGCTGCGCTTGTTAGGTCGGCCGCAGTAGTTTCCGCCAGTTGGATGGCTTCTTTGAGAACTTGAACGCTTGATTCTGCCCCTGCTAATCTTTCCCGGAGTTTAGCCGCTGCAATACTTGCTTTCAGCGCCTTCTCAGTCTCCTTACTCTCCAATATTATCGTCTTTCCTTCAACCGTCAACCCTACTCCCGTCGCTTCGGACATCGTGCGCACAGGTACGTAGGCCGAGTTATTTACTACAATTGCATCTGCAATCTTCTTTCCGGCTTGTTTTATAGTATACATTCCGGAAACTTTAGCGCCAATTAAAGACGAGCTTGCTGAGAATCCTATTGAACCACCAAGTAACAGCGCCGCTGCTACAATCCCTACTATTTTCTTCTTCATATCTACGAACCTCCTGAGCTTATCATTCTTCCAATTATAACCAATATATTCGTAACATGAAAGATATACTAAGAGACTCTGCCACAGCCAACTCAACTACTGGCCATATGTAATCTAGCTATAAAACGCCATCTGGACAGGCGTGATCCAATTGTTCTAAGTTGGATTTTTCGATTTCACGAACAACTTTAATTCGAAATGATTGATGTTAGCTGTAAACAGTGTTACTCTATCAACGGTAAACTCAAAATTTATGATCTTCAATCCTTCTATTCATATTTACTAATTCTGTATAAAGAAAGGTAATACTATGATAAAAGTTGATAACTTATCCTTCTCATTTCCGCAAAAAGAACTATATAAAAACATTACATTTACGCTTGAAGAGGCACAACATTGCGCTTTTATAGGAACAAGTGGCAGTGGTAAAAGTACACTGATCGATATACTGATGGATCCAGAAAAATATTTGTTCGAAGGCAAGTTAGAAATTGACCCAACCTGCAAAATTGGATATGTAAGTCAGTTCTCACAAGTAGACAGAAGTAAAGAAACAACCGTTTTTGAATATATAGGAGAAGAATTTATTAAGATACAAAATGAAATAACAACTATTCTCTCTGAAATGGAAACATCATCAGATATTGATTCATTACTCGAAAAGTATCAATTAGCTCTAGATGCCTTTGATTTAATGGATGGAAATGATTTTGAAAGCAATATTAATAAGAAACTAAATTTAGCCAACCTTTTGAAGCTAAAAGATGCTAAGGTATCCGACCTAAGCGGTGGGGAATTCAAGCTTATTCAAGTGATGAAGGAAATGCTGACTCGTCCAGACTTAATGATTATGGATGAGCCCGATGTATTTTTAGATTTTGAAAACCTAAATGCACTTAAAAATCTTATTAATGCTCACAAAGGAATATTGTTAGTTGTTACGCATAACCGTTATCTATTGAATCATTGTTTTAACAAAATTATACACCTTGAAAACATGGAGATCCAAGAGTTCGATGGGCGATATATTGAGTATAACTTCTCATTACTTCAGACAAAAATTGAGCTACAAGAAATCGCAGTCGCTGAACAAGAAGAAATTGAGAGATACGATGACATTATTGATAATCTTAGAGCGATCGCAACCTATAATTCAGAAGCATCTAGAGGAAGAGCGTTAAAAGCTAGGGTTAAGTTTCAAGAAAGATTGGAAGCGCGAAAAATTAAAGCGCCATTCGTTGATATTAAGCAACCGGAAATCAGTTTTGGTGTGGACAATGAAATTGAAGAAGACATCACTGTTTTAAATGTGAATAATTATAGTGTTTCCTTTGATGAGTTGATTTTAGAAAATGTTAACTTTGAGATGAAACCTACAGATAAAGTAGCCCTTATCGGTCCAAACGGTACCGGGAAAACGACTTTACTTCGAGATATCTTTAAAAATAATCATGATTCAATTAAAATACATGATGATGTTAAAGTGGCTTATCTTTCTCAGCTTCAAGACGAAGTGCTAAAGGATTCTAATACCATACTAGAAGACTTCATCGATGCTGGGTTTGCAACTTATGACGAGATTAGAGCACATCTTTCAAACTATGGTTTTGAAGGAGAAATTCTTAATCAAAAGATAGAATCTTTATCTGGTGGCGAAAAAAACATACTGCAATTGGCAAAAGTTTCTGCTAGCAAAGCAAACTTATTGCTTCTTGATGAACCGACAAGTCATTTAGACACCTATACACAAATCGCACTGGAGAAAGCCATTGAAGATTATAAAGGTGCGATTCTCATGATTTCTCATGATTTCTATTCTGTAGTAAATGGCATGGATTATGTATTAATCATTGACGATAAGACGATTAGAAAAATGAGTATGCGAAAATTCAGAAAGATGATTTATGCCAGTCATTTTGATAAAGACTATTTAGAAAATGAACAAAATAAAAAAACAGTTGAAATGAAAATAGAATTAGCTTTAAAAGACAATAATTTTGAACTTGCAAAAGGTATGGTTGACGAGCTAGAAGAGCTGATTAAGCTGCTTTAAACTACAACCCTCTGGTGGGAAAATGTCTACAAAAAAGGCACTGATGAATAAGATCTCAGTGTCTTTTTGCTGCATTGATTTGATACGGGTATTTTCAGAATCCCATTCATTTAATCAGTAATTTTTTCAAGCTCAAAAATAGTTGCCTCTGATAACAAGATAAGCCTATCGTTATTAACAACAAAAAAACTTAAAGGTATTCCAAGGTTTGTAGAAGGGTCACTTATATTTATTACTTTTACTACATCATTTATATTTAAGTCTGGGATATCTATTTTATATAATCTATAAAAAGAGTCAGAGTTATAACATGTCGCTGTAATCTCATATAATGGTTTTTTTAGTTCATATTGATAAACACTATAGTTTTTAAGTCCTTTTGATGAAAAAAAGTCTTTTTTGATGATAATTTCATCTCCAATAAATTTTTGCCCTGTTGGATATTCAGAAGCATCATTATATGAATTTGCAAATCCTAAAAGCTTCTCAACTTTCCAAGTTCCATAGAAATCTTTTTCAGTTTCACTATCCAAATTTATACTTTCTTGAGCACAATATACGGATGTGTTTTTTGGAATAATAGACTCATCCGTTTCACGTTTAGGCTCATTAGAAGTATTTGGATTTGATGTCATTTCAACATTCCCATTAGCCGATGCTAACATCAACATTATCATAATACAAACCAATAATATCTTTTCCACATTTCACACTCCCACTATTTTTTCAAGTTCATATGTCTCCTTCTAAATTAAATATTTGTTTTATCAGATGCTAAATTGTTCCATTAGAATCTCTATAATCAACTCTATTGAAGAAAGTTAACTGTTCATACCTCGATGTATCAAACTGTCCAAGAACAAGTTTTAAGCTTTCTACACTGAGCTTTTTTTGATTTTCTGATAATTTTTGTTCTCGATTTTTTCAGAAGCATTCTTTGTTATTTCATTTTCAATACTATTACATCAGTGATTTTAATTGTGTTTGTAGATATACTACAACATAAAAATTATCAATCTGAAATTCATAGTCAGTCATAAACAAACACTCCTCCATTGGATTTACCGAACCCAATAAAGGAGTGAAATTTATACATATACAAATAAGAAATTGATTGGCTTTAAATTACCCAAAAAGAAGTTTGTAGGCAAAATTGTTTTAGCCTAAACACCTTCCAACAATTCAAAATCACTTACCACGCACTACCCCTAACCCTTTCAACTAACCTTATGCTCAATCCGCAGCTTGTCGGCTACCATGGCAATAAATTCCGAGTTAGTAGGCTTAGATTTGGAGATATTAATGGTGTAGCCGAATAAATGGCTGATGGAGTCGATGTTGCCACGGGTCCAAGCCACTTCAATCGCATGGCGAATCGCGCGTTCAACGCGTGAAGGGGTGGTCTTGAATTTCTCTGCAATGGCTGGATAGAGCGTTTTTGTAATCGCACCAAGGATCTCGATATTGTTATATACCATGGTGATCGCTTCGCGCAGGTACTGATAGCCCTTGATATGTGCTGGAACACCGATTTCATGGATGATCGAGGTAATGTTAGCATCAAGATTCTTGCCCTTCGTAAGCGGCACTACATTCGATCTGGACGTCGACGAATAGTTGTACATGTTAGAGGATGAGCTCATGCTGCCTTGGACCCCTACAAGCTGACGTACACGATTTGCCAGGACCTCCATATCGAACGGTTTCAAAATATAATAGGATGCACCAAGCTGTACAGCTCTTTGAGTGATGTTCTCCTGACCAAAAGCGGTCAGCATGATGATCTTCGGTTGAGGATTCAGATCCATATCACGCAGACGTTCCAAGACACCCAGACCGTCTAAATGTGGCATGATGATATCAAGAATAAGGACATCGGGAACTTTGCGTGCTTCGCTGAGCATTTGAAGCACTTCTTCACCATTGTAGGCGATACCCGTTACCGTCATATCTTCTTGTTCAGAAATGTATTCGGAAAGCAAATTCGTAAACTCCCTGTTATCATCGGCCAACAACACTTCAATATTCTGCACTGGCTGCTTCCTCCTTAATTATATCTGCTATTCGAAAATAACATTTTTTTCTTGTCTCTTAACATTTTCGACATGGAGATTGAATTCCCTTCTGTCGAAAATTATTTTTCTTTATTTTTTTTCTGGCATGGATTATAATTAAATATTTTATTTCAAAGTTCGATGATCTTCGTAATCCTTCGACAAAAAAATCTTAAGGCTAAACCGCCTTAAGATTTAATGGATACCTATTCTCCTGTAGCGTTACACCAGAATCCTTAAGCATCCATTCGATGAAGCAGCCATATCCGGACTTAGGATCATTTACGAATACATGTGTTACTGCGCCGATGAGCCGTCCATTTTGAACGATTGGACTTCCGCTCATCCCTTGAACGATACCACCAGTCTTATCGATCAGTCGAGGATCTGTAATACGAATTACCATACCCTTTGTAGCTGGTGTCTGCTGATGTGCCACATGAATGATCTCAACATTAAACCGTTCCACCTGCTGTCCATCTACCACGGTTAGAATCTCAGCAGGCCCTTCCTTGACTTGATTACTCATCGCCACAGGAATAGGTTCTTTATAAAGACTATGCTCGGGATTACGATTCATTTTACCGAAGATACCAAAATCTGTATTACTCTCAACATTGCCAAGCACTTGGCTTTCTTTCAAGAAATGAGCTCGTTTCTCACCAGGATCGCCATCCTGGCTTTTAGAAATCGACGTTACACTGGACTGAACGATATGACCGCTGCCAACAACGATTGGTGTTCCTGTATTCATGTCCGTAATCACATGTCCTAAAGCTCCATAGACACCTTGTTTCGGGGCATAAAAAGTTAATGTGCCAACACCCGCTGCAGAATCTCGAATGTACAGGCCTAGCCTCCAGACTTTGTCATTAATATCATACGCGGGTTTGAGCTTGGCTGTATGCTCTTTCCCAGCGCGTTTAAAGACAATCGTCAGAGAATTATTCGCTTTTCCGGCGCGATCCACAAGCTTGGCCACCTTAGATAACTCGTCCAACTTCTCTCCATCAATGGAGATCATTAAGTCACCAGGTACCAAACCACTGATTTCACCTGGGGAAAGCTTAGATTTCTCGGATACTTCAATCAGATGATGTCCTACAACCAGAACACCTGCTGATTTCACTTTCACTCCGATCGTTTGACCTCCCGGGATCACCTTCAGTTCCGGTTTCATTCCTTGCGCAGTCACCTTGGCAGGCTCACTGTTCAATGGTGCGGCAAAACTTTGGTGGGTTCCCGTTATGCCCGATAAACTAAGAAAGAAGGCAAATAAAAGGCCTGGCATTAACTTCCTGAGGTTAGGCTTCAATGGCTGTCACGCTCCCTTTTGCTTCTTTCGCTTGACGAAAAAGGTGGTCGCCAATTGCGTACCTATAAGATAACCTTGCCCCCAGGCTTTTATTACTGTCAATCATTGTTCCGCTTAGCTTGTTGCAGCCTTACTGGCCTCAGCCAAATTGAGCATTTCCTGCGAATGGTGCAATGTTTTTTCGGTAATTTCCACCCCACCCAGCATTCGGGCCAGCTCCATTACACGTCCATCATTCGAGAGTGATTCCACTTCAGTCATGGTTCTTCCGTCCTCAACCTTTTTGCGGATTAAGTACTGATGATCAGCCATACAAGCCACCTGCGGTAAGTGCGTAATGGAGAACACCTGACAGGTGGAGGACAGCTTATACAGTTTATCTGCAATGGATTGAGCAGCTCGACCACTCACACCGGTATCCACCTCATCAAAAATCAGAACTGGAATTGCATCATGACGCGCAAAAATGCTCTTCATTGCCAACATAATACGCGACAACTCACCACCCGAGGCAATTTTGCCAAGAGGTCTTAACGGCTCGCCAGGGTTAGGGGAAATCATAAATTCCGCACTGTCGATCCCTTGTCTTGTGAGACGTATACGCCGACCCTTATATTCAACACCACGTGGGTCCTCCAGCGTATCTAATTTAACCTGTAGCGAGGTTCTTTCCATCTGAAGATCTTTAAGCTCACTTTCCACTTGCGTGGCCAAATCAGACGCACACAGCTTCCGTGCTTCACTTAATTCAGCAGCTGCTTCCATCAACACAGCTAATAATGCATCGCGTTTGGTCGTCAGCTTCTCCAGATATTCATCTTTATTCTCAAGCAGATCGGTTTCCCGATGGATTTGTTCATAATAAGCCAGAATCTGTTCTACACTATCTCCGTATTTACGGCGAAGTCCGGTGATTAAATCAAGACGGTTCTCGATTTCTTCGAGTCGCTGTGGGTTGAACTCAATCTCTTCGCGGTAATCACGAAGCTGAAATGCAGCATCCTCCAGTTGATAATAAGAGGACTGCAACTGCTCAAGCACGGATTTTAGACCCTTTTCATCGTAACGAACCGCATCCTCGAGCCTTGAAATGACATTACCGATGGATTCTAAGCCTTGTCTATCATAGAGGAGCTCATATGCACCGGATACGGAATCCATCATTTTCTCACTGTGGGATAGTTTGACCCGTTCTTCGGCAAGTAATTCATCTTCTCCCGGTTTTAATGCAGCAGATGAAATTTCTTCTAACTGAAAACGATATAAATCAAGCATTTGGTATGCCTTCTGACTGGATTCCTGCAGCTCTCGGAGCTCTTTCTCCACTTTTGCAAAGGCGGAATACTTTTCCTGATATACCGCTTTAAGCGGCCCGATTATAGGTTCTCCGTATGTATCCAGCAGTCCCAAATGTCGTTCTGCCTTCAATAAGTTTTGGTGTTCATGCTGTCCATGAATATTCACCAACTGCTCGCCAATTTCACGAAGCATCGTAAGATTGACCATTTGTCCGTTTACGCGTGATGTGCTTTTCCCCTGAGAGGTAAGCTCACGACGTATAATAAGATGCTCCTCACGCTGGGCCTCAATGCCAAGGCGCTCCAAAGTATCCCAGACGGGATGACCGCTGGGAAGGCTGAAGAGCGCTTCCATCTCTGCTTTTTCACAGCCGTAACGAATAGAATCCGCGGAACCGCGGCCTCCGGCAATCAGTCCAAGCGCATCAATAATAATGGATTTACCTGCCCCAGTCTCCCCTGTAAGCACATGGAAGCCAGGATAAAAATGCACATCTACCGCCTCAACGACGGCTAGATTGCGAATAGACAAGGTTTCTAACACTAATAGAGCACCTCCGAGAAGATGATAAGAATTTGATAGAATGATGTTAATACTTTTTACATTTTAAGAAGTGTAACCCATAATTTGTGAAATTACGGTCTTGCTGTCCTCAGGCTGGCGGCAAATAATAAGAATGGTATCATCACCAGAGATGGTCCCCATAATTTGTGGCCAGTCAATATTATCAATCAAAGCTGCCACTGAGTTAGCCGTCCCCGGTAAGCATTTCATCACCACAAGATTAGCCGATGAATCGATCTGTACAAAATTATCCACTAGAACTCGCTTCAGCTTCTGGATTGGATTGTACCGTTGATCGGTTGGAAGTGAATATTTGTATCTTCCATCATCCATAGGAACCTTAATAAGCAATAGCTCTTTAATATCCCGAGATACAGTCGCTTGAGTAACCTGGAAACCAGATTCACGCAGAGCTTCTACCAGCTCGTCCTGTGTCTCGATATCCTTTTGCGTAATAATCTCGCGTATCTTAATATGTCGTTGTCCCTTCATTGTTGCCTCCTAAAAGTTTTGTAAGCGACACTTCCAGATTAGCAGCGACAAAACTACTTCGGAAGCATGGACTTAGTTTTGTAAGCGATGCACCCTGAATAGCTTCGGCAAAACTACTTCGGAAGCATACACCTAGTTAAATATGGACTCAGTTTGATTCTCCGTCATCCCTGCCGAGCTTAATCACTTGAATAGATCCCGCAGCAACATTAACATACAGAACTCCGCTGCATTCCGGATAAATCAGTAAGTACGGAAGCAAGGTATCCCGTAAGCCACTTCCTGTGAAATCTAAAGGTTTGCGTGGTCTGGAAAGGATGACCAAATATATTGATCCTTCTTCCTTAGTCGCCACATAATCTATAAATAACCGGCTATACATCTGCGCCCCGTTTACGTTGAAGGACAACGGGATTTTGAGCTTCCCTCCAACGACCTCATACCCTTCATCCTCTAGTATGTCTATAGAAGGGTGCGGAATAATCACTTTATTAAACGGGATCTGATCCTTCATGAAAGAACGCGGAGAACTTTGCAGCCATATATATATCCGATAAATTATAAAAATCGATAATGCTACTCCAATAAACGCCATGACGACCTTGTCAGAGCTACCCGCCACTATCAATCACCTCGGTGATTTATTCGCGTGAAGCCTTGCTAATTCCTTCTTCTGCGCAGGCTTTTTAGGAGCTTTCCGTATATTCGATTTCACTGACTTGACCATATGGAAAAAGAAACTCACCGGCGCGATGAGTTTCCATGAGTTGAATTTACATTAAAAGTACCCGTAGCCTGCTTAATCACTTCATCCGCAAGAGATGGGAAATCCTCCACTGATATGACTGATGAGACAGCATCTGAAGGTAATAATACCTCTTCATCTTCCGCAGTTTCAGGCGATAGTCTCCAGTGAGCAAGAAACTCGATATTCCCTTCCCCACCTGTAATCGGTGAAAAGGTTAATCCCTGTAGCTGGTAACCCAGCTCTGCCGCCATGGTCAGTACATTAATCAATACCTCTTTATGGACAGCAGAGTCACGAATCACACCTGATTTACCAACCTTCTCCCGCCCCGCCTCAAACTGCGGCTTAATCAGCGCGGCAATATCCGCCGGGCGCTTAAGCAACGCTTTGAGCGGTGGAAGAATTATTTTTAAGGAGATAAACGAAACATCAATACTCGCAAAATCCGGGATCGGACCCACCAAATCTGGAGGCGTCATATATCGGAAATTCGTACGTTCCATAACACTAACGCGTTCATCATTACGCAGCGACCAATCCAGCTGATTATAACCAACATCTATCGCGTACACATGGCTTACTCCATTCTGAAGTGCACAATCCGTGAAGCCTCCAGTAGAAGCACCGATGTCTAACATGGTCCGTCCCGTAAGATCAATATTAAATTGGCGAAGAGCCTTCTCCAGCTTTAGGCCCCCACGACTGACATAAGGATGTACAGAGCCCTTAACCTTAAGGGTAGCCTCCCGTGACACCTTCATACCAGCCTTTTCAATGCGTTCCTCATCCGCTAGCACCAGCCCTGCCATAATGGCTGCTTTAGCTTTCTCACGGCTTTCATAAAAACCTTGCTCAACAAGCAATACATCTATCCGTTCTTTACGGTGTTCCATGGTCATCTCCCGATCGTTCAAAGGGTTGCTAATTTCCGGCTTCCACTTAGGAAGACGAAGTTGTTTTGTAATTATAAGCACTCAAAGCCATCATGGACTTGATACGTGCACATAGTTTTTCTACAGTAAGACCTGTTTCCTGGCGCTGTTCTTTAATGGAGCCGTGCTCCACAAAGATGTCAGGTACACCCATCAGATGTACACGAGCATCATAAATTTCATGCTCTGCATAGAATTCTAATACCGCACTGCCGAGACTTCCCGCTTGGCTAGCCTCTTCAATAACAACCATATTGGTTCCAGCGTGAGCCAAATCAAGCAGCATGGAGTTATCTAGCGGCTTCAGGAAACGCGCATTCACGACGCCCACCTGAATTCCTTCACGCTTCAACAAATCAGCGGCTTCTTCAGCCACTTGAACCATAGGACCGCAAGCAACAACCGCATAACCTTCCCCAGTACGCAGACGTTCCCACGATCCGATTGGAATGGTATGCATCTCTGCATCCATCGTCACACCTGTACCATTAATTCGAGGGTATCGGTAAGCGATCGGGCCGTCATTATATTCAAGCGCCGTCTTCATCATATGACGCAGCTCATTTTCGTCTTTAGGCATCATCATCACCATATTCGGAATATGGCGCATAAAGGCAACATCGTACACACCCTGATGAGTCTCACCATCCGCACCTACAAATCCAGCGCGATCAATAGCGAACATAACATTTGCGTTATGACGGCAAATATCATGAACGATCTGATCATAGGCACGTTGCATGAAGGTGGAATACACCGCATATACCGGCTTCATCCCTTCCATAGCCAAAGCTGCACAAAGTGTAGCCGCATGCTGCTCCGCAATCCCGACATCAATCATACGATCCGGAAATTCCTTCGCGAATGGGAATAAGCCCGAGCCTCCTGGCATCGCAGGCGTAACTGCAATCAGACGCGAATCCTCCCGGCCCAGTTCAATTAACGTACTGCCAAATACTTCGGTGTACATTGGCGGACCCACAGCTTTAAGCGACTGACCCGATTCAATTTTGTAAGGCGAAATAGCATGCGATTTATAGAAATCGGTCTCAGCCGGTTTGTAGCCCTTGCCTTTGGTCGTCAATACATGCACAAGTACAGGTCCAGCCACATTATCTGCTTGGTGGAAGGTATCAATCATTTTCTCTAAATCATGTCCATCCACCGGGCCGAGATACGTAAAGCCAAGCTCTTCAAACAATACACCAGGTACCATCATATATTTAAGACTGTTCTTTAACTGTTCAGCGGTCTTCGCTAAACGCCCTCCGATGGCCGGAATCTTCTTAAGCAACCCTTCAACCTCATCTTTAGCACGCAAATAGTGGCGATCTGAACGAATCTTGCTTAAGTAATTGTGCATTGCCCCTACGTTAGGAGCTATGGACATTTCATTGTCGTTCAAAATAACCATTAGCTTACGCTTCTCATGACCAATATGGTTAAGTGCTTCAAACGCCATTCCGCCAGTAAGTGCTCCGTCACCGATCACGGCAATTACTTTGTTGTCTTCACCCTTGAGATCACGGGCCATCGCCATCCCCATTGCTGCTGATAATGAGGTGCTGCTGTGTCCAGCTTCCCACACATCATGCTCACTTTCGGAGCGCTTAACAAATCCGCACAAGCCCTGATATTTACGCAAGGTGTCGAAACGGTCTTGGCGACCGGTTAGTATCTTATGGACATAGGCCTGGTGACCAACGTCATAAATCATTTTGTCCCGAGGACTGTTATAGCAATAATGCAAAGCCAAAGTGAGCTCCACGACTCCAAGATTGGATCCAAGGTGCCCACCAGTTGCTGTAAGCTTCTCAATCAGAAATCGACGAATTTCCTCCGCTAGAGTATTTAACTCATCAATTGACAGAGATTTCAGTTGTTCAGGATCATTTATTTGTGGAAGCAGCACGTATAGTTCCCCGCTTTCCTAGATGTTGTAAATTATATAAAACCCATTATAACACAAACGAAACGGCTGTCGAAATACAGCCGTTTCGAAATTTCATAATTAGTGATCTCGTGCCATTAAATAATCTGCAATTTCCAGCAGGCGCTGGTGGTCGTGAAAGCCGCCGTTCAGTACAGCATTACGGGCTGTTTCTGTAAGCTGCTTCACTTCTTCACGCGAGGCTTCGAGGCCAATAAAATAAGGATAGGTTACCTTATGCTGTTTGACATCACTGCCTGTCTTTTTACCAAGCTTGCCTTCGTCCCCAACCAGATCTAGAATGTCATCTTGGATCTGAAAAGCGAGTCCAACGGCTGTTCCAAATTCATGTAAGGCCTTGAGCTGCTGCTCGTTAGCGCCTGCAATACGACCGCCAGCTAGTAGCGAGAAGATAATCAAATCTCCTGTCTTATGCAGATGAATGTACTTTAGCTGTGCAAGATCGGTTAGACCCTGCTCGCCTTCCATATCTGCAATCTGACCGCCAACCATACCACGAGGACCTGCCATTTCCGCCAAATCCTCCACGATGGATAGTACACTTTCCGCAGGGACGCCAAATTTACGCGAGGCTTGTACCACACTGTAGAAAGCATGGGTCAGAAGGGCATCACCCGCAAGAATAGCGGTCGCTTCCCCAAAGACTTTATGATTCGTCAGCTTCCCGCGCCGATAATCATCATTATCCATGGCAGGCAAATCATCATGAATTAACGAGTAGGTATGTACCATCTCTATAGCAGCAGCGACAGGCAGGGCAGCCTCTCGACTTCCTCCCAGTGCTTCACATGCGATAATCACCAGCAGTGGCCGGAGGCGTTTGCCCCCAGCCATAAGTGAGTACTTCATGGCTTGCTGCAAATTCTCTGGAACCATCCATTGTGTGGGGAGAATAACATCTAGTTCATGTGAGACTAGATCGCTTAAGGACGCGATGTAATCCTCCAGTGGCTGACGCAGTGTTTCTCCTTCAGAGTTTCTCTCAAGCTCATGCTCAAAGCGAGTCATCGGCGTCCCCTTCCAGACGTGCACCAAACGGCTTCTTACGCAGTTCTCCGTCCTCTAGGGTAATCATTTCGATCTTACGCTCTACCTGCTCAAGCTTGCTGCCGCAAAGCTGAGATAACTTCATACCTTGCTGAAATAAATCGATGGCCTTCTCCAGGGGAACGTCGCCGTGTTCAAGCTCACGTACGATTTCCTCCAGCCGGTCCATAGCGCCTTCAAAATCAAGTTCCGCTTCCTTCGTCATCGTCTTTGCCATCCTCCTTCATTCCCCATACCTGGCAGTTCAGCTGTCCGTCGTTCATCTTTATCACTACAAGATCGCCAAGCTGCACTTCGGTCAGCGATTTGATTAAATGTTCTTCTGCCTCGTCATAGACTAAGCTGTAGCCTCTCGACATGACTTTTAGCGGGCTCAGCGCATCCAGATGACGAATCTCCGCTACATAGCGAGATTTCTTATCCTGCAGGCGGGCCTGCATGGCACCCATCAGCTCACGGCGTATGCTCTCGGTGCGCTGCCGCGCAGCGGCAACACTGCCGTGCGGATGGAAGCGCTGCAGACTATGATGCAGCACAGCTTTGCGCTCGCGGGAACGGCTGAGCCGTGCATCCGCTGAGCGCTGGAGCCGCTCACGCAGCTGATCCAGCCGCTGCGTGTGCTGCATCAGCGAGCGGCGCGGGCCTGCCAGCGCCAGCGAGCGTTCCAGCCCCGCGTGACGCTCGCGTCCGCGCTGGGCGCGTCTTTGCAGCGCTTGGCGCAGCCGCTGCTGCTGCTGGCGAAGCTGCGCAGCAAGCTCGCCGGCATGTGGCACGGCCAGCTCCGCGGCCGCTGTGGGCGTAGCCGCGCGGAGGTCGGCGGCGAAATCGGCAATCGTGAAGTCGGTCTCGTGGCCAACGGCCGAGATGACCGGAATGCTTGATGCCGATATCGCTCGCGCGACTTCCTCCTCGTTGAACGCCCACAGCTCCTCAAGCGAACCGCCGCCGCGGCCGACGATAAGTACGTCGGCCTCACCCATGCGGTTCAGCGCTCCAATCGCCTTCACAATCGAAGGCGCGGCGCCTTTGCCTTGCACCAGTACGGGATAGATTACAATTGCCACCTGCGGAAACCGCCGCTGGAGTGTAATCACGATATCCCGTACAGCTGCACCCGTTGGCGAAGTAATTACGCCGATGCACTTCGGAAAGCGGGGCAACGGCCGTTTACGCGCTTCTGCAAACAGCCCCTCTTGCTCAAGCTTACTCTTCAGCTGCTCATAAGCTAAATATAGACTACCAATTCCATCCGGCTGCATATGTGTGGCATAGAACTGGTACTGCCCGTCCCGTTCATATACGGTCACATTACCTCTAGCGATAACCCGGGCACCTTCCTTCGGAATAAACGGCAGGCGCTGGTTATGGGAAGCGAACATAATCGCCTTGATCCGGCTGCTCTCATCCTTTAGCGTGAAATACATATGACCGCTGCCGTGATGCGTAAAGTTGGAAATCTCTCCGCGAATCCATACATCCGAAAGTAACGTATCCGAGTCTAGCTTCATGCGGATATAACGGTTGAGTTCTTTTATCGAATAGACCTGCCGCTCTGCCGCCATGAATCCTACCCCTATTCCAAGCCGTGACGGCGTTTAGCCGCAATCAGCGTATTGCTCATCAGCATTGTAATGGTCATCGGACCAACCCCACCCGGAACAGGTGTGATGTATCCGGCAACTTCTTTTGCACTATCATAATCAACGTCACCCGCAAGCTTACCGTTATCCAAACGGTTCATACCGACATCAATGACAACAGCACCCGGTTTCACATACGAAGCATCAATGAAATTAGCGCGTCCGATCGCTACAACCAGTATATCTGCTTGGCGGCTAATTTCTTGCATATTAGCTGTACGGGAGTGACACATCGTTACAGTAGCATTCTCACGTTGCAGCAACAAAGATACCGGCTTGCCTACGATATTACTGCGGCCAATGACCACAGCATGTTTGCCTGCCATACCTGTTCCTGTACGTTTGATTAGTTCAATTACACCAGCAGGTGTACAAGGAAGCAGACTGTCTGCACCAATCACTAGGTTACCTACATTTACAGGGTGGAAGCCGTCAACGTCTTTCTCCACAGAGATTGCATCAATAACGGCTTTTTCCTCAATATGCTTAGGCAACGGAAGCTGAACCAGAATCCCATCAATATCATCGCGTCCATTAAGCTGCGCTACGAGAGCCAGCAATTCTTCCTGAGTAGTAGACTCATCCAGTTTATGCACTTCCGAATGGAAACCAAGGCTGATGCAGGATTTTTCCTTGTTACGAACATAAACCTGTGACCCTGGATCTTCACCTACTAGAATTACTGCCAGACCGGGCTTCACGCCGCGTTTCGCCAGTTCAGCAACCTCCTGGGCAATACCAATACGAATTTCCTCAGATACTTGTTTACCACTGATGATTGCTGCTGTCATGATAGTCTCTCCCCTTTTATATACTTTACTATTGTACAAGCATAAACGCCTTCGACGTCCTTATTAGGACGATAAGCGTTTAAGCGAGAAATATAAGACATAAAGAATAGATACAAACTCAAACTTTCTTACTTTTTTTAATATTAAGAATGGTCAGCTTTAATTGTATCGATCTCTTGAATCATCTTCCCAAGCACACCGTTTACAAACTTACCGGAATCATCCGTTCCAAAATGCTTGGCCAAATCAATAGCCTCATTCACAGCAACCTTCGCCGGAACATCATTCGCGAACACCATTTCATAAGCCGCAAGACGTAAAATCTGACGATCGACACGTGACAAACGGCTCATCTGCCAGCCCTTCAAGTAATGCTCAAGCATATCGTCAATCGCAACTTTGTGCTCCCATACTCCGTTTACATGCTCCACCACATAGTGCTTGAGCTGAATCTCGTCCGTAATTACACGCTCGGTTTCATTCTCCTCTGAAGCTTCCTCCAGCAGCATTTCTACGGCATCCGCGCTTTCTACATCGTTCATTTCCATCTGATACAGGCTTTGGACAATAATCTCTCTCGCTATACGTCTTTTCATGTGTTCCTCCTAAAATCTTATATCGCATTAACATGTTTACTTAAACTTCTACAACGTCGGGCAACCATAGATAGAACTTCACACCTCTAGTGTGATAATCATTCAAACTTTTAATTGCTTCGCCTACAATTATTTTAAGCCCAAATTCTTCGACTTCTATCCCTAATCCTTAGAGGATTATTGTCCGTTAATGATAAATTTCTTAATTAAAAAAACCGCAAAGCCTTTCTTCCTGGCGCATTGGACAACACAAACTTACGGCTTCCTGCTCCGGGAAAAAGACTATCGCGGTTCATTTGAAGGGACGCCAGCGTCCGGACAGACGCGTGATCAGCTCCTGCCACTGAAACAGGGGAGCTTCTGCGTTATCCTTTCTTTTGCCGAGCGTATATCCGATGAACACTACCAGTGCAAAGAACAACATATCCCAAAAACCGCAAATTAAATAGATCAAACCTAGACCAATGCCGAAAGTCACTCCGGCGATTCTACCCCCGTGACTTTCCCATACTTCTTTCCAAGACATAAGGGAAACTCACCTCTATTCCACTCGACTTTTGAAGCTTGGAGACTGCGTGAGGTTAGCAATGTACACAGACACATCTGCAACCGGAATACCGGTTGTCTCCTGCACAAAATCATGCACCTGACGTTGCACTTCTGTGGTTAATAGCGGCAATGAATGTTCACCATCCACTACTGCGCGAATTGTAATTTCAAGGCCAGCCTGAGAAACGCGAATACGCGATTTGAGATCTCTGATTCCCTTCACTTTACCGGCAGCCTTCAGACTCAGATTCTCAATGGTCTCCACTGAAATCTGGATATCCCCATACTCTGTACGCTGATCAACAGAAGGTAAAGAAGCACGATCACGACGCAAAGAGATGTAGAAAAATCGGATGCTCAGAAGGAACAAGACAACTGCTACCACAATTGCAGTAATATAAGCTGCTGGTCCATTCTCAATCTCCAAAGTTTTAGGAATAGCACCGCTCAAGAGGAGGATGGCAATAACAGATAATATTCCGATACTTAAGCTGTAGACAAACAGCAAAAGTCTGTCCAAAATTTTTGCCACGAGTCTCATAACCTCCTTAAATTAGAGTAAACCCTCGACTTTGCTGTCGGGGGTTTATGGAAGAACGACGACTGTTATTTCACGCGAAGAACAGTTTCAGCTTCCTCGTTCTTGTCTACAGTGTTGTTGTTCTTGAATTGTACATCATGAATATGCACATTCACTTCCACAACAGTCAGACCAGTCATAGTCTCGATGGAACGCTTAACATTACGCTGAATTTCAGCAGCCACTTCAGGAAGACGGTTACCATATTCAATGATTACAGAAACATCCACTGCAGCTTCGCGTTGTCCAACCTCTACTTTAACTCCTTTGGACAAGTTCTTACGTCCGAGAAGCTCAACAATACCACCGGCGAAACCACCGCTCATGCCTGCTACACCTTTAACCTCAACGGTCGCTAAACCTGCGATCACCTCGATCACTTCAGGAGCAATCTGGATCTCACCGATTTCTGTCCGTTCGTATTCTGTCGGCAATGTACTCATTTTAGACTTCACACCTTTCAACAAAGATTCTCATAAATTCAAGCGTAAAGCACGTCTCTTATTAAACATACTATATCATTTGACGAACTTTATGACAAACAAAGCGAAGTCGTCCTAAATTTCATGCTCTTCCAGAAACTTGATGTCAAAATTGCCATCCAGAAACACAGGATGCTCCAACAGTTTCTGATGGAAAGGGATCGTAGTGTGGATTCCCTCCACCGCAAATTCAGCCAAGGCGCGCTTCATCTTTGCAATCGCTTCCTGACGTGTAGGTGCCCATACAATCAGCTTTGCAATCATAGAATCATAGAAAGGGGAAATCGTATACCCAGGGTACGCCGCGCTGTCTACACGAACACCGAGACCTCCAGGCGGCAAATAAAAGCCGATTTTACCGGGTGAAGGCATAAAATTACGCTCTGGATCTTCCGCATTGATACGGCATTCAATCGACCAACCATTAATTACGATATCTTCCTGTGTAAAAGACAAAGGATTTCCTTCTGCAACAGAGATCATTTCCTTGATCAGATCCACACCCGTAACCATTTCAGTTACCGGATGCTCCACCTGGATACGAGTATTCATCTCCATAAAGTAGAACTGTCCATCCGGACCAAGCAGGAATTCAAGCGTTCCCGCTCCCGAATAGTTTACAGCGAGTGCTGCACGAACTGCAGCATTACCCATCGCTTCGCGAATATCCGGTGTGAGCACAGAACAAGGAGCCTCTTCAATCAGCTTTTGGCGACGACGCTGTACGGAACAATCGCGTTCACCTAAATGCACTACATTACCATGCTTATCTGCAATAATTTGAATTTCTACGTGCTTCATACCTGTAAGGTACTTTTCCAGATATACACCAGCGTTACCGAACGCCTTTTGCGCTTCCTGTTGTGCAGCAGTGATCTGCTTCACCAATGATTCCTCGTCCTCAGCAATCCGAATGCCCTTACCCCCGCCACCTGCGGTAGCCTTAATGATAATCGGGTATCCGATATCACGGCCCAGCATGACGGCTTCCTCAACATCACCTACGAGGCCATCTGAGCCCGGGATGATCGGAACGCCAGCCAGCTTCATGGTTTCCTTCGCCACAGCTTTATCACCCATACGGTTGATTGCATCTGGAGATGGCCCAATGAAGATAATATTGCAAGATTCACAAATCTCTGCAAAATCTGCATTTTCAGCTAAAAATCCATAACCAGGATGGATGGCATCACATTCTGTTAAGGTGGCTACACTCATAATATTTGTAAAGTTCAGATAGCTGTCCTTGGACGGCATCGGACCGATGCAGTAAGCTTCATCAGCCAACCGGACATGCAGTGAATCCCGGTCGGGTTCCGAATAGACCGCGACGGTGGAAATGCCCAGTTCTCGGCAGGCCCTAATAATGCGGACCGCGATTTCGCCGCGGTTGGCAATCAACACTTTTTGAATGTTCATGCGTTTCCTCCCAAAGTTTTGCGAAGCTTCCGCTCCATAAGTAATCTGCGGTATTTATTCCGGTTTAACCAGGAATAGTG
The DNA here is from genome assembly GCF_000758585.1 of Paenibacillus sp. FSL R5-0345. Classification (NCBI taxonomy): domain Bacteria; kingdom Bacillati; phylum Bacillota; class Bacilli; order Caryophanales; family Paenibacillaceae; genus Paenibacillus; species Paenibacillus sp. FSL R5-0345. Next base: position 4,718,345 of record NZ_CP009281.1, read on the forward strand.
GTTGACCGTATTCTACAAGCTGACCATTCTCGGCCAGTACTGACACGATTTCACCTTTAATCTCCGCTTCCAGCTCATTCATCAGCTTCATCGCTTCGATAATGCATACCGTAGTTTTCTCACCAACACGGTCTCCAACATTAACAAACGATGGCATTTCCGGAGAAGCGGCACTATAAAACGTTCCCACCATTGGAGATACAATTTTATGTAGTTTGCCTTCTGCGACGGCTTGTGGCTGCTGCGCTGGAGGAACCTCACTGATTACTGGATAAGGCACTTGCTGCACGCTCTGCGGCTGCGGGGCAGGCGTAAAGGGATAGGCATTATAAGGAGTCGCCTGTACTGCTGTTCCATCAGCTTCAGGGCGATCCGGTTTGCGAATTGCAAGCTTCATTCCTTCGCTTTCGATCTCCAACTCATGTACAGAGGAGGTCTGGTCCAGCAATTTAATTAATTCCTTAATTTCGCTCAACTTGAACATACATTAGTTCACTCCTTCAGCTTTCTCTCGAAGCCACTTCTTAAGCGGACAAGATAACTTTATGTATTATATCATAAACACTAGAAATGGAAAGAGCCCGGGAGAACCCGAGCTCTTTCGTCATTTTTCCTAGAATTTCACATCTTATTATTTCTCGGAAACGTATTGAACACTAACTTTATCCTGAGACACACTCAGTTCTTTCATCACGAGATCAACGATACTAACCGCTTGTTTCACATCCAGCTTGTCACTGAGTACGACTACTTTATAGCTGTCTCCAGCTTCTTCCTTCACGATGGCTTCCCCATATTTTTGTTGAAGCTGTTCTTCGATGCCCGTAATTTTAGATTCTTTTTCTTCAAGGTTAAGGAGCTGTTCTTGAGCAACTGCGTTATCAGCAGGCGTCTTCTCCATATCGTTAATCAAAGCGAGTAAGTCTTGTTGGCTCTTTAGATTCTTTTGCTCACGTTCATACAGGTAGTTAGTGAACATGCTGCTCGCCGATACACTTTGTGAAGCTACTTCATCCAGGATTTCTTTATCATTCTTAGCAGGGGTTTTGGATGTTGTAGTAGCCGCTGTATCCTTAGCTGCCGTATCCTTAGTTACTGTATCCTTAGCTGCTGTGTCCTTAGTTGCTGTGTCAGAAGTTTTACTGGAGTCTTTTGCAGCAGTGTCCGTCGAAGCTTTCTCAGAGTTACCGCTGTCTGCTGCAGCTTTACTGCTATCATCCTTAACCGCTGTAGTTGCACTGTCATCAGTAGTTGCAGTAGCTGCACTATCGTCAGTGGCTGTAGCGTTATCTACAACGCCTCCATCAGCAACAACATCTCCTTGACTGACCACTTCGTTCACAACGATACCTTTGTCGCCAACCGTTGGTAATGCTGCGTTTGCTGTATCTTTTTTCAAGGAGTCTACCTGCATAGTTCCTGCTGTGTCTTTTGGAACCGATGCACCTGAATCTTCAGTAAATAAATAGTATGCCGAGAGTACAACCATCAAACTGAGCATAGAAACCAACCATATTGTTTGTCTTTTGCCGTTCATTCTTTATTCCTCCTAAAATTTAATCTAGTGGCTGCTTCGGAAGCACTCACTTCTTAACTTTCTCCTGCTACTCTTGTTTGCGTGGTACTACTGAAATGCGCTGAATCGGTACATTCAAGCCTTTCTCAATAGCCTGCTCTATGAGTCCACGGACAACCTTGTTCTCTGCCCCTTTGGCAACTACCAGCACACCACGGACCTGAGGCTTAATCCGCTTCGTCACAATAGGTGTCTCATCGCCCGATTGCGAATAAGTTACGATTTCGCCATCCCTTGTATATTGTGTCGTGTGACGTTTACCACCACTGGCATCCGTCTCTTCACTAAGTTGCTGGGAGTCGTTCATATTGCGCACCACAACAATTTCTTCTGTTGACTCCACGGTAACCATGATATCGACTGTACCGACACCGACGATTTTCTCCAAAATCTCCTTCATTCGATTCTCCATCGCCAGTTCAATGCTGTCGAACGAATTGGATGTTGTTGGATCACTCTGAACCAGTGCCGTTTGGGAGGACTGATTCAGCGGCGGCTCACGCCCTGTATTCTCGTTATCAATCTTCTTCACATTGACGAAGGAATTAAACAGCATTATCGCTGCGCCCAGCAGGCCTAAGATGATTAGCCAGCGAAAAGTATGGCTTCTCTTCGGACTGCCAGCCCCGCCCCCAGCCCATTGCTCCAGCTTTTTCAGCCAATTGCCCACGCCTATCCCTCCTAAAATTGTTAGTTTAGAAGCTGCAGACTCATAACTTGACGTTATTCACAATGCCGCCATCCACTTGGATTACTTTGGGATCCAAATCCCATTTTTGTTCCAATAGCTTTACGATGGATTCCGTTTCACTTGAAGTTTTGTTATCTTCTGATACATTTCCGTTTACTGCTTTCGGTTCATCTGCTGATGTTGATCCATTCTCTGGATTCGCACCGATTTTCACTTCAACAGGCTCTACTGGAGCGATTGCAATTGGTGGAGCAGCCGCTGCGCTGGAAGTTTCGGAAGCCCCTATGGGATTACCTGCCGCCGGGGACATTGAGACCTTCACTGCGGAGATAACAGGAATATCCTCGTTACCAGAACCGCCGGATTTCGCCATACCGAGCGTTACAGCGACGTTAACCCCACGTTTGCCGGTCTCGCTGATAATTTGCTCCCTCATTTGTTCAGCAACCTCTTCTGCCGCCAGCTTTAGGCTCTGATCCTGACGCCCCTGCGCAAGCTTTTGCCCATCAGCCAGAATCTTTTCCAAAGAAGGATCTCCGCTTCCCCCTCCTGTGAACAAGCCTCCCTCTTTCTCCTGCCGCCCCATGGCTATACTCAGCTCGGCTATTGCGTCACCTTTAAGGAGAGAAACGATTGGGCTAAGCATGGTAAGTAGGATCAGGAGGCTCAGCACCAGCCTCGCATAACGCTCCATAGATTTACTCGGAAGGAGCAACTCAACGAACGATGCTAACAATACGACAAGAATGATCTCCCGCAGCCATCCTCCTAACCAGCTCATCTTTTCCTCCTTAAAGTTTTGTCAGCATAGCCTTCAGTGAAATTACTTCGTACAAAACTCACTTCGAAAGCACCCGCTAAGTTTTGTCAGCATAACCTTCAGTGAAATCACTTCGTACAAAACTCTCTTCGAAAGCACCCGCTAAGTTTTGTCAGCATAGTCACCTCATCATGACAGTTAAATTGCCTGCGGTTAGCATGATCGTGACGGCCATAAAAAACATTAACGATACGGCTGCCAAAGCTGCGAATACGTACACCATGCTTTTTCCGATCGTCTGTAAGCAGACTACAATCGGCGTCTCTCCTAATGGCTGCATTACAGCAGCAGCAACATTGTAGATCAGAGCAAGCACCAGGATTTTGATCGCTGGAAAAGAACATAAGAACAAAATGATAATGACACCGGATAACCCAATGGCGTTCTTCACTAGAAGTGAAGCGGAGATCACTGTGTCTGTGGCATCCGCGAACATTTTTCCGATGACCGGGACAAAGTTGCCTGTGATATATTTAGCGGCCCGAATCGTAACACCATCTGTCACTGAGCTCGTAATTCCCCTGACTGAAATCACACCGAGGAACACAGTGAGCAGTACGCCTAGCAATCCAGCCCCGATATTTCTTAGCAGATTCGCCAATTGAGTCAGCTTGTATTTCTCCGACAATGCACTTACGAGATGCAGCACAGCAGAGAAGAATAATAGTGGAAAGACAATGGTGTGAATCAGAGTCCCTACGGTATGAATCATAAAAACAATCAGTGGATGTGTGACCGAGACGGTAACGATGTTCCCCATGGAAGCCAGCAAAGCGAACAACAGCGGAATCATGGCCATCATAAAATCAATCATCCGGTCGATAGCATCCTTCGCATAACCGATAGCAACATTGAAGCTGTTCACGGCAATCACTAGCACCACCATATAACAGAGCGTATAAGCCACCTTGCTGACCGTTTTTCGCTCAAAAGCGGTTTGCAGCGTCTCCAGTATCATGCTGAGCACACTGACCATGACAATCGTGACCAGCAGCCTCCCGTTGTACAGCACCTCATGCCACATAAAGCCAAGAAGTCCTGATAACACACTCTGCAAGCTGAGTCCCTTATCCCCCGGAAGCAGCATGTCCATAAGCGAAGGTGTTGCCCCGTCTGGAAAAAAACCTCCGTAATCCTTCATCAGTTGATCCCAGTACGACTCCACCTTATCCGTTGGCAAATTGCTCACCTGACCCTTGACCCACTGGTCTACTGGGGAGGAATTCCCTGATCCAGGTGCTGGAGTTGCTGGAGAAGCTATGGCCACCTGAGCTGTACCTGCAAACCATAGAATGAAGAGAAAGGGGAGCAGCAGCAGTATTATTTTTAATTTTGGAGGACGAAAAACACTGCGCTCTTGCATAACTTCTCCTCCCTAATCGTTGCTTGGCTTAATTCAATCGCTTTAAGCAGGTAGCAGCTTCATGACCGTTTCAATAATGATGCTGATAATAGGTACAGCTAGTACCATAATCAGGACTTTTCCGGCGAGTTCTATTTTGGAAGCAATTGATTCCTGCCCTGCATCGCGCACGATCTGTGCTCCAAATTCAGCGATATAAGAAATCCCTATGATTTTGAACACGGTCTTTAAATAGATCATTTCCATCCCCGATGACTCTGCCACCCGCTCCAGTGTGGACAGAATCATTCCAATCTTGCCGATTAGAAACAGAAAGATCAGAATCCCAGTGGCAGTAGCGAGAAGGAAGGCGAACATCGGTTTTTGTTCCTTCAGTACGAGAATCAATATGGTCGATATCAGCCCTATTCCAACAACTTGAATGATCTCCATAGCACGCCTATTGAAAAAGAAAGATCGTTTTTATTTCCTGCAGCAGTCCGTCCAGCATTCGGATAACCATAAATAGCACGACGACGAACCCGATCACGGTGACCCAATGTGCGAAATCTTCTTTTCCCATCTGTTTAAGCACCGTGTGTATCATGGCGATAATTATGCCAATGCCGGCAATTTGAAAAATCGCATTGACTTCAATATTCATTCCTGGCACCTCGCTAAAAGATCAAAATGACGATCAATGCTCCAAGCAGCAGACCCAGGCTTTTACTCAACTTTTCATATTTGCCTTGATCCTCTCTGGCCACCGACTCCTCCTGCTTCAATTGCTGCAATGCTAACGCGATATGAGTGCTCTGGTTCGACCTATCGCTTGTGCCGAGAGTACAGCTGAGCTGGCGGAAAATCTCTTTTTCTGTCCCCTTCATTGCGGTAGTCTTCCAATGCGTATCCATAGCCCTCTGGATGGCATCCTGGGCACTTCGGTCATGGGGTGGGCTCATCTCTTCAGCTGTTTTAACAAACAACGTCTTGAGCGGCTCCTTAGACTGAATCCCAATACGCCGCATAGCTTCAGGCAATGGGGTAAAGCCGTACATAATTTCTGTCTCTAGCCGCTGTAGCGCTGCTATTAAACCTCTAATATGTCTTGGCCTGTCTGCATATTGTCTCGCAAATTGGAGCCCTGCCAGCGTACCTGCCAGCACAATTAGCACGGCACCGAATAGCTTAAGCATGTAAATCACCGCCTAATCGATCCCCGGGAGAGATAAGCAGCAATCCGCGTTTCTGCCCATCCAGAATACGAAAGGTGAGCCCCGCTTCTGAACGATGCAGAATGACGTATCTCTCGAACATCTTTTGTTCCAATAGACCCCCTAGTCCCGGTCTACGAGCCAGTTCTATTACCTCTTTGCCGTGAGCCGAAGCAACGACTGATATTCCAGCATGCAGCGCTTCGGTTACCGCATCGGCGTCTTCAGGACGACCAATCTCATCCGCGATCAATACATCCGGTGACAATGACCGAATCATCATCATCATGCCTTCTGCTTTGGGACAACCATCGAGAATATCTGTACGCGGACCGACATCAAAGGCGGGAATTCCGCGTCTGCTTCCGGCAATCTCAGAACGTTCATCGACAATCCCCACCTTCAAACCGGGTCTTCCGCCTTCACGCTTCCCCAAATCTCCTAAAGAGATTTGTCTTGCGATATCGCGAAGAAGTGTTGTCTTACCGTGCTGTGGGGGCGAGAGAATCAAAGTGTGCATCATTCGCTGCCTCCCCTTGTCCAGCAGATAAGGGAGCACCTTATCCGCGATACCGGGAACCTCACGGGCTATGCGGACATTGAAGCTTGTAATGTCTCTTAGGTGCTCAACACCCCCACCACTCAACACCGTCCGACCAGCAAGTCCTATTCGATGGCCGCCCGGAATCGTAATAAATCCCTTTCTCAGCTCTTCTTCCATCGTATATAGTGAATGGTTGCTGATCAGATCTAGCAGTCTATGACTGTCCTCCCGATCCGGCCTATAGGCTTCTTCCGGTCTTTGTGTTAAGCTGCCATTTGCTCTAAGAAAGTGATATTTACCTGAATAGTTAATCTCCAGCGGACGACCTTCACGGACCCGAATCTCTTCCACCATTCCAAGTAGCGGAAGGGGAAGGCACTTTAACAGTGCTCTTACTTTTTCAGGAAACAATTGCAGCCAATCATCTACCATACAAAGTACCCCCAAGTTGTCCTCTATCTAATTGCTTTATTCCATATTTATGCTTGTACGCGCTCAATATGCCTATCATCTATCATTTTTTTAGAATCCCGATTAAGAGAAAGGCTACACCGCAGCCCACCCAGCCCAGTTTGCTCCAGGACAACTGCTGAGCCATTCCTGTAAGTCCGATCGCTGTCGTCAATATCAAGATCGTTGGTCCTACCAAAGCCAGTCCAGAATTGACTGCGAGTGCCTTATCTACTTGATTCAATCGCAGCATAATTAGCGCAGCTATAATCTCCGCACTACCTGAGAACATTCGAAGAATTGCCATCCAACTTACATACTTGTCCAATCCACTCCACTCCTAACTTTTACAAATTCAAACCAAATGATATCGAGGGCTTGTTTGTCTTTCTCTTATCCATGGATATGCGATAATTACTCACTTTAGACAAGGAGAAATGACAGATTTGCAAGTCCCGCTGTGAAAGAGTTCATAGTACGCCCCTATATAAATAAATATAATCAGTACGATAAAATTATTTTTTACGAACACTTCCATCTGTGGTATCCTTGTTAATTGGAAATATAGTGGGTTTATATTTTCAAAAAGAGCAGACTATAAAGACATTAGAAAAAGAGGGGATTTGTGTCATGCAAGTTCGAAGTTACGGGTTATCGCCATCTATGCGTACCGTAGTCAGACCACTTAAGGAAGTAGCTATTATTATTTTTTCAGCCTTTTTAATTGCAAGCGGGATGCGATTGTTTCTAATTCCTCATCAGCTTTTGAGCGGTGGGGTAGCAGGGGTTGCCTCGGTCGTCGGTTATTTAACGGATCCGAAGTACATCTCCAAGCTTTATTTTGTAATAAACCTTCCTTTAATTGTCTGGGGATTTATTGCAGTGGGAAAAAAATACATCTTACTAAGCTTGCTTTCTGTCGTGGCTACAACCTGGTTCATAACCATTATTCCTGAGGTGCAGTTGACCAAAGACCCCATTCTGGCAAGTATTTTCGGCGGGGTAATTATTGCTGGCGGTGTTGGTTTTTCTCTCCGTACAGGGGGCTCTTCCGGGGGATTTGATATATTAGGCTCGATTATTTCACGTAAACGGGATATTCCGATGGGGAATATTATGTTCTTAATGGATGGTATGGTTATTCTGAGCTTAGGCTTCTTTAAAAGCTGGGACTCCGCTTTGTACGCTATGCTCTGTATTTTTGTGAAGAGTAGAGTAGTCGATATGATCCATATTCGCCATGTGAAACTGACCTGCTTCATCGTTACTAAAGAACGGGAGAAGATGTTAAATCGTCTTAGAGAGTTGCCCCATGGCATCACTGTCGTCGATGCAGAAGGTGGATACAGTCATGAAGGAAATACCATGCTTATGACGGTAACGACTCGATATGAGCTTGCTGAGCTGCGAAAGACTATAATTAATACGGACCCAAGTGCTTTCGTTAATGTACTAGAAACTGTTGAGATTCAGGGCAGATTCAGACGATTAGGTTAATTTCAGGGACTTACCTCCCATGTTGGTATATAAATGAAAAGGAACGCTGCAGATTAAATGCAGCGTTCCTTTTCATTTATATAGGTTGCTATTTGTTTATTTTTTGCTAGCGGAAATATACCAGTCGTTCACTTCCTTAGTAATTTCATCACCGCCAGATTTCTTCCAGTTGGCCACCATCGTATCGAATTCTTCGATAGGGGATTGGCCATAAATGATCTTGGAGTACGTTTGAAGTACCAATTTCTTCAACAGCTCATTTTTGGATTTCATGGTTTCGGTCAGAGGCCCTTGGAAGTAATTCTTCATACGAATATCCTTCTGCTCCAAGACGATCTTCATGGCTTCAATATTCTCCGGTTTACGAACCGCAGCCGTTGCAATCTCATACGGTGTTTCAGGCGTACCACCGTTTGCCAGTTTATTCATCGTCTCTGCGTACAATCCCGGCTCACGAGCACCGTCAAAAGTAAGAGAGTAGTAGATCGGTTCAACTAAATGTGTCCGGTCGCCATAGCCTGGGAATAGATCCGGATATTTCGCTGGGTCCTTAACTACAGTACCATCTGCTTGCTTGGCATAATCATAACCTTCAGCAAAACCATTTTCGAAAATGCCGCCCTTTTGCGGATTTGCCCAGTTATCGAATAAGAAGTTATAATAACGCAGCAATGCTTCTTGATGCTTCGAATCCTTATTGATCAGCATCCATCCGTTAACAGACGGGTTACCACTTTGTGTACCAATTTTGCCATCAGGACCTGCAGGAATAGCATAAGCTTTGTATTTTGCACCAGGTACGTTGTTCAGCAGATCCCCAAACGGCCAGTCAGGAAGCCAGTTGCGGCCTACAATTGCACCGGCTTGACCTTTAGTGAATTGTTCGTAACCACCATTTTCATCGACTAGACCTGCATCTTTAGTGATATAACCTTTTTCCATCCACGTCTTTAGTGTAGAAAGTGCTTGCTTCGCACCTGGATCGATCGAACCGTAGCTCAGCGTACCATCTGCATCTTTGTTCCATTGTTCTGGCATTGTGCCGAAATCACCGAACAACCAGCTGATGTCAGCAATCCAGTTTAATCTGGGGAATAACATCGCTGGCTCATTTACGTTACCGGCGGCACATTGTATTCGATTTTTCGCATACATTTGGCTCGTTTACGTTACCGGCGGCACATTGTATTCGATTTTTCGCATACATTTGGCTCGTTTACGTTACCAGCGGCACATTGTATTCGGTTTTTCGCATACATTTGGCTCGTTTATGTTACCGGCGGCACATTGTATTCGATTTTTCGCATACATTTGGCTCGTTTACGTTACCAGCGGCACATTGTATTCGGTTTTTCGCATACATTTGTCCGTAGGCTCGGCTAAAACATGCATTTCGGAGGATATAACGTCCGCTCGGTTTTTAGAATCTGACGGATGACTCCTCGTTTATTCCATGTCTCCTGCTTCTTTACGTTCACCCCTCCTTCCTCTTTCTTCGGAGTTATCCACATTTTTTTGTATTGTATAATTTCCTAAACAATAAAAAAAGATGCTTACAGCCATTTAGCTGTAAGCATCCTTTTTATTTACTTAGCAGCTCTTATCGGCGATCCTTAGGACCTCCGACGAAAGCCTGCTCTGTAGTATCAAGATTGTAGGCGGTATGAAGCGCCTGAATGATTGAAGGCAAATTGCCTGATTCAATGACGCAAGATACTTTGATCTCAGACGTACTTACCATCTTGATGCTCACACCCTCTTGGGAGAGTACATCAAACATTTGAGCCGCAACCCCTGGATGGCTGACCATACCCGCGCCAACGATGGACACCTTCACCAGGTTATCCTCAGACGTAACTTCACGGTAAGGCAACGTTTTATGAATTTGCTTAATTACTTCTTTCGCACGATCCAGCTCATCAAGAGAGACCGTAAATGAGAAGTCAGCCTGCTCATTTTGTACACCGCTTTGTACAATAATGTCAACGTTAACGCCCTCTTCAGCCAATTTGCCGAAGACTTGAGCAAGCACGCCCGGAACATCAGGCACTCCTAGAATACTTACACGTGCTACGTTCTTGTCATACGCAATACCACTTACTACGACTCCTTGCTCCATGCTTGCTTCCTCCTTCACAACGGTACCTTCATTATGATTAAAGCTCGATCTGACGACCAGCTTAACTTGATGACGCTTAGCGTACTCCACTGCACGTGGATGTAGTACAGCTGCTCCCAGATTGGCAAGCTCTAGCATTTCATCGTAAGAAATCTCCTTCAGCTTACGCGCTGTCTTCACGATACGTGGATCTGTGGAATAGATACCATCAACATCGGTATAAATCTCGCATACGTCTGCTTGAATCGCAGCAGCCAATGCTACAGCTGTTGTGTCCGAACCTCCACGTCCTAATGTGGTGATCTCACCTTCCACAGTCATTCCCTGAAAGCCTGCAACGATCACGATCTGTTCACGTTCCAAAGAGGCTAATACACGACGTGGGTCAATTTCATTGATACGAGCTCTGCCGTGAGTTTCGTCTGTCCGGAATCCGGCCTGCCATCCTGTATAAGAAACTGCATTCCGCCCGATCCCATGCAGGGCAATGGATAATAGAGCGACGGAGATTTGTTCACCTGTCGTCATCAACATATCCATTTCACGCGCGGGCGGCTGCCCGTTTAATTGCTTCGCCGTATCGATCAAATCATCTGTTGTATCCCCCATTGCAGATACAACCACAACGCAGCGATGTCCCTCATCTTGCTTGTCTGCGATGCGCTTAGCGACGCGTTTCATACGTTCAGTGTCGCCGACGGAGCTGCCTCCGAATTTCATAACATAAAGTGACAAAGTCCCATTCACTCCCCATATCGGTCTATGTAGTTGCTTCTAATCGGTTTCCCGCTTTAAATCAGTATAATACGAAAACAGTGCCTTGCGTTAATGGTTTCACAAAAAAATTATTAATTTCCATACTGGATTCAAAAAAGATAAGATCGCCATCGATCTTTAGTCTGGCCTTATTTTACTCATCTTCCAATATTTTAATGCGAGCTTGTTCGACAAACAAGAACCCTAACACCATCGTCCATTCCTTTACATTAAAAAACCTCCACCGTATAAACGGGGAGGTTATTCTAATCATATCTAAGTTATTATTCTGCTGCCTACGCGCGGGAGATATATTTACCTTCACGAGTATCAATGAGCAGGATATCTTCTTCGTTGATAAACAATGGAACCTGTACGCTATGACCAGTTTCAAGCTTGGCCGATTTCGTAGCACCTTGAGCCGTGTTTCCTTTAACGCCAGGCTCAGTTTCAACAACCTTCAACTCTACGCTGGTAGGAAGATTGATTCCGAGAATCTCGCCTTTGTAACTAACGATGTTTACAGTCATGTTCTCTTTAAGGAAATTCAATTCCCATTCCAATTGCTTTTCAGACAATTCGAATTGGTCATAAGTTTCGTTATCCATGAATACATGGTCCGATCCGCTTGCATATAGATATTGTACGCCACGGTTTTCGATAATAGCACGGCCAATTGTTTCACCTGCACGGAATGTGCGCTCTACTGTATTACCGTTACGCAAGTTCTTAAGCTTGGAGCGAACGAATGCTGCGCCTTTACCTGGCTTAACGTGTTGGAAATCAATAACGGTAAAAATATCTCCTTCTACCTCTACGGTCAAACCTGTCTTAAAATCATTTACTGAAATCACTAAAAATCCCTCCAAAATTCATAATTAATCTAATACATCCCGCTTACTTACAGTACTGTATATTCTTTAGACGAATGGGTCAGCAACGAAATTCCGCTCTCCGTGATCACAATGTCGTCTTCAATACGTACTCCGCCAATTCCTGGCAAATAGATACCAGGCTCTACAGTTACGACCATCCCCGGCTGCATAACATCGTCACTAAGTTTGGACAAACGCGGCCACTCATGAACTTCCATTCCAAGTCCATGACCCGTGCTGTGTCCAAATTGTTCACCATATCCGTAGCTAGCAATGATATCACGTGCCAAGGCATCGCATTCCCGTCCAGTCATACCCGGTTTGATATGTGCTAACGTATGTAGCTGAGCTTCCAGCACAATATCATAAATCTCTTTCAGCTTCGGATCCGGCGCTCCGAGTGCGATGGTTCTTGTCACATCTGAGCAATAGCCATCAAGTAATGCACCGAAATCAAGGGTAATGAATTCATTGCCTTGAATTACACGGCTGCTTGCTACTCCGTGTGGCATGGACGAACGTTCGCCTGAAGCAACAATCGTATCAAACGATGAAGAAGTTGCACCATGGGTACGCATATAAAATTCCATTTCCAAATCAACATCGCGTTCAGTCATGCCCGGCTTGATCACGTTCAGAATATGACTGAATGTAGCATCGGCCAGATCTGCTGCACGTTGCATAACGGCAAGCTCTTCCTCATCCTTGAACATACGAAGGTCTTCCACGGCCTTGGAAACTGGGACTAACACTGCCGGCTTAAGTGCTTCTGCATATGAGGTGTACGCGCTGAATGAAACATCATCCTGTTCGAAACCGATACGTACTTCTTTACCAGAAGGCAGAAGCTCGCGTACTGTATCAATGAACTTAGTTGCATGTTCTACAACTTTTACCCCCACTGCTTGGTCCGCGGCCTGTGTCATATACCTGAAGTCAGTCAGCAGATAACAATCATCACTTGTCACCAGTACATAACCGGACGATCCGGTAAATCCACTTAAATAGCGGCGGTTATAACCGCTAGTTATCAACATTGCTTCCAATCCTTGATCCTGCAAAACCTTACGCAGCTTGGAGACACGCTTGTTACCCATTTTCATTCTCCTCTCGAAATAGCCACATTGTATTTTAACATAGGGATATCCCCTTGAGAAGTTTTTTCGCGCCGTTAGGCAAGCGCTGTACTTTGCTCACGCTTCCGTTCGTCCGTATACTCGATCGCTGCTGTATATCCAATGAACATTCCCCATAGTAGAAAAATGCAGAACTCACTAATGACCGTGTTCCACGGCAGCTTGAATGGGGGCTGCATAAGAAACAATTGAGAACCAGGAATAAATATAACCGCCCACCAAAAAATGCCGTAGACCAGCCCTGGCCAAGGTCCCTTCAGCTTGCGCAGAAGCAGTACATACAGTATGGACGCGATCACCGAAAATACGATAAAAAACATGTATCCCACGAAATGTCCGAACGCAGTTGTCAAAAACTCATGTTTAAAAAAAGGCTCTGCGATAAAACCAGGACTGACTTTGGTAAAACTGAACCAATAGGTAAGCCAGTGAAGCCCTCCCCAAATCAATCCAGAAAAAAAACCTAATTCGAGTGCAAAAAGCCAAATATTTGTATGCCCCGATTGTTGTTGATGAGATTTGCTCATGAAATTGCCTCGCTTTCTTTATTTTCAATACTGAATTATCTCTCGCTCTCTCTAGAAGATAGTATGTACAGCAAAAGGCGATCCAACTAGTAATGTCATCAAAAATTAGTTACAATGTATTATATAAATCATATTAAATACGAGAAGGTGAATTGGTTGTCCCAGGAAACTCCCAGTTACGGCGGCCAAGCCGTCATTGAAGGTGTCATGTTCGGCGGTAAGCATATCAATGTAACAGCCGTACGACGCAAGAATCAGGAAATCACATTTTTAGAGGTACCCAAAACAGATAAGAGCTGGGTCACGAAACTGCGCAAGATTCCGCTGCTTCGCGGCCTTGTCAGTATTATAGATGCCAGCGCTAAAGGCTCTAAGCACTTGAACTATTCAGCAGAATCCTACGCCGAAGATGAATTGGAACCGGAAGATCTGGAGAAGGAAAAAGCAAAGCCGAAGAAAAAGGATGAGGGCTGGAGCTTAGGAATGATTTTTGGCGTAGCAGTAATGGGTATTCTCTCCTTCTTGTTCGGAAAGCTCATTTTTACGCTCGTACCGGTATTTGTAGAGGATTTTTTATTTAAAAATGTATTTGATAACTACGTACTGCACAACCTCATAGAAGGCGGCATCAAAATGGTTCTCTTGCTGGTCTATTTATGGGCGATTTCTCAAACACCTGTGATCAAGCGACTGTTCCAGTATCACGGTGCAGAACACAAAGTCATCAGTGCCTTTGAAGCAGGCGAAGAACTGACTGTTCAGAACGTTCAGAAATACAGCCGTCTGCATTACCGCTGCGGAAGTAGCTTTATGATGCTTACGATTATCCTCGGGGTGATTATTTACTCCGTAGTGCCATGGGATAATCTTTGGGAACGTGTAATCCAGCGGATTATCTTGTTGCCAGTCGTAATTGGTGTATCGTTTGAAGTACTGAAGGGTACCAATGCAGTAAGAGAAGTGCCAGGTCTTAAATATCTGGGTTACCCTGGATTGTGGCTGCAGCTCCTTACAACCAAAGAGCCAAAAGACGATCAGGTAGAAGTATCTATCGCCTCTTTCAACCGTATGCGTGAGCTTGATGCTGCGATTGAAGCAAGAGGGTATACGGAGGAAAGTATGTCCGGTGGCATATTGGATCCTGCGAAAGGATGAGTGATCTATGATCAGGCATGCTTTAATTTTTTGGATTACGGTTACGCTTGCGATTTTCGGTTTTGTGATTGGAGTGTTGACTGCCCCTTTCTTTACGCTGTCGAAGCTGATTCTCCCATTAGTACTGCTCACGATCATTTATTATGCTTACAAGAAAATGGGACCAGGGAAATATGCTCGAAGCAGTAATGGATCTAAGGTTAAAGTGAAGCCTTCTCAGAAGACCATGTCAAAGGTAGCAGGAATTCGCAAGAATCAAGCTGCACCAGGCAAACGCAAAAGCTATCCTTTCCAAGTGATCGAAGGAAGTAAAGGAAAAAATGACGATCAGCTTCCTAAGTATCACTAACTTCATACCAACTCAAAAAAGCATCTCCACGTTTTTAAGTAACGTGCGGGATGCTTTTTTTCTATACGTCGATGCTCGCTCGTTATCTTGGTCGCCACTCCTTAAAGAAATCCTCCCCTGCTTTAAGTCCAGCAGCATACAATTCATCGCTTTGCGCTTTTGTAATTTGAAACTGAGTCGTCCCAATCCCAAGCGTAGGAATTTTTACCGTGCGAACAAATTTATCCCCTTCAATAAACTTCTCATCATGAGCAGAGAGCATGGTAGTTACCATAGCTTGGAGCATACTGAATGGCCCGTTGATTTTATGCGGCTGCGGATCCGTCTTACCTACCGTTTGATAACCTACCGTAGGAATTTTATTCCCTGGTTGTTTGCTACCGTTATTCTTGCCGTCAAATAGCCACAATGGGAAATTACTCAAGAGCCCACCATCCACAACATACACAAATTGCTGAGTAAAGGATTTCCCTCTTGCTGCTTGCCCATTAAGTCTTAGCATGACCGGATCAAAAAAATAAGGAATGCTGCAGCTCATTCGCACTGCCTTAGCCACTTCAAAATGCTCCGGAGAGATCCCATACTGCTCCAAGCCATCTGGCAAGACTAATATCCTTCCATTTGTGATATCGGATGCGATGATGGATAATTTACCGGCAGGCAGATCACGGAAGGTGATGATTCCCTTTTTCAGTAAAAATGCTCTTACCCAGGACTCCAGGGCTTCCCCAGAATATAATCCTTTCTTCAATAACATCCGAAGCGCAGGACCAACGATAGCAGTATTGTAAACGGGACCTCGCTTCAGAAACGATGAAAAGGATGTTCCTTGGATGATTCGACACATTTCCTCCCCTTCATAGCCCGCTGCTAGTAAAGCGGCTACAATCGAACCTGAGGAGGTTCCTGCTACTCTTTTAAAAGTCCTGCCTGCCCTTTCTGTAGCTTCCACTGCTCCTGCGAGGGAAATTCCTTTTACGCCTCCTCCTTCAAAAACTGCGTTAATCTCCATACACAAAAATCCCCCGTTTCCATAGATTCTATTGCTTATCTATGAGCACGGGGGAACATTCATGACACCTTATAAATAACAGTTACCTATTAGGACTTAAAATAAAAGGTCAATAAGCTCGACAATCCGAACGGATTGCGGACTACGACGTCATTCGCTCTGAACATAATACTACCTGCAACCTCTTCATACTTCTCATTATATTTGAGCTGATTAATAATTTGATCTCCACTTTGCCATTCTGCCTTTTGATCACTGGCTCCGACCTTATAACCAGCTAACCCGATGTAGAGTTTAACATTCGTATTCTCTACTTCTTTTACCCACCAATCTACTAACTTGTCATAACGCGCTGTGCTAAAGGACAGACTCCAATAAATTTGCGGAGCGACATAATCAATCCAGCCCTGCTTAATCCATGTCCGAACATCCGCATACATGCTGTCATAAGCAGTTACCCCTGCACTAGTGTCCGAACCTGTACTATCATTTTTAATATTCCGCCATACTCCAAA
Source organism: Paenibacillus sp. FSL R5-0345 (assembly GCF_000758585.1). Taxonomy (NCBI): domain Bacteria; kingdom Bacillati; phylum Bacillota; class Bacilli; order Caryophanales; family Paenibacillaceae; genus Paenibacillus; species Paenibacillus sp. FSL R5-0345. Next base: position 4,734,923 of record NZ_CP009281.1, read on the forward strand.
AGGACTGATTCCATAAGAAGCCTTAGGTTTTACCTTATGAATCTGTTCTCCCAACTGACGGACAAATTCATTAATATTATCTCGGCGCCAATCAGCTTTAGAAAGCTTTTTCGAATTATAGGTAGAATAAGCAGCATCATCGGCAAAAGTAACATTGGAAGGATAAAAGTAATCATCCAAATGGACACCGTCGATATCGTAACCTTTAACCACTTCCATCACCGTGTCGATGATATGTTGGCGAGCCTCTGGAATACCTGGATTAATGTATTTCTTACCATCGGCATTCACAATCCATTCTGGATGTTCTTTTGCCACATGGTTACTTGCTAACGTTGAGGTGGAAGCATCTGTCGTTGCACGGAATGGGTTGAACCAAGCATGAAACTGCATGCCGCGGGAATGCGCAGCACTGACCATATAACTTAGAGGATCATATCCCGGATTCTTCCCTTGTGTACCCGTCAATACCTTAGACCAAGGAACTAAAGTCGATGGATACAGACTGTCTGCTGAAGGTCTAACCTGCACAAACACAGCATTAAAGCCAACGGCTTTTAGCTTGTCTAACAAATTATCAAACTCTTGCTTTTGCTTCGCTTCGTTTCCTGCCGAAGACGTTGAAGGCCAGTCCAGATTGAATACGGTGGAAATCCAAGCCCCCTTCATTTCCTTACTAGTCGATCCACCAGGGATAGTGGGTATCGTTGGTACTGTTGGTGTCGTTGGTGTCGTTGGTGTTCCTGGATCGACAGATTGTGGGGGTTCCGTGTTGGAGAACAAGGAGATATGCTTATTCACCTGATCCCATAACACCTGTAGTCCCAATTGCTCACTTACAAAACGAATCGGTACCATTACCCGCCCCTGCTTAATCTGCACAGATGTATCCAGCGCTACTGAGGCATCGTTTACCAAAGCATTTTTCTTGCCGCTCGTTAGCTTAAGGACCGTCTCTCCTAGAGTGATCGTTACAGTCTTATTCATTTGATTCCATACTACGCCGGCATTTAATCCATTACTGATCACACTAATGGGCACCATCGTTACATTGGAGGTTGTGATATACGGGGGCACATCACTTACCAGAGCTTCTCCATCCAGTTCAATGGTAATTTGCACCGCTGCCGCGCGTGCACCAGGTGACCATAAAGGCAGAAACAACATAAGTACTAACAAGCTCAACATCCATTTACGATAATTCATAATTCCTCCCCAAATCTAAAAAATATGTATCTAAAAAAAAGAAAAAACGGATAGATCCTTCATGCAAATGAGAGAATGCCTCCTTGAAAAAAGGGGGTCTCTGTCTTTGCAAAAAATATAAGAGGTACCGAATGAAACTCATACCCTCTTATATTTTTAAAAAGGACTGTATCCGTTTTGACGCTAAAAACTGGGAAAGGTTGCACTAAACAAAATAGAAACGGCTATACTATCCACTGATTATGCTCACGAAAGCCTTGCTGCGCATAACTTTTAGGACAGTATCCGTTTCGGGAAAAAACATTTTAGGAATCACTTGTCAGTTCATTGTGAATCGCATATAACGTCTGTATACGTTCTTCGTCACGCCGGAAATATTCTACCAATGTTTCAATACGAGTAATCGAATCCCAACTTAAGTGATGCTCGATTCCTTCAACATCATTATAAATGTATTCCTGCTGTACTCCGATCAATCCGAGGAATTCCTCCAGTAGTTGATGACGATCAACTAGCCGTTTTCCTACTTTTTTCCCTTTGTTGGTTAGGACAAGCCCACGATATTTCTCATAGATGAGATATTCGTCCTTATCCAGTTTTTGGATCATCTTGGTCACAGAGGAGGGGTGTACTTCCAGTCCCTCGGCAATATCCGAGACCCGCGCATAACCTTTCTCATCTATGAGCTTGTATATGCGCTCCAAATAATCCTCCATGCTGGGTGTTGGCATTAAACTTTACCTCTTTTCTATAATGAGCATGGCGCCGGGCCAAACCTTGCTCTAACAATGATACATGTTTCTAACGCACCTTGGCAAGTCCTTCAAAGGAACTTACAGATGAGTTGCACATGTTTACCATGCTTCTGTTGGGGCTGAGTTAGACATAATAAACATACTCGTCATTCCAAAGGAGCGTGAAAGTATGACTATAGTGACGCCAGAGTCCGCTACTGTAAAAAGATCCAGAAAACCAACTGCACTTTTTCTTCCAGAGCTCGTTTTCTTTGAGCCGAATGCTTTAAATTACCCTAAAGGTGAAAAAATTATGGAATGGGTAAAAGCTAACGATATCCCCTATCGTATGACTACATCACATAATCGTATTATGAATTTCCCCGGTGAAACTGAGGTCGAGCAATACAAAATTGCCAAAAGAACGCTTGTTGTCGGCCTACGCAAAACTTTGAAGTTTGACCAATCCAAACCATCTGCTGATTATGCTATTCCGATCGCCACCGGCTGTATGGGGCACTGCCATTATTGCTATTTGCAGACCACCTTAGGGGCAAAGCCTTACATTCGCGTATATGTAAACACAGAAGACATTATTGACGCTGCCAAAACATATATCGAGGAGCGCAGTCCAGAAATCACGACTTTTGAAGCTGCCTGTACCTCAGATCCGGTTGGACTGGAGCATATCACAGGTTCTCTGGCAGAACTAATTACATTTATGGCAAAAGAGCCCCTTGGCCGTCTGCGCTTTGTGACCAAATACCAACATGTTGAACCACTGCTTGCTTTGGAACATAACGGACATACCCGAATTCGCTTCAGCGTCAACGCAGATTATGTAATAAAAAATTTCGAGCCTGCCACCTCCCGCTTTGAGGAGCGTATTGAAGCCGCTGGAAAGGTAGCACGGGCGGGTTATCCGCTTGGGTTTATCATTGCTCCAATTATTTGGTATGACGGCTGGCAAGAAGGCTACGCTGAGCTACTGGCCAAATTAGCCCGGACCCTCCCCCCTGAAGTTGGAAAAGGATTAACCTTCGAAATGATTCAGCATCGATTCACCAAAACCGCTAAGACGGTAATTGAGAAGCGCTACCCCAAATCCAAGCTTGAGATGGATATGGAGAAGCGTAAGAAGAAATGGGGCCGCTGGGGACAAAATAAATATGTCTATCCCGATGAACAGCAAACCGCCCTGCGAGAGTTTATCACAGAGCGGATATTCGAACATTTTCCAGAAGCAGGGATTGATTATTTCACCTAAAAAATGAGCCAATCCGGTGTGATTCCCTGCAGCCACACTGTGATCCGGAACATTTGATCTGTAAAGAGCAGAACGCCCATAAATACCATGAGAACGCCGCCAATCTTCATCAGCACATTTGAATATTTAAGGATACGTCTAGCTCCGCCAAGAAAGAAGGCCAAGACAAAGAATGGCAATGCGAAACCGATGCTGTAAGCCGTAATTAACGTAAACCACGTGCCGGGCTCACTGGCGGAAAGTGCGATAATTGCGGTCAGAATCGGTCCGATACATGGAGACCAGCCCGCTGAAAAACCGATCCCAAAAATAAAGGATCCCACATAACCCGCCGGCTTCCATTTTAAATCAAGCTTACGTTCACGAAGTAGAAATTGCGGCTGAAAGATCCCAAGCAGAAATAATCCCATCACAATAATCAGAATCGCCGATAATTGCCGGATCAGATCACGTTGTCCATTAAAGAATTGTCCGAATAGTCCTGCACCAAATCCCAGTGTGTAAAAAACCGCTGAAAAACCTAAAATAAATGCCAATGTATGGGTTATTGTGCGTATTCGGACCTCTTTGGTATTGCTGCCTGACTTCAATTGCTGAACGGATAATCCGGTAATATACGATAAATAAGAGGGATAAAGCGGTAAACAGCAAGGTGAAATAAACGATGCTACCCCTGCTGCTAAGGCTATTCCTGCATTGATATTAGACAAGGTAGCGGCTCTCCTTCCAGCATTCGAGTCACTTCAGGGAAATAGTGTAGCTCCTTCATGTAAAAAAATGCATACCCTATATTTTATTCGCTGTTTATGCTGGCAAACCCTTTTTGCCGATCAAGGTCAATACTAATAGTGATATGAGTAAAAGCACAATGGTAGCACCAGGTGCCAGATTCCATACTCCTGCAACTACTAGTCCGCCTACAACAGCAATTTCTGAAATAATGACCGATAGGATAACCGAGGATTTAAAGCTTCGTGACAGCAATAAGCTTATGGCCACCGGAATGGTTAGTAGAGCAGATACTAGCAACGACCCGACAATTTTGATCGCTGTGCTGATTACAAGCGCCGTCAGAATAGTGATCAGCATGTTGAGCAGCTTCACAGGCAGCCCGCTGACACTCGCAGCATCCTCTTCAAAGCTAAGCAGGAAGAATTCCTTAAAGAACATCGTAACTACTACTACAACAGCTATCGTTACGATCCCTACTACGATTAAATCGGTATTGTCTAGCGTATAAATGCTACCGAACAAGTAACTCATAACATCAGCATTATAACCTTTTCCCAGGGTAAAAAAGAGTGAGGCTAAAGCCACCCCGCCCGACATAATTATCGCAATCGATAGCTCCGCGTAACTCTTATATGCCTTGCGAAGCTTCTCTATTGCAAAGGAAGCCACCACTGCAAAAACAAGACCTGCTCCTAGCGGGTAGAATCCTGTTAAAAAACCAAGTGCCACACCGGCTATCGTAACGTGAGCCAGTGTATCTCCAATCATAGATAAACGTCTAAGCACAAGAAAAACGCCTATAAGCGGCGCTGTAATACCTATCAGCAGACCGCCTGCAAGCGCCCGCTGAAAAAAATCGCTAAATAGAATCTCCAACTTTAACTCTCCTCCGTAGAACAATTGAAACATTTTTAATTATTAAAATCTTTTTTCGATCCCTCCCAAACCCTCCCTTCCAAGGGAGGGCCCCAAGGGCTCTGCCCTCTGGACACCCGCCAAGTGCAACTGGCGTAGGAGGTGGGGTTACTGAACTTAGATGGTGCGAGGTAAGATCGCTTTCGCCCCTTACGGGGCACGCTTACAGCGTCACGTTATTTAGATACGGAAAAGATTAAGAATGAAAGCATCTCTGCTCCCATGCTATGTAGAGTTCTGATAGCAGAGCTACCCTCTAGCTACTCAGAGTTTAACTATGACCTAAGAGAGCGTGTGCTGCAGGTTCTCTTCCGTACAATTCTGCAAATCATGAGAGTGACGGGAGAAAAAGTTAATCTTACCGTTCGTTTGCACGGGTTCATTCCCTAAGTAATTTTTAATCATGTCGATATCATGCGACACCATCAGGAATGTCATATGATGATGGGCATGCATATGTGTAATTAGATCAAAGAATCCTGCTTGGGATTCAGCGTCAATACCGACTGTAGGCTCATCCAAAATTAAGAGATCCGGATGGTTGATCAGCGCACGCGCGAGAAATACACGCTGCTGCTGGCCGCCTGACAGCTGCCCTACTCTTTTCTCCGCAATATCCTGTATCCGCATCACTTCCAGCGCATCTTCGCACTGGCGGTGCTGAGCCTTAGATACTCTACGTATAAGATTCTTGTTGTTGTATAAACCAGATAGCACTACTTCACGCACCGTTGCTGGAAACAGCGGGTTGAAGGCATTCTTTTGTGGAACATAACCAATCCGTTCCCAGTCTTTAAACTTGCGGACAGGTGTTCCGAATAATTTAATTTCACCACTGCTAGCCGGAAGCAAACCGACGATCATCTTCATCAGTGTTGTTTTACCAGCGCCATTAGACCCAATGATACCGAGGAAGTCTCGTTCTCTTACACTATAGTTAAGATTCGAGATCACCTTCTGTTCGCCATATGAAAAAGAAAGATCCTGTATATCGATGATATGCTGATGGCAGTCCAAGGATACCGATTGCATGCTTAAGCACCGCCTTTTCCTTATACTTTCCTTATTATTGTAAAGCCATAATCAGATTTTGCAAATTTTTCTCCATTAATGTGAAGTAGTTATCCCCGTTCTTTTCTTGCTCTGCAGTAAGACCCTCTACTGGATTAAGAACCATAGTAGACACTCCGGCTTCAGCTGCTAACGTCTTAGCCAGTTTATCGGAGACAAGCTCTTCAAAAAAGATGTACTTGATGTCTTCGTCTTTGACCAACTTCGCCAGATTCACCAAATCTTGACCTCTTGGCTCTGCGTCAGGTGATAATCCCATGATCGCATGCTGTTCAAGACCATAATCACGCGCAAGGTATGAGAATGCTTGGTGCGAAACTACGATTTCATGGTTAGGCAGCTTGGTAAGCTCCTGCTCAAATTTACTATCCAAAGCCTGTAAACGTTCAGCAAGCTTATTGTAACGCTCTTCATAACCATCTTTATGCTCCGGATCTACAGACTGGAGACTGTCTTTAATATTACGGGCCATGATGATCGCTGATTTCGGGCTAACCCAGGTATGCGGGTCTGTATGAAGGCTGTCCCCAGAATGGCTATTATGATCAGCATCATCTTCATGATGATCCTCTTCACTGCTGCCCCCGTGATCATGTCCGTCATCTTCATCAGTCATTATTAAATCAATCCCTTTACTTACTTCAACGGCTTCCACCTTGCTGCTGCTATCAAGCCCTTTTAGAAAATTAGGAACCCATCCCTCAAGCCCTGCTCCGTTATATAGGAACAATTGCGCTTTAGAGGTGTTAACAATATCCTGACTGCGCGGTGTCCAATCATGCGGCTCTACACCAACCGGAAGCAAATTAATGGCATTTATATCATCTCCACCAATTTCCCGAGTAAACTCATAAATAGGATAAAAGGTAGTTACAACATTTACTTTCCCTTCAACTATACTTCCACTGCTCTTAGGTCCACATGCAGTAAGTGTAAATACAAGCACCATTGCAAGAATGAGCAGACTTATTCGTGACTTCATAGCAACCATTAAATTGATCTCCCTCTCAAATCGTAATCTTTACTATTAGAAGTATAATAGTAATCATTACGATAAGTCAACAATAAATCCTGATAAGATGATTCTGGATTTTATCTTTGCTAATACTTCGAAAAAAGGAATGTTCCCACAGCCTATCCGGCTGAAGGAGCATTCCCTTCCTTGATATAAATTTTCATTTATATATTCTACATTACCAATCTTACTTCACAATAGCTCCATTTGGCATGCTGTCTGGCACCGTTGCTATGGTTAATTGATCACCTTTAGAAGCCGCTAGAATCATCCCTTGTGACAATTCTCCGCGTAGCTTCACCGGCTTCAGGTTCACAATACAAATCACTTTTTGTCCTACCAGCTCTTCCGGCGTGTAGAATTTAGCGATACCAGAAACGACTTGACGCTGCTCATAACCTAAATCCAGCTGCAGCTTCAGCAGCTTGTCGGCTTTCTTTACAGGCTCTGCTGCAATGACCTGAGCTACTCTGAGCTCAGCCTTGGCGAAATCGTCGATACCGATCTCTTCTTTATGCTCTTCCTCAGGCTCGGATACCGCTGGGGCAACAGGAGCTGCTTCGGCTGCTTCAGCCGCAGGCTTGCCAGCACCCATGGCGTCGGCAATATAAGCTACCTCTTGCTCCACATCTAGACGCGGGAAGATAGGATTGCCTTTCACCAGCTTTGTTCCTGCCGGAATCAGACCAAAAGTCTTACCGCTGTCCCAGGTCGTCAGTTCACCTGCTTCGATGCCAAGCTGCTCCCAGATCTTCGCAGGAGTTTGCGTCAAGAACGGCTGCAGCAGAATGGAAGCGGTGCGAAGACCTTCCACAAGATGTCTCATCACGGAAGCTAACTCCGCTGTTCTGCTCTCATCCTTAGCAAGTACCCAAGGCTGTGTCTCATCAATATATTTATTGGTGCGGCTGATAAAGATTCCGATAGCTGTCAACGCTACGGAGAACTCCATTTTTTCCATCGCTTCTTCTACTTTGGCATAAGTGTTCTCTGCCGCAGCTTGAAGCTCACCATCAAATGCTGTTACATTTCCTTCATACGCCGGAAGCTCTCCACCGAAATACTTCTCCACCATTGCACCTGTCCGGTTCAATAGGTTACCAAGGTCGTTAGCAAGATCATAGTTAACCCGATCTACAAAGCTTTCAGGTGTGAATGTACCATCTGAACCAAACGGTACTTCCCGCAGCAGGTAATAACGAAGTGCATCCAGGCCGTAACGATCAATCAAAGTAACTGGATCTACTACGTTCCCTTTGGATTTCGACATTTTGCCATCCTTCATGAGCAGCCAGCCATGTGCAAACACCTTTTTCGGAAGAGGTTCACCTAGCGCCATTAGAATAATTGGCCAGTAAATGGTATGGAAACGAACGATTTCTTTGCCGACAATATGTACATCTGCAGGCCAGAAGTTATCGTACAGACTGCGATCCTCAGAACCGTAACCCAAAGCAGTAATGTAATTCGTCAACGCATCGATCCATACGTACACTACATGCTTTTCGTCGCCTTTAACTTTAACCCCCCAATCGAAAGTCGTACGGGAAACCGCAAGATCCTCCAGACCAGGCTTGATAAAGTTGTTGATCATTTCGTTCTTACGGGATTCCGGCAAAATAAATTCCGGATTCTCCTCATAAAATTGCAGCAATCGATCTGCATATTTACTCATCCGGAAGAAATAACTCGCTTCCTTCACCAGTTCAACAGGATGACCGCTATCAGGGCTTTTTGCGCCAATGATTACGCCATTGTCATCTCGAACGATATCAACCAATTGCGTTTCGGTATAGAAGGTTTCATCCGGAATACTGTACCAGCCTTCATATTCACCTTTATAAATATCACCTTGCTTGAGCAGTCGATCAAAAATATCCTGAACAACCTTTTTATGACGATCTTCCGTAGTACGGATAAAGTCATCATTGGAGATATCTAACTTACGCCATAATTCCTTAATTCCAACAACGATGTCATCTACGAACTGCTGAGGGGTTTTACCCGCTTCCTCAGCCTTCCGTTCAATCTTTTGACCATGCTCGTCTGTACCTGTTAGATAACGTACGTCATAGCCGCGTAGACGTTTGTAGCGGGCCATCGCATCTCCAGCTACAGTGGAATAAGCATGTCCAATATGCAGCTTATCGCTCGGATAGTAGATTGGTGTAGTTAAGTAAAAAGTTTTCTTCTCGCTCATTGATTAATCATCCTTTCTTTCATTAAAAGACAAAAAACTCCCGCCCCTATAATGGGGCGAGAGTATAACTCACGCGATACCACCCAAATTTCCTGTCTCTTCACAGAGAACAGGCTTCGCCAGTTCCTTCCCGGGAACTGTCCATTAACGCTGGAACACGCTGTTATCTTACGCGAACATCAAATGCAGTTCCCGCTCGAACACAGTTCCTCCCGGACCATATTCAATCTAACGCTCCATACCGGCTTTCAGCTCGAACCGGCTCTCTGTAATGGACGTACCGATTTACTCATCCGTTCCTCGGAATTCATACTATTACCTGTGAATATACCCAATGATAAGGGCTTGTGTCAAGTCGCACGGGCAGAATCCTTCTTCGAGGGTTGTTCCTCAAGAGGTGGAACCGGATCAAGCCCCCCTGGATGGAAGGGATGGCATCTAGCAATCCGCTTGGCAGCAAGCCATGAGCCTTTAAGTGGACCATGGACTTCAATCGCTTCCAGCGCATAGGCAGAGCAGGTTGGATAAAAACGACAAGTTGCAGGCTTAATCGGGGAAATGTACTTGCGGTACACCCGAATGGGAGCCTGAATCGTTCTTCGAAGGGTCGCCATCCTTAGACTCCTTTTTTGTGATTAGCTGCTGCGACTAGTTCTTCTTCCCGGTTCTCTTCACATTCTTTGCAATAACCGAACACCTCAAATTTATGCTTGACTACCCGGAATTGATCAGGTGTATCCGTTAAATTCATCGGGCAGAAATTAATCGGGTAGGTTTTCTCGCATTGAAGGCAAATCATATGATGATGGTGATCCTGATGATTACAGCTTCCCTTGAATTTCACTCCGTCTTCAAAGACGATTTGTTCAAGTACACCAAGCTCTTCCATTACACGCAGATTGCGGTACACGGTATCAAAGCTAAGTCCGCTATACTTGCGGCCCATATGCTCATAGACATCCTTCGCTGACAAATAACCCTTATTCTCGCCGAATAACTTGGCAAGCGTTTTGCGTTGGTCGGTGATTCGCAGACCTTGCCCCGACATGACCTCTAATATTTGTTCTGTCGACAGCATACGCTCATCTCCCATAACATTTCAGTTCATTTCATTTATACTTCACTCTCTTAATAATGCCCCAAAATAAATGCCCCGTCAATGAAACAACCAAGTGCATGAGCGTTCATCGGAGTAAAATCATACATTTAAATACAAAAAGTCCGGCTGAGTATTCCTTGGTGGAATATTCAGCCGGACTTTTATTTCAGTTAATCCCAAATAACTTAAAGGATGGACATATTATTTTATTTCTTCGCAGGTAGCGGTGTAACTAGGAAATTCACCGGCAAGTTACTACCAGAAGCTGCTGTGAACAAAATCTCCACGGAGCCGCCATAATCGCCAGTACGATAAATTACACTGTTCATGTCAGCACTGGAGAGACTTCCAGATGTCGGCATGTGTACAATTTGACCGTTAACTAAGACAGGACCCATGTAATTACCGCCACGTGGATTAAACGTAATCAAGGAATTAGGTGCAACACGATCGAATTTGATTTTGTATAACACCCCGAAATTACCCGCATTCGATGCTTCAGTACCGTTCATTGGGTCTACGCCGATCAAATTCAAATCACTCGAATTGTCACCGAGAAGAAGTCTCGCAGGAGTTACTCCTACTTCATCGGTAACCGTGATGATGCGTGTAGAATCAGCATAAGTTCCTCTGTTATGCACCCCATCACGATCCAATATTGGAAGTGTAGGCAGTGTTGTCAAAGGATCTTTATTCGCATCGATCATCATGACATTATATTCAATAGGATAATCACTAAATAAATCCGCTTGGAGTGATACAATCTCGCCTGGTTTCATGGCAATTTTGTTTAGATCCGTAAGAATCGAGACGCTTTCCCCGGGTTGTAGGACCGTTGTCTTATAATCTCTTCTAGTCTGCATAGACTCCCAGTACCGCTGCACTGACATTTTACCAGTACCTTCTGGATAAGAGTTTGGACCGCCAAAGCCTACATATTCGGTTGTAATTGTCGTAGGGTACAGATTGTTATTCTTAGCAATCACATACACCTTCGTTTTAATATTCATATTATTCTTGTGGTGAACCAAGAAGCGGGTTCCGCCAAATGATGTTTCTTTATACGTGATCCCTTCCGTATTCACTGTTTCTGGACTGTTACTGCGGATAAGGGTATATGGCTCAGAAGAAAGGTTATACGCTACCTTCTGCCAAGTTGGAACCATCGATCCATCGATGTTAAATACACTACCTGGAGAACCGAATAATCTGTAGAAATCCTCTTTACTGTACATGATTTCATCTGAAATATTAATGGTCTTCTCAAAAGTGCTGATTGCGCCATGTGAATCTTTTACTTGAATGGCTACTGTTGCTGGACCTGGAGTGAAGAACGCTTCTGCTTTGTTCGTCCAAGTCACTTCAATTTGATCACCGTCTGGGTCGCTGCTTAGATCTGAATAAGTGATCATTTCACCCATTTTGTAAGAGTCTTTGTCTGTCGTGAAATTAGCGACTGGTGGTGTATTCGGTTTAAGTACATTGATGGTCACGGAGTAAGGATCGCTCCATTGTCCATTCGCATCCATAACGGAATAGGATACTACATAAAATCCTGGTTGATCATAAGCATCCTGCTTACCTTCCCAACGTTCATCTACAATAGCTGTACCATTCGGAGAAGAATTGGAGGTCACAAAATTCACAAGCTCACCCGCATAAATCTCAGTCGGCACTGTAAAAGAAGCTTTAGGCTTCGTGTTAAGCGTAAGAATTACTCTTTTTTGCACATTATCAACGGTATAAGGAATGCCTAACGCACCGGTGATGGACGTCAAAGGAACCATGAACGTACCATTAATTTGGTAAGCGGGACCTTTCATCGTCACATTTTTACCATTAACGGAATAGATCTTACTATCCGTCTTAAAGCGCATTACATCGCTTCCTTTGGTAACAATCGTTTCTTTCGTTTTATAATCGTAAATGTATTTCACACCTACGCGCTCTACCATAGCTCGGATCGAAACGTATGAGACACCATTCTTCACGGCCATAGGCTGATTAGCCAAATATTCAACACCGTTTTGGTACATTTTTTTACTGTTCATCATTAGTACAAGCTGATTACTAGCCGCGGCACGAACGCCATCTGTTGGTGTTGGCTGTGTAGTAGGTACAGGTGTTGCTGTTGGAAGTGGTGTTGCTGTAGGTTCAGCTGTTGCCGTAGGTTCAGCTGTTACCCCAGGTTCAGTTGTTGCTCCAGGTTCAGTTGTTGCTCCAGGAATTGGAGTAGGAGTTGGTGTAGGTGATACTACTCCCCCTGGTCCCTCAGTCTGCAATGGTGGCAATGGGTCAGTAGCCTCTGGCATAACATCCGTCACAGATGTAGCAGCTGCCCCTACTTCATTGGTATTACCGGAGGTATTATTGACAGCTTCGGCAAAAGCCGGCACTGCCGAGGCGGCCTGAGAGATGGCCAAAACAGCAACTAACGTTAATTTCTTCAAATCCATGATATAACTCCTCTGCTCCTATTTGTAAATATAAGTAGGTCTCTGTCTTTTTCATACGCCTCTTATATTCCCCGCAAAAACGTATCCACCCTCTACAGAGCGGAACAATTGCTTTTTGCCACGTTCGTTATAACAAACCATAGTATTAGACGCATTCGACCGCAAAAAGTTTCATTTTAAGGTAAAGAAAGATTAACTCAGTATTAAATCAACCACAACCCACCCTTCAGCTCCCCCCCGAAAAAAATGAGATTATCCATATAAATATGTGTATTTTGCGGTAAGGTATATTCGCATTCATTTGCTTTTGTTACAATGTATGGAAGAATATCTTTTTCATGCGGGTGATGACATGTCCAAGAAAATCTCCATCCTCGTTCAATTAATCATGGGTTTCTCACTAATCATCTTTACGATCGTAGCCTTTACGATATTTTTGTCCTACCGTTCATCATCCCAAGCCGTCCTTAACCGGTCGAACCAATATATTCTAGAGTCCGTCAAACAGCTTCAAGGAAAAATGGACGCTATTCTTCAAGATAATGACAAACTCTCATCTACGATCATGTTCAGTCCCTTGATTCAAGAAACACTGGGAGACTTAGCTGAATCCCGCACACCTCATACTGACGCTATGGATATCACCCGCTACATCGATCAACAGACACGTTCCATCAACTATGACATCCAGTTCAAGCTGCTCGGACTTTCAGATAATCAGGTATATACCAATAGCAGTTCTTTAAAAGTAATCTGGGACAGCGAGAAGGAAATCCGCGGGGCCTATTGGTTTCCAGCTATAGCAAAGAATAACGGCCGCATGGTCTGGTTTGGTGTAGATGTATGGCAGAACGGTACGATCCCTGTAGTCATGGGAGCAAGGCAAATTAATGATTGGAATGATTTAAATCGGTTAGGAACTCTATTTCTCGTCCTCCCTGTGGAGGTCATCCATAATGCTGTCAGCCAATTTCACCTGGGTAAAAATGAGAAAATCCAAATTGTTGATTCATTCAACACCATTGTTTATTCCACGGATCCAAATGAGATTGGGCTGTATATGGATGACAGAATCCTAAATCAATTCAGCAACCATAAAGCACGAATCATCCCGCATACCATAAACTCCCGCAATATGTTCGTATCCTATGCCTATTCAACCTATAGCGAGTGGAGTGTGTTTGCTTATATTGATTCTAAAGAAGCTGTTAAAGATTTAAATGGCATTCGCCGGAATATTATACTAATTGGTTTGTTGGGGATGGCCGCAGCGCTATTGTTTACTTCCTTTTTCTCGTGGACACTATCTAAACCGCTTCGTAATCTCGCAACCAAACTAAGCAATGTTGAGCGTGGAACCACACTGCCTTTTGTAAAGACAACCATGAACAAAGAAATGGCTATCCTTTACTCAAGCTATAACTCCATGCTTCAAAACCTGGACCACACCATTGCTGACCTTTCAAGTAAACAAATTAGTGAAAAACAAGCTCAAATCGTGGCGCTAAAAGCACAATTCCGCCCTCATTTTCTCTACAATACTTTAAATACCATCTATTGGTCACTTGCTAATAAGCGCCTGCGAGAAGAGTCACAAATGGTGCTCGCACTTAGCGACTTGCTCCGTTATAGCATTGATCGAGGATCGGAATTTGTTACGGTTGAGGAGGATTTACAGCAATTAGAACGGTTCATTTATCTGCAAAAATTACGCTACGAGTACAAACTACAGGTTGATCTGCATGTGAACCCTGAGGTCATGAATCGGCAGCTTATGAAGCTAACCCTTCAGCCCCTTGTAGAGAATGCTATCACTCATGGACTTGAACCTACGCTACGGGAGGTATGGCTCATACGTATTCGAGCCTACAGTGAGGGCACGTTACTTGTGCTAACTGTAGAAGATAATGGGGAAGGCATGAGCGAGGCAAGAATGGCAGAGGCCTTAATCAGTGACGAGGTCAAGCCAGAGAAGCTGCTTCACACCGGCATCGGTCTTTCTAATTTAAATCATCGTATAGAACTAATCTATGGACATGGATTTGGCCTTCATTTATCAACAAGCGAACTCGGAGGCTTATTAGTAAAAGTCACTGTTCCATTACAGTTCGATCAAGGGTAGGGGGCGAAGTGATGAATGTGTTAATTGTTGATGACGAGAGTTTTGTTCGACGTTCTCTGTCAGAAATGCTGGGAAGTGCGAACCAGAATTTTAGCATCATTGGGTCAGTAGAGAACGGATTAGCAGCTGTGCAATTGTTAAAAGAGCATGCTGTCGATCTCGTAATATCAGATATACGAATGCCCGGCATGGATGGACTCGAGCTCTCCAAGCATATCCATGAATGTTATCCTGACACTGAAACGGTTCTGCTCACAGGTTATCAGGATTTCTCCTATGCCAGCCAAGCCATTCGGTACGGTGTTCGAGAATATCTGGTCAAGCCAAATTCAGTCGAAAATATCCTCGAGGTCGTAACAAGTGTGTACGATCGTCTGGAATTAAAAAAGCAACATAGGCAAGTATCGCAACTACGAGAAAAGAATCTACGTGAGAAGCGCCTTTCGGATCTTCTTTATGGCATTCCATTGCCCTATTTTGAAGAACAGCTCATCCCTCCCTTTCATTCTTTTGTCGTCGTAACTGTAAATCATCTAGGTGATGATATGCCACAGTACTGGTCCGAACAAGCAATGTATGCAGCCGTAATCAATATATTAGAAGAGTGTTTTTCACTTTACGCTAACGTTGTCGGCATACAAGAAGAGCAAGAAGCAATAATCATGTTATTCTATCCGCATGAACAATCTGAAAGAATCGATGAGGCGTTGACGCAGGAGACGATGAGTAAGCTGTCAAGTATCTTGAAATCGCCTTTCAGCGCGGGTGTCTCCAACCCACATTATGACCTTGGAGCTCTCACAACAGCCTATCATGAGAGTCTACAGGCGTGCCAACAGATCAAAAAGGATAGTACACGATCGGTTATCTATTATAATGATGTATCTATGTACTCGGCGTCCCCACAGCTTACGGAACAACTACAGGTTAAGGCTACACGCAGGGTAATCTCTATGATGATTGAGGTAATGAATTCCCGACTCCAAGAGAACCTCTCACTCAAAATGATCGCAGATGAACTATACATGAACCCCACCTATCTTGGTCGTCTGTTCAAAGACGATGTAGGAGAATGCTTCTCCAGTTTCCTAACCAAGCTCCGTATTCAAAAAGCAAAAGAGCTGCTAAATAATGTTACGCTTAAGGTTTACGAGGTTAGTGATTTAGTTGGCTTTAAGGATCCTGCATACTTCAGCCTCATATTCAAGAAATACATGGGTATGACTCCTCAGGAATTTCAGAAGCATAACAAATAAAGTCGAGGTGTGTTCTCTTGCATGTGAACGCTAAGTTGATGACTGTCCTGTTAACCCTTGGATTGCTTCTTCATACAAGTGGTTGCCAAATCTCTCCCTCCAAGGAAGACATTGATCTACAAGACCCGATCCAGCTGAACATCTGGCTTACCGCTGGATCGGGTCTTGAGCCGCTTATAGCCGAGTATCAATCCCAGCATCCCGAGCTAGAAATTCGTATTCAGACCTCTACCTCCACGCAGCTTCCCGCCAAGCTGCAGACTTCATTCGCAGCAGGATATAGTTCCCCTGATGTAGCGGCTATTGATATTAGCTATTTGGATCGTTTTAAGCAGTTCCCCGATTATTTTTATAATCTAACAACATTTGGAGCGAGTGATCTGAAGGATCAATTCCTGAGTTGGAAGTGGCAGGAGGTGCTCGGGACTGACTTTATCTTCGGATTACCGACTGATATTGGTCCTTACGCTATGTTGTATCGGACTGATATTTTCGCGTTATCTGGACTCCCTACCAGACCGGAAGAAGTAGCAAATAGAATCCAAACTTGGGACCAATTCCTCAGGGCCGGCACTATAGTCCATGAGGCAACTGGCAAAGCCTTTGTCAATGACTTAGAAAATCTGTATCTAACCCTTTTGCGCCAGTCCAAGCTTCAATATTACAGCCCCACTACACAAGAACTGATCGTAGGAAATAATCCTGCAGTTAAAGGGGCCTGGGACTTCGCAATTCAAGCGCTTAAGCTGAATCTATCCGCCGGTATTGCCGTAGATACACAGCGCTGGGGTGCAGGTCTGCTAAATGGTGACTTTGCAGTTATGCTCTGTCCAGCTTGGATGATTGATCATATCAAGAGCAGTGCTCCAACAGCCAGCGGATTATGGAACGTAACGACCATCCCAGGAAACAGCGCTAATCGGGGAGGTTCCATCCTTACTTTGCCTAGAACAGGTAGTCATCCAGAGGAGTCATTCGCGCTTATCAAATGGTTAACCGAGCCGGCACAGCAACTAATTTCATTTAAGACACAAGGTGCATTTCCCTCCACACCCAAAATTTATGACGATCCAGAGATCCACAACCTGTATGATCCTTATTTTCCTAACTCAGAGATTGGACGTGTCCTCTCTACAGCAGCACAAGAAGTAATTCCTACCTACTACGGTCCTCACCATGCTGATGTAGAAATAAATATGCTCGAATACTTGACCAAAGCTGAGCAAGGTAAACTAGATCCCGAGCAGGCTTGGTCACTTGCCATTCAGGTGGCACAAAAAATAGATACTTCCTTCCGCTAACCTATTTATCAATCGCACAATAAAGGCTATCCCCAGCATTATTATCATGCCGGGGATAGCCTTTTAGTTTCGCTTAAAATATTTATTTTTGAGCAGCTAAGAAAGCATCCAATTGTTTTTGCTTTTCTGCAATAATCTTATCAAGTCCAGCTTTCTTGAGCTTGTCGGCATACTTAGTCAGCACGGTATCTGGATCAACAGAACCGGTGTCCAAACTGATATCGTATTCATCCATTACAGCTTTACAAGCCGCCATTTCAGTCTTCATAGAGGATGCGTCGAAGTTGAAGCCTAGTGCTACAGAAGCTTTGCCTTTGGAGTTAAAAGCCTTGAATTGCTCCCATTTGTCTGGAGCTTCACTTTCCCATACAGGATTCAGGAATTGGCTTCCAAGCATCCAGGCGGCAGCAGTATTATAGTCACCCGTTTTGTCAGTAGCTTTAATCGTATCGCCGCTAACGACATCATAATGAACACCTTTTACACCAAATACGAGGAGATTATTGATTTCCTTATCCGTGTGCAAAAGATCTAAGACCATCATGGCACGAGCTGGATCACCAGAGGAAGCGGAGATCGCTAACATAGACCCTGCGGCGTCACTGGTAGAAATCGTTGGTTCGTTAAAGGCAATTTGTTTCAGTTTACCAACCAAACCTGTAGCATTAGCCAATTCGCTATCTTTACCAGGTTTAAGGGATTGTACTGTCATAAAGACATTACCAGCCTTCATTGCATCTTGTGTAGAATTCGTTGCTACGGCCGCATCTTTGTTAATATAACCTTTCTTCATGTATTCACGGGTAAGTTTGATGATTTCCTTATAGCGGTCCAGCTCAATCATAGATTGAATTTTAGTGTCCGATGAATCCTTAAGCAGAACGCCCGGAATTGAAGCATCACCAAGCGTATCGTACTGTGCCATGTACTGAGAGTTAAAGGT
Organism: Paenibacillus sp. FSL R5-0345; assembly: GCF_000758585.1. Taxonomy (NCBI): domain Bacteria; kingdom Bacillati; phylum Bacillota; class Bacilli; order Caryophanales; family Paenibacillaceae; genus Paenibacillus; species Paenibacillus sp. FSL R5-0345. Next base: position 4,753,240 of record NZ_CP009281.1, read on the forward strand.
CTCTCCTTGTTTAAAATACAGTGGAGTAAGGTCTGGTCTCTTCTCCTTTACAACTTTGAGAACGGCATCCAGATCTTGAATAGTCTTTACATTCGACATATCAATGCCTAATTCATCAGCAATATCCGAGCGATACACGATCCCGCCTTGTGCGGCTAACTCCTTATTCGTAGGAACGGCATAATTCACACCATTGATCGCAGAACCTTTTAAGAATTGCGGGTCGAGGTTTTTAAGAATCCCTTGGCCATATTCGTTCAATAGATTACCGTACTTGCCGTTATCATCATTAAGCGGGAGGTAAGCACCTTTAGCGGAGTTGGTTACATAGTTTTTCCATTGCGCTGTAAAAATAATATCGAATTTCTCCTGACTGGCAATCTTCAGGTTAACATCATTGTCCCATGGACCCCAGTCGATCGGTGCGATATCCAATTTAGCGTTAATTTTAGGTTCTAGAAGCTTATTAATAGCATCCTCAACAACCTGTTCATCCTTTTGAACGGCACCGACATAGATTAACTTGACAGTATAAGGATCTAATTTCTTCTCAGGTTCAGCTGTAGGATCTGCAGCAGGTTCATCTGTTGCCGCAGCGTTGGTAGCGGTTGCATTTTCACTTGGCGCTGGTGAAGCCCCTTCATTATTTCCGTTATTCCCTCCGCATCCAGCTAAGCTAAGACTGAGTACCACGATAAGCATCAGTGTTAATAGTGCGCTTGTTCGAATAGCCTTCATGTATACCATAACCTCCCTCAAAATATTTATATATGCTGAATCGGACGTTCACACACTTGCGTAGAGCGCCGAATTAAGCCATTCCAAACATTATTAGCCTTTAACTGCACCAACGGTAAGCCCCTTGATAAAATATTTTTGAAAAAACGAGTATACGAACACGATTGGACCGATACCAATAACAGCCATCGCCATTCTTACCGTTTCTGTCGGCAGATTGATTTCTACACCTTGTGCAGCTAAGGCTGCCATCGCTTGAGGGCTTGCAGTCAAGAATTGAACATTCAACATCGTCTTATACATTAGATACTGTAGATTGACATGCCCTTCTGGCGAAATGAAGATCAAGCTGAGATACCAGTCATTCCAATACGCCAAAGTTTGAAATAACCCTACTGTAGCTAACACCGGTAACGACAATGGCAGAATGATTTGAACGAAGATCCGAAACTCTGGTGCCCCGTCGATTTTAGCGGATTCAACAAGTGCCGGCGGTATTGTATTTGCAAAAAAGGTCCTCAAAATGATAACAAAGAATGCTGAAACCAGCAGTGGCATAATCAGAATCCATAGAGTATCTTTCAAATGCATCATTTGAGTATAAACCAGATACCAAGGTACTAGGCCTCCATTAAACAGCAGTGTAAAAAACATAAAGAACGAAAAGAAATTACGATGTGGAAAATCTCCACGTGAGATAGGGTAGGCATACATTGCCATAATCACGAGACTCAGAATCGTTCCAACCACTGTCACAAATAAGGAAACGGCAGCTGCATCTATAATTTGCCAATAATCTTTTAACAGAAATTCATAAGAAGAAATATCCCACTTGCTAGGAAAAAAGCTATAACCATTCTGTACAACGGATTTCTCATCCGAAAACGATACGATAATTACGAGAATCAACGGGACCACACAAATCGCTGTGTAGATCCAGAAGAATATATTAATTAACAAATTGGAAATATTCGAAATTTCATTGGGTTGTCTTTGCCGTTTAGTTCTCTTTCCTGTACGACCTGACGGCCCGATTGTAGTTTCTGCCTGGCTCAACACTCCCACCTCCCTCTAAAATAACGCATCATCTTTACTTATTCGTCGTACGGCTAGATTCGCTAAGAAGATCAGTAGAAATCCTACAACAGATTGCACGAGACCCGCGGCAGAAGACATCCCTATATCACCAATCGCTAGGAAGGTCTGATACACATAGGTGTCGATAACTTGCGTAGTGGAGTATAATGCGCCTGCATTTCTAGTAACCTGAAAGAACAATCCGAAGTCTGCGTTAAAAATCCTGCCGATCTGCAGCAGCGTCATTACGATAATAACCGGACTGATCAGTGGTAGTGTGATTTTGCGAATCTGCTTCCATTTAGAAGCACCATCGATCAGCGCAGCCTCATAATATTCATGATCTATACCGATGATCGCAGCCATGTAAATGACCGTCGTATATCCAATCTCTTTCCACAGTTTCACTATCACTAGAATCCCTGGCCAATATTGCGACTGTGAGTACCATTCAATTGGATCGACTCCAAATAAAGGAAGCAGCGTCTTGTTCATAAATCCATGCTCTGCACTCAGAAAGCCGTATACTAAATAACTAACGACGACCCATGAGAGAAAATACGGGAGAAACATCGCACTCTGATGGAATTTCGATAGCCATCTGCTGCGCATTTCGTTAAACATAATCGCAAAAGCCAGTGAAAAAAATAGTGTGAGTACAATAAACGCAGTGTTGTACAATAGGGTATTTCTTGTAATGACCCAAGCCGTCTCCGTCGAGAATAGATACTTAAAGTTCGCTATCCCGACCCAGTCGCTGCCTAGAATCCCTTTCTGGTAATTGATATCCTTAAAAGCAATTACCGTCCCTAACATCGGTATGTAGTTATTGATGATCAGAATAATAATGGCTGGGAGCATCATCAAATAGAACACCCAATATTTCTTCATCACTCTTAGAAAATTCGGCGCTCTCCCCCTGCCTCTTTTCTTTACTTCTGACAAGCTGACGGAAGGATTCGTCACACTCATTTTCAGTTCCCCCATTTCCCCATCATCCCAATCTAAGGCCTTTATCACGCTGTTAAGCTACCGTCTTGCATTTCCTTCTTACACTCTAATTAAAACATATGATAAATTATGGGAGTATAGGGAACATATTATATTTCTATAAAAAAAGAGATGATTATCCTTAGTAACTAAGGATAATCATCTCTAATGTTTAAAATCATTTAATTTATTACAGCCGTAGGCTGAATTACTATGTACTTATCACAGCCGCAGGCTGGTCGATAATTCTTTCGCTCTTTTATCACAGACGTAGGCTGGTCGATAATTCTTTCGCTCTTTTATCACAGCCGCAGGCTGGTCGATAATCTTTGCTCTTTTATCACAGCCGCAGGCTGGTCGATAATTCTTTCGCTCTTTTATCACAGCCGCAGGCTGGTCGATAATCTTTGCTCTTCTATCACAGCCGCAGGCTGGTCGATAATCTTTGCTCTTCTATCACAGCCGCAGGCTGGTCGATAGTCTTTGCTCTTCTACCACAGCCTCAGGTTGGTCGATAGTCCATTCATTCCCCAAGGAGTCCTTACATCCGCAGGAGTGGGACGACCCCATACCCACAACAAAGTGTGGTGAGGGAGAAGGAACGGAGAGGAAGTTTGGAACTGTAGGAGCGTAGCGTTCGCCTAAAAGCTTTCCTTGGAAAGCTACCTCGGAAGCATATGCTATCCTCGGATTTCAACCGCGAGCAGCGGTTTCCAATCAAGAAATCCGAGGATAACAGCGACCGGAAGTCCAAACATTCCTCGCAGTGACGCTAAACCTCACCATACGCCGCAAACCTTATAATACTTCTGCCCGACACCGATCGCGATACTCCTTAGGAGACATCCCCGTCTGCTTCTGAAACACCTTCGTGAAATAACGCCGTTCCTGATAACCCACTCCGGAACCAATCACCGTAATGCTCTTGTCGCTATTGGTAAGCATAAACTTGGCAGCTTCAATTCGCTGTTGTGTTACGTATTCCACGAAAGTCATTGCAAATCGGTTTTTAAACAAGAGACAGAAGTAACTGCCGCTAATTCCGATCTTATTCGCCACTTCCTCAATCCCGATATCAGAATGAAGATGTTCAGAGATGTACTGAGCGGCGAGGTTCATAAGCTGATCCGGTGTTTTTTTACCATTGTCCGCTTCAGGAATCTCCTGAAATAAAGGAATGCTATTATACAGTTTATTTTTAAACTGTTTACTACGAATAGTAGCTCCTATCTCACGTACCTTATTGCCAAGTTCTTCATAATGGATCGGCTTACAAATATATTCTTTCACCCCAAGCCGAATCGCTTCCCGTGCATAGTCAAACTCTTGATACCCGGTAAGAAGAAGTACCTCACTATCCAATCCCATTTCCCGCAACTTTCCTACAAAAGTTAACCCATCCATCACTGGCATACGAATGTCACTTAACACAAGATCAGGCTGCTCCTCTTCGGCAATGCGCAAGGCGTCCATACCGCTTCGCGCCATACCAACGACCTCCATCCCCATCTCCTGCCAAGGCAACACTCTGTTTAGATTATTCAGAATTGGGGCTTCGTCATCTACCAATAATACTTTTAGCATAATGATCTTCCCCCTGCTCGTATTTAGGTATGACACATTGAATAATAGTACCATAGCCTGGACTGGAACAAATAAATATTCCGTACCTGTCACCGTATTCAATGCGGATGCGATCCGCTACACTGCGAATACCAAGTCCTCTGCGTTCAAGATTCATCCGGTTTTCTCGTTCAACTTTAACCTCTTGCTCCACAGGATCATTCACAATGTATTGGAAAATGGACAACTGAGACGGCGTAATACCAATACCGTTATCTTCAATCTGTAAAATCAAGTCCCCTTGCTTCTCCCAAGCTTTCACAGAAACTTGACCTTTGTAATCAATCCCCTCAAATCCATGCTGAATGCTGTTTTCTACAAGCGGTTGCAAAGTAAGCTTTAGAATGCCGCAACTCATCAATTCTTGTGGGATATCAATATCATATTCAAATAAATCCTCAAACCTGAATTTTTGAATATCTAAATAATTGCGCAGGTGTTTAATTTCTTCATCCAGTGTAATTTCTTCTCGATCCTGAATGCTGATACGTAAAATACTTGCCAGTCTGTAGACCATCTCACTAACTTTCTTGCCTTCATTCTGTATAGCCAGGACATTAATCGACTCTAATGTATTGAATAAAAAATGCGGTTTGATCTGGGCCTGTAGAACACGCATTTCCGCTTGATTCTTGCGGCGCTGTTCCACATGGATTCTATTAAACAACCCATTAATTTTATCCATAAGATCATTAAAGCCTTTTGCAAGAAGCGTTAACTCATCATTCCCTTTTACCTCTACCCGCGTAGTCAAATCCCCATCCTCAACCCGTCGCATAAAACGAACAATTACGGCAATTGCGCCAGTAATTCGATTCATAAAGAACAGATTGAAAATTACCGCTGCTAAAAAGCATAAGAAGATAACCCCAACAAACCATCGTGCAAATACTGTAACTTCATGAGACAGAGAGTTCCATGAAGTTACAGACACTAGACTCCAAGGATAATCTTTCAAATGATACATGGAGAGAATACTTTTTTCCCCGTTGTACTGCGTTTTAAAACTCTGAAACCCTTTTTCAAAGGTAATCTCTTTATTCGCGAATGACTGAATATCCTGTCCATCCAGCTTTTGATCTGGGTCGAATAGAATCATTCCATCATCATTTACAAGCATAAACGAGACATCTTGATTACTATCCCCAATTTTTAAATTGCGAAATATCGATTCGAACTCCCAATTTTTGATCTGTACAACGAGGATACCTATGTTCTGAAAGAAGCTCAATTCCTTAACGAGTCGAATTTGTGTAAACACAGGTTCAGTTCCCGTAAGTTCGGGATATTCATGAGGAGCCAGCCACTTCGGCACACCATTCAAATCCATTACTTCCTGGTACAAATCACTTTTCTTGAATGTATCATAGGGTAGTGTTCGGAAATTTTCCTTATTAAAAAGCGACACGATTTCAGAGTTACCTCTACCGTTAAAATTGTACAAAAAAGCATAGCTGATCGATGGATGGTTAAATAACAGACTACGGAAATTGCGCTGGCTTGCATTCAAATTGAGTTGCTCGGCATCAGTCAAATCCTGGTTAGTAGGATCTTCTGCGCTAAGTGCCATATGAAAAACCGAGGTAGCAATTCCGTTGTCTGTAACGTTATCCATATCTTTTAACACATTCGAAATACTGTAACTAATTGCTTTAAGTGAGTATTCCGACTGCTGACTGTACTTCTTCTCAATAGAGTTATAAGTCACGAAAAACATAAGCATGCCTAGAATAAATAAAGGAATGATTATCAGGCCCAAAAATGCCGTAAATAATTTATAGCGCAAATTCATCGGCTGGTGCTCCTGACTGAGAAAAAAAGTTATCCTTTTACGCCGCCTGCTGTTACGCCTTCAATAATTTTCTCCTGTAAAATCGCATAAATGACAATTACCGGCAATACGCTGAAGACGATACCCGCTGACATTTGTGCATAGTTCATCTGGTATTGATCACGGAATTGAACCATACCAACTGGGAGCGTACGTAGTTCATCATTTGATAGGAAGTAGTTTGCCAGCAAGAATTCATTCCAATTGCCCAGGAAATTAACAATGAATACAGTAACCATGGCAGGTACGGTTAGAGGTACAATAATTTTAGCAAAGATACCTGGTGCCTTCAACCCATCCATGACCGCTGCCTCTTCAATTTCTCTAGGCAACGAGCGCATAAATGCAGCCAATATAATTATCGTAAACGGAATTGCATTCGCGATATAAGGGATAATCAACGCCCAGTGCGTATTCAGAATCCCCATCTTACGTACAATCGTATAAATAGGAAGCATCAATGCGTTGTTTGGAATGAGCATTCCCACCATAACTAAGGTGAACAAAATCGTATTCCATTTGCCTTGGCGCATCCGAGTAACTGCAAAAGCAAACATAGACGCTAGAATGATAGATACTACAGAAGCCAATATGGAAATGTACAAACTGTTAAAAAAGTAGGTGCTGATCTTGGCATTTACCCAAGCTTCAACGTAGTTATTGAAGACGAACTCCTTTGGAATCCCAAAAGGGTTAAGTGCTATTGCATTGTTATCCTTTTTCACAGAGGAGAATAACACGAACAGGAAAGGAAATAGAATAACTAGTAGATAGGACAATAGTGCGACGTGTGGCAGACTTTTTTTCAGGGCGCGTGGCATCAGTATTCAATCCTTTCTGTGCGTCGGGCTATCAGCAGCTGATAAAGGGCTGTAACCACCAGTGTAAATACAAAGATCAGGACTGCGATGGCATTACCGTACCCGTATTTAAAGTTAGTAATTGCATATTTAATCATATAGGTTGCCATTACATCGGTTGAACCCGCAGGTCCACCCTTAGTCATTACAATTACGATATCCGCCGCTTTCATTGCCCCTGCAATGGATAACATAATTACGACAGAGATGATTGGGACGATTAGCGGAAGCGTGATACGTGTAGCTCGTTGGAATCCAGTTGCACCATCAATAGCAGCAGCTTCGTCCAATTCACCCGGTATCGACAAAATAGCTGCCAGTACCATTACGATATAGAATCCTGTCCATTGCCAAGCATTCGTGATCAGGATCGATAACATTGCGAATCTCTCATCCGACAACCAGTAAAGCGGATCAATACCAACTAAGCCAAGAACCTTATTTAAAAGTCCAATGTTGGGCTCATAAATGAAGCCCCATAGAATACCGATAACTGCTGTAGACATAATGGAAGGCATGAAGACTGCCGTCTTGTATAAGCCTTTTAGCTTCTTTACATTTGATATCAATAACGAGAAGAATATGATTAACGGCACCTGTACAAAACAGGAGAAAAGAATGAAGAAACCGTTATTTTTGACAGATATCCAGAATCGTTCGTCTCCTAATGCCTTCTCAAAATTACTGATTCCGGCAGACTTAACTGTGTCAGATACACCATTCCAGCTAGTAAAGCTGTAATAGATTGAACTGAAGATGGGATAGATGAAGAACATCGTGAACAGGATCAGTGCTGGAAGAATAAAAAGGAAAAATACCAATGGATTTCTTAATGCTTTATTCATGACTACCTCCGGTTGCTTTGACATCTGGCGAACAATGAATGTTTAGATCAGCGCAAACACATAATTTCTTTGAGTTTAAAAATGTACCCTGGTTCTAGCACCAGGGTACATTCAGTTTGCAGCTACTTATTCAACTGCTGCGTTTGCTTCTTCTTGTACCTTCTGTAAAGCTTCGCCCATCTTCTCTGGAGTTGTCTGACCACCAATCAGCTTTTGAATTTGAATGTTACTGATTTCTGTAGTTACATCTGCTTGAACGAGAGAGTCAAATGCTGGGAACGAAGATTGTGAGTTATTAAGTACACCTACGATTTCGCTCATCAGATCATCCGTAATATTTTCATTCAGAACGTTTTGGTCAATTTTCATTGCTGGCAATACGCCATCTTCAACAAGTCCACGTAATTGCATTTCTTCATTAAAGAGGTTTTTGATAAATGATTTCACAGCAGCTAATTGACGTGGATCTTTCTCAGCAGAAGCAGAGAAGCCATAGCCATTGTTTACATCGCGCATCAATGCTGTTTGGTCGCCCACGCCACCATCAACTGGAGGAATATTGAAGAATCCAACTTTACCGATCAAGCCTTCGCCAGATTGTCCAGCTTTGAATACGGAGGATTTCCAAGTACCATCATACAGCAGGATTGCTTCAGCACTAGTGAATTGTGTTGTATATTCAGCATACTCGAAACCAAGTTCGCCTTTTTTGAAGTATCCTTTATCAACCCATTCTTTGTACTTCGCAAAGCCTTTTACAACGTTTGGATCAGTCCATTTAGCTTCGCCTGTTGCAAATTTAGCAGTTACATCTGGACCTGCATAACGTGACCACAAGTGGTTAGCTAGCATAAGTGGTACCCAACCAGCCTTAGACGCACCAGCTAAAGGCACTTTTCCGTCAGCCTTGATGTCAGCCAATTGTTGTTCCAATTCAGCAAATGTTGTTGGAGCTTTCCAACCCTTGCTAGTATAGTATTCTTTGTTGTAGAAGAATCCTTCACCAGATCCACCGATTGGCAATCCGTAAATTTTTCCTTCATAAGTGAAAGGATCTAGATTTGAGAATTTATCCTTAATTCCAAGTTCCTCAAGAATTGGAGTCAGGTCAAGTAATTTACCTTCTTTAGCATAGATCTTAGAGTCAGGGCTACCGAACAGATCGAAAATCTCTGGTGGATTACCTGCAGCCATTTCACCACGCAATTTTTCTTTACGGTTTACATCTGAATCTACTCCATCGAGTTTAAAGGTCAGACCAGGTACATCGCCTTCTACCTTTTTCACTACTTCTTGCAGAATAGCTAGACGTTTCTGTTTGTCTGCACCGATTTGAGTGTGACGAATCGTCATTTCGAACGGTTCGTTACTTACCGGTTCTTCTGTTGCCGGAGCATTTGTAGCGTCCGCTGCATTAGTCGCGGTAGCGTTTCCATCTCCTTTGTTAGAAGATGCACTATTGTTGCTTCCGCAACCTGCCAGTAAAGCTGATGATACAAAAATCAGGGACAATAGCAAAGTCATACCTTTTTTCATTTCTTGTGACCCCCCATATAATGTTATGCTTTACACTTCTTATTATAGAAAACAGATTCCATTCTCGTAAGGTTAAGATTCATCCACTATAGGGATAAAAATCTCTAATGAAAGCGGAATCAACTACACAATATGTTATGTATAATAACTTTATTATAGTAAAAATTACGATTAAACGTTATTATATGTGATTTAACCACACATTACCTCGGGTAATAATTATAAAATCTTTAAATAATGATATATTATCTGTCATTATGTATTTACAAACTCCTTAATCAACAGCTGTAACTATATCATGTTTTTACAAGGTAAATACAAAATTACCCCTTTTCAAGATACCAGACGTTCCCCTTTTAACAAAAAAAGCCGTTCCTTCAGTAGTAAATCACTGAAGGAACGGCTCTCACTTAAGGTAGATATCAATTATACCAGTGCTGTCTGTTTACGACCTTCTTCGACCAAGCGGTATGCCCGCTGAACTTCTTCATCGGAAGGGGATGGCACGCCATCTAACTCATAAGCCTTGCCGAGCATTTCCCATTTATAAATACCCATTTGATGATAAGGTAAGATCTCAAATTTCTCAACACCATTTAAGGTTCCAATGTAACGGCCCAAGTTAATAAGATCCTCTTCACGATCATGAATGCCTGGAACATATACATGTCTAATCCACATCTTACGATTATGATCTGATAGCCAGCGTGCAAGCTTCAAAGTACGATCATTAGATTTACCAGTCAACTTGATATGCGCTTCCTCATCTATATGTTTGAGATCTAGCATAACCAAGTCGGTAACATCCAATAAGTCATTAATCTTGTCACCTTCGTTGTAACCATTACTATCTAATGTAGTATGCAGATTCCAACGCTTTTTAACTTCTGTAAATAACTGCTTTACAAATTGCGCCTGCAAAGTTGGTTCTCCACCGGATACTGTCAATCCACCACCGGATGAACGATAGTAGTTTATATATGGCTCGATCTCCGCAAGCACTTCTTCTAAAGTCATTTCTTTACCTTCATCTAAAGCCCAAGTATCAGGGTTATGACAATACTGACATTTCAGCAAGCATCCTTGCATAAATAAGACAAATCGAATACCAGGTCCGTCAACGGTTCCAAAGGTTTCCAAAGAGTGTATGCGACCTTTAATCATAGGATATCATCCTTTCGCCACGACAGACTAACAGTCCCTCTTTCACGAAGAAGCTCCCTGTCCTTGAGACTGTCATTTCCCTTAATCGCGGCTGTGATATTTAAAATTTTAACAATTCTCAAACAAGATATTACCGCCCTTGAGACAAGGGCGGCATCTTCCTTGCAATTATTTCAATGTAGTACTTCATTCAAAGATCTTTATGAATAGGAACGAATTACATCGAACCATGGAACGTACGGTTGATTACATCCAATTGTTGTTCACGAGTCAGCTTGATGAAGTTAACTGCATATCCGGATACGCGGATAGTCAATTGTGGATAGTTCTCTGGGTGTTCCATAGCGTCCATCAGCTGTTCACGGTTAAACACGTTAACATTCAAATGTTGAGCGCTGTTATGGAAGTATCCATCCATCATGTGTACCAGGTTAGACTTACGGGATTCTTCGTCTTTACCCAGTGCTTTAGGTACGATAGAGAATGTGTTAGAGATACCATCTTGTGCATCGGAGTAAGGCAGTTTGGCTACAGAATTAAGGGAAGCCAGAGCACCTTTCTTGTCGCGTCCGTGCATTGGGTTAGCACCTGGTGCGAAAGGTTCACCTTTCTTACGTCCGTCAGGTGTAGTACCTGTCTTCTTACCGTACACTACATTTGAAGTAATGGTCAGTACCGATTGAGTCGGTACAGCATCACGATATGTTTTGTGCTTACGGATCATAGACATGAAAGCTTCAACCAATTCTACTGCGATGCTGTCTACAGCATCATCATTGTTACCGTAGCAAGGGAATTCACCTTCAGTTTCAAAGTCAATTGCAATACCTTGTTCGTTACGAATTGGTTTAACCTTCGCGTATTTAATAGCGCTCAGTGAGTCAGCTGCAACGGATAGACCAGCGATACCACAAGCCATCGTACGCAGAATGTCGCGGTCATGCAGTGCCATTTCAATACGTTCGTAAGAATACTTGTCATGCATATAGTGAATGATGTTCAAAGTGTTAACATAAGTCTTAGCCAACCACTCCATCATCGGTTTGAAGCGTTTCATTACTTCGTCATAATCCAGATATTCAGAAGTGATCGCTGGGAATTCCGGTCCAACTTGTGCTCCGGATTTCTCGTCTTTACCACCATTAATAGCGTACAGCAAAGCTTTTGCTAGGTTGGCACGAGCACCGAAGAACTGCATTTGTTTACCGATGCGCATTGGAGATACGCAGCAAGCAATCGCATAATCTTCACCCCAGTATGGACGCATTAGATCGTCATTTTCATACTGAATTGCACTAGTTTCGATGGAAACCTTAGCACAATATTTTTTGAAGGCTTCAGGCAATCTTTCGGACCAAAGAACTGTCAAGTTTGGTTCCGGTGCTGGACCCAAGTTGTACAGGGTGTTCAGGAAACGGAAGCTGTTCTTCGTAACACGAGTTGTTCCGTCTTCAGCCATACCACCGATGGATTCAGTTACCCATGTAGGGTCGCCGGAGAACAGATCGTTATAGTCAGGTGTACGCAAGAATTTCACGATACGCAGTTTCATTACGAAATGATCGACGATTTCTTGAACTTGCTCTTCAGTCAAAGTACCTTCAGCAATATCGCGTTCTGCATAGATGTCTAGGAAGGAAGATACACGTCCCAGGGACATCGCCGCACCATTTTGCTCTTTAACTGCTGCCAGATATCCGAAGTATACCCATTGAGTAGCTTCCTTGAAATTGGTCGCTGGTTTGGAAATATCCATACCGTGAGCGGCTGCCATTTCTTTCAATTCGCCCAGTGCACGAATTTGCTCGGACAGCTCTTCACGAAGACGAATTACCTCTTCAGTCATGGAATCAACTTCAAGTTCAGCTTGTTGTTGTTTTTTGTCTTTAATCAGGAAATCAATACCGTATAGAGCGATACGGCGGTAGTCACCGATGATGCGTCCGCGGCCGTAAGCATCAGGAAGACCTGTGATAACGCCGGATTTACGCACTGCTCTCATGTCTGGTGTATATGCATCAAATACGCCTTGGTTATGCGTTTTGCGAATGTTCGTAAACATATCAACGATGTTTTGTGGAAGCTCGAAGCCATAAGCTTTCGTAGCATCGACCATCATCTTGATCCCGCCGAATGGCTGGATGGAACGTTTGAAAGGAGCGTCAGTCTGAACGCCTACAATTTGTTCCTTGTCCTTATCAATGTATCCAGGAGCATGTGAAGTGATTGTGGAGACAGTATCCAGGGAAACATCCCATACGCCGCCTCTTTCTCTTTCTTCTTTGCTCAGTTGGGAAATAATTTTCCATAGTTCAGTTGTGTTACTAGTAGGTCCTACGAGGAAATCTTCGTTTCCTTCATAAGGCTTAATGTTACTTGCGATAAAATTGTTAACGTCAACTTTCTTGGACCATTTACCTTTTGTGAAATTTCTCCAACCGGATTTCACTTCATTTACTTCTTTTTCAATCACCGACATGCTAAATCCCTCCATCTATATTTATTATATTTGTAGAGATCGCGGGCTTGAAGGTTGATCCCGTGTCTCGTGATCCCCAAAGATGTGGTTGTTCCAAATTTCACAATCAACATTTCATATGTGGGACCGTTGTTTATATAAACATTCTAGTTTATTTTCTATAAAAACACTGTGACAAATATCACCTTTCGAGTGATATTTGTCACCTTTATCTAAGTCCACAACTATCCTATTCTCTATTTAACCAATTATTAATTATCAAATCTTCCGTAGAATGCATTACGGTATACATCAGCAAGTTCAGATACCAACGGCAGCTTAGGATTGGCAGTTGTACATTGATCTTCAAACGCACGGTCAGCCAAGTAATCTACACGGGATTCGAAGTCCTTAGGATCAAAGCCCAGTTGTTGGAACGATTCCTCGATACCCAATTTTTTATTCATATCGCGAATAGCATTGATCAGGCTAGTTACACCTTCTTCAGTTGTGCGAGCTGGCAATCCCAAAATACGGGCAATTTCAGCGTAACGCTCATCAGCTACGAAGTGCGAATATTTAGGGAACGAAGCGAACTTCGTAGGTTTTTTAGCATTGTAACGGATAACGTGTGGCATAAGGATCGCGTTAGTACGACCATGAGCGGTGTGGTACTGTCCGCCCCATTTATGCGCCAAGCTGTGGTTAATTCCCAAGAATGCATTGGCAAAGGCCATACCCGCAAGTGTTGATGCATTATGCATTTTCTCACGAGCTACTCTGTCGCCTTCCAGTGCCGATTTTTCAAGGTATTGGAATACCAGTTGGATGGCTTTAATAGCTAGACCATCAGTGTAGTCACTCGCCATAACAGATACATAAGCTTCGATAGCATGTGTCAATACGTCCATACCTGTATCTGCAACTGCAGTTTTTGGCAAGCTGTATACGAACTCTGGATCAATGATAGCTACGTCTGGTGTTAACTCATAGTCAGCCAATGGATATTTAGTGTGTTGTTCAGTTGTTTTATCGGTAATAACTGCGAAAGATGTTACTTCCGAACCCGTACCCGAAGTAGTTGGAATCGCTACAAACTTAGCTTTGTTACCAAGTTTAGGGAATTTGTATACCCGTTTACGGATGTCCATGAATTTTTGTTTTAGACCGTTAAAGTCTGCGTCTGGATGTTCATAGAATAACCACATTCCTTTTGCAGCATCCATTGGGGAACCGCCGCCAAGTGCGATGATGCAGTCCGGTTGGAATCTGTTCATCATTGCAGTACCTTTTTCAACTGTAGTTGTCGATGGATCTGGTTCAACTTCCGAGAACACTTCGATAGCTACAGGAGTTTGGCGTTGACGCAGGTAATGTTCAACTCTTTCAACATATCCAAGCTTAACCATCATTGGGTCAGTGATAATTGCGACACGTGTGATATCAGGCATTTTGGTCAGGTACTGAGTAGCGCCTTTTTCAAAATAGATCTTGTCAGGTACTTTAAACCATTGCATATTCACGGTACGACGATTCACCCTTTTCACGTTGATCAAATTGATTGCTGTAACGTTTTGCGACACGGAGTTACGACCATAAGATCCGCAGCCCAGAGTCAACGAAGGGATATTAGTGTTATAAATATCGCCGATCGCACCATGTGTGGAAGGCGAGTTAACTAGAATACGTCCTGTTTGCAGACGGTTAGAGAACTTCATGATTACTTCTTCATTGTTGGAGTGGATAGCCGAGCTGTGGCCCATGCCGCCAAATTCAACAATTTGAGCTGCACGTTCGATCCCTTGATCTGCATTTTTAACCTTGTAGCAAGCAAGAACCGGGCTTAATTTTTCAGCGGATAGTGGATATTTAGTACCTACACCTTCAAGTTCTGCTACCAGAATCTTTGTGCCGGCAGGGACTTGAATGCCACACATTTCAGCAATTTTCACTGCGGATTGACCTACGATTGCTGGGTTAACCGCACATTTATCTACGTTCATTGCTCCACTAGTCAGTTTGGCAGCTTCTTCTTTATTAACAAAGTAGCAGCCATTTGCGATCATTTTTTTCTTCACTTGATCGAAGATTGGTTCTTCGATAATAACAGCTTGCTCGGAGGCACAGATCATACCATTATCAAATGTTTTAGAAAGAATGATGTCCGTTACGGCTTGATCAATATCCGCGCTCTTTTCAATGAAAGCAGGTACGTTACCAGGGCCTACGCCAAGTGCTGGTTTACCACAGCTGTAAGCTGCTTTTACCATTGCAGAACCACCAGTTGCCAAGATAAGAGCAACGTCTGGGTTGTTCATCAATGCGTTTGTCTTGTCCATTGTTGGCATTTCAATCCATTGGATACAGTTCTCAGGAGCGCCAGCTTTCACGGCAGCATCATGAAGAATTTTTGCAGCAGCTGCACTACACTCTTGCGCAGATGGGTGGAAACCGAATATAATAGGGTTCCGTGTCTTAATCGAAATCAACGCTTTAAACATCGTGGTGGATGTAGGGTTGGTTACCGGTGTGATACCCATAACAATTCCGACGGGTTCAGCAATTTTTTGGAAGCTATCATAAGCGTTGTCTTCAATAACGCCTACTGTTTTATCGTATTTAATTCCGTGCCAGATATATTCAGTTGAGAAGATGTTCTTCGTAATTTTGTCTTCGTATACGCCGCGTCCAGTTTCTTCTACGGCCAATTTTGCGAGGTACATATGTTTGTCGAGTCCAGCCAACGCCATTGCATGAACGATTGTGTCAACTTGCTCTTGGTCTAGCGCCATGAACGCCTCATGCGCTTTTTTTGCTTTATCCACTAAATTCTGAATATACTCTTCAGCGGTAACTTGTTTAACTTGGGCGGCGACTTCGTTCTTAACTGCCATCTCCCTCGTCCTCCTGTCAATTTTTAGTTGTTTTTCTCTACACATTTATCTTATCACATGATTTCCACCTTGTATAGTGAAATCTTTCACAAAGTATAAAGTTTTTTTGATTTGTTTTCAAAGCGCTTTCATTCGATCATATTATAGATATTTTTCCATATTTTATGTTAAAAATCCCTTCAAATCTTAGAATTATACTTTAATAAGCAAAGTATTGAGCCCATTTCCTTCCATTCACTTTAATACAGCACTCCGTTAAGGCATTCCCTTCATCACAGAAATTTACGATTTTCCTATGCTGTAATAGTTTCCAGTTGATCATCATTAGCTCTGTAGATTTATAAATTTATAAATTATAACAACAAAAAAACCGGCCCCAAAGGGACCGATTTTATTAATTTACCTATTCTGCTTTAATCGTATCAAAGAATTTCTCTTGCACTGTTTTAGCTGCTGCTTCTAGCTGGCTCTTAGAATCCGTTCCTTTTTTGGAGAACAGCTCTTGAATGACATTGGACATTGTTGCGTAGTAGTCCTGTGTATTGTATTGAGCTTCAGGTTTACCATCTAAGAGTCCCATAATGTCAGGGCTATATTGGTATACATTGGTGTACTTGTCATAAACCGCTTTGGTCTTCTTACCAAACTCAGAATCTGCTGAGTAGTAATCTAAGAGTGGCGGGATAAAGTATTTACCATCAGCTGTACGTTGTTGAAGGACTGCATCCAGTGCTTCCAAACCTTTATCAGAGAAGTAATCAAATGTGATATAACGGAATGCCATTTCTTGCTCATCTGGTGTTGCATTCGGATTAATTACGAGGTAATCACCACCAAGTACCCCCGTATGCTTGCCGCCTTTTTCCATAGCAGGCATTGGATATGTGAGCACATCCTCAGGTTTCAGTCCACCTTGATTCAGTGCTTGCTCGATTACGCCATCGGACCCAGCCATTACCATAGCTGTACGACTTTGTTGGAATGCGCCTACAGCATCGCCCCAGCCAAGTGCCCAGTCCTGAGGAATCGCGTTAGCTTCCCATCTAAGTTTCTTGTAGAAATCCAGTGCTTTAACACCAGCATCGGAGTTAAAGGTAGCGACAACCTTGCCGCCTTCAACCTTTTGAATTTCACCGCCAGCTTCGAACAGGAAGTTGGTCCAGTTCCAGCCTGCTTCGTTACCTTTACCCATTGGAGCAATACCGGAAATACCTTTTTTGACATCAGCTACGCCTTTAGCCGTATTCAGCATATCATCCCAAGTCCAATCCATTGGTGGGACCGCAACGCCTTTTTCATCCAGCATTTTTTTGTTGATCATAGTCGTTGTTACATAACCTTTTTGAGTTACTCCGAAAACTTTACCATCAATGATGAACTGATTTTGCAGTACTGGGTTAATTTGATCCTTAAATTCGTATTTGTTCCAAAGATCCGTAATGTCAGCAACCCAGCCCTTTTCCACCAGGAACTTAGCTTCTGTAGCGTAGGTGTTAAAGAAGGTTGGTGCTTCATTCGCAGCCATTTTGATTCCGATTTCACTTACATTGTACTGCCAGTCGTCTTTAACAATTTCAACATTTGGATATTCAGCCTGGAAACGTTTAATCTTGTCATCTTCTTGCGCTCTCACTTCAGTCAAGTCAGGTGTTGGATAGTGAATCTTGATCGTCACTTTTCTTTGAGTAATGTCATCCACTGGCGCCTCCGTAGCGGTTGCTGTATTATCCGTTACCGCATTTGTTGGCGCAGTAGTTGCTTCCCCGCCTTTGTTTCCCGCTGTGTTTCCGTTATTATTGCCACTGCAAGCAGATAGCAACGAACCGGCTACAAGTACGCTTAGTAGAACGCTAGAGTACTTACGCATTGAAACTCCCCTTTTCAATTCATAATTATCTTACAGATAAATCATAAAATAGAAACCGTTTGCAAACGAGGTGCATTTATATTCACTTCATGTGCATGTTTACGATCCGTGGTTAAATTCGTCGATAATTGCTTATCCTTTCACTGCTGACAAAGCAACCCCACGCATAATGAATTTCTGGAAAATCAAGAAGACAATGATTGGTGGCAACGATACTAAAAACAGGATAGCAAATTTAATATTAGTATTGAGTGCCTTCACATTAATAACGTATTTATAAATGGCTGTCGCAAGCGTATATTTCTCTTCACTGTGCATAACTAGAGATGGCCAGAACCAGTCATTCCAAGCGGTAGAAAAGATAAAGATCGCTAAAGTTGCAAAAATCGGAATTGAAAGTGGTACAGCAATGGAGAAAAAGCTTCTCGGCTCAGAGGCTCCATCAATTCGTGCTGCTTCAAAGATTTCTGGATGAATCCCGTCAAAAAAGTTCTTTAACAAAAGAAAGTAGAAGGTGTTCGCACCTGCTGGCAACCAGAAAGCCGCGTACTGATTCAGCAATCCCAGCTCCTTCAAATTGACAAAGTTCGGAATCATGTAGCTGGTAGCCGGAATAAACAATGTCATCAGGAAGAAGAAGTAAATCGCTCTTTTGTATGGAACATTCATACGGGAAATACTAAAAGCGGACATTCCCAATACGACTAAAGTCACAACCATATTCCCTAAAAAAATATAAATGGTGTTTCTAAGAAACATCGGCAGATCAATGTAATTCATTGCATCCTTAAGGTTGCTGAAGTGCCATTCCTGAGGGAAAAAATGCGGCGGGAATGAATTCACCTCTTGATTCGACTTCAATCCGTTGAATAACGTCATACAAATCGGGTACAGCATGCTAAAAACCATAACCAAAATGACTACACACATCAAACCGTAAACAATCTTATTACTTGTTTTTTTCAAATCGTGTTCTGAAAGAATCCCTCTATCTGCGCTCTTCATCTTAGTAGTCCTCCTTGTTAAGCTTGAACTGTAAAATGCCCAAACCACCCAGGACAATGAACATTAACATGCCAAGCGCAGTAGCTGTTCCATAATCGAGTCTTGTAAATGCATATTTTACAATCAACAATGCGTAGGTAAGTGTAGTGTTATTCGGCCCACCATCAAGTAACGCCATTTGTGACTGATACCCTTGTGAAGTACCAATAATTTGTAGAATCAACATCAAAAAGATTAAATTACGCAGTGAAGGCAAAGTGATGTACTTTATTCGTGCCCATATACCTGCCCCATCAATCTCAGCGGCTTCATACCAATCTCGCGGAATGCTGAGTACAGCAGCCAAGTATATTAACATCCCTGATCCGAACTGCTGCCATGTCTCCATAAACACAAGTGAAATCATGGACCATCTTGTATCTGTTAAGAAGGCAACTTGGTCCACACCCATTGTACCTAGTAACGCATTAATTGGACCCACCGGATCATATAGCCATCTCCACAGTCCATACAGGACGACACCAGGCATAACGAAAGGCAGATAAGCCGCTACACGTACAAAACCCCCAAACTTTCTCAGCTCCGAGATCATGATAGCAAAAGCAATCGGAACCCAAAACCCAATAATAAGACATAAAAACATGTAATACCCAGTGTTCTTTAATGCAGTCAAGACATCTGGATCACTAAGTGCTCTACTGTAGTTCTCAAAGCCTACAAAGCTATTCCCTTTAACAAAATCCACATGGTAAAAGCTGTACAGTAAGCCTTTGAAAATTGGAACCCACAAAAACATAATAAAAATAATTACGGCAGGTACGAGGAACATATATCCCCAAAAGTTTTTCTTCCAGCGGTTTTGCTTGTACGGTGTCCCCTTCAGCGTCGCCGGGTTTTCGGTTACTACTGCGGTTTGATTCATCAGGCTCCCTCATTCCATTGTTCTTTCAGCATTTTTCACAAAATGCTTCCTACCTTAAATTGTAGGAAATGAGGGTTGTACTGAACATGTCTATATCTACCGAAGTCATGGGTGTTTTTACTTCTTCAATTCGCTGGGGCTAATCCCATAATATTTTTTGAAAATTTTACTAAAATGCTCGGGTGATTCATAACCTACACGTTCCGCAATTTCGTATCTGCGAAGATCGGTATTCAAAATCATTTCCCGACTTTCTTCCATCCGGAGCTTGATTACATATTCCCACAGGTTATAACCTGTATTTTTCTTAAATAGGTAACTCAAATAATTGGGACTAACATGATTCTTCTTAGCCACATCGTGAATCGTCAGTCCTTTTTGCGCATAGTTCTCGTCAATATATTCTTTAGCTTTTTGTACGATCAGATTGCTATGGGTATGAAGCTCTTCTACAGATGGATCACTCGTGTAACTGTTCCAGTTGAAATCCCCATAATAGAACACATAATGGTCACTGTGCTCATTGTTCCAGAGAATTGCATTGGAAGCCTGACGGTTCAATACAGCCATAAACGAAAGCCCCTTTAGAATCTGGCTGATGCCAATGACCACGTTCAGATGTAAGTATTTATGGATATTAAAATGAAGACTGCGTCCAAGAATATCTAGTCTATTGATTTGGCTGGCAGATGAATCCTCATAGCTTTTTTCATCCCATTGAATAATGATCGTAATCTCACCATCCGGTGCATAAAAAGCTATCGAGTTCCATTCCTGATCCATTAGTTCTTTGGCAATGTTCAGCGCAGCATAACAAAGAAGCCGTCTGTCCCGCAAAGTGTACTGCTTCTCTTGGTTCATTCCAGACAGTGGTACCTTAAGTTTTAAGACGGAAAAATACGGCCCTTGCAGCTTCAGGTTATCCAGCTTCAGCAGGTTATCTGCCTCAGCAAGTACAACTCCAGGGTCGATGAGCAATTCATTCAAAAGCTTGCTGAATTCTGGAAGCGGCTCTTCCAGTCGAAAGCTCTCGTTAATCCCTGACATGAAAACGTCTAGTTCTGGTGAGGGCTTACCCATCTTAAGGAGCACATTTCTGACCGAATCCAAAAACTGCTCACTATTCAAAGGCTTAATTAAATAATCCTTAGCACCGAGCCTAACGGCCATTTGAGCATATTGAAACGTCTCATGTGCAGAAATCACGATAGTCTGAACCCATGGTTTGGCAAGTTTTGCATGCTGCATCAGATCAATTCCACTCATTGCACCCATCTGAATATCCGTAACGAGCAGATCAATTTCCTCCATGCGGATACAGTCCAACGCCTCAAATCCGCTATTAGCTGTATAAATATTAGAAATATCCAGCCCGGATGAAGCTAATAAATTGCTCAGTCCTTTACAAATCAATGGTTCGTCATCTACTACCAATATATTGAACATATCTGTATGTTCCCCTTCCTTAGTCCTGATTCTCCGATTTCGGAAGCTTGACTGTTACTAGCGTTCCGCCTTCTGTACGAGGGGTATAGCTGATGCCATAATCAGAGCCAAAATGTAAATGAATACGCTGGTTAATATTACGGATACCATAACCGCTGGTAGGATTCGGACTGTCATCATTCAATACAGCTTCAATGGCTTCATAATCAACAGACTTATATCCGTTATCTTCAATAGAGATCCTAACGGTTTCGTCCTCACAAACTGCAGTGATGGTGATCTCACCATCCTCGCCCATATTTTTGACCCCATGAATAATAGCATTTTCTATTAATGGCTGCAGCGTAATTTTAGGAATTAGGTTGCTTTTCGTATTTGGGTGAATATCCATCACAACTCGAAATACGTAATCATAGCGGTGCTGCTGCAGCTTGATATAAGCCGTTGCATGCTCCAGCTCTTCTTCAAGGGTAATCAGCTCCCTTCCCCGACTAAGACTGATCTTCATAAGTTTGGACAATTCCTTGATCATCTCGGCGGATTCGACATTCCCTTCTAATGAGCTTTTCCAATAAATGCTCTCTAGGGTGTTATAAAGTAAATGGGGGTTGATCTGTTGATATAGCAGTTGAAGCTGTGATTCCTTCTGTTTAAGCTCCATCTGGTATTTATATGTGATTAATCCGTTAAGCCTGCGGGCCATGTCATAGGTAGAAGCAATCAGCACACTGACCTCATCATTACTCCCCCTCCGCGGCGTCTCTGGAACACGATTACCCGGCTCGTATTTTCGCACGAAAAAAGCCAGCTTTTGCAAAGGAGTCATTAATGAACGCCAAAAGTACGTTATCATAATCAGTCCAAATACTGCATAAGCCACGGTGATATATTGAATAACACTTTTCATTTCGTTCTGTTGCTGCAATAGCGCCTTTACTGGAACTTTGTAGACCAGCTTTTGACCAAGCGCATGGTTATTGTTAACCACATAGATAAAATCGGAGGTAATCACATCTACTGTACCTTCCAAATCCTCAGCAACCACCGTCTCCGGCAACGCAATTACTTCTCCAGTATTATTCGTAGTGGAAGCAAGAACACGGTTATTCAAGTCTGTTAAGTAAATTTCTCCGTCAGGCAAAGAGATTGATTTGAGGGATTCTCCAATTTTAGAGTCCATTTTGGTGATGACCAAAACGCCAATCGTCTCCGCTTTTCTGGAAATGTTGTTTACAGCTCTCATGTAAGTTAGTGTTTTTAAATTCTCTGCTTGCGCGCTTAGCCTCTCCGTGAACTTCAGTGAGCCGCGTCCCTTCTTCTGAACAACCTCTTCAAACCAGTATGGCTCTTCGGCTTTGGAAAAGAAATAAACGCCCGCCTTCTTAACCTGTGGGAAATTGGGGGCGAAAAAGTAATAATCATTCGGATCGTATATATAAAGGGAGTAATGAATACCATCCCCCCGTTCAGCACCCTGGGAGTAACTGACCAACAACTTCTCTATCGTCTCATACCGTTTGACTCTCTCCAGTATGGTATCCGAGCCAGTCATATTAATTTGCTGAATCAGAGGATTCTGTATCACGGTGGTAGTGATTTTATTTACTGTGTCGATATCCCGATTAATAATCGTAAAGTTCTGCTTGTTCAATTCCACATAAGCATTCGTAACATGGCGCTTCAGTATTTGCTCCGCCTTCATATTCCCATATATGTTCAAAAAGAGGATCGGAGAAATCATAATCAGAAATAGCAGGATGAGCTGCTGCTTGACGTTCAGCTTTCGAATCAATCTAATCAGCCTAGACAACACTATAGTCACACCTCCGGGTTAAATAACTATATCAAAGGGATAAACGCTTACATATGTTCATTTTAAAGTTTTTTATGGTCATTTGTATGTAGTTTTTTTCTGTTGTGCGGATTATAAGAGCATGGTGATATAGACGTCACTGCGTGGAGCGTTTGGGCTTACGATCGCTGTTATCCTCAGATTCCCTGATTTTATACCGCTTTGCGGTAGAAATCCGAGGATAAAGGCGACCACTTCGTTTCTCCAGCTCCAAACCTCCACTCCGCAACTTCATCACCGAGATTCTTAAAAACCGAAAACAGAAAAAGTGAGGGCGCGCAGGGACCACTGCGTGGGGCTTTGGGACCCGATACTCCCTCTGAGCTTCTACCGAAATTATGAGCTTCTTGAGTCTTTTTAGTATAATAGCTTTCCAAGCTGCATCATCACGTTCAGCCATCGGATGCACGTTAGTTTTTTCGAGCAGCTGAACTTGTCAGCTGAATTCAGAGTGTGAGCGCAGGAATTCAGAATAAAGAAGAAAAAAAGACCGACCCCACAGTAGCGTCAACTACTTTGGAGTCGGTCCCCTGTTCAATTATCCTTAGTCTGTCAACAACTCATATAATCCTTTTACAACCATATCAGCTTCCTTCAACACTTCCGGCTTGCCAATACCTACTACCTTCATACCTGCAGCCTTACCTGCTTGAACGCCCGCTTCCGCATCCTCAAACACGACACATTCATCCGGCTGTAAGCCTAGCTCCTGACCAGCGATCAAGAACACCTCCGGGTGCGGCTTGGCAAGTGACACTTTGTTACCGTCAACTACGGCATCGAACAGATCCGTAATATTCAGCTTATTCAAAATAAACTCTGCATTCTTACTAGCTGAACCTAACGCAATTCCAATCCCGCGCGTTCTCAGTCCAGTTAAGTATTCTTTGACCCCAGGTAGCAGTTCCGACTCCTCAAGCTTAGAGATGTACTCTACATATAGGCGGTTCTTCTTCTCCGCCATCGCAAGCTTCTCCGCTTCTTCAAATTGTAGGCCGCCAACCTCCAGAAGAATATCGAGCGATCTCATCCGGCTCACGCCCTTAAGACGTTCGTTATCCTCTTCTGTAAATGTAAAGCCTAGCTCGTCAGCAAGACTCGCCCAAGCCAAATAATGATATTTAGCTGTGTCTACGATTACGCCATCCAGATCAAAGATGGCGCCTTTCATATTTTGCAACATGGATTTACTTCCTCTCCGTTGTTAGTTAATGTCTATACTGTTGTTTCGGCCAAGGTTAGCCGCAAGCTCTCACCTGCACCACAGGACTTACCTTCTCGCCCTTGTACCGAGAACACCAGAGTCCCGCTGTAGTCGGCTGCTGTGGTAACTGTAACTTCATCCTTGCTGATCCGCAGTTTAAAGGTATCTCCCCGAAGCGTAACCGGAAGCTCAACAGACTGCCAATGTTTAGGCAGTGAAGGTTTGATATGGACAGTTCCGCCATCGTAATCCAACCCTGCAAAACCAAGTACCGCAGCCATCCAAGCACCGCCGTTAGCGGCTGGGTGGGTACCACCAATATAGAGATCCCCTACATACTGCTTAGATTCTCCCGTGAGATCTACAGTAGCTGTGCGCATAAAATATGGATATCCCCAATCCGGAGAACCAATATCGGCAGCTACCAAAGCGTAGATACAAGGACTAAGACTTGACCCATGCTCGGTGCGCGGTTCGTAGAATTCCCAGTTCGCTTGTTTCACTTCCTTGGTGAAGGAATGTTTGAATAGATTTAACATCAATACGACATCCGCTTGCTTCAGTATGGTTGTAGTTGTGGCTAATCCATTACCGCCACCCAAATACTCATTTTTGTTAAGTACACGGGATTTCAATTCTGGCAGCTCGATATCCTCTAAGGTGAAGTAACGGTCGAATTGTTCGATGACAAGGCTGGCTGGGTCTGGCTGCGGAACATAGAAGCTATCCAGCATAGCTTTGAACTCTGTCAGAAACGGACCTTCACTAAACTCTGTAGACAGTTGGCTGTATACTTCCGGATACTTATCTTGCAGCAATTCTGCTGTACGCAAGGCAATCTCCAGTGTCTCCTTAACCAGAGCATTCGTAAAAGCATTATTGTTCACACGCTCATGATATTCGTCTGGACCTGTTACATCTAGAATCTCGAAGCGTTCTTTTACTGAATTATAGTAAGCATAAGAGTAGAAGAACCGGGCACATTCCCAGATCACTTCCGCCCCTCCGCTAGTTAGCAGACTCTCGTCACCTGTAAATTGAACGTATTTCCAGATCCCATGTACAACATCTCCACTGATATGAACCTGCTTATCGCGGAAATAAGTCCGCATTGGTCGACCGGTAAATACATCATTCACATTAAACAGTGTACAAGCATCGTCTCCTGTATCCTGACTTTCCCAAGCATAGAATGCTCCCAAAAAACCATATTCCGCGGCCTTCCGGCGAGCTCCGTCCAAGGTATGAATCCGGTACATCATCAGGTTGCGAGCAACCTTTGGATCCGTATGCAGGAAGAACGGCAGCATAAACATCTCTGTATCCCAGAATACGGCTCCTTTATAAACCTGACCCGATAAACC
Source organism: Paenibacillus sp. FSL R5-0345 (assembly GCF_000758585.1). Lineage (NCBI taxonomy): Bacteria > Bacillati > Bacillota > Bacilli > Caryophanales > Paenibacillaceae > Paenibacillus > Paenibacillus sp. FSL R5-0345. Next base: position 4,778,916 of record NZ_CP009281.1, read on the forward strand.
ACGAGCCGGGATAGAAACCTTTTCCGAAACCGTAGGTGCAATAATTAACAGCTGATAAATACTGTATCTTAGAGCAAACTGGGCATCCTCATCGCCTTCGATAATGACATCGCTAAGTGACCATCTTTCTTCCCATTGCTGGCGATGAGCCTGTAATAACTCGTCATAACCGAGCGTTTCAGCAGCTTGGACAGACTTCACTGCTTCTGACTCCGGTGCACTAACATCAAGTCCAGTATATACCGCAACGTACTTAAACCATTCATAGGTCTCACCCGCACGCGCTTCAAAAGAAATCCGGCGAATACTAGCGCCCTCATCCAGTTGCTGATCTCCAAAATTAAATACGGCTCTCTCCGCTACAACTACCGGAATGTTCAATTCTCCACTCGTAGAGGAATAGACGAGTACCTCGTCCTGTGACTGTACCTTTTGACCAAAGAGGTGGGGACCATTGATATCCCATACATCTACGTCAATCCCGGTCTCAATCACAATTTGGCAATCTTGTGTACTATGGATAGAGTATTTACTAACGAGCAGATGAAGATTGTCCTGGCTTACAAAACGATCTGCTGTGAACGTCAACGTTCCTCCGTCAGATATATCATACTCAGTATTCCGATGATGAATCGCACTGCGGATATTCAGCTCCTGCATATGAGAGCTCGGTTCAAGCTCTAGCACACTTAAAGGCTGACCGTTACAGACAACCTTGGTCCATAATCCATTCGGAGCATTGACAGGTTCTCTCCACTTATTTCCCGCTTTGTCATATAGACCGGCTAAAGTTACGGCAACTAACTCAGTTTTACCGAATTCCTCCAGTGTGCCGCGATATCCCATATAGCCATTGCCTAACATATATTTGTTCCCGTTCGTCGTCACCAGTTGCTTGTCGAAATGACTATCCCTAACCGCCCAGCTCATCGGGCCAACATCCCTTCGCCTAGCGGAAGCGTCGTGCCGGAAGCATCCACTGTAATGGACTGGCCGTACACGATAATATCCGTGCTACCCCCATGAATTGCTGTGAGCGTTACTGAAGTTTTGTTTACCAAAATACGTAGTAATACCCCTTCGTACATCACTTGGAAACTATACTCGTTCCAGCGTTCAGGTAATGAAGGTTGGAAGGACAACCGCTCTCCATCTGAACGCATACCACCAAAGCCATATACAATATTCATCCAAGCGGCTGCAATCGAAGTTGTGTGAAGCCCTTCACGTGTATTACGGTTGTAATTGTCTAAATCCAGTCTTGTCGCAAATTCAAAGAACGAATAGGCTTCTTCCGGCTTACCGATTTCGCTTGCCAGTATGGAATGGATTGAAGGTGAAAGTGAAGATTCATGAATACATCTAGACTCGTAATATTCATAGTTGGCCAGCTTCGCTTCTTTAGAGAATTGTCCATTATATAAGAACATAAACATAAGGACATCCGGTTGCTTAATCATGTCATAACGGTACAGACGATCATATGACCAGTTCGAATAGAGCGGAAACTCCGTTACAGGGATGGAATGAATATCAATATGCGGCATATCGAAGAATCCATCATGTTCTTCAAATACTCCTGTTACTTCGTCAACCGGAATTTTCATATGGTCTGCTTTATTTTTCCAATCGTTAAGCTCTTCGTCACGAAGCCCCGTCTTTTCTACAACCGTCGCAAAAGCCGTTGGTGCCTGTTCTTTCATTTCCCGCAGGGTATTCAGGGTGTATTCAAATGATTTTTGGGCCATCAGATTAATATAGCAGTTATTATTCACCATCAATTGGAACTCATCAGGACCCATTACGCCAAAATATCCATATTTCCCGCTTTGTTGACCCCATTGACCGCGTGTAGCGTAGAATCTACTAATCTGAACCAGCATCTCAGCGCCTTTACTGTGCAGGAATTCTTTATCGCCAGTATTTTTGACATAATGCCAGATACCATAGGAAATAGCAGTCCCTACATGAAGCTGAAGATTCGAATGCTGCCAAAGATCACAGCTCTCTGTTCCATCTATAGTAGCAATAGGGTAACATGCTCCCTCGCAATCAACATCTTTAGCACGTTGCATAGCCTGAGGTAACGTCTTATATCTAAAGTCCAGCAAGCTCCGGGCGGCCTTAGGATTATTGAACATATAGAAAGGCAAGCAATACGATTCTGTATCCCAGAAAGCCAACCCACGATATACTTCTCCCGTCAGCCCTTTAGCGCCGATGTTGAACCCAGGATGATCACCATGATAAGTCTGATAAAGCTGGAAAATGCAAAAGCGAATGCCCTGCTGATTCTCAGGATCGCCCTCGATCCGAATATCACTTGTCTCCCAGATACCATTCCAATAGGCTGTCTGATCCGCGAAAATTTGAGTATCTTTCAGTTGACTCGCACTTTCAGCAAGAGATAGCCCTTTGCTCCACAGCTCTTCAGCTGTATGTGCAGATTCATTATCTGAATAGTTAATAACCAGCTTTGTAAAATGGGTCGATTCTCCTTGAGCAAGCTCCAAAGTAAAGCTTTGCCCTATAAATTTATCATGTTCAGTTCGGGTAAGCTGAAGCGGCTGCGAAGATTGTAAAGTAAAGCTGGAGAATAGCTTGTTAGCTGTGTTCACTGTTCTCGCCATAATAGCAGTGGTAGCTCCTTGTTCTCCGCTGCGGAGACTACTCCACATACATTCGCCGCGTTCCTCATGAATAATGCTGAAATCAAGACCCGCACAAATGTCTACGCTGCCCGAAAAATTAAGTGGCTCAAATTCCACCCGCTGTAGCCCCAGATGAGACATCGTCATGCTGACTAAGCGTGTAAAGACAACTTTTAAGCTTTTGCCATCATTTAGGTGCCAGATCAGCTCCCGCCGGTAGGTTCCACTACGAAGATCAAGTTTACGTACATAATCCGATATTTTACTTTTTGCCAGATCCAGCTGTTCACCATTCACAGTGATCCGCGTATACAGCCAGTCCACCGCATTCACCATGTATCTCAGCGAGCGAATGATTCCTTTATAATGATTGCCAATGTCCAATTGTTCATTTAACCCGTTGAAATAACTGCCTTGCAGGGAATCCCCAGAGTAACCTTCCTCAGCATACCCCCGCACACCCATATACTCATTTCCTAGTGAAAAAATAGATTCCGAGGTCCGATTTCGTTCTGGATCAAAGCCCTCTTCAATAATTGCCCAAGGATCTACCTTAAGATATTTGTCAGCCACTTTAGCCATGTATGATTTCCCCTTCTCCTGGTTTTTGCTCCATTCTCAGGATATCGTTCCATACCCGTTGCGCCAATGTCTGACCTTAATGAAGATGTGTGCGTTTATACGGAGTTGAAATCGAACGGATTTCTATATCATGAATTTTTGCAGTATAATATGTAGAATCTAATAAGAACCCCAAAAAAACAGCGACAGACCCATTATTTGAGAATAATGGATTGCCACTGCTGATATATAAAGAACATATACTTCTTACTCCTTTTTAGTTAAAAATCATATTACATCTAGCACTTTTGAAGTGAAAATAATCACAATGTTGAAAATTCGACACTTTTAAATGGTTTTTCTTACCCAAATTGAAGATTAAAGAGGTATAATTAATTTAAAATTTACTGAAAAACTGAGGGAATAAAGGGGATGTCGATTATGCTAAAAGAACATTACAATGTCATCGAAGCCCACGGAAATACAAACTGTTTCTCCGAACAGAATTTCAACAGACTTCTTGTTACTATGAAAGAGCGCGTTGTTCCAGAGGGTTCACATCTTTTCTGGGAAGGCGACTACTCGGATAAATTGTTTTATATCAAACGTGGACGTGTGAAATTAACTAAATCAACGGATGAAGGTAAAGAACTTATTCTTTATATGTACCAAGCTGGCGATATGGTAGGTCAAGCGGACCCATTCTTCAGCACCAAGCACAGCTTTACTGCAGAAGTGATTGAAGAGAGTGAAGTTGGCGTTATCGAGCAAAAGGATCTAGAAATTCTCATTTGCCAACATTGTGATTTTGCTATCGACTTTATGAAATGGATGGGCATTCATCACCGCCTAACTCAAACGAAATTCCGTGATCTGATGATGTATGGCAAACCAGGCGCACTTTGCTCTACTCTCATTCGACTTGGTAATACTTATGGTGAGAAGAGCAGCGATGGTGAGAACATCCTCATCAACAAAAAAATTACGCATACAGATCTGTCCAACATGATCGGCGCCACTCGTGAGAGTGTAAACCGGATGCTGAGTGACTTGCGTAAAAAGGATGCGGTTGAGTACGAAAACGGCATGATTGTCATCAAGGATCTTGGTATGCTGCAGGAAATTTGCCACTGCGAAATGTGTCCAAACGAGATCTGCCGAATTTAATTCCATTATCATATACCCTCTATTCACCTCAATGAAACTTATATGACCCAATTATTCTGCACATTATAAAATAGAGTGGTCCAAGGCGCCTAACATAGGCGTCTTTTTTTATACCACAAGACAAGCAAAAACGCCTTCGGCGTCCCTAATGGACGGTAAGCGTTTATGCGAGAAATATAAGGATAATTTATAGCGTGAAACTTATACTTTCTTATATTTAGAAAAAGAGCTGGACCCGAAATTGGGTCAGCCCTATAACCATAAATATTCTCTTAACGTTTAGTCTGAGTACTTCGCACGGGAGAGATCATCCAATAGGCCATACCAACAAATACGCCACCGCCAATTATATTTCCTAGTGTAACGGGTATCATATTGTGTATCCATCCGGCAATCGTAACGGTGTCTGGGTGATTCGGGAGCAACACAGCAACGCTCAGTAGGGTCATATTAGCCACGCTGTGTTCATAACCACTCGCAATAAAGGCGAACAAGCACCACCAGATCAGAACCAGTTTGGCTGTTTCACTTTTAGCGCGTGAAGCCATCCATAGCGCTAGACAGACCAGCCAGTTACAGAGAATCCCACGGAAAAAGAGCTCCGAAAACGGAAGGCTCATTTTCTTAGCTGCAGCTGCGAAGATCAGATGCTCTGGGGGCGCCGCACTGAATAGTCCAGTTCCTCGAATTAATAGTGCTAAAATCACTGCCCCTGCCACATTCCCTACAAACACAAGCACCCAGTTCTTGACGGTATCCCAAATACTTGTTCTGCCAGCTAGTGTGCTAACCGTAAAGAACATATTATTTCCGGTAAACAGCTCTGATCCAGCAAACACAACAAGAGTCAAGGCAATACCGAAGGATGCACCCATAATGAGAGGTTGGAAAGGTGATTTGGCAGCCGCTAGAGGCGCCCCCAGCGAGAAAATAAGAATAATCCCAATGCCCACATATGCCCCGGCCAAGAGGGCTGCTAGAAAATATCTTGGTAAACTTTCATTCATTTGGTCTCGCTTGCTGACTGCCGCCTCGACAATGTTCTCCACACTTTGTGTAAACATAATACTCCACCCCACCGTTTTCTATTTAATCCTTTACTACAACCTTCGGTGTCTACAAGCTCACTGTCACAATGTCTCCACTAAGGGAGACAGGATAAGTCACAACACTACCTTGATCCGGTGCTTGTACTTCACCCGTGCGAAGATCTATTTTCCAATCATACAGTGGATCATAAAGAAAGTGTCCCGAAACGATCCCTTCAGCAAGCGGACCCCCTTTGGGATGAGGGCTCCGATTCTCCAGCGCATAGATCGCTCCGTCAGAGGTACGAAATACAGCCAGCTCCATATTTCCAGCCACAACTACCCGGCCGATCTGTAACAGGAAATCCTGTACAGTTCCTATCGTATATGTCTGTGTTGCCATTTTCATTGTTTTTCTCCCTTCTGTTTGTGTAATCTATCCGTTAAAGTCTTGTTTCTTCAAAAAGTGCAGTACGTGTGCTGTTGTCATTCAGTATTTTTTTCCAAGGATCTGTGACCTGAGTTAAGGCAAAATCAATCCGCGCCGCAAGCTCTTTACGATTCTCTTCATTGTTGAGAATGACCGTTTGAATCTGTTCTAGCCCCATACGTTCAACCCATTCGGAGGTTCTCTCCAAATAATTTCCGGTTTCACGGTAGTATTGCATCACAGCCGAGCACACTTCAATTAACTCTTCATCGGTCTTCACCTTGCAGAAGGCGTCCGCTATTCGCGGTTTAATACCGCCGTTACCACCGATAAATACTTCCCAACCGCCATCATTACCGACGATACCGATATCCTTCGTGCAGGATTCTGCACAATTACGAGGACAACCGTTAACAGCCATTTTAAACTTCGCCGGAAAATCAAGACGCTCATACTTACGCTCCATAAGAGCGCCCATTCCCATCGAATCTTGTGTGCCAAAACGGCAGAACTGCGAGCCCACACAAGTCTTAACCGTACGAAGAGATTTGGCATAACCGTAACCTGAAGGCATATCCAGCTCTTCCCATACCTTAGGTAAATCCTCTTTTTTCACACCGATCAGATCCAGGCGTTGCCCGCCAGTCACCTTCACAACTTTCACATCATATTTAAGCGAGACATCGGCGATTTTCTTCAGATCCTCTGGTGTTGTTACCCCGCCGTACATGCGTGGTATTACAGTGTAGGTTCCATCCTTTTGAATATTGGCACCCATTCTTTCATTTACAAATCGGGATTCTTTCTCATCTTGATGAGTATCAGGGTTGATCATCCCTAGATAATAGTTAATCGCCGGACGACACTTGGAGCAGCCTTCCTCTTGTTTCCAACCGAGTACATTCATGACCTCTTTTGTTGTTTTAAGACCTTTAGCTGTGATTTCAGCAACAATCTCATCACGGCTAAGCGTTGTACAGCCACAAATACCTTGCTTGGCAGCTTGCTGGAAACTGTCACCCAAGACAAATTCCAGGATTTGTTCTACTACGGGTTTGCAACCCCCACAAGAGCGAGTAGCGCCAGTGCAAGCTTTAATCTCATCCACAGTAGTAAAACCATGTTCGGTGACGGCATCTACGATCGCTTTTTTAGTTACACCGTTACAACCGCAGACAATTTCTTCGTCCGCCATCGTCTCTACGGAAGCACCCTTCTTAGCTCCCCCACCGCAGCATCCCGTTCCCATGACCTCTGTATAAATTTCATCGGTCATTACCGCGCCTTGTTTTACTAACTTTTGCAGATTCGCGGACTCCGTCACATCACCGAACAAGACCGCACCGACAATTACATTATTTTTGAGCAAAATTTTCTTATAGGTTCTCTTCCATTCATCTTTGCTTGAGATCACCGTGTGTTCAGGAGAATCCAAAAACTCACCTGCAGAAAATACATCCACCCCAGATATTTTAAGCTTCGTGGAAACAATGGAACCTTCATAAGGCTTCGTTTCACTACCACATAAATGTTTAGCTAGAACCATGCCTTGCTCAAATAGCGGGGCCACCAGTCCGTAACACACTCCACGATGCTCGGCACATTCGCCGATGGAATATACGTTCTGCATGGAGGTTTGCAGATAATCATCCACTACGATCCCACGTTTTACGGAGATTCCGCTTTCTTTTGCCAACGTTACATTCGGTTTAATTCCGACGGCCATTACCACAAAATCTGCAGCAAGCGTACTGTCATCACTGAACCGCAATCCACTTACTCTCTGTTCCCCGGTCAATTCTACCGTTTGTTTGCCCATAGCAAATTTCACACCTTGACGCTCTAGCTCAGCTTGCAGCATCGAGGAGGCATTCCGATCAAGCTGGCGCTCCATCAGGTCTTCCATTAAATGAACTACAGTAACGTCCATACCTAGGTTCACAAGACCTTTTGCTGCTTCCAGCCCAAGCAATCCCCCGCCGATTACAGCCGCTTTACTATATTGTTTGGCCGCTGCCAGCATCGCATCACAGTCGGAAATATCTCGAAACCCAACCACGCCCTCTTTATCACTGCCAGGCACAGGTAAAATAAAAGAATTCGAGCCTGTCGCAATAATTACTTTGTCGTATGGCACTGACAACCCGTTATCTGCAACAACTTGTTTGGACTCTTCATCAATTCGTGTCACTGTAGTACCCGTGTGCAGGGTAATATTATTGTCTTCATACCAATTCCAGTCGTTTAGGATGATATCATTAAGGGTTTTGCTACCTTCAAGAACATAAGACAACATGATCCGATTGTAATTGGGATGAGGTTCACTTCCAAAGACCGTGATGTCATAAGCTCCACCCAGCTTCAAAATCTGCTCTATCGTACCTATGCCCGCCATACCGTTGCCTACTAACACTAAATTTTCTCTCTTCGCTGTCATGGTTAGGTGCCTCCTCAAGCTTATGAGTACATGCTCAATTTCTCTTCTACATATTGGAATTATACGGTTCAAATTCAAGTCGTCATTGTGATTGCGGTCACTTTAATTGTGAATGTTTTCACACTTTAGTTCGCTAATGATTGTTAGGTATTTTCAAACATAAAAAGCCAGACCAACGATTCTGAAGAACCGTTAATCTGGCTTTGATGTACTATTTTTAGCGTAAAGTTAATAGAATCTCTAAGACATCATGAGGCATAAGCTTCATATCCATCCCATTATCGAGCAGTAGCTTTCCGTTCACCTTCAGCTTCCAGACTTCATTACTTAGCGGGGTATAATCATTAACAGAAAGCACGCTTCTACTACCATCATCCATCTGCACCATACCGCAGCTCTTTAGCAATTCTCTTACAGTTAAATCCTCTTTAAATAACATAATATATGAATGCTGCAAATCTACTTCTACACTTCCGCCGTTCAAAGTCAGCATTACAGTTTGAAGTGGTTCTTGATGGTCCTTAGATTTCGCTGTGAAGACTAGCTGTGAATCATATCCTACAACATTATTCCAATCCGCTTTCCCAATGATTTGACCGTCCATCTGAAGCTCCCAAACCATTCCCGACTCTAGTGAAAAATCCTTTACCGAAAGAATACTTGAGTTATCCTCAGCAAATGTGGCAATATTACTACCTTTCAGTAACTCCATTATTGATATTCCATTTCTGTAGCTCCCACTGAGTGACCTGTCCGATGGTTTGGTAAGCAGTTCTTGATCACCAATCTTAATCGATATCATCGGCCCCTCAGATCCTGCTGCACCATTATTATCATTACTATTAGCATCAGTCTGAGTGGAGCATCCATTTATTATGAATACGATGATTAAGCCTAGCATCAACTTCCACAAATTTCGCGTGGGCATCCTGGCACCGCCTTATCCCGCCTAATGACCCTATAGCGTCTCAGGCTTGTAAAGTTATGTATACTATCTATTTAAGAATAACTTAAACAAGCCTTGTTCTCAAATAAGTAAAAATTCTAGATTCCCTAGAATAGAGTTCTTCTCGAAAATCATATAAACATAGAATTCCTCTATATAGATTATTTTTCTATTCAATACATAATTTTTACATCCCTAGAACAAAAACCGCACACTTGCAGGCTTCCCTTCTTTTGCTCATTCGGCGACATTTCGTTCTCCGCGTTTAAGCATCCTTCCACAACTGGCCAACCTGCCTTCAATTAATCTTAACCATATTTTTCAGGATCATTTCATCTACCTTTTTCAACGGAGGTATCCTCATTGCTTTGCATTGTATAATTTCCCAATAAAAAAAGCCCCCTAAGGGACTCTTTAGAGCTCTATTCGTCTTCACTGGTATCTAGGGAACAATATATTATTCTCCAGATGTACATGTTCAAAAGTCATACTCTCCAGCTCTTCCAGCCGAGCATATGTTAATCGATAGGTCGTACAAGCATGCGCCGGTGGAGTGAAATCATCTGTAACACTACGTATTTTTCTCAAAATATCGCCCGCACCATCATGCTCATTCTCCAGCTCAGACAATGACTCGCGGATTGCTGTCAAGCCTTCTTCAGTAGGATTAGCATCGTACGTCAACAGCTTAGGAAACTCATCTTCTTCTTCTTTAGCCGTATGCGTAAGTAGTTCTTCCTTTAGTGTGTTAAACAAGTCATATAACTCAGCCAGATGAGGAGAATCGCCACCATGCACTCGATACACCTTAGTTACATTTTGGCTAATGAGGGGTAGCTCTTCACGGAGATAACGGTGATGTTTGTTTATGATATGGTCAATTAACTCTTCAGAAGGTGCAGTATTCCAAGCGATTTCCTCTCCGGGTACTGGATACTCTTCGAACAGCTTGTTAAGATCACTGATGATTAGCTCTTGATCCAGACCACGTTCAGCCGCCGCTTCAGCAAGAGGTTTAGCTCCACCGCAACAGAAATCAATCCGTTTTGCCTTGAAATAATCTGCTGCTTTAGGGAACTGCAATACAATATCTCTAACTAGCGCATCTGGGGTAAACCCAGCTTGTACCGATTGTGCTTGCTTCGAATCCGAAATACTATCATTAAGTTGTTTAGTTTCCATTATAGCTCCTCCTTGGGTTATGGGATTAGGTTTTGAATAAATCTTATCCACTTCTTCACCTTAACCCTGAAAGGAACTTTGACTTGTGATTGTACGCACGGAAATTGTATCTTATTTTTGAACGAAATTGGAGATTAATGCACATGCAAAATAAACGCAAAAAAAGCACCTTTACCTACAAAGGTGCTTGTTCAACTCTCTTTATTGCACATAAGCCTGCATATACGTCCGCTGTCCCTTTGAATCCTTCAAATAAGGTCCCAACCCGGCAAAACGCGAGTGATCCATATAGACACCGGTCATCCATCTTCCTTCCGTCAAGCCCCCATTCCATTTAAGGACAAGATCAGGCGCGGAAATCCATTCCTGAAAGACTCGGATATTCTGATCTTTGTATTCTTTACATGGCTTAGACCGCTCAATAAGGTGAAACTCATTAAGATATGTTGGAACGAAATAAGAGGATATCGTATGCAAATCATCATCGTCAAAAAAAGGCTCATCGCCTAAAAAGGGCTTGAATAATACGGTGTTCTCGTACATGGACCAAATTACTGCTTGCAGCACCATGCTCTGGCGAATGCCGTTATGAAACTTATATTGTCGCTCTTGATTCACCGCATTTTCCTCTTCGAGAGGTTCCGTCGACTCCAGACAGTGCCGTTCACAGCCAATACATTTCCAGCCGGTCGGACTCTGAATCCATTTTTGAAAAATAGTTCCGCTATCATTGTTCCCTTTGTAGAGTGAAGAGATAATGCTGTAAGGCACGCCAATCCACGCATCCCATAAGGAATCAGGAAGATGGCTATGCAGCATGAACAACGTCTTGTCATAGATGAGCTGTACTTTGATAGAAGCATTCTCTAGCTCAGCAACATCCTTTTTTCCATACGTTATTTCCCGGGAAAACAGGGTCGTCTTCGTCTTCATCTCCCTCGCCTCCTAATAGTTTTGCTATGCCTGTACTCCAGCTGAGTAGTTTTGAGCAAAAACCAAATACGCGAGCGCTTCCATTCAAGGATCATACAATGTTTTTCTATTATATTACAATTATTTTTAAACTGTGCAAGTTTTTTTCAAGCATAAAGGATTGGAACAAAACTGTCACTGTCTAATATTTAGAAATTGAAAAGCCCTTTTTCCACCATTTCGGAAAAAGGGCCACAACATTACTGTGAATTTTAGTCTACCCAGCTCTCAGCCCAAGACTGAATTTGCTGCATAACAGGCTGCAATGCACGGCCTTTATCTGTTAATTCATACTCAATACGTACGGGTGTCTCTGGGTATACATGCCTAACCAGGATACCCTCACCTTCCAAATCCTTCATCCGCTCGGACAGCATCTTATCGCTCATTGAAGGAATGAGGCCGGAGATATCTTTAAACCGCTTCGGTCCACTCATCAATGTCTGAATAATAAGTCCATTCCAACGTTTGCCTAAGAAAGAGAAGGCTGTTTCAAATCTGGGACACATCGCAAATTGATGTTCTTCCATTGTTCTCACCTCTCACTAGCGAAACTTACTATTAGTTAGTATATATAATATTAACACATTTTAACCTTGATGAACATCGTTTACCAAAAAAAGTTCATCTGACTCTATTATTATATCCCCAATGTCAATCCCCCACAGGTCCTTTAGATCCCCGCCCGGCAATCGCTTCGGTTACGATTTGTGCCAAGTCGTCATTTCCAAATAACGAAAGCACACCCAGGACTGTATCATCAGAAATGTCCCCTGCTTCCTCCGCAGAAACCGTGAGGGAAAGCGCATGACGCAAAGCTTCATTCCCTTCTTGCTGCGGATAGGCCTGCAAATAAAGCGCATGCGGATCGAGGCCTTGATTGACGCACCACTGAGCAAAGACAAGGATCATCATCTCTTCTTCGCGCTTATAGCTTTCGATGATCTGTTCCTCCACTAATTTACGGTTATCCTCCATATATTCTTCTCCTTTCTCGGAGACCTCATTCAGCAAGCTGTGCCGCCAGCATATGACTAGGCAGTACCGCTGAAGCAGCAATGCTGCATTGCTCCGGTGTATTTATATTGCTAAGAAAATCGTTCACCACTCCACTAAAACCTCTTCTATCCAGCACAGTATCCCAGCTTCCAAAGCTTTGAATTTGCGGCTTGGCATCCTTTTTATAAAGAACAGCCTTGTCCAGATCCACCACTTCCACTGATCTGCCATACCCATGTAGCTCAAGCTTCTCCACATCCACGCCAGCTTCACGAATCATACTGTACATCCCTACTGCGCCATGTTTCCAGCTGAGCATTCCAGATGCCTGTAGAAGACGACCTGCTTCATTAGATTGAAGATGATTACGAAGCCGTTCATAATGATCTCCACACAACCACAACAGCAAATCAAGCATATGGATCAAATCATCATGCACAGTTTCGCGGCTGGTACCCGTCTGTAGCTTCGTTCGATGTTTTATCGCACTACAATGGCTAATCCCACCGACTTCCTCAAGCCATTGCTTAGCGGTAACATACATAGGGGCAAAACGGCGATTAAAGCCCACTCCTAGCAAAAGCCCTTTATCTTGTGCTAACTCCGCCATCCTTCTGGACTCTTCAAAATCATAGGACAGCGGCTTATCTACATATACCGAAATCCCATGTTCGAGACATTTTGTTACTATATCATAATGTGTAGTCGTTGGGCTATGTACAAATACTGCATCCAGATCCCAAGAAAACAGCTCATCCAGATTCGTCGTACCTTTAGGAAAACGGTAAGTTTGAACGGCCTGCTCCACCGTTGTCGGTGAATGACTAAGAACACCAACTACCTCCGCATGTTCATGCTGAGAGAGCAGTGGCAAATATACTTTGCGGGCGATATTGCCGATTCCTATTATGGCGACTCTTTTACGTTCAGATGCAATCATTGATCTTCCCCCCTCTCAATACTTCAATAACTCGTTCATTCTCTCTTTGTTCTCTACAAATGCTATTATACCTGCTTCTCATTCTCTGACAATTGATCTTTACTTCAATATTTACTTCTTTTCCCTTATGATGAGATGAATGAGTGGAAGAAGGGGCATATTATCTATGAAGAAATGGTTCTCGATTATTCTTTATGTTTCGGCCACAATCCTTGCGTTTATCTACAGATATGACATCCTAAGCTGGATGAAAGAGGATCATAATCTTTTCAGTTCCATAGGGATTGCAACTTTACTGGCTTTGTTTCCAGTTGTACCTTACAAAGCTGTCATCGGGTTCTTCGGTTATGCTTACGGGAGTTTAGCGGGTGCTATAATCTGCTGGCTGGCTACAAATCTTGCTGCGGCAATCCTTTTTGGCGTTGTAAAATACTTATTTCAAAGCCAGGCAAGAGCTTACTTAGCCTCCATACCCGCGCTCGAAAAGTTCACAGCCGGCATAGAACGACGGCCTTTCGCTTCAATTGTCCTTGCTCGTCTCGTGCCGATCATTCCCCAAACAGCGGTCAACATCTACGCCGGAGCCGCTGGTCTGCCTTTTTGGAGCTATATTGCAGCTTCTGGCATAGGAAAAATACCGGGGATTGCCTTATACGCCTTTCTCGGAGATCATCTGTTGCAGAATCCCGGAAGTGCAATTACAGCCATCATTGTGTATGCCGCAGTACTGATTATTGCTGGACTGAGTTTGCGTCCCCGCTCTCAAGAAGTGAAAAATCATCGTTAGTGAAGAACTATTTGCTCGCAAACTGGCAGGCAGTTAGTATTTGCTTTATAATTAAATTGTGATCTATTTAATTGCATTATGTGAAATGGAGGGATATCAATGAGTGAACATCAGACTAACCATATAAATACCAAGACAGAAAAAGCAACCTTTGCAGGCGGATGCTTCTGGTGCATGGTCTCGCCGTTCGAAGAATTGCCAGGTATCATTAGTGTCGTCTCTGGCTATACCGGCGGTCATACTGTAAACCCGACCTATGAAGAGGTTTGTTCGGAAACGACAGGACATGTTGAAGCTGTACAAATTACGTTCAACCCAGATATTTTCCCTTATAGCAAGTTACTTGAGCTGTTCTGGCAGCAAATTGACCCTACCGACGCAGGTGGACAATTCCATGATCGCGGGACTTCTTACGGAACAGCGATCTTTACCTATTCGGAGGAACAAAAACAACAAGCAGAAGCTTCCAAGGCAGCTCTGCAAGCAAGCGGTCGATTCTCTAGTCCGATTGTAACTCCGATTCTCCCGGCAACCACCTTCTATCCCGCCGAAGAATATCATCAGGGCTACCATCGTAAGAATCCCGGCCACTACAAACGTTACCGTAAAGGTTCCGGCCGAGAAGATTTTATCGAAACTCACTGGACACATAAAGAGGACAAACAAAGCTTGAAAGAACGTCTAACACCACTTCAATATGAAGTCACTCAGAATAGTGCAACAGAATCACCTTTTCGAAATGATTTCTGGGATCACCATGGAGATGGCATTTATGTAGATATCGTATCTGGTGAGCCGTTATTCAGCTCGCAGGATAAATACGATTCCGGTTGCGGCTGGCCAAGTTTTACCCGTCCGATCCGGGACTACGCTGTGAAGGAAAAGACAGACCTCAGTCATTTGATGGTTCGCACAGAAGTACGCAGCAAAGTAGCAGACTCTCACCTAGGTCATGTCTTCGACGATGGTCCCGGAGAAAACGGGCTACGCTACTGTATAAATTCAGCAGCATTGCGATTTGTACCTAAAGAGGATCTAGAGAAAGAAGGCTATGGAGAGTATCGCGTGCTCTTCCAGTCTGCCTAATTTTCAATCTTCTGCACAAAAGAAAAAATATCGTCCTTTTATTAGAAAAGCCCTCAATCCATGTGAAGTGCACCCCTTAGAATAGACATTGGAAAAAACCCCTGGTTTATCCGATGAAATTCTAGGGGGTGCATTTTTATGGCGATTAAAGGACAGAAGTTTAAAAATTACTCAGATGAGATTAAAAAAGAGGCCATTCGTTTACATGTGGAGGAAAGATGGACTTATCGGAAAATTACGGAGCATTTTGAGATACAAGATCAAGGACGGGTAAAGAGATGGATGAAGAAATACCGAGAGCTAGGGGAATTTGGGCTACTAGATCAACGGGGGCGTCGTATTGAATATATCGATCAAGATAGGTATGTTCAAAAGCTCAAACGGGAAAATGAAATGCTAAAAAAGTGTTTGGAAATCTGGATGCAGGAGGTGAAACGCACAAATATAGAGTCATTGAGAACGCTGCAAAAGAGTATGCCGTTAGCAACCTGTGTAAACTCTTTAGGGTCTCTAGAAGTGGATACTACGCTTTCCTGAAGCGCAAAGGAACAGATCGGGATCAGGAAGCAAAGGCGCTCATTCAGAAGGTCTATGAAAGGTATGAAGGAGTCTACGGTTATCGCCAAATTCAATTGTTCTTGCTACAAGACCACGGGGTTTGGATGAATCATAAGAAGGTACTCAGAATTATGCAGGATTTAGGCATTCGTTCGAGGATCCGCCGAAAACATCGTTGTAATTATGCTACTTCTGAAGGAGACCGTGTGGCGAAAAATATTTTGAAACGGGATTTCAAAGCGGATGCTCCCAACCAAAAATGGGTGACAGACATTACGCAATATCGTGTAGGCGAAAAGTGGCTCTATCTTTCTGCGATTAAAGATTTATTCAATAACGAAATTATCGCTTATCAAATGAGCGCTAGGAACGACAACGAACTGGTTCTCCGGACCTTTGAGCAGGCGTGGAGTCAGCAAAAAGACGTGACTGGACTGATCGTTCACAGCGATCAGGGATTCCAATACACGTCTCATGCATACCACGACATGCTGCCAAAGGTTGGGGCCCGAATCAGCATGTCTCGCCGAGGCAATTGTTATGACAACGCCTCTATGGAGAGCTTCTTCTCGCATCTCAAAACGGAAGGACTCTATCCTTATGATATCCGAAATATGGATGAGGCACAAAGGAAAATTGAAGATTACATTCGATTTTATAACCAACATCGGCCACAACGAAGGTTAAATAAGCTGCCTCCGGTAGAGTACCGGAAACAGCTTATTGCCTAGGGTCTTTTTTCAGTGTCTATAAAATGGGGGCTTGACCAATGTAATACCTTGGATTGAGGGCTTTTTAATTTCATAGCGCCTACTCTTTCTCTGAGTCCTTATTAGCCTTCAGATCATCTTCTGAAGCTGCCTCCTTGATCTCTTTTGCCGCAGGAATGATTTGCTCTCTGTTCAGCTCCTTATTTCGTTGACGCATCCTCTCGGTCTGCTGCTCCCGACGCTCGCGAATATTTTTGCGGGAAACTAGAACGACAGCTAGGATAATGGCTACTCCAATTAGTATCGGTAACGCTCCTGCAAGGATAACGACAATCCACTGAAACATAACAGATAGTGCATTCAAGCTTCCTTTTAGAGCATCTGAAGCACGTTCCAGTAACGGTCCTTGCTCTTCCTTCTCTTTGACAGCAATGCTTTCATCCGTCTGATACACTCTCAGTTCTACTGTAGAGAATGATACATTCTGATTAATATATCTCATTCTACCTTTAATCTGCTCAATGGTTTCCTGAATCGAACCAAGCTCGTTCGCGAAGGCGACCAGATCCGTGGATTTCGTTGCTTTTTTCATAAACTCTGTATATTGTGCTTCCATTAACTGCTTGGCCTTCAAACGCGACTCCAGATCAACATACTCTTCAGAGACATCTTGTCCTTGAATGCTGCGCTGTAGAGATTCGTGTTTTACTTGTTCTAATTTATTCAGAAAAGGGGAGAATCCGGAGGCAGGCACCTTAAGGATAAACGTCCCACCTTGCTCGTACTGCGACATATTTTCATTAAACTCAATAATATATCCATTTGCCATGGTTACTAAATTACGTATTTCAGTCTGTGCTTTTCCATAGTCTTCTACTTCCATGTTAAGATTCGCTTTATAGATCAGCTTCTTGTTCAAGCCCGCTACTACATCACTACCAGTAAATCCTGCACTTGCTTGAATTGTATTGTCTGGTGTGGATCCCTTTACAGCCAAGTTATCGCCGCCGCCACCTGTTTCTGTCTCAGGAGCTGCCGCGGTACTCTGGTCCGCAGATGAGGCCATCGAGCTTTGCGTTTGTACCTCTGCTGCTGCATTGTTACTCGTACTACCATTTTCTTTTGCCGAACTATCTGCCGCTGAATTCCTATCCGCTGAGCCACACCCCGCCAAGACCACCGTAAGAATTAATAAACATAAGTAATGCAGACCCCATTTGCGCATTCTCATTCCTCCAAAAATGTAATAGATACCGCTTGCACGGATCATAATATCGTTCCGGAATGTCTTGTTCTAAGCAGATCTCTTCCGTCACTCTATACTATGACGTTCCAAAACTTGGAAGGTTGCACTTAAAAATGGAATGAAAAACAGTTTCTTTTGAGTTATGCTCTCTAAACAGAACAAAAGCCGCATTTCTGCGACTCTTTTAGTTTAAAGCTATTATATTTCGTGCCAAAATCAACCTGGGTTAGCAGCACTTTGTTTAATGACATACACGCCATCTGGTAGCGATCCGCTTAATAATCTCGCTGTGTAAATATCAACATCATAACTATTAGTACTTACAAGAACTGAAGAACCCTGAACATTAACATAATTCTTCTCTGTGATTACACCAAATGAGTTATTCATAATAGGCGTGTATTCCATCCAAGCATAGTTGTACGGATTTACTGATGCAGTTGTCGTGTTACTGCCACCATAAGTATTGGACCATGATGAGCCACCTGTAATACCAGCACTTACCGCTGTTTGTTTTGCGGTTACACCAAAGCTAGTATTCGCAATATAGCCTTGAGATACTGAATAGCTAATGTTTAACAACGAATTTACAGAAGCACTGTTATATACAGGTTGAGAGATTCTTCTAGTCAAGCCACTTCTAGTGACATAGGAGACATAACCATTTTGTTGATAGGAGTAGATCGTTGTTTGGTAAGCATCTCTAGGTGCAATAGCAGAGGCACTTGCAAAGGAAGAATCCGTTTTGAACAGAGGTACACTTGCCAACAGCCCCTCTTTAGCAGCCTCTACAGCTTGTCCTTGCGCAAGAATGTCATTGTACTCTTCTACAGAAATTTCTGACAATCCCGTAGCTGAGGCTTTATAGACTTTTATGATTTCTGATTCACTCTTTTGAGGAGCTTCGTCATTATGTACACCTTCCGCACCTGCATAAAGCGGTAAGCACAATATGAACATTAGGGCAAAAGGGAATAATAAGAACTTTTTCAATATCTTCATCCTCCAATATTTCAGATTAGGATCGGCCGTTCCCCATTGAAAATATTAACAGAATATTTTTGTAATAATATAGATATTTAGGATTATTTTCTATTTTTAGACATGTAAGCAATAGATGTCTTTTGTGTTTTTTTATATTTATTTGTATAAGTTTGTCGTATTTCCGTTATTGAATAACCCATTTGCTTACATACATTTTATTTGATACAATTACCACGTCTAATCAAACAGAAAATACCAAATACCCTCTATTCATAATGAATGAGGGCGCGGCATGGTTCTGTTCGGACAAGCTCCACCTTGCTGAACAGAGCAGTTCATTTCATGATGCTGTCTATCACACCAAGGGGAGGTGAACCCTCATGGCAAAAGACGTAATTTGCGAAGTTAACTCCTGCACCCACTGGGCAGAAGAGAACAAATGCAGTGCTGATTCTATCTTTGTAGCTTTCCACAGCTCCCAAGAACCTACACGTGCAGAAGAGACAGATTGTAAAACTTTCGAAAGCAAATAAGGTGATGATTTGAAGGGACCCTCCACGGTTCCTTCTTTTCTTTTCTCATTCTATCAAGAATGAGAATTATTATCAAGTGGCTGAAATAAAAAGCCAGGGAGAAGTTCCCCGGCTTAAATTTATTGCTTTACTCTTTCGCTATTAGGAGGCAGTAACTCCTGCCTTTTCTCTTGCAATAGCGGCTGCTCTTACCATGTTACGCAGTGCATCCTCTGTCTCCTGCCAGCCGCGTGTCTTAAGACCGCAATCCGGATTAATCCAGAACTGTTCTGGGTCCAGCACCCGCAAAGCACGATCAATATTAGCTGTCATTTCTTCTACAGCAGGAACCCGTGGACTATGGATGTCATACACACCAAGACCGATTCCTTTATCATATTCCTGCTCCTCAAAGCTGACGATCAGTTCCCCATGGCTACGGGAAGTCTCAATAGAGATGACGTCCGCATCCATTGCTGAAATGGAATCAATCATGTCATTGAATTCGCTATAGCACATATGAGTATGAATTTGCGTTGTAGCCTTCACATGATTTGTCGCGATACGGAACGACTTCACCGCCCAATTTAAGTATCCCTCACGATCTTCAGCTTTCAAAGGAAGTCCTTCACGGATAGCGGGTTCATCTACTTGAATCATCTCTATGCCTGTATCCTCCAAAGCTTTCACTTCATGGCGGAGTGCTAAGGCAATTTGATTGGCTACTTCTTCCCGACTAAGATCATCACGTACGAAAGACCAATTGAGAATCGTGACCGGACCTGTCAACATGCCTTTAACAGGAAGGGAAGTTAAAGACTGAGCATAGACACTTTCTTTAACAGTCATTGGCTCAATAAAAGCTATATCCGCATAAATAACCGGTGGCTTAACGCAGCGGGATCCGTAGGATTGAACCCAGCCATTACTGGTAAATAAGTACCCGTCCAGCTTCTCCCCGAAAAACTCCACCATATCGGTTCTTTCGAACTCACCGTGCACGAGTACATCCAGACCCAGCTTTTCTTGGAAGGTGATTGCATCTGCAATCTGCTCACGAACGAACCCGTCATACCGCTCCTGATTCCATACACCTTTACGCCATTTCAACCTTGCCTGGCGCACTTCTACGGTCTGTGGAAAGCTTCCGATCGTTGTCGTTGGCAGAAGTGGTAGCTGCCATTTCTCCTGTTGCACCTTAAGGCGCTCTGCAAAAGGCAGACTGCGTTGGTCTGGTAAATCTGCAAGTCCGAGAACTTGCTCTGCTACATCCTTACGGCCGCGTTCGGGAAGTGCACGGAAGGCTGCAAGAGCTTCGCGGCTGACTGTCAGCGCAGCAGTAGCTTCTCCAGTACCCTCTAAGGCTGCAGCAAGCAGGCCAAGCTCTTTAAGCTTCTCATCAGCAAAGGCTAATGCAGCCTTGACGGTTGCCTTCAGCTTCACCTCACCCTGAACAGTAACCGGAACATGCAGCAAGCTGCAAGAAGGTTGTAGAATAAGACGATCAAGTGGTACATGTACACTCAGCTTCTCGATTAGCTGCAGCTTAGCATCCAGATCCGAGCGCCAGATGTTGCGTCCGTCAATAATACCCGCTCCCAGCCACTTATCCTCAGGCCAGCCAAGGCGCTCAATCGATGCCAGATTCGTTCCGCCATCATGGACAAAATCAAGACCTAAACCTTGTACCGGAAGCTTGAACAATGCCTCCAATGGTTCAGCAGCTTCAAAGTAAGTCTGCAGAATAATATTTAATCCAGGCACGGATTCAGCAATTTCTGTGTAAATCGAGTTAAGTAATGATAGTTCTGATTCATTTATTCCTGTAACAATCGCTGGTTCATCGATTTGTACCCAGCTTACTCCTTCTTGCTTCAGTTCCTGCAATAGCTGAACGTAAACCGGAAGAAACCGAGCGGCAATCTTCGCAATATCCGCAGATGCAAAACCTTTTGACAGCTTAAGGAAGGTATAAAGGCCTAAAACCACAGGTTTCCCCTCAATACCCGCTTGAGACTTGGCGAAACGGTATGCTTCCAGTGGTTTATTCTCCGTCAGGCGCGGCGTTTGTGCACCGATCTCTGGAACGATATAGTGATAGTTCGTGTTGAACCATTTCGTCATCTCGCAGGCGGTAGCCTCAGCGTTCCCTCTAGCCATCGCAAAATAAAGATCAAGCCCAATGTCGCCACCATCATACGCATAACGCGGAGGTACGATCCCGAACATTACAGCCGTATCCAACACATGATCGTAGAATGTAAAATCATTTACCGGAATTAACTCAATGCCTGCCTCCTGCTGAGTCTTCAAATGCTGAAGTTGAATGCCTGCCATTTCAGTACGGAACTCTTCCTCATTTATTTTACCTGCCCAGAAGGCTTCCAACGTTTTCTTCCACTCGCGGTTTTTTCCGATTCTTGGATAGCCAAGATTACTTACTTTTACTTTGTTCGTCACTTTACAGCTCCCCTTCTCCATCTTCTTATTTTGGCTTGAAACCATAACATCCCTATTAAAAAGAGCGCCCTTCCCTAAAAAAGTCAAAGGGAAAGACGCCCATAATATACCTATGGTTCACGTCTAACACCTTCCTATCCTCCGTAGGTGAAGCAGTGCTGTTGAAACAGGCAGGTCTCCTGGCTAGCGGTGTCAGCATCCTTAGCAGTCTTCCCAGCAGTAGTAAATTGCCAGTGACGTATATTGCTATGGACTCTTCCGTTACAGTGGCGGGACCGCATCGGCTTCGAACCGAATTTCCCTATTAAGCCTACCGAATTACTAATTCCCGGCAAGCACCTGTCTCCGATATTATCAAGCTAAAACGCCTTCGGCGTCCTTTTATGGACGGTAAGCGTTTATGCGAGAGATATAAGGGTAAAGTGAACTTTTACTTTATCCTTATAATTAATAAACTGAGTGTCTTAATCTGATGTCATCATACGTGAAAGCCCCCGTCATCTGCAATAGATGACGGGGGCTTCTGTTATATCGATTCCTTATAACGGATTTAGAAAAACACGAAATATACTACAGCGGCAAGTATTATCCGGTATATAGCAAATGGTAAAAGCTTAATCCGGTTGATCAATTTCAGGAAGAATCGCATCGATAACAGCGCAAATACAAAAGCACTGATAAAGCCTGCAATGAAGAACGGCAGGGCATCGATGGTGAAATATTGCCAATTCTTCATCAGTGAGAGGAGACTGGCCCCTGCCATGATTGGAACAGCCATAATAAATGTGAAATCAGCAGCAGCACGATGACTCATACCAAGAAGGACACCACCGGAAATCGTCGACCCGGAACGTGAAAATCCTGGCCATAACGAGAAGCATTGGACAAGACCAACACCTAGTGCCTGCTTATATGTAATCTGATCGACACTCTCTGTTTGGATCTTCTTGGGTCCAAATAGATCCGCAATAATCATTAACACCGCACCAACTACTAGACCGATTAACACGGTAGATGTAGAGAATAAATGCTCATCAATATAATCATTAAACAGAACGCCCAGCACACCTGCCGGAACTAAACCTACAAGTACCTGTGTAAGCTTAAGATGTCCACCCTTTTCGAGCGGTGGTTGTTCCTCAGTTACAGGGTCCAACTGTTTACGACTGAAATGCTTTAAGCCCAACAGTTCAATGAACCTATTTCTAAAAATAACAACAACTGCTAAGATTGACCCCAGTTGTATAACCACTTTGAAAGTATTGGCCGTATATTGCCCAAATAACTCTGTCGATTTTAACCACATATCATCAACAATAATCATATGACCTGTGGAGGATACCGGAGCAAACTCGGTCAATCCTTCAACAATCCCCAAAATAATAGCTTTAATAATCGATAATAGCTCCATTTGTTCTCCTCCTTTTTAATCATAACTTTTATCTATAAGTCCTTCTTCGCTCAACCTTCGGTGTTCATTTTCCGGCTACGCTTGCGGAAGTACAAATACCCCAAAACCGCTAATCCCCCAGCAATAAGTACGTACACTACGTTGGAGTACATATCCATATACATGGCAATGTCTTCCCAGTTTTCACCCAATGCTGCGCCAATAAGCACTAGCAGTAGATTCCAGCCCAGTGTACCAATCGTTGTGAAGATCATAAATACGCCAAATTTCATACCGGACATCCCTGCCGGAATCGAAATCAAACTACGTACTAGTGGAACCATCCGACAAAATAATACGGTCCAATAGCCATATTTATCAAACCAAGCATCAGCCTTGTGAATGTCTTTTTTGCTGATTCGGAGTAGACCGCCCCAGCGTTCAACGATCTTTTCCAACCGATTTACATCCAGCAAACGACCGATATAATATAGAATCACTGCACCCAGCAAAGAACCAAGCGTAGCAGCAATAATTACACCAGGGATGGTTAAATTCGTTGTGGTTGTCATGAATCCGCCAAAAGGAAGGATCACTTCGGAAGGAATCGGTGGAAAAATATTTTCAAAAGCGAGCATCAGGAAAATACCGAAATAACCAAACTGCTCCATAAACTCTGTAATCCATGCTTGCATTTCGTAACCCCCATTATTCAAATCAAGTTCTTCTTCAAGTTGCGTAAATAACGGCTGCGAATAAAAAAGAAGTAAAGTCCCTGGACAGCCAAATAGCCCATCAATACAGCCCCTGTCTCCACAGCAATTGATAAGTAGAACAACCGCTGAAGCGCAATAAAGGCAAACACACTATGCAAAATAGCAACCCCAACTGGCACAAAAAACAACAACGACAATTGAATCGTTACAATTCGGTTTAGCTCTTGATCTGTAAGTCCCATTTTGGACAATGTAGAATATTGATGACGATCATGATCTAGATCTGTGTATAGCCGGAAGTAAAGGAAGCTGCCTGCTGCAATGAAAAAGACAGTACCCACCAGTAAAGAAGCAAATAGCATCGTGTTATACAGTGTTCTCTGTATTTCAAACAGCGTGCCGCTAACCACAATCGCGTATGGAGAGTTACTTTCATAGGATCGTTTGCCTTTATGGGCAAGATCCGCCGCTATACCAACCGTTCGCGGGAAGTCATCCATATAAAATCCTGTATACAAATCAGTCTGTACGGGATCAATAGCCTTGTATAGCTCATCGCTGATCACAACTCCGCTGAAGTCTCCTCCATCCCTTCCATCAAGCTCCGGCAACAGATATTCGGCTATCGGAACATGCTGGGTATACCCCGTTTCACGAATGGAAAGACCTTGCCTCAGGGTGTAGACCTGCTTCGCTCTACCCGCTGTCAGACTCCGATCTCGTTGCGAACCGATCATCACCAGTCCTTCATCTCCACTAAGAGGGCGCTCATCCGTCGTAAACCCTGCACGAAGCAGAGCAAGCTTATAATCACTGTAAGCAATCAAGGGAAGCCTTAACGTGCGATCAGGCCCAGTCTGAGATTCCACCTCTGCGTATTTGATAGGAATACTAAGTGTCTCATAAGGTAAGGCGAGCGTTGTAAGCTCATCTTTAATTTCTTCCAAATGCTGTTCAAAAAGTACCGGTGTCTGATCGCCTTTGGCTACATAACCAACAGCTGCCGGATAATCCAATTTCAGCTCTCTGGAAAGCGTATGGATCGATGCGAATACCCCCACTGAAGTAAAAGATACTGCGGACACAATCGTCACCATAAAAAACATTCGGGCATTCTCTTTCCAGCGGTAGGACAAACCCGATAATGTAATCATATTGGTATGGTTCCAATACAAGCGCCGAATCGTCTTAAGCAATTTAACAACATAAATACTAAGCTGCGTATAAAAGAGATAAGTTCCTGCCACCGTAATCACAACTACGGGAAACATCACCTTTTCAACCGAAGCCGCTTTTGCAGTAGCAGCCAAATAATAACCCAGTAGCAGTAATACAGCAGAGATCATAGATAACACGAGGGATACCTTTGGTTCCTCATCTGCTTTTCGCTCTCCCTGAAACAGCCGCATTAGCGATTCATTCCCAATAAAGGCGAAGGTGCTCAGCGAGATTAACATAAATAACAGTGCAAAACTGCATATCGTAAGTACTAGTGCCTGCCAAGGAAGATGAAACGTTAAAAGAGGTATTCCTAGAAAAGTAGATCCGATCATCAAAAACAACTTACCCAGAATCAACCCTAGTAAAGTACCTGTTAGGATGGCTGAGGTGCCGATCATCATATTTTCCAAAAACACCATCGTGTTGAGCTGTTTCTTCGTCATTCCATGCATCAATAAAATCCCAAATTCCATCTTCCGTGACTGCAGAAACGATCCGACCGATACGAGAACAAACAAGGAGCAAAACACATAAATAATGGCTTCCGCCGCCATCATTGTATGAGCCGCCGTACTATAAACCAAACTCTTAGAAATATCCGGATGATAGATAAACAAGGCGCACACAAAAAAGATCATCACTGAAAAAGCACTGACGACAAAATAAGCCGCATATTTACGCTTGTTACGTGTAACATTCCTATAAGCGAATTGCCGAAAGGTCATGGCTAGTTCCCCCAAGCAGAGACAACATATCAATAATACTTTGGAAGAAAGCGCCTCTACTGCTTCCCCTGTACATTTCACTATAGAAACGTCCGTCTTTAATAAAGATGACTCGGTTACAAAAGCTCGCGGCCACTGCGTCATGTGTGACCATCAGCACGGTTGCCCCTTCTTCCTTATTCACCTCTGTCAGCATATTCATGACTTCGCCTGAAGCTTTGGAATCCAAATTCCCTGTAGGCTCATCTGCTAAAATCAGTGCAGGACGATGAATCATCGCCCGGGCGATGGCGGTCCGCTGCATTTGTCCACCTGAAATCTCGTAGGTTCTTTTTTGCAGCAAATGCTCAATGTCCAGCATGCTTGCTACTTCTTTCAGCCTGCTCTCCATTTCCGTTACACGGACACCAGCAAGCGTGAGAGGCAGTACAATGTTCTCCTCTACAGTGAGCGTATCCAGCAGATTGAAATGCTGAAAGACGAAACCAAGCTCATGGCGGCGAAAGAGTGCCTTTTCTTGTCTGCTAAGCAGATTGGGATCTCGGCCGTTGATCAGAATCTGACCGGAGGTCGGCTGGTCGATGGTGGCGATCGTGTTGAGCAGTGTTGTTTTCCCACTCCCCGAAGGTCCCATTACGCCAACGAACTCCCCTTTTTCAACAGAAAAGCGGATATGATTCAATGCCTGAGTGGACACTTTACCCTCATATATTTTTGATAAATTATGAACATCTAGAATGGGCAAGTGTTACCTCTCCTTCTTTCGACTGGATTGCCTTCATTATACAAAGTGTATACACAGGCTGCCATTTCTCTAACTTACAATGACCTTACATATTTGTAAGGTAGGACTCCCTAAACACTATCCGCACGGTCGTGCCCTTACCTTCTTCTGAGCAAATGCTCACCTCGTGACCAAGCTTTCCGCAGATCTGTTTCACAAGATATAGACCCATCCCCGTGGATTCTTGAAAGGTTCGTCCATTTACACCTGTAAAATAAGGATCAAACACACGCGGCAGATCACCTGCCGGTATGCCAACCCCTTCATCTCGTATCTCCAGTACTGCTCTCTTTTCCTCTTGTATGTACCCATGGAAATAAACATGTTTGCCGACTTCCGTCGTATAACGTATCGCATTTGTAATGATCTGTGTCAGCACAAAACTTAACCATTTCTCATCTGAGGTTACGGTGATTCGCTCTTCTATTTTAATAGTAGGAAATATACGGTTACGTATGAACAGACGTTTCTGCTCTGAGGTTACACCACGTACTAGGGTTTCCAAATCCAAACGTTCCACATAAAAGTCATGCTCAAAAGTATCTAGCCGAGCCGTATAAAGTACGGTATCCAGTCCTTTTTTCAGACGATCCAGTTCATCACCTATTGCTGTAAAAGGCGGTCCGTCCTTATCTTGGATCATCAAATGGATGACAGACAAGGGTGTCTTCATCCCATGCACCCACTGATTAATAAAATGAATATGTTCTTCCAGCTTGTGGCGGTAGCTGTGTAAATCATTTTTGTAGAGGCGGAATTGTGATCCTAGTAGTCCTCGTAAACTCACGGCAAGCGGAGAATCCTGAGTAGGGCCGCCGGCTTCATCTAGAGAGGAGGGAACTGTCTCCAGCCGTTCATAGAATGTACGATTGCTGATATACCGATAAGCGAGGTAGCCAAGCAGCAGACAAGTGCTGAGAAGAGCTGCGTACAGACTTACGCTCACACCACTGCCTCCATCCAGCCGATAGACTAGTGTGATCAAGATGAGCTGCGCTAGGTAGACTATAATTAATGGGATCTGCTCCCGCAAAAATAGCTTCATTCCTCATCCCCCCAGTTCGAAATCAAGCGGTAGCCTTGGCCTCGAACGGTTTGTAGGCCGTCCGTAATCTCTAGAGCGGCAAGCTTTTTACGTACACGAGTGACATAGACATTAAGTGTATTCTCATCTACGAAAGCTTGATCATCCCAGATTTTCTCGAGCAGTCTGTCGCGGGTAACGATGGTTCCCGACTTTTGCATTAGCTCATCTAGTATTTTGGCTTCGGTGTGGCTTAAGTCCACCTTGACTTCTCCTCGAGTAAGAATTAGTCGCTCCACATCCAGCGTCATTCCGGCAACGGTTAGGGCACGATCATTGTTGCTTCCCGCGTAAGTGCCGTAGGCGCGTCGTAGCTGGCTTTTGATTTTGGCCATCGCAATTTCATAATCAAAAGGCTTTGTGATATAATCGTCCGCTCCGTTCTCCAGCGCCATCACCTGATCCATTTTGCCGTCACGGGCAGATATAAAAAGGATAGGGCAAGTGGAAATCCCGCGAATCTGACGGCACCAGTAATACCCATCGTATTTTGGCAAATTAACATCTAATAGAACCAGGTGTGGAGCGAACACTTCAAACTGAGTGCGAACCCGCTCGAAATCATTCACTGCCTGTGTCTCATATCCAAATTTATGTAAATAATCCTGTAGCAGAGCCACCAGTCCACGGTCATCTTCTATAATAAATATTTTGAACATATCATGCCTCCGGTCACAGCCTTAACAATATAGGGGTTTGCCAAATAATATATACATCGTGGAGAGGGTTAGTCAAATCGTTAGGGGATTGTGCGACAAATCGTCATGCGTAAAGCGAGGCAGACTTCATGCGTAACGGGAGGCAGATCGTCATGCGTAACGCAAGGCTGGTATTTAATGGTTATGACTTAAACTATCCCAAGTCCAATCTCTAAAAAAAGACCCGTGAATGAACATAATCATTCACGGGTCTCACTATATAGTTAGTTGCAGATACAGTAGCAGTGGGCATCGCAAAGTCGATAATAAAAACATCAAACGGCGATATCACATCGAACATAAGTAACCAATGGTTTATTGAAGGAAACTGAACCGGAACGTTAAGGGTGTTAGGTTAGCTCGATTTGGAGGCTGGATTTGCTCATATCCTGCAAATCTAGGGGATTTATACTCCTCTTTTGCTCCATTTGGGCCAATTCAGACGAATCTGGGGGATTTATACACCTCTTTTGCCCCATTTGAGCCAAGTCGCACTATTCTGGGGCATCACTCTACCCATCAACCTCGGCCAATCCTATCTGCCATCCAGCAGATTACCAAGTCCCCCAAGCACGCTGCCTTCTTCTTTGCGTCCGTTGTTACCGGCTGCGGACAGAATGCGGTCAGCCATACGGCTGAATGGTAACGACTGCACCCACACCTTACCGGGACCGCGCAGCGTAGCAAAGAACAGGCCCTCGCCGCCGAATAGCGCGGTTTTGACCCCTTTTACAAACTCAATATTATAATCCACAGAAGACGTCATAGCGACTAGACAACCCGTGTCCAGCTTAAGCGTCTCTCCCGGTTGAAGTGTGCGTTCCATAACATAACCGCCAGAGTGTACGAATGCAAGGCCGTCACCCTCCAGTTTTTGCATAATAAAGCCTTCTCCGCCAAAAAAGCCCGTACCCAGCTTACGCTGAAATTCAATACCGATCGAGACGCCCTTCGCCGCACAAAGGAATGAATCCTTTTGACAGATCACTTTTCCAGCGTATTGCTGAAGATCAAGCGGGATGATTTTGCCTGGATATGGAGCAGCAAAAGTGACACTTTTTCTTCCATAAGAACCGCTGTGTGTAAATACGGTCATGAACAAGCTTTCCCCTGTCAACAGACGTTTGCCCGCACCCATCAGCTTACCCATCAGTCCGCTACCGCGCGTACCCCCACTACCATCACCAAAAATCGTCTCCATCGTAATTTCCTGATCCATCATCATGAAGCTTCCAGCTTCGGCAACTACACTCTCTCCGGGGTCTAGTTGTACCTCCACACACTGAATTTCCTCGCCCATAATGACATAATCAATCTCGTGAGCACTCATCCCGTAGTTCCTCCTTATTATTAAAGTCACGATGTGACTCTTCGAATGAAAATTAATACGTGCGTTGTGATTCACGGTTTCGCCAATCATGACTACCCATGTTATTTACCTATTTCCAGCAAAAAAGTCAACCAAAATTCTGGCTGACCTAAATCGTAGTATCCCCGAAAAATGCAGTTTATACCAGCCGCCATCACGCATAAATTGTTTCTTTATCAGGCATATAAAAGAGTGATCACGCCAAAACGGCTACATCCAATATGATGAATACAGTACCTTCTTTGACTCCCACATCCACTGATCAGCAGCGACAAAATATCGTCTCCTCCACTCGCGCCGCCACTTCGCAGACTAATCCCCCATATGCATGATGATTCAGACATATTCATTGCGCTGTTTTTCTTATTAATATCCAAGTTTTAACCATTACCGCTTCAAGAGTATCTTTTTCAAGTCTTGATAATATGTTACAATACTTTTTATACTTAAACGTTTATTTAGTAGTCTAATTCTAATGATAAAGGTGAAAAGAATGAAACCAAAATCGGAATATGCAATTCTGCTATACTATAAATTTGTAAAAGTGCCGGATGCAGAACAATTCGCTCAGGAGCATTTGGCTTACTGCAAAGAGCTTGACGTAAAAGGACGAATCCTCATCTCAGATGAGGGCATCAACGGGACACTGTCCGGAACGATTGCCCAAACCGAGCAATACATGAAGGATTTGCGCGCAAATCCGCTGTTTAGCGATATCGTCTTCAAGATCGATGAGGCTGATGGTCATGCCTTCAAAAAGATCTTCGTTCGTTATAAAAAGGAACTCGTGACGTTCCGTGTCGAGGATGAACTGGACCCTAACGTGATCACCGGAGAGCATCTGGCGCCTAAAGATTTCTATGAAATGATGCAGCGCGATGATGTGGTAATTCTGGATGGTCGTACCGGCTACGAATTCGATCTTGGTCATTTCCGCGGTTCGATTCGCCCTGAAGTAGACAGCTTCAAAGAATTCCCAGACTGGATTCGCGAGAATATGAGCGAGCTAAAAGATAAACCAATCCTGACCTACTGTACCGGCGGAATCCGCTGCGAGAAATTAAGCGGGTTTATGATGAAGGAAGGCTTCCAGCAGGTGTACCAGCTGGATGGCGGCATAGTAACTTATGGTAAAGACCCTGAGGTACAGGGCCAACTGTTTGATGGAAAATGTTATGTCTTCGATGAGCGGATCTCCGTACAGATTAATCATACCGACGAGGATATCGTTGTTGGTCGTTGCCATCACTGCGGTCAGCCAGCTGACCAATTCATCAACTGCGCCAACGATGCTTGCCATCTACAGCATATTTGCTGTGAGGACTGTGAAACACAGCATAGTGGTCATTGCTCGGACGAATGCGAAGCTATCACGAATGCTGTGGGCTGAAATAAAAGGGGCAAGCTGGTCGCAAATGTTTCTACACGATTCAAAGATGAGCACATAAGAGTCTTAAATTAACTAAAAGGTGGCGTACAGGATTTTCACTGTACGCCACCTTTTGTTATGAGCGAAACGTCCGAGCAATGCCTGAGAGCTGCAACCCCTTTAAATTACGTCACTTATCCAACAAAAAAAGTCAACCAGAAATTCTGGCTGACCTTAATCGTAGTATATCCCCGAAAAAAGCTGTTTATACCAACCTTCTTCACATTACTGTTCCATCATGCGGCTTGCGCATCGTAGACTGAATCTTTGGCGCCTTCACTAACTTTGGTTTGCCTAAAGAGGTTGTAAAAGTGATCACATAGCCAGCTACGACTACCGCCATCACGGTATACATTGTTTCCTTAACAGGCATATAAAAGAGTGATAATGCCAGAACGATGACATCCAACATGATGAATACTGTACCTACTTTAATTCCCTTCCATTCACTGATCAGCAGCGACAAAATATCGTCTCCACCACTTGCGCCGCCGCTTCGCAGAATAATTCCCGCGCCTAAACCTGTCAGTACGCCAGACAAAAGGGCTGCTAATGCCAAATTGCCCTGCAAGTTAATGACCAAATCGGAATAACGTTCCATGAGTCCGTAAAAGATTGTAAAAGCTCCTACAGAAACAAAGGTGTTGCACACGAACGCTTTCCCTTTGAACATCCATGCAATCAAGAGTACTGGAACGTCTAGAAGCAGAGTTGAAATTGAAGGTGAAATTCCTAATACATATTTGCCGAGTAGCGATAATCCTACGAATCCGCCCTCAGACAAATGGTTCTGAAAATTGATGTGATAATAAGCAAATGCAAGCAAAAATGTTCCAAACAAAATGACTGTCAACCGGAGCAGTACATTCACTCCGTAATTGTGGTTCCTCATACAGGTCTCCCCTTATCGTATATGGCGGCTAAACGTCCCACCAACCTCTACGACGGGTAAAACCGGAGGTGTTGCTCCTTCGCATATATATACTCCTTCCCCTCGCAGAGGCGGTTCGTCGAGTAACAACGGTTCACGCACCTTCTACAGGGAAGCTAAGTATAAGACAGATCATAACGTTTCCAAATCGTCCTTTGGGGAATCGTCCTTCGGGGACACATGGTATCCTGATCCTTTCTCTAATTTAATAAGTTCTGAATACATTATACCACGGAGATCCCCCACTCTAAACACTTTGCTATAAAAAAGCAGGAGTCACTCTACACTCCGTAGCAATCGATTGATTGTTTCACGCCTCACACCGATCAATTGTCCTATTTCTTCCTGTGTCAATAACTCTGTTAGCATTGCGCCATGTGAGTAGTCATTGAACCATCGGGTAAGCAATTCCAGGCGTTCTGCAGGGGTACCTACGGTAAGGTGATCCAGGCGTGTCTGCATAAATCGCACCTTCTCTTGGAGCAGCCTGGCGATTTCCATCGCTTGACCCGGATCTTCACTTAACTGTTGATACCATGCCGCTGAAGGGACTGCCTCCACCTCGCTCTTCATCATCGCAACTGCTGTTCCATGCGCCTCCTTTGGCGAAATGAGTGAATGATGGGGAACCATCTCTCCGGGATACAAGATGTTAAACAGCACCATGTTCCCATTTTCATGAAGTCTTGTTACCTTGAACAGCCCACTTTTCACCTTGTATAAGAATTCGCAGCTGTCCCCTTGACGGAACAAGACTTCCCCCTTATGCAGTATCATCTCGCTCGCTCCTTTGCCCTCTTGTTATATATATTTTCAATTATACAAAAATAAACCCCATGTAAGGAGATTATTCTCGCAAGGGTTGAGGGAAATACGCGGTCAAGTTAAGAAACGCCTTCAGCGTCCTCTCAGGGAAGATGATCGTTTCTGCGAAAAAAGAGGGGTAGTTTTTAGAGTAAACATACAAATTCTTATATTCAAAAAAACTGCCGAGCACCAGAAGAAGCGTCCGGCACCCAGCAGTTCAAATTACTTATTTTATTATTTTGCCTCAAGAGGTTTCTTCCATAATCCTAGCATTAATCCGGAAATAACAGATCCGACCAGAACAGCCAACAGGAACAACAATGCGTGGCTCGAAAGTGCGGCTACAAAGATCCCGCCATGCGGTGCTGGGACGTTGATATTCCAAAACTGAGTGAGACCACCAGCTACGGCTGAACCTAGGATACAAGAGGTCAGAACACGCAATGGATCGGCAGCGGCGAATGGAATCGCCCCTTCTGTAATGAACGATAAGCCCAATACATAGTTTGTTAACCCTGATTTACGTTCTGATTCTGTAAATTTATTCTTGAAGAAGGTAGTAGCAAGCGCTATTGCAAGTGGAGGAACCATACCGCCTGCCATTACAGCTGCCATCATGAATCCGTTAGTATTTCCACTGGTAGTGAATACCCCGATGGCAAAAGTGTAGGCCGCTTTATTGAAAGGACCTCCCATATCAATAGCCATCATGCCACCAAGAACGAGACCCAGAATTACTGCATTAACGGTTCCAAGATCGTTAAGCCAATTAATGAGCCCTACGTTCATCCAGCTAAAGATCGGATCGAACAGGTAATACATCAATCCACCGGTAATCAATAGACCAAATACCGGATATAACAGAATTGGCTTTAATCCGTCGAGCGTTTTTGGCAGACCTGCAAACACCTTGCGCAGACCGATAACAACATAACCAGCCAAGAAACCTGCAGCCAGACCGCCGAGGAATCCAGCATTGGAATTCAAGGCCATGTAACCGCCAACCATACCCGGCATCAGGGCTGGACGATCACCAATACTAATCGCAATAAATCCTGCAAGGACAGGAATTAGGAAATGGAAGGCACCATCGCCGCCGCCAATCGTCTGCAGTAACTGGAATAGTGGATGATCCTCTCCGCCGACTTGTTCAATCAGGAAGGAGATCGCCAGCAGAATACCACCACCGACTACAAACGGCAGCATGTGGGAGATACCGTTCATCAAGTCCTTATATATTTTACTGCCGATACTACCTGACTTCTCTTTTGATTCTCCCTCATTGCCACTGCGGCCTTCATTATGGTAGATCGGTGCATCGCCGTTCATTGCTTTGCGAATAAGTTCTTCCGATTTACGAATACCGTCACTAACCGGTCTCTGCAGCACAGGCTTACCATCGAAGCGAGCCATTTCCACCTGTTTATCCGCTGCGACAATTACACCACTTGCACGCCGAATTTCATCGGCTGTTAAGACGTTCTTGGCTCCCTCAGAACCATTCGTTTCTACACGGATATTAACTCCCATTTCCAGAGCCTTCTTCTTGAGCGCATCTTCAGCCATAAAGGTATGCGCAATTCCGGTAGGACAAGCTGTAACAGCTACGACGAATGCTTGGGAATCCGGGTTGCCGATAATTAGCTTTTCAGGTTCTGACTTCTTAACAGCTTCAGCAGCTTCGCTCTCTTTCTCCTTGGCTTCTCCTTCCGCCTGCTTCGCATCGAACAAGGCGGATACCTCAGCTGGCGTTCGGGTATTCATCAGCTGTTCAATGAATTCACTATCGATCAACAGTCTGGACAGCGAGGCCAATGTACGAAGATGCATGTTGCCCGCTCCTTCTGGGGCGGCAATCATAAAGAAAATCCGAGCCGGCTCATCATCAAGCGATTCGAATTCGACGCCTGTCGCACTCTTGGCAAACACAACTGTCGCTTCATTCACCGCTTTAGTCTTAGCATGTGGCATTGCGATACCGCCACCAATCCCAGTACTGGATTGCTCTTCACGCTTCAGAATCATCTCTTTAAATAGAACAGGATCATTGATACGACCACTTGCGGCAAGACTGGCAATCAATTCATCAATTGCCCCTTCTTTAGTGGTTGCTTTTAAATCCATAATCATTGTATCTTTTATCATTAAATCCGTAATTTTCATGTCTTCCAACTCCCTTGAGTACTTTGAATGCTGTTAGCTTACACTTCTGAGATGTCGATCAGCGGTCTAAGTTTCTCGATAAATTCTCTATTTGCCAGGTCATCTGAGAACGCCGTTGCACTTCCTGAGGCAACACCTGCTCGGAACGCCTCCATCAAATCTCCAGTCAAGGATAATGTACCTACGAATCCAGCGATCATGGAGTCCCCTGCGCCCACAGAATTCTTTACTGTTCCTTTTGGAGCATTGGCGTGGTATACCCCCTGATCCGTTATGAATAAGGCACCTTCACCCGCCATTGAAACCAACACATGCTTCGCGCCTGCTTCCAGCAGCTTACGTCCATAAGTAATGATTTCTTCCTTAGTCTGTATCGTAACGCCGAATAGCTCTGCAAGCTCATGATGATTGGGCTTAACGAGCAACGGCTGATGAGGGAGTGCCATTGTCAGCGCTGACCCTGTAGTATCAATTACAAATTCGGCCCTTCTCTGCTTGCATACAGATATCAACTTGTCATAGAAATCTGCGCCAAGCGATGGGGGAACACTTCCCGACAAGATCACAACATCAGCCTCGTTCAAAGCGGATAGCTTCTGCAACAGCGCATCAGCCTCCGTATCATTGATGACAGGCCCTGCACCGTTAATCTCTGTCTCTTCTCCATGCTTAAGTTTGATATTAATTCGGGTATCATCAGAAACAAATACGAAATCACTAGAAATTGATTCTTTCCGCAACCATTCCTCAATATATCGCCCGGTGAATCCACCAAGGAAGCCTATAGCCTTATTCTGAACCTCAAGCTGATTTAACACGCGGGACACGTTAATCCCTTTACCACCGGGAAGCTTCAAATCACGTTTCATCCGGTTCAAATCACCTAGTCTCAAATCTTCAACTTCCACGATGTAATCAATGGAAGGATTTAGCGTTACTGTATAGATCATTGTTATCCCTCAATTATTTTGGTTTTCTAAGCCATTAGATTACCGCTTGAACATGCGGCAAATGTAATTTCTCCAAACGATCTTACGATGATTCCTTACCACTCAAATTAAGGCAGTTTCTATCCATAAAAATATCATCTGTCTAGGGTCATACCAGAGAGACGTCAACGCCCATTTGCGTGAGCTCACGGATGAACTTGTCAGATGCACCAGAATCAATAATGCAGTGGTCCATTTCCATCACATCGGCAACCTTGCAGAAGGATACCTGACCCAGTTTGCTATGATCAGCGAGCAGAATCACTTGCTTCGCAACCGAGATCATTTTGCGCTTAGTCGCAGCCTCAAGCATATTTGGAGTCGTGATGCCTTCTCGTAGGTCCAATCCGTTAGTTGCAAGAAAGGTTTTATCCACTCGCACCATTTCTAAAGAACGTTCTGTCATCGGTCCTACAAAAGCCAGTGTATCGGGCCGCAGCATACCACCTGTAATCGAAACTTCTATATTCCGGCAATCCCTCAACTCATTGAGCGCCATGATTGAATTCGTAATCACCTTGATATTAGAAAAAGTCTTTAATTCTTTGGCAATCTGCAGCGTTGTTGTTCCAGCATCCAGCAGAATAGCATCGCCTTCCTCAATCATCTCTACAGCCTTGCGTGCAATCCTCTGCTTCTCATCCAACAAGCGATCTTCTTTATCTGGATAGGACGCCTCAAAGTTGACACTCTGCAGGGAAACTGCCCCGCCATGTGTTCGTTTCAACAACTTAGCTTCTTCAAGCTCTTTCAGGTCACGGCGTACAGTGGATTCGGATACACCCAGTTCCTGACTTAGCTCTTGTACCGAAGCTCTTGAATTCTTTTCCACAAAAAGCACGATTCTTTGTTTTCTCTCTTCCTCAAACAACATCGTGGTTCGCTCCTTTAAGTTACAGCGCCATCCCATCTATAAATTGCGCTTATCTTTGGAAATTCATGATCATTAATTGATTATTTATGACTGTTATTGATCGTTTGTGCTCGTTTATGATTTTAACAGCGTTTTCATCATCTGTAAAGCGCTTTAACATTAAAAATGACACTCTAACAAAATGTAATAAATGGATTGATCTCAGCTTATCTCCAAGGTTGGATAGCCCCCTCAGAAAATTAGATACCAGTCGCCTATCTCCTTAACGGTCTTTAAATCATATTAATATTACATATAGGGAAAAGCGGGTGATCAGAAATGGCCAACGGAAGAAATAACAAAAAAACGGGCAGTAGCAGCAATGCTAAAAGCAATGGAAATAACAATGGGAATGTAAATCAGGAAGAAACTGCAGAATTAAGCGCTGAAGATTATGAAATCATCGCTGCCGCACTGGCCACTTTAGGGGAATTTTTTGCTTTTTTATCTCTCGTCAAGGCAAGACAGGTTACAAAGGAAAGCGGAGGAGAGGTTATAGTGCCAGAAATATTCACTCTATCCACGAGAAAATCCTCTAGACGGAAATCAAGATGATCTACGAAGCCCCTAAGTGATTGAAATGATGATGTTATGGTTATAAATTGTGAACCTCTTACTTGGCGTAGCCTTAGTCAAATGGTCATCCTCCACGGATATGCCAAGAACTACCTACCGGAGAGTAATCCACTCTTTTGAATCAAGACATGTGAATTAGGGTTATTAAACTACATAGATTATTATTTTGAAACTGGGGGATGTTTCTATTGCAACAACAGAAGTATTTTCGGACAAGTCTTGCTATTATCGCTTTTTTACTTATTTTGTACTTAGGCTCTAAAGTAATGTTTCTATTCGCACCACTGGCTGCCATTTTCAGATTATTACTCGTTCCCATGGTACTATCAGGTTTCATGTACTACCTGTTACGGCCGTTAGTAAGGCTTCTTGAAAAAAGAAAATTAAACCGCACACTCTCCATCCTGCTCATTTATTTCCTATTTGCGGGATTGTTCATTCTCTTCTGGGTTCTAGTCTGGCCGACGCTGCAAGAACAAATTCAGAACTTTATTGATAACACCCCTTATCTCGTTCAGGGATTACAAGATCAGTTCAATGCATTAAGGGACAATCCGTCATTGTCACGTTTTTTCCAAGGAGACTCTGACATAGCTGCCCGTATATCAGAATATCTAAGCGATGCTATTACTTGGGTGACCAATTCGATGTCCAATTTGATCGGCGTAGTTTCCAGTATTGTTATTCTAATCGCTACCTTGCCCATCATTCTGTACTACATGCTGAAAGATGACTATAAGCTATCCCCTAAATTACAGAGTCTAATCCCGAAAAAATACCGTAAGGAAAGCAAAGAGATGTTCGGGGATATCGACAGCGCACTGAGCAGCTTCATTGTCACACGTGTGGTGCTAAACGTCGTACTCGGTATTATGTTATATATCGGATTCCTTATCATCGGACTGCCTTACTCACTGCTGCTCGCAGTAATTTCTGTACCGCTCAATTTCATTCCTTATGTGGGTTCTTTCCTTGCGGGAATACCGGTAGTTATTGTTGGATTCATTGAGTCACCTACGATGGCAATATGGTCTTTGGTTGTCATATTCATTGCTCAGCAAATCCAAGATAACGTACTCTCACCGATCATTTACGGAAAATCATTAGATGTTCATCCACTAACTACTGTCCTTCTTGTTCTTATAGGCGGTGATTTCTACGGTATTATTGGCGTGCTAATTGCACTGCCCGTCTATATGATTGCCAAAATTATTTTCCTGCGAGTGTATGAGATAATTGTTGCAGATCGAGAGGAAGAGGCTGAGCCTCTGAAGAATGAACAGCTATAACGTTTGCTAAGAAGTTATACGAACTGTCTGAAGTTACATAAATAAAAAGGTACGCCTCCAATTGGAGACGCACCTTTTTATTTTTCTTAATAGAGGAACTAAAATAATTACCCCCGTAAAGAACGAACTACAAAGATGTGATTGCCCTTCATAAGGTTCTGTCCATCCTGTAGTGTAACTGAACCCTTTGTATGCGAAACGATGGTCGTGTTCAGAGCAATCAGCCGATCCTCTTTCCACACGCTCACTGCCGATTTAAAATATACTGCGTTATCAAATTGCTGCCGTTCCCTCATCACATAACCCACAGAATGCAAGACTGGAGGCAGCGCTCTTTCTCTAGGAGCCAAAGCCTTGATGACCACAATATCCTGGAAAGGCACGGCAATTTCCTGATGACCGATAACCGCTACAGAAGCAGAAAGATCCCATTTGCGCAAAATCCCCTTCATGATTGTGTAAGGTTCTTCACCGCAGTACATGATAACCGGTTTACCTACCCAATGCTTCATAGCCCCCTCCTCCTTCCCAACATCCCACTAGCTATAAGTCCGAAATGAACCAATCGATCCCTTTCATACCCTTCGGCTCCAAAAACTGATTGACCTTCGAAAAAGGACGACTACCAAAGAATCCACGATAGGAAGAGAGCGGACTCGGGTGTGGAGACTGAATAACCTCATGTCGACTTTGGTCTATAAAGGCGCCTTTTTTTTGTGAGTGACTTCCCCATAAAATAAAAACTATCGGTGTAGTTCTTTCATTTAACTTCTTCATTATAGCGTCTGTGAATGTCTCCCAGCCTAAACCTTTATGAGAATTCGGTTCTCCCTCTCGTACCGTTAGTACTGAGTTGAGCATAAGTACTCCCTGTTCTGCCCATCCCAGTAAGGACCCATGGTTAGGAATCGGTACTCCGACATCCTCCGTTAGCTCCGTATAAATATTACGCAGTGAAGGCGGTACACGCACGCCCGGATTTACAGAGAAGCTTAAGCCGTGAGCTTGTCCCGCCCCATGGTAGGGATCCTGACCCAGAATAACAACCCGTGTCTCACTATATGGCGTAAGCCTTAACGCCGTGAATAGCAATTCTTTTGGCGGATAGACCGTATGATCCTTATATTCACTTTCCAGATTAGCCATAAGCTCCAGAAAATAAGTTTTTTGCATTTCTTCCCGTAATATCTCATCCCAATCGTTGCCGAACATCCCGTTTCTCCTCCTCAATCCGAAACTCAGAACCTTACTGCACCTATTTCCGACCGTAATCTGCCTTGATTTCGCCCCACTCTTTGGTCTGCCATTTCAGCACTTTATTGTCATACGTATTGGTTTGTAACCAACGTTCTGCCCGGTCAATAAGCACCCAAATCTCCTCTGTTGAAGCATCGCGCGGCAAGGTTGTCGCAACCTTTTTCTGCTTTACCCATTTCATTGCATTCACAGAGTCACTGTAGACCGTCTTCTTACTTCCCTCTTTCTTCAGCAGCGCCAAGGCATGCACAATTGCTAAAAATTCACCTAGATTATTAGTTCCTTTTTTAATCGGCCCACAAGAGAAAATAATATCTCCGGTTTGTGTATCCACGCCTTTGTATTCAACTGGACCCGGATTGCCTCGAGTTCCTACATCTACTGATATGCTGTCGTAATCAATTTCTGCTGAGGTCTCAACTGATGCGCTTCGTTTAAAAGAACTTGTCCCCTTAGACTTAGCTGCGCCAGATGCAGATGCCCCTGTTCCCCAATTGCCTTTCCAACCTGCTGTGTAAGCCGCATCTGCCGCCGCTTTAGATTCATAAGATTTATATTTGGCTCCGGTATAGTGATCGGTCTGCGCCTGACATTCTGCCCAAGTGCTGTAGACTCCCGGTTGCTTGCCTTCCCATACTACATAATACTTCTGTTTAGCCATTGGTATAGCTCCTTTTTCACCTTAACTTATTGTAATCCAAAATGCTTCTTCATCGAAAGTAGATTGTTATTTTTCGCAAATTTCTCCGTATAAATTACACTTTTCAGTTCATACTATACGCCAGAGATGTCCAGGCCTATATTACCATTTGTAGAATGATCGGTAAATATTATTGTGTCCACAAGCAAAGCACCACATTAATATTAACTAATCAGTCTATAGTAAGCTCGAAGGATATCAGTACAATTACTCAGGGAGGTTATACAGATGAGAAAGATAGCAAGCGTAGCCGCAGTATTTGCAATTGTGCTATTGGTCGGATGCGGAAACTCAACCAATAACAATGCCAACGTCACCCCTACCGCCACCACTACACCTGGCAACGCCAATAACGAAGGTACCGCTAATACCCCAAATAACACCACAGATGCTGTAACCTCAGCTTCAGTAGTGGATAATGAAGAGGCCTTTAAAAAAGCTATCAGTGCAGACGGTACTTGGATAGCTGCTACACTGAAAGACTTGACCTTCACCGAGGATCTCGTACTGGACGGACAATTTACGAATAAAGATGAACCCGCCCGTAAAATTGCTCTCTACACACAAGATGCAGATCACAATATCACTAACTCCTATAAACTGACTGCACCAAAACTTACGATCAAGAGTAAAAACGCTCGTATTCAAGGCGGCACATTTATTGGTGATGTATACGTAGAAGCGGATGGCTTCAGCTTAGTAAATGCAACGGTTGAAGGGAATGTTTACTTCGCAGATGCTAAGTATCAATCCACCTTCGATACCTCGGATCAAGGAAAAGTAACTGGTGTTACTGAAGTGAAAAAATAAACAAAAAGGTGCTCTCAAGTCTATATGACCTGAGAACACCTTTTTTTTCATGCCTTCATTATTCCTGATAAAATCCCATTCCTCACACTGGAAATTCATTGGATTACTTAAAAGAATCAATACTTCTTTTTTCATTTACTCATCCCCCTCAAGTTTCAGCACCGTATTTGCTACTTCCCGCCCGTTAACCAACAACACTATCTGATGTTCCCCGGGATAATGACGGCGAGTGGTTAAATCCGCCCAGCGATGCGTCCGTTTGCCAGACAGAATTGTACCCCCAGGTACTGTTTTATCTGATAGTAAGAAAGATTTACGAGAGGTTCGACCTGTAGCCTTCACGAAATAGATGCCATATTCTATTCGAACACGGGCAGGAGTTCCTTCACAAACTTGAAGCTCGTATTGTAATTCGGAGCTTTCTCCAATCCGCAGGATGGAAGGATCAATCGTGATAGAAGCACTCGTTATGAGTGGTGTTGCTTCGTCTGCTTGCTCCGCATATCCAAATAAAGCCATGATCTCCGGATTAGCTTTACGGATCAAAGAACGACAACCATGCCGCACAATCCAGTCTGTGAGGGGATCTGTACCTATCCAGCGGCGTGCGGTCTCAAGTACTACCTCCGGGTGATCCTTCGCAATATCGTTCAAATTGTTGGCCACGCTCTTGCGCACATATAGGGAGGAGTCTGTCTTCAGTTGCTCAAGTACAGGCAGCACAGGGGCTGGATCAAGCTTAAACATCGGGAGCGCCTGTCCCCATGGTAGTCGAGGGCGACAACCCTCACTTGCTAACCGGCGTACATGCTCATCAGGATGCTTCGACCATACTAGCATTTGCGCCATCATCCGCTCCGGTTCACGAATGAGAAACGGTCTAACTGCAAATTCTGCCGACGATTTTGATGTGAACCTTTCCAGCGCCTGCATGGACAACTCCCAATGTTCAGCTGCTTGCCCGAATACCTCTACAAAATCTGGAAAGATCAAGTATGGAAATCCTACACAATCCTCAGCAATGGCGAACAATATCGCCAGTGCTTCCTCATAGGGAAGCTGTAAATGACTTCCCAGTGTCTCCGTAATCCGTCGCATCCTTGCCTTCAGTTCGAGCGCATCCCAGGGTTCCGACATAGCCGAAATGACAAATGCATCCGTGTCGAAAACACTATATACACTGCGAATCTTTTCGCCGAAATCATGCAGAAATTGTTCATTGTACATCGCTTTTAAAGGTTCAGCCATTGAATATCCCTCATTTTCTTCTATAGATCTTCAGAGTTAATCTGTTATGAAATCGTAGCACACCCAATTTGACAACAGTATGTCAACTTCAGCCGCTCCTTAATCTAGCACATCAACCTGCTTTGTCTCGAGATTAAGAATGCGACTTCTCGTATCATTGCTCGAAATATAAA
Organism: Paenibacillus sp. FSL R5-0345; assembly: GCF_000758585.1. Classification (NCBI taxonomy): domain Bacteria; kingdom Bacillati; phylum Bacillota; class Bacilli; order Caryophanales; family Paenibacillaceae; genus Paenibacillus; species Paenibacillus sp. FSL R5-0345. Next base: position 4,821,844 of record NZ_CP009281.1, read on the forward strand.
TAGGTTCTCCAGTAGAATCGATCCAATAAGAGATGGGAATCGAAATTCCGCAATTTCGGTAAGATCCGTCAGCATGGCTTGTCCCAATGATCATCGTGTTATATTTAATGGCAATCCTAGTGGCTTCCTCGATCCATAATGTAAACTGTTCTTCGCTGAACATGCCCACCCCAATCGGATGCCCGATGAAATCTAACGACTCTGCTTGTCCTTCCAAACCTATGTATCCCTGCAGCAGCTCAACACACAGCAAATAACCAATACGGAGACTATCCGCTTCCGCAACTGAAGGGTGATACAGCTGTTCATCCATCGGTGATTTCGCTCGTTCCAAAATGATATCCCCCGAAGGATGAATCATCAGCGCTCTATCCTTGTTATTGCTGTTCCTATATCCTGTAATGATCAGCTTCTTATATGTTTTGGCGAGTTCACATAAAGTCTTCACACTGACCTCATCTGCTACATAACCTTCCGGATACAACACCGCGTCAAAAGAATCCTGCCTGCTCATTTCTTTGAGCAAATGCTCCAAATGGGGTTCGTGATTGGGTTGCGCTACGAGTAATCTCATATTTTCCCTCCAACGGTTAATTAATCAGTACCTTCACCTGTTCCATACTTTGCTCTGCACGACTGTTCAAAGCTCTTTTATCTTTAAGGCCAAGCTCCTTAAGATCATGTCCAGGGTCAATGACCAACGGCTGAGAAATTACATTTTCGAGGATTTGCACGGCAGCCTTACAGGCCTCAAATAACAGTTCTTTTGAGATCACTTGTTTATGAGAGCCAATGATTTCAACCAGTTTCTCTGCGTAGATTAATCTAACCAAACTGTCCGCACTCATCATATTCCGCAAGGCAAAGGAAGATACCTTCTCCACAATCCAGCTGTCTTGATAGTTTCTCGATAAAGCGTCTAGTGCAGTAATCGCATCCCAATCCCGGATCGACAACTGCTCGGCGTACTCCAAGGCTAATTCATTCAGCCATTCTAATTCTTGTTCTCTAGGAATTTCAAAACTCTTATACTCTTTAAGCAAACCTGCCTTATGCATATTTAAAAAATGACCCAGAAATCGTGTGTATAACTCCTTGGCTCTTTGAATCTGTTCTGTCATTTGGCGATCATCCTTTCATTACACAAATCATATCCGTCCGCAGGATTCTTTTCAAACCAGAATGTAAAAAAAGGGCAGACAGCGAAACAACTTCGCTACCTGCCCACGGGTGATCTTCGGATAATATATATAATTACAACCAAATTTCGCATATTTTTGACCAAAACCAAGTAATTCCTCCTCAAAATCATCAGCAAAACGTGGTAAAATAGTTCCTTAGGATTATACATTCATACATGTTGAAGATATCACCGGAGGGAATACCATGCCACATACACTTAATAAAAATATTGATTTTTTTATAGCCGCTTTATCCCAAACTTATATTTCTGCTCTACAGCTTGACCCTGATGGAATGTATTCAGAGGTAGCCTCAGGAATTGTGGAACAGTTCTCCGATGAACAGGTACGTTTAAGAAGATATGACGGCTCCGTATCGCACTATGCTAGGGACAATACAAAATTCCAGCGCAAATAAGGATAGACGAAAATACAGGCCAAAAAGACGTGCCTGGAGGAATCATCTACAATGATCTATCCTCCAGGCACGCCTATCCATCCTCTATATCCTGTTAGTTAAGTACAATCCATTCCCCTTCGGCATTCGCTGACTGTACTTCCGCCTCTATGATCTCCACAGATTCTGCTGCACTCTCCGGCGTACATATAACGATAGGCTTCTCTTGAATAATCGCATCCAGGAAGTAAACCAACTCTCTGTAGTAACCCGCATCCGGGGAAAGCTCTACCGTAAAGCCTGCTCCATCATTGGGATTCACCTTGACTCCACTACCATCAAATACAACATTTCCTCGCTCGAAGTTAACTCTGTACCCCATGTAGAAACCAAAGTCGCCCTCCAGCGTCCAGTCCACCTGAGCATTGATCACCTTTGCATCCTTATAAAAATAGTGTGTAGAAACAATATCGTATCCACTTTCTGGGAGAACATTCCTTCCTAAAGTCGATACTTTATCCGGTCTGCCGAATAGATAATTAATCATATCCGTATCGTGAATATGCATATCCAGGATAGCTCCGCCGCTTAGCTTCTCATCCAGAAACCAATCTTTAGGAGCTCCTGAACCCCGGTAGAAATACCCTTCCGTTACTTTACCAAATTGCTCAGTTTCGACAACTTCTTTCAAATATTCATACCCTGGCCAAAAACGAAGGCACTGTCCGATCATCAGCTTTTTTCCACTGCGCTCCGCGGTTTCTACCATTTTCTGCGCTTCTACTGAAGTTCTAGCCATCGGCTTCTCACAGAAGACATGATATCCACGTTCTAGCAGCGAACAAGCCATTTCAGCATGCAGGTAAGTAGGAACTGCAATATCGATCATATCCAGTTCCTCACCCGCAATCATTTTCTCCAGATCATCATAGAGATTGTAAGCTGTTAAATCATACACTTCTTGAGCGGTACTCATATTGCCGTCCGCTTTACCGTCTTTTAGTTCCTCAATTCGCAAATCACAAATGGCTTTAAGGGCGATGGGATGCCCCTCTTCCATTAAGCGAACATAATTATCAAAATGCATCCGTCCCATAAATCCAAAGCCAATCAAACCTATTCTTAACATAGTGAATCCTCCCCCGCTAAATGAAAAATAATCAATCAAGTGCTATCCAAGCACCTTCCAGTGTCCAATCTGCCTGTGCATTGACCGCGCCGCCTCTACCATTTTCCAAGCCTCGGCAGAGTGTCTGGCCATCGGTTTCTCACAAAATACATGGTACCCTTGCTCTAATTATCAAAGTTCATTCGGACCATGAAACCAATCCTACCAGTCCGACTCTGAATATTACTTTTCCTTCCCTACTCTAAGCTTTGAATGCGGTGCGTCCAAGGATGGCATCCATAGCTGCGGAAGTATTAAAAATAATTTGCTCTGTATAATGTGTGTACGACGGTATCATTTCACCTGTAACATAATTGTTGTATCCAATTTCATCAAGCGCTTTCATGACTGCCGGATAATCAACATCCCCAGCGAGCAAATCAACGAATCCGTGAAGCCCGCCAGCCGTACGGCGGTAATCTTTGAAGTGCACCTTTTTAATTCTGTGACCTAGAATCCGTATCCACTGCTCTGGATAACCGGAATGGACGATATTCCCAACATCAAGATAAGAACCTACATAACTGGAACCCACCGTATCAATAAAAGTACGTAATTCAAGCGGAGACAGCAAGAATTTATTCCATACATTCTCAAGTCCAATGGAAACGCCTGCTTGCTCAGCATCCTTGGCTAAATGACTAATCGCTTCCAGTGCTCTATCATAAGCTTTTTCATAATCAACAACCTCACAGCCCTCGATAAAATCCACACCAACAGCGCCAGGGATGACAAGAATCGTATCTACACCAAGCGCAGCCGCGAGCTCCAGTTGCTTTTTACATACGTCGATTGCCTTAGTTCGATTAGCTTCAGATTCACTTGTCATCGCATAAGACCAATATAGCCCAGTTGCCAGTCCCGCAATCTCTAGACCCGTTTCATTAATAGAATCACGAAGGATACGTGCTTCCTTCTCAGTGGTTTGCAAGCCAAGTTCACCTGTCTCATTTAATGACAGTTCGATACCCTCAAATCCAGCCGCTTTGGCCAGACGTACGCATTCTTTAATTTCTGTTCCCTCTCGAAACGACCAGATGTTGATTCCCTTTTTCATTTGGACCCTCCTCTTATTTGTTCTTTTCCGTTTTCGACGTTATAGACTTTTATAGACTTAGATACACTTTGTATCCTTTATTTATTTATATTATAATAGATAATAAGTTCAATTTATTTAGGCGAAGAAGAGACTTTTTGCATTATTCCGGTCTAATCTATTAAACATTCAGGAGGCAGTGCCATGTCTGACAAAGATCCGTCTTATCCATTGAGAAAGCAGGTACCCTCTCGTGATTGGTCACCCGGAATTCACTATGCACAATTGCAGACACTTCCCACTTGTACCTTTCCAAGAAGAAGACTATATGACTTCGAGCTACTATATGTTCGCCAGGGCAAATTATTAACAAAGATGGATACGGAGGAATATATACTGCACGCTGGACAGCTAATATTCCTCTCATCCGGGGTATATCATCAGAATGCTATTCTGTCAGATTCAGATACCAAGCTTATTGGAATCCATTTTGATTTCTTTGGGGAATCCATTATTACACATGAAGAAGATATGGTAGTGAAAGAGGATGAAGTAATGGACGATAAATTCGCCTTTGAAGCCGTAACCGCTCCTTTCATGCCATTGTCACAAGAACCGATCTACTCCCCACCTCCCGAATGTGTTCATGCCATGGAACAACTCGTTCATGAATTCACCATGCGGCCTGCCGGTTATGAGTGGGTCTGTCGAGGGCTGCTGCTTGGAATTCTGACTTCGCTGCTCCGATCGCAAAACTCCCGAGATGCAGCTAAATCTTCTGTTCACACCGAACGGATCAGAGCATTAATAGAGGAGATAGAAGAGCGGTTAGCAGAACGCTGGACCAACAAATCTATGGCTGCGGCCATGAATATGCATGAAGACCATTTTGCCAAGCTCTTTCGTGAGGTCGCCGGTATGCCCCCCGGAGAATACCTCCGTTCGATCCGGCATAGGGAAGCTCGTAAACTGTTGCGAGAAACAGATTGGCCGATTGAAAGGGTAGGCGAGCAGGTCGGTTATCCCGATATTCATTATTTCAGTAGAGTATTTTCGGCGAATGAGGGGATATCTCCACGTGCGTATCGTAAGTTGTCTCGGATTCTCTAAATCTATAGATGCGATAATCTCAGGGACTGATCGTTCTATGCGGACGCTACGCGAACGGACCGTCTCTTTCAGCATGATCTGGCTCAATCTCTTCAAGCGCAAAAAAACTTCTCAGGTAAAAATGGAAGTACACACAACCATTTAAACGAAGAAGTTTCTTTACCTGGATCTATAGTTTTTTAGTCGCACTTCCTACTAACCGGCGGAGTGAACAGACTGATTGTAGAGACCCATATCAAGAATGTCCTGTGATAGACTCGTGCCATCACTGACATGTCGAATAGCCAATGGATAAGAAGATCGGCTTGTTCTCAGCCTGCGCCTTGGCAAAAGCCTCGTCTCCCCATGGATACCAGTCCGCGGGGTTGTGGGCATGCTGCAGCAGATATGGGGACTTTTTATAAATTAGTCGATTAGGCTGTTGGCCTTCTTCAATCTCCATTTCTGTAACCTCCTTATGCGGTATGTGCCATTGTTAGTATTACCCAATGATATGCCAAAAAACACTAGCGAGAGGTTTGTGCTGTTTGAGAGTAATTATTATTCATTTAATAGAGCAGCCCTAAGAATAATGTTCGGACGACTTACTTAAGCGAGGAAATTCTATTTATTAATGAACAAGATTTAACGATTATAAAAATATAAAAGATATCCCATAAGGTAAATGATAAAATCGGAATAGCTGTGGCATACAATAGAGGCTAGAATACTTTTTGTTTTCAAATAAGTGACCGTATAATAAATTCCTAGAATAAAGGCAGTTATCAGCTGAATCACATCGTATTTCAAATAAAAGGGAGACCAATTTATAAAGATGTGTCCTAGCATAAAATAAAAAGAAGACAAAAAGACCATCATGTTTATACCATTTGGACTCAGAGAGTTAAAACGTTTGAACCAAAACAACAGAAAAAATTGAATAACGAAAATCCGAAAGAATGGTTCTTCACTTAATCCAGGTAATGTACCAAATATCATAATATCTTTTACAGCATATATTACATTTCTACCTTCATATTGTTCAATTAAAGGCTGAAGACCAAGAGTTGAATAAATTAGTGCACAGCATATAACGACAACGAAAGGAAATATCAATATAAAATACTTGATGTACTTCATGCTAAGCTGCAGATTTAATGTACTAAAACCGACTTCCTTTAATCCCTTCCGTAAGAAATAATGAATGAGCAAGCAGGTAATCAAAAATTGAACAAGATACCAAGAAAATGCACTTATAAAATCTGTATTGTTAGCTAATCTCTCTGAATGGCTCATCATCCATGTCATTGGCCCGTTTATATCATAAGTAAGAAAGTTAAATACATACTGCAGAGAATAAATAATGACGATTAAAATACAATTAAGAATCAAAAATTTGAGTGCTTTAGATAAGGTCATATAGTTACCTCCAAAAACTCTCTTCTGAGCGCCTTTATTACTCATTGCTTCTCCTCAACAAATCTTCTAAATTATACCATAAATTGTATCCAGAAGTGCTTTAAGCTATTGGGGCCGCTACAAAATATAGGACATACAGATTAGTAGCTTTGTTATTGGAGATGAAAACGGACAATTAAGTAAGAGGGGCAATAAATTAATCTAAGATAATGGAAGGTTGAGGAATTAAAATCAAATATTAGGAACTAAGGTTGTGGATTCTACTCTAGTGGAATTCACCGACATGACACCACTGTCACGTACAGCAGCTACGCCCCTTCCTATCGCAAAAGGAACCATGATATAAGAAGCTTGAAGAAAGATACAGGCCATATAAATATTAAGAATCATTTTTGAAACCCAAAACTTAAATCTCGTTAATACATAAGCTATAGGGACCACAGAATAACTAGAATCGCAGTGGAAAGCACCACTAGAAAGACCTTTGCTAAAGATCAGCAAAGGCCTTTTTTTTGGGTATTACATCACTTTCCCAAACAATTCTTTGTTTAATCGTTCCAGCTGCAGAAGATGATGACGATAGTGCATCTCTATAAGCAGGAACCATTCCTCCGCGCATAGTCCACCGAATCGCGGGTGAGATACGGTATTAAGCTTGAACGATTTTTCAAGAGACGACTCGATCTCTCTCATTCTTTGGATGACTGTGTGCAACCCTTGAATTAATTGTTCTTTGCTCTCCGGCTGCTCCGGCGTATATTGGGCAGAAGGCGGGACCTGAATACGAATGGGCGGAAAGCTGCCTTGTGCAAATATAGCCGCACCATCCTCGGTTTTCCCTACATGAGATACTAAGGGATCTTGGCTTAGCACCAGACATTGATCAATATTGCGAAGCTGCATATACAGTGCCGAGTTTATGAGATGTTGAACCATCTGTCCGATGGACCACTCGTTTTCACTTGGCTTTTGCTTCAGCTGCTCCAGATTGAATCGCTCTAATTCCTGAATATAGTATGTCGCAGTTTCTTCAAAACGTTGTAAGGCTTCTTTTGTTGTAGTCATTATATATCAGCTCCTGTGTCATTGATTATCCAAGTATATAAAAACGCTACTGACAGCGTTATGTCAGTAGCGTTTTAACATTATTTCTATTTCGTTTCTAACTTGATGGCGAAAAGATTCCGGCTCTAGCACAACCATGCCTCCTCCCCAGCCCAGCACCCATTGCAGCAATTCCGCCGGCTCTCGAACTCGAAAAGTAACCAGTAAGCCTTCCGCATGCTCCTCTATAGTTTCCATATAGAAATTGTTCGATTCCCTTACCTTATCAGCTATATCAGAATGGACTAAGATACGCACATGAACGTTGCGATCATCAGGAGGTTGGTATACCTCCAATTGAAAATCCGCTGGCAGTATAAATTTATCTTCCAGATCAATAAGCTCCCTCATTCGGGATAACCGGAAATGACGGATGTCTTGACGCAATTCACACCAAGCGACGAGTACTCATGATCCTTGATGAAGCACAAGTCCGTAAGGAGCAACCGTACGAATACTTTGACGGTTCCCATCAGCTTCGGCGATTCTTTTAGAATAACGAAATCTTATTTTCCTTTCCTCCAATATCGCTCGACGAATGGCTTCCAAACATGCCTTTTCTTGTATTGGTGCTATTTCTGCTGCGGATGCAAATAAACGAAAACTTTTGCGGATCTGTGATGCTTCACTGCGGATGGCTTCTGGCAGGATAGCTTCTATCTTTGCTTTAGAGCTTCTAGCCTTATTGCCATAGTGGGCATCAAACCACTGCTCGATAAAGTCAGTCCCGATAAGTAATGTCACTGCTTCGTCCAGCGTGAAACTAACGGGTGGCAGGAAATACCCCTCGATTAAGGAGTAACCCTGCCCTGGCGCTCCTATTATGGATACGCCCGCTTCACTCAGTGCCTGAATATCCCGATAAATAGTTCTCACACTCGTTTCAAACGTAGCAGCCAAATCCTCCGCTCGCAACACTTTATTACGCTGCAGTTCAAGCACTATAGCTAACAAACGGTCCATTTTGTTCATACGACTCTCCCTTCCCAAAAATTGTTTTTCTATCTCAAACGGCAATGTTTAATATCATCCAAAATCTCATCCACAGCTCGTCGATACCCACCCGATTCCCGATTTGCCGTTAGATTTATAAGCAGGATCACAAAACACTTCGTAAGTAGATTAGAGCTCCACATCGCATTTTCTACCACCTGAGATAAAAGCTTGTACAAATTTTTGTTTAGTCTTTTTTATCTATAAACTGTTTTTATATTAGATATTATAAACATTAATTTTACTTATATCGCTCTAAAAGGGTATAGTAATATAGGCTTTACAACCATTTTAATTATATAGAGTATACCCTTACAAGAGGAGAGATCATATTGGAAAGAGTAGTTGGAACAGTGGTACGTGGACTCCGCGGGCCCATCATTAACAATGGGGATAACATTGAAGAAATCGTAGTTCAAACCGTATTGAATGCTGCAAAAGTCGAAGGTTTCTCGATCGAGGATCGTGACATTGTAACCGTAACCGAATCCATTGTGGCTCGGGCACAAGGTAACTATGCGACGATTGACCATATTGCAGCTGATATTAATGGGAAATTCGGCGAGGAAACCGTGGGTGTTATTTTCCCAATCCTTAGCCGTAACCGATTCTCTAACTGCTTACGCGGTATTGCCAAAGGGGCAAAAAAAGTAGTCTTAATGCTAAGCTATCCAGCTGATGAAGTGGGCAACCATCTTGTAGACATCGACGAATTAGATGCTAAGGGTGTTAATCCATGGACGGATGTGTTAACAGAGGCTCAATTCCGTGAGTTTTTCGGCTATATTAAGCACCCATTCACAGGTGTTGATTATATCGAATATTATAAAGGTTTAATTGAAGCTGAAGGTGTGGCTTGCGAAGTCATCTTCTCCAATAATCCAAAAACCATTCTAAACTACACAAAACATGTATTAACTTGTGATATTCACACACGGTTCAGAACAAAACGTATTCTCATGAGCAATGGTGCTGAAAAAGTGTTTGGTCTGGATGATATTCTTACACAATCCATTGATGGCAGCGGCTTTAACGAAGCTTATGGTCTGCTGGGATCCAATAAAGCAACAGAAGAAAGCGTGAAGCTATTTCCAAATAACTGCCAACCTATCGTGGATGGTATCCAAGCAAAAATCAAAGAAATGACAGGTAAAACTGTAGAAGTTATGGTTTATGGCGATGGTGCATTCAAAGATCCAGTCGGCAAAATATGGGAACTGGCAGATCCAGTTGTTTCCCCTGCTTACACTACAGGGCTTGATGGAACACCAAATGAAGTGAAATTGAAATATTTGGCCGATAACAACTTCTCTCATCTTCGTGGTGAAGAGCTGAAACAAGCCATTTCTAAATACATCCAGAATAAAAATGATGACCTGGTTGGTGCAATGGAAGCACAAGGGACGACTCCTCGTAGATTAACAGACCTTATTGGATCACTGTCTGATTTGACTTCTGGCAGTGGAGATAAAGGAACACCAATGATTTATATTCAAGGTTATTTCGATAACTATACAAAATAAGATAAGCACAACAAAGGGGGTCTCTAAACGAGGCTCTCTTTTTTACTTGCTGGGTTATAATAAAGCAAACAGCGGTAAGCGGAGGATCCTATGAACATAAGAAGGATTAAATATTTTATTGATCTCGTTGAATGCAGAAATTTTACCGAAACAGCTAAAAAGAACTATGTATCGCAGACCACCATTAGTCAACAAATCGCCGCGCTTGAAGAGGAATTCAACATTCAATTGATTGACAGAAAGCAGATCCCTATCGAGCCAACCAAAGCCGGATGGCTTTTCTATGGCGAAGCTCTCATCCTCTGGAAGCAATATAACCATATGAAGATGAGCATGGAAAACTTTCAAAAGTATAATACGCAATCCCTGAGTATCGAATATGCGGCGATGACGGATATCCAAAGCTTGTTGAAATTGATTCCCTCGTTTCAGGATCATCATCCGAATATTAAGCTGGAACTGAATAAAGTATTGCTAAAAGATATTTCAGAATACTTGCTAAAAGGGATTTACGACGTAGCTATTGCCTTTGACTCCGAGTTTCAGGGAAAAGAGGATATTGTAACCTATCCCTTATATAAGGGACGTTATTGTGCGGCTGTGAGTCATCCCCATCCTCTTTTTCATCATGAATCGATCGCCAAAGAGGAGTTATATGAACATCCACTAGTCATGCTGAATCCAACAGCTATTGGAAACTCTTATCATCTAATGATCCAGCATGCCATTGAAGACGGCTATCAGCCGAACATCCTTCGAACCGCAGACGATGTGGAGTCAGAATTATTTTATATCATCACGGAGAATTTGATTGGCTTTTTTCCGGATAACTATCAGCTCGCCTATCTTCAGGATAAAGTCCGGTTAATCCCATTAGTTGATTCACACCATACCTTTGCAATCGAAGCAGGATATCTTAAAAACAATACAAACCCTGCCCTGCCCTCCTTCCTTCAGCAGATCCAAATTGGTTTTAGCAATCGACCATAAGTTTTATGTGTTAGACTATGTTCATTTTTTCACATACTATAAGGATATAATTCATATCCACAAGGAGTGACGATGATCATGGGTAAATTATTGTTGACGGGTGTCGATGGAAATCTAGGGAAACAAGCTGCAGAATATTTGTTGAAACTGATAGATAAAGACCAAATCATTTTTTGCGCCTACGATCCAGCCTGTTTGAAAGAATATGCGGAACAAGGGATTGAAACACATGTGACCAACTTTAATAACAACGAAGGCCTTGCCGAAGCTTTTGCTCATGCTGATAAACTTGCTCTGATCTCCATGCCTTTTGTTGGGGAGAAACGCCAAAATGCACACAGAAATGTGGTTGATGCAGCCAAAGAAGCCGGTGTCAAACAGATCATTTATACTTCTCTTGTAAACGCGGCTGATGAAACCAATCCAAGCGTTGAAAAAATTGATCATATTTATACCGAACGTTATGTTCAAAGCGTAGGGCTCGATTATATCTTCCTTCGGAATTCCCAATACGCGGAAGCGATGATTACCAATTACTTCACGTATGTGAAGGGTGACGGGGTATTAACGAACAATCAAGGTGACGGTAAAATGGCTTATATCTCGCGGAAGGATTGCGCAAAAGCCGTTGCGTATGCCCTAGCCTCCAATAATTATCAGGAAGCGATTCTAAATATCAACGGGCTTGAATTGATGACAATTACCGACTTCATTAAGATTGGTAATGAAGTAACGGGTAATCATATCACCTACAAAGAAAACACGGATGAAGAGAATTATGCCGTATTCGAAGCAATGGGCGTGCCTAGAACCACCGATGGGGCATTTAAAGATGGATCGGAAGCACCGTATTCTTCTGAAGGTATGGTTACTTTTGGACAGGCAATCCGTGAAGGAAAAATGGATATTTTTACAGACGACTTTAAAAATTTGACGGGGCAAGAGCCACTGACCGTGAAATACATGTTTGAACATGCCAATGAATTTCAGGTTGGCGAAAGACATGCTAAAGACAATTAATAAGTGGCACCTCGTACCTCTTAGACTAAATCACCCCCGTTTAATACACGGGGGTGATTCCTTTTATGCTGAGGATGGCACAAAAACAACCCGTTTTACAAGGTCAGAAGGAGCATTCCAAGCTTTCTCTACTTACTGAACACTCACAATTCTCTGCCATTGCAACCACAATCGTGGGTAACTCAGCAAGTGCCGCTATTTCCAAATTAATTCTCTGTCTCTCTGCTCCGTAAAGCTCAATCATATGCTCGTCCTGGAGATAATTAGGGAATTCCTCCCTTATTATCAGAGGATTCTGGTCATCAGACTAATAATTAGGGAATTCCTCCCTGAAATTCGACTGATTTGACGGTAAATCTTGATTCCACTCTGTTTTTTAGGGAGAAATTCCCTAATTTCATTCATTTAGAGTAATTATCGGCTTTTATTAGGGAGGTTTTCCCTAATTACTCTCAATTCACTGGTATAGTGTAAACTAGCCAAGAAAATTCACGTACTCACTCTATATCAAAAAACACCTTAAACCGAGCGGATGAACATCCGTACGGCTTAAGGTGTTTTTTCAACTGTTAACTTATATTAATTCCAGATCTCTTCAGCAATCTCTTTGATATAAGCAAGCTTGCGCCATTGCTGCTCTTCTGTCAGGTGGTTGCCTTCTTCCGTGGATGCGAAGCCGCATTGTGGGCTCAGGCAAATCCGGTTTAGATCGACATATTGCTTCGCTTCCTCAATACGCTTCAAAATATCTTCTTTGCTCTCCAGCTCACCAAATTTGGAAGAGAACAAACCAAGCACGACTTGCTGATTCTCTTTTAGGAAGCGTAATGGTTTGAAATCGCCTGCCCGTTCTGTATCAAACTCCAGATAGTAACCTGAATAGTTATTGATGTTCAGAAACGTTTGTGCGATAGGTTCATAACCTCCACCAACTCCAGCATAAGTTGAAACATAATTTCCTCGGCAAACATGTGTTGTTACAACGAGATCTTCCGGCAGACCAGATACAACTTCCTCGTTCAATTGCGCAAGCTCGTTCGCATATTCAGCTACATTCACACCAATCTGATTCATAAAAGCTATAAACTGTTCGTCGCATAGCGCTCCCCATGTGCAATCGTCGATTTGAATGCTGCGGCAGCCCGCTGCATAAAAGGCAAGAATCGACGCTTTATATGCTTTAGCAATATCTGAAATTAGCTCTTCACGATTTGGGTATATTTCATTTGTGCTTTCCTTATTTTCTGCCCGGTCTAGCTCGAACAGGAATTGCGCAGCTGCAGGAATCGATTGACGAGCTACAACGTCCTCACCAGCAGCGCTTTTTAAAAATTCATAATGCGATACAAAAGGATGGCTGCTATAGCTTATTTTTCCGGTCAATCGGGCTGTTTCTGGTCTCGACTTCGCACCGTTAAATTGGTAGCCTTGATCAATAATCGTCCGCTCTACACCGTCAAAGCCCCAAAAGAAGTCAAGATGCCACCAAGAGCGGCGGAATTCTCCGTCGGTTACAGCTTGAAGACCTACTTCTTTTTGTTTCTGAACCAGCTTAACAATTTCGTTGTTTTCCACTTCCTTAAGCTGCTCAGCGGTAATTTCGCCGTTCTTGTATTTTAATCTAGCTTCTTTCAATGCCTGAGGGCGCAGGAAGCTTCCTACAATATCATATCGAAATGGGGTAACGGTTCGCTTTTTAGGTTCGGTTTGAATGCTCATATATTAATCTCCTCGTAAAAAATTATTAGAATTAATATAGCATATCCGATGGCTTATACCGTTACACCAATGAGCTATGGCAGGCTATAAGTATTAGCTATACCTAAAGAATAAACGATTGCGTGTGCTAATATTGTCCCAGAAGACCTTTCTTCATGGCTATTTTCTCACAGCGATCAAACACAACGAGTCCTAGAATCAAATAAACCAGCGAATTTAATATTAATACGCCATAATCTGATAAAGGTATATCCGTTAACGTTAGATTCTCCAGCATCACCGTTCTGACCATATTCACTCCTTTAACGAACGGGGCAAAGGCTAAAAACGGAGCAACAGTTATCGGAACAAACACAAGTCCCATCAAAACGAATTGAAAAATCTGTAGAAATGCTTGAATTTGTTTCACAATAATAGCTAATCCAGCGATCATAAAGCTAACGCCTACCATACTTATCATAGTAACAATAATGATTGGGATCGTTGTCATGGGGTTAAGACTCAACCACTGTCCGGAGGTTAGCATCGCACCAAACAGCAACAGGATCATAATAACAGACTGTAAGCCTAACTGACTGACGATCCGCGTGAGCATGATTTTCCATACCCCCATGGGAGACATATATAACTGCTCTAACGTTCCACGCGTCGCTTCCGTGATTACCGAATAACCAATAAAGTTCATCGTCATCATCGTTAAGCTCCAAAAGACTACACTTACAATGGAGTATTGAACATTCATATCAAAGCTGGCTGGATCCCCGATGAACATAATGCCAAAAAATGCACCTAGAAATATAATATAAAACGTGGCTACTAAGGCAATCGTGTTCGGCAGATAACGTTTCATCTCAATATATTCCTTACGAAAATTCGCATTAAATAAATGGAGCCATTTCATGCGTTTTACCTCCCTTCACAATCTGAATAAATACTTGTTCAAAATCAATGGTTATACGATCAATGCTTTCCACCATCGTTCCTTCCTCTTTCAGAAGATCGAACAACTCGTAGATATCCTGACCGTGCTCTAAATTCACTTCCACGATCGTTTCATGAGAGCTTGCTTTATAAGTACTTAAAGGGAATATACTCAACAGTTTTTGCTCCTGTTTTAGGCTTAATTGCTCACCTAATTTAATGGAATATGCCCTTGTTTCAAATAACTTAAGTAGTTTCTCCACCTTGTCGTCAATCACGACTTCACCCTTGTTAATGATAATGGCACGGTCACACAGCTCCTGAACGACGGGCATATCATGTGAGCTGATAATGATCGTACGTTTTTCTTCCCTTACTATTGTTTTTAGAATATTTCGTAATTCATAACTAACCTCAACATCCAAACCGAGCGTTGGCTCATCCAGTAAGATGACATCCGTATTAGCTAATAACGCAACAGCGATTGCCAGCTTTTGTTGCATCCCCCGAGATAATCCATTGACCAGCTCATTCTCCTTTTCTTTAAGGTTGAATTGCTCTAATAATTTATCTGCTTGACCGGCAATTTGCTTCCGAGAGTACCCCCGGTTACCTGCAAAATATTCTAAATTTTCCCGTACCGTAAGACGCCAATATAAATTCCGGTTTCCCT
Source organism: Paenibacillus sp. FSL R5-0345 (assembly GCF_000758585.1). Lineage (NCBI taxonomy): Bacteria > Bacillati > Bacillota > Bacilli > Caryophanales > Paenibacillaceae > Paenibacillus > Paenibacillus sp. FSL R5-0345. The sequence goes on from NZ_CP009281.1 coordinate 4,837,077, forward strand.
CTAATACAGCACTAATATGCTCTAGCGCTTTGAGTCTCTTCTTGCAAATATCTAAGCCATTAATGGATATAGAACCCCCATCCGATTCTAACAACCCACAGAGCATCTTTATCGTTGATGTTTTCCCAGCACCATTTGGTCCTAGTAAACCTAGAACCTCTCCACGATTCACATGAAAAGAAACATCACGAACGGCATGGATCTTCTCTTTCGTCTTTCTTTTCTCGTACACCTTGCTAATCCCGCGTACCTCTATAATTTTCTCCACCTAATAACCATCCTCTCCCGTACGATTTATATAAGTAATTCCATTGATAAATTTAATTTTATTTTAGTATCTAGATTTAAATAACTGGCTTCAGATGGAAACTTCCTCCGTCTGAGGGATGAGATTTGGGTATGGGATGTGTTTTTTTACAAATACGACGAAAAGACACATCTCTTGAGATGTGTCTGGAATTTTATTTTCTTCACGAAAAAGAACTTCTACTGTCATGCAGTTATTATCCAAAAACGCGCTTAATTCCTTTAGCTATTTCGTTCATACAATCCTCCGCTTGTGGGTAAATGCCGATTTTATCCATGAACGCGTGGTCCACTCCATTATAACGGATATATTGTGTATTAACGCCTGCACGTTGCAGTTTTCTAGCGTAGGCTTCGCACTCAAGTGTCAAATAATCATACTGTGCAGTAATAATTAACGTGTCAGGCATACCACTTAAATCTTCTACTAATAAGGGAGAAGTATAAGCGCTTGTTGCAGGAACCTTACCTTGTAAATAAATATTGTCCAGCATAGCCGTCATATCACCCATACCCATCAATAACCCCTTGATCAGCTCATGGTGATTGTTAATCGTGTACTCTTCGATATTCCATTCGAAATCATCTGTCGCTGCCCCAGCCATGTTCACCGTCGGATAAAGCAATGCTTGGAATTTAATCATACCTGTTCCTAAATCTCTATCCTTCATCGCGCATACCGTTGATAAGTTCCCGCCTGCACTATCGCCACATACTGCGATTTGATTCGGATTTACATTTAGTTCTGCTGCATGCTCATATACCCAGCGAACAGCATCGAAGCAATCGTTAAATCCTGCAGGGAACGGATGCTCAGGTGCAAGGCGGTAATCCACCGAAACAACAACTGCATTTGCTTTCTCAGCAATTGCTTTACAAGGATTCTCCACTACATCCAAAGTACCTCCTAGGAAACCGCCACCATGGAAGAAGACTACCGCTGGGACATTCGAGCCTTCAGCTGGAGAATAGATCCGAACTGGGATAGAGCCCTCTGAACCTTCTATATCTCTCGATTCTGTACGAATATCCGTTGATGTTACATCTGTATTCGGCCAGCCCATCATTGCGCGCATCCCCTGAACCATTGCCATTAAATCGAACTCTCCCTCAGGTGGCTTGCCCATCGCAGCCATCTTTTCAGCACTTTCTATTGTTGTCTGCAACACGCGAGCGTCCATTTCTCCCTCAGCATCTGAATCCGGAAGCTTTTTAATCATCATATCTAGACCTTTCACGTTCTTAACCTCTGTCCGTCTTTCTAGTTCCGCCAATAGATTTTCATATATATTTTTTTCCATGATATGCTTCATCTCCCTAGTTAAATTCTTTGGTTTTATCAATTATTTGGAATAGATCATCATGTGTTTGCAATGTAAAATGTGATCTCCCTCATTCATTCGCTTCTAAAACCATTACAATTTAGTCTCCCAATAGGTACAGAATGGATCTACAGGATTTACCCCTTTGAACGGCGAGCGTCCTAACAACTTCTCCACCAATGCTTCATATACATACTCACTTGAAGAGTACGTATTAATAAATGTTTTCACCTGTGGTACATCTTGTAAATGGTAAGGACTTGCTGTGGAAATGAACAAGGTAGGTAACTCTTGTAAGAACCACGGCATATCAGCACCCATAGGCGGTGCCCAGTTAATTCGCACGACCGTTTGATTACTCATCGTTACGATATTGGCACAATAAATAGCTAGATCATATTTATCTGTTAAACTTTTAATGGAAGTCATCATCCAACTAAAGTCCAAATTTTCTCTATTAAAGATATCAACTACAAATCCCTCACGCTCTAGCTGCTCCACCAAAGTACGATAGGAAACTTCACTGCTATAATGCCCTACCTCATCGCCAAGTGAGAAGAATAATATGCGCTTATGACGTTCTGGACTAATGGGTAGTAGAGACTGTGTATCTTTCACTAGTGTAATAGCTTGGTCTGCACACTCCTGTGCCCACTTCTCATGCTCTTCACATTTCATCACTGAAAGTGCGTCCAGACCTGGAACAAGCTTATCTTCTTGTTGCTTACGATGTAAACCAAGAGAAGCTTTAAGTGCTAGAATACGTGTAACTGCTTCATCGACTCGCTTCATCGTCAAAATTCCATTCTCGATTCCTTCCTTCATATACTTATAATCTTCAGGCATGTTGCGGTTAAAGAGAAACATATCACAACCTGCAGCAATCGATTTAGGAACTGCGATTTCACGTTTCATCGCCATCGTGAACCCTGCCATTGTAGCAGCATCCGTCACGATCATCCCATTAAAGCCAAGCTTGTCACGCAGTAATCCGTTTAACAATTCAGGTGACAATGTAGCAGGCATTAACTCTTCATCACGAATGTCAGGCGAGAGTGCTCGTGAATAAGCTGGCAACATAATGTGACCAATCATCACCGTCATTGCGCCTTCATCAATCAATCCCTTATATACCATGCCGTATGTTTGATCCCAATCCTCTACTGAAAGCGAATTGATTGAAATGTGTAAATGTTGATCCCTATCATCCACACCATCCCCAGGGAAATGCTTAATGGATGCAGCAACGCCGTTCTCTTGTACCCCTTTAACATAAGCCTTACCCATACGTAAAACCCTCTCAGGATCAGAGCCGTAGGTACGTATATTTGTAATCGGATTTCTAAAATTCATATCGATGTCTACAACGGGCGCGAATGCCCAGTTGCAACCTACTGCTTTCCCTTCCCGCCCTGCAATCTGCCCAAGGCGGTACCCCATCTCTTCGTTGTCAGTTGCTGCAACCTGCATTTGCTTACCAAAGTAGGTACCTTCAGAAGCGATCCCATTACCTCCAGCTTCCAAATTCGCCGATACAAGCAAAGGTATTCGAGAATTTTCTTGCAGATAACGATGAGTGGATTGAACGCCTACACCCTCCCCAGGCCGATACATAATACCACCTGGCTGATAGTTCTCAAGCATATCTTGTAATTCAGTTTGATCATCATTCATCCCTAGGGGGCAGAATAGCTGCCCAACCTTAGCATCCAAATCCATTGACTCCAGCGTGTTCTTAACCCACTGAATATCCTCATTTTGTAAATAAAATGGCTTTCCCTTCAAGTCCATTATGATATACCCTCCACTTTAATTAATTATAATTCTTATTTAGGCTTCAATTCCCGTGTTGCCTCTACGAGCTGTCAAGTCACTAATCATTTGGGGCTCATCTTTATCTAGCTTATAGAACAGGAATAATAGAATAACAACGATATTCGCAATTAAGGGTAACCATACAAAATTGAATTCAATTGCTAGCAAAGCCGATGGCGCTTGCACTTGATTCGGTGCATATTTCCCTAAGGCTAGAACCCAAGCTGCAATCGCACCCCCGAGCCCCATTCCGAACTTAGCACCAAAACTGCTTGCGGCAGATAGTAAGCCTGGTGCCCTTACTCCTGATTTCCATTCTCCATAATCAATCGTGTCAGCAATCATCGCGAACAGTAGACCAAATGCAAAGCCCCCACCAAAATTACTGATTATGACACCCGTTAATGCAACAGGAACAGACATCATCTGTGCACCTAGATAGATAATGACTTGCCCCACGATACCAATGCTCATACCTATAAAGACCGCATTACGTTTACCTAATTTCTTACTTAAGAAAGGAACTAGTACAATCGCAAGCAACATTAGAACATTAAGGCCATTAACAAGCGGAATTAAGTCTTCTCTACCTAGGTTATATTTAAAGTAATAAATCGTAGCAGGACCCTTTGCTGTAACTCCGATAAATACGAACAGCCCAGTAGCCAAAAGGATCCACCAAGGTGTGTTCCCTTTAATTGCTTTTATTCCTTCTTTAAAAGGGACTGGACGATTGCCGTCAATTTGAACACGTTCCTTTACATTTTTAAATGTAATCAGAAAAAATACGACCGCTACACCAGCATAGATCATCATCGTTAACATAAAACCCTGTTTTTGATTGCCTTTTCCTAACGCATCAACAAGAGGCAGAGTCGCAATACTGACAAATATAGCGCCTACTTGCGCCAGAATCATACGAACCGATGACACTACCGTTCTTTCCTGTGAATCACTTGACATGCTTGGCAAAATCGAAGTGAGTGGCAAGTTAATACCTGCGTATAAAACATTCAGTAGAATATAGGTAACATACGCATAAGCCAATTTTCCTGTATCCCCGAAATCCGGCGACAGAAATGCAAGAATTGCAATTGCCGCGAACGGAAACGATAACCAAAGGAACCAGGGTCTGGATTTCCCATATTTTGAAGTCGTACGGTCAATCAACACTCCAAATATCGGTCCGTCGAACGCATCAATAATTCTCGCTAAAAGGAATAAGGTTCCTACAGCTGCGACATTCAACCCATATACATCTGTGTAGTAAAACATTAAATATAAGGTAACCGTTTGGAAAATAAGATTAGAAGCCGTATCTCCTAGACCATAGCTAATTCTTTCTTTCCATGAAACTTGTTTATTCATACACATACCCCCTGTAAATATCATAGTAAGGAAGCTTCGAGAACCGTAAATGTAATCCCTTACATTTGTGATTATAGACAATTTTTATCCATTCAACTTTCCGTTTCTTAATCAAAAATAGACCAAATTTCATGATTTTTTTATCAGTAAATTAAACGCTTTCAATAAAATCATAAAAAAGGGCTGACCCAAATCCATGAAATGGATTGCTTGGGTCAGCCCTTTCTGAGTGTAATGATTAAAAGTACTATGCATCATACACAGGCCATAGTTCATATAATCGAACCTCATGAGGGTTCAATTCACATTTAATATCAAGCGAGCCTTGGATATCAATCGTCTTCCTCACTTGATTGGGTACAGCCTTACGATTCAAATAGGCCACTTCATCTGCATCTAGTGAACTTGGAGCACCCATCTCAAGCCATGTATCATAGGCGCTGCCGTGATCCCGATTTATAGTAGTTTGACGAAGCTTGTATATACCACTTGGTATTCCTTGGATTGCAAAACTCATCTCTAAATTATTCGTGTCTCTGAAGACGTGATATCGATTCAAGGCGTCAATTCCTAGTGAATCAGACGTACCATACAATCGATCAAAATGACAATAATGGTAGACCATCAATTGATAGCCTTGCGACGATTTAGTGAGACAATATCCAGCGCCAAGCTCCATTAGGCGATCACCAAGCTTACCTAACAACTCATAAGCATAATAACCTGGCTTTTGGATTCCATTGCTCGTTATTAAGCCTAATCCACCATGAAACGTTTCCTCTGCTGGTGGCAGCTCCTCCAGTAAGTCCGTCAAGGACCAGTAAGCTAAGCTCTGCAGTTCATCTAGATTCTCAAGTACATTCTTCACAATATAAGCTGCTTTATAACAGGTATCATTCGTCAAATCGCGATGAAATGGTGTTGAATTCCATTCCGTTACATGAATATCAGGCAGGTGCGAGAGCTTTGCTTTCAGTTTATTTTTTAACAAATGAATCGTTTCATTCAAATAATTATCATTACTTAAGTGTATCCAAGATATTGGTTTATCTATTAATCGCTGCTCTCGTACTGGATAACTGTGAAACGAAATAACGTCGGGAATACAATGATTTGTGATACAGAAATCTAAATAATGATCTAACCAAGACTCTTGATATACCGTTTCTGAAAAAAGATCCGGACCCCCCATTTGGAATTTAGGGCAGCTCACTTTAACAGCTTGATAAGTCTGAATATACATTTCTCCATAATCCTCAAATGTATCCGGCCAAAAAATTTGCAGATCAGGTTCATTCCAGCATGCAAAATACCAATGCTTCATCTCTTCTTCGCCATACCGGTTTTTGCAGAACAAGAGTAATTGTTCCACGAGCTTTCTCCACTTTCCTATATCCTTGGGTTTACTTAGATTACTCTTCTTATAGAAGAAAGAAGACTCACTACTCGCTAAATCTTTAGGCATGAAACCAAATTCAATATAAGGGCGAAGTCCAATGCTTCGTATGAAATCTATTAATTGTCCGACATAGAAGAAATTAAATATCGGATTGCCTTGTGTATCCTCACGATAGACCATCATCTCATCATCAAATATCCCATGAAACCTAATATGACTAAACTGGACCTTTCCCTGAATCAACTTTAAATGGGATTGCACTTCACTCATTAAAATTTCCTTCGCCTTGCTTATCGTACATATTTTTCGCCAATAAGGTTTAAACACCTTACTCTTACTGGAGAGCTGCACCCTAATTTCTTTTGTGACTACACCTTTTTCAAGCGTCTTATCGGCGATTTGCTGACCAGATGAAGGTAGATACTTGAACAACGCCTCATACGCATTCTCACGATCAAAATCCAAGTAAGTTGCATAATCATTTGAAGTCGGGCCTTCATGCGCTTCATGCCTTTGCAAATCCTTACGGTATTGGATCGGTGTTATTTTATAAACTTCCTTAAACACCTTGTGAAATGACTTCAAACTCGGAAATCCATGATCCATAGCAATTTGAGTAATAGAATGATCCGTGTAAGTAATATCTCTGACAGCATGCCTCAATCGAAGCTGATTGACATACTGGCTAAAGGACTTCCCCATACTTTTCTGAAAAAAACTAGATAAATACGGAACCGATAAGTGTTCCTGCTCCGCAATATCGAACAAGCTTAGTGATTTCATATAGTTGCCTTGGATGTAGTTCACAATACTTAACATACGCTCTGTATACTTGGAACCAATTCGACTACTACTATCTTCGCGACTCTCTCTGAATTTCCAAAGAAGTACGTATATCAGCTGTAATAATAACGACTTTATTTTGATCTCATAGCTATAATTTTCTTTGTTATACACCCACATCATTTCGGCTAATAAAGAGCGAATTTCATTAAATTTCTCTTGTTCTTCCTCTCCATATAGAAAGGATTTGCATAGGAACCTAACTTGATCGATTTCTGCAAATTCAGTTTTAATGAATGAAATGGGAATTTGCAAGGCAAGTACCAAATTATTCTCATGGGATTGGATGGAATGAACTTCATTGCTGTTGATGATCAAGACATCCTCTTCTTGTAGAGTAAATCTTTTCTTTTCAATATAGACATCGACTTTCCCTTTCAGAACGAACAGTAACTCAATGCTGTCATGCCAGTGGTCCTCCACAAATTGCGCATTATGAAGAAATATATTAATTGGTAAATCATTGTTCATTTGAATGCTTTCATAAACGTAATCCAAAGCCACCGTTCACCTCTCTTCATCCGTTGCTCGTATATTCATTTTTATATAATAGCTTTTTTTAATTTGGATATATAAGTACATCTCACATTCATACGAAACACGAGAAAATACGCCTTAATTTTGCTTAAAAAATGGATATTTTGAATTTGATCCCCTCGATATAATTACAATGTTAACGCTTTCAAAATAGATAGTAAAGGGGATATATGTATGAACAAGCGTTTATCTAAGTTATTTACTGTCATGATGACTTTCTTCGTTTTAAGTTCATTTAGTGTAGGCAATGTAGGTGCAAATGCAGATAATACCGCTAAAAAGGAAGACCAAGGGATTACTTTCTATCTGGTACGGCATGGAGAAACGATATTTAATGTACAAGAACGTATGCAAGGGTTCTCCGACTCTCCTCTAACAGAGAAGGGAATTGAAGTAGCCGAGAATCTAAGCAGAGGCTTGAAGAACATTCCGTTCGTTGCCGCGTACAGCAGTTCGAGCGAACGGGCAAGCGACACGGCCGATCTCGTTCTTGAAGGCCGCAATCTCAAGCTGATCAAAGACAAGCGTTTGAGAGAAATCAATTTCGGTGACTTGGAAGGCGCTTATCAAACAGATGTTATGAAGCATACAAATGTTGCTTCGTTCAAGAAATTCGATTACACCTCGATGAACGGTGAGAATATGCAAGGCGTGTTCGAGCGGGCTAAAGCATCGCTGGATCAAATGGTTGAAGCAAACAAAACAAAAGGCGGGAATGTGCTTGTCGTTTCGCATGGCATCACCATTCTCGATTTGGTCATGGGTCTCGACCCGAAAGCATGGGATATGAGCAAGGGCGGCTTGCCGAATTCCAGCGTAACGAAGATTCAGTGGAAAGACGGCAAATATACGGTGCAAAAAGTCGGCGATCAGAGCTATGCGGAAAATGGTCAAAACAAGCTCACGTTCTACTTCGTTCGTCACGGCGAAACGCTGTTTAACGTGCAAAAACGGATGCAGGGCCTCTCGGATGCTCCGCTCACGGAAGAAGGCATCAAGGTGGCCGAGGACCTGGCACGAGGCTTGCATGACATTCCGTTCAGCGCAGCATACAGCAGCTCAAGCGGACGTGCGATAGATACGGCCGATTCCATTTTGGAAGGCCGAAACATGATTCTGAAAACGGATAAACGCTTGAGAGAAATGAACTTCGGTGACTTGGAAGGCGCTTATCAAGCAGATATTATGAAGCATACAAACGTTGCTTCGTTCCAGAAACTCGATTACACCTCGGTGAACGGAGAAAACATGGCTCAGGTTTTTGCCCGGACAAAAGCGGCAGTAGACCAGATCATTGCCGATAACCAAGGGTCGAAAAAGAATATCATTGTCGTTTCCCACGGCATCACCATTTTGGATTTGGTCATGGGACTTGATCCTAACGCTTGGGATATGGGCAAAGGTGGTTTGCCGAATTCCAGCGTGACGATCGTGGAATGGGAGAACGGCAAATTTACGGTAGGAAAAGTTGGCGACACCAGCTATTTGGAAAAGGGCAAGGCACTTTCACATTAAGAAGTAGAACTGGTGCACACCTGTCTGCACAAGACAGGTGTGCACCAAATTAAAGGGAGGGGGCAGCTAGACTGCCCCCTCCCTTTCCCCTTCCCACTGAATTGACTTCCTGTTCATTTGAATAAAGATCTCAAGGAAATGAATTGGGGAACATGGAAATTACGGTAGCTTCAGGTGGTATATTCGGAGCTATGCTTCAACCTATGGCAGGTAACTTAATCGCTAGCGAAGGCTGGAGATATACCTACATCTTTTTGGGCATATTAGTAATGGCAGTTGTTATTCCAACAGTTATCTTTTAATTCGTTAGGAGAAAATAAAATGAGAAGATTAGATAATAAAGTGGCTATTATTACAGGTGGGGCTTCCGGTATTGGTGAAAGCATGGCAGATCTGTTTGCTCAAGAAGGCGCTATCGTTATTGCCGCAGATATCAATGAGGCAGCGCTAGAGAAAGTAAGCCAGAAACAGAATGTTTATGGAATGAAATTGAATGTTGCCTCAGATGAGGATTGGAAAGTGCTGGCAAAGGAAGTACATGATCGTTTTGGTAAGATTGATATTCTTGTCAATAACGCAGGCATCTCTTCTGAAAAACCATTTGATCAAATCGATATTGAGGATTGGCAGAAAATCAATTCCATCAATGGTTATGGCCCGTTCGCTGGGATTAAACATGTCACGCCTTATATGGCAGCTCAAAAGAAAGGTTCGATCATCAATATTTCTTCTTATACAGCTCTGATCGGTCAAGGCTTTAATCACTACTCGGCATCCAAAGGTGCAGTTCGTGCATTATCTAAAGCGGCTGCTACAACCTTCGGCCGTCAAGGCGTACGGGTAAACACTCTATTCCCTGGAATTATTGAAACGCCAATGACTCAAGCTTTAAGTACTTCAAAGGATTTGCTAGACCAATTGATTCAGGCAACACCTTTGCAGCGTTTGGGTCAAGCCATCGATATTGCCCAAGCGGCGTTATTTCTGGCAACAGATGAATCTTCATACATTACAGGTTCGGAAATAGTCATCGACGGAGGATACTCAGCTCAATAACGATAATGACAGCCCTCAAGTTAAATGAGGGCTGTCATTTTTTCATTACAAGACCATTAGAAGATCCATATGAGTAAGAAAATAACTGCAATTATTGCCACCACGATGAACAGATTGATTACCTCGCTCCAAAATCCAGGAACACCTTGTGTATGATATTTTTGCGCATTGACATCATGGTTTGCTTTATGACCGCCAGGGTCCGTCACATTCGGATTAGGTCCTGGATCAAAAAAGTCAGACATAGAAATCAACACCTTTCTCGATTATAAACCATATTATACAAGTTAATTCCCTATTTAAAAATAATCTCCATTGCTCAAATCATTTGAGAATAAAAATAAGGTAAGTGTTTCTTTGATAGAGCTTTTTCGATTAGTTCTTGATCGTAGCCATATTTTTGCAATGCAGTAATAATCGCTTGTGTCCTGTCTGATCGTTGTCTTCTTAAATTTGATTCTAGCTGTATTTCTAGAGGAACTGTAGGAATAGTATACCGTCCGATTGTCACATTCCTAAAATGATTCCAAATGAATTGTCCACCTTCCCATATTCCATCGCCATCCATAGAATCAGGAATGCCCGCTGAATTGGAGATATGAACGACTTCCACTTTAAACCCATCGATGATCCAACTCCCCTTTGTCCATGAGAAGCCCGAAGAAAAGGTCTGAGTGTATGCAGGTTCTTCTAAAGAGGATAACCAGCTCTCCCCATGAGGGAATTCACATTTATCCAGCAAGGAATATTCCTTCAGAAGTTCTGCAAATTGTGCAATCCCTTCTTTATTTTTTGTATAAATATCAACGTCTCCCGGAGTCATTTCACAGCCCTGTAAAACCGAACCCACTGAGCCCACCAAGATCCATTCTAATTTCGAATTTACTTCCGATGAAAAATAAAGCTCACATACCTTTGACAATGCTGTTTCCCAGCTATTCATAATTCCACCCCAAATTGACTAGTAAGTTCGAGTACATGAAACCTCAATAACCTCAGGTGCGTTAAAGAACTATACAAATTCACAGGAGGTTTTTAAAATGAGATACAGTGCTGCAGGCGCGCGAATAACCTGTCCTTGTTGTCAAAACGATACCTTTGATCTGGATTATAAACTGCTTAACACAAGCGGAGCATCCTTTCTAGGATTTGACTGGGCGAATAAAAACGCTGCTATACTTATTTGTAAGAGATGCACCCATATCTCATGGTTTATGGAAGAACCAACATCAGATAACTAAACACTACCAGATTTTTCTACATCTTCATTATAAAAAATTTCTATAGACTATGCGTCCTTGAGCTGGATGCAATTGTTCTTTTGCATCCAGTTAAATACCTCTAGATACCCATCCCCAATTGTCTCAAACCTCTTTGGATAACGATCCGAAATATTCTACAACTACCTCACGAAATTCCAAAGCAGCCCGAGAAATGTACCGACTCTTGTGCCATATTAAAGCAATTTCCCTTACCAATTCATGATTCTCTATCTGGAGATATTTGATGTCTTCCCTTGAATTTCTTGCTGTACTTGGTATGAAGGCAAGACCAATCTCAGCTTCCACAAGCGTGATCAACCTTGCAGGTTCATCCCCCTCATACACATATTTAGGCGTAAATCCAACCGATTGGCACACAGAGTCTATTAAATCCCGAGTTCCGTAACCACTCTTAACCCCGACGAACCATTCATCTCTTAGCTCTATCAAAGATACACTGCTTCGATCTGCCAAACGATGTCCCTTAGGAACCGCTACAAGGATAGGGTCGATAAACACGACTTGGCATTCAATGTCGTCCCCTTCTATAGGGGGTGAGGACAAGCAGAAATCCACCTCTCCTCGATCCAAAAGTGTAACCATTTCCTTGGTAGTCAGCATCTGCACGTGAAATTGAATATCAGGTCGCTTTTTCCGAAACTCGCGAAGGATGTTGGGTAATGTACTGGCGGTGGTCACCGCTAATTCGAGCATGTTATGTTCCGGGTGAGATAAATCGCTAAGCTCCTGCTTCCCCTGTTCCAATTCAAACAAGGCTCTTTCTGCACGGCGAAGGAATCTGCTTCCGAACTCATTCAGACGCAGGTTCCGCCCTACTCGATCGAATAAAGGGACCCCTAGATCCTCCTCCAAACGCTGGATTGTTTTGCTGAGTGATGATTGAGTAACGTGCAGATTCCGGGCAGCTTCTGTCACATGTTCCAGTCGAGCTACCGCGAGAAAATATTGCAGCTGTAGAAGTTCCATTTCGCACCCCATTCATTCCTTTAAGTCAATGAGAATATAACATAAAATGCGTTGGAATGAATAATTAAAATCAAGTAGGATGACATTAATACGCTTTAGGGGGACCCAAAATGAGTGTTCGGAATTGGTGGTTAATGATTTCAGTGGGTCTAGGGATACTATTGAACCCATTAAATTCTTCAATGGTTTCTGTGGCTATTCCAAGATTGCAAAATGTATTCCAACTTGACTATACAGGTGTTTCCTGGATTATTTTTTCTTTCTACATTGCTAGTAGCATCGCTCAACCTGTCATGGGAAAGGCCAGCGATTTATTTGGTAGGAGAAAAATATTTCTTTCCGGGCTTATAGTAGCCTTCATTGCCTCATTATTAGCTCCTTTCGCACCAAGCTTCGCGTGGCTCATCGTGTTTCGTATTGTGCAAGCTATTGGAACAAGCATGATGGTTGCCGTTGGGATGGCCATAGTGCGAATTCATGTAACGGAAAAACAAGCGACAGCGCTGTCTGTTTTGTCCATCTTCCTATCCGGTGCGGCAGCCATCGGCCCCTTTATTGGCGGGGTTATCATACACTGGTGGGGCTGGCCTGCTATCTTTTTCGTCAATATTCCATTTGTGGTATTGAGCTTTCTATTGTCTTGGAGAAATATTCCTAAGGAAAACTCTTCATTAACCGTTTCATCGGGCATGTCCCTTCGCAAATGGTTCAATTGGATAGATGGATCAGGGATCCTGCTCTTCACAGTGGGACTGGTTGCCCTGCTCATTGGATTACTCTCAGCAAAATCATCCGGGCACATCGCTGTAGGAAATGTCGTTGTTTCACTGATAGGACTTGCTCTGCTAGGGGTATTCGTACGACATGAGTTAAAAGCGGCTTCGCCTTTTATCCCTTTACGCACATTCGCCAAATATCCTGCGATGACTTGGGTTAATGTGGAGTTCATGCTCGTTAACGTACTTTATTACTCACTCTTTTTCGGAGTTCCGTCCTACTTGCAAGTGGTTCGCCATCAGCGAATATCAAACAGGGATACTTATGCTAACCTTAGGCCTATGCTCTCTAGTTACTTCTCCAATAGCAGGACGATGGATCGATAAATCCGGACCAAGACCGGCATTGCTAGTGTCTGCAATATTGATGACTGCGGGATCAGTATGGCTCGTGACCTTGAATCAATCTTCACCGGTTATTAGCGTGTGCCTGGCGTTGGCTGCATTCGGGATTAGCAATGGGTTGAATAATGTAGGCATGCAAGCAGCTTTGTTCCAAAGTTCACCCAAAGAAATCATCGGAGTAGCATCCGGATTATTTAATACATCAAGATATCTGGGAACCATTCTCTCTTCCTTATTGATAGGAATCATAATGAGAGGTAAGTTCAGCTTTGAGGGATTTCAAGTCCTTGGGATTATTCTCACGATCATTGCATTGGCTTTGGTATTCATGAGTCGGCGGCGCCGGAAGTCTGGGGATATGCGGGAGCAATTCAATTGATTAACTTTAACTATTAATAAGTTTGCGAATTTCTTTATAATCTTCCTCCGTTATCAGTCCATCATAACTTGAGAAATCTAAAGTGAATCGCTGACCATCTGTGTATTCATATTGAATAATATACAATCCAGAGCCTATGTCCTTGCTGGCGCCTAAAATACTAATCACTTCTTCATAAGTCATTTTAGCTGTCACTTTGCTTAATTGCTCTTTTGTAGCTGTTTTTATTTCAGTGGGTTCTGATGAATTTTGCTGTACCGGATTCTTTGAATTTTGACAGCCAACCGTGAACACCGCGAGCATTAGTAATACCATTGTTGCAGTTAATAAAACTCTCATTCAAACACCTCCGGATTGTGGGGCTTCCATAGGACTAATATATGCGAAAATAGCTTTTTAATAAAGAAAGTCCCTATGACCAATCACATCATAGGGACTTTCTAATTGCATTCTTTTAGTTGTTCCACACTTACATATTCAACGCAACGGGATCTTTAATCACGATGTCCGTATTCATCGCCCTCTTTCACCTGCTGCACTTGTTTACCTGAGAGGTCAATAGACTCTGGTGTAGTCGCATTGAATGCGGAGAGCTGAACATCCACACTAGCAGCCAAAGTATGGGAGGCTCCTTGCGCATCCTGACCCACAAACGTTAGATCTAACTGTTGGTGCTGAAGCTCATTAGCCGGAGTGATATCAGCATTCAAACGGATGCTTTGAATCTGTACACCGTTCGTCAGAGCAATTGCTTGGAAATCAAACAGGTTATGCTGAATTAAATCCTCTGGATCATTTGAATCGACAATCGTTTCTTTACTGGACTCATGATCTTTCTCTTCCCAAAGATCTTGAACAGAACTGGGGCTAACGCTGCACCACTGCCGGGATTTGTGCATTGTCAAGATGCATCGAGATATGCTTGGACCGTCTTTATCGGTAGTAGAGGTGATCTCATTCTTCAAATTGCCGATCAAAGCATCCATGATCGTCTCTTCTTGGCTGCTAAGCCAAACTGCTTCCTTCGGTTCTGCTCCTGTTTCCTGATCCTTCTTATCCTTAATATCCTGCTTTACGTAATAAATATCGGAAGCATCGCTCTTCCAGACCTGTCCGTCAGGCTGACTATAGAGGTTAAGTTCATGGGAACCTTGTGACCCACTAATCTTCACAGCGCCTCTTACGGCTTCATTCGGCAAGCTTACTTTTATACTTCCTTGTGCCTGACTCAGAATACTCCCGTTATCTTTAAGCATCGCATCAGCTTGTACGGTAACAGTTTGCATATTCTCTGCAGTATTCTTAAATGCGGCTTTGTAATCGTCATACCCAGAGGTTCCCGCAAACGCCGTCATTCCGGTAATCAGCATGATCGCCCCGCTAATCCCTGCTGCACCTCCGGTAAGTAGCCATTTCTTCTTCATTTTTGTTCTTCCCTTCATTACTTATTTAGTCTTGTATATTAAGCTTAGGTGCAATTCCTAAATTCGTTGTGAAGAGTCTATTAAATAAATCTTAACTACGATACATTTGGAAGCTTCTCCATCCCTCTGTTTCTGTGAATAAATAATCGGGCGGGGGATAGCAAGTAGACAACACTAATCAATCCAAACAAACAGGCACTGACTTGAAAAGGCAGCAATTGATTCCCTGTGCTTCCCAGCCACCCTCCAATTAGAGGACCAATAACCACCCCTAAACCTTCTATGGAAAACAATAATCCCCAGCTGATCCCCACGGAATCTTCGGGAATGTAACTGGCCATTAACGCATTCCATGAAGGAAGCAAAGCAGCATAAGCACACCCCAGCAGAAGCGCGAGCCCAATGGCAGCGGAGAAGGAGTTAATAGAAGTTAGACCGAACAAGGCAAGCGCAAACACGCCGAATCCAACGACAAGGAACCATTTGCCTCCAACTTGATCAAACCATTTTCCCATAGGGACAAGAAATAGAACTACACCTGCTCCTCCCATAAATAGCACGATAGACAGCTGTGAATGAGACAAACCCAGATGTGAGATCGCAAAGCTTGTTAAAAAAGGGACCAATATCCCGCCCGCTGTAGTCTGCAGCAGCATGCCGGGGACCAAAAATCCCCCCTTCTTCACTTTGTTCCATAGAGATACAAACTGCCCGCCTACAGATATATTCACACTCTGCACCGAGACATTTTTCATCTTTACAAGACCTACCATAATCCAGCCCGCTACAAAAAATAATCCAATGACAGCAAGGGACAGCGACAACCCGCCGCCAATTAATAAATTCATCATTACAGGACCCAGACCTAAACCAGCCATCCAGTATACGTACAGGGTTCCCATCTGCTGTGCTCGTTTTTCTTCTGATACCTGGCTCATACATAAGATCCAGATCGGTGAGAATCCGGCACCCAAGCAAGCAGAGGCTACAATAAGCATCCAAGAACTATGCGTTGTCACCATCACTAACAGTCCAACGAATCCAAGAAAAAACCCTCCATGAAGCACGGTGCGCCCAGGATATCTATCCAAGAGATAGCCGATGAAGCTTTTGATCAAGCTGTCCGTTAAATAGTGCGCGGAGACCGCAACACCGACTACTGACGTTGTAAGCCCCAAACTCGTCAATACATACGTAGGTAAGAAAGCGATCAGGACAGCCCCTCTTATCCATTCTATAAAAAAGAGAATCATTGCGAGGCAGGTAAACGTCTGCTGTGGTCTTTCTTTTTGGCTAATAATATCCATGAATTGTCTTCGCCTGCCCTTCAACAACCGCAGATTTTGCTAAAGGAACAGAAGGCTGACGCAATTTAATAGCTTCTAAAGCTTCAGTAACGATAGCATCCGAGGCTGATTTTCGCGAAAAGACCTTCAGCTGCTGTTCCCTTTCATCTCTATACGCCATATGCTCCAATCGCTGAAGCTGCTCTACTAATTGCTCCTCATTTCGTGCGATCTCAATCAAATTGTGCCCGGCTAACCATTCTGCATTACCTGCCTCCTGACCAGGGAGTGGTCGATAGACGATAACCGGAAGTGCTTGAGCCATCGCCTCAGTCAAGGTAATTCCACCTGCTTTGGTCAATAGACAGGAAGCTATGCACATCAGTTCCTGCATTTCTTCCGTATATCCCAAGATGTGAACTCGGGGGTTCTCTTGAAAAAGCTCTACCGTAGCTGCTTGAAGCTTATGATTATTCCCGCACAATACGATGACATCGAAGCTCGATTGAAGCAGTACTCGTTTTATTAAACTGCTAATGTCACTTAATACGCCGTAAGCCCCTGCCGCCAGTAGTAGATATTGACGATCTCCGCTTAACCCATGTTTGCGTAAAAGCGCTTCACGATCCTGAGTCTGCTCAAATACCTCGCGAATTGGAATCCCACTGACCACAAGCTTCTCTTCAGCGACCCCTGCCGACATCAGCGTTGTCTTCATGTCTTCTGAAGCGATAAAATATTTTGTCGTTTGTGGATGAAGCCACCTGCCATGAACTACATAATCCGTCATAACTGTGAACAGAGGCATTCTACTACCTGTTGTGGATGCTAGCTCAGCAGCAGCCAAATAAGGAAAGGTATGAATAATAATATCCGGCTGTATCTCGTCGATGATCCTTTGTACTTTTCGTTTGCCCATAGAATGGATGAGTCTACCCATGAACTGCTCTGGTCTCATCTTGCTCGTCATTGTGTACAAGAATCCATAAAATTCTTGCGTATACCCCGTGTTGTTTAAATAGAACCTTCGGGATAGCTCATTCAAGGTAGGGTGGACTGCAGCGAATAGATCCAGAGTTGTAATCCGACTAATCCCCCGACGTCTAAATGAATCTTCGATGGCCTCAGCCACTTTCATATGCCCGTCCCCAAATGCCGACGTAACAATAAGTACTTTAGGATCTGTGTTCATGACAAAGCTCCTTTTTCTCATGGCCTCCTTTAACTCTAACTCTGAATCGTAAACTGATAGTGAAGGGATTCTTAACTGAATATTAATTTCAATATTTTCTAAAAAGAGACCTCGTCACAGCCAGTTTTTGCCCACAAAAAAAACGATGACCTTTGGCAAAATAGCCAATAGTCATCGCTTGATATACGCTACTATGATTTAGCACTACCTCTCGTGCACAATAACCCCTTTAGAAACACGCAGATTCGTATACTCCTCCATGATCTCTGGAACATCTTTCAACGAAAACCGGTGGCTAATCAATGACTCAATCTGAACGATCCCCTTCTCAATTAACGCAATCGATTCCTCATGGGTATAAGGATTAATAAAAGAGCCCATGATGACCAGCTCTTTCGTGAAAATTTCGAATGGGGAGACTTGAATACATGTGTCAGGGGAAGCAACACCAAACATTAATACTTGTCCACCCTTACGTGATGCCTTAACCGCCAGCTCCATGGAATCCGCCCGGCCTACACATTCAATCACAATATCAAATTGATGATGAAGAGCTTCCATCACACCTGCTGCTGCAGGAGATACCGCTTCATCCGCACCTAATTCAACTAATCGGTCATGTTTGAACATTTCCGTCTCACTGACAATGATCCCTTTAACACCCGCAGCTTTTACGAGCTGCAAGAACAATTGACCAATAAAACCACCACCGATAATCAGGACTTGGTGAGCCCTACGAATGTCGAGCTTCTTATAGCCATGAAGAACACAACCTAGAGGTTCAATCATTGCCCCTTCGATCCAGCTCATTTCATCAGGTAACAAGTAACAGTTCGCGGCAGGTACTACGCAATATTCTCCCATGCCTCCATCACGAGTTACTCCAACAGCCTGCAAGTTATCGCACAGATGCACTTTTCCATTCCGGCAAAAATAACAGTTCCCACAATAGATGTTAGGATCCACGGATACACGGTCCCCAACCTGAAGAGCCGTAACCTCGTCACCCACAGCAACCACTTCCCCTGCGAGCTCATGCCCTAACACAACCGGAGCGGTCACCTCCGCAGACCCAGGATATCCATGATAAATATGCTGATCTGTACCACAGATCCCGCAGCATTTCACACGAAGTTTAACTTCTTTGAGGCCTACAGCTGGAGCTTCCCATTCCATAAAATCAATGCGCTTATTTCCCTGAAATACAGCCGCCTTCATATTAGTACATCTCCTTCAGTTCTAAGCTTCTGTATAGATGCATCATTCATCGCCGTCACACGTAGGGTTTCCCAAGGAAGTTCCCCTGCAGCAGCATGATGTACATGAACCGTCTTCTCCTCACCTGGGATCAGATCAAAGAAATTATCATCCATGATCACCCAAGGAGCATCCAGTTCAATCATCACCATCCGGGCAACACGATCCGAGATCAAACGGATATGTCCTTTTACTTCATCCACAGAGATCTGAATATGTGCTTCTTGATAATCCATATCTTTATAATCTCTTAAATAGAGAACATACTCTTCTGTCATCTGTTTCTTCGAACGAAGCACGGCCACAACCTCGCGCGGACTATACTGTTGCAGCACCTCAGCCTCAGGTAAATTGGCAAAATTAATTTTACCGTTCGCTTCAACGGTCACATCGAATGCACGCTGATATACAATCGTACCATCCATCTGATAGATTGTTAATTCCGCCTCATCCTCATAAATCTCACGCCGATCATTAACAGCCCATAACTGCAGCTGCCCATTCGGATCATGATCTACACATAAGAGTACCGGTGCAAAGAATTTACGCGCATAGTGATAGCTTGCTTTTGGCAAGCCATAGTAATCGATGACAGACCAGCTTGTTCCCGGCCAGCAATCATTAAACTGCCAGAACAAAGCCCCGCTCGTATCCGGCTTATTACGGCGATAATGCTCAATACCATATCTTAACCCTTCTGCCTGGGTAAGCATCGAGAATTGAATATATTCATAGATATCCTTCGGAATTCCAGTAAAACCTTCCATGAGCATAATGCCCTTTGGATAATGGATATCTTTATTACGGTATTTCATTTCATCGCTATCCCAGTAGAACTGATTGTCCGGCATGTTCTTCGCTAAAGTATAACGATTGGAAGCGGCATGCAGTCCGAATTCACTGGCGAATTTCGTGAAATCTGACTTGAATCGTTTGAACGATATCCCTTCAACACTATAATCCTGTGTCTGTGGTTCACCAAATTGACGAGGCTCATTATTCCCATGCCAAACTTGCCAGTTATGTGTATCGCCCACATCACGCGAATTATGATCATTTCCGCCAAAAGGGGAACTAGGCCAAAACGTTCGCGTTGGATCGAGCTGCTCCAACACCGCAGGCATGAGCTCATGATATATTTTCTCTCCATAAAAAGGATGTGTAATCTCGCCGCTAGAGGAGAGTGCCTCATACAACCAATCATTCTCGTTATTCCCGCACCATAAGGCAAGACTCGTACGACTGCGAAGACGTGTTACGACCTGCTCAATTTCTCGGTGAACATTATTCATGAAATTACGATTATAATCTGGATACAACGCACAAGCGAACATGAAGTCCTGCCAGATTAAGATTCCTAACCGGTCACATTCATCAAAGAAAATATCCCGCTCATAAATGCCTCCGCCCCAAGCGCGAATCATATTCATATTGGCAGCCTTGGCCATTTGAAGGAGATGCGTATATCGGCTATCCGGTACGGTCGCAATAAAGCTATCAATAGGGATCCAATTTGCACCTTTGGCAAAAACCTTTACACCGTTCAATACAAACGTAAAAGCATGGCGCCCCTCTTCATCAAGCTGCATTAACTCGATCTTACGAATCCCAAATCGCTGCTCATAAGTATCGATTGGCTCCCCATCTGCAAATAACGTAACACGTAATTGATATAAGAAAGGCGTTCCTAGATCATGCGTCCACCATAGCTTCGGATCTATCACCCGCAAAGTAACTGAATGATGAAGCGTGCGTGCTGTAATCGCCCCGTCAACCGTAATCCCTGAAGCTCTGTCTAAAGAGACATACGCTTCCGCAACGCGCTCTGTACCTTCTAAGAGTTCCACACACGCCGTATATGAACACTCGCGATCAAAGGCATGTGCGCATAAATCCACATCAACGATACCTACTTGATCCTGGATCGAAGTTGTTCGAGCAAACACATGATCTAAATGTGCATGACGGCGTTTAATTAAATGCACCTCTTTCCAAATCCCTGCACAGACCAGACGTGGACCCCAGTCCCAGCCAAAATGACTCTGCGCTTTACGTGTCCAGATCCGCTTCTTGCTAAAGCCTGACCAATAATATTGGATCTTATCGCCTGCGTGCACATGAATAGGATCAATTTTTACGGCAAGCGTATTCTTCCCTTGATTTAATTCACGGGTTACATCAAAAGAATGGCTGATGAACATATTATCCGTTGATCCAAGCTCCACACCGTTAAGATATACGGTCGCATAGGTATCTAACCCTTCGAACAATAGCTCCATCTTCTCACCAGGTTGAGGATCAGAATCGTATGAAAAGACCGTTCGATACCACCATACCTTTTCTTCAACCCAACGGCATTTCTGATCTTGGTGGCCAAAGAAAGGATCCTCAATGATGCCTTTCTCCCGAAGCGTCGTATGGATATCACCGGGCACTGTGGTGGTCATCCAGAAATAATCAATGAACTCTGGGGATGCAACTTCAAGATCCCGGACTTCCCCGACATTAAAATCACGAAGTTTCCAGTTTTCAGTTAATTTGATATTCATTATCTTCGTCATCTCTCCCAAATTAAAACGCCAAAACCACTACGGTTTTGACGTTTTATTGTTATACGTATACCAAGCTGTCTAGAATTTCTTGTACACTAAGTTCTGCGCAAGCCATTGATGTATCCGCAACTCCGTAATACATTTTGACGACATCGCCTTCCACAAGTGCACCGCAAGAGAATACAACATCTCCGAAGAATCCATTCTTCTCATAATCCGCTTCCGGCTCCATAATCGGAGCATTGGAACGCGCAATCACTTTCGAGGGATCATTTAGATCTAACAAGACTGCCCCCATGCAATAGCGATGTTCCAGTGTTGCCCCGTGATACAACTCCAGCCAACCTTTATCGGTCTTGAATGGAACCGCACCGCCGCCAATCCGGCCACTATCCCACATCCCGTCACGCAAACCGATCAGATGCTTATGATTGCCCCAATATAATAAATTGTCCGATTCTGCAATCCATATTTCAGGATTTCCCGTGCTTTTCGTCGTTGGACGGTGCAATGCATAATATTTGCCGTTAATTTTCTCTGGGAAAATCAATACGTCTTTATTATCCGGCCCAAAGATCATGCCGTGATGAGTTACATTCACGAAATCTTTAGTTGATACCAGCGATTCTCCAACGCCCACTGGGGAGACTGCCGAGAAATATATATAGTAGGTATCCGCAATTTGGGTTACGCGGGGATCTTCTACCCCGAAGGTTTCCAGTGAATTGGAAGGGTACACAAATGGCTTCTCATCCACCGTAAAATGATGTCCATCCTTACTTCGAGCAATTCGGATATAAGATAATGAAGTCAAGTACTGGAATGTAGCACTGGCGGATCTATTCTTGATCACACGCGGATCAGAGAAATCGAAACGCTCGTCATCCGTATTCAGATCCAAAATATCTAATTCATTGGTCTCCGGATTATAAATCGGAGCTTTCACAATTTTAGGGTCCTTACTGATTGGACGTTCTGCTACTCGAAGAAACATTAATATTTCACCATTATAGCTAGCGATACC
This sequence comes from Paenibacillus sp. FSL R5-0345, assembly GCF_000758585.1. Taxonomy (NCBI): domain Bacteria; kingdom Bacillati; phylum Bacillota; class Bacilli; order Caryophanales; family Paenibacillaceae; genus Paenibacillus; species Paenibacillus sp. FSL R5-0345. Next base: position 4,859,722 of record NZ_CP009281.1, read on the forward strand.
GGCATTAAATGCACCGATCACTTCAAAGTCCTCGTGATACGGCTTGACGTCCGCCGGTGTAATCAGCGGATTTTGTTCATAACGATAGATTTTCATGTTGTAATAACTCCCTTAACCAAATGGATTTCATGCTATAAAATTTCAAATTGAGCAAATGGATCAGGGATTGTCGCACGTTGTGCTTCGGCATCGCTGATTCCTGCATATATGTGAGCTGTGCCGTCTTGATGACGTACGAGCCCGCCGCTGAATACGACATCTTCTAAATCAGGACGTTTGGCAACACCTGGCAAGAACTGATTGCGTACAGCGATTAATTGAATATCCGAATAATTACCTGTTTCCGGATCGATAGCGAATACCATGGGGTAGTAGTGACGATCACCCGCCTCATCAAAAGATGCGATATGCCCAAGGACACCGAGAAGCCCGTTCTTCAGCAAGTGTGCTTCATTCGCGCCGCCCCACTCTTCATCAACGAACTGCCCTTCCAACAACGGTGTTTCTTCGATCAACGGAATGGATAACGCCTCCAACGAGGCAATGCGGGTAAAACCGATTTTCCCGCGTCCTCCTTTATCTCCTTGAGGGCGGGTCAGCACTCCAATGCTATCTTTCAGGTCAACCAGCCGCAAATCTTTCATACCATCCGGACCAATAAAGAATAATTCTAAGCTAGCGATGTTCTTCCCGCGGTAGAATACTGTACGCCACATTAAGGCATCAGCTTTTACCGGATGCGGGTAAATTTGAACACCTCCAACAATTAATTCGCCATTGATTTTCGTAAAAAACGGATCTTGAAGTTTAAGAATAGGCGCTCCTTCACGAGGAGCCCACTGTCCATCACGCTCGACGAAAAAAACGACATTGGAATGCTCGCTGTCACGGGCTTCAACCCGACCTGCTATCACCCATTCACCTTCATCTTGGAAAGGTGCTGTAATGTTATAGACATCTTTGTGATCTACACCGGTGAAATTTAATTTCTGCGTATCTGTTACGAACACGTCTTTCATCGCGTATTCCATGAGCAATTGTTCACATGTTTTCACAGCAGTTTTGTGCAGCTTCATAATAATAACGATCCTCTCTAATCAAATAATAGCGGCTCGCACATCCATATTGCGGCTTCATTCGGCAATAAGGTGACCAAGTCTGTGCCGCTCACTGTCTCTCGGCGGCTTGATAATATACAGGCTGCTTGCCCATCCAACAACATACTAGGATCAATCTGTACGCTTTGCTTGTCAAAATTCAAAGCTACGAGTGCTCTAGTATTGAGTGCTTTCAACGTTCTTACATATAAAATAAGATTGCCTCTGCGTTCCAGCACGTCATAATCTCCGAACTGAAACACGTCCTGTGTATTGCGCAAGCGGAGAAGCTTTTTATAATAATGAAGTAATGAATTCGGTTGACTTGATTCGGACTGCACGTTTAATTGCTCATAATTTGGGCCCATGTCAATCCATGGTTTCCCTGAAGTAAACCCGCCCTGGGGACCTGCGTTCCATTGCATCGGAGAACGGGATGCATCTCTTCCCTTCGCATTCGCAATTTCCAAGGCTTCTGCCCGGGTAGCCCCCCGCTGTAGTGCAATTTCATATGCGTTTAATCCTTGGATATCCCGCATATCCTCCAGCTTATGGGCTACGAAATTCCGCATCCCAATCTCTTCACCGAAATATAGGAAAGGTACCCCTTTTGCGGTCAAGGCCAGCGTGGCCATCAGACGAGCCCGTTCCTCCTCAATCTCCGCATCTCCTTCGCCAAAACGCGAAATCACGCGATCCATATCATGACTGCCGAAGAATAACGTTGGAATCTGATCCTCACGGTGTACCTGCTCCATCGTCTTAAGCTCCGTGAATAAATTTTCTGGACTAAATTCCTTCTGGCTTCCCAAATTGAAATTAAAGACCACATCCAACTTACCCGCTCCGCTGTAATGCCTCAGCATGTCCATGTCTTCAGATCCGACCTCACCTACCATGAACATCCCGCTATGCGCATGAACAAACTCACTAATTTCCTCGATGGCCTCTATAATTCCATTTTGATTCTGGTCATGCACATTCTTTTGTTCACCCGTTAATTCATCCATCGGGTTATCCGGAAATTGATCGGACACCGACAAGAAGTTGATCACATCTAGCCGGAAACCGCTAACGCCTTTGCCTAGCCAATAAGCCATGACATCCTTCATCGCTTCTTTTACTTCCGGATTCGCCCAGTTCAAATCGACCTGTTCTTTCGCAAACCCATGATAGTAATACTGTTCCGTAGCAGCATCCCATTCCCACGCTGTTCCGCCAAAAAAAGACTCCCAGTTATTTGGAACCCCGCCGTTCACAGCGTCCTTCCAAATGTACCAATCCCGCTTCGGATTTGTTCTTGAGGATCGGGATTCCTTGAACCACGCATGCTCTGAAGACGTATGATTCAAGACAAGATCGGCAATCACTCTGATTCCGCGAGTCTTTGCTTCCTGAATAAAGCGTTCAAAGTCTTCCATCGTTCCATAATCCGGGTCAATCTGGTAATAATCCGCAATGTCATACCCGTTATCTACTTTTGGAGACTTATAGAACGGTGTAAGCCAGATGCCCCCGATTCCAAGATCCCTCAAATAATCCAGCTTGGAAGTAAGACCGTCGAAATCACCAATCCCATCTCCGTTACTGTCACAGAAGCTTGGCATATACACTTCATAGAATACCGCCTTTTTCCACCACGGCTGTTCCAATCGCTATCCCCTCCTGTGCTAGCCTATTTCAAGTTAAATTGCATACCTTCCTGGAATTTCTTGCCGAAGATGATGAACAAGATAATGATTGGCAAGGTGAGCATCACTGCACCGGCATACATCGGACCTGGATACGATTGATACGGACCAAACATCTGAGATAATAAAACGTTCAATGTTAACATGCCGTCACTTCGGACGACGATCATATCCCATAGGAGCTCTGTCCAACGTTCCATTAGCAGGAATAGGAATACAACGGTCGTAATGGACTTCGACATAGGCATCATAATCTTATACAGGATTTTGAAATCGGATGCCCCATCCAGCTTGGCGGCTTCAATGAAAGCGTCGGGTACCGCCTTAAAGAAGTTGGTGTACATGAAGATCCCCCATAAACTCATCGCCTTGGGAATAATGAGCGCCCAATACGTATCGAACAGTCCTACTTTTTGAATAATCAAAAAGTTAGGGATGATCAGAATGATTGCCGGGAAGAACATATGAAACAACACAAAATTGTTAATAGAGTCTCTCCCGCGAAATTTCAGCTTCGAGAGCGCATAAGCGACCATAATCGCGAACATCATCATTAAGGCTGTAGATATCAGGGAAACGAACACACTGTTAAAGAAGGCGTGAATCCATGGTCTTGTAATCCCGGTCTCACCACCTGTAAAGAGCCATTGATACGAGCGCAGCGTAAATTTCGTCGGTATCAGCTTCCGGTCTACCTGTGACCAATCTGCAAGTGAATTCAATACCATATATAAATAGGGGAATACCATAATCACGAGCAGTACGATCGCAATCAGATAGCGGATCGACAGCCGGAGCTTGATGTTTGAATTAGACCCAACCATTGCGCTTACCCCACATTTCCAGAATTTTTCGGATCACGAAGATGGATATAAATGTCGCAACCGCAGCCATAATAGCGATAGCTGATGCATAACCTGCCTGCAGGTTCTTAAATGCTTGACTGTATATTTCCATTTGCCATGTATTCGTTGCATAGTTTGGTCCGCCGCCTGTTAATTGGTAGACCTCAGTAAAGATACCGAATGTTGCACCAAAGGATAAAATTAAGGTTGTATAAATCGCAGGGTACAGCAAAGGCAAAGTAATTTTCCAGAATCTTTGGCTGTCCTTCACACCATCAATTGCCGCTGCTTCATATACTTCCTGATCAATACTTTCTAAACCTGAAGTAAGAATTAACGCATAGTAACCTGTAAATTTCCAAGCCATAATCATCGCAACGACGAATAATGCCGAAAAAGATCCGCCGAGCCAGTCAATATCAAGACCTAACCGTTCACGCAAGAACGTCTGAACAGGACTTGTATGTGACAAAAAACCTTTAACAATAAGGGATGCAACAACCCCTGAGGATAGATATGGTAAAAAGAATCCAATAAGAAATACGGATTTTAATTTAGGTAAGCCCTTTACAATTACCGCTACAAAAAGCGACATCGCTGTGACAATCGGTACAAACACGATCATAAATTTGTACGTTACCCAAAATGCCGATCTTACCCCTGGTGTGCCTAATGCTTTGGTAAAATTCTTGAATCCTACAAAATCATAAGTTGGTGAAATCAAGTCCCAGTTAGTAAAAGACAAATATAGAGACCAGATAAGCGGGCCCAAGAAAAAAACAGTCGAAAAAATAAGGTAAGGGCTGGCAAAAAGCCAGCCTAACCGATTATTATTTTTTTCAATCATTATTGAAGTTCCCCTTCAATCGCCTTCTTCATATTGTCCCAACCCGTTTTTGGATCAATCTCACCACGAACGATTTTGTTAAAGGCCTCTTGACCAATAAAGGTTTGCAATTCGTTGAATTTCGGATTGTCCATGGATGGAACAGCATTCGGGATTGCTTTTGCATACTCTTGCAATACAGGCGTTTTTTCAAATACTGGTTTAAATACTTCATTAGTACCTACATCATCACGTGCTGGAGGCAAGTTTGTTTCTTGGAAAAAGGCAACATCGTTTTGGTCATCTGAATATACCCACTTGATGAATTCTATTGCAGCAGCCTGTTGTTCTGGGCTTGCCGATGCATAGATAACAATCCCTTTAGCATCCGCAAATGTTTTAGCATTCGCTGGATCCATACCGTCAGGTACAGGAGGCAATGATACTTCAAAGTTCTCCTTGTACTGAAGCTCTGGATATTTCTCAGCCCATGTGCTGAATGTCCAAGGTCCTACATCCGTAAATACGCCCACGCCATTTTCAAAAGGTTCTGTTACATTCTGAGACAACAACCCTTTCTCCTTACGAAGATTGTCCACGAAAGTAAGAACGTCTACACCCGCTTTTTCATCGCCAACAAACTGGCTACCTTCAATGAATTTGTTGCCATCTGAAGCTGCATTGTACAGCATAAAGAAGTCGAACCATCTTTTCCAAGAGGTAGGGTCTGCTAAGTCAGGTTTCGCCCAAAGATATTTATCCGGGTATTTTGCTTTTAATTTTTTCGTTGCCTCAATCACTTCACTGTATGTTCTTGGAACTTCGTTCACACCAGCTTCTTTCAAGATATCCGTTCTCCATCCGAACAACATCGCATTCGAGTAGATCGGGAGAACATATTGATGACCATCCGCAAATTCCCAAGGCTCAATCGTTTTGGTCATATTACGTTTTGTGACAATATCACTGAAGCCTGCTATTGTATCCAAAGGAACTAACGCTTTACTGTTCGCAAGTTGTGCTGCAAAACCACGGCTAATATTCTCAGTCATCGTTGGAGCACTTCCACCCGCGATTGCAGCTTGGATACTCGCCTCAGAAGTAGGGGACTCCTTGATCGCACTTACATTGATTTTTACTTTAGGATTAACAGTCTCATACTCTTTGGCGATTTTTTGCCAATATGCTTGTTGAGTCGGGTTAGGTGCAGCCCAGAACTCAATAGTTGTTACTCCATCTGCTGAAGTGCCTGAATTACTACTCTTCGATCCACAACCGGCAAGAATCGTGAATACAAGCGTAAGTGACATTAATACTGCAAGCTTTTTCTTCATAAAATAAAACCTCCCTAAAGTATAGATGCACTTTCGTACAGCATTTAGTAATCTATAAATCAATTTTTGTAACGTTACAAAATTACTTAAAACGATGTTTTGTAAGCGTTACATTTGCTATTATTATAGTTTTAAGCGAAATTGTCAACCTGTTCTTCGATTATTTATACAATCGACACAATTACACATACTACTCATTAACTTTACAATAATATTTTGTAATGTTATAATAATTTAGAATTGTAATGTAGTTTTGCGGCATAATCTTTAGTATTATGAGAGACAGTATGGAAGAATATTCATTACACTTCTTATTAGAAAGGACGTATCTTCGCATGAAGGTGAAGGTAACTATGCAAGATATCGCCGATCGATTAAATATATCTAAGAACTCTGTTTCTCAGGCTCTGTCTGGTAAAGACGGTGTCAGCGAAGAAACAAGGCAATTAATTATCGATACAGCGAATGAGATGGGTTACATCTATTCGCGAGGGCGTAAAAGCACTGAAGAAGAAGTAGGAACCTTTGCCATCTTGGCATCGGAATTTGCATTTTCCAAACGCAACTTTTTTGGAGAAATTTATTTAAGCATTGAGAAGGAAGCAGCGAAGCGAAACAAGCGTATGGTTATTCAATCTATTGATAAGCATTCTTCTGAGAATTTAATCCTGCCTCCTATTTTATTGGATCAATCCGTTGAAGGGATCTTGATTCTGTCCCATATTACGAACCCTTATATTCAGGCAGTGACCAATACAGGTATTCCCACCGTGTTAATTGATCATCATCATCCTGATCTTATGGCCGACAGTATTCTCACTAATAATCGCTATGCCGCTTATACAGCGGTGCAGCATTTAATAGAATTGGGACATACTCATATTGGTTTTATCGGCAATATACAGTTCTCTCCCAGCTATTACGAGCGCCTGGAGGGTTATCGCCTGGCCTTATACCAGGCTGGAATTGAATACAACCCGATGTGGGTAATTGATCGTGTAACAGAAGAAATGGATGATGTATTCAACGCTGTACAAGCGCTCGATAAGCAGCCTACGGCATGGTTCTGTGTCAATGACGGATTTGGATTCTTGATCAATTCCGTTGTGTACAAGCTTGGGTATCGTATTCCCCAAGATGTATCCATTGTCAGCTTCGATAATGGACAATTGTCACGAATAACCACACCGTTGACTACAACGATGAATGTAGATTTGTCTTACTTTGGACGTAAAGCTGTTGAACAGCTCTTCTGGCGTATTGACCATCCTGATGAACCTTTTGTTGAAATTCTCCTTCCGTCTAATCTGATCGTTCGGGAATCCACACAACATCCAATTGGATAGAGATAATACATCAATCTAGTAAAAACGTATAAAATAAAAAACCTCACCCAAACCAATTCAAATGGGTGAGGTTTTTCAGATGCTTTGGAAGCGTGAGTGATAGAATATCTTAAGCAAGCAGAGAGTACAGCCATCACACAATAAAGCAGGACCCCTTCCTCGATTTTATTGAGGAAGGGGTCCTGCTAGTAGGTTATGAAGGAATCATTAATCGCTAAAAGCGAAACAATCAGAAAATCCGGAGACAAAAGCGGCTGGAAATTTGATTGCCTTCGGCTAATCTTTATAGCTGGAGATCAGCAATCCCAAACAGTTCACTTAAAGTCACGAATCGATAACCCTCGGCATCAAGCTCTTCCACCAATACCCGGACAGCTTCAATGGTTTGAGCTCGTTCGCCATACCCGTCATGAAACAAGAAAATGCTTCCGTTTTCGATGGTTGGTCTCGTATGGTCCAGAATAAAATCGACACCGGGCTGTTCCCAATCCTTGGCCTCACCGTTTACAGCGCCAATCGAATGGTATCCAAATTCTGCAGCAAGCATAAGAATATCATCGTTAACACCAAAAAAAGGTGGTCTAAAGTTCAATACATGCTTTCCCGTCACTTTACGAATCGTATCATCCGCCCGCTGTAATTCAGCTCTTGCTTCGTCTAAAGTCAGTGTTGTCAAATCAGGATGGGAGTAAGTATGATTGCCAATCTCATGTCCGGCCATATGAACCTGTGCTGCGATAGCCTCGTACATATTGAGCTCTTCACCGATCATAAAAAAAGTCGCTTTACCATTATGTTTATGGAAGATATCCAACAACTCTTTCGTATATAATGGATGTGGCCCATCGTCGAACGTAAAAGCGACTACCTTTTCCTGAGTTGGGACCTTATGAACTAATGATAATTTAGCCATTATATTACTCCTTCCGGTTCACATCCTATAAATGCTCATGTACATCCATTATTGCTGCGGTATAATGCCATGTCAACGCGCATCTAAGCGCACAATCCTTAATTGAGTGTCAACACGACCACGGACATCGGCGGCAGCGTTGCCAGTAAACCGTCGTCACTTACACTCGTAACGCCGTTAAATGACTGTGGCTTCACCCTCTCCGGTTGCCCAAATGTGTTGTGAGCATTCATATCGGTATGCGTCAGTACCCGGCCGCTAACATTCAACATCCCCCCCAACCCACGTAACCCTAGAGATACATCTACTTGGTGATGGGGGTCGATGTTACATAGGCTGATGTCGATCGTTCCGTTAGGCCGCTTCGATGCCGATGCACTGACTTGCGGAAGCGATTCATCGCCCACACGGTATTCGCCAATCTCCAGGTGAATCGCGAGCGCCTCTGCATCCTGGTGCACCTTAAACATTTCGAACACGTGATAGGTTGGCGTCAGCAACATCTTATCACCTTCCGTTAGAATCATCGCCTGTAGCACGTTGACTGTCTGGGCAATGTTCGCCATGTGGACACGGTCGCAATGACGGTGGAAGACGTGGAAATGCAGTCCCGCAACAAGCGCATCACGCAGCGTATTCTGCTGGTACAAGAAGCCAGGATTTGTACCCGGTTCTACTTGGAACCAGGTACCCCACTCGTCGACAATTAAGCCCACACGTTTCTTCGGATCGTGTTGATCCATGATCGCCGTGTGTCGGGTAATGAGCTCGTCCATGTGGAGCGCGAGCTGCATGGTCTCGAACCATTCCGCTTCATCAAAGCCAGTCGCCGGCCGCTTGATCTCAAATCCTCCAGGCACCGTGTAGTTGTGCAGACTGAGACCATCCATAAGTCCACCGGCTTCACGTATTAACGTCTCCGTCCAGTGGTAATCATCAACGTTAGCACCGCCAGCGATCTTATAGACTTGATTATGTCCGTAATTACGGACATACGTTTGGAAACGGCGGTATTCGTCGGCGTAGTACTCCGCCCGCATGTTGCCTCCACAACCCCAATTCTCATTTCCGACGCCAAAATATTTGAGCTTCCAAGGCTTCTCCCGGCCATTAGCCTTCCGCCATTTGGCCATAGGTGATTCGCCATCAAAGGTCATATACTCCACCCACTCCTGCATCTCCTGAACGGTGCCACTGCCAACATTTCCGCAGATATAAGGCTCCGTGTCCAGCAGTTCACAAAGGTCGAAGAATTCATGGGTACCGAAGTGATTGTTCTCCACAACACCTCCCCAGTTCGTATTAACCATATGCTTGCGCGCCTCACGTGGACCAACGCCATCCTTCCAGTGATACTCATCAGCATAGCACCCGCCCGGCCATCTGAGCACCGGTATGCTAAGACCTCGCAGCGCCTCTAGAACATCATTCCGAATACCACGGGTATTAGGAATCGGCGAATCCTCGCCTACCCAGATTCCTTCGTAGATACAACGTCCAAGATGCTCGGCGAAATGCCCATAAATATGACGACTGATCGTACCGCACGACTGATCAGTGTTGACAGTAATAGTAGCATTCATTAAAAGATCCCCCTTCTATTTTTCAACCCTTATCCCTTGATTGCGCCTGCGATCATACTCTTCTGTACCTGTTTGTTGAGCAACAAGTAGATTACAATCGTTGGAATCGTAGCAATCATGAGCCCCGCCCCAATAATCCCCCACTGTGTGATGTAGGTCCCCACCATGGACATCATACCCACTGTTAAAGTCTGATAGAGTGAGTCATTGATAAACGTAGTCGCAAACATCAGCTCGTTCCAACAAGATAGGAATGTAAATATCGCAACCGTTGCAATAGCAGGACTTATAAGCGGCAACATAATGGAAAAGAACGTTCTGTAAATGCCGCATCCATCAATGACCGCTGATTCTTCCAATTCACGGGGAAGTCCCTTAAAGAAGCTACTGACGATGAACACGGCCAAAGGGATACCGAAAGCAACATAAGGAATAATCAAGGACCAATAAGTATTCAGCAAATGTAAGTTCTTCAGGACCATAAACAGCGGCAGCAGGGCCGCATGAATCGGCACCATCATCCCTAGGAGGATCAGGGTCATCGTTAATTCACTGAATTTCCAGTTCATCCTCGCGACGGCATAACCAGTCATAGAAGCAAGAATCAGTACCAGAATAATGGATACAGACGTTACCAACACGCTGTTAAAAAAATAAGTTAATACATTACCGTCTGATAAGGCTTTAACATAGTTGCTCCAGAGAAATTCCTTAGGAAGGCCTACGACATCACCACTGAATATTTCACTATTATCTTTAAGCGAGAAAAATGCCAGCCAGATAAGGGGATAAATTTGTACGATTGCCACAATGATTAGAAACACTTGCAGTAGTATTTTCCCAAAATAATTCGACCTTTTTCGCAACACCACTTTTGCAGTACTCACTTTTCTCACCTCTATTCAGTCTTAAAAAATTTATTAATAACTACTGTAAACACTAAACATTCCAGAATTATGAAAACAGATACCGCACTACCATATCCATATCTGTAAGTGTCAAAAATAGTTGTATACATCAACGTGCTCGGTACTTCAGTGGAGAATAAAGGACCTCCGCCCGTCAATACATAAATTAGATCGAATACCTTAAAGGCACCAATGACTGAAAAGACAAGACATACTTTCAGAATAGGCCTCATTAGTGGAATGGTAATGGAGAATGCAGTTCTTATACGGGAAGCTCCGTCAATTTTTGCTGCTTCGAGAATATCTTGTGAAACGGACTTTGCCCCAGCATACATCAGTAACATATGATAGCCGACATACTGCCAAAGCGTTGGAATAAAGGACGCCACAAGGGCGGTATCTTTTTTACCAAGCCAATCTTGTGCCAGATTTGAAAGACCCACGCTTTCCAGTAACCAATTCAAAAGTCCGTAATCCGCATTATAAATTTTGGACCACAGTTGCGCGATTACAACGGTTGAGATAAGCACTGGAATGAAGTATATTGCACGATAAAATCCTTCACCCTTGACCGAAGAGGCCAATATAAGAGCAAGTAAAAGCGATATAGGCAACTGAATGAAAATTGATGCTGCCGCGAACAGCATAGAATTTTTTATGGAATTTAATGCTCGTGAGTCTGTGAACATTTCCACATAATTGTCTAGTCCGATAAACGTACCTTTACCGATGCCATTCCAATCTAATAAACTATAGTAACTGGAGATAAAGATCGGAACTAATACAATGGAACAAAATATGAGGAGGGTAGGCAGGACAAATATAGCAATGGCCCTCTTGTTCGAAAATACAGAGTTCATCAGGGTTCTCCTCTCAAAAATGTGGCCAGAGACAGTCTCTGACCACATCTCGCTTCATTTTTTTCACAGATCAGAGGCTTAATTCCGTTGGTTTAAGCTGTGCCATCTGTTTACAGAATTCATCAGGAGTGATGTCTCCTGCCAAGAGTTGCGCGATTAAGTTCTTGTGAGCTTCCGCAGAATCAGCCGGGAGAATATTGTCCCACCATGCAATAAAAGAAGTTGCTGTTTTCATAATATCTGCTGCTGATTTATCAAGTGTGGACAGACCAGAAGTATCAAGAGCGTCAATGTTCCAGCTAGGAAGCCCTGCTCCGGCAAGGAAGCCTTGTGTACCGAGCTGCTCGCTTAGATACATAAGAAACTCAACGGCTTCTTTGGGTTGCTTCGTGGTATTGCTGACATAAAAGCCATCCACCGCTCCTCCGAAAATTTCAGTACTCTTTCCCTTACCGTCTTCAAATACCGGGAATGGAATCACCTTGACCTTGCCTTTGACGGCCGAGGATGGATCTTCGATACCTGCATTTACCCAGTTGGCTTGAAACATCATAGCCCCTTGTCCTGCATTAAACGCTCCAAGCATTTCATCATAGCTCATGCTGAACATACTGCTATTGAAGAAGCCTGTTTTTCCAAGTTCCTGCATTTTAGTAGCTGCAGCAACGAAATCTGGTGAATTCCATTTGGAAGGATCCTTAAATGCCTCAATAACAGCATCATTTCCTGCCTGGCGCATCGCAATCATATCGTACCAATACATACCGGGCCAGCGGTCCTTCTCTCCAATGAGAGCCGGGGTGATCCCCGCTGCCTTTAGTTTCTCTCCCGCATCGAGCAGCTCTGAATAGGTTGTCGGAATTTTGGCTCCTGCTTTATCGAACAACTCCGTATTTACAAAAAGATTAGCGATATGGGTATAGACAGGCAGTGTATAGATTTTTCCATCAACCTCGATAGCTTCAGACATACCTGGAGCCATCTTCGATTTAATTTCGTCCGTTAAATAGCTGCTAATTTCAAGCACATTGCCGGATTCGATATAAGGCTGCATGAAGCTGCCTCCGCCCATTCCATAAAAAATGTCAGGTGCTTCACCTGCGGCAAGTGAAGTCTTAATTTTGGTTTTATACTGCTCGCCAGTCGTTCCTGATCGTACAACTTGAATTTCTGGATGCTCTTTGTTCCACTTCTCAACGATTTCCGGCAATAATTTTGCAGATGGATCAGTATTACCTACGGATTGGTCCCATAATGTCAACTTAACACTTCCACTTTTAGACTGAGTTCCTCCAGATGATTCGGATGAACATGCAGTTACACTGCCTACGATTCCTATAGCCAACGTTATGCTCATCGTCTTTCTTAATAACGCTTTCATCAATAAACCCCCCAAATGAAATTTGTTCTTTCTAGTATTAGTTTAGGGAAGATACCATGATAACTCCATTCAAAATACCAACATGTACCTTTCATTATTCGAACATATCCTCTTAATCATTTACCGTTTCTGTACTGATTCATCGACATCCCCGTAAATCTCTTAAACAAGATGCTAAAATAGTGCGCATCCTTGATTCCAACCTGCTCACCAACCTCGTATCCTTTTAAATCCGTATTCTTCAGCAGGCTTTCCGCCTTTTTCATACGCATGTTCGTAAGATACTCCACAAAGGTCTGCCCTGTTTCTTTCTTCATAAGTCGTCCCAAATGACCTGGACTGACGAAGAAAGTCCCAGCTGTACTAGCTAATCCTAGTTTGGGATCATCCAAATTCTTCTCGAGATACTCTTTCACCTGACTGATGAGGTCCCCTTCTTTTGTTTGGTTTTTTGAATATATAATTCTTGATACGTGTAGGACATAACTCTCCAATAGGTTCATTAATTCCGGTAAATTGTCTGCTGTGAGAATAGAGACCCATGTTTCTTTATTGGACACTTCTTCATCCTCGACCTGTTGCTCTATCGCGGCACGTTGGCATTCATTGATCACATCCATCGCTGCTAGACGAAACTGAGCTATACTGGAGAAAGCAACATCAAAGATCTGCGTTAGACTTTGAATTGCCTGCTCGCCCGAACCGACGCTGATGTAGAACTGCAGCTGCTGAAGACGATCTGGATTCGACTGGTAATGTGCCTCCCTGTTTCCTACAATATCCTCGAAGCAAACAACCTGATTATTTCCAACAAAGACCTTGTATTGCACCGCACGACATGCTTCCTGATATCCAAGGTGCGCTTCTTCTATATGTATACGTTTGCGCCCGATCCCGATGTTAACATAGCATTTGTAGGATTCGCACAGATTGGTTATAAGTGATTCACAATCGCTGACAAGATTCGTAGCTTGGTTAAATGAAATGACTACAATTTGGTTTCGAGTATCTGTTAAAATAATCACTTGATTGTCGTTCTGGAAGAACGATTCCACTTTGTATCTGCATTCCATTCCCAAGAGAATCAACTGTTCTTCTGATTGCTTCACGGATGATGAGGTAATTTCTAAAATGGCGATTTGAAAGGCCTCTTTGCTTAGGAACACCGGCAGTTTAAAATAGTCCGCTTTTTCATGAATCTCTTCTTTGGAAAGATCGCCCTTTAACCACTGATATAAATATTTTTCTCTGAGATATGGAAAATTCCGCTCTAAATCTTCTTTCAATCTCTCTAATTCCTTATCTCTCGTACGCTCCTCGTATATTTTATTTTTCAGCTTATCAATCACATTGAGCAGATCTGAAGCACGAATCGGTTTTAGAATGAAATCAGAAATTCCCATTTTGATGCTCTGATGTGCATATTCAAATTCGTCATGACCTGTAACGATAACAATTTTTATATCCGGATACTTTGCTAAAACTTCCCTGCTAAACTCAATTCCGTTGATAGAGGGCATATAAATATCCGTAAAAATAATGTCCGGTCTCTGTTCATCCACCATATCCAAAGCTTCGAGTGCATTGGAAGCTTCTCCTATAATAGTCAGGCCTTGCTTTTCCCAGTCAATACGCATCCTAAGCAGGTTCCTTATCAAATATTCATCATCAACAATCAAAACCTTTAATTTTTCCATTGCGTTTCTATCCCTTCGGTATAATTATCGTTATTGTCATCCCTTTTCCTAATTCGCTTTCGATTTTAATACAGTTTTTATTTCCATAAAAAATACGCAAGCGCTCCATAGTTCCCCATAATCCAAAGCTCTTTAATTGATCCTTTCTTTCAAGAATTTGCATAATCTCTTCTTCCAACATCCCAACACCATCATCAGATATGGATATTCTCACTTCATCTTTCATACTTCGCGCGCTGATTGTAATCGTTCCTCTCGTTCCTTTAGGCCGAATACCATGATAAAGCGCATTTTCAACCAATGGTTGTATAACCAGCTTGGGTATAGGATATTGAAGGCAGTCTTCATCCACGTCGAACTGAGCCTCAAAGACATCCTGATAACGTATATTTTGGATTTTCAAATAATTACGAACCATTTCAATCTCTTCACCGACCGTGATAACGTCTAAGCCCTTGCTGACACTCATACGATAATAGTTTCCCAATGCCTCAATCATTTCACATAGCTGATCGTTTAATCCAGACAACGCCAACGAAGTAATGGAGTCCAGCGTGTTATATAAAAAATGCGGTTTGATCTGGGATTGCAGTGTATTCAATTCAGCTTTACGAATCATCTTCTGCTCTTCGACGATTCGGGTCAGAAGCTGATCCATTTCCTCAATCATGTGATTATAACCGTTAAACAACTGTTCGAATTCATAAATATTGCGTTCTACTTTTACTTTCATAAAATTACCCCTAGGAGCTTTGTTCATGGATCGGAGGAGCTTATGTATCGGATTAATAATACTGCGCGAAATGATGAAGGAACTAAAAAAGAAAATACTTCCGTTGATAATCAATAGAAGCAATGCCAAGAGTACAAGCGATTTATTCCGCGAATCAATCGTATTGTAGGGTGTAATACTTACAAATTTCCAATTAAATTCTCCACCTGAGAGATAAGAGAATCTATACTTCTGTGAACCAGAATTCAATGTAAGAGATCCTGAGTTGCTTTTCTGAAATTGTTGTTCCAGGCTCTCTCTGTTTGTCATAAGGATCTCTTTATAGACTGCATTATGTTGATCTTGGGTGGAATCGGATACGATGATATGATTATTTTCATCTAAAATAGCAATCTCAAAGGAACTCTGATTCAGCAGATTGGAATACGCCTGTACAAAGGCGTCGTCTTTGATATTAATGACCAACACCCCTAGGGGAGAAGTGTTATCAATATCCCGAATTAATCGTATAAAAGATACGAAATTTTCATCGGCTCCCATTCTTGAAAAAGCTCCGCTGCCATTTAATCTTAGAATATATTTCCCTTTATTACTTACAACTTGCTCATACCATGAGGCATCCTTTATGTCCGCTTCCATAAAAGTTGGTAATTCCTGTGTTCCGACGGAAAAACGATGCCCCGTATTGTCGAAAATATTAACAGAATCAATTATAGGAACCGCTTGCATAAGATTATACAAATAGGCGCTAACTTTAGATTGTGTATCCAGATTGGAATACACCCCTCCCTGCCTTAACAAGTTTTGCAGATTACGATCGGAAAATATCATTTTAGAGTAATTGTTTACGTTTTCAATCATTAAATCAACGTTTGTCTGTATAGAAGTAATCGTTTGCAAAGAAGCCTCGTTAATTTTCTTTTGGGCTGAATTAGTAGATATTTGATTCAACACCCCATAACTGAAACCCACCGTAAGCAAAATGACCAAAAAATAAGCGAATGGTATTTTAAATGCTAATTTTTTTGAGTTAGTGTAAATTAGAGACTTTATACTTCTTATAATCCGTACCATCAACGTTCGATCCTCCATTTGTATACCGTAATCTATCATTACTATTCTCCTAGCACCGATAAAAGCAATAATATAACATATATTTATCCGGAGCTAGCACTAACTCATACTGTATAATCTTACACAGAGTAAGCTCTAGCGGTTCGAATGGGAGGTCCTGCATTGCAGACAATATCCAGGCAATCGTTGTTCTGTAATTCTTCATGAACAAAGGAGAAATTTACGATATCATTTATTTGTCCTAGCATATTGCTTAGAAAGCTTCCGAATCTCCGCTTGAAATTAGTACACCCATCGTACAACAAAGAAGCCCCTTCCTCGGATTATCGAGAAAGGGGCACTGCTAATAGGAAATGACGGGCTCCATTGACCGCATTTCTAATATAACTTTTCTTGAAAATAACATAGAAGTAGAGTTGCAAAGAGACCACTTGGAACAGCAGGAGCATAGCGACCGCCTAGTTAGCTTTCCGTAAGAAGGAAAGCTTGCTTCGAAAGCTTCCATCGAATAGGTGAAATTTTGTGGATGCTTTGGAAGCGTGCGTGTTAGAAGCTCATACTACCAATAGCCTCGGATGCCGGTCTGCATGCGGATCAATGCTTCTAAATAATAATAATCTCCCCAAATCATATGACCATCAGGCACGCGTCCGCCTCTGACATGATAGGACCCATGCTTTAGAAGTCCCTCCGCCTCTGGATCTTCAGATGTCTCATAATGTTCCACCAGAGATTTCATGCTGCGGAGTAATGCCTCTTCATAAATAGCGCGGTCCGGGTCATCTGCGTCCAGAATGTCCAGCAGTTCCAAGAGGCCGGAAGCCGCGATCGCAGAAGCTGAGCTGTCACGAGGGGTCCCCCCTTCCACAGGCACATCGAAATCCCAATAAGCTACACTATCCTCCGGAAGATGGCTTATAAAATAATGAGCCAGATTTTTGGAAGTAATAAGAAAATCCTCATTCTGCGTATAGCGATACGCCAGCGCAAAACCGTATATTCCCCAGGCTTGACCACGAGTCCAGGTCGATCCATCTTCATACCCTTGATGAGTTCCTCCACGAATCGCACTCCCCGTAGCCGGATCAAAGTAAAAAGTATGATAAGAGGAATCATCTCCGCGCACAAGAAATTTTCGGCTCTTTAACGCATGCTGAAGGGCTATATCATAGTAGCGATTGTCCCCCGTTTCCTCCGCAGCCCAGAACAGCAGAGGCAAATTCATCAAACAGTCAATAATGATACGCCCCCCGTTCTCAGGATCACTCTCTAGACCCCAAGCCTGGAGGATTCCAGCTGTTTCACGCCAGCGTTTACACAACGTATCTGCAGCCTGCAGACCGACAGCCCGCGCCGCTTCACTGCCTGTTATTTTCCACTCCGCTACTGCAGTTAGTGAATACAAAAAGCCAATATCATGATGATCTAAGGCGATGTGCTGATCCAAACGATTCTTGAAGTCCCCTAGCCATGAGGCTGCCGCCTCCTTAAAGAATGAATCTTTACCATATTCGTAGGCAAGCCACATCATGCCCACATAGAATCCCTCTATCCAATCATCATTGTCTCCCCATTCGTACTGTTGCCCCTCGGCGATATGGGGCAATTTGCCCGGATGGTTAGTAATGTTACTCCCAATTTTGTGAATCGCATCCTCAATGGCCTTAGTCCACATCTTTGTTGCTCCTTTCCAATAAATCAACAGTATGCAAAAGTGCATCGTTACTAGGATCGTATACAGCAATCCTTCCGTCTGACTGCCACTGAATAAGCGGCGGCGAAGCCAGACTAGCCTGATTCTCCGGAGTATTCGTTGCTCCAAAGACAGCAGATATCAGTACTTGATCTCCCGGCTCCAGTCTGGAGCATAAGCTTGGAAGAAACGTCCGCGGCTTCAGCAGATTGGTATTCGGCTCAGGCACTACACATTCCCCACGGTCAAAACCGCTTAGCATATGTATGGCACTGATTCCCCAGGGCAATTGCACCGAGACAGCAGTGTTAGATACATGAATGATTTCCCGTTCACTACGGGTGAAGCCGGCAGACTGGCCAATGGCAAATCCACCCTCCGCTACGTCGAGACACCGGGCGCTGTGAATGCTGTGAATACGGACATGCCACAGACCTGCTGAAATAATCCATGTCTCTACATGTACATCGCTCCAGGGATGCCAGCGTGAATATACATAATTCTCTCCAATTTCCCACGTCTCGCAGAATCTGCGTACCCGGTAATATTCATCGCATTCACACAGCGCTAGTGTGGAGTCATAAGCACCTTGAACTAAGCCATAACCCGCCTTCGGCACACTGAAGCCGAACAGCGTGGAGTAAGCAAACTTGGAATATTTAGCCCCACTATGGGCCATATCAAAGTTAGCCATCTGACCAGAGGTATAGGCAATAACATGCTTATTCCCTTCCGGACGGCTCACCAGCATACGTGCCTCTTCGAGTGGCAATAGCTCTTTCAATACAGGCAGTGGTTCTTCTTCCGCTTGCCAAAAAGGATGATCATCTGGCAAGGCAAGAATAAGCATAGCTTTAAAGGCCCAATACGGTGATCCGGGGGCGTTGTAGTTCTCTGTCATTACTAGGTTCGGATACGCATATCCGATACTTAGAAGTCCGTCTATTCCCACAATAGGTTTATCAAACCACCAACGAAAATGACGCATTATAATTCCTTTGAGAACGCCATATGAAAAAGGAAGTACATCGGCATATACCAGCGCACTCCAGAAAGAGACCTGTGCAAAATGATAGGTCAGACTACGTCCGAAAGGAATTGCACTTCCGTCCTCAGCAAACCAATAAATAAACTCTTTGGCAAATTGCGCGGATCTTTCCCGGTAAACTGCAGCCCTCTGAGGATCTTCATCCGCCATCAATTTAGCATATATCAACGTATAATAGTGCATAGCAAAAGCAATATAATAGTCCCTCTGATCGGTCAGCCCATCGGAATACCAACCATCACTCAAGTAGTAGGTATCAATCTTGTCCAAATAATCATCCATTATCTCTTGATCGTAGGGTAACCCAAGCTTCTTAAAGCCCACATTCACAAGTACCGTGAACATTAGCCAGTTATTCGGGTTAGATCGATCGACATGGTTGATCTGATTCAACCAGTTATATACATGCATTTTCTGTGTATCATTCAATGGCTCCCACATCTTATGTGGTGCAAGAGCAAGCCCCAGTCCTAGTACAGCTTGCTCAACCATTCGCTGATCTTTAGTCGAGAATTCACCCCAATATTCATCATGCTCTGGGTCTGTCCCGTTGATGATCCCCTCGAGGAACATCGGCCAAAGTACACTTTCACCGCCGCCGCTAGCATGGGGGACAAGCCCCCATAAAGGACGGGCAAAGGCTTCCATAAGCGCGGTAGCTTCATTGTAAATAGATCCTGTAGCCCCCATCTCAATTCCTGCACATCCAGCAGTAAATCGACTCTCTAGCGGAGCATATAGATCATTTAGGAACATCTGTAATTCCTTTTTAGTACCCTTCATTTCCACAGCTGGGTCCCTCCTATCCACACTCAATGCCAAGCTGCATATTCACTTGGCCTCATGCCCATTTCCCGTTTAAACAACTTAATGAAATAACTTTTATTCGCATATCCCAGATACTCGGAGATTTCTTCCACAGTCTTTCCTGACTGATTAAGCAGCTCTTTTGCCTTCTGAAGCTTTAGCATATTTACATATTCAATGAAATTCTGGTTTGTTTCCCTTTTGAAGAGGCGGCTGAAATAGCTGGCATTCAAGTTCAGGCGTCCAGCCATGTCTTCTAGTGTTATTTTCTCCGTTACATGACTAATCACGAACTGCTGGGCTTTGATAACCTCACTCCGTTTGGACTTAATGGAGAATATACTTATTTTCCGAGCTAATTCCTCCAAGTACTGAACTAACCAATCTTCCAAGTGCTCAAGAGTTTCAATGTCACCCACCACGTTAAACAGCTTCTCTTCAGCCATAGGCAATGGTGATTGCAGCAGTTGTTTCGTCTTCATCTGCAAATCCATCAGCAAGCGGAGTACACATTCCTTGACTTCATTTGGATGGAATTTTTGCGAGGCCACCCATTCTCTCCATTCCTTGATATGAACGCGAAGCTCCGTGTCCCTGTTCAGAGCAATATCATCATTGATAACAGCGTACACACTTCCATATTCGGCATAAATATCTTCCTTTGAAAAGCAAATCTCTTCAAAACGGTGGATTCCTGCCGTAGGAAGATAAAAGCGTTGAATCTTCTCCCTTAGCATCCGCTGCAGTGTTCCTCGAATCTCTTCAGGACTGCGCGCCTCAGCGCCAAAGATGCAAGAGACGGACAGCTTTAGATATTTCTGCACGGCAGAAGCTGCATTTTGAATAGAATGATAGATTGCTTGGTGGTCTTTAGATGGCTTGTCACTGCAAAAGAGAATGACAATTTCCTTATTACTGTATCTCGAAATAAATAGACTGTGATCAGCCTCAAGCACTTCCTGCATGATATTCTCAACTGCAAAAGAAATCGTATATTCACTCATCCGGCGTACCCTTGAAACTTCCTCCGGACGGTCAATCACAATAACCAGCGGAATATAATTTTTGGCATGGATCATAATTCCGTTTGACCGGGCCTGTTCGATCCAAGCCTCCTTGTCCCAGGATTGATACAGTGTATCTTTTAGAAACTTTTCCTTAAGTGCGGCACGGTTTTGAGACTGCTTTTGCTTATAAACGAGCATCTCTGTATGCTGCTGCCTATTCAGACCCACTTCCGTCACAAGCGTTCTGAGTGCTTGCACCAGCTGATCGATATCCAGTGATTCCTTTAAAATATATTCTCCTACGTTTAATTTCAGCGCCTGCTGAGCGTATTTGAATTCGTTGTGGCAGGACAAAATAATCGCTCGGATTCCAGGATTCACTGCTCTGAATTTCTCAAGCATCTCCAGTCCGTTCATCTTGGGCATACCAATATCGGTAATAATCAAATCCGGTGGATTCTGCTGTGCTTTTTCCCAAGCCTCAAGACCGCTATAATAACTTCCTATGAGTTCAATACCGATCTCACTCCAAGGTACGGCCTGCGACAAATAACGGATAACCGGATAGTCATCATCCACCAAGATTGCCGTCAGCATTCTCCACACCTGCCTTTCCATCATCCAGAGGAAACTCCAAACAAATCTCCGTACCCACATCAGGTTCGCTTTGGATATTCAGCTTGAAAGAAGCGCCATAAATCATACTGAGACGTTGGGCCACATTGCGTAAGCCTATACCGGAGAAACCTTTTCTGTCTTCTTCTGCTATTTGCTCGCTGCTGTATGCGGTTTCATGAAGTCTTTTTAAATTTTCCGGTGACATGCCGATGCCATTATCCTTAATCGTGATCACCAGCGTTCCTGTAGTTGCAATTATATGAGCACCAATGTAAATCTCACCACCAAACTGCTCGAAACCATGAATAATAGCATTCTCGATCATAGGCTGAATCATAAACCGGGGTACCAGCGCTTCAGCACTTCCATCCGCTAAATTCATCTCTAGTCTGACCTGATTCGCGTGGCGAAAATTCATCAACGTCACATAATGAGATATCGTGTCTGTCTCCTCGCGAAGCGGGATAAACTCATTGTCCCTGTTAAAGGTCATGCGGAGCAAAGACGACAGCGAACCAATCAGCTCAGCGTTCTCCTTGTCTCCTTGCATCAAAATATTTAACCGGATCGAATTCAGTAAATTAAACATAAAGTGTGGATTGATCTGTGCCTGCAGCATTTCTAGCTCGGCTTTTCTTTTTCCCATTTGCTCATAAGTGATTTGTTCAATCATAGACTCGATACGGTCTAGCATTTGGTCGATGGTGCGGGCAAGCTGAGCTGCCTCATTCTTCCCTCGAATGAAGGAACGTTCGTCCAATTGACCACGACCTATTCCCTTTACAAAAGCACTTAATTTTACGATAGGTTGAGTTAGTTTAGAGATAAGGACGGTTAAGAGCACGGAAAACAAAGTAAAGAAAAGAATCTGCACAGCCAAGCTGATAAATAAAATCTGTTTATTCTTCGACAAAGCAGCCTTCATTGGAATAATGCTTACCATCCGCCATTTGTTGCTGCTCAGCTCCTGGTCAACATATAAGAATTTCTCCCCATCGATTTCGACAGTGTCAAGCCCGCCATCTTTCTTCCACCATGTCGTCAATTCACCAATTCGGGCCTTGTCAGCATGCGACACGACAGTGCCTTTATCGTCCAAAAGCATCATTTCTTTACCGTTATCATTATTTAGATAAGGGCGGAGTTTACGCTCATTGATGTTAATAATCATATATCCGATCGTACTGCTGGAAGTTGATTGAATG
Source organism: Paenibacillus sp. FSL R5-0345 (assembly GCF_000758585.1). Lineage (NCBI taxonomy): Bacteria > Bacillati > Bacillota > Bacilli > Caryophanales > Paenibacillaceae > Paenibacillus > Paenibacillus sp. FSL R5-0345. The sequence continues at coordinate 4,882,388 of NZ_CP009281.1, forward strand.
GGTCTCGCAATGGTTACCCAATTAGTTGAGCCCTTATCCGAGTAATTATAGTAAGTATCGTGTTCTGCTTTCCAATAGGTCGAGATAGGTTGAATTTGTTTCATCAGCGACATCCATTGCTCGTTATAAAAGGTTGTCGGATTAAAGTCACTATAAGGATAGCTGGTATAAATAAATCCATTTTTTCCGATTAGCGTCACTTTCAAATATTCGGTTAATACGAACATATCATCCAGCATCCGCGACATACGGTTATACTGGATGATCTCCTTCGCTGAACGTAGCGACTCTGGATCAGCGGACATCATCTGCCTAATTTCATTGTTCTGGAGCACGAAATTGGACTGCTCTAGCGTCTGTTCAAAAATGGCATTCATATTGGCACTGGACGCATTGAGCGATTCTCTTGCGCTGCCAACGGCCTTCTCCAGAATCAGATCCCGAGTTAAATAATCTGTAACCATGTAAATACAGACCAGTGGAATCAATACGCAGATCAGTGAAGACCAGACAAGTTTCATTCGAAGTGATTGATGCTTTCTAAACACGGATGACAGGCCCCATATCTGTTTGAATTTGGAGCAGGAGGCAGAAATGCTTTCCTGCCCCCACATTATAAGCCCCCTTGGGGAAGCGTACAATCAGTCTCCGCCTACTTTCCGCTGTTGTTCTGAACGACTTCCGAGATTTTTTTATCAATATTGTTAACTGTCACATCCAGATCCTGTTGGCCAAGGAGATACATCTCTGCTTCTGGAATAACGTTGTTCTTAGCTTCATCCGCATATTTAGCGGGAACTTGCGTCGCACCAGGTGTCGAGTTCTCCATCGTAAATTTCAGGGAATCGACATCAATCTTAGATGGATCCTTGGAACCATTCACAATCGTATCCACCAATTTATTCGTATCTGATTTCGCCCAGCCAGAGAAGACACGCCCTCCAATTTCCAGTCCTTCTGAGGTATACCAGCGCACAAAGGTATAAGCAGCTTCCTTATTCTTCGATTTAGCAGCTATCCCCATATAAGTCGGCTGCACAGGTGAGTAATGTTTGCTTTCACTATCCAATCGAGGGATTGGAGCAAACGCTGTAACGAAAGTTGCCGGAATAGCCTCCGTTCCTCCCGATTCCGCAACCATCCAGTCTCCCATCGGAAGCATCGCTGCTAAACCATTGAAATACTGATTCCGGTAGGCAAGCTTCTGCGAAATAATATCTTCATAAGGAGTGGCACTCTTATCTTCGTACATCATTTTCTTCATCATCTGCAGATTAGCCTTAAACTGCGGGTCTAGCGCATTCGAGGTTCCGTCAGCTTTTAGGAATGTATTATCCTCAGGCTTACTCATCAGCTGGAGCTGGAAATAATCCGGCCAATTATGCAAATATGCGCCAAAACGCTTCGTTGCACCCTCACCCTTGGTCAATTTCTTCGCATACTCTTCGAAATCAGCCCAAGTCCAGTCCGTCGGAACCGGCAGACCAGCCTCATCTAGCATTTCTTTGTTAAGGAGCACGAACCAGCGTTGCATAGAAGACGGCAACGCATAGATTTTGCCATTGACCGAAGTGTCTACCAGATATTCATCGGAGAGCTTATACCCTTCTTTCTGAATATATTCATCCATTGGTGCTAACAAACCGATATCTGCACGCTGCGAATAGTTGGTATAAGGCAGTTCGACAATATCCAGCGGGTCACTTGCAGCAGCCATCAAGTCCAGCTTTTGCATGGAGGCTACAGAATCACCTTTTTCATTCAGTAGATCTACTTCTACATTTATGTCGGGATGCGTCTTCTCAAACTCTGCGATAATCGTGCTCCATTTCGCTTTCGCTTCCGTCTGCCAGGTACTCAGCTTCAGCGTAACCTTCTCTGCAGCAGGCTCTTTATTCCCACCAGCTTCAGGTGCATTTGTCGCCCCTGCATTATTGGTTTTCGCATTTCCACCGCATGCGGTGAGTGACAACGCCATCGATGAGATAACAAGCACGGATAATAATTTCTTTTTCATATAGACCCTCCTATAAATGTGTTGGGTATACCTCGCTTTACAGCTAGTGCTATGTAACTGCTTACAAGAACATCCTAACATGCGGGATAGTCGAGGAAAGTTCTCATATTCTACCGAAGAGAAACTATTTTGACTTTTATTATCCCTTCACGCCTCCGAGGGCAATTCCCTCAATAACTTGCTTCTGTCCGAGAGCAAAAATAATTAACAGAGGCAAAATTGCAGATACCGCACCAGCCATCATGAGTGAATAGACATCCCCGTATTGATCCCCAAACAACCGAATACCTAACTGAATCGTAAACAGCTCTTTAGATTTCAAAAAAATGAGTGGATACTGATAGTCGTTCCAGGTCCAGATAAACCGCAAAATAGCATAAGTGGCTACAGCCGGACGGATTAACGGAAATGCAATTTGTAGAAAAGAGCGAAAATGACCTGCTCCATCCATCCGCGCCGATTCAAGATACTCGTTGTTTACCCCCATAAAAAACTGCTTGAGCATAAACGCACCGATAATACTAAAGCTGTTAATTAAGATCAATCCTATATGCGTATCAATCAGATTCAGCCAGTTAAACAGTAGAAACTGTGGAACTAACGAAGCCTGCGGAGGTACCATATAGAGGGCTAATACTACTACAAACATCGCATCTCTACCCGGAAAACGCAGCTTGGAGAATCCATAAGCAGCAAGTGCGCATATCAGCACATTAATTATAGTCGTCGTCAGCGTAATATAAATGGAATTTCCGTAATAACGAGCGAAATCACCTGACCACACCTGTTTGTAATTCTCAATAAGATTCCACTGCTGCGGCAGCCATTGTATTGGAAAATTAAACACATCTTTCTCCAGTTTAAAGGAAGTAGATAACATCCATAGAAACGGTAAAAGAAATGCAATACCTAGCAGTCCCATTGCGATTGTCCAGAAGGTTCTGGATAGAAGCTCTTTTCTCACTGTAAATTCTCCTTTCTGCCTTTAGTAATTGACCCATTTTTTTTGCGCTAACATCTGCAGGGCTGTAATGATCAGGCAGATGAGGAACAGGACAAGTGCCATACTAGAGGCATAACCCGTCTTCAACTGGTTGAAGGCAGTGTCATATAGCTCATATACGATAACTGTCGTGGAGTTAGCAGGTCCACCTTGTGTCAGTACTTGTATTAGATCAAAGATCTTAAAGGAGCCAATGACCCCAGTAACCAGCAAGAAAAAGGTGGTCGGCGAAATGCAAGGCACTGTGATATTGCGAAATTTCCGCCAGACATTGGCGCCATCAATATCAGCCGCTTCATAAAGGTCCCTTGGAATACTCTGTAAACCCGCGATAAAAATAATAATGTTATACCCGAGCTGAATCCAAATCTGGATGAGCATAAGTGACGGCAGAGCATAATGAATATCAGCCAGCCATTTCGGCGGATTATCCCATCCCAGCGACATCAGAAATTGATTAACAGGTCCCAGCGAGGGATGAAACATAACCTGCCAGACCATAGCGATAGCAACTACGCTGGAGATGTATGGAAGGAAATATATTACTTTAAACAAATCCTTCAGGAACACCTGTTTATCAATCAGGATAGCCAGCAATAGCGCAACGATGATCGTAACCGGAACTGTGATAATAAAGAGCAGATTGTTCAGCAAGCTTTTCATAAAAGCATCATCATGAAACAGCCTTATGAAATTATCCACGCCCGCGAACTTAATCCCCCCTAACCCAGCCACAAAGTTCCAGTTCGTGAAGCTTAACAACAGTGAGCCCAGCACCGGGATCAACGTCAAGATGATCAGCCCCAACATCAGTGGAGCGACGAATAAATACCCGGCGATCGCTTCGCGCGTATCCATTTTAAGATGAAATTTTCGTATCATAGTTCTCCTCCTTTACTTATCCATAATTGTAGAAAAAGTAAGCATTGATCATAAGAACTATAATTGTTCATTTTGGAACTAATTTTACCGATCCTTTAGTTGCGAAACCTTTTAGACTACCAAGTAAAAACACCTTTGGCGTCCTTATAAGGACGCCAAAGGTGTTTATGCGAGAAATATAAGACATAAAGTATATTGTAAAACTTATACTTTCTTATAATTGCAAAAAAAGCGCGAGCCAAGCTCCCGCCATCCACTACATTCCTATTTTTCCACGTATAGTAGAGATCGTTTTACACGGACGCAACCTCTACAACACCTTTTCCATCCCCACCCGTACTTTTCAGCTTTTTACTAAAAATAATAAACAAGATAACGCCCATCAAGCTCGTTATAACTTCTGTTATGGTCATAGACCAGATCACGCCGTGAAGTCCAAAGACAGAATGTAATACGATAATCATAGGGATAAACAGTACGCCTTGTGTGATGGCCATAATGTTAGTTGGAATCCCCTGTCCGGTCGCTTGAAAAATACTCATGAACAAACCCGTAAATCCATTAAATAAAGCAGAAATCAGCATGGCTACCAAAATATAAGTTCCCATACTTAACACCGAAGGATCATTAGAGAAGAAATGTAGAATCGTTCCTCTGAACAAAAATACCAGGCCTACAAATACAACAGCAATACCTCCGATATAGGCAAAAGCATGTTTAATCGTTGATTTAAGTCTCGCCATATTTTGACTAGCAAAGTTAAACGCAAACAGTGGAATCAATCCTAAGAATAAACCCATTGATAAAAATTCCGGAACCTGCACAATTCTTAAGGCCACACCAAATCCAGCAACCACATTCTCCCCATATTGAATCGCAAAGTTATTTAACAAAAGCGTGCTCACAATCACAAAACTAAATTGCAATAACTCCGATACACCTATTTTGTACACTTCTAATTGATCTCGAACAGATATCTTGAAATGCTTCAAAAATCCTCTTAAGTGCTCACTTTTCGTTTCTAAAAAATAGACATAATAAATCGCGGAACCCACATTCGCTAAAACCATTGCCAACGCAGCACCTGCCACATGCCAGTTCAACACTAGAATAAAGAGGGGATCAAAAATTAAACTTAAAGCCGTACTGATGAAGATGCCATACATCGATTCCTTCGAGGCACCTTCCGAACGGACTAGCTGCTCCAAGGCAAAATTAAGTACAATCGCGAATCCACCGGCAAAAAGAGTCAAGGCATAAGCCTTAGTAAAGTCTAGAGTAGCAGCATCCGCCCCCAGCAATCGCGTAATTGGATCAATCGCTAACATCGCCATTAGAGCAATAAGAATACCCACTATAATGCTTCCATAAAAAGTGTATCCGGCAACCTTCTTTCCCTTCTCCGTATCTTTTTGCCCTGCCAGCCTTGTAATAAATGTTCCTCCGCCTACGCCAAGCATATTCCCAAAGGCCATTAAGACTGTGAAAATGGGCAGACCCAGCGTAATGGCCGTCAGCATACTAGTATTGTGGAGTAAGCCGATGAAATAAGCATTGATTACATTATAGATGGTACCTACAGACATCCCGATCATCATAGGAATAGATAAATGAGCAATTGCCTTCTTGATCGGCGCCGATTCTAAATAATATTGATTTGAACCTTCTGTTTTCATGATTCTTCCTCCAAACTTTTATAGACTTGAATTAACTTTTTGCAGTAAAGACTTTAAGGTTGCAGTTTCTTCCGGACGGAGTGCTTTTGTAATGCTTGCTTCTACCTCAGAAAATATTTCATTGAACTCCTCGACCAAAAGAGCACCCTTTTCCAAAACAAAAATACTCTTCTGTCGTTCATCATTCTCAGGTGTGACACGTTTGATATAACCTTTCTTTTCTAAACCTTGGAGCATGCTGGTGATACTTGCCCCTTTTCTATTAAAGACCTCCGCCAAATCCTTTTGAATAACACCTTTTTCTTGATGCTCAAAAATATAGCCGATCATGCGCCCTTGCTGTGAATTCAGACCTAACTCATTTAGTCTGGCATCGGCTGTACTTTTTAGTTTCATCCCGATCTCTCGAATCAAATTAGAAAAGGGTGTGTTTTCAACGTGTTTATTCATAATTACTTCCTCCTCAATCGAATTAGTTAGAACTCTAAGTAACATCATTATCATAATAGTTAGAACTCTAACTGTCAATGTTCTAACTAAATAAAAAAGCCCCTCTCCAGCCCATGCCCGTAGACATGTACTGAAAAGGAGCAATTAGAGAAGCTTACTTCACAAGTTCCTCCAGCTTTCCGAATAAAGCGGTTTTCGATTTCAGCTTGGACGCGTTGCCGACCACAGCGAAATAATTCTGTTCCGTCACAGCCTTAAGTAAGTCGGTGTACTGTCTGATGTCTTCCGGTGTTGTCGACAAGATTTCATCCCGTTCTTGCTGGAGTTCGGCCTCCGTCACCTGTTCGAAATAATGCCGGTCCGCCCTCCGCCCCTGAGCACTCGGACTTAGCGGCTGGTCCAGCATGGACAAGGTGCCGATAATCGCTTTGGTCATCTCGTCGGCATCTGCTTCATACCCCTCAGCAAAACGGTACGCCTGATCATACACCTCCAGCGTCTCCTGCAAATTCGGATCACGGTAGGAAGTGAACATCATTATCCCGTCTCTGCGCAGAATCAGATTTCCGCCGTAAGCACCACCCTTCACACGCACCGCATTCCATAGATAGGTGAGGCTCAAGATTTTTTTGAGCACCTGCATTTTGCCTGAATATGTGAATCCTAGCTTAGTGAAGTTGTATCCCTTGACCACATACTGCACCTGACTGGAAGACATGAATCCTTCATTGTCCGCATGGCCTTGCGCGGTAATCTTAGGCATATCCACTACCGGTTGGTCCTGGATATCCAGCTTCGCAACATTATTGGCGAGTTCCTCATACAAATCAGTTGTTCCGGTCACGCTGATGATCAAATTCTTTTTATTAAATAAAACCGCACAGATATTCTTCAGTGTGTCTGCTAGCTGAGCTCCCTGCTGATCGAACGTCTCGGCAAGCTCGCGGATAAAGCGGTAATAAGTTACGCCGCCCTGTTGTTCCTGATACGCTCCCATATCCGAGAAATAGGACATCAGGCGGCTGGCCGCAATATCATTCCCTCTTTGGTTCAGAATCGATTCCATCTGCGAGGCTTCCCGGCGGACGATTTCCTGCAGCTTAGTCAGATTATCGAGCGCACTAGTATAAAGCATCTCTCTCAGCAGATCCAGCGACTCACCAATATGTCCTGCCATTACTTTCACCAGCGCACTGAATTTGGGCTGATAGCTTGCCCCGTTGGTTTTTGCTGCGCCAAAGATCTCATTCCTGAAGTAAATGCCCCCAGTTTTGATCCCGATTTCACTGGTGAGCTCTTCGATGCTGTAGGACGCAGTCTCCATTTGACCTAATACCTCTGCCAGCAGCACTAAATAAGGGATTTGCTCAGGAGCGACAACACTCGTATCCCAATAAAACTTGCAGTAGGCAATCTTCTGGGTAGCTACCTCATGATGAATCACCGTTATGTCCTGATGGGAATGTTCATAGGTAGGTACTTGCGGTTCTATACTTCGGTTAATATCCTGTAGGGACAAGCTTGGCAGCTTCTGCAAATCCTCGGCTACATCTGGACGGCTCTGCCGTGCCAAGAGGTTCTGTGTACGCTGAACCAGCTGCGCCAACTGATCTGGTTGCAGTGACGCTTTGTATTCACTCAATTGATGCTGAGCGGATGCTTCCTTTTCAGCGGCGATCGTCTTGGACGGGTTCAGCACCACCACACTGCAATGATCACTGTTCAGCAAATAGACTTCAATCAACTTCTCAAAATAACGATCCGCCAGCTTTTCCCGAATGGCAGTGAACGCCTCTTCATATCGCATATGATTGGTAGGCTGACCGTCATAGAGCCAGGATTTCATCACTTCGATATTGTAAGTAAGACCTTTCGGATACTGATTAAAGTCCGCTTCCCTCAGTTCAAATTCCTTGCTGTTGACTGCTGCCAGCACCAGCTTCTCATCCAGTCCGTCCTGAGCCAAACGCTTTAATGTAGTCTTCACCAGCTCCACGAAGGCATCTTTGGAGGAGGCATTGGAATGCGTCAGTGTAATGCCAAGCAGCGGCTGAACCATACTGTCAGAATAAAAAGCAAACGCATCCTTACCCAGTCCGCTTTCGAGCAGGGCTTGCTTGAGCGGAGCTGCATTGCTGTCCATCAGCATGCTTTTTAAAATATCAAAAGCCAGGTTCAATTCCCGATCTGTAGAGGTTCCAATCACATAATTAAGACTCAGATAAGTCTTATCTGTAGCAGATTCTGCTTCCAGGATCGGATAATCCGCTACCAGCTCCGTCATTCCAATCGGCTTTTGCAGGGGGATGGATGTATCAAAGCTGTTTCGTTCATAAGATCCAAGATATTCCTGATCTATAAATTGCAGCTTTTCTTCAATATTAACGTCTCCGTAGAGATAAAAATAACTGTTCGACGGATGATAATAATTGCTGTGCGCCTTAAGAAACTGCTCATAGGTTAGTGCTGGAATCTCCTGTGGATCTCCACCTGAAGAATGACGGTAGATCGTGTCCGGATACAATGACTTTTTGATTCTATCCATCAATACCGTTGTCGGTGAGGAATAAGAACCCTTCATCTCGTTGTAAACCACGCCTTTATAGATAAGCTCATCTTCGGGATGCTGAAGCTCGTAATGCCAGCCCTCTTGCTCAAAGATTTCTTGCTGCTTATAAATATTCGGCTGAAAGACACTATCCAGATATACCTCCACCAAGTTGGAGAAGTCTTGATCGTTCCGGCTCGCCACTGGATACATCGTCTTATCCCCAAACGTAAATGCGTTCAGGAACGTCTGCATCGAGCCTTTCAGTAATTCTACAAAAGGTTCCTTGACCGGATATTTCTCCGACCCACATAATACGGAATGCTCCAAAATATGAAAAACACCCGTGCTATCCTCAGGCGGAGTTCTGAAGCTTATGCTAAAGACCTTGTTGTCATCCTGATTCTGCACGAACAGCAGCCTGGCGCCACTCTTCAAATGTTCCATCGTGAATACGGCGGAATCGATCTCCTTAATAAATTCCTCATTAATGACCTGAAATCCATAATAAATGTTCCCTGTGATCAAACGACTCATAGATTTCCCTCCTCTGTTTAGGGATATGTAACTCTACATGAGCTTATCATATCCCTGGACATTAATTCCATCAGTAGAAGGTTTCCGGGATTAATTTCTGCAATCTGATTAAAATTGCCGCCGCTTGCTCACGCACCAGAATCTGCTTTGGATCAAAGCGACCTCCGCTGCCGGTCATCACTTCATGTTCATTCACAGCCTGAATCGCATGGCGGCTTGCCTCTGGTAAGCCCGTCGTATCAGTAAACTTCACACGGTCTGGGCTACCGTAGGTAGCTAACCGTACGGCTTTAGTAACCATAACTGCCGCTTCTTCCCGTGTAATACCACGGTCCGGTTCGAACTTGCCGGATGAAGGGCTAACGATCCCCAGTTCCACAGCCTTGGCGATAGTACCGCTGTACCATTTGCCTGCCTGGACGTCCTTAAAGCTGGAGACGGCCTTGGCATCGGGAAACTCATGCAATAGCCGCAATAGCAAGGTTAGGAATTCAGCTCGGGTCAGCTTCTGCTTAGGAGCAAGTACATTCCCGCTGGCACTCACGCCCTGAATATATCCGCTGCTAAGCGCCATCGCAATATCCACGCGTGCCCATTCCGCGGCTTTCCCCGCATCAGTAAAGCTAGCTAGTTCAGGGGAAGAGACATGCAGCGCAAACGTTCGTTTGGATAGCGCTGGTGCGTCATCTTTGCGATATTTGGTGACTAGCACAGGATAGACACCGGGCTTCATTCCGGCAAAAGACACCATCCCCGTGCTGTCAGCCACTACGCTTTTTCCTTGAAGGGTCACGGTAACGCCAAAGGCAGGAAGACCGCCTAGTTGGTTGTTTGACTTGGTGATACGGAGGGAAAAAGGCATATTGGCACTTGCGTATCCCCCCATTTCCTGACCATTCTTGTCTTTCCATTTCACTTCCATCCGATCAAGCAGCTCTGTATCATTCGCGTAATAGACGAGCAGCTTGTCTCCATCACCAATCGTCAGCCTAAAAGGACTATTCTCGGGATATAACCACGCACTGCCCCCGCTGAATACAGCAATTTTCCATTCTCCGCGCCCATTGTACCGCCCGTTCTGAATCCCCTCTATAGCGGTGAAGGCTGGTTTAGCTGCATCCCCATTTAGCTTATAGGCAAGACCTTTCGTCTGTAAAAATGCTGCGGCTACCTTCACTGCATCACCACCGGCAACACGCCCCTCAGCAAGGGTGCCGCCACCAGGACCTTCAACTTGAATCGTTGCCCGGTCAAGGCCGGTATGATGCAATCCGCTGTACAGCAATCCAGCCTGCTTGGATAATAGCTTATACGAGGTCAGGGCTAGATAGGCTTGCGCAGTCGCAGGACCCTCTTTCCCCCCGCCTTCTATCTGTGCAAAACCGCCATCAGAAAGATTCCGCTTCATTAAATGCTCCAGCAGCGAGACCCCTTTTTCCTTGGCGAAATTCGCTGCATCAACTCCCTGCGACGATAAAGCAACAATCACCTGCGCTGTCGTTACAGTCTTACCGTCGAATCCACCGTCTAGCTGCTGCTTATCTTTCAGCCACTGCAAAGCCTTCAGGACAGGCTGCGCCGTTTGTTCCGATCCCATTTCCGAAGCGAGTGCCGTTAACGCTAAGGCAGTTGCTACCGGATCGCCTTGCTTCTGCCCGGCCAGCGGCCAGCTGCCATCCGCCAATTGCATAGCGAGCAACTGAGAAAAGAGCATATCGGGATAACGGTTTGTCCACTCCATTGAATTGGAAATAGAGTTTTTCGAGGTAATATAGACGGCTGCCAATGCGGCTGCCCCTTCCGAATCGATTCCCGCATGGTTCATCAGGAATGGATATAAATCAATACCAGCGATATTGTTCATGTTGCCACCCGCAGCACTATAAGCTAACGCTGTCCGGGTTAAATCAGCCACCTTGGCGAACTTCCCCCGCCGCTCCAAAATCTTGTCAGCCGTCTGCCCCAAATACCCATCAGGCAGACCATGCCCATTCTTAAAGAAGCCTACGGCTGCTTCGTCCGGAAATGGCTGTATCGTCATCAGCACATTCTGAGCCCCTTCCAAGGCTCTCTGCATCTCCGCAGTGAACAAAGCAGTTGTCTTCTGAACCGTAGACGTCTCTGCCATTACCCTGCCATTCAGCAGTATAAGTGATAGACACAAAGCAATAAGCGTAAACTTCCTTATCGTCCGGTTTAATTGTGTTGCTCCCATATCCATTCTCCTCCAGTGCAGCTTGTTAGAACCTATAAAGATTAGACGCAGCTAAATGGAATTTTGTTACTATCTGTGTTATGAACATACAGCCATTACAAAAAAAAGACCGCAAAGCCACCCTGGTCAAGCCCCCATTTTATAGACACTGAAAAAAGACCCTAGGCAATAAGCTGTTTCCGGTACTCTACCGGAGGCAGCTTATTTAACCTTCGTTGTGGCCGATGTTGGTTATAAAATCGAATGTAATCTTCAATTTTCCTTTGTGCCTCATCCATATTTCGGATATCATAAGGATAGAGTCCTTCCGTTTTGAGATGCGAGAAGAAGCTCTCCATAGAGGCGTTGTCATAACAATTGCCTCGGCGAGACATGCTGATTCGGGCCCCAACCTTTGGCAGCATGTCGTGGTATGCATGAGACGTGTATTGGAATCCCTGATCGCTGTGAACGATCAGTCCAGTCACGTCTTTTTGCTGACTCCACGCCTGCTCAAAGGTCCGGAGAACCAGTTCGTTGTCGTTCCTAGCGCTCATTTGATAAGCGATAATTTCGTTATTGAATAAATCTTTAATCGCAGAAAGATAGAGCCACTTTTCGCCTACACGATATTGCGTAATGTCTGTCACCCATTTTTGGTTGGGAGCATCCGCTTTGAAATCCCGTTTCAAAATATTTTTCGCCACACGGTCTCCTTCAGAAGTAGCATAATTACAACGATGTTTTCGGCGGATCCTCGAACGAATGCCTAAATCCTGCATAATTCTGAGTACCTTCTTATGATTCATCCAAACCCCGTGGTCTTGTAGCAAGAACAATTGAATTTGGCGATAACCGTAGACTCCTTCATACCTTTCATAGACCTTCTGAATGAGCGCCTTTGCTTCCTGATCCCGATCTGTTCCTTTGCGCTTCAGGAAAGCGTAGTATCCACTTCTAGAGACCCTAAAGAGTTTACACAGGTTGCTAACGGCATACTCTTTTGCAGCGTTCTCAATGACTCTATATTTGTGCGTTTCACCTCCTGCATCCAGATTTCCAAACACTTTTTTAGCATTTCATTTTCCCGTTTGAGCTTTTGAACATACCTATCTTGATCGATATATTCAATACGACGCCCCCGTTGATCTAGTAGCCCAAATTCCCCTAGCTCTCGGTATTTCTTCATCCATCTCTTTACCCGTCCTTGATCTTGTATCTCAAAATGCTCCGTAATTTTCCGATAAGTCCATCTTTCCTCCACATGTAAACGAATGGCCTCTTTTTTAATCTCATCTGAGTAATTTTTAAACTTCTGTCCTTTAATCGCCATAAAAATGCACCCCCTAGAATTTCATCGGATAAACCAGGGGTTTTTTCCAATGTCTATTCTAAGGGGTGCACTTCACCCACTGATGTAGTAGCCCTGCGATCTTTTCAATTAAATACCTAGAATGATGAAATCCTAATTAAAATCCCGTTTTTGGAATCTCTACTGGCACAATATTATAGGGTGCTGCCCTCCCCATCCGAACCTGATACATCTGTTCATGAGCCCTTTTTGCTGCTTGAACGAAAGGTATATAGGGCTGGTTACAGACATCCACTACACCGATTTGATAGTTTTCTCCATCATAACGTCCGAGCACCGGCTGATCATTCCACTGAAAATAATGAACTCCGATGAGTTGTGGGATGGTTGCAGCCTGTTCCACAAAATAACGATACGCTCCCCCCCGCTCTTCCTGAGTTGCCACAGCTCGGATTCCATAAGCCAGCATGCCTCCATCGGCCGCACCAAAATGATATTCTCCAATCATCACTGGTTTGTTCAACCTGCTGCTAATATGTGCGATTTGCTCCTTGTCTGGGCTGAACTGATAACAGTTTAATGAAAATACATCAAACCACTCACAGCCCTCCAGCACATCGTCGCTTCCCACCCAGGCATAGCGCATGCCTAGATTAAGATGATTTGGGTCCACCTGCTTGCAAAGACGCGCTGGAACTTCCACATACCGACGAATCATGACCCGGTTAAACTGTGAATAGTCTGCTTCACGTACGGAATTAGTAGTAATCTTCATAATATTGCTTACATCGTATAAGGACTCAAAATCCTCATAAGTACTCTCCCACGCTATGTTCCATTGCTCCACTGTTCCGTACTTTTCACCAAGCCATTTGATAAACTCCCTCTTACTGGCATAACAGACCGGAGAGTTCAGCATCAGTTCCGTCAAATCCAGATCATCCACGAATGCCCAATGTGGCTCATTGCGCATGAAATAACCGACCATTCGCTGATCATCCCTAAGAGGAAGAAGCTGTTTTGCGAAACGCTCCGCATTCCGCTCATACTCTTGACTAAAGACATCCGGGAAATCACGGAAAATGGTTTGCTCCGTCGTAGGAAAGTCCTCCAGCGGGTAAACATATGGAAGCTCTGATCCACTAATAAATCGATCATTGGACCAGTTACCGATCGTGTTAAATCCCCATTGTCTTAATCGGTAATCCGTCAAAGCCTCCCAATCAGAGCGCCACCGTTCACCGAATGCCGTGATCAAGTTGGCAATCTCAAAGCTAAACTCGCGACCTTCTTGGGACCAGGCTTCTTTATAACTTCCTTCCTGATCCGGCAAAGGTGGGACCAAGTGCTCCATACCCTTAATCCGCATCGGACAAGCTGGACCTACACAGTCCATCCCCGTACTGAACAGGGCATATCCATCTGGATCGACAAACCACCAGCGGCTGTCATCAAACTCTGTACGGAAATATCCGGTTGCTTCGAATCTCAACCCCTTCCAGCCTCCGTAACGGCTGAGGTCCCCTCCACTGAAATCAGCTTCAGCGGCAAGCTGTCGCTCCGCATGCAGCTGATCTCTCAACGCCTCTAAATCAACCGTTTTTCCTGGCCATTCCCTGCTTTTTAATTGTCCCATCTCATCTATAAAAGGGTGATACTCATACTCGAAGATTGGCTCAGATTGATCAAGAGCGAGTCCACTGATTTCCACGTTTCTACTCGTTGTCGAAGGAATTGTCTCAACGGTGAATCTAGTGATTTGGTTACGAGCGATACCCGCATCTCCTCTCAGGACCGTCTGCATCACGCCTGGATATCGAGGGAGGAACAGCTTTTCCCCATTTAAATGGGTTAACGGTAAACAAATTTTCGTTCTTACACCAGGTAGAATGCCTAAATGATAAGTTATATAGCGATTATCCTGATCATAGAAACTGAACAGCAAGACCAGAACGTCATGAGACTCATGATAAACCTCTGCGTTAACGTAACTATAGTCAGACCAAATAGAACTGTCCAAATGCCCCGCCTGAAGTTCAACTCCTCCACCATCCGGTGTTGTGATCATCCGAAAACCATTAGAAGAGAGAGCATCAAGTTGTGTATGATTGTCCGCTTCAAACCAATCCACAGGGAAGGAAATAGATAAGCGCATCAATGTACCTCTTTTCTTGTAATCTGTTTACCTTACCGAAATCAGTTGAAAAAGCTGTGGGTCTCCACCAAGCCGAGGATCATGCAAGTGTTTCGGTTCAAGGCTCACACAGCCCCAGCCATTTCGTTTCTCTCCTGCCACTGTAAGGACTCTTCCGTCTCTGCTGCCGATGGTTAGCGAACCCTCTTCTGTCTCTGTAAGCAACCATAGAAATTGATCTTCTTGATCCAGAGTGGGCACTAATATCAAGGAATTCTCTGAACCGATAGCTACAGTCATTTCACCGTTTCGAAGCCTTGCCGCGCCATCCCTGCCATAATCAACTCTCCATTGCTGTTGCTGATCCGTATAAGAAAGAGTACGGACTTCCAGATTAAGCACTTCATCATGATCAATCGAGTGATTCCCTGACGCAAGATAAAGCTCCATCCCTATACTCTTCATCCTGAATAGCCCACTGCCAGTGCTGCATTCCACAGCTACTATTCCTTTGCATGGGTCAATCCATGTCCGATCTACCCAGTCTAGTGACATTTCACGATCAGAAGGAAAACTAAGCGGTAAAAATACATAGGAGGAAGCGTAATAATCCGTAGGATCCCAGCGGTCACCTACATATAAATAAGAGCACTTATTATTGTCCTTTCCTACAATTGGAACTATGAATGCCGGCTGGCTGTCGTATGTTGTAATGTCACCTAATGGCATCAATGGTGACCAGCGACCCGTCAGTTGCTCCGCCCAAGCATAGGCTCCCTGATTGGGTAACCAACCCGTACAGGCAGATGAGATGAGAAAATAAACACCATGGCGTTTCATTAATGCCGGAGCTTCGCGTGCTTGTCCCGGCCATAATGTTTTGACCTGCTCTTCTATACTTAGATAGTCAGGCGAAAGACGATACATGATAAGATCCGCATTCTCCCTTGCCGCCGACACAAAATAAGCCGTGCCATCATCATCTTGAAACAGAGTACAGTCGCGTGACATGTTACCTGCCGGATTAAAGCTGCCACGAAAAACATACTCTCCATCAACCGTCCCACAATCCGCTATCGCGCAGCGAGCATCAGAGTAGTCTCGTCCATTTTCCCAATGCATCCACATCACAAATCTTCCTGTAAGTTCGTTATAGAGCACTTTCGGGCGCTCAATGACCGCTCCAGTCCCGAATCCTCGATTCTCCACATCCCTAGGTTCAAGCTCCAAAGAGGTTCGGTGATAGATCGGTTTTACTGGTGAATCCAGTGTAAGTACATCTTTGCGCCATTCCCAGTTCACTAAATCCATTGAACGATAACAGCTCACTTTCCGCCGATCTATACGGTTCTCGCCAAACCAATAATAATATCCATCCTTACAGAGCATGTGACCACCATGTGCATGAACAGGGTCTCCATTCCTATCCATAAGCGGAGCGATGTTCACCAAGGCTTCGCATTTCACGTTTACGTCCATTTTTATCCTCCATGGAATCCAATTTATGAAACAAAAAAGCAGGTCCGGCCAAGGATGACCTTAACTGAACCTGCTGCTTTAGAAGAAACTCTTCATTAGTAATCCTATAGAGCTTATTTCAACCCCATTTGAGACATAACATCAACCTTACTGGCATTGTTGTACCATTCATTAATTTCTTCAGTGATTTTCGTGCCTCCTTTTTCATGCCATTGTTTTACGAAATCATCGTACGCACTTAGCGGTTCCTTGCTGTAAATAATTTTGGTGAAGACCTCCTTTTCCATCGTATTCAATTGTTCCCATGAAGTCTGCATAGTCTTAGTCGGTGGTCCGTTGAATGCGTTTGGAAGCAGGGCTTCACTATTCTCGTAAGAAATTACATATCCTTCTTTAGTCGTTTCATCATTCGAAGCTGATCTAATCAAGACTCCATTGCTTGCTTCCATGCCTTTGGAAAGATCATAGAAAGATTGGCCTGGACCATCCACACTTGGTGTATTCTTGGTAAATGCCATCTTGCCTACACCTTGAGCAGCATCCAACGGAGTATTGAACTTCTTGGAATCAAAGACTACTTCATCATTCACGATATCGTAATCATATCCCTGAGCATAACCATACTTGAAATCCCCGGTACCAAAGGCAGCATCATAAAGCTTGTCATAATACAGGAAGAAAGCTTCCATATTGTTAAAATCTTTATTGAACATGAAGACACCGTCATTTTGTTGACCTGATTGGTAAGTTCGATCGCTATTTACACCCTTAATAGTTGGATAGGCTTTGATTTTAGCGCCTTTTACGTTGGTTTCCACATCTTTAACACTGCCATAGAGCCAAGGACGCCCCATTATAATCCCTGCTTTTCCTTCAGTGAAATCAGCCAGTGCATCCCATGCACCCTGAGTAGCCAATTCCTTATTTAAATATCCCTTGGAGTACCAATCTTGAAGTTTAGCTAACGCTTCCTTTGTACCGTCAGCAACAGAACCATAGGTAAGCTTTCCATTGTCGTTATACCATTGACCTGGGAGGTTCTTTCCTGTGAAAGCACTAAAAATCATAACAGAATCACTTACCCAACCCGTGTTATAAGAGTCTTTTCCTGAGAAATCAAATCCATAAGTATCGTTCTTTCCATTACCGTCCGGATCATCATTCGTAAAGGCAGCGATAACCGTTTCAAATTCATCTATTGTAGTTGGCGCTTTTAAATTAAGTTTATCTAACCAGTCTTGACGGATAAGCAGGACCTGACCTTCGGTTAGATTAGGGGAGATCGCCATACCATAAACCTTGCCGTCCTGTACGACCGGATTGAAGGTGGTTGGATATTGCTTATAAATTTCTTTTAGACGATCAGGCATATATTTGTTAATATCATCCGCAATATCTTTTACAAGCCCAGATTGAATCAAATCGTTCTCTAGAGAGGTATCATACACAGGCAAGACGTCAGGGAGCTTCTCAGAACCCGTAAGTGCTAA
Organism: Paenibacillus sp. FSL R5-0345; assembly: GCF_000758585.1. Lineage (NCBI taxonomy): Bacteria > Bacillati > Bacillota > Bacilli > Caryophanales > Paenibacillaceae > Paenibacillus > Paenibacillus sp. FSL R5-0345. The sequence continues at coordinate 4,900,110 of NZ_CP009281.1, forward strand.
ACGAAGTTTTGTATTGTATTGGGACGCATCACCACCCAAAAGGGTAGTTTGAATGTTAATCCCTAGATTATCGACACCCCAACGGGTTAGCACATTGTCATTCAAACTCTCGCCATTGATATATTTACCGGCATTCTCATCTTGTTGCTTGGCAATGCTTATAGTAATTGCAGGATCATATTTACCATCTTTGAGCACGGATTTTGCAGCGTTAGATTCTTTGCCATCAGAGCCGCACCCCGCAAGCAATCCCGCCATCAATGCAGTGGTTGTAAGTAAGACACCTGTTTTTTTCATCGATAATCTCCTTCAAGTTAAAATTTTTATTTGTTTGCTCCTTATTCTTTTACAGCACCCAGAACGATACCTTTTACGAAGTATTTTTGCAGGAAAGGGTACACCAGGATGATCGGCAGTGTGCTAATAAATATTTGGGCAGCCTTTATACTTTGTTCTGACAAAGCCGCCGCTTCGGATTGACTAAGTGCCATACTCTGCGCTGAACCTTGCACAACTACGGTCTGTAAGAACGAAGCTAACGGATAATCGGTTGTATTCGACATATACAAAATTCCATCAAACCAAGCATTCCAGTTCCCAACCATGATAAACAATCCAACGGTTGCCAATCCGGGTAAGGAGAGCGGAAGATAGATTTTCCGGAAGATGACGAAGAACGAAGCACCATCGATAAATGCCGCTTCTTCAAGCGCCTTAGGGATCGTCTTAAAGAAGTTCATAATCAGAATCAAATTGTAAGCTCCAAAAGCACCTGGAAGAACAAGCGACCAGATCGTGTCTTTTAATCCAAGCTTAGTGACTAATATATAAGAAGGAATCAACCCGCCCGAAAACAGCATAGTGAATATAAAAATCCACATTAAAGCATTGCGTCCCCGAAAATCTTTCGATAAGGCATACCCAGCAGTCGTAATAATGAACATACTGATGAATGTCCCCATAATGGTTCTTATCACGGAAATCCACATGGAACCCGTAAAGTTAGAGTTATTAAAGGTTTTGACATAGGCATCCACATTCAAATCAACCGGCCAGAAGGATACCAAATTACCATTAATCGCCGTCTTACTACTAAATGATTGTGCTAACAAATGAAGCATTGGCAGTAAACAAGATAATGCTACCAGAATCAGAAGGATATGATTGAAAATCGAAAATATCCTATATCCCTTGGACTTATAATACACTCCCACTCCTCCTAAAAGTTTTGTAAGCGATACTTCAGTACATCTTCTTTATAATAGACTCGCTTAAAAAACGTCGGTTTAGAATATTTTATAGTTGGCAACCTTGTATGCAATTCGATAGGAAATAACAATTAAGATGAAACTGATACCCGATTTAAACAAGCCCACAGCAGTACCGAAACCGTATTGACCATTCAATAATGAGGAGCGATAGACGTAAGTATCAATGATATCTCCCGTACTATATACAAGCGGATTGTATAAGTTGAAAATCTGATCGAATCCAGCATCTAGAATATTACCAAGACTTAACGTAGCAATTACAATGATCATCGGCATCATACTTGGTAGCGTAACATGACGTATTTGCTGACGCCGTGAAGCACCGTCTATCTCAGCAGCCTCATAATAAGAAGGATCAATTCCTGTAATGACTGCCAAATAGACAATCATACCAAAACCAAAGTTCTTCCATAAATCACTAATAATGATCGTAGGTCTGAACAGCGTCGGATCGCCCAAGAAGTATATCGGTTTGATTCCCAATAAATTCGTAAGAAGGTGATTAATACCGCCGTCAAGACCTAAGATATCGATCATGATTCCGGCAACCGTTACCCAAGATAAGAAATGCGGTAAATATACTAACGTTTGAATGCTCTTTTTAATCCCCATATTTCTGATTTCGCTTAAGAGGATTGCCATGAAAATTGGAACGATAATCCCGACTATAATTTTGATTACGGCAATAATAAGAGTGTTGTAGATAGACTGCGTCGCTTCTTTATACTGAAATATTCTCGCGAAATTATCCCACCCAATCCAAGTTGAACCTGTAAGTCCGAGCCACGGCTTGTAATCCTGAAATGCCATAATCAATCCAACCATAGGGCCGTATGCGAAAATTAGAACGAATACTAATGCCGGAATACACAAAATGTACAAAGGCCAATTTTTCTTGATTTCCTTTTTCCAAGGATTTTTCTTTTTCTTCAGAACGTCGACTTTTCTCCCCTGTTTGACCTGGGTATTGATTACCTGTGCTATTGTGCTTACCCCCTTCTACATGCTTCATGCTCAGTTGCTCATTTCTTTCAGGTTTAATGATAACAAAAGCGCTTTCATGCTAAAATGTCTCAATCTAAACATCATAGCCACACGCTAAACATGTTTAGAAACGCTTTCATTTCGAGAATTCTATTTCCTTTTTCTTTTAGAAGTTATGGATTATTATGTTCTTACATCTCTTTATACTAAATCTAGGAAAAGTCAGTTGTAGCGACAGGGGTAATGAATATGATTAAAAAAGTGAATATGAAACGGTTCATATACTTTTTCGTCTTTTTTCTTTTGCTTACATTAAGCTTGTTTTTCGTGATGAACTCCCTTGGATCAAAAACCATTCAAGAAAGCTTAGTTAACTCTTCCAAAAATCAGCTTGCCTACACGGAGAGCATTATGAACGGGATCATATCAGAGGCAAGTTTATACGGCATCCAGTATACCGCTGACACCTCCGTCCGCTTCTATCAAGGCCGCATCCAAGAGTTGAACATTTACGATGCTCAAATGAAAAAAAACGATATCTACGATCGGATATCGGCTCCACTTCTCTCTAGCCAAGCCGTGGAATCCATAGGAATCTACTGGAAATCGGATGGCACTTTTATTTTCACTGGTCATGATTCACTAGCCAAAAGGCCCTTTGAGACAGTAACTCAGCGAGGTTGGCAGATCGTGAATAACAGTTTGTATTATTTTTCGATTTATCCGTATATTCATGAGCCTACAAATCCCGCAAATATTCAATACATTGTGGGCGTTAAGTTAAAAAAAGAATATTTAGCAAGCCTGCTTGAGAAAGCGGTTAACGGCGAGAGCTCTAATGCCTTTTTCCTCGTAAACAAAAGCTTAATGATAAGTAATAAAGCCGTGGATAGCCATATCGAGGCAAAGGTCAAAGAAACGATTACACCCAACACACAAGAGATACTAAAGTTTGATTATCATATCAATGGTGACGATTATTATGTCCTTTCTAAGTATATTGAGCCTATCGATACGTACCTTGTCACCTATACGCGTATGAGTGATTTCTTGAATCCGCTTAACCAGAATAAACAAGTTTTCTTTGTCAGTATCCTAATTATTCTAATCATTGGGCTTATCGTTATTTTTATGTTCTATCGAAATTATTATAGAAACGTGTATCTTCTAGACAAGAAATTCAATCAAGTAGAACAAGGAAATTACAGCACCCGAATTAGTGAGAATCCGGACAATCAGTTTTATAGTTTATTTAAAAGTTTTAACCATATGGTGGCCAAAATCCAAGCTCTATTTTCTTCATTAAAGATTGAAACTGAGCTTCGAAGAAACGCTGAAATAAAGCAACTCCAGGCCCAGATCAATCCACATTTCCTTTATAATAATTTGTTTTTTATTATGGCTGTGGCAAAAACATCACCGGAAGCTGTGATGCAGATGAGCAAGCATTTAGCAGAATACTATCGTTACCTGACAAAAATGAACTCAGACGATGTCACACTTTCCTCTGAATTAAAGCTTGCGGATCATTTTTTATCCATAATGTCTCTTTCCAAAAAAATAAATTATGATATCAACCTGCCCCCAGAGCTGGGAGATCAACGTATTATGCCACTCATAATTCAGCCTATTGTCGAGAACGCGATTCAACATGGCATTGAAGAGCATCAAGGCGCTTATCGCGTTTCTATAGATGTAAAACCTCTCGATACCGGGGCGATGATAATTGTAGCTGATGATGGAAAAGGACTTACACCTGACGAAATAAGCCAGCTAATGATCAGACTTGAGAATGAATCTCCCCCTGAAGGAGCTAGAGGGATCGGTCTTTGGAATATTCATCATCGCCTCAAAAACGCGTATGGCGAATTAAGTGGACTGCGCTTTTTTCTCAATGATTGGGGCGGTTTATCCGTTCTGGCATTCATAGATTTCTCGCTTGAAGAAGGAGGACAACATGCGATTATTGATCGTTGATGACGGGCATTACATTGTTGAGTATTTAAAACACCTGCTGGATTGGAGCACATTCGGGATCGAACATGTTGAGACTACAACAAATTCAATTGAAGCCAAGGAGCTCCTCAATCGAAATCATGTGGATATTCTGATTACAGATATTCGTATGCCTGAAGTATCAGGCATTGATTTATTGCAGCATATACATGAAATGAAGATCAAAACTAAGGTAGTTTTTCTCTCCGGTTATTCACAATTTGATTATGCACAACAAGCTATCCGTCTCGGAGCGCTAGATTATTTACTCAAACCTGTGGATAAAGAGGATATGGAAAAAGCTATGAGTCAAGTGATTGAGAGTATTGAGAAGCAGTCAACAGCCTTAGTGGAATGGGAAAAGCTAGACGGTCTTGGTTACTTACTGTCCGTTATCGGTGAAAACCCCTCTGCATGCAATGACTTTAGCACCTATAATACTGCTCTACGTAATAAACAATTTTGCTTCTTTCATATCCCAAATTCGACTGAGAAAGATGAGATGACGCTTAGAGACAATTGTGACGGTTTGGAGAGCTTTATTTGGAGCACTCCCTCGGTTATCACAGGTATTATTCAGAAGTCTAATACCGTGAGTCTCGCAAGTAACATCCCTCTTATAGCTTTTTCAGAGGTGTTTGAGTTCTCTCAGAGGAATACTGTTCGGCATATCTTTCATCACTTCTTTTTCAATGAAAATGTAACGGTCAGTGACTTTGCCATACTGCGTGACCTTGCTATTCTTCCCAAATTTGAACCCGGAGAATGGGAGCTTACGAGAAAAGATTTAATGAAGAACTTTGCTAAGCTCACATCACGAAAGCATAAGTGTCTCTATGTTCTGGAATTGATTCATATGTTGTATTGCATAACCCCAAAGATACAATTAACCGAGGCGCCAGACTGGATATTCAATCAATTAACAGATCCGGGTACAGCTCTCCAATCGATCTTGCAGAGCATCACCCAATTAGATAGAAGTGCTAAATTCTCCAATCACAATATTGTGCATACGATTCAAAGCTATATCTCCGATCATATTAATGAGTGCTTGAGTCTGGAGGACTTAGGAAAAATTGTTCACCTTCATCCGGTTTACCTTTCTAAATTATATAAGCAGGAAACGGGTGAGAATTTATCAAGCTTTATTTCATTCAAAAGATTGGAAAAGGCCTCCAAACTATTGATCGGTTCAAACTTACATGTGCTCGATATTTCACATCTAGTCGGATACAAAAAGCCTCAATATTTCATTAAGCTATTCAAAGATCAGTATGGTATCACTCCCTATCAATATCGAAGACAACAGATTAAATAATTTGTGATTTGTAACTAACCCCTCCTTTACTTTGTTGATGAGATTCACCAAAGCGTTTACACTTAAGAGAGAGTGAGTTCTCTTTAGTAATTTATTGATCTATACTCAAAAGTCTTTCTGGAAAGGAAATCTGCTAATGTTACGTTCCTCCTACACCTTTCGCTCGGAAGAAGAAGCATCCATGCTTCTGTTTGATTCTATCGGCTGGGAACAAGTTGATTCATCTGCCTATTCATTCAACGGCCAGAATCGGACGGAGAGAAGCTGTGTAATTTTTCAGTACACCTTATCGGGAGAGGGTAGAATTGAAATAGATGGGGTTGTTCATCGATTAACGAAGGGCAAAGCTTTTCTAGTGACTGTCCCCAGTATACACAGGTACTATTATCCGGAAGATGGCACCGAGCCTTGGGAATTTTTATGGATCAATCTGCGGGGTCCTTTAGCGATTTCATTGTGGAGCCAACTTGCCGCTCATTGCGGTCCAATTATTGAACTCCCCCAGGAATCAGTTTCGATAGATTTATTGTGGAGCATTTTCAAGGACATACAGGTTCATGAAGAAAGGGATTTGCATCTTTTAACGGGAAAAGTCTTTCAATGGATCTTGTCCGTGGAGAAATATCTCAAGAAACCTAATATGTTAACCACCTATATAAAAAATGACAAGCTTCACGCCGCTATTCAATTTATGAAAGAGGATCTGCATAATAATAATCTAAGCTTAGATGATGTCGCTGCGCATGTAGGCGTTTCTAAACATCACCTTTGCAGACTGTTTCAAAAAAACATCAATCTTTCACCCTTTGAGTATTTAAAAAGAAGGCGGATTGAGTTGGCAGCATCTAAACTTAAAACAACAGATTTGAGCATCAACCAGATCGCCACGGAAACAGGATTTGACAATGCCAGCTATTTCGGAAAAGTTTTCCGTTCCTATTTCGGGGTCAATCCCTCGACGTATCGAGAACAGGATCTAGAGTTCCTAACCAAACATGTGTTTTTTGAAAATTAATCCATATAAAAAAGGAGCAAGCCAGTGGCTTACTCCTTTTCTTATTAAACCTCTTTGAGTACGAATAGTAAGCTTTTGAAATCGCCCTCAAGCTGTGGAAGTGAGATTCCGAAGTGCATCAGCTCATCCCCTCTGTATACTTCACCGTTAAGCTCAAGTTTGTAGTTTTTAGCAGGGTCGAGTCCTTTCAACCGCAATCTGCGGAGAGGTGCATTAGGCTCAGCCAGCACTCTGAAGTACGTGGCGAAGGCTTCTTTTTTATCATCCGAAACAAACATCCATGCCGTCTGATTACCCTCAAACGGACTAAGCAGTCGATAGAAATCACCAAATTGAATCAGCATTCTCAGTTCCTTGTACTCAGAAACCTGCTTCCGGATATCTTCGCGTTCAGCTTCAGTGAGTTTGGTCATATCTAGTTCATAGCCGAAGCTACCCGACATCGCGACATGACCACGGGTTTCCAAAGGTGTGATACGGTGCACCTGATGGTTAGGGACAGCCGATACGTGAGCGCACATAGAACTTGAAGGATACACAATACTTGTTCCATATTGGATCTTCAATCTTTCAACCGCATCTGTATCATCGCTAGTCCAGGTCTGTGGCATATAGTACAGCATGCCTGGATCAAATCGTCCACCACCGCCGGAGCAGCTTTCGAACAAAATGTGTGGGAAACGGGTGACAATTCGTTCTAGCACATCATAAAGTCCAAGAATGTAACGGTGAGCCGTTTCGCGTTGACGTTCCGCTGGCAGAAGAGCAGATCCAATCTCCGTCATATTCCGGTTCATATCCCATTTCACATAAGTAATCGGAGCCGATGACAGCACGGAGCTAACCGAATCCACAATATAATCACATACATCCTTACGGGATAAGTCCAGAACAAGCTGCTGGCGAGCTAACGTTCTTTTGTGCTCCGGTACATGAAGACACCAATCCGGATGCTCACGATAAAGATCACTTTCCGGCGATACCATTTCCGGTTCGAACCATAGTCCGAATTCCATGCCCATTGCCGTAATATCTTCTCCGAGTTTTCCTAGACCTTCTGGAAACTTGCGGCGATCCTCTACCCAATCTCCGAGAGAGCTATCATCATTGTCTCGCTTCCCAAACCAGCCGTCATCTAAGACAAACAGTTCAAGGCCGAGATCTTTGCCTGCTTGAGCAATTTCTTTGATTTTATCTGCATTGAAATTAAAATAGGTTGCTTCCCAGTTGTTGATGAGAATAGGACGCTTACGATCACGGAACTCGCCTCTGCATAACCGGGTCCGATACAGACGGTGGTAAGTTCTTGATAATCCACCAAGTCCTTCACTGGATCTTACCAGCACAGCTTCAGGAGCTTGGAAGGATTCTCCCGGTTCAAGCAACCATTGAAAATTAAACGGTTGAATACCGATGCCCACTCTGGAAATTCCATATTGATCCACTTCCGCTTGCGCAAGAAAGCTTCCGCTGTACACAAGACTGAACCCGTACACTTCACCGTGATCCTCTGTTGCATCTTTTGCAAGTAAAGCCATAAAAGGATTCTGTTGGGAGCTACTAGCGCCGCGCTTACTATCAATTCGTTGGATACCAGGTACGAGAGCTCTTTTGTGGATATGACGTTCTCTTGTCCAAGTACCAGATAATTGCAGCATGTCATAATCAGAATCATGGAAATCAACATTTGCGCTTAACACACGCTTCAGCACCACATTGTCTTTCCCTTGATTCTCAATTCGCACAGAACGTGTGATCACATCCTGATTATTAAATACAGTGTAGCTCAATACAGCAATCAATCCGGTTTTGTCATCCTGAAGAACGAGTTCCAGTGTCTCTGCTTCTTCTTCACTTTCAACATAGGTGGATGGCAGCCCCTTTAATGCAGGCTTACCTTTATTGATCTTATAGCTCTTATAAAGAAAGTCCGTAACGGTCGTACCATCTACCAAACGAACCTCAAGTGCCGGTTCCCGGAAATCACCATTCCCATAAGACGGAAACTCACTTGGAATCGTGTCGAGGGAGATCTTCTTGTCCTCCATTGTGTAGGTCGGGCTAAAGGAGCAACGTTCCACCAGATGCAACGGCTGCTTGATTCCTTCTAATTTAGGTCCCCAATAGACATGCGCTGGAAGCTCACCTCTAACAATTTCAATCACATAGCTGGATTGCTGGGACTGTAAATGAAATACCTTACGGCTGTCATCATAATAAATACTCATAATATCCTCCTACTCTTCTTATCAGATCTTGTTGTAATGTAATCGCCTTAATTTATCTCGTTGTTTGAAGTCTATTTTAAAGATATTTGGAAGGGGATACAATCTGAATATCTATACCTTGAATAGTAAAATATTGACCTCTAACATTTATCACATGTGAGATTAAGTTCTAGCAAAACATAAAATGATTATTAACGGCTATAGTAAAAAAAATACATACAAAAAAGAGCCCCACTAGGGAGACTCTTCCTCAATACTTCCTGCTTAAATATCAAAAACGGAGCGTATAGTAAGCTGTGCACGCAGTTCCTCGGCCGTGGCTGGCTTATCAAGGTCTTTTTTAGCGATTGTAATAGATCTTGTTGTATCTCCCGACATATCAAAATAGTTGTCACTGAAGATGGCATCTCTTTCCCTGAAGTCTAAGCCGACGAAACGAGCATAGGCCTTCGCCTTCACAGTAATTACAAATTGCTCTTCTTTTTCAATGAGTACGGCCTCAAGCTCAGGGTCAATAAAACTAAAATGCTTCGGCTTAACAAATAGGACCGTTCCACCGCTCTTCGTCTTGCCGTCTACCTTAAAAGCGTATTCCAGATAAGTCTCTCGTTTCTTCCTTTTCGTATCCAACATGTGGGTGAAATCAAGCTGTTCGAACTCAGCAGTACTTAACGCGGCAATCTCCACCGGCTTTGTGCCTTCCAGCAAGACCTCAGATGCCCGAGTGAGCAGTCTCCAACTCAGTTCACCAATAACCTGTTCTCTGCTTTCATTGGACACATGAAGGGAGACCTTCGTTCCTTCATCATGGGCAGAAACAAGAATCGGCGCGAAGAAATGTTTAGCCGCATAATGCATAGCCTTCCACCGGCCATAATAGTCAATACTGGACCAAGAAGCTACCGGCCAGCAGTCGTTCAACTGCCAATACAATGCCCCCATACAGCGACCTCTATGTCTACGCCAGTGCTCAACGCCGCAGCGCATCCCTTCTGCTTGGATCAATTGCGAGGCATATAGCACAGACTCAAAATCTTTCGGATATTTGTAAGTCTCCCCGATATAGTAGAGAATTTTCTCATTCCCGGTGTTGTTCTTCTGATGGGACTCCATGACATAAGAGAAGATATTCCGATCCTCCGGCAGCGTAAACGACTCGATAGTCTTCAAGCCCGGAAAAGACTGCAATCCGAATTCAGACATATAGCGCGGATATAGCTTCCGGTAATCGGTAAACGGTTCTTTCCCATGCCAGACCCCCCAGTAATGCATATCTCCGTAATTCTCGTCATTTGGCTTGTCAAAGCAACCCTTGGAGGAGGGTGAAGCACGCCAATAGAAGGTATTCGGATCAATTTCTTTAGCGATTGCCGGTAGAAGCACCTCATATTGCTTAATATAATCTGCCTTAAGCTGCAGGGAGTAATGCTTCTCCCAGTCCCATTCGTCCCAAGCCAGCTCCTGCTCGTTGTTGCCGCACCACAAGCCTAGCGAAGCATGATGGCGAAGACGCTTCATGTTATCGATAGTCTCGTGCGTGATGTTCTCCTCGAAAGCTTCGGTCAGAGCATAGATGCCGCAGGCATACAGATGATCCTGCCAGACGATAAGACCATATTCATCGCAAAGGTCGTAGAAATAATCATCCGGGTAATAACCACCACCCCATACGCGAATTGTATTGAAATTGGCAGCCACACAGCTTTGGAGCAAGCGATCTGTACGTTCTCTAGTCACGCGAGGCAGAAGATTATCTTCCAGAATATAGTCGGCACCTGTAGAGAAAATAAGCACACCGTTGACTTCGAAAGCAAAGGATTCTCCCCATTGGTCTTCTTCCTGCTTCACAGTAATGGTTCTTAGTCCAATCCGCAGTTCTCTTCGATCTAGCTCCTTCGCCTTTTCCTCAAGTACAACCTCTACATTGTACAGTGGCTGAGCACCGAGATTATTCGGCCACCACAGCTCTGGCTCGTTAATTTCAAGTGTAATATGATGATCCGTTCCAATTGTCTCAAACACACGATGCTCAAGACTTTGGCCTGCTGGGGTATGAATTTTGACCACGATATCCCGATCAGCTTTCTGCCAGCTCTCCGTTCTTACTCGAACATCCAGCTTGACCTTATCCTTCTCATGGAATTGTGTAATATAAACATCGTCAAGCCGAGCAGAGTGATAGCCCTGAATGGAGAGACTACGCCAGATTCCCAGATCGGGCAGCTTCGGACCCCAATCCCACCCGAACATGGAGTGCGCTTTGCGCAGATGAGAGATCCCCTCTACCGCATCAGCACATCCGCTAAGCGGGAATTCCGCTTGCTTCCTTAATGTAAATTCTACCGGGGAGCGGAAAATCGCGTGAATGATATTCTCACCAAGTGTCAATGCAGACTTGATATCTACTTCATATGTCCGATGCATATTGTCACTGTTCAGAATATTCGTTCCATTCAAGTAAAGCTCACAAAGCGTATCGAGCCCTTCACATAACAGAAATACGCGGTCATGCTCTAGCACTCCAGCCTCCAGCTGAAAAGTACGCTGATATTCGTAATCATAATTGGACAGCTCCAGAACCTCATACTCCTGCTCCCGGTAGAACGGATCTGGCATTTCTCCGGCATTCAACAAATCATGGTAGACAGAGCCTGGCACGCTGGCCTCCAGCCATTTCGGATGATCAAGCCGTTTCATTTGCCATTTCCCGTTAAGATTGACAAGTTGCATTTTTCCGCCTCCACACATGTTCTATTTTGACTTCTTGTTTTAAAACCTTAACAATAATATGTATATTTTTCTTCTATTGTGTTCACCAAAATAGTGTGCTATTTTAACATCATCAAATGCTGGAGGAAGAGCATGATCAAATACACCGAGGCAAGCCACATTAATCCCGAATTGTTAGCTGATCCCTTCTGGGTCGAGTCCCTAAGTCAGGTATCCCCAGAACATACACATGACTTTTATGAATTTTTTATACTCACTGAAGGCCGATGCCGGCATATTGTTAACGGGGCTACCCAGCTTCTCCAATCTGGCTGTCTTGTCTTCATCCGCCCCGATGATACTCATCGATATGAAGCTGATGGGGATAGCGATTGCCGCTTTCTCAACATTCCCTGCCGAAAAAGCCTCATTAATGACGCCTTTAGTTACCTGAATGAAGAAGAGTTCCTGCACAGGCTATTAAATACTCCGATTCCTAGCATCGCTATGCTGTCTCAACTGGAGATGGATGATTTCATTCGTTCTTTCGAACGCATCCGAATGCTCTCTGCCTTAGACAAAGTAAAGTCCAGGATATATCTGAAAGGAATACTCGTAGATACGCTTACCCGGCATTTTTTCTCCCCTGAAACCATCGAGCAGCCAGAATTCCCGCTGTGGCTCGAGCATGCCGTTTCCAAGATGCATCTAAAAGAAAACTTAAACAAAGGCCTTCATGCCTTGTACGAGTTGTCGGGCAGAAGTGTCGGTCATATCAACCGGGCCTTCCGCCAATATTTAAACCAGACACCGACAGAATTTATCAACCAGCTAAGGCTCAACGTGGCGCGTAATCTGCTACTTACTACTGAACTGCGTGTGGTCGAAATCGCCCTGGAATCCGGCTTTGAGAATGTCAGCCATTTCTATCATCAATTCAAAAAATACTATCACCAAGCCCCGCTAGATTTCCGCAAAAATACGCATGCCAATAGACTAGTTTAACTGTTCATAAACATAGCAAAAGGGCTCCCTCTCTGCCTAATACAGAGAGGAAGCCCTTACATCTCAAGATATTGAACTTATTATCCAGCTGTGCTTATTTTGAATTCCACAGCTCCATACGTTCTGTGTACTTCTGGTTAATGATTTCTTCTACTTTTTCATCCCCAGCCTTTTTCATATCCGCAAGCATCTTATCGAATGTAGCGTTGGCTTCGGCTTCAGAAGGAGCAATGATTACTCTAGTAATGCTTTGATCCATAATATCTTTTACCTTCTGTGCAGTCAGTGCTTCAGGTGTTCCGCCGTCAGGGCTCAAGTTGTCATATTCCGCAGTATCCCATACAGAATCTCCAAGGCTCTTAATTGCCATCTGATCTACTTCACTGCGTTGATATTTAACTGCCATATCGTAAGGCTGTTCATTTGCATCTAGACCATTCTTAATAAACCACAACCATTTACGAACACCGCTCTTCTTCACTGTGTCGTCCCAGTTTTCCTTGAAGCTATCCAAGAATGCAGGATCCGGTTGTCTCTTACCATCTACCATAGTGTATTGAACGCCTTCTTGGCCCCACAGCAATAAATGCTGTCCTTCATCGCTTGCCAAGAAATTGAATAGCTTCATTGTTTCTTCAGGATGCTTGTTATTCTTAGTAATAGCGATGGCATCCCATCCTAGCGAGCTTCTTGGTCCAAATGTCGTTTGGGCAGGATCTACGCCTGGAGCAACAACCTTGTAAGGGAAGAGCTGATTATCTTCTCCGCCATCCTTCTTCAAAGTTGCGTTCCCGTTACCTGGATCCCAATAAGCGCCTGGTGTGGAGAATACCGCGCCGGTAGCCAGCTTTTGAACCCAAGTTTGTGTTTTGCTAATGGCAAATTCCTTCTCAACCAAACCTTCTCTGTATAATTTATTCACATAGAGAAGCATTTCACGATACTTTGGATCCTTAACATCATATTGCAATGAACCATTGTTATCGTAATAAGTTTTCAGACCCCACATGCCTTTGAACGTTCCCAAGTTAGCGCCCATATTCTCACCGTTCATGGTCATTGGAATGGATTCTTTTCCATCAATCGTCTTATTTTTTGCTTTAAAATCCTTCAGAATGGCTTCTAATTCATCCGTTGTGAGCGGAGTTGTGCCATCTGCTTTGTCTGGAGCCAGATCTGCAAGCAGATTTTTTCTCATCAGCATTCCGAAGACTGGATCACTATCTAGTCCGTACCAGTTAGCCAAATAATAGTTTTTTCCGTCTTTATAACGAGTCTTGGTCAGTGTATCGCCATACATTTCCTTGATATCTGGACCATTCTTCTCAATCAACTCATCGAGTGGAATGAACGCGCCGCTTGTAATGTACTTATCGAGGGAAGCATCCCCACGGCTCATCACGACCACATCCGGATAGTCACCGCTGGCAAGCATCAAGCTTAGCTTCTCTGTCGGATTTCCTGTTGGCTGCTGAATGGAGATTTCAATGCCAGTCTTTTTAGTGATTTCTTGAGCGACAGCATCGGTAAAAGGCTCTCCCTTTGTATTTGAATCAAACCATGTAAGTGTAATCGGCTCTTTTTTTGTATTTTCTCCAGCCGCAGTATTTGTATTGTCTTTTCCGTCATTAGAGGAGCATCCCGCTAATACACCAACGGCCAATGCAGCAGTAATACTTACGCTCAATACTTTGTTTTTCTTTATCATAGACACCCTAATTCCTCCCATTAAGTAAGTTACTTTATAAATTCACCAAGCAACCAAAAACCAAGCAAGTCTATCCGCTCACCCCCCTTCAGGGCCGCCTGCCGGACAAGTCATCCCCAGCAGGCGTTCGGTTATTTAATCATATTAACTCTTAACAGCGCCCAAAGTCATACCTTTAACAAAATACTTTTGCAGGAACGGGTATACAAGAACGATAGGCAATGTTGCTACCATCGTCGCCGCCATCCGGATCGTATCACTTGAAACGGCATTCCGTTTGGCGGAGTTTGCCAGCATTTGCGATTGCGATACCATACCTCCGGTCTGGAATTGGCTCAGTATTTTGACGAGTACTGCTTGTAAGGTTTTCAAGTCTGAGCTATAAGTGAACGCATAGGAGTCAAACCACGCATTCCAATGCGATATGGCTTGAAAGAGTCCCACAGTTGCGAGTACTGGTGTTGTCAACGGCAGTACAATTCTGAAGAAAATCGTGATATCATTCGCCCCGTCTACCTTCGCCGATTCCTCGATCTCACCGGGCAGCCCCTCCATAAAGGTACGGACGATAATCATATAGAAGACATTCATCAAGCCTGGCAAAATAAATACGGAAAATGTGTCAATCATGTTTAGCGCTTTAAGCACCATGTAATAAGGGATCAGCCCGCCTCCGAAATACATCGTAAAGACGAAGTAAAGGTTCCAGCCCTTGCGCCCCACCAGATTCTGGCGGCTTAGTGGATAAGCTAGCATCGTAATCACAAAAACCGACAGTGGCGCACCAATTACGGTTCGTTTTACAGTGACCCATATCCCATTCATAATTTCGGTATCTTTCAAAATTTGGTTGTAGCTATCAAAGGTGATATCTCTGGGCCAAAAGTAGACGCCACCTCGAACCGTATCCTCCGCAGCATTTAATGAAAGTACGAGAATATTCCAAAAAGGTAAGAAGGTAACTAGCAACACAAGAATAAGAATCAAATATACAAAAGACTTAAAGATATGATCTCCGTATCTGTTCAAAAACATCTCAAGCGCTCCTCTCCATTTTGTTATTTAGAACAACGCTTGGTCGTTCACTTTTCTAGAAATTCGATTCACAATCACAACAAGAATGAAGGCAATAACGGATTTGAATACCCCCACGGCAGCCCCGTATGAGAACATGCTGTTTTGTAACCCGTATTTGTATGCATAAATATCGATAACTTCCGAGTACTCAAGTACAGTGTTATTTTGCAACAGATATTGTTGTTCAAAGCCGGCATTCAAAATCCCTCCGACTGCAAGAATGGCCAATATCACAATAGTTGGACGTAAAGCAGGGAGCGTAATATTCCACATTTGCTTGAATCGGCTAGCTCCATCTACTCTTGCGGCTTCGTAAAGCTCCGGATTAATAGCGGATATTGCAGCTAGGTACATAATGGCGCTAAAACCCATTTCTTTCCACATATTAGATAAGGCGATAATCCACCAGAATAAAGGTCCGTTTTGTAGAAAAGCTACCGGTTCGTCAACAATCCCGAGCGTTACTAGAAGATTGTTGAACATCCCATCGGAAGCTAGCAGCGTAATTACAATGTTAGCGGCGATAACCCATGAGATAAAATGCGGCAGATAAGAAACCGTCTGTGTAAAGCGTTTGAAAAATCCCTGTTTTGCTTCATTCAGCACAAGCGCGAGTATGATCGGCGCAGGAAACCCGAATAACAAGGTCAAGAGGCTTGTCGCAAGCGTATTACGCATTACACGGTAGAAGTCTCCTGTGGTAAAGAAATATTCAAACCACTTAAAGCCAACAAAGTCAGCATGGAAAAATTGTTGAAAAAACGTTCCTCCACCCGGTTGATAGTTTGTAAATGCCATATACATACCAAACATAGGTCCATAGGAAAATAGCAATGTCGCAATTATGGCAGGCAGCATCAGCAAAAATAACCATTTCTGCTCTTTTAATCTGTACCAAAGATTATTGCCCCTGACTGTTTTGATAGCGCTTGCTTTATGCATCAAATCCCCTCCCTTTTTATTTAGTGCAGCATGCCCTGCTACATCTCGACTCAACTTCTCTCCTATTCATCTTAAGTCCGCATAGGGCTCCTTTCTATACTTCAATCCTCCGAATGATAGCGCTTTTTAAAGGAGTTTCGGAACATTCGAGCATTGGATTTTGATATTTAGTCTGATATGATAAACTTGGCTTTCCGTGAATTCACAGTAAAGAAGGGACTTCTACGATGCGTCATTTTTACAAAAAGTATATTTATATGCCTTTTATTGACCTTAGCTTTCGCTCCAAGCTGTTCCTCGTGTTCGTTCTGGTCACCATTATTCCAATGATGCTATTTGTCTATTTTTCATTTGAACTTACAAAATCAAAATTAACCGATCAAATTTACATCAATATGATGAATTCGACGGCTCAGATCAACAAGAACCTGGAGAACAAACTGGACAGCTATGAGCATATTTCTGCTTCTATTTACTTGGATAATAGACTGGCCACTTATCTCACAAGCGAATACCAGGATGATCCATCCTATCTGGACGTCTATCAATATATTGGCAATCGAATAGATACGGTAATGGCTGCTTATCCCGATTTTGGTAGCGTTTTCATTTATTCCGACAATCTATCACTGCCCAAAGATAATTACTATATCAAGCCGGTTACACCCGAAGTGAAGGAGACAGAGCTGTACAAGCAGCTGATGCAGTCTCACGGAAATATTATTCATCTGTCTTCACCACAGTCACAAGATAATCCCGCAATGTTTACACTGGCTAGGTTACTGAACAATAATCGCAACCAATATCCTTACGGTATTCTGGTCTTCGAAATATCCGAATCGGTGATCTATTCTTTAATGGAGAAAGAAGCAGGCGG
The DNA here is from genome assembly GCF_000758585.1 of Paenibacillus sp. FSL R5-0345. NCBI lineage: Bacteria > Bacillati > Bacillota > Bacilli > Caryophanales > Paenibacillaceae > Paenibacillus > Paenibacillus sp. FSL R5-0345. The sequence goes on from NZ_CP009281.1 coordinate 4,917,239, forward strand.
CAAAGATATTTTTATCGTTAATGACAAGGGCCTTATTTTATCAGCCGCCGACAAGCACTTATTAAATACAAGTCTGCCGGAGATGCTTGATCAGAACTTTGATGAACTGCCTTCTGGTCGATTTGATACTACATATAAAGGGGTAAAGGCTTTCGCCGTCTACAACACGCTGAAGAATGGATGGAAAACAGTTTCTATCTTCCCTTATGACAGTATCATTCAGGACGCGAAATCATTGTCAGAGCTCATCACTAAAATTTCTTTAGCTTTTATAGTTGTCGCATTATTGCTGATTTATATTACTGCGTCGTTGTTCAGTAAGCGTATTCGAACATTAATCCGAATGATCCGGCGCTTAGAGCGTGGTGACTTCAACCCTACGAATGATGAAGATTTAGGCAATGATGAGATTGGTCAGCTTCATTTTGCCTTCAAGCAAATGACTACACGTTTAAAGAGTTTAATTACCGAAGTCTATCAGAAGGAGCTACAGAATAAGGAGGCAGAGCTTGACCTGCTTCAGGCCCAGATTAACCCCCATTTTCTGTACAATACATTGGGCTCCATCTCGTCACTTGCCTTAAAGCATCAAGATACTCGTATTCAGGATTTGGTGCTTCATCTCGCCAAGTTTTATCGAATATCGTTGAATAAAGGGAAAAGCATACTGACCATCAATGAGGAATTAAAGCTGACGCAGAGCTACAATGCCATTCAGCTGATCCGATTCAAAGGACAACTGAACATCACCTACAATGTGGATGAAGCGATCTTACCTTATTCTACAGTCAAGCTTGCCTTACAGCCTTTTGTAGAAAATGCGGTGCTTCACGCCGTGTGGAATCAGGAAAGCCCGCTTAATATCCATATCAAAGGCGTAGTCGAGGATAGTGATATTATTCTATCTGTAATTGATGATGGCATGGGGATGAGCCGAGAGACACTTCACACTTTGCTTGACGATAAACCTGGACGAGGTTATGGGATTTCAAACGTAGATCGACGGATAAAACTGAGATTTGGTGAGCATTATGGCGTTACAGTGTTTAGTAGGCTCGGAATAGGAACCACTGTGCAAATTCGTTTGCCGCAAAAGGAAATGTAAGGAACGACGCATCTGAATAACTGCAAAGCTTATTGAGAAATCAGAAATATTGATTAACAATTAGGGAAATCCTCCCTAAAATTAGGCGATTTTTGCTCATTATACTGATAATCAGGGAAATCCTCCCTGATTATCTGCTGATTTGGAGGTAAATTCAGAATTCTCCCGATTATTAGGGATGATTTCCCTAATTACATTGCATCCAGGAATTTCCCGGCTATTTTCAGGGAGATTTTCCCTAATCGCTCTCATCTAGCCTAGTTGCCACGAGCTTGCCACGAGCCCCTCGATATAACCATTATCATTAGGACGCTAGCTACTTAATAAAGCTTCAGTGAACACCAAAAACGAAGGAGCTAAGCATCTAGAGATCGCTTAACTCCTTCGTTCATTTGTATATTTGCAATGTTTTACTTCATAATCAAGTTATAGATCACTTGGGTCGCTTCTGCTCGGGAAGCGATCCCTTTTGGTGCAAACAGACCCTGACCTTGGCCTTGAACTAGTCCTAGGCCGGCTGCTCCCTTTACAGAAGCGGCTGCCCAAGAGGAGACCTGCTTCATATCGGTGAATGCCACGTCAGTTGAAGCCACATTTCCTTTGCCATTCTTCAGTTCATAGGCTTTCATTAACATGACCGTGATTTCTTCACGGGTGATCTGTGCGCTCGGCTCGAACTTGGTCGCACTTCTGCCGCTCACGATGCCCGCCTTGTAAGCGATAGAAATGGACTCCGCGTACCAAGCAGACGGAGCCACATCAGCAAAGCTAACATCTCCCCTTGTGGTCAACCCAAGGGAATGTACGAGCATAGAGGTGAACTCGGCACGTGTAATCGCACGGTTAGGTTCAAACTTGTCTTTGCTAATCCCTTGTACATACAGCTTCGCCGCCAGCTCTTGGATTGCAGGACTAGCCCAGTGATTGGCTGGCACATCTACAAAAGTCCGTTTGAGCTCCAGAACAGCATATTTGCTGAAGTGATTAACTTCTGCTGTCAATACACCGCCAGCATAATTCGCAGGGATATATTCCAGCTTACCGTTATCCGCAATATAGTAAATGCCTCCACGTCTCAAATCAAAACCTTCTCCCACTGTCAGACTTAGCGTAATGGGTTGATCAAACGTAGAGAGCGTTTCTATTGTGCCAGTTTTCGTGGTCACTGACAGACTGAACTCATAGACATCCCCCATGAGTCTAACCTGTGCATGAGTAGTTCCCGCCGCTGCTGCAATGATCTCATTAGCCTTATTGCTAAGTGGTACTAATTTCAGGGTAATTGTGCTATCATCTCGCTGAGCTTCCGGTAGCTTGTTCTGCAACTGACGGAGCAAATCCGCAGGCACCTTTATGGAGAACTTACCGGACTTCAAAACCAGCGTATGATTCGCCAACTGACGAACTACATCAGAAGATAATTGTATTTGCTGTATGTCTCCCTTAATCTCCACGTTTACTTCACCAGACACACTATCCACTTTCAGCATCTCTGACGTAAGAAGCAAGGTTCCTGTAGCATTATAATGACCTGCATTGCTACCAGGAGTACCGTTGTTGTTACCCGGATTACCTGGTACTTCTGGATTTCCCGGTTCTACAGTGGGGGCTGCTTTGACTGTAACTTCTGCCGTAGCTGTGAAGCCGCCGTCTACTGTTTCCACAGTAATTGTGGTTTTCCCAGCATTTACAGCCGTTACCGTTCCATACACTACGGTAGCTACAGACGTATCGCTCGAAGTCCAGTGTACTGCTTTATTCGCCGCCTCTTCCGGAGATATCGTAGCCGTCAACTTTCCGGTTTCACAAGCGGTTAATGTTAGCTCTGTCTTATCTAGCGATACACCTGTTACTTTCTTAGGTGCAGCTGTTAATTTTACCAATTTTGATTCAGTCGGCTGCAAGGACAATGCGAGTGTTCCTGAAATCGTCGAAACCTCTCCTGTCCAAAGGTCTTGCATCGTGTACGTTTCTGCTGCATCCAGTCCAGCGCGACCGAGATTCACTGCTTTGTCTGCCGCGGCATTGGCACTGTAGTTGAATACGGCCATATAATAATCGTTGCCGTCTTTCATAACAAAAGTATCCGCTGCATTCGCATTCGTATTTCCTTCCAGCGGCTTGAACACTTTACCTTTTAACGCTAATTCGAGAACCTCCTTGTTGTTAAACAAAGCAGTCATATATTCTTGTGCCTTTGGATCGTTAACATCATCAGAGCCGAGAAGTACAGTACCGGCGATAACGCCAGAGTTCATGCGGCTACGAGCTTCAGTTAAGCTGGAAGCACGGGCCAATGCCAAATGATCGGGATCCGTATAGGTGTAGATCGTGCCATTTTGCCAGAAGCCATAAGTTAACGAATTCAGCATGTACTCCGTTTCATTGATCTTACCGTAGGTGTCGCAGGAAATACGTCTGCTGTGTGCATATTGGCTTGGAAAGATTGGCGCAATAGATGCGCTAATGAACATTGTTCCGTCCAGACGTTCTTTCACATAACGCATTCCTTCATTATAAGCTTGGATTCCTGTCGTTACGGTTGGATCGAAATGTTGCCCCTCAAGCGAACCATGCGTCAAGAAATCTAATTTGATGAAGGTAAAGCCCAGATCCTTAAATTTATCCAAAAAATAATTCATGCGTAGCTTAGCACCTGGATGTGTCACATCCAAAGGAAAAGCTCCATCCAGCGTAGGCAGAGGTTTACCCTCGGCATCCTTGAGGACAATGTCACCATACGTATACTTATTGTCGGTTCCCTCTACAAACTGGCTCATATTGTTGCCCCAATAGACAAATGGAGCCCAATAGATACCTGCATGCTGTCCATTGCCCTTAATTACTGATACAGCGTCAGCAAGCTGCTTATCATTCAAATTATCCCAATAGGAATCCATATTAATAAACACATTACCATTATTGTTGAAATCTTTTAGGTGCTCCTTATAGTAATTGGAGACATCCACAACGTCTTGGTATGAAAGTGTACCTTCGTAAGCTCCCCAGCTGTTAAAGCCAACCGGTACGCCTTGCGGCAACTCAGGATTCAGCTCCAGCGGAGGTGTGATGATCGCATTAGCTTTTCCGTATTCCTCAAGCCCTGTACGGTAATCGCTGAATGCCCCTACCATAATCATCGGCGAAGACAATTCCGCGCCTGTAAGAATGCCATGAGGCTGGGTATCCCGTGTAACGTCGCTGGCTGCTCCGCCATAAACCGCTAGCTCATTCAGCCGATTAGAAGAGCCCTTCCAGTCAATTCCGGTCTTCCAGGTATCATGAGTGACCGACCCGAGCACAAGACCGTTTCGTGTCGAGTTATTAAAGATAGTCGTCATTTCATAGCTGGTATCCGCACGGTTCATAGATTGTGATTTATAACGAATCCAAGCATCATTGTCAAAAGGAACGGTCAGTACTCGGTTATCTGCACTGGCACCGATATCCACACCACCAGAACGTTTTAAAGTAATAGGTGACATATAATTCGTCTGCAGCGCCGTATCGCTAACGGCATCCAGACGAGTTAAGAAATACTTCTGATCGTCATAAAACTTGTAAACCTGCTTGAGGGTCGGCTGTCCAACAGAAGTGTGGACAAATGTAAGCTCCACGCCTTTGCCGAAGCCATCCTGAATTTCTACCGGAGCACCAGCATTTGCATGATTCTCATAGCTTTTAGTCTCGATAAGAGTATCACCGAGTTTGATACTGCTATAAATGCCATGCAGCTTCTGACCATCCGTCCACTTGTAGCTTGCGTATCCAGACTTGGTATTAAAGGACACTTCATAGGGTCCATTAGATACGAGTGTTCCATAAGTATATTCGGTAACAGTGATGGCCCCGTAGTTATTTGAAGTCCCCGGTGTCCCCAGATCACCATCCTCTTCAACGGGAGGATTAGGATCTGTACCCATTGCCGGTTCTACAATGATGCGATCCAGATCTGGCGCATACCAATTGCCGTCTGAGAATTTGATTGTATTCTCACCTTCGTTCAGGGGCAGTGTAAGCTCATATGTGAGAGCCGTATCCCAGTCTGGTGTCTTGGGCAGTTCATAATACTGCTCTGCCCCACCATTAGCGCTGACGTATAAGCTGCGCGGGTCACCTGAGAAATAAGCTACCGTGATTCGATAATCCCCTGTCATAGGAGCCATAATCTTATTGAAAGTTAAGGAACTGCCACCATTCAGATACCCTACCTTCTGACCACCGGAAGCATTCGGGCTATCGCCAACTCGTGCTTCTCCAGTTAAATCATTGACCGGAGACTCCGCTTCATAACTGATCGTATACGGAATGACTTCAATCCGGTCGAAATCTGGAGAGTACCAGTCATGATCTGAGAAAGTGATCTTATTCAACCCTTCTTGCAAGGAGACTTCCACATCATAAGTTCCTACCGTATCCCAGCTTGCCGTCTTTGGCAGATCAATCAATTCATCCAGTCCATCATTCACCTGCATATAGACAGGACGCTGGTCACCGGAAATATAGGAAATACGGATCAAATACGTTCCCGCTGCCGGCACAGTGACATTTGTGAACTGTAAAGTACTGTTTTTATTCATATCCTTTACAATTTTCCCGCCGGAAGCAACACTGCTGTCCGCTATCTTGGCGTTGCCTGTAATTATATTTTCAAGCGCTTCAGCTTCGATGACTGTTCCATGAAGCTGCTCTTTCCAGTCGCCTCCAGATCCTTCACCTGGGTCGCTGTCGTCCAGTCCACGAATTACAATCTTGTCGATGTCTGGAGAATACCAGTTGTTGTCATCAATCAGGATGCTGTTCTCTCCAGCATTCAGCGGAAGAGTCACATCATAAGTTCCCACCGTATCCCAGTCCACTGTCTTGGGTGGTTCTTCAAACTGCTTATCGCCGCCATTGGCGCTGATATTGAATGGCCGCGAGTCGCCAGAAATATAATACACTGTAATTTTATAATTCCCACTCTCACTTACAGTCACATGATTGAACTGCAAAGTGCTTCCTTGATACATGCCTCCGACTTTCTGCCCCCCGGAAGCCGTTGGGTGTTCAGAAATAGAAGCATTGCCAGTCATAGTATTTCCATCAGCTTCAGCTTCATAGATAGTTGCCGTATCATCGGCATAGACGCTTCTGGCGAACTGGCCACCGCTGCCCATTACCAAGCAGATCATGACAAAGAACAAGAATCCTCTTTTCATTGCTTTCCCAAACATTTAATCCCTCCGTTTGTAGGTCTCCTTGCACATTGGTGATATTCGGGCTGTAGCTGTCCATCAAGTCATCAAAGGGGTGAAGCAACATCTTGAAAGCGCTACCGATTTTCGATGAACTAAAGCTCCTTTGATTGCCTTGATGGATGAAGCCCCTCACATGTGCTGAGTTATATTACATGCCTAATTGTAAAAAGCAGAGGGGCGAATATCCATATCGCAAGTTTATTATTCGTAAGGGAAAGTGACTTTTATTTCATATTACCGTACTGAAGTGCTGGCGCACTCACAGACTCTTCCTATACTCGTTAGGGGTAACGCCTTGGTTCTTTAGAAATAGGGAAATAAAATAAGACGTGCTTTCGTAGCCGACTCTTTGGGCGATATCGTATCGATGGCCGGATGCAGCTTATAGCCAACCACTTGACTTTGTTGCCAAACGTATCGAGTTTAACTCCCCAGTTGGCATTGCCGGTGAGTTCGCTTTTTCGCATAGGTTTTTTTCTCGTAGGCGTGAATGGCTGCGCTTTCGATTGCGACATGAATTCCGACCACGATTCCTGCTTCTTGTCACTGAGAGACAAGATCCTCAAACAACTGCATGACAAGTTTTTTGCGAGTCGCTCGGCAAATACTGCTTAACGTAGAAATCGAAGGAGCGGGCATGTCCAGCCGAAGTTCACATTGGTAATGTAAGCGAAGGTCAAACTCTAGTCTGCGCGGTGAAGGATTACTCAATTGTCTCGCATACGACCGTAAGTCCAGTCCGCTGAACAAGAGGGCAATCGCTCTTTCGATCCTTTTATTTGAAGCTCATCAAAGGAAAAGAGACTTTCTTGGAGAATATACAAAGGGGACTTCCTCCTCTGAGTGTTTTGGTGTCGTTACCAAAAAACTTCTCCAAGTTGGGGTGAAATCCTTTTTTTATGCTCGAAAAACCGTTGTGTAACAAGGACTTAGTGCAAAATACTCAGCTTAAAAATTATTATAACGTTAGATATCAATTTCTTTATTTTCTTCTCAACTACACTCGTTAACCCTTTGGAACTAAATAATTCATCATGTGAAATATAACCTTTAGCAAACTCATAACTCTTCTCCAAATGTTAACTATTTTCATACATTAATTCGACCTGAAATGCGCAACTAGTTCCTCATACTCCAGATTAATATATTTTTGATTACTTTCTTTATCCTTGACAAATTTCAATGATCTATCTTTTGATCCATTAACCGCCATTACCCTTCCTTTAATCCCTTAAATTGACCACATATCCTCTAACTGCTGTTCAAATAATATTTAAGATATTTTCTATTTTCACCCATTCTGATTGATCCCTAATATTTCTAAATTCAATTTGTTGCAGTTGATAATCAGCAGTCATTACAATACCGTGTAGCACTCTATCATAATTTGTATAAAATACTTTTAACCATAAGGGGCTATGATCTTCAATAGATTTATTTATAGCGCAAATAATTACTTGTAATTCAACCACAGAAAGTTGTGGTTTTGATCGTACTACAATACTTTTATTACCAACTTGACATTTTACTTTCTTTAATAAATTTTTATCTACTTTTCTTATCATTTATTGTCCTCCTGATAATTTATACAGAAGTCCAGCAAAACATATCTATGAACAAGAATATGTAGAGGACTATCATTAATTATTATGAACTCACTAAAGAATATTTGTTTGTATTATATATAAGTGAACATCTCTTAGCAATAATCAACTTAATAGTATGAGAGATAATTAAATTAATCTTTAATAAGACAAAACAAAGACTGCAAACTCAACAAAGAGTGTACAGTCTTTACTTTACCCGATCTACAATCTTTAAACATTGTACTTCCTTCTTAAGACTGACAGCTTAGATTTCGGGATGATTCAATCCACATCTAACAAAATAGTGTTAATTCAAATTTATAGTTTATGCTTACCCTCTCATTTATCTACCTAATTTGTTAATGAATTTGTGTACGAGTTGTTCCATTCTATCTGATTTTTGCCTACAGTACTAAATTGTCAAGTGAGTCATTAATTCATTCTCCGTCTTTAATTCGTAATATTTACTACCATAATTAACGATTAAATACTAATCATAAGGTTTAAACTATAGATACTTAATAAGTCTAATATACCAATTAGTACGGACAACTTTAGAATGGAGGAAATAGATGAACCAGAATGTATCCTTAAAATTTCTTTTTCCAGTCCCTAAAGTCTTCTATTCTTTTCCTATCCATTTTTTGCGAATCGCTTCCTCAAATACGTCCAATAAAGGCATTTCCAGAATTCTTAATTCACTCTTGGAAAACGAATATATGACAATTGATGATGTAGTTAACAGTACCATGAAGGAACTAACTCAAAATCGGAATTTCGGAAAAAAAGGGCTGCTTATATTATTAAATTTACTAGAAACTATTTCTCATAAACCTGAGTTGATTCTGGAAACGAAGACTCTTGAACAAGGATTACGAGATGAAATAGAACTGATAATACAGGAGCCTCTCATTAAAGAGCAGCTCCTTGAGTTAGGTATTAATATTTAAAAAAATTAACCCGTAAAACTTAGGGTCGGTGGTAACATTACTGGTCTAAGTATCAAAAACGATGAGCATCGGTCATTACACCACTTTGAAATGAGCAAAAAGAGGGGAAGCGGCACAACTCCATAGACCTGTGTTTGGCCACATTGCGAGTTTCCATGCATCATGAATATAGCAGTCGCAGGGATAGTCATTCCCATTCTGCTCCAGCGCCAGCATAGTGCTACATCTGGAGCGTTATACACAGTTAGTGTATTCTTATCAAAGAAGCGGACAAGGTCCGCGACTGGCTGTTACCTCTCCGCTTATAGAATTGACTAGTTCCCTGGCCTTGATAAAGTCCCCCCAGTGAAGCACTATAAGGATGTTGAACTCAACCCTGTACCACCGTATGCGGTTTTTGCCCTTATTCACTTGGACTCCCAGACCGCGTGAATCCACCTGTGCGCATCATGGAAGTCGCGGGGACCATCGATGCTAACGCCGTTAATAAACCGGTATTTCCGAAAAAAGCCTCCCTTTCGTGTACAAAGCGTTGCGGATCGCCGTATGCGGAGGAGCGTAGGCTACCGAAGGGCCAACACCTCCTCAAAGAAATCCAGTCCGGCCAACAACGGTTCCCTGCTCATCTCCAAATATTCACGGATAAATTTCTCCAGCACGGCGGAAGAAATTACGCTCGTTGTCCTGAACTGGATTAAACGCATTGCAGAAACCGAAAACTGACTGCTTTACGTCAATTTCTGGGGCCAAAATACGGCTTATCGCGCTCTGTATACTTTCGGTAAGCAGTTCCCTTTCACCGATAAGCCACTGCCATCCTAGCTGTTTGAAAAGGTGCTGAAAGCCCATAATGGAGATAGGCTCGCACAGCGCGAGCGAAATCGATATATATATCAACTAGCCCAGTACACTTGCACCAAACCTGACATGAGTAGATATGGAAAAATAACCCTTCAAAAAAAATCGGTTCCCCCTAAAGTTGTAGTTACCACAGCCACAACATGAAATAGGAGGAACCTTGAATCAAATTATAAATTTCAAGACCGTGGCTGGTCAACTTTTAAATTGGATTCCGGTGGACAAAAGGCATCCGGTGCACGACCATCGTGTCCCCAAATTAACAACGTACCGAACCATTTTCTTGTTTCTTTTCGCCTTGCTCCAAAATCAACCGTCTTTGTCTGAGTTTTCTGCCTACTTTCGTAAAGCAAAATGGTTACAGCAGATCGTGGGCTTCTCTTCCATTAGTGACTCGGCGCTCAACCGACGGCTTCAGCGCATCCCTCTTTTTCTCCTTCAAGAGTTCTATACCGACCTGATGGAGGCGCTGATTCAGTGTCAGCTTAAGCAAGATCGTTTTCCGGACATCGGGGCGTTACGCGTCATCGACCCCACTCAACTTTCGCTTACGGCTCACGGGGAGCACTGGGCGTTTACCCAAAAGGGGCAGGTTAAGGTCAAGCTTCATCTTGGGTTGCATGTCTACAATGAGCAGAATGTGCACCCTGGACGAGCGGTGTTCTCGACGGCCGGCGTCGCGGATCACGATCCGGAAGTGCTCGATCGGCTGCTTCAACCCGATCGGGAGAACTCTACGTATGTCATGGATCGCGGCTATCCCGGATACCACCAGTTTTGTGAATGGGACCAGGCGGGCCTTCGGTTTGCCGTTCGGATAAAACAGAACAACCGACTGACGGTGACGCGCCTGCGGCCACTCCCTCCAGAGTGTGGGATTGTGGAAGACGCTGAGGTGCTGGTCCCAAGCTCGAAGGGGGAACCCCATCGAATGCGGCGAGTAACCTATCCGTATGTGAACCGGAAGGGAAAGGAGTGTCTCAGCGTTGTACTCACGAACCGGTGGGATGTGGAGGCACCAGTAATTGCACAGATTTATAAGCTTCGCTGGCAAATCGAGACGTTTTTCAAGACCTTTAAGCACCGAATGAATGGGGCGCATTTGTACACCAATCAAGCAGAAGGCGTGACGCGTCAAGTCCTGCTTAGCCTGATTGCTTATGCGTTTATGGAATGGATACGAGTGATTGGGGCTCCCGAACAAACAATTCAGCGGGTCTTACAGCTATTCCGTTTGTACGCCGATGCCGAACCTTGTGACTTTCGGGAAGCCTTAGAAGGGAAAAAGACCCGCACGAGTAAGGGCAGGCGAAAAAAGCCAAAGATCGGTCGCCCCCGGAAACACCCACTCGTGCCAAAGCCAAGCGAATAGTCGTTGTTTTTTAAGTGAATAAGCTATTCCAAATCCATTTAAAAAAATGTGCTGTGGCTGGTGTAGATTTCGTGCGGCCTTTTTTAGATAAAATCGAGTCTGTTCACCCTCCGATATCTTCCGTTGATCTAATGTTAGGTTTCTTGCAAGTGTACTGCAACTAGCCACAAGAGAATCCCCCATTCCCGAAAAAACCACAGATATTAACGGCCTCAGCAGATGTTCGACTACTTTGACAAGGGGATTCGCTACATGGACGGCCATAGCGGCCGGATTTTGAAATATTGAAAGTGCAAGAGGTGATGTACGAGACCGTTATCAACCAGAAATGTATAGAATTAAAAGAATTCCTCTTTGAGTATCAAAATAAAAACGGATTGCCACCCGAGCCAGCCTCAACCCTTTTTTTGTACTGGTCTATGAACTCACTATAATTGAATTGTTAATCAAGGTTAATAGAATTGACCTTTTAACCGACGCTTATGCCGATATTGTAAAAATATTATTATGATGGTGACCATACATATATTTTAGATGAGATACCTGTAAGGTATGTAGCGTATATTTTAGCAGCAAATGTAGGATCTTCTATCGGGGTTTTAGTCCAGTGGATCAAAAATAATATGTATGAATCTCCGGAGGATCTAGTTACTAATGGATTTTTTCACCTGAGAACTCATTCCTTGCAGATCGTCTTTGAAACGCAAAAGAAACCCAGTGTCTTAAATAATCTGGGTTTCTCGACAATCTGAATGACTTTTTCTTACCAGAAAAGTCATTGTTTTTTATTAAATTAAGTACACCATACAGGTTTGACTTTTCGTATTATCGGTGTAAGTGCCTTAATCGATTTGAATGATCATAATTGCAATCCTTTGACCGTTTCTTCAAACCAAACACAGAAAGGTTCATTTATTGCTGCATGGAGAAGAAATAGCAATATCTTTAAGTATAGTTTTATCTACTGCGGTGCACTTGTTGATTGGCGAACGATCAGTTTTGTATCCTGTATTAGTTTTGGCACAGCAAAATTCCCGTTCTCTTTTTTCGAAATCATCTCTAAAACTAATTGGGCAGCGGAAGCCCCCATCTCATAAAAGTTCTGCTGTATAGTTGTAAGTGGAATGTCGAAGACCTCCCCGGCTTGCAAATTATCGAAGCCCGCAATCGACAGCTTCCCGGGAACCCCGACTCCGGCCAAATTCGCGGCTTTCATAAGCTGAATCGCCGTTTTGTCATTAACGGCAACAATGGCTGTTGGCTGATTATCAAGACGGAGTAGAGCTGAATGGGCTCACGGCGTATCTCCGCCCCTGAACCCCCTTGCGCCAGAGTCAGCGATATGTTCAACTCATAACCCTTGCGGTAGACGGCGGCCGGCACAGAATCTCCGGCATGCGGATACAACGCGTACGTAAACCGGTGGACAGCACGGTCCGCGACCGGATCGGGAGAAGCGGGACTTCTCAGCAAATTCAGATCCATTACATGTCCTCGAACGCTATGCCCGTATTTGGAGTCGTTCAGCAGCGCCACTCCATAATCCGGCTGGGACAAATCGATATAGTGATGTGCCGCCACTTCATCCTTCGCGAACTCGATCATGCTGTTGCGCGTCGCGGGCTGCTCGATCCGGCCGAACTGAATGTCGGAGGTGAAGTGTTCACTGGCAATGTTTACGGGAAAGGACACCCGCAGCATTTTGTCTGATTCATTCCAGTCCGCAACGGTTTGAAACTCGATCCGGTCCGAATCCTCGGATAGGATAATCTTCTGAACGAGGGTAGACTCACCGTATTGATAATGCTGTTCCATAATGGCCTGCGGACCATTGATACGGAAGATGCTGCTCATCAGCTTCAGAGTTCCGGCAACCGTTTCGCGGTAGTCATGCGGGAAATCCCAGACATCCCCGTTGTCTTCATAGACTGTGAATACATTTGCTGTCGCGTTCGGATAAATGGCTTCTCTCTTCTTCTCCGCCAAAGCGTCCTACAACGACTTCCTTCTCCCGTTCATCCAGAATATCTAGGTTACGGTATATCTTGCTCTTCTCAATCTTAAGATCGACTTCCTTAATTACGTCATCGGCTTCAGAGCCGAGAATATCAATCAGCGTGATCTCGTTACCTTCCTTGTATGTTCCAATCGGATCGTGAAGGGATACGTCCTTTCGAGTCTTTTTCAGACCGAAGGTGCATTAGGATTTCATTTTCAATGCATCGTGCTGCAAAAGTAGCCAACGTCGTCCCTATGTGCCGAATCTGCCTCCCCCAAATACTAAAGAACACAGATTTATAAACACTTTTATAGCTTATGGCTTACAGAATTCATCCTAACATAGAGCAGATTTTTTAGTATTTCCGGCGAAAATACATTTTTTGAGCCTTTTTTTCTAATCATCACAACAATTTGAGGCTAATGCAATCGCTCCTGCCAGCCCCGCATTATCACCTAAATTGGGAGGAACAACATAATTGTGAATTTCATTGTTTAATAAAGGGTGCGCTATATAGCCGTTAAGCAACTCATGCAGTTTATTGCGAATAAGAGGGAAGAGCTGGCCTTGCTTCATAACCCCGCCACCCATTATGATTTTATGGGGAGCTAAAATCAGCACATAATTCATTAAAGCGTGGGCTAAATAATGAGCCTCCATAGCCCATGCGGGATGGTCTTTGCCAAGCTCTACAGCGGATTTTCGCCATCGTGCGCCGATCGCTGGTCCAGACGCCATACCTTCGAGACAGTCTCCATGGTATGGACAACAACCTTTGAACGTATCATCTGACAACCGCCGAACATAAATATGTCCCATTTCAGGATGAGAAAGTCCATGAACGATTTCTCCCCCCACCACCGCGCCAGCACCAATCCCTGTCCCTATCGTTATATATAGGCAACTGTCTAATCCTTTCGCAGCACCCCATTTGTATTCCGCCAGCGCTGCTCCATTAACATCAGTATCAAAAGCAATCGGTAGAGCCAAACGTTCCTGAATGGCTCCCACTATATTGTACTGGCCCCAATGCGGCTTGGGCGTCGTTGTAATAAAGCCATATCCGGAACTGGAGGCAATGGGATCAATCGGTCCGAAAGAACCGATTCCAATAGCCTCAATTGACTTTCCTTCAAAATATTGAAAAACTTGAGTCATGGTTTCTTCGGGTGTAGTAGTCGGGAAACTGGTTCGATCAATAATTTTCCCATCCTCATAACCGATCCCGCATACGAATTTAGTTCCTCCTGCTTCGATTCCACCTAATAGTTTCATTAGTCCTGCCCCTTCTCGATTCCCATGTTATGTTGCAGGCTACTGAATAGCAAAATCAACAATAAAAGTTTTAATCTCATAGGGATTTAACCGGAATGCAATGGTAGACGAGTTCTGCTTGCCTCCCTGTCCGCGTTCCAGCAGGTCACATTCTTCCCAGCCCTTGATCAGATAATCGCTGGATACCTCGACCTGGCTGCGGGAGCCGGCATATTCATGTAGGCGGATGATCACACCTTTTCCATCTTCCGCCTTTTTGACCGTATCGACAGCAACCCCCTTGGCCTGGGTATGGAAAAGTGATTTGCCCGTATTTGCAGCACTGCCAAAATAGGAAAATAACGGATTATTCAGCATCCAAGCTTCTTCCGCAGTCCGCGCTTCCACCCAGTCTCCGTTATGGGGCAGCAGCGAGTACGTAAAATGATGCTCTCCTTGATCTGCGTTCGGATCTGGATGGATTGCCGATTTGAGCAGAGACAGCCGGATTACGTTGTCCTTAATGTCATGGCCGTACTTGCAGTCATTCAGCAGACTGACCCCGTAGGATCGCTCTGACAAATCGACCCATTGATGACCTACCGATTCAAATCTGGCCATATCCCAGCCAGTATTCCAGTGCGTCGGCCGTTTCACATTGCCGAACTGGATATCATAGGTTGCTTCCGTTGCGCGCACAGCGACAGGGAAGGCCGTCTTCAGCAATTGCTGGCGCTCCTGCCAGTCAATAAATGTCGCGAAATCGATGCGGCGATTAGTGTCATAGACAGTCATGTCCTGCACGATGACAGAATTCATGTAGTTCCATTTAAAGCGGACCGTAGAGAGAAGCGGGCCGTTAACCAGCATTTCCACAGATTGCAAATCCCTGATCTCACGGACTTTCTCCTGATAATAAATATCTATATCCCAGGCATCATGCGCCATTGGCTTATCCTCAAACACCTGCAGAATATTGCCGCATTTCCCTTCAGCCAGAACCTCCCGCTCCGCATCACGATCATAAATAGACGTAAGCTGCCCAGCTTCGTTCCATTCGAGGACATAATAAGGTGTAACCAGACAGGAATCTCTCAGGTTAAATGGGCCCGCCCCTTCCTCACGCTGCTTCACACTTTGCGGCGTAAACCAAATAGTCTGCTTGCCAAGTGCAGGGAGCTTCTCTACGCGCACTTTCCATGCTTCGTCCTCGCGCTGGGCCTGCAGTAATTTTCCCGCCGCATCCTGCCATACTCCTTCTTCCATACCTGGCTCAAGCGAAATAGTAACTGTATCTGTGCGCACGAATGACGCGCTGTTAAATATCTCTACAGCGGCCTTTGCCGAAGAAGCTGAAGCATCGAGCGTTTGGCTCTCAGCCGCCGAAGTTCTCGCCTCCTCCCCGATAAGCTCTGCCTCTGCATACTCCACGCGTGAGTCCTCATAGACCTCGCCTATGGATGAACCTGGAATAATATCATGGAATTGATTGCGCAAAATCGTCTGCCAGCCCTCAAGCAGTTTGGCTTGTGGATAAGCCTCCCAGCTTCCACGCTCGACAGCATTCAGCGTCTGAAGCCATTCCGCTTCCCGGTACAACAGCTCCAGCTTGCGATTCATCCGTTTATTATAGGCCTGGCTCGTGTAGGTTCCCCGATGATATTCCAGGTAGAGCTCACCATCCCAGGTATGAATGTACTCATCCGTTGTTTTTACCGTTTGCTGCAAGCGTTCAAAATATTCATCCGCCCTGCCGGTTACGACATTCGGCAGACCGGGCATATTCTCCATCCGCCGCCGCATCTCCAGCATCTCCCGGTTCACTCCGCCGCCTCCATCGCCGTAGCCGTAGGACAACAGCAATTGCTGATTGAGTGACTTGTCGCGATACTGCTCCCAGATACCTTTTACTGAAAAAGGCTCTATCACACCATTGTATGTATAGAACCATCCCTTAGGCTCGGCAGTCTCCGGTGCTGTGACAAAATGCGTCAGCACTTCAGAACCGTCAATTCCGCGCCATTTAAAGGTGTCATGCGGCATCCGGTTATATTGATTCCAGCTGATCTTGGTAGTCATAAAGG
Organism: Paenibacillus sp. FSL R5-0345; assembly: GCF_000758585.1. NCBI lineage: Bacteria > Bacillati > Bacillota > Bacilli > Caryophanales > Paenibacillaceae > Paenibacillus > Paenibacillus sp. FSL R5-0345. The sequence goes on from NZ_CP009281.1 coordinate 4,933,687, forward strand.
TATCAATGCCCGATTTTTTGAGAATCTGTGGCAAGGCCCAGCTGTACCCGAATACATCGGGCAGCCATAAGTACCGGCAATCCGCACCAAACTCCTCGCGGAAAAACTTTGTCCCATAAAGAATCTGCCGGACAAGCGACTCTCCGCTGGTCAGGTTGCAATCAGCCTCCAGCCACATCGCGCCGCCGGCCTCCCAGCGGCCTTCCTTCACCCGCGCCTTGATCTTCTCATAGATTTCCGGATAATCCGCTTTGATATAAGCATACAGCTGCGGCTGAGTTTGCAGAAATACATACTCGGGAAACTGCTCCATCAGTTGTAAGACAGTAGAGAAGGAGCGGGCTGCCTTCTCTCTCGTATGCGTCAGGCGCCACAGCCAGGCTACATCTATGTGGGTATGCCCGATGGCTGTCACAGTAATTTCTGATACTTGCCTCATACCCGCCAGACGATCCGCAAGCTCCTGTGCTGCTTCTCCAACAGAGGTGTAGAAGCTCTCCGAACCCGGCCGGGACCAATCGATTCGCAGATAGGCAGAATCCAGCGTTTTCAGGAGTTGGTGCTTCTCTGGCCGGTCCTCCGGCAACAACTTGACAGTGTCAAGTATAGCGCGTCCATTATAGTACAAATCATCTGCTGCCCCATCAAGCCAAGCCAGTTCAGCACGCTTTAACTGATGCTCCTGTTCGGCTGGTTTCCCGCCTCCCTCCAGCCCGGACCATAACCGGAAATCAAGGGCTACCTCTCTTCCCGTATATTCGGCTGGTAGAAACACCTCCTGATGGTTGGAGTCAACCCCCTGAAACGGTTCTCCCTCCAGATACAATAAAGACTCGAATCCGGAATTGTTGCCGCCGCCCGTCTTCCCAAAGTCGAAGATACCGACAATCCGGCGCTCTTTCCACTCTGCAGGAATGGATATTTTTTGGGAGAGCCAGACATACACATCTCGTCCCTTCCAGCGGTCTCCCGTGTTTACCTTGGTATTCCCTTGCAAATCAGGGACGCAGCGGACTCCGCCCGCTTTCTCCTCATCCACTTGAAATAACCATTCCTCCAAGCGGATAGCCTCACGATAACGGTAAGCTGAAAGCTCATTAATCCTTAATTGAAGCTTTTCCAATGTGTAAAACATAAAGACTGACACCCTTTCATTAGCACGTGTTATTTACCCCTTAATTCCTGCATCCGCAAATCCTTCTACAATATATCGTTGCAGGAATAGGAAAATAAGAACAGGCGACAGCACTGACATTGTGGAAAGCGCAAAGATCAGAGGATAATTGCGGTCTCTCACCTGCTGCAGGGAAGCTACCAGAGTGCCAACATATCATTTATTTAGTAATACCCGAATGCTTTTTATCTCAAAAGGAGTGAATTCCAGCTCGACCTCTGCGCTATGCTCCTGCAGCAGACGAATCGGACGCTCCATCAGATCGCATTCCTCGATGGACAGGCAATCCAGTCCAAGGCTGATCGCTGTCCGTGCCCGGGTTCCGCATGTTTCATACAGGCGGAAAATGAGATAATCACTGTCTTCCGCTTTTTTGACGGATTCCAGCATGACAGCAGGATGCCCGATCTGAATGAGCTGAATGGGCTCACGGCGTATCTCCGCCCCTGAATCCCCTTGCGCCAGAGTCAGCGGTATGTTCAGCTCGTATCCTTTGCGGTAGACGGCGGCTGGCACAGAATCTCCGGCATGCGGATACAGCGCGTACGTAAACTGGTGGACAGCACGGTCCGCGACCGGATCGGGAGAAGCGGGACTTCTCAGCAGATTCAGATCCATTACATGCCCACGAACGCTATGCCCGTACTTGGAGTCGTTCAGCAGCGCTACTCCATAATCCGGCTGGGACAAATCGATATAGTGATGTGCCGCCACTTCATCCTTAGCGAACTCGATCATGGTGTTGCGCGTCGTAGGCCGCTTAATCCGGCCGAACTGAATGTCTGAGGTGAAGTGTTCACTGGCAATATTCACGGGAAAGGACACCCGCAGCATTTTATCTGATTCTTTCCAGTCTGCAACGGTTTGAAATACGATCCGGTCCGAATCCTCGGCCAGAATAATCTTCTGAACGAGAGTAGACTCACCGTATTGATAATGCTGTTCCATAATAGCCTGCGGGCCATCGATGCGGGAGATGCTGTTCGTCAGCTTCAGGGTTCCGGCGACCGTCTCGCGGTAGTCATGCGGGAAATCCCAGGCATCCCCGTTGTCTTCATAGACCGTGAATACATTCGCTGCCGCGTTCGGATAAACGGCCTCTCTCTTCTGTTCTGTATCGTATACGGAGAGAATATGTCCCGCTTCGCTGAAGCGGACCGTCAACCGTGAATTTGCAAGCAGTCCGTCCGCCGCCGCCAATCCTTCGATCACCTTGTCTCCGGTGGCATCTGCAAGTCTCAGATAGCTCATACCAGGGACAGTTACCCAGAGCCATTCATCTTCCACACGAACCCATTCTTTCCGCTCCCAAGGCAGTGAATTGAATACGGCCGTCTCTCCGCTCCAGCCGGACAGTCCGGCGATCTCCGCATAAGCCTTGCTAATCATGGCATACACTTCGTCATACAGCTTGGCGTAACGCTCCAGCGATTCGTCATAGACTCTCGTTATGGATGATCCCGGCAAAATGTCATGGAACTGATACAGCAGCACTTCTTTCCAAATCTCCTCGAGCTTTGTCACCGGATAGGAAGAGCCTCCCAGGCCATGCAGCAGAGAGGAAGCATATTCAAGCTCCCGCAGCGCCTTTTCCAGCTTGCGGTTATACCATTTATTGCGTGCCTGCGTCGTCAAGGTCCCCTGGTGCTTCTCCAGATACAGCTCGCCTTTATAGGTCTCGAAGCGGGCGGCTTCCTGCTCCAGTCGCTGGAAGAAGAGCAGTGAAGACTCCTGGATCACCGGCGGCAGACCGGAAAGATTATGCTCCCGGGCCAGCCGCTCCAGATGCTCCACTCCGGGCCCGCCGCCACCGTCGCCGATGCCGAACAGCATCAGTGCATGGCTGGACACATTCCGCTCCAGATAATCATGCTCAATCTTGACAAGCGACCGCGGCGCCGCAGGACTGTTGTAGGTATCCTCCGGCGGCAGATGCGTCAGCACCCGTGTTCCGTCGATTCCCTCCCAATAGAAGCTGTGATGCGGGTGGTCATTGTATTCACTCCAGGACAGCTTCTGGGTCATCATATAATCGACGCCGGACTTCACCAGAATTTGCGGCAGGCTGCCCGTATAGCCGAAGACGTCCGGCAGCCACAGCACCTTCATTTCCTGGCCGAATTCCTGTTCAAAGAAACGTTTGCCGTACAAAATCTGCCGGACCAACGCTTCGCCGCCGGAAATATTGGTATCCGGCTCCACCCACATCGCGCCCTGCGGCTCCCAGCGCCCTTCCTCAATCCGCTCCTTAATCTCCTGATACAACTTAGGATAGCTGTCCTTCATCCACTGATAGAGCTGCGGCTGGCTGGCTCCAAAGATATATTCCGGATATTTTTCCATGTTGCGCAGCACCGTCGAGAATGTGCGGGCGCCTTTGCGGATGGTCTCCCGGATCGGCCACAGCCAGGCCAGGTCCATATGTGCATGTCCGATGGCGCTGACAGTCAGATCGGGATCGCCGCCTTGCTTGACAAGCTCCCGTGCAACAATGCCCGCAGCCTGGCTTACCCGCTGGCCATCGATCGTGGATAAATGATTGGAGGCATCGTACAAGGCCTGAACAATCCGGGCTTTGCGGGCGCTGTCCTCCGCCAGCCGTTCTGCCAGCTCCAGCAGCACTTCGAAGTCGTAATACAGGCTGCGGATATCGTCATGACAGACGGCAATCACCGCTTCCTTCAACGTCCCGCTCCGGTAATGGCCGAACAGGTCGTTGCAGCCCGCATCTCCCCACAGCTCAATCCGCTCCCCGCCTGCCGCCTCAGGCAGCAGGTCCACCACACGCTTGCCTGGCAGGCCAAGCGCATACTCGAATTCGGAATTGATATTGGTCAATCCCTGGCGCGGTGATCCCGACTCGTCTACCAGACACAGCTCGCCGTTCACGTCGATGAGCAGCACAATCCTGGCTCCGGCCGCCTCAGCCGGTACAACGCCCGCGAAGTGGAACCACGCGCAATCCCAAAGCTCACCCCAGCGCTCACCCGCGCTGAGCTTGACATAGCTTCCTGTCGTTTTTTCGGTGTAGGCCACAGGCTCCTTGGTCACCCATGCCTCAACCTCCAGCAGGCCAACCGTATGATACATCGCCTCGTTCAACTTTTCCTTCACTCTCTTTATCTTCTTAAGCTTAACTTGATCTGCTTCGAATGGCATTCTCTCACTCCTAACTAATTCTTACCGTGCAGTTGATAAATGAATGCGGCAAACAGACTGTTCGACCATGCGAACCAGGGCCGTGTATATTCAGCCGGAGCATCCGGATTAAACCCTTCGTGCATGTAGCCCGTATTCCCGTCAGTGTTGGTCATCATGACCAGAATCCCGGCAATCTCCTCAGGATCCAGTGAGGTCAGCCCCTGCATGGCCAGCCCAATATGCCAGATATATCCCGGCGGAGTATGAGGGCTTCCGACACCACGGGCATATTCCCCTTCAAAGTAATACGGATTGGAGCGGCTTAGCACAAAGTTTCTCGTATTCATATACAGAGGATCATCTGCAGCGGCATAGCCTAAATAAGGAATCGACAGCAAGCTGGGTACATTGGCGTCATCTATAAGATGATGGTTACCAAATCCATCGGTCTCATAAGCATATATTTCGCCGAATTCAGGATGAATCACCGTGCCGTAGGTCCTGATACCATAATCGATTTCTTCTCTCAATTTGGCAGCGCGGCACGCCGTCTCTGCATCGTTGTAAACCGTGTGGAGAATTACCTCTGCGTATCCCAGTACGACAGAGGCAAACATATTGGCTGGAATCAAATAACCGAATACGCAGGCATCGTCACTTGGGCGGAAGCCGCTCCAGGTCATCCCCGTATAATTAACCGGCATCGAGGCGCCGTTGTTTCTAAGCGTATCGCCCGGAGGACAGTTCAATCGCTCAAAACGGTATGGAGACTGCTCGTGATGTCTTTGCTCCACCGTCCACAAATCGATAATGCGCTGTACCGCCTCCTTGAAGGCATCATCAAAAATATCGATGCTCCCCGTCTCCCGCCAGTACATGTAGGCCAACTCAACGGGATAGCAGAGCGAATCAATCTCGTACTTGCGTTCCCACACCCAGGGGCCGGATTCGGTTAAATCCCCCTCCCAATGCCCATGGTCATTCGGTTCCTTATTGAAGGCATTCGCATAAGGATCTTCGTTTATACAGAAAATTTGCTTGCGGATCAGCCCTTCTATCACTGCCTGCAGTTCGGGCAATTCGCTGACAAAGGGAATATAATGCTTCACTTGAGCACTAGAATCCCTCAGCCACATCGCTGGAATATCGCCTGTGATTACAAACACAGAACAGTCTTCCAGATATTCAACCGTTGTCTCAAGAGTACTCATGAAGCAATTGTTAAAAAGAGTGCCCAGCTTCTTTCTATCCACAGCCAGCTTGGAAAAATAGCCCTGTCCCTGTTCTATAGCGTCTGTAAGTTCTTTCCATTTGACTGAATCCTGGAAATTGATGATTGGTTTATTCAAATGCGTCGCCTCTTTTATTATGCTATTGCCGAATCTGAATCCATGTATCTTCCTGCTGATGAACATACCGGACAAGCAGCGTGCGGGATTCCCCATCCCATTCCCAGTGAAGCGCCTCTACACGGCTATCCGTATCCAGGATTACCTCTGCCGGCTTGGCCGCACAGCGGATTCTTGCCGCCGCAAGTACCCCGATCGGCCCCCGAACCGTAAAGCGGACGCCGCCGGGTTGCTTGATCACATTTTCGATTCTGGACGAACTGGCGATAACCTCGATTCCTGCTGAAAGTTCTGTGCCTCCACCCGGAGCAGAGTAATCCAAATCGTATAAGAATGCCTGCTTGTCAGGCTCAATGCTGACCCTATTCCGGATGGACAGCTGCGGATCAAGAAGATCCACGTAATGGCCCGTCAGCTTCAGCGGATCGGAATGAATGGATTCCCGCATGACGGATGCAATCACGTACGGTCCCCGGCGGAGCATGAAATAATTCCGCGGGCTCCAGCGCAAAAGCGGATCGTTTAGACCCTCGATAGCCTGCTGGACCACATTACGTAGCATTTCAGCCCCTTCAGGACTCTCCGCCAGCCGCTCGGGATGAACCGGCAAATACATAAGCAAGCCACGTCCAATCTCCGCTGCGCCTTCGGGCATTCCGGCATCCACTCCCAGAGTCTCAAACAGGTGTTCGCGCGGAGATTGATACCTGCGTTTCCCCTGATTCCACCATTCTCTGACCTGGTGATACGTATCACTGTCATCGCCGACATAAATGAGCGCTCCCCCGTCCCTGACCCATTGCGCAAGTGCATAATGGATGTCAGGGTTCTCCGGCTTCATGAACTCGTAGCTGACAATGAGCACCCGGTAATCGTCCAGATAATTCGCGGAGCGTCTGATGTTGTCCAGTTGAACCGGCCGCACGGGAATGCCATGCTTGACCAGAGGGAGCGTCAAGCCGTAAAAGGAAGAGAAATTTAGCAGCTGTACCGCATGCTCGTCGGTCAGTTCTACCTCGTTCGTTCCGTCATACTTCATCATAAACCCGGCTGTTGCAGCCCCGGGCGTCTTCCGCTGATACATTGCCGAGTCGGAGAGCAGAACACCAAGCGGGATACCGCCTCCCGGCTCGGCAATAACCGGCTGGTCCATATGCTCCAGCGTATGCATCACATTAAGCAGCATCGTGGCATAATCGGCTGGAATCCGCTCCTTGCCGTGACCGTCTTCCGCCGGATATTCCTCTTCAAAAATACGGCGCGGCCATGGGGCAACCTCATAGCGGCTCACTTCCGGATGAAGCAGCGACGCAGTCAGTGTCTTGATATAATTAAACCGGTAATCCTCCCAGGTATGCTTGGGATCATCCTCAATCGGATCATGCAGGAACCACATCTGGCGGTCTGTCCCGCGAACAAGCTCCTGCATAATGCCGTATTCAAGAAAAGCAGTCTCAAATGTGCGTTCGGAACGCACACCCTCATAGACATTCGGCGTACGAGAGGTTCCGGTCCAGATTTGAGCGATATAGCCGTTGATGGAGGGCACATCAAGCAGTCTTGATTCAGGACTTACAATCCGCCACTGTGCGTAATTGATCAGACTGTGCGTCGGTACGTAGAAACGCAGCGGTCGGCCGTAGCGGACCAGCGAATATTCTTTGAGTGCCGAGCACAGGTGGTCCAGACAGCGGGTATACAGGTAGGCCTTCAGCTTGGAAGCCCGGTACTGCGCATCCGCCGTTTGCCCCGGATCACTCCAAGGTTCGTTATAATAGTTCTGCCACTCCCGCTTGAACGCGTCGGAGTAGCCCCCTTCCACCCAGAATTCCGGCTCCTCCAAATGGATGGCTTCCACTCCCGCATCCACTGCCGGACGGATCTGCTCCAGCAGATATTTTGAATATGCGATGGTCGGCACCATATAGGGGATATCTGCCGAAGTTCCGTGGATGATATGCTCGCCCGTGCTATACTTTTGTGCTTCATCCCAATGGGAACGTCCATCGAATTGCCCGTCTAAATAGTCCCCATATCTCCCCCAGGATACACCGGTCATAAGATGCACACGATACCCTTTATCCTTCCATTCCCTGATCCGCTCCGGCAGCGACGCATTGACACCGTACACCATGACGAAATCCGTCTGCAAATCATAGGATTCCCTGAATTCGCTGCCTTCCTGAAAACCGGTTCTCTCATTTTCTCTGGCATTCATGCTTCCACTCAGCTCCTTTGTCCTAGCAATCCGTCCCAGCACCTGATGTGAATAGAAAAAGGGGGCAGCATTGGACTGCCCCTTTTTCAGCTATGCCTGTTCCAGTTATTTCGTAAGTTTCTCGGCTTTAGCTTGGGCATCATCAAGAATGCCTTTGATATCTCCGTCGGTCATCAACGCTTTGGTTACAGCATCTCCGAAGAATTGCCATACCTGCGCGTCGCTTTTCGCAAATGTCGGAAGCCCTTGAACATCACCGGACATCGCCAGATAATGCTGATACATTTCCGGGTGGTCCTGCTTGTAGGTATCGGTTTCTGCAACCGATTTCAACACTGGGGACCGGGTGCCGGTGTCGGCAATCAAATTCTGGATTTCTTCACTGTACATTTGACGAATGTATTCAAAAGCCGCCTCTTTGTTCTTTGACCCTGTTGGTACCGAGTTGAAGGCCGCGCCGATCGTAATGTTACTTGCCTTGCCGTCAGCAGAAAGCGGAATAGTAGCCATGCCGTAATCGATGCCGAGCGTCGCACTTTCTCCTGCGCGCCATGGTCCATCAATCAGATAGGCGATTTGCCCTTTCTTGAATGCATCGAAGTATGCGCCTTCACTTTGATTGGCCATCAGCCCTGCTGGATGGACAGCGTTAAGTTCTTTAAGAAATTCTACTGTCTTCACATTAGCTTCGCTGTTGAATACCGGCTGACCCTGGTCATCGGCGAAGCCGCCATTGTTGATCAGCAGCAGTGGTCCATACCGCAGATAACCGCCGGCATTTGGCCCTGCATAGACGCCACCGCCGTAAAATTTACCTTTTCCTGCTTCATTAACCTTCTTCAGATCAGCCAGCCATTCATCCCAGGTTGCCGGTGCCTTGTCGGGGTCAATACCCGCCTCTTTTACAAGCGCCTTGTTCCAGAACAGACTGCTTACACCTGGCTGTGCTGCCAGACCGTAGATCTTCCCATCATATTCCATTGGCTTCCATGCCGCCGGAGCCAGCTTTTCTCTAATTTCGGCAGCCATATCATCCGGGAAAGGCTCAAGTTGCCCCTGCTGGGCAAAGCCCGGCATTTGCGTCTCTCCGACGATAATATCCGGAACGTTGCCGGCGAGGAAGGCTGCCGTTTCTTTCTGGGTCAGAGTATCTCCCCATCCCCAGTCCTCCACGGACACCGTAATATTTTCGGCCTTCAAATTTTCATTGATAATGTCCTGATAAAAGTAACCGAATACATTGGGGTTGCTGACCGCTTGGCCCTGGGTGTAAGTGAAATCCGCTTCCGTTACCCGTGGCGCGAGTGTTTCATCCGCTATAAGGGCTTCTTTTTTCTTGGGCAGCAAATCACTGACAACGCCTTCACCAATACCAATTGAGCCATCCGTCAGCACACGCAATTCCACATTTGCCGGAGCACTGGTGCTGGTGGCAGGTTCTGTCGTTGCTGCCGCCCCCGATTCTGCCGGTCCACTGTTGTTGTTTGAGCTGCATGCCGCCAAGCCAGTCGCCATAGCGAGAATCATTGCCGTGCTAGCCATTTTTTTAAAACGCATTTTTTAGCCCCCTATTAAGAATGTAACTTCAGCTTACGAAATCATTATATCACATATATTAATTATATCAATTATATTTTTCAAAAAAATATTATCAGCCTTTTATCCCCGTGTTTGCCAAGCCCTGCACAATATATTTCTGTAAGAAAAAGAAGATCAGGAGCGCCGGCACAGTAAGCCCCAGACTCAGGGTAATGATTAATGGATAATTGACCAGGCCAACGGTTACGGACACAGAGGATAATCGGGTTATCGCGGAAGTAAGCATCTGCAGATTATCACTGGTCGTATAGAAGTAAGGCGTCAGAAAATCATTCCAGACTGTCAAAAATGTCGTAATTGCTATATATGCCATAATAGGAAGCTGCAAAGGAAATAAAATCTGGAAAATTAAACGGATCGTGCCGCAGCCATCAATTTTGGCCGCTTCATCCAATTCCACCGGCACCTTCTCCAAAGACTGCTTCACCAGGAAGGTACCCATGATGTTGATGGCCGGCCCGCCGATCAAATAGACCCACCAGGTATTCAGAATTCCGGTCCCTCCCGTAAAAATGTCATTGCCACCGGCAAATGGAAACCGGGCATATTCCAGATAGGTTGGAATAATAGCCATTGTCGCCGGAATCATCTGAGTAGCCAACAGGAGCAGGAACAGACCTTCCTTCCATTTGAAATGCAGCCGGGCGAACACATAACCGGCTAAGAATGAGGTCATAATTGCACAGAACGTCATATAAACCGCACGAAGTGCTGAGTTTCGGATGTAGAGCAGAATTTTAGCATCATTACTGCCCACGAACAGTGATTTATAATTTTGAAGCGTCGGGTTTTTCGGAACAGGAAATAGATCCAGTAGCGTGGAGGCAAACTCCACTTTATTAAAAAATGCGACCATAATCATAAAAATAAGCGGATACAGCAGAACAAGCCCTACTGCCAGCAGAATGATATGACCCAGTAAATGGCTCGGCTTAAACTGGCGCTTCAACCTTTGCGTGTATATATCGGACATTTCTTATTTCTCCTTTCTGTGCTTCTTGATAGGGATTGTGTTTTGTTTGTCCGAATTGGTGGACCAGCGGTAATAGAACACAGTAACCAAGATGACAACGGCCGCCATAATCACAGAGGAAGCGCCTGCCATTCCCATGTTGAAATCCCAAAATCCGTCCCTGTAAATCCGGAACACCAGAACCTCCGTTTGGCTGTATGGTCCACCATTGGTGATGAACAGCACCTGTTCATAAATCTGTATTGCCGCAATCACGCTTGTAATCACAATATAGGTTGCAATCGGTTTCAACGACGGCAGCGTAACAGCCTTCAGCTTCTGCCATCTTCCGGCTCCATCAATACCCGCTACTTCATACAGAACCGGGTCTACAGATTGAAGACCGGCCAGCCAGAGCAGAGCGGCAGCCCCTACACCCTTCCAGACGGAGTAGACCACAATCCAAAATATACCCCATCCTACCGAATACTGCCAAATGATCGGATCTTTACCCACGGCCTTCAGAATATTATTGATGACGCCATTGTTCGTATCCAGCAGCATGTTAAACACCTGAGTGGTGGCTACGGTTGAGGTCACTGCAGGAACATACCAAAGTGAGCGATATATCCCCTTGCCCATAAGCGGCATGTTCATTAGCATCGCCCCGCCGAACCCCGAGAGCAGGGTAACAGCCGTTACCAACACCCCAAGCCAGATAGAACGCCATAAAGCACCTGTATAGAGCGGATCTTTAAAGAAGGCGATGAAGTTATCAAACCACACAAATGTAGGTGTGTCATTTAGGCCCACCCAATGAAAAAATCCAAGAAAAAAACCAAAAACCGTCGGAAATCCAGAAACCAATAACCAAAAAGCAAACATTGGAATTAGAATGACAGCGGCGATTATCGCATCCTGATTTCTCTTTTTGCGCCGCTTTACTTTGGTTGAAGCTCCCAGCACCTGAGCAGTTCTCCCCATATCCGCTACCTCCATGTAACTATAAGATTAGACATAACACATCTGCAGACATTTCATGCCTCTAATATAATATATAATCAATATATTATATATGTCAATATAATTAAGATAATTATCCTACCACCAGTACATTGGACTTATTACGCGTAGATGTAATAAATAATAAAAAAACGCTCTACGAATTCCTTCGAAATTGAGCGTTAATGATTATTTGTTTTGTACTATAAAGAGCAGATTAGTTACGAAGGTATTTTGCAGTGGACTGGCGTTCAACAAGCTTTGGCTGCAACAGAATCTTATGATACTTATGATCCTGCTCGGCAGCCTTATCTGCAAGCAGTGTGGTCAGAATGCGCGCCGCTTCCTCACCCATAAGATCTTCTGACTGCGAGATATAAGATACAAAGCCGCTTTCATCCGTTCCCGGAGAGGGGTCGTCGAACGTCAGGATCGAGATATCCTCCGGCACTCTGAGCCCCAATTCCCGGCAAATAGCCATGAGATGAAGCCCCAGCCTGCTGTTCAAGGTAATGAAGGCAGTAGCCATGCGGTTCTTGATGAAGCGGTACAGCGGATGCTCAGGATCGACACCCTTGTACTCCACCAAAAAATCAGTAAGAATAAGCGAGGGATTGATCAGCGCTCCCTTCTGCTTCAGTCCTTCCATGTAGCCGCTGATCCGGTCCTCCACTGTAATCGTTGGAAATGGCGAATCGGAACAGATCGCGATGTCACGGTGCCCAAGATTCCACAGATAATCCACTGCCATTTCGCCGCCAACCAGACCGTCACAACGAACACTATTGGTCTCCACACCATGAAAATAACGGTCGATCAGAACGAATGGATATTTATTCTGCTTCAACGTCAGGACTTCCTCGTTGTAGGTTTCCGTATCGCAGGGGAAAATGATCAATCCTTCCACACCATCCCGAACAAGCTCTAGAATCGTAGCTTCCTCACGCTCAATCCTATTATAGGTCTGTACAATGCAGAGACTGTATTCACTCTTCTCCAGCACTCTATTAATTCCCTGAATGAGACGAAGCGAGAAGTAATCGATTAAATAGGGGACGATCAATCCAAGTCTTTTCGTCTTGTTCTCTGAAGCATTCCTCTCCATCTTATTTCCTAAATAACGACTCTTCGTATTAATCATAACCTCCGGAGCAGCCGGAGGCTTGCTGTCCTCTTCCGTCAAACTTTCTTCGGCTTCCTCCTGATTCCCTTGAACAAAACTCCCTCTACCGGGTACCCGGTAGATCCACCCATCCTTCGCCAATTGCATGAGCGCGTTGGCTACGGTAATACGGCTGACATCGAATTGCTCCATAAGTTCCTTCTCGGACGGAATTTTCTCACCCACCTTCAATTCCGAATTCGAGATCCGGTGGCGAAAATATTCTTGAATTTGTATATAAAGCGGCTGCCTTTCATTCTGCATAAATCATTTCTCCTCATAAACATTATATAAGGATATTATATCATTTATAGCATTTAGTCAAACACAGCCGCTTAAATTATTGGATAGGGACAAAAAAAAATGACCAATCCTGCTCTGAATCTAGGGCAGGATCGGCCGTCCAGGTTCATGGCAGCCGGTACGTAATGATCAGGCCCGGCCGGTTGGCCGTGTTGCCGTTGTTCGCGGATGCGAAATCCTTGGTTCCGGATGCGCTGTTCACAATATTCTCAAGCAGAACGAAGCCGTTGTTCGTCTTGGTGCCGTTTACCCAGCTTTGCACCAGATCCGTTACGTTAAACGTATACCATGCATTTTTGGTGCTGCTGACTGTTGTTTGATCAATCGTGGCAGTCCCATACCCCGGCTTGTTGTTCCAGTTAACGCCTGCCACGGACTGTCCGTCAATCCCCGTTCCCGTCCCTTCGCTCCAAGCAGCGGTTACTTCCTTTACACCCACAGTCTTTTTGACAGTTCCGTTACGCGTTCCGGTTAATTTTACACGCAGTTGCGCGCTGGTAATGATCGCACCAGACGGGATCGAGGACGGGATCGAGAAGCGGATTAACGCTTGTTTCTCGTCCGTGTCAGCACCTGAGTAGGAGGCAATCTCCAGCTCCCCGTTTGCTCCCGTGTTGCGGTCGGGATAATTCTCCAGCACATGCGCATCCCTCGTGTCGGTGTAGCCGGAAACACCTTGCTGTAGAGACACCGTCGTAAACGTATACGGACTCGCCGGCGCAACTGCCACATTGTCGAAAGTCGCGCTGCCGACCTTGCTGTTATCATGCGAGGTTACGGCCAATCCGACATAGATGGTGCCGGTCATTGATACCGTCACGGCGCTTCCGATCTGTGTCCATGAGCTGCCGCTTGCCGAAGCGAACGCCGTGAATGTATTGCCGCTCCGCACAAGTTTCACATAGTAGCCCGTTCCGCCGGATGCCTCGTCCGTATACCCTGTCGTATTGGATAAATTCTGGCCCGTCGCAGGGCGCCGCTGGAAGTTGATTCCGTGAGCAGGCGTGACGACGACATCGGCGAATTTGCTGCCTGGGTCGAGCGATTCGCGAATCATTATTCCTGCTTTTGCCCATTCACTCGTGTTGTCTTGGCTCTTGACCCGGGCTGTAATCGTCACGTCCCCCGCAACCGGCTTATACACGAAGCGGAACTGGTCGGCCGCCGTCCAGATGTCGAATCCGGATGCGCTCAGCGTGAACTGTCCGTTGCGGCTCCCCGCGCTGCCGCTCGCACCCACCGCGCCGATATCCTTGGATGCCCAGCCGGACTCCAGCGGCTCGCGCGAATTCAGATACGCGGCAAGCTGTGCCGGGCGATCTGTCTGAATGAAACCAGCCCCCCTGTTGATGACCCATCCCCAGCCACTGTCCGGATTGCTGACGGACATATCATCGGTGTGTCCGGCGTTAAGGGATGCCCATAAGGTATTAACGAAGACTCTTCTGCCTGCGTTAGCGATTTTATTCACTGTAGTACTGGAGATGACGGCGCTGGATTCGGATTCAAACACCAACTCGTACAGATCCGGGTTCGCACCGGCGATAAGTGCATCCAGATCGGAGAGGTTGTTGTCGGAATCCGTAATGACCGCCTGATACAGAGGACGCGGAGACTTCGAGTCGAGCCAGGAATCCACGACTGTATTAGAGGCCGTACTCTTGAACACCCCCTGGGCGGTCGTCCCGGTGCTGACCAGCACATTCCAGACATCGTCTCGAATATCCCAGCATTTGTCGAGGTTGACCAGCACCTTGCCCTTCGCAAGATTCATCGTTTCCTCAAGTGTCGGCACCGTCTCATTAGTCAGCGCTGCGCCCGATCCCCCCTGCCCTTCACGAAGCTTGAGTGCCTTGATCTGCGCGAGTGTCAGATTCATGACGTCGCCTGTACCGTTTGTTGTCCGATTCACGTCGGGATCGTGCATCAGCACGATCTTGCCGTCCGATGTCTTGCGAACATCGATTTCCACCATCTCGACGCCCATGTCAATGGCGGATTGAATGCCGGACAGCGAATTTTCCGGATGCCCGCGCCAATCGCCCTTGTGAGCGGCAATCATAACCGAACCATCCGGACTCAGCATCTGGGTCAGCAATGCAGGGGCGCTGAGCGCATCTGCTTTCGGTGCGCCAGTCCCCCCCCAGGCGGATGCAGCAATCAGCATGCTGCAAGCATAAAGGAACAGCTTGCGGGAAAACGAATTCTTTTTACGCGTCTTCATGAAAATTCCTCCTTTTGCTACACAAAATAGATACATTACAAAGCAACATTTACGCTTTTCCGGTCGCCGGACCGGCTTAGTCCAGCCTCTCCTGTCTTCTTGGCCGTCTCTGCCTCGCCTCCCTTCCGTTGTTCAACTCCCCAATACGCGTCCCGCCTCAACTCACAGCTGTCAGACTCTATGCCCACGCAAGATCAGGACTGAAAGGTACGGTTCACTTCGACATTCAGGAATCCCGGCTTGCCAGCAACCATCGAAGCAAGCTTCTCTTTGACTTCCCGTTTGCCATTCTTCACGACAAAGTCGATCTGGATGACCGATTCCGCTCTGCTGCGTTCCACCTTCATGGAATGGATTGCGATATGCTCGTCGGATAAAAACCGAAAAAAGGCTTCAATATCCCCATCCTCATCAAGCAGAATTGAATACTCCTCCTTGCGCCCCGCTCTCAACCATTTCTTCTCTATGATGTTCAGGATGAACAGACTGACAAATACGATAACGGTTGTCAGCGCCGACGCATAATAGAAGCCCGCGCCAGTTCCGATGCCGATAGCTGCGACCACCCACAGGGATGCGGCCGTTGTTAGACCCGAAACGTTGCCGCCATGCCGCATGATCGTACCTGCACCGAGGAATCCGATGCCGCTCACCACCTGCGCGGCCAGCCGTGCAGGGTCCATGCGGACATTGGTTTCGTAGGCAAATTGCGCGAAGCCGTAGATCGATGTCAGTGTGATGAGTGTCGAACCCACACAGACGAGAATATGCGTGCGGAAGCCAGCCGGATGTTGACCGCGCTCCCGCTCCCATCCGATAATGCCGCCCAGCAGGATAGAGATAAGAATCCGGAGGCTCAGCTCGTAGATGCTGATATGCCATAACTCCGGATGGTTCGTCAGCACCGTCATGCCCCTCCGCCGCCAGGCTCATGCTCGGGCAGCGAATCCCCCCGGGCAGCCCGGTGCGGTGCCCGCCAAGCTTCCAGCGGATTGAGCGATGCGGCAGCCGCCGCTTCATTGCCCGTCTCAAGCACCCAAATGAGCCGCTCTCCGTCCTCTCCTAGCTCAGCGGCAAGCTCGCGGTACGGAACTGTACCGCTGCCGACGGCCAGATGCTCATCCCGCTCGCCGTGGTTGTCGCCGATATGCATGCCGATCAGCAGAGGTTTGCACTTGCGCAGCTCGGCTATTGCCCGGCCCGGCCCGGCCCGCACAAATGCGCATGCCCGGCATCAAGCAGAATGCGCACTCGCGAGGTGCCTGCTGCGGCAATTGCTTCCAGCAGAAATCCGCAGTCCGAGCCGAAGCGGTCGGGGCGCGGCGGTACGTTCTCCAGCGCGAGCGGTATGCCTGCCTCGCCGCCCGTCTCATTAATCAGCCTCCTTAAGAACAATGCGCAAAGGGAAAGACAATCCGCACGCGCCGCCGCATAGCCGTCCGGATCGGTGGCGACATCCGGGATAGCACGTTTATACTCGCCTGGATGCAGCACTACGTAGGCGGCATCCAGCCTATGCGCGATGCCGATCGCCTGCTTCAGCGTTGCCAGACCCGCTTCGATCGTCTCAGGGTCGGACGCGCAGGCGTTTACCCCATGGATAGGAGCGTGCACCGACCAGGAGATGCCCTCTTCCCTGCTCCAGCGTTCAAGCTCTGTCCGCTGCGTCTCGCTCCAGTCAAGCAGCTCTCGGTGGCCGTCCTCGACCATAATCTCGATATGGCGCCAGCCCGAAGCGGTCAGCCGGTTCAACGCCTCCGTGAGCGGCAGGCCGATCCAGGTCAAAGTCGAAATGCTGTAATCCTTCTGTAGCCATTCAGCCATATTCGTTTCCTCCCACTTATACATTAATGTTTGTCTTCAATTTCCTCACTTGATGCCCGAACTGACGAAGCTGTTAATGAACTTCCGCTGGAAGAACAGGAAGCCGAGCAGCAGCGGTACGATAACGAGCAGCGTCGCCGCACTTGTGACCGACCACTGTGCGCCCGTCTCCGCAGCCTTGGCGAACAAGGCAAGCCCGACGGTGAGCGGACGGTTCTCCACCGAGTTCGTCACGATTAGCGGCCAGACGAAGTTATTCCAGTGATAGCTGACCGATACAAGACCAAACGAGAGGAGCACCGGACGCGCGAGCGGAAAATAGATCGTCCACAGAATACGCCACTTGGAGGCCCCTTCCATCTCTGCGGCCTCCTCGAGATCCGCAGGGATGGTCATAAAATACTGGCGCAGCAGGAAGATACCGAACGCGGAGCCGAAATAGGGAATCATGATTCCAAGCTTCGTATCGAGCAGCGACAGATCCTTCAGCACGGTATACAGCGGGAAGATAAGCACATCTACGGGAATCATGATTTGCACAAGAAAAATCAGAAAGACGACATTCTTACACGTGAAGTGCAGCCGGGCGAAAGCATAGGCGGCCATTGTCACCGTAATCAATTGAACGCCGAAAATGCCGACGACAATAATTAATGTATTGGTGAAATAGGTCGTAAAGGGAGCGGCTCCCCATACATACTTCAGATTTTCGAGCGTGAAGCGGAACGTGAAGCCCGCTGACAACGACAAGTCCTCCGGCCGGAAAGCCATGTATATAACCCATAGCAATGGGATTGCCCAGATGACCGCGATGATATAAATCAAGGCGGAGTAAGATATTTTGCCCAGTGTGGCCATATGTTCTGCCTCCTATCTGTAATGGATCTTTTTGTCCAGCCTGAACTGGAGGACGGTGATGAGCAGCATGAGTATGATCATGACGATCGTGGATGCCGCGGCGACGCCAAAGTCCCAGTAGGAAAACGCCTGCTGGTAGATATAGTAGAGCAGCAGATTGCTCGCATTGTTCGGCCCGCCCTGCGTCATGATAAACAATTGATCGATTGTCTTGAAGGCATTCGTCAAAGCAACGATCAGCACAAACAGCGTCGTCGGCATGAGCAGTGGAAAGGTGATTCGCCAAAAGGCCCGCCATTTGCTGACACCGTCTACCTGTGCCGCTTCATACAGATCATTAGGGATGTTCTGCAGACCTGCCAGATAGAAGATCATAAAGTAGCCGGCCTCCTTCCACACCATCATCACGATGAGCGCCAGCATTACCCATGTCTCTGAGCCAAGCCATGCGGTATAACCCGCATTAAGCGCATCCGACAGCCTGCTGAGCAGACCATATTCAGGCGTATAAATGAACAGCCACACATTGGCCAGAGCGATCATCGGAACGACATTGGGATAAAAAAAGGATACTCGCACAAACCCGCGGAATTTCAGCGCCCTGTTCGCGAACAGCGCGAAGATCAGCCCGAGCGCCAGCGCTCCGGGCACCGTACCGAGCATGTACCAGAAGTTATTGATCATCACTTTGTGGAACAGGGAATCCGAGAAAAGCTGCGAATAGTTATCCCAGCCCGCAAAAACAGGCTCGCGCACTGCCAGATTCTTCGTAAAAAAGCTCTGTACAACGGTGATTCCAATCGGGTAAAACGTAAACACAGCCAAAAACAGCAGGGATGGGGCCAGCAGTCCCCAAGCGAACGCCTCCGATCTCCATCTCTTGCTCAGCAAGCTAAACATGATGATTCCTCCATTCTTATCCTGTGAACCGTTCTATCAGTTTACCGGAATGACTCCAGTGCCTTATCAGCTTCCGCCTGCGCGTTCTTCAGCGCCTGGGACGGTGTTATCTTGCCGTGCAGCGCCGCCTGAATAGCGTCATTCAGCGCCGCTGTCACCTTGCCGCTGTTATGCGTCGACAGTTCGCCTTTTGCGTATTGGAGCTGGTCACGCGCCACAAGCGCAGCAGGGAACTCTTCCGTATATTTCTTCATGGTATCCGTCTCATAGGAAGACTTGCGGACGCCCACATAACCTGTGTCGATGCTCCACTGCGCCGCACGCTCCGGATCAGTCATGAATTTAATGAATTTCCAGGCTGCCTCCTGCCGTGCCTGGCTGATCCCTTTGAAAATATAAAGGTTGCCCCCGCCGGTCGGACTGCCGAACTGCTTATTCTGCGGAAGCATCGCCACCCCGAAATCAAACTTCGCATTCTGACGGACATTGGACAGATTGCCGGTCGTATGGAACATCATGGCCGTCGTCTGCTCCAGAAAGTCGGAAGGCGTCGTCGCCCATTCGATGACATTTTCCGGCATGGCCTTGTCTTTTTTGGACAAATCTACCCAATACTGAAGCGCCGCCACGTTCTCCGGCGTATCAAAGTACACTTCCTTGCCGTCCTGGCTCATCAAGTTTTTGCCGCTCTGAATCGCGAAGGCGGAGAACATCCATGTGGAGGAAGTCGGCGCGGACGATGGAATCTCAATCCCCCAGCGTCCGTCTTTGGTTAGCTGCTTAGCCATCTGCGCAAGCTCGTCCCAGGTGGTTGGCGGCTTTTCCGGATCGAGCCCGGCATCCTTGAAAGCATCCTTGTTGTAATAGAGCAAGACGTTGCTGCGCTGGAAGGGCAGGCTGTAAGTCTTTCCGTCAAGCTGCGAGTTTTCCATGAACGCCGGATAGAAGTCATCCAAGAAATCGTTTCCGCCGTCTTTGGCAATGAAGTCATTCAGCGGCATAATCGAGTCCATATCCATGAAGCTGAACAAATCGGCTGCGAGCAGCACCGCAACATCCGGCGGATTGCCGCCGGCTACGGCTGCCTGCGTCTTCAGTGTTGTGTCGCCGTAGGAACCGGTATAGACGGGCTTGACGATAATACCGGGATTCTCCTCCGTAAACTGCTCGGCCATGCTTTCGATCGTTGCGGTGAGCGCTCCACCGACCTGGATCGGATAATAGAAAGTAAGCTCGACCGGCTTGCCGGAGGCCTGCTCCGGAGCCGTGCTGGACGAAAGCGTTCCGCTTCCCGCTTCATTGTTGCCTCCGCAGCCGCCCACAATGGTAACGAGCGCCGCTAGCATAACAAACCTTTCGATTGATTTTTTCATTTTCATTCTTCTCCCCCTCGCTTTGGATATGTCTTCAGTATATTTGAATCCGCTTTCACAATATAATAGCACTGGTTTAAGATTTGGTACGGTTTTTTAACGGCATTTACAATTCTATTGTCTTTATTAGCGGAAATGGTAAGATCAAAATCAAAGTCTATGCATTGGGGGAATTCATATGCAAACGCTTTATAAGCTTTTTAGGTATAGACATTTTACACTATCCTCCAAAATCCTCCTTATTTTCATCCTCCTTATCTCTGTACCGCTCGGTGTGCAGGGAGTTGTGACGTTTCTTGATTTCTCCAAAACGATTGAGCGGAGAACAGCTGACTATGCCGTACAGATCGTCGTTCAAATCAACACAAGCCTGGATAAAGTATTCACTGAGGAAAAACAGCAGCTGTCCATGCTGCCGCTCTACAATCCGGAGATTGTCAGGCTGCTCAAAAAGTACGGAAATTCTGAATACGCAAACATTCATCCGACAGCGCAGGAACGGTCGCAAATCTTCCACTATCTGGCCGGCTCGTCCTTTTTCAGGCCGGAAATACGCGGAATTCACTTTATTACAAATAACGGCGATGTCTTCACGAATATGGACCCCTATCTGATCAAGCCTCATTATACCGGGGGGAAGCAGGCTTGGTTCCAAGAAGTGATTCACGCAAACGGAGCATGGTTGGCGCTGCCTCAGCACTATCCTGACTATCTGATCGAGACGAAGCCCAAACCCTATGTTTCGCTGGCGCGCGTTATTATCGAACCCGGCAGCATGGAGTCGCTCGGCATCGTCAAGGTTGACTTCAGGCTGGATGTTTTCGAACAGCTTGCCGTCAACTTCAAGTACGACGAGATCGGCAGCCTGCTTGTACTGAATGGAAACAAAGAGCTGTTTTATCAGCAGAATATTGACGGGCTGGCTATAGACGTGTCTGAGCTGCTGAAAGACTCCTCCTTTACCGCCGAAAGCGGGGTATCGAAGACGATGATTGGAGGCAAGACCTTTCTGATTGTGACCCATACCTCGAACCAGACTGGGCTCAAGGTGGTCAGTCTGATCCCGCGCCATAATCTGATCAAGGAGACACTGCCCTTGCGCAGGCTGTCCCTGTGGATCGGCGGCGTCTGCCTGCTTGCTGCGGTCTTAATGGCCTTTTACTTCTCCAACCGGATAAGCCGCCCCCTTACCGAGCTGCGCAACAAAATGAAGCTTGTGCAGCAAGGCGACTTCGAGCAAAGTCTACCCGCAACAAGCCGGGACGAGATCGGTCAGCTCGCCAGGGGCTTTAATCGCATGTCTTCGGAGATTGAGCGCCTGATGAGCGAGGTGTACGAGCTTGGAGTGAAGGAACGGGATACCGAGATCGCGGCGCTGCTGAGCCAGATGAATCCGCACTTTATGTATAACACGCTCGAGTCGATTAATATGAAGGCCATCCAGCTGCAGCAGTACGATATTTCAGATATGGTCTCTGCCTTGGGCAGCCTGCTGCGCTACACCATTGATACTCGTTCAAAGCTCGTTCCGCTGCATATGGAGCTTTCCTTTATCGAGTCCTATGTCTACATTCAGCAGCTCCGCTTTGGTACTCGCCTGCACGTCGTCATTGATGCCGATCCGGCGCTCGGGGGGGGGCTATTCATTCCAAAGCTGCTGCTGCAGCCGCTCGTCGAGAACGCAATCTGTCACGGTATTGAGAACCAGCCCGAAGGCGGAAACGTGTGGATTTCGGCGTGCGGGGAGGGCGAGCAGCTTCTATTGACAGTCCGGGACGACGGTCCGGGATTGACGGCACAGGCACTTGCCCGGCTGCTAGACTCGCTAGGCGAGACGATTCAGAAGCCCCTGTCCTCCGCGCAGGAAGGACGGCGAAACGGAGTGGCACTCCGCAATCTCGATCAGCGGATCAAGCTGCTCTATGGTCAACCCTATGGCTTGCGGATAGAAATGACGCACAGTAAAGGAGCCTGCTTCACCATTGTGCTCCCAATCGGAAAGGAAGGGGATTCAATTGCGTAAAGTATTGGTCGTTGAAGATGAGGAGATCATTCGCAAAGGCATTGTTCAACTCGTGCATACCCTGCCGGGTGAATACGCGGTGACAGAAAAGGAGCATGGCAAAGCGGCACTAGAGCATCTGCATGCGAATGTGCCTGATCTGATCATCTCCGATATTCGGATGCGGGAAATGGATGGGTTGACTTTCTTGCGCAGAGCCAAGGCCCTTTACCCTTCCGTTCCTTTAATGATCATTAGCGGCTACGGGGATTTCGAGTATGCTCAGCAGGCTATCCGTATCGGTGTCGGCGAGTTCATGCTGAAGCCGGTAAACCGCAAAGCGTTCCTTCTGGCACTTGAGCGTCTGCTTGACCGGAGCACACCTGTGCCACAGATCCAGAGCGAAACGTCCGGACAAGCCATTATGTTTGAGGAGGGTGCATCGCAGCATGGCGACAAGCATGTCATCACTGCAATTAAATCCTATATCGCAGACAATCTGGACGGTGATCTTACGCTGCAGAGTCTGGCGGAGCTAGTCCATCTGCATCCGGCCTACATCAGTCGTCTGTTCAAACAGTGTACGGAAACAATGGTTTCCGAGTATATTACACAAGCGAGAATAGAGCGGGCCAAGTATCTGCTGTCACAGACGCCGCTCAAAATCTACGATGTCGCTAGCATATGCGGCTACCAGAGTCCGAAGCACTTCATGCTCGTCTTCAAGCAGCAGACAGGACAAACGCCGGGTGCGTTCCGCAACAATTACGACAACAGCCTCAGCCTGACAATAGGCAAGCAGGAGAATCACTAGCCTGGTTAGTGTTGCAAATGATATGGTTAATCATAAATGATATAAAAGTATTATTGACTAATATGTTATTTATATTTATTATTAATACCGTGAGCATGAGTGTGCATGTTCCGACTTCCTGGAGAGGAGTGTTTACACTTTCAATTCAGCATCATGTAAACGGATTCAAAAAATTGAAGGGAGTTTGATTATGCCAAAAAAGGGATTTAGAAATAGGCTTCTCTCAGTCTTCACCATCATACTTGCGGGTACGGGAATATTCGCCAGCGCTTCCCCCGTTTCCGCCGCCGTCACCTGGCCTTCATCACAAATACTGCCGACCTTATCCGCACCGGCATCTACGCTGGATGCTATAGGTCTTAAGACTGATTACTCCTACGGTGCAACAGGATCGCAAATCCAGCATGAGACGGGCCTAGCAGCAACGAAGGATCATCAGGATTACTGGGCAGCCCGCACCTCTATGGACACACCCAACAAGCTGATCGCTTACGGGCCCTATGCTACGGACATTCCGACCGGCATCAATACAGCCTTTTACAATTTGCTCGTGGACAACAATACGGCCAACAACGATAATGTCGTCACGATCGACGTATACGATTATACAGCCAATCAGATTCTCGCAACCCGCACGCTCACCCGCCAGGAATGGACTTCTGCAGGGTCCTTCCAGCGCTTCGAGTTAACCTACACCAACGCCACGGCCGGGCATGCGCTTGAGTTCAGGGTCCGCTGGCTGGGCACCTCCTATGTCGGTCTGTCCAGCGTTGGATCTTCACCGCGCAGTCTGGTAGATGCGTCCAACCTATTCACCTCCCTGAAGGGGCTGCTGGCTAAATCCCAGCCGCGTATTTACACACTCGGCGAGGAAGAGGGGAGCCACACCTGGGCGAACTCGCTGGGACTCGGGTATACAGATGTCGCAGACAAATGGTCGCTTCTAACCAAATATCGCAATGAGATCAGCGGCATTGTTGTCTACGATTACAATGTGCCGGACACGCTTAATCTCGCAGCCACAATTGCCTCTGTACAAAATGGTATCGTAGCGGGTCCTGAGCTGGTCCAGAAGCTGACGTCCGCCCCCTACAACCTGCCGATTCTCGAAGATCTGAGGAATGACTTCACGACCAAGATCCAGGTCTACGAATACTTGAAAGCTAATTACTGGCCGCAAACAACGCATCGGGTGCTGGTCGGCCTCGATCCGAAGCTGCCGGGACATTTGAGAGACTATGCCGCCGCCATGGGAGCCTCCGTCGTTTGGCTCGACCCGAGAATACCCGCAGAGGATGCCCTGCTGCGCCAATTCTTAGCCGATATGCCTGCCGGCACCGTATACATGGGCTGGTGGCCGGATGAAGCCTCCGGTGTGCAGCGTGTATCGGAATACGGCATATCAACGGTTGCCGCCGATTATTCCAACAATTTAACGGTGTTTGCCGGCACATCGCGTACCGTCACCGTCAAGCCCACGCCGAACAAAATACCGCTGGAAAATAAAATCTACGTTTCCTTGATCATGAGCGACGGCGACAACCTGCAATACATGGAACGCCGCTTCCGCAATCTCTGGGACAGTGCCAGCCGTGGTACCGTGCCGTTGGGCTGGACTATCTCACCTGCGATGCTCGATGCAATGCCCGGCGTGCTTGACTATTATTACAACACAGCCACAGAGAATGACGCTTTCATCTCAGGGCCGAGTGGCATCGGATATACCTATCCGAATTTCTGGAGCAACCAGGCCTACCTTGACCAGTTCATAGCCCAATCCGATGATTACATGAAGCGCAGCGGCCTGAAGGTGGCCACAATCTGGAATTTCATCAACGGTGGCATAAATGGCAACGTCGGCAACAGTTTTGCCAACAATGCTCCTTCCCTGCTTGGGCTTACCACGCAGCAAAGCGGAGGTGGCATTGACATTTACAATAGTTTGCTGCCTGCACAAGGTCTCAACGTAAACTATGGCGACTCTGCAAACGCATTAATCCACGAGATCAATCAGGGAATCGCTAGCTGGAACGGCCAGTCGCCGCGTTTCCTTTCCATTCAGGCGAATCCATGGCAGACCAACTACGAGGATCTTGTCACCACAGTAAATAGCTTTTCATCCAATCCAAATGTCGTCTTTGTCCGTACCGATACTTATTTCCAATTAATGAGGGAACAGAATGGTTTGCCGGTTGATCCGGACACACTCGTCGCGCGCCTGGAAGCCGAGAATACGAGCTATGCCGTTTCCCCGTTCAGCCATAGTGTCGGTCGCGCGGAAGACAATGGCTGGACAGCAAACGTTGCTCAGGACAGTCCCGGCTTTATGCTCTGGGGACCGTATGCTTCTACTTATCCTGCAGGCAAGCTGACGGCAACTTACCGGATCAAAATAGATTCACTGGCCGGCAACAACGACAAAGTCCTCACCCTTGATGTGCGGGACAACACAACTGGCGCAGTGCTCACATCGTACGATGTGTATCGCAGCCAGTTCAAGGCAAGCGGCCTACACCAGGATTTCAGTCTGGCATTCAATAATACCACCGGTCACGAGCTTGAGCTCAGAGCCTACTATCACGACAACTCCGCTGTGAATATCGACAAGGTAACGATTACGAAGAACATCGGCAAATACGAAGCTGAAGGCTCCGTAATCAGCCATACCATCGGACGCGCAGTTGAAGGTGGCTGGCAGGCGGACCCAGCACAGGACAACAGCGGCTTTATGCTGTATGGCCCTTATGATGCCAACGTTCCTGCAGGTGCACACAAGATCACCTTCCGCATGAAGGTGAACAACAACAGCACCGACAATGATGTAGTCGCCACAATCGACGTCCGGGATGCGACTACCGGCGAGACCATCATTCAGAGACAGCTTACCCGCCAACAGTTCTCAGCCGCCAATCAATATCAGGATTTCACCCTGGATTTCAACCATACCCAGCCCGGACATAAGCTTGAGTACCGCGTGCGCTTCGAGGACAAGGCGACCTTGACGATCGACAGCGTGATCAATAATTAATATCCGTAAACGGGCAAAACCATAACAGACGGGATGAGGCGGCTTCAACCGCTTCACCCCGTCTGTTTTTGCCGATATGCAACTGTTCCCTGTGAGTCAGTACCTGTCCGGCTTGCAAACACCAATATGCCTTGATTCCCGCCTGCAGGCGAATCAAAGCCTCCAGATCGTAATAATCTCCCCAGTTCATATGTCCATCCGGCACTCGGCACGAATAGCCCAAAAAGGATATCGTTCTGAAAATGGCCCGGGATCAGGAATATCCAATAAAGCCAGCCCCCATAATCTTTCCGGCAGTAGTGACGCCATTTCAAATGATATTAGAAACAAACCCGTTGAGAAAGCGGCTATGCTGTGTGCCCTTTCCATCTTGATTATAGACCTAATGTACTATCTTTTAAGACGGATAGCATAACCCGTAATATACCTTAATATAAATCTATATTTGCATTTACCTCTCTATTCTGACTAAGGAGGTGCCCCTGACTAACCCGTTCATCCTCTCAATTTCCGAAACAAATCAGCAAGACGATTCCATGCTGGGAATGAGGAATTAAGGAGACTAATTAAATGGAGGGTAATCAAGCATGCACAAGCAAAGAGCGGCAAGGAAGAAGTTAAAGGTATTCTTTAGTCTGGTTATGCTGAGCAGTCTGCTGTTTTCCGCAATCGGTTTCGGAGTTGAATCCACGGCAAATGCTGCAGCAGGCTTGGGAAGCGCGGACTTTCTAAAAACGAACGGAACCACTATCCGCAAAGCAAACGGCAGCGGGGAGACCGTTCATTTAAGAGGGACCAATGCGGGAGGCTGGCTAGTCCAAGAAGACTGGATGAATCCAACCAATGCACCTGACCAGAAGACCATGATGGATACATTGAAGTCCCGGTTTGGCGCCGCAGTGAGAGATCAGCTGGTGGCTATCTATGAAGACAACTATTGGACTACGCAAGACTTCGATAATCTCGCAGGCATGGGGATGAATGTAGTCCGGCTGCCCTTTTCTTATATGAATCTGACCGATGATAACGGAAATTTGAAAGCGGATGCATGGAAAAGACTGGACTGGTTCGTAAGCAACTGCAGCCAGCGGGGAATCTATGTCATCCTTGATATGCACGGCGCTTTCGGCTCGCAGAACGGCATGGACCATTCAGGCGAAATTAATGACGGCAATCAGCTGTACGGCAGCCCGTCCAACCGGGAGAAGACGCTCGCGTTATGGGAGAAGATTGCCGAACATTTCAACGGCAATCCCGCCGTTGCCGGTTATGACATTTTGAACGAGCCGGGAATCAAAGCCGCAGCCACCACCAGTCTGCAATGGGATTTCTATAATGAAATCTACAAACGGATCCGGGCCAAAGATTCCAATCACATTGTTATTATGGAATCCTGCTGGGATGCAGGCAATTTGCCTAACCCGAGCCAATACGGCTGGACGAATGTAGTCTATGAATACCACTACTATCCATGGGATGCGGTTTCCAGCACCTCCGGCCAGGCTTCTTATATTGCGAGCAAGGTCGCTGACATCACAAGCCACAACTATGGCGTTCCGACCTATATAGGGGAATTCACCTCTTTTGACCAAGAGGATGCCTGGAAGAATACCATGTCATCCTTCAATCAGCAGGGATGGAGCTGGACGACCTGGACCTACAAAGTAACCGGAACCAACTCCTCATGGGGAATTTACACCCATAATCCGCAAAAGGTGGATATTTATAACGACTCCCAGGATACCATCCGTCAGAAATGGTCAGGCGTCGGCACCTCAAACGCAACCGTGAACGCTAAGATCCACAATGTTATCAAAGCCTATCTGCCTGGAACGGTCAGCCCCGGAACCGGCGACGGCGGTGTTACCTTCTACGAAAACGATAATTATGGCGGGCTTGCCGTTATGCTCGGAGCAGGCTCCTACGATTTGAATCAAATGGTGGCGGCCGGAATTCCTAACGACAAAATCTCTTCAGTCAAGGTGCCTTCCGGGCTGAAGGTTACCCTGTACGAGAATCTGAACTTTGGCGGGGCCCAGCGGGTTCTGACCTCGGATGTATCCCAGCTCAGCGATTTCAATGATAAGACCTCTTCCATTAAGATTGAAAAAGCCGGTGCGACTCCATTCAGTGACGGCGAATATTATCTGACCTCGGTGGCCAATGGAGGCGTGGTTACGGCTGATAATGCTGGGGCGGAACCGCTAGCGGCCATCCGGCCTGCCATTGGTGGCGCATGGGAAACACTCTCGTTGAAAAACAACAGTGATGGAAGTGTCTCCTTCCTGTCGCAAGCCAATCAGAAATATATATGTGCGGTGATTGATGAATCCAACCAGCTACTGGCCCGCAGCACCTCCATCGGCACCTGGGAGAAATTCCAGCTGGTCAGCCTGGGTGACGGCACTTATGGAATCAAAGCCAGCGCGAACGGCACATTTGTGCAGGCCAATATGGATAATGGCGGCAGACTGGAAGCGACCAAGGATCAAGTGAACGGTGCCTGGGAAGCCTTCAAAATCACCAAGGTCGGTGACAGCTCGGGCTTGGTCTATGACGACAGTGTGGCCTCGAAAAAAGCGGAGTTTTTTGTGGATGCGGGCTATCAGGGGAAAGCCGTCCAGCTTGGAGTCGGCACGTATAACTATAACAGCCTGGTCAGCAAGGGGTTGTCCAACGACGCCATTTCATCTGTCAAAGTGCCCAAAGGCTACAAGGTAACTCTATATAATGATGATAACTATAGCGGGGGAACCAAGGTTTTATTTGAGGATGCATCATCCTTAGGGAGTTATAATGATAAAGCCTCTTCATTGAAAATTGAGAAGGCCAGTCTCGCCAACCTTGCTGCCGGTAATTACTGCTTCACCTCGATCGCGAACAACAAAGTCGTCACGGCCGACAACAGCGGCAAAAATCCGCTGGTCGCAAACCGCGATTCCTATAGCGGTGCCTGGGAGACCTTTACGCTCGTGAACAACAGTGACGGCACGGTTTCCTTCCGCTCTGCGGCCAACAACCAATATCTGACCGCTGTCGTTGATGAAGACAGCCAGCTATTGGCGAGAAGCACCACCATCGGAAGCTGGGAACGATTCTATATTGAGAGTATTTCAGGCGGACAATACGGTATCTATGCCGCCGCCAACGGCAAATACATCAATTCAGACCAAAATAAAGGCGGCAAGCTGCTGGCCAACAGCGAAACGATAGCCGGTGCCTGGGAAGCCTTCTGGATTACCCTAGTCAACTAAGAGCAGGAGAATTTGACGGTGAGTTAATATAAGGGCAGCAGCCACTCTGCTATTGCAAAATGGCTGCTGCTCTTTAGGTTTGCTATGAGAAAGTTTGAAGAACTGCTGCAAGCATTGTCTCAAAACACTGCCTTGATGATATTCGATCATTAACTATAAAAGCTGATTTTCTTCACTTTTCACCATATGCTCATCTCTATACTGGCCGGGACTGACGCCTACATGCTTCTTGAACACTTGGCAGAAACGCCGGGACAGAACGGATACATCCCCAGGCTGGCAAAAATATACCACGCGCTCAGGCTGCCGTTATCTTCATCTCCGGGCAGTCCATCCATCTCAGCGCTGAACAGCTCCTCCGCCGTTTTTCTCACCCAGTACTGGGTTTCGGACGGCGAGCCGATCACCGCGAAGATATAGGGCAAATGAAAGCTCGGCTGGTTGCTGATGGCAAATTGCCCGAAATCGACAGCAGCCATCTCCGACATCTCATGAATCTCGATCTCATAGCCTCCGGTCTTGAATTCCGGAGGAACGGTCATCAGCTCCTTCATCCGGGCCAGCAGCACCTCTCTTCCGCCCATCTGTTCAGCCAGACCCAGCATGTCATGCTGAACGGCCCAGCTGCTTTGCCAAGGACCTCCTTCACAGTAGGCTCCGCCCCACTTCAGGAGATCAAAGGCCTCCAGCCAGCTTCCATCCGCTTTCCTGGCCCGCATGAAGCCAAGCTCAGGGTCAAGCAGGCGGGTGTAATTGCCCGCGCGGCCGATCAGCAGCTCGTAGTCTTCCTTTCGCCCCAGACCCTTTGCGACCTGGGCAACACAGAAGTCCCCGTACGCATAATCCAGGGTGCTGCTGACGCTTTCATGATAGACCTCTCCCGGCAAGTATCCGTATTGTTCATAGGCCTCGAAGCCCTTTCTGCCGAAACGGGGGTCCTTGGAGGCCTGCAAGGCGTGCTTGCGCAAGCCTTCATAGGCAAGCTCCACATCAAAGCCTTCGATGCCTTTCGCGTACGCATCGGCGAGCACCGCATCAATCAGTGTCCCCGGCATGGAGCTGCGTTCACCCGGCGAGCACCACTTGGGCAGCCAGCCACCCTCTTGATAGGCATTGACATAGGATTGCAGAATCTCGCCCAAACGGCTTGGAAAGAGCAGGCTGAACAAGGGATAGGAAGTTCGGAACGTATCCCAGAATCCGTTGTCGCAGTACATCGGCCCTTTCTCAATTTGTCCGTTATATGGACTGTAATGGACTTTTTGCCCGTCCTCCGTAAATTCATGCCACATCCGGGGAAACAGACAGGTCCGGTACAGGCAGGTATAGAAGGTGCGGAGCTTGCGTTCGCTCCGGTCCTCCACCTGCACCCGGCTCAGCGTATCTTCCCAAGTCTCGGCCGCTTCCGCCCGGACAGCCTCGAAGGATTTGCCGCCGATCTCCTGACGGAGATTGGCGGCGGCCTGCTCGATGCTGATGAATGAAGTGCCTACCGTAAGCCCCGCTTCGCCAGACTCCGGCAGGCACAGGCCGATAAAGGCTCCGACACGTTCACCGGTTCCGCTGAGTTGAATAACAGTCGCCCCGTCCCCTGTGAAGGTGCCGCAGGCCTGTACATCAAAGTCGCAGTCGAAATCCATCACGAAATACATAGCGAAGTTCTCGGGAACCCCCTCCGAGTTGGCCCGGGTATACCCGCTCAGTCTTCGGGCGGCAGGGTCGATTGTAACCAAGGATTCGCCTGCAAACGGCACGGCGAGCATTCTCGCCTCCTCACGCTGCGTGAACTTCAGGCGAATGCTCGCACAGCGCTCTGTCGGGCTTAGCTCGAGCGAAGCCCGATAGCGACGCAATGAAATACGGAAATAATCGGGCATCACCGTCATGTCCTCCGGGCGAAAGGAGGAAGAACGTTGCCTGGCCGGCAGAGCCAGTACTCCGCTCTGCGGCATCAGAACGAGATGTCCATAATCCCTGATCCATGGACTGGGCTGATGGGTCAGACGAATCCCTTCGAAATGACGGTGAGAGGGATGGAAGAACCATCCATGGCCAGCTTCGTCCGTTTGCGGACTCCACGCCGCCATGCCGAATGGCCGGGCAATGAGCGGAAGCGTATTTCCGTTGGAAAATCGAAATGTGGACGCTGTCCCCTGCAGAGGATTGACATGCTGTAATAAATTCAAGATAAAACACCAACCTTTTCTTCATGTTCTATTTCTAAAAAACAGATGAGGCTGAGATTAGATAAACAAAACCTAGAACAGCGATTGGCTGCTAGGTTTTGCTTCATTACTCTTTATCGATTGCTTTGATAATCCTGTATCCGCAGCAGCATCGCTACTGCTTCCGCTCGGCTTGCTGTAGCATTCGGCACGAACTTGCCCTCGCCGCGACCGTTTACGATCCCGAGTTGGTGCATGGCTTCAGCCGCAGCCTTCGCCCACTTCGGAATGGCTGCGCCATCCGCGAAGCTGGTTGCGTCTTGCGCATTCAGCGGCAGCTCCAGCGCTCTCGCGATCATCGCCACCATCTCCGCACGCGTGATACGCTCGTTCGGCTGGAAGTTGCCATCCGGGTAGCCGCTGACGATTCCAGCTGCCACTGCCTCCGTCACCGCTTCCCTTGCCCAAGCGCCGATCTTCGCTTTATCCTCGAAGGCGAGAGTTGAGCCTTCCCCTTTCCAGCCAAGCGCTTTAGCCAGCATCACCGTGAATTCAGCCCGGGTAATCGCAGCGTTCGGTTTAAACGTGCCATCCGGGTAGCCGGTGATCAACTGCTTGCTCACCGCGTTGCGGATAGCATTCTCGCCCCAATGTCCGGCGATGTCCGTGAACGTAACAGCAGGCTGCCCCGGATTCGGTTCGACCGCCTTCTTCCCGACCGACATTACTGCAAATTTCGTAAAGTGGTTCACTACAGCCGTCATCCACTCTCCATTCACGACTCCGCCTACTTCTATCCATTCCCTCTTCTCTTCATTATAGTAGAAAATGGCAGCTCTCTGATTCGCACCTACCTTAGCCGGATCAAACTTCATCGTGAGGATGACCGATTTGCGGAATGGCCCCGGCACATTCTTCGTCATCTCATAAACAGAGCTGATGAAAGCTCCTTGATCGGCTTGCGGTATAGCCGCCGTCGCGAGCTTTTCAATGATCACTCGCAGTTCACTGTTCGCCGCACCTACCGGAAGCGAAACCATCACGTCTCCGTTCAGGCTCACTTCGCCGGATTTTCCGCTCGGGATAACAATGCTGCCATTCGTGGAGATGACCGTAGACAAAGCGCTAGTCCCTGTGCTACCAGAATCACCTCCGTTATCTGGCGTTACCGGAGCAAGCGGAGTCACAACAGCCATGTTCGAGAACGCGCTCTCCCCGGCCGCATTCGCGGCCTTCACCGCGAATGCATAGCTCATGCCGTTCGTCAATCCAGGTACCGTATAAGCGGTGGCCGTAATACCCGCCTCGACGAGTTCCCGTGATCCGGGATCGGCTGAGGCCTTCCCTCCCTTATAGCGGTAGACGGAATAGCTATTCGCCCCAGTGGCGGCACTCCAACTCAGAACCGTGCTTCCATTCCCTGTCGCAGCGCTCAGGTTTCGTGGCGCTGCCGGAACTTCCGGCAATGTCGCACTCGGCACTCCGATGATCACGTTGGAGAAGTCACTCTCCCCGGCCACATTAACAGCCTTCACCGCGAACGCATAGCTCGTTCCGTTGGTCAATCCGATTACCGTGTAAGTGGCCTCCGTTACGCTGGTAGTCAGCTTCCACTCGGCCGGATTGACCGGGGCCGATACACCTTCATACCGGTACACCGCGTAAGTAACCGCATCCGCTGATGCGTCCCAGCGAAGCCGCACTTCTGCGTCCCCTGCCACTCCGGTCAAGTTCACCGGGGCGAACGGAACCGTATGTGCTTCACCGGTGGGAGTCGCAACCACAGCGGGGGAGAAGTCGCCTACCCCGGTTAGATTAACCGCTTTGACTGCAAAGGTATAATTCGTTCCATTGGTCAGTCCCACAACCGTATAGGTCGTCGGTTTAAGGTCCGCTTCTACAAGCTGCCAAGCGCTTGGATCGGCAGGCGCCGCGTCGCCTTCGAAGCGATATACCTGGTAGCTGTCCGCATTCGGAACGGCATCCCAACGAAGCGTGACCTTCCCATCACCCACCAGCGCAGTCAGATTTGCCGACGCTTCCGGAACTTCCGGATTCACATAATCGGTTCCCCATTGAACGGTCGCACCGGTTTGCACTGTGATCGGGGAAAATGCGCCAGGTAGTTTCAGCGCTTCTCCGGATAATTGAATGGTCGCACCGTTAATATCCGTGTCGAAGATCTTCCCCATCCATGTCAGTCCCGCGACTCCACCGGTCGCTCCGGGTAACCGAACAAAGGCGGGAGCTCCAAGGTCCATACGATATCCATTGGCCATCCATACGTTATCGATGAGGTTAACGATTCCAAAGAGAGAAGGATAAATACTCGTCGCAATTGGAATGGCGTTGATATCGTCCGAAGACTTCTCGTATACCTCAGCGAAGGTCTTCGTTCGCACGATATCGCGGGTGACGGAATGAATGAATGAGGAGGCTTCCTCACTTAACCCGTGATCCAAGAGACCGTAAGTCATATATTGAGCGTTAGGTGCTTTAAGCCCTTTGAAACCTGCTAACTGCATCTCCGGGTTATACTCCGAGTGGAAGCGGTCCACCAGCTCATTGACATAATATTCGGGAAGTCCGAGCACATGGAGACCGGTGGCCACAGAACTGGTCTGTCCGGTGAGGTCGGGTCTACTTCCGTCCAGCCAATGCTTATAGAGGGTTGTCCCTTTCTTCGGGAAAAACCAGCTCTTGTAATCCTCGGTCAGTTTCAACCCCGAGTTTGCCCACTCTTCTGCATCGGCCGTTTTGTTGAGGCTCTCGGAGATTTGCCGCGCATATTCATAATCGATAATGAGCGAGATGACAAATTCCCCGTCCCTTTCATTCGGACCGCCGTCGCCGAAACTCCAGCGCAGATTGTTGGCAGCCCAGCGCAGATGCTTGACCAGATTGTCATAGATTCCTGCCAATCGTTCCTTGTCCCCGGTGATCTGATAGAGTATCCAGGCGGTCTGGGCCTTCCGGGCCGGAAGAGATTCTCCTCCCAGCTTACCGTCCGACTCGACACCTGCCATCATCCCTTCGAAGGTCTCCCAGGCAATATCCGGCTCCACATAAGCCAAGAACTGCATACCGAACAGAGAATCCCAGCTTGCCGAAGCTTCTGCTCCTTGCGGTCCGGACGTGTACATCGAAGGCTTCCCGGTGGCAATCTGCCGATGTGATCCCCCACACTCAGGTGTTGGCGGCAGTATATTTTGGGAAAGCCCGATCCATGCCATATAATACATTTGCTTCACATCTTCGGAAGTAACGCCGACTTTATTGACATGGAGAATATCGAAATCCTCAACCACCGGCACCTTAGCAAGAAATTCGTCCCAGTATGTTGCATACTTGGCTCGGCTGGTTGCAGCTCCTTCAAGCGTCGCCGCCGCTGTTGCTCTCTGCGCGGCCGTATCGACGGCGCTCGCGTCTCCACCAACGGCATAGCCGACGCCGACGGCATAATCTCCCTTCCCAAGCAAGGTCACAACCCAATAACCGGAGCCCGAAGAAGGTGTCTTCATCGCGTTGCGTCCCAAGCGCACATCATTTGCCGATGTGAAGAAAAACGGAACCGCATCTTGAGGTAAAGCGATGGCGTACGTGAAATCCCGATCCTTGTCAACGACCGTCAACACGTTCCCCTCGGCTGCAAAGGTTGCGGAGCCGGAGTACTCGCCAGCGACCGCGATAGCTCCGGCAGACAAGTCGGAGTGAATTGTCCGTGTCACCGATTCCGTGTCAAAGAAAAGATCAGAACCTGTAACCGCACCTGCAGAATAGGTTCCGTTATAATCGATCGCCTCGGGGCGCCATATCGTCTGCGACGTAGTTGCCGTATTTAGCCAGCGGTCATCGGAGTGAATAGCTAAATGATCGATTTTCGTCCATGAGCCCTGTCCGCCAACCTGGAAAATCTTGATCTTGAATTTTTTGACTCCCGACCAGCCTGTGATTCCGGCCAGATCGTAGGTAAATACTCCGGTATCCGAAGTGTCGCCTTGGAGGGTATAAGGCTCATACTGCCCGCCGGTATTGAGCTTGATGGCCCACTTTCCAGTGGTCTCCGGAATTTTCACACTGAGCGATGGCGTCTCGCTGAGATTGACAGTCACTTCACGCTCAATCGCACCGTAGCCATCATTCGATCTGATCGTGATTTTGCCCAGCCCGTCTTCATAATTCATAACGGTTTGATTGCCGGCGCTTTCAGCGGTTTTCCACAGTGTGGAAGTAACGGAATCGAAGACATCTTCGAACCCGATCTGCTTGCCCTCATAGGGATCCTTAGTATTTGTTGGCGGAACACCTTGAAATTGTAGGGAATCAAATTCGGCCGTATTCCCGTTTCCGCCGCTAACAAAGAGCATCACCTTGAAGGTCTGGTTGCCCGTCAATTCCTTTGTCTGAGGCAATGTCCTCAAATCGAACAGGAAGGAACCGGTTTGGGTCGTGTCCTGCTGAACATCCCGCTGATAGCCTTTATCGATTTTGAGTGCCCATTTACCGGTTGCTTTCGGCACGGTCACTGACAAGTAGGGCGAGTCTGTAAGGTTCAGGGTGATTTCCTTGGACGTGACGCTTCCCCAATCGCCGGTTGTCGTTACCACTGCGCGTCCATCTGTCGCAGAGGCGGTTACACCGGAAGTCTGCCAATCATTGGCGGAGAGATTGTCAAACGGCTCATTAAAGACGACCGGTTTTTGTTCGACACTGGGAGGCAGCATTCCGCTTGCTTGGAAGGTCTCCAGCAGCCGATCCTGTACCTTGGCTTTTCCTTGTACGTAATAGCCGCTACCGAGCGGAAAATGCGCGCCGCCGTCCGGATGGTTGCCCGGGTTGAGAACAATGCGAGAATCCGGGATGGACAGCCATCGTTGCTGCGTTGCCGAGCTGTCCGCAAGCTGGGCCGAGGTCATTGAAAGTGTCGAAGTCATCCCGCTTTCTTGCACCGGTGATGCGTAAATACGATCAACAAGATTCACAGAAAATAATGAAACGGTCAAAGACAAGGCTAAACAAGCACTTATCATTTTTTTCATGTGATTTTCAACCTCCTGAGTTCAAACTGAAGCCCGCCCCTCTTCTCTGCGGAGCTTCAGGTTGAGATATTTTTAAATCAAGGGTCCTTCGTATGACACTGTATCGAATATATCTTCCAGCGGAATGTCCGCCACAGCCATCACTTCATCGAGCGCTCCGTGATACAGAGTCAGCCAGCTGCGTTCGATGCGGATCGGCACTGTGCCATTGCCCATCCAGCTGCCTTTCCATGCGCCCGGGCGCAGCCCCATCAGGAAGCGGTGGCTACACCTGTGTTTAACTCACAAAGAGGGAAGGGAACGAATTCTCCGCAAAGCGGTAAGCTACATCCTCTTCCCCACAGGTTATCTTTGTTTTTGTTTACTTGGCCGGCATTGCGTCGACTTGCTTCTGAATCTCGTCGACGACCTTCTGACCGCCAACCCCGAGAATCTTGTCCTTCATCATCTTTAATCCTTTATCGGTAGGCAATACACCTTGAGCCATCGGCAAGTACAGGGAATCATAGAAAGGAGAAACCTTAGCATACTCCGTCTTGACCTGATCCGCGTTGAAGGTGAACCCGGAAAGCGGACTCAAGAGAAAGGTTTCGGCCAATTTCGACTTCTCAAACCATTCCTTATCGCTCGGCAGCATACTGTCCGGGGTACGAACTAGGGTAGGACGCCATGTCATGACATATCCCGGGAAGGAGTAATCGGACAGCTGTTTGAAGGACGTATCTCCCGATGCTTCCCAATCCTTGCCTTCAATTCCGTATTCCAAAAGGTCATGATTTTCTTTAATAGAAAGCCAGTTGGCTACGTCCATCACCAGATCGGCATGCTTAGAGGCTTTAGGAATGCACATAAAGTTCCATTGCTGGAATGTTGAATACGGCTTAGCCGATTGGTCGTAAGGTACTACCACTTCAAGCTCGACACCTGGAATCTTGAGCGCTTCTAGGTATTTCAGACCTTCCACTCCGTCAGACGCATACAGCGTTGCCGCGTACTTACCTTGCGTGAACAAGGTTTGCGCGTTTTGCTCCTGAGCAATATTCTTGGACAGGATACCGTCATTGTAAAGCTTCGTGATCCTGTCGAAA
This sequence comes from Paenibacillus sp. FSL R5-0345, assembly GCF_000758585.1. Classification (NCBI taxonomy): domain Bacteria; kingdom Bacillati; phylum Bacillota; class Bacilli; order Caryophanales; family Paenibacillaceae; genus Paenibacillus; species Paenibacillus sp. FSL R5-0345. The sequence goes on from NZ_CP009281.1 coordinate 4,971,156, forward strand.
TTCTGCTGGAGGGACGGATTCTCCCAGGCCCCTACTATCTTCTTGTCTTTCTGGGAGTAATAGAACATCTTAACCGTAGTTTCCACATAGTTATCTTTGCTGGTATTATTGGAATAATCGGTGAAGAGATTCGGCATAGTGTCGGCTCTGCGACCATCGACAATGAACGGTTTGATCGTCGTTTCCTTTTCCTTCACGGTATAAAGGAAATCTTCAACATCTGCAACCGTTTTCAACTCTGGCATGCCGTATTTCTCACGAAGATCCTTCCGGATCAAGAAACCGTTCATCGCTCCTTGAGTTGTGCCCAGCGGAATTCCCATAATCTTGCCTTCGAATTTGTTCGACGCCCACATTTGCTCAGGGATCGAATCCTTCAGTTCCTTGCGGGCCGCCACCATGTCGTCAAGCGGAATAATGGAACCGCTTGAAATCATTTGTGCCATCGATAGCCAAGGAGCGTCCAGGTACATATCAAAATCCTCTCCTGCCGACATCTTGACCGATACGGAGTTGCCATAATCCGACCATGGCAAGAAATTGATATTCAGAGAAGCGCCTACATTGTCGGCTTTCAGCTTGTCGTTCACGGCCCTCATTACCTCCTCGAATTCGTTAGGCTTATCGCCGGGAAAATACGCTTTCAATTCAACGATTTCCTTTGGGGCCTCCGTAGCTGGAGCCGTGCTGGCCGTGGACACCTCTCCATTAGTGGAATTACTCGGGGAAGCATTCTTGTTTCCCCCGCCTCCACAGCCAGCCAGCAGTAGAGAAAGCGATAAGCCGCTGACGAGAATGGTACTGATTGCTTTGTTTTTTTTCATAATTTGACCCTCCTCGAAAAGTAATCATCTATGCGTTAATCCGGTCGCCCGGTTAATGCCGAAATCCATTCATTCAACCCTTTACCGCTCCAACAGTCAGGCCTTTGACGAAATACTTTTGCAGCATCGGATACAGCAGAATGATCGGTCCGATAGTGAGTACCGTCGTAGCCATTCGTACGCCATAGGTGGGGGCTTCTGTCGAGATCGCTGCGGCAGCAGGAATCAAATTTTTAGCCGCTTCCATATTAGAGACCATCCGCCGTAGGATTAGCTGCAGTGGAAACAGTTTTTCATTGTCGATGAACATTAAGCCCATAAACCAGTCGTTCCAGTAATATAGTGCATAGAACAAGCCAACGGATGCTAGAATTGGCTTTGAGATCGGTAGGATAATCTGGAAGAATACCCGCATTTCGTTAGCGCCGTCGATCCGGGCTGCTTCTTCCAGTTCATCCGGCACGGTGCGAAAAAAGCTGACCAGTAGGAAGACGAGAAACGGCTGACAGAGCAACGGCAGAATCAGTGCGCCGATGCTATTCTGCAGATACAGCCACTGGCTGACAACAATATAGAAGGGAATGATTCCTCCCGAGAAAAGCATAGGCAAGTAACAGAACAGGAGTAGCGGTGTCTGCAGCACATTGCGCTTGTTGGACAACGAGTAGGCGAGCATCGCCGAGATGCACAGTGCCGAGAGTGTCCCGATCACCGTAATCAGGATAGTGACTTTGTATCCCTGGGCCAGTGCATCGGAATGCAGCAGCGCCTTATAAGCCGCTGTAGAAAAATGCTTAGGAAACAGGGTATACCCGTTCACGATCAGTTCGCTTTCCTTCGTGAAGGAGCCGATGATCATCAGTAGAAACGGGAAGACACAGAAGATCGTAAACAAAATGAGAATGATGTAGGCCATGGCTGTAAAAGTACGGTCGGATGCCGTCTGTTTCATGATTTCCCTCCTAGAACAATGCGGATTCCTTAGATGCCTTACGGGTGATGGCGTTGGCGGACACGACGAAGATGAGCCCCATGACCGATTGGAACAGGCCCACAGCTGAGGACATCCCGAAGTCGTGTAGCTGTCTCATCGAGCGGAAGACGAAGGTATCAATGACATCTGTGGTTGAATAGAGCAGTGAATTGTCACCGATGATAGCATAGATCATGGCGAAATCACCATTAAAGATACGGCCGACCGACAAAAGCGTCATGATCGAAATCGTTGGGACCAGCAGTGGCACCGTGATCTTCATCATGATTTGGCGTTTAGATGCACCATCAATGCGGGCGGCTTCATAGAGTTCCTCGGAGATTCCGGTGATCGCGGCCAGAAAGATGATCGACAGGTAGCCGGCACCTTGCCAAACCCGGATCACCGTGAGGATGGCCGGCCATAGCTTCGACTCGAACATCCAGTTGATCGGCTCTAACCCGAGATTCTGCAGCCAGGTATTAACCGGTGGCTGTTCGCCTCCCAAAAACGATTGGACGAGCATACCGATTACAATCCAGGACATGAAATAAGGTAAGAAAATTAGCGATTGAGATATTCTCTTGAAATACTTGTTGCTTACTTCATTGAACATTAGTGCGATCAGCACCGCAAAAAAGGTTGTGAACATGATAAACAACACATTCAACCCGACCGTATTGCGGAGAATCACCCAAAAGTCATTCGAAGTAAAGAAATAGTCAAAGTTCTTAAATCCAACCCACTTGCTCCCGGTAATCCCGCGGGAGAAATCATACTCCTTGAAGGCGATCATGATTCCGTATATAGGGAAATAACTGAATATTAGAAAAAACAGCAAACCGGGAATCGCCATTAGGTATAAAAAAGGACTGTGTGCGATCTGCTTCAGCTTCCAGCGTATGCCCCGTCTTTGAGCATGCTCCATGCTCCTACCCCCTTAGTTGTCATTGGTCCGTGCACGGCCGAATGTCTGAAATCACCATATCAGGCCGTGGAGCAGAGAACAATTACAACATGCAACGGTACTTCTTCCTTGCATCCATTCACCGGTTCTTGAATCCATCACTCACCGCAAAATCCATTGATTTGGTTCAGTGAAGATGCTTCTATGGTACAATAAACCCTGCATTCCTAAACAAAAGGAACCGTCCGGGGGAGCTCAATGGAAAATATATTTAATTGGAAACGAATTAAACGACGAACGACTTTTCTAAAAATCCTCATCTATTTTATTAGCGCAACGACATTCCTGCTCGCTGTTTCTTTTGTTGCCCTTTACGGGCTGTCTGCCAAAACCCTCTTAAACGAAATCGGCGATCATACTGAGTCAGCTCTTGTCAATGGCGGCAAGAATACGGCTCAATTGATGGAATGGTCCATCAACTACGCTTACTCCTCCAGCTCTGACAGCCAGCTAGAGTCATATGCACTGGCCGAAGTAAACAGCACTTTTGAGACCTATACGGTCTGGAGTCGGCTAATGAATGTGAAGAATGGCAATCCATCCATTGATTCGGTCTATCTGATCAATGATTACACTGACAGTATCATCGATTCCCGGCTGGGGCTTACTGACATCGACGAGTTCTATGACCAAGAGGTACTGGAGCGGCTGCGTACACGCAAGATTACGGACGGGGCATTTCTGATTCCGCGCACCCCCCATATGCCTCTGAATTCTAGCAAATATCGGAGGGTGATTACGGCCATTATCCCCTATGAAACCGGCAAGTCCATCTCGGCGTTTGTATTGAACGTGGACGCGGACAGTATTATGACACTGCTGCAAGCCAACAGCTTCCTAGAGACCAACCTATTTGTCCTTAACGATAAGAATGAGATGATCTTCAGCACCGATCGACTAAGTCAGGATCAAATACAGGATTTCACCGCAGCCAGCTCGGATAAGATAAATGGCTGGAAGCTCTACAAGCCTGAAAACGAAAGGGAACAGATGCTGGTTTACGCCCAGACCTCGATTAAGGGTATTCAGAACTGGCGCTTCTACGAGACCATTCCCAAGTCTGTCATTCTGAGCAGGATCGATTTCCTGCGTAATATCACCCTGCTGTTGTTCGGCGGACTGCTCCTAGTTTCGCTCGGAGTAGTCGCTCTGCTGTCCCGAAAAGTCTATTCGCCGATTCAGGAGCTGGTGCAGAATGTCATGAAACAGCACCAGTCCGAAAAGCAAGACGGTCTGCTGGCAGCCAATGAGCTTGATTATTTGTCCCAGGTCTTCGTCTTTCAATCGGAGAAGATCCACGAACTGACAGAGGTGGGCCGGCAGCACAAATTCTTCGCTCGGGAACGCTTCATGCGTGAACTGCTCAGCGGTCCGGCGCCTTCTCTGGAGGAGATTCGCCAATCTATCCGCCGGCTGGAGATTGAGCTTCCGGAGGAGAACCTGTCGGTTGCCATCTTCCGGATCGACTACTTTCCGTCGTTTGTCCAGAACTATTCAGATAAAGACCAGCGGCTGCTAAGGTTTGCTATGACCAATATTGTCGGAGAGTCACTGCAGCCCTTCTTCGCCGCCCGAATTCAAACCGTGGATATGGGAGCGGATCATATCGCCGTCATCCTGCCGGTGGACAAAAGGCAGCCTAATGCTATTGCCGACAAGCTGCGGGAGTCGCAGCGGCTGGTGAAGCAGTATCTCTCCATTAGCACAACCGTGGCTTCCGGCAAATGTATGGAAGGATTAGCCGAGCTGCATGAAGGATACATGACTGTATACGAAATGACCCAGGAGCGCTTTCGGCTGGGGCATGGCGCGCTCGTGTCGGAAGAGCAGGCTGATAGTAGTCCGAACGAGCTGTACCATCTTCCGCTTGAACTGGAGAGGCAGATGGTACATGCAATTCAGAAGGCCGACGGCGACACTCTGCTCCCTACGATGGACGCTGCTCTCTCCGCGCTTAGAGAGCGGCCTTATTTTGAGTGCAAAATGTCGCTTATCACCTTTTTCATGCATGTTCGCCGTTCTCTTCAGGAAGCTGCTCCACATTTCATACTGTCCAGCTCCTGGGGACTCACTTCCGTCGAGAATCAGATTATGAAGCTTGAGACCCTCCAGGCATTCGGAGAATGGATGGAGGACTTGTCCAGCCAGACGCTGGCGGAGATCGCCGCTGCCCGCAATGTATCCAAGAAGGCGGGACTTGTCCAAGAGGTAGATCAACTAATCGCAGCACATCTGACCAATCCTAATCTGGCTACCAAGCTACTTGCCGATGAGCTCGGATTGTCGATTAATTACCTGCGCAACCTCTACAAGCTGGAAACCACCCGTTCGATTACCGAAACAATTTCAGAACGCAGGCTCGACATCATTTGCGAGGAGCTGCTGACGAGCGACAAGCCGATTGAGCCACTTAGTCAAAAGTATGGATTCACAACACTGAACACATTTTACGCGGCGTTCAAGAAAAGGTACGGGGTAACACCAGCCATGTACCGGAAAATGAATAAATAGCGGTATGAGACCCGCTTTATATCCGGAAGTTTTCTTACCCATTATTAATTAGAGGAGTTATAACATTTATGAATCTACCTATTTTTTTGCAACCTGTTTTTCAAGAACGCATTTGGGGTGGAACTAAACTCAAAGACTTGTTCAATTATCCCATTCCAAATAACTCGACTGGCGAATGCTGGGCGATATCGGCACATCCTAATGGACAGAGCATTGTAAAAGGAGGAGTCTTTCAAGGTATGTCACTAGGGGAGCTATGGAACTCGAAACCCGAACTATTCGGATCAAGTTCACCAGTGTTTCCTTTACTCACTAAAATTTTGGATGCCTCAGATAATTTGTCTGTTCAGGTGCATCCAGATGATGGCTATGCTGATAAGAATGAGAATGGAGAGCTTGGTAAAACGGAATGTTGGTACATTCTCGATGCTGAGCCTGATGCCACTATTATTTACGGGCACGAAGCATCCTCTAAACAGGAATTAGAATATATGATTCAAAGCGGGGAATGGGAGAAACTGCTCAGAAAGATTCCAGTAAAGCAAGGAGATTTTTTCTATGTACCCAGCGGCACATTACATGCTTTGGGGAAAGGAATTGTCGTACTGGAGACCCAACAAAGTTCAGACACGACTTATCGAGTATATGATTATGGTCGCCGAGATAATAATGGGAATTTACGTGAACTTCATTTAGGGAAAGCCATCGAAGTTACAACTACACCACAGATACATATACCATCTTCATATGTAACTCAAAAATATGACGGACTCTATATAACCCAATTTGTTTCGAATTCGTACTTTACAGTAGAAAAATGGGAAATCACTAATAAAACAAAATTGCCAGCTCATCCGAAATATTCTCTCATTAGTGTGATTGAGGGTAACGGTTATATCTTTATCCAAGACGGCAAGTATAGACTAAATAAAGGTGATCACCTTATTCTACCTGTTGATTGCGGACCTTATGAAATTGATGGAATGATTCAGCTTATTATTTCACATGAATAATTTGCGCCCTTTCGCTTTATTATGCCGATTATAGTAAAAATGTCGAAAATTTATTTTTACATTTCTTATATATTAAATCCAAAGGTTGCCTTTCCCTCTCATCATTCCCATTTAATTAATGAGAGGAGATGGAAATATGCATAATGTTAACAAAGATCAAAAAGCAATTAAAAATGCTTTTAGTAGTTATGTACAGTCGTGTTTACGTCATGCGAGCCGGGATTATTATAAAAAAGCTCTTCGCCATACTTCTCATACTATTCTATTGGATGAAAAAGAATTAAATAACATCAAACCCAACTTTAGTATTTGTTTGTCGTCCTCTACCCGAGTCGAAAATTGTACTACATTGATACAAATTATCGATGAATTGAAATTTAGTACTGTAGAAAAGAGGGTATTGGCCCTAAAGTACTGTAAGGATTTAACTGATAAAGAAATTGCATATAATCTTGGTATCTCAAGGCAAGCAGTCAGTAAAATGAAAGCAAATTTATTACGGAAATTAAAAGAGCACCTCTCTTTATATTGTTAAACTAATAATTCTCTTAACCTTACATTAAATTAAAAAGGGATGGAATCAGTATGCAAGAAATAGGTACACTGATTGAATTGGCTCAGAGTGGCAATCGTGATGCCGAAGCTAGACTAATTTTTCTTTATCAACCACTGATAAATAAATTTGCAAAACAAAACGGGCATATAGATGAGGATTGCAGACAACACCTTACATTAGAGTTCATATTAGCAGTACGTCGTTTTAATCTTAATCGTTATCATTAGAATATGAAGATTGCGTTTTTAAACTATGCATAATAAAAAAGTAATTTTTCATTTCAATGATCTTTAATTGATAGATATTTTTATATTAACTTGTGTGATTAATTTGTAACCCCCTGTTTTTATGGCAGGGGGTATCTTATATTACTTGAGTGTTGCGATTTAACTCAGCAATAAGCTAAGTGGACAGACCTGTAGTGCTATCAGTAAAAACAACGTTTAGGCAGACAGTTTGAAATGTTTCAGGATGTCGAAAAGCGGCTTTTTCTCCAAGGCTTGCTGGTAAACATAGACGATAATCTGCCCGAAGTACTCTTCTCAAATGCGATACACCACATCGCCTAGTGTCATGGATGATTTGTCTCTCATCCATTCCTGCCGCTGGAATTCAAGATAGTTTTGCGTCAGGAATTGAATGGCCCAAAAACGTTGAATGCCGATAAAAGAAAGCAGTTGATATTGGTCAAAGCCGAGCAATTCCTTGAAATAACGATTACCCGTTTCGATGTTCCAACGTACGTGATAATATCGCTGGATGGTAACGAGATCCAGGGACTGATCCGTACAAAGAAGACAAACCTGAGGTTTGCTCAAATCGGTGTAATCATCTTTCCAAGACAGCAACAGCTTGACGTTTTCGATCTCGCTCACGGATCCTTCGTAGGGATAGACCCAGTACATTCCCTGACCTTCCACGGTAACAGAGTGGAGATCAGTTTTGTGAATGTGCTGTGTAGCGAAATCACTAATTTGAATCGGAATGCCGGCTGGACAGATCAGCCGATTTGTTTTTACGGCTGCAATGACATGAAATCCCTTGCGGTTACAGGCGTTGATGACCTTCTCGCTCGTATACCAGCTATCCATAAGGACGTAGACGAGTGCATCATCCTCAGCAGGGAAGGCTTCGATCATTTCCAGAGCCAAATCGTTCTTGCTGCTAAACCTCATTCGCTGCGCCTCACAATACTCTTTCTGGTAATACGGGCGAAAATCCCAAGCGTAGGAGCAACCTTCACTCACCACATGGGAAGTGACAATGCTGTGGCACCAGACAGACTTGCCGTCTTCATGTGAATTCTGAAAGCTGAGCGCCTCCATCTTCTTGGTCGACTTGTCTTTCTTACAACAAGTGTCATCCACAATAAGAAACATAAGAGATCTGGAATCACCGCTTTTCACACGTTTCGCCCGGATCTTTTCCAATGCAAATTGCATGCGTCTACGCTGCATGCGGTTGACGCACCAGGGAGAGTGATTCAAGAAATTGGTCATGCTACTGAGATGACGATCTTGTCTGGTAACGTTACGAATCTGAGTGATATTCTTACGTCCGGCGCAGAGAATGATGCCGTGAACGAGTGTGAACACGTGATTCAGTTGTGGTTTAGATAACTCCAACTTCAGCACTAAAATAAACTTGACGATCATGGACATGTAGAGGGATACCATAAGAGTGGACATCTCCTTTATATGGAAATTGTGGCGTCGTAACCGTCAATTTCTACACAAAGGTTTGATGTCCTTTTTATTTTAAAATCTTCGACGAAAGTTCTAACAAACTTGCTTTAACCGGGTCAAATCGACAGCGTAGTTTTTGCAACACTCAAGTTATATTAGTGAAATCGTTCTATCCCAACAAGTAGAGGAGCAAAAAATAAGTTTAGAATTTTAATTGCTTATTCCTTATCTCATCCCCATTTAAATTATAGGGGCTAAGCTATAAAAAGCCTGCTTCTAAATTCCTTACTTGTTCTTTGATATCTACATATCTTCTGTTCAAGTACTTTCCCATTGCCTCTGCAACAGCAGAAGCGACATAGCGGAAGCGCCAAGAAGGATCGCATGTGCCCTGAGCGACTATCTTTCCGACTTAAATCATCCCATGGTAGGATGAATCGCAATGACCGGTATTGGGGATTATGATACTTCTGCCTGGCCAGCGTCACTGCATTGGGGGCAGCCCGCTCGGATGAGAGGGAGCTTTAAAAAGCTATGATGTCGAGTAACCGTCGGCAGCTTGAACAGATCTCTATGAATTTGTCGAGAATATATTGATTCATAAATAACACCTCCAGCCTCCATATATCTACAAATATTTTCTTCGTTAGGAAGTGCTATAGATGCAAACTGATATAGGACAGCCAGAACTTCAATCTTTACTTCTGCTTATGTATCGTAATTTTCCCGATGTAGTTAACATAGATCAATTGTGTGTTATGTTAGGTAATATAAGCACAAAAACTGCTTACAAACTATTGCAAGCTGAACGTATACAGCACTTTAAGATTGGTAGGATATACAAAATCCCTAAAATCTATATAATCGAGTATTTAGCCACAGTTATAAATGGCACTTCACCCTCTAGCTTTCACACTTTACCGCATTGAACCGCTCTGCTCATACGTGTTATAATTAATGCGTCAATGGTAGGACCAATGCGGGCTGCTATGAAGGAGGTTTTTTTCATGGTAGCAGGCCACCTACAAGAAAAAAAGGGTCTTTTTTATATGGTCTTGAATTGCAAGGATGAAGAAGGTAAGAGAAAACCAAAATGGATTCCTACTGGCCTTACGGTAAAAGGAAACAAAAAAAGAGCAGAAGCATTGCTATTAGAGACAAGGAGGGAATTTACTCTTCTTTTAAATGCTACTGAGGAAGAACCAGTTGAAGAAGTTATCGAAGAAATGTCAGCTGAAGAGCCAGTCGATCAAGGACCCCTATTTTCTGTCTTCATGCTTCAGTGGCTAGCAATGATGAAACACCAGGTTGAATTTATCACTTACGCTTCGTATCACAACGTCATTACTAATCATGTTGTACCTTACTTTGAAGAAAAAGGGCTTTTTCTCAAAGAGCTATTACCATGTCATATTCAAGAATACTATCAGTATGAGCTTGAAGAAAATGGAGTGACAACCAACACGGTTCTCCATTATCATGCTAATATTCGCAAAGCGCTAAAACATGCTCTCAAAAATGATTTAATTAACACTAACCCGGCAGATAAGATTGAAAGGCCAAAGAAAAATGATTTTGTAGGCAGTTTTTACAACAAGCAGGAGACAAATATTCTGTTTGAAAAAGTTAAGGGCGAATTGATAGAGCTAGCAGTCATTCTTGCCGCTTTTTATGGATTGCGGCGAAGTGAAGTAGTCGGATTGAAATGGACAGCTATAAATTTTGAAAACAAAACGATTAGTATCAGGCACACGGTAACTCCGGTTTATTTTGAAGGTCAGGAACACATCATTGAAAAGGACCGTGCTAAAAACAAACCGAGCCGCCGCACCTTACCTCTTGTGCCAGCTTTTAAGGATTTACTGCTGCGCATTCGTGAGCTTCAAGCTCTCAATAAAGCCATATGTGGTAAATCCTACTGCACAGATTACGAGGAGTATATCTATCTGGATAAGTTGGGACAACGAATTAAACCGGGCTATATCACACAGAACTTCACTAGAACTCTTAAAAAAAATGGTCTTCGTCATATTCGTTATCACGACCTGCGTCATAGTTGTGCAAGCCTCCTACTCTCCAATGGAGTCAGTATGAAAGAAATTCAAGAATGGCTGGGACACAGCAACTATTCTACAACAGCCAACATTTATTCTCATCTAGAGTACAGCTCCAAAGTATCTTCGGCATCAACAATGAGCGGTGTTTTGGTCTTTTAATAAAAAAAGATCGCACTACCCTCAATATTTCATGAGAGTCATGCGATCTTCTCCTCGTTCTCTCCTTCGGAAAAAGGAGAGAACTGCAGGAGAGAACTCGATAAAAAGTTCTCTCCTAAGCTGTTTCAAAAACCAAGGTTTTTCGGAAAAAACCCTTATAAATCAAGGATGCCGAGGACGGGGGTCGAACCCGTACGGTACTCACGTACCGCAGGATTTTAAGTCCTGTGCGGTCTTACCTTTCCACAAACCCTTGCTATGAGTGCATTTTTCGCTATCTGTTCGATGTTAGCTTAACAGGATTCGCTAATACCAAACTCAGTAAAATCCTGTGTGCTTACACCTAATATAGCACCAAACAATTAAGAACACAAGTTCTCATTCCTGTATTGGCAACCTAATACCCCGCCTATATTTCAATTTCTATTTTCCCCACATATAGCGGCATATCTGAAGGAATTAGTCTACCTCCAGGCAACATAATGGGGCCATATAGCTCTCCATTCATAATCTCACGCCCTATTAAATGCTTTAAAAATGCCTGATAATCTGCTTCATTCTGCATAGCCTTCTTCGTCTTGCCACTGGCTGGCACAAATTCGCAGATTACAAATACAGCTTGTGAAGCCTCCTGCTTGTGTGCTTCAATAACCGTCCCAGCCACAGCATGAATCAGTTGATAGCGTAAGCCTTCTGCATCTTTGTCACCCAGAACCGCCTGCGTCAGCTGTCGGATTCGCTCAGGAGCTTTTGATCTGGGCTTCTTAATGCTTCTGGATTCATATACTCCCACGAGATCGCCAAAGGATTCATCCGCTTTTGCTTCCACAGTAATAATTTTCGTTTGGAGTTAACTGTACCTATAATAATCAGATCATGGTTTCTGCCTTTCCCTCTCAGCTGATCCAGCTTTGTTTCATATTCTGGTACCGCCCATTCTGCTTCAAATCCTTGTAAGTCGGCGTGACTATGCAGTAATTCAGTTAAAGCGATAGGAGTTTTAGGTTGTCCTCCTTCCAGCCAAGAACGGGCAAGTTCATAAGCACTCCTCCCTTTCTTCCAGTGCAATTCTTTTTTTGCAGGTGGTGCATTTAACTTCCACTCTTCAATGCTGGAAATGTTAACTCCGCTTTTGCTCATTATCTTCAAACCACTCACTCCTTTTCTTATTTCTCACACTGATAGTATAAAGGCAATCTGTGCAGCTGGTTGTCAGCGAACAAGGGTTTGGTCTATACTTTTATACAGATCACAGAAGTTCAAGAATCCAAAGGAGCGTTATTTTATGCGGCAACAAATGACTTACGGTACTACTACCATTGAATATACTCTTATACGTAAGCCAGACAAAAAAGACGTCTCCATTTCTGTCGATATGTACGAAGGAGTGCGTGTCATTGCTCCTGAATGCATCGAGCAAGCTCAGATTGATCAGATCATGTACAACAAAGCGCCCTGGATCTTAAAGAAACAGTATGGATTCCGTGAGATTGAAGAACAGGTCTCACAGCATGAATTCCTAAGCGGAGAGAAGATCCGTTATCTCGGGAGAGCATACCGACTGAAAGTTACGAAGCAACCAATACGCACAGCTACACTTCAATTTAAAAACGGAAAATTCATTGCAGATATCCCTATTCATTACAACCAAAAACTACAAACGGAGGAACTTAAAAACCTCTGTATTGAATGGTACAAAGCCTATGGTACGTTCAAGATTCAAGAACGTATTAAACAATACACTAAACTGATGGGCCTAACCCCCACTTCTCTGCTTCTTAAAGATCAAGAAAAGCGCTGGGGTAGTTGTACGCAAAAAGGAGAGCTTCTGATCAACTGGCGTATCATGATGGCTCCCCTGCGGATTGTGGATTATGTAGTTGTTCATGAAATGGCCCATTTAAAAGTACCAGATCATTCCGAAGCGTTCTGGAGCTTTCTCAGATCTGTAATGCCTGACTACGAGGAGCGAAAGGAATGGCTCAGAATTAATGGTCCATCGTTAACTCTATAGATCCTCACTACTCCGCCCCATCAAAATTTTTTATGAATTCTTATTTTCGGTAATGGATTCCTGCCAGATCGACGAGCTGAATGGTCAAAGACTCCAGCTTGTCCTCTGGACATTTAAACACCCGCAGTTGACGCTTGGTTTGCTTCCGCATTTCCCGCTTTACATCATCCTTCTGCGTCCATTCAATAACGGACAGCTCCTGAATCTTTTCTGTGATTACTTCGGTTAAGGCTTTAAGCGCCTCTTTATTATCTTCTTCAGGAAGCTGCATTTCCAGCATCAAAAAGAATGGATATTGCTCTCGTGTAAGCCCAAGATGCTCCCCTTGCTTGGCTGCATCCCGCATCTCACCCATAATCTCCTGCATCTTTTCCATCATTTCAAAAATATCCATCTGCTTCAGCTTCCGCGCTTCAATCAGCTCTTCCAGCTTCTTCTTCAGTGAAGTATACAGTACAGGGTTTTCATCCAGCTTAACCCGAATTTCATGACGGATGGCATGCTCCATCTCAGAAGCTTTGGCTTCACCTTGGAACTGGCTCAAATGCTGTTCGAACTTACTAGACAAAATATCAATGGGATCATGCAGAATTTCCACTTTTGAGGCCCGCAGATGATCAGCGATCAGTTGCCTTACCTTTTCCCCCAGGTCACTGATATCCATATCTTCCACCTTATATCGGGACTTGGCAGCTTGTCTTACTTTGCCGAGAAAGGCCAGGTCGCCCACATAAGGCTGAGCCATCGGGTTAGGCAAAATCATGTCCATACTCTTAGCAAATAGCTTAAAGGCATGTTCAAATTCACTCCGTACATCTTCGGGTTCCAAGATTTGAATGCAGCTTTCTAGATCGTCTTTACGGATATAGTCAAAATATCTCATGGCTGCACGGTGCCGACTCTGTAATCTAGGAAGTTCGCTACCGATTGGCATAAGAGCCCCTTGAATGTCATCCTTGGAGAAAATATCAAGTGCCTTCTCCAGAAAGCTGGATACGCCAAAGTAATCTACGATGAGGCCATAAGTTTTACCATCGTATGTGCGGTTGGTACGGGCAATCGCTTGCAACAAGTTGTGCTCCTTAAGAGGCTTATCCAAATACATGACCTGCTCAACAGGTGCGTCAAAACCTGTCAACAGCTTGTCGCATACAATCAGGAAGGATAGCTTATCTTCTTCCAGCGGCTTCTTGAAACGTTCAATCAACAGTTTTTCTTCATCTTTGGAGATTGCATATTCCTTCTTACGGTCGTCATCATCGTTGCTGGATGAATAGATGACCGCTGAATCCAGATCACTGAGTTCATCCATCTTCTGCTTATAGGTCACTGCAGCATCTCTGGAAATGGCGACTATCTGAGCTTTAAGCCCATTCGGTTGAATGTGTTCTTCATAATGCTTGATAATGTCCAGTACAATCTGCTCAATCCGTTTCGGGCTGGCGATAATAGCTTCTTCGTCAGCATACTTCTTCTTTATCCGTTCTCTAGTCTCTTCATCGTATTCACGGAATTTGCGATCAAACAGTTGATCTAGCGTTTCCCCTTCCACATGCAGATGCGATAGGCGTGCTTCGTAAAAGATAGGAACCGTTGCCCCGTCATCCACTGCCTGCTCAATTGTATATTTGTCGATATAAGAACCAAATGTGCGGGTTGTGCTTTTATCTTCTTTATCGATTGGCGTACCTGTAAACCCTAAGTAACAGGCATTCGGCAGAGCTGTCCGCATGTTCATGGCAAGACCCTTGTATTGTGAGCGATGAGATTCATCAATCATAACAATTATGTTTGAAGCGGTAGAAAGCACAGGGAATTTATCCTGGTCTTTCTCCGTTTGAAACTTCTGAACCAGTGTCATAATGGTCGAGCCAGATCCCTGCAGTAGCAATTTTTTCAGATCACGCACGCCTTCAGCCTGCTGAGGATTAGCAAACCCACAACGACGAAATGTATTCGTTATTTGGTTATCTAAATCTTTACGATCCGTAACTATGATAATAGTTGGGTTACTTAATGCTTCGATTCGTCTCAGCTTGACCGCCAGATATAACATCGTGAGTGATTTCCCACTGCCTTGTGTATGCCATACTACGCCGCCGCGATCTCTTGGATCACTTGCCGTCAGGATGCGGTTTGCTGCCTTATGTACGGCACGGAATTGCTGATAACGGGCAAGCTTTTTGATGATGCGACCGCCCTCGGGTTCGAAGACGATGAAATTCTGGATGAGATCCAACAGGTTTGCTTTGGATAGCATGCCTGCGACAAGAATATCCTGAGGTGTCGGGTTGATTCCAACTTCAGGGCTTGTTAATGGGTACGGATCTTTCCATTCTCCAAAGTGCTGTAATTGTGCTCCAATCGTTCCCGCTTTAGCACGGTCATTACTTGTGGCGATCAGGATTTGGTTATAGTGAAACAGATGCTCATAGTCCTTCTGATAACGCATCATCTGCTTAACCGCTTTACCTAGCTGTTCATTAATGGAGACCATTGGGCTTTTGCACTCGATTACAACAAGTGGCAGGCCATTAACAAACAAAATTAAATCGGGACGGATCGGTTTCTCACCGCCTGTGATTGTGAATTGATCAACGACCAAAAACTCATTGTTTAACGGGTTGTCAAAGTCGATCAGCCTTACGGTCTGACCTTTCTTTCCTTTGCCGAGATCCTGTTGTATGGAAATGTAGTTCACCAGCATACTATGTAATTTCTCGTTGACTTCCATCAAGCTGGTCGCTTCTACATGCTTAATAGAGCGGACAATTTTGCTTAGATTGTTATCCGAAAGCCAGGGATTCAGAGTTTTGATCGCTTGGGTCAGCCGTTGAGTCAGCACCACTTCACGGCCAGTCTCACGTTCAGAATCCAGGGAAGAGCCATGCAGATGTGCATAGCCCATATCCTGAAGCTGTTTAACTAATCTGTTTTCAACCAATTGTTTTTCGTTCCAATCACTTGTGCTCATACCAGCACCTCTTCTGATTGATCAACATTGGCGCGTCCCCTGCCTGTCAGCAAACTCTTCATAAGTCCTGTTTTTAAATTTCTTAGCATTTTAACCTGATCCTTTTCAGCTAATATACGATTGTCTAGAGACTGAAGGAACCCTGCAATTTTTTTTTGTTCGGCCAATGGTGGAAGGCATATATTTAAAGTAAGAAAAGCCTGTTTCGAAATATTCTTCATACTTCCACTTGTCCCTGTAGCAATTCCACCTATTTTATCTCTCATATATGTCCAAGTTAATACAAAACTTAACCAAAGAGGATTTGCCCTTTCATGAGCTATTGTTGCTTGCCAAAGACGATCTGGAAGAAATAAATTAGGATAATCCTTATCAATATACGAACTTGATCCAACTAATAGTGGTGTATTCATTCGACTAATAATAATATGATCTTCTTTAGGATTAACCATGGCTCTAGTATACTCTTCGGGCAGTATAGCTTTATGTTCTTCTGGATTAAAAACTCTTTCTGAAACAGAGCTTGTTTTCAAAATACCTAGTTCCGATTTATTTGTTCTTCTGCTCTCAGAATTAACACTTACACCAGCCTTAAGATTTTTAATAATATCCCCTAAAGAAACAATTTCCCACGTCGACGGAATCTCACCAATTTCTGTCTCATTAAACTCTATGTGTCCAATTCCCTTTGTCAGCAACTGCTGCATTAAGCCTTCCTTTACCGTTTCTGTTTGGTTGATAATCGCTTCTGTTTTTTCAATCGCATCGTCGACGGACGAGAGGATTTCAACAATTTTTTGTTGTTCAGCAAGCGGAGGAAGTGGCATTAATATATCTTTAATATTTTCATACTTCAGATTCAATGTATCATCTACTAGGCCTTGTGAGAATCTACGAAACAGCCTAATCATAGAACTTGTTTTAAATAAATATTCAACAAATTTTCCATTCAGAGCTCTCTTTGGCTTTAGAACTGTATATGCAGGACTTACTATTCCTTCTCCATTACTAAGCGATACTACTCCCTGCCACATTCTCATTGTGTTGTATACAATATCACCAGGTTCAATTACTTTATATTTAGATTTATCACTAGAAGAAATATCCCTTTTCTCGCTCTCTGACTGTGGAATTATTCCTCTTCCACGGGTGACAGACAGTAAGGGTAGATCTTCGCGGTTGTTGATTTTACTCTCAGCAAACAGTTCACCTATTTTAACAAATCTCCAGTTTTCAGGTAATACGTTTAAGAAAGGTAATCTTAGTTTAGTATAATAATCACACACCATACCCCAGCTCCTTCAAAAACCCATACATCTTAGCTTCAATCTCTTCCCGCTCCTGCTCTAACTGCCGAAGTGTCGTAATTGCTTCTTCTACGACGATCTCTTCCTCTTCTACAGCAGAATCAATATATCGGGCAATGTTAAGGTTGTAGTCATTCTGGTTGATCTCATAGAGACTTACCACACGAGCATATTTCTCAATATCCTGCCAAGCATCGTAAGCTGAAACGATCTTCATAATATCCTCATCACGGAGCACGTTCTGATTTTTGCCTTCCTGGTAATCCTTCGCTCCGTTGATAAACAGTACATTGCCCTTCTTATGTTCTTCCTTATTACGATTCAGAATCACGATACACGCTGGAATTCCTGTTCCATAGAAGAGATTGGACGGTAGGCCAATCACTGCTTCAATCAATCCTTCTTCTCCGTGCAGGCCTTCAAGCAGCCCTTTACGAATCTGGCCTTCGGCTCCACTACGGAACAGAATGCCGTGTGGCATTACAACTCCAGCTTTACCATGGTGATTAAGCGTGGCCGCCATGTGCTGAACAAAGGCTAGATCCCCTTTATCTTTCGGTGGGATACCAAAACGAAAACGCCCGTAGGAATCTGCTTCTGCTTCTTCACGTCCCCAGTTACTTAGGGAAAACGGTGGATTAGCGATAACACGATCATACAAAATCAGTTCACTGTCTTCCGTCAGCTTCGGATCACGGATGGTGTCGCCTTTTTCAATCCGATGGTCGCTCAGACCGTGTAGGAGCAGGTTCATCTTACAGATAGCCCAAGTATTGAGGTTTCGTTCTTGACCGTGCAGCGTCAGGTTACGTGAATTGCCACCTTTAGATTTGATATAGTCTACGGACTGGATCAGCATACCCCCAGACCCTGCAGTCGGATCGCAGATACGCATACCTTCTTCAGGCTTGATCAACTTGACGATCAGTTCAACCACTTTACTAGGCGTATAGAATTCTCCGCCCTTTTTCCCAGCATCATCGGCAAACTGCTTGATCAGATATTCATAGGCACGCCCTAACATATCAGGTTCAGTC
This sequence comes from Paenibacillus sp. FSL R5-0345, assembly GCF_000758585.1. Classification (NCBI taxonomy): domain Bacteria; kingdom Bacillati; phylum Bacillota; class Bacilli; order Caryophanales; family Paenibacillaceae; genus Paenibacillus; species Paenibacillus sp. FSL R5-0345. The sequence continues at coordinate 4,989,233 of NZ_CP009281.1, forward strand.
AGATTGTCGTTACGCAGGTTGATGGTACCAAAGTGCTGGATCAGTCGCAAAATCAGCTTGTCAGGCAGCTTTTCTTTATCGTTAAAGTCGATGCTGGCAAGAACACCTTGCAGCTTCGTATTTTCTTCTTCAAGGCTTTCAAAAGCAACATTTATGGCTTCGCCTACATTGCTTGTAACGGTAGACAAATAGGACCAACGTGCACGCTCAGGTACGAAGAACTGGTGCTCGTCACGGTCTGTCCAGCCATAGGTTTTGCCTTCTTCACGCTCAATTTTTTCGGCCACTTCCACAAACACATCATTCAGCCGCTTCAGAAATAACATGCCAAAGATATAGTTTTTGTAATCGGATGAATCAATGCTTCCGCGCAAGATATTGGCGGACTCCCACAGATGGGATTCAAGTTGCTGTTGGGTAAGGGTACTCATGTTAGCCTCCATGTATTTCATCTTTCTCGTTGTTAATATAGGTCTAATTATCTATTAAATAAAACATATATTTAAATAATACTATAAACCTGCTGGTTAATATAGTAATATAAGTGTTCACTTAGCAAAGCTTGACCCTATCCGCCCCGAGAATTCTTATTAATTCTCTACCTTCCAACCTTCAAAAAGCTTCGGTGATGCCAATCTCGTACCAAATTCATCAACGAAGTAAACATAAACCCTCTCATCACCTGTAATAATATATTTGTAATCCAATATCACCTGTGAAATTAAAGTTCCATACGTTTCAACAAACCGCTCTTTCTGAAAGTCTTGAGAGTAGTACCAGGTATCTGAAACTGTGACGTCAATCTGACTCCAGCTATTCTCTCGGGGTTTTATTTTTAGAATGATGCCATCGGCCTGCTTATAGATTTCTTTCAGCTTTGCTGTCATTTTCTCAGCATTTTGTTTCAGCCGATCAAAGGAATACACCACTTGATTGTTGTTATCCACCACTTTATAGACCAAGTAGTTTGTACGCCCTTCGTTATAGGTAAGGCTAGCTACAGCGCCTGAAATGGATTGAGCTGTTTCTTTGGCAACTTCCTTTTTAGCTTTGTTAAGAATGATCTTTATTGTCTTATCCTCATCTGATATTAAGTAGTAGTTAATCAAAGGATACCAAGTTGTTTCACTGTAATTGTATTCCATTTCATTCTGCAAAGTATCTGGAGTAAAAAATGGAATTCCATCTCCGCTACTACTTACGTGAGCAGGAATCACTTCTGTCCCTGGGGACTTCATAGCATTAGTACCAAAGAAAATGCCCAAGAGTACTACTACCACTATACCAAACAGTGAAATCCCTTTGCTTTTATTACTTCTCATGTTCACTCTCCTAAGCTAACATACTAAAGTGTAAGTATTATAAAGACTATTCTTTCCCGCTCATTATATTTCCTGCATATGGAATAAAAAGCACCACTATGGGTGCTTATCGACTTTAAGATATCCATTAAGATATCTATATTCAGTTTTATTGCCTTTTCAGAGTTTCCTTCCTAAAATCTGATTCATACCTTAAGGTATCTTTGTCACTATTTAAACTTAGGGCAACCTGACTGGATGCTGCTTCGAATTCTAATACCATGTTGTATCCATCTTCATAAATGATCACAAAGGATTCCTTATACGGCTCCAGCTCCTGATAATACTCCAGCGTTCCTCCTGAATCATCTTCAAGTTCAAGATCAAAGCAAAGAGATTGGGAAGAGTCACACCACTTGCCTTCAAAACCACTGATAAGCAATTCTCCCTCCTGCTCTGCCTCTGTTACTGCACCTGATCTCTCCAAGAAATATTTCTGTTCATTATCCTTATACTCCAATACACCTGAATCAAAGAGTATGAGTATGGTTGGCTTTTCCTCAATTCCTATTTTGGCCATCAGCGTTCCATCAGGATAGACATACTTAAAAGGCTGAGGATCTTCCTCACCCTGACCATAGAAAGTGATAATACCAGAAGTGCTGTCGGTAAAGGAAAGGTTGAATGCCATTTCGTCACTACCAGGTGTACTCCAATCTCCTTCATATAATTTAAGATCATATTGTCCGTCTGAGTTCTTTTCCATCATTCCTTCATCAGTGTTTGTACTATTAGTTGACTGCAATACCTCCTCATCGTCAAACACTGGCTCTTCCTTCACAGAATTTTCACCGCCTTGATAAGCTGTGACTGTCTGGTTCATATTCGTAACTATAACATTCCCATCTACAAAGACTGGAGGATACATAATGTAATCATCTACTGGATAGTGCCAGAGCTCCGCACCAGTTTCTTCATTAATAGCTGTAAGACTAGAGAAATCAGGCAAGTTCTTATACTGCCCGTCTTGTCCGTCAAAGATGCCAATGTATATAGTATTCTTGATAACTGATGGTGTTGTTATCGCCGCACCCATCACCACGTAATTCCTCTCCTCACCAAATTGCTTGTTCCATTCTTCATTCCCAGAACTCCTATCAAGTGCGATTATGGTGCCAGTCCTCTTTTCTGTGAGAAGTACCTTATCCTTTAGTAAGATTATATCTGGTGATCTCGGCAGCCCTAATAATTCATTGTCATATTCCCATAACAATTCTCCTGTATTGGAGTCATAGCTCGCAACATTGCCGCTAATATTAACGGCGACAATCTGTTGATCCGAAGCAGCGTAACTACCGATAAGTCCTCTAGTGTTAAAACTATGTAATTCTTTCCCGTCTATTTCATTAACAACAAGCATCTTTCCAGCAGCAGGAATGTATAGCTTATCCTTAATTACTGTGGGAGTAAGAGTCAACGACCAGTCACCCGCAAGCTTCCATGCTTCTTTTCCTGACTGGATATCTAAAGCTTTGAAAGTCATGGGTCCTTCTTTGGTAAAATCAGTGATGAACACACGTTTACTCGAAACTACTGTAATTGAGGGTCTCGTCAGAAATGGTAATTCAGAAGTGAAATTATGTTCCCACATTTCCTCTCCAGTTCCCTTATTGACCGCATGCATACCTGAACTGTCCGTATATAGTACGATATCACTTACAACTGCTGGAACTGAGGTCTGCCCATTTACAGTATGACTCCATCTCTCTTCTCCCGTGGCAGTATCCACCGCATATAGCTTCTCAGCACTTGAGAAGTATGTATTCTCATCTGTAGTCAGTACCTGTCCGAAAACCTCATTTTCCCCACCCTTAAAAACCCACTCTTCCTTGGCAACGCCTTTAAAGAGTTTATCTTGATAATGATTTGTATAACCATCAGCTTCGGATTTGCCTTTCCCACTGTTACCGCTACAACCTGTTATGCTTATGCACAAGACAGCTATAATGAAGAAAAAGCTATTTTTCGATATATTCGGCAACTCATTCACCCCTATTTCTTTTCTGTCCGTTCTTTGTCAAAGAGCATTCTATTTTTACTATGTCAAATATTTGCCAATTTGCTGAAACTTGCAGTGAAAGGTGCAACTCTACATACCCTCATGCAACATAGCTTCCAAACCTTAAGCTAGTATTCATTGTCGCTTATTGCCTTTACGAATAATTAAATATAAGCCCACGGGAAGAGTTATTGCCATTAATACATTCGGAATCTTTGATCGTTCAACCTCTCCGCTATACGGAAAAGCAATTTTATTACTTTCTTCAGAAGACAAATAGATATTACTCATGGAGAAAACGTCTAGATTCATGTCCCCAACGTCTGGCTGCTTCAAATGTACTGGAAAAGGGAGATGGTATTCAATGACCAATACAAGCAGCAAAATCAGTAATTTGATCACAGTCGATTGTTTCATTGATAACGCATCCCTGTATATGTCCAATGATCTCCATCTAAGCGAATTCCCGAGACTGCTACGGTTTTATTCTGACCGTTATTTAGGGATATTTTGAATTGCACACTATAAATATTTGAGTCATGTTCCTTGTATACTTCCACCATATCCTTCGAATATTTTTCTACAGTTTTGACTCCAGATCCTAAAGGTTTGGCAAATGCCTCTTTTGCCTGAGTCACAGCATATTCATATGCACCTTTCTTCGAATCACCACCACAAGCACTTAACAGTAATATCATTAGAATGACTATAAAATAATTTATCAGCCTTTTTGATGTTGTCATAATCAAATATACCTCCACTTGTAAGTATTTTGCCCTTTACTTTTAACTCATAATACCAAGTAATCCGACAAACAATAATGCCAAAATCACCACTACCACTATTACAATTAGACAACTAAATTGAAATTTCTCACCCAGTCCTTTTGCACCGATTAAGCCTATGATCAAAAAGCCAAGACCTACGATTCCTGCGCCTACCATTGCTTATGCCTCCCTTCCATAGAATCAGGAAATAATTTTGTATAGTAGCTTCTGAAATTTATATAAAATCGAACCACAAGGTATATAGGTACTATTGCCAAGCAAGTTTTAGATGCGCCCACCCCCTCGCTGGGAAAAGTACCAGTTATAGGTAATGAGACCTACAGTACTATTTATATCATAATTATATACAATTGAGTATATTATCTGAAATTTAGATTCATCTGAATGTTGGGAGGTAAAGGTGACTGCGATATGTTTTGCATGAGGTGATTACTTAGATTATGCAGAACATTAAAGAAGTAGTAGGAGCCCGTGTGCGGGAACTCAGGAAGGAAAAGGGCATGAGTCAAGAAGAACTTGCCCATGCAGCTAATTTGCACCCTACTTATATCGGCAAGCTGGAACGTGGGGAGCGCAACATGAGTGTAGAAAGCCTTGAAAAGACAACTAAAGCACTTGGAATTACCTTAGAACAACTTTTCAAATACATCCAACCCTCAAATCAAGATGAAGACTCTAACATTATGGAGCAGATCATTAATAGGTTATATGACAAAAGCCTCCAGGAAAAGCGTACTATCCTGAAGCTTATAGATACTGCCTTTGAGCTAAAAGGCAAATAGAAAGTATTTCAAGCAGGCCTGTGTTCACTTCTTTTGTGAATATGGGCCTTTTTTTGCGTTCTAGGAGGGACAGCGATAATTAGGAGCCTTTGAGAGCAAGCTCCACTTGAAAGGAGGTGAACAGGCAATGGAAAATGAAATGGGTAGCGAAGGTATAGAAGAAGTCAGTACGGAATTACTTATCAGCGCCTATTGGAAGGCCACCCAGCTGGAGCTAGACTTAAACTTTATACAGATGATTGCAGATGAACTGTTACATCGCGGAATTCAGATTAATTCAGAGACGGAGTGATGGGATGGTTAGAGAAGTGCTGGTCTCTAAAACTAATAATGGTATGGAGTATGTCTTATATTCTTCTAGGATTCCTGTGATGGGGGAGCATATAAGCCGTACTAAGGGCTTAATAAGACAAGAAATGATGATAAAAGCTTACGGTATAACCGTCTCTATCCCCTTGGGTAGGGAACATATCCTATACGATTCAGGATGTTTTTCAGGAAAAGGGTATCGTGCCAGTAGTAAATATTCTAAATTAGTTGCCAATGGGCTAAAAGACTTGGAGGAGATTAGAGCCTTTATAAGTAAAGAATACAACTTGTATTGCAACAATCCGTATGGAAATCCATTTTCCGAATTAGCCAACGCAGAGCTGAAGAGATTAATCTATAAGCAAATTCCCTAAAGACTCCTGGTCATTATCCTAAAGATGATGACATATGGAGTCTTCTTTACGTTTGACAGAGATCAGACGGGGGCTAGTGAGATCAGCCCCGCCTTGGAGGTGGTTAAGATGAAGAATACAAAGGAAGGACTACCTGAAGCTCTTACGGTAACTTTACGGCAACTGGTTATGAACGGGCATTACAGCATGGCTGGAATCGTGCTGTATGTTTACTTCATTCGCTGTTGGAAGCTGGAGGATGAACTTGCTGCTTATTATGTACCGCGTTATTTTGCCAAATACTTTCCAAATCATTTGGTTAAGTATCAGAGACAGACAGCGCAGCTACAGCAAAATAATTTTAAGAAAGGCACCTGAAATGGCTTGTCAAAACGGCTTCTTAGTGGTTATGACTAATACAGAACGTAACTTAGGAGGAATAGACATGCAGCTATCTTTTGTACGCAATAAAAATCTTGGTGAGGTCCAGTGTGACTTCTATATTGACGAAGAGAATGAGGTTTGGATGACGCAGGAACAGATTGGTAAAGCCTTAGGGTACAGCGATCCTGTGAAGGCGATCTCTAGAATTCACACACACAACAAAGACAGGTTGGATCGGTTTTCCGTAGGTACCAAGGTGCTAGGTACTGATGGTAAAATGCATGATACGTACATTTATGACCTCAAAGGTATCTCCGAAATTTGTCGATGGAGCAGTAAACCCCAGGCTAACCAGTTCGTTGATTGGGCATGGGGTGTTATGGAGAGTTACCGCAAAGGTGAACTGGCTCCAGCCCCACGTACTTCTGCAGATGAAGAACAGCTTAATTTGAGACGGGCAGGACTTCTGACGGAAATGGCGGTCAACTTTAAAGATATTCTTTCTCCTGAATCAGTAGCATTACTTGCTTCTCACGCCGCTAAACTTAAGTCATCCATATTACCTCATTAACTACCATGCTTAGATCATACAAAAGGAAAAGACCGCTGGCAGGCGGCCTCAGTAATACAATTTCACTACAATCATAAACAAATATAAGTTCACATTCAAGAGGAGCGGCTACGGCTGACTCCTCTTATTCTACGTTATGGAGGAATTTATAATGACTACCAACAATTCATATATGGCTATTGTAGCTAACACATTGCGTGAGAAGAAAAGCAGCTACACAGTAGAAGAGATAATGCGTGTTTTCCATACCCCAGAAGAGCTATTGAACGCAACAGAGCAGGAGTTGATGCAAATTCCAGGGATCGGTAAAATCAAAGCACAGCAGGTTCTAGCCGCCCTTGAGCTTGCTAAGCTGTTAAATACTCCTAAAAGTCCGCCTTCTGTTATACGATCACCTCAGGACGCCTATGAACTGCTGTATAGTGAGCTGGCATACTTGCAGAAGGAGCATTTTGTTTGTCTATTCCTTAATACCAAGAACCACATTATCGGCCAACCAGAGACGATCTCTATAGGCAGCTTAAGCTCTGCTATCGTGCATCCCCGCGAGGTGTTCCGCGCCGCTATCAAACGATCCAGTGCAGCTCTTATTTGCGCTCATAATCATCCCAGCGGCGATCCCACTCCATCTTCTGAAGATATATCTCTCACCTCTAGGTTAATACAAGCAGGCGAAATCGTCGGCATTGACGTGCTGGATCATCTGATCATCGGTGACAGCAGGTATGTAAGTTTGAAAGAAAAAGGGGTTATGTAACCAGATGGGGAGTCAGTCAAATGACTGCTCCCCTACTTCATGGCCTTCGGCTATCCCACTCCTCTCGCTTCGCTCGTATAGATACCCCATCCTTCCACTACACACCACTTCTGTCCATACAGCTATACATCATCTGCTGGATGTTAATCCTTAAAAAGTGTACGTGGGTTGAAAGAGTATTCAGGATCATTAAGTCTTCTTATAAGTAATTCATGAGCAAAGTTGGTGTATGGTTCTGGCGCTTGATACTCTGGCTTAGGCCTATTCATTAGCATTAGTAGATTTCGCCGATACTTATTGGCTTCAATCTGGGCAGCTGTAGTATTTGGAAGGGAGTCCTCCAAGTCTAAGGCTCTTAATAGTTCATCCATTTTTATGTCTACATCCTTCCTCTAATATCTTCATGAGGATTGCTAAAATCGACAACGATATCCATTCCACCATACTCAATCTTCTTCACACCCTTCATCAAGTTCTGCTACTGAGAATATCAGGGTTTTGTCCATGTACCATTCTTCATAAAGGTATGTATCTACTTGCTTTTCACAACGTCTTGGAATCGGCCTCAATCCATTCTCTACAGCTGAAAGAGTTGCAACATTCAACTTAAGCATTTTAGCCATTTCCACCTGAGAGAAGCCGTCTGCTACACGTTTTATCCGCAGCAATCCCCCCTTATCGAAGTATTGCTCATCCAGAAACACCATGACCTCACGACTTGAACACAAGAAGCGCATTACTAGATCAACTTCGGCTTCAGAGTAGCCGTAAAAGAACGTTTCACCTGTCATATCATCATCCTTTTCTGTGTGAATTTGTCCTTTCCCAGCAGTAAAGAGCTTGTTTCCCAACCCTTATACACCTTTATAACCATTTAAGGGATATTATTCAATAAATATTTACATTTATTTTTAGTTAAATTTCGATATAAATATTAGTTCACATTCCGTTCACATTCACACCCATCCTCAATCAAATTCATCGTAAATCCTTGTTACATATGGGTTCCAACCTCTTTGTCGTAGTGTTTCCAGAGAGTATTAAATGAAGTGTAGGAAGGGGGGCCTATGCTATAATTCTTAATGGAGGTGCTGGAAATGGAGAAGTTACTTAAGTTGCTGGAAGAGATGCACGTTGATATAGATTCCTTCTGTGAAAAGCTGGGGATGTCTTTTGAAGAAGTAGCAGCGGCAGCAAATGCATCTCATGATGCATATACAGAACTTGGCCTGTTATATGCCTCTGTAATTAATGATGAACAGCATCTATATCCCAAGCTTTTAGAATTCTTTAGTCCTTATGTTTCAGACAAGGAAGAGATCGCTGCCTTTATAACCCAAGTCTTACGGCTTCGTCAGAACTTTATTCCACGCAGGATGCTTAACAGTATCGAACGGTTGGTCACATTGGCTGACGATACAGAGATCATTCGGCCTGGGAAGCATTCTCTTAAGATTTTTTATTTTGTAGTCTGTATAGAGACGCTGTACAGTTTGGTAGGAAGTCACCTTAAAAAATATGAAATTATCATAGACTTCTTCAACTCCTACATACCTGAGCCAGATAAACAACTTATACTAAAAGGGTTTCGCCGCAATCTTTCTGATGACAAGTTCAACGTATATAGACAACCTGAGGAGACATATGAAGAGCATGTAGCGCGTCTTAAAGGCCCTACTGTAGACAGCACCTTTAACACACTGGTTACAATGGAGATTTTCGCCAGAGTAATCAATGAGCTAAGGAATTGCTTTGCACATGAAGGGGACTATTGGAAGTTCCACTTTGCAGAAAGTGATCACACTGTAATGAACTCACTCATAGTTGCTGAAAACAAGGAAGAGTTCCTGCAGGTGAAAAATGGCGCAGACCCTACTCACTTCAGAAGGGTGTATTCTGTAGATTTAAGCTATGAGCAATTTAAGGGTGCTTGCGTAAGGGGCTTCATTGAGATTGCACGGAGTCATCTACAAGCCACATAACGTAGAAAAAATTATGATCATAGAGAACACGCTAACTTCAATCCGACTTGCACAGGTAATTCAGAAGCTCAGCTCTTTGCTCCCTATAAAACATATGGCACTTTAGGTGCAAGTTCATCAGGAAGATAACTCCCCAAGCTGCTTCGATGGGACATAGAGTAAAGAGTTTATGTCTTTTGTTTCAAGTGTAGAGGTAATAATATCGAACAGATTCACACCGTACTCATATCCATATTCTCTTATTTTTGCTTGTGTTGTCCTAGTAACACTGTTTTTAACGCCGAGATTAAGCATACGAACTTCATCCTGTAGCTTCTTCGGCATGGCTGTAATATCAGGTAGAATCCAGTAGTCTTTGGCGGCGGCAAAATCCTCAGTAGTAAGTTCCGTTACTCTCTTCATGGGTTCAAAACGATAACGAAGCTCCACTCTTGTCCATGTATCCGTCTTTACTCCCCGTACCTTTAGCATCTGCTCCTGTTTATCATAAGCATGAAGCTGAACAGGTGAAGATTCCCGCCCCAGATATAAAGAAGTAGGGTAACATTTCTTAGTTGCTTTCTTCGGAGGGGAAACAACATGTAGCTCTTCATACGGTAAGCTGCTATCAAAGGCCATATCAATTCTCCTAGCCTTCCATCTGATAAGTGGGATTAACTTAAATACGGCTTGCAGTAATGGGCTTTCGTTTGAATAACCTTGAAACGATAATGCTGTAGAGTAGTTAGCATAGGGAGCTTTGGGGAAGTGGCTAAGGATAACTCCATATCTTTTATCCCTTACGACGAAGCTGTAATTAGCGCTGGACGTGTATCCATAGCGTTTAATAATCGTGTTGTAGAGTAGCTGTCTACCAACATCGTCCAGTTGTATCTTCAGATGCTTTGTATCTGTTAATAGTTCCATTTCGGCTCATCCTGTTCATATGGGTTGAGTACAATGACAGGAAACTGGGTCATATTATACTCTCATCCCTAGAACAACCATTTGAGATCATTTTGCATAGAGGAACCTATGTTCTAATTTTGTTTCTTTTAGTGTCATATCCAGCAAGCCTATATGCATGCCAAGTATCCTTCTCATTCCGCTCCAAGCTTCTCTGTTAAACTTAAAATATTATAAGGAATCAATTGCTAATGTGCGTATCCCGCCCATTCATGTTCTACACTGAACCTAAGCCACGCTGTGTACGCCCAGCTTCCATGATACAGAAGGGAAGCATATATCCCTGAATCCATACTTCAATCTTTACATTTTAATAGAGTGCTCTCCCACTGCTTCCCACCCACAAACAGGTTAGTCTCCAACCATTACGTATATAACTGGCTAGGAAACATAGATAGCACAGGTAGTAGTACTAACCTTACGGGCACATAAAGGTCGAATGGTTAACGTACCGTTCGGAGTAAGCTCGGCTCAGTTTCGCTACCGCTCACTTCCTTACGGTACGTTCATACCAGCTAAGGGCGCGGATGATGATATCTTTTTCTTCTTTAAAGTCTCCCGCAGCATCCGTTATGCGCTGCAGGAAAGTGACGTACCTATAAATATACTTGCATTACAAGCTGAAAGGTTTGGATTACAGAAAATATTCCTTATGAGCTTGCCATCCAAATTCTTGTATGCTCTTTAATTCGCCGTACATGATACTTAACGGTATTAATAGGAACCCCACACTCATCAGCAATACTTTGTTCCTTGTATCCCTGTAAACGTAAATAAGCAATTCGTGCCTGAACAGGATTCTTTTCGTTAACATACTGGACAATTTCTTTTTCTGTCTCTTCATCCATAAGGTGACTGCCCACATCTCCCGTCAAAGAACCTTTCGGTGTCCAGTAACGCAGATCTACCTTTAGCACCTTTAAACGGTATTTGTGTGCTTTCCTATCATATTTGTAGCCTAGTTGTTTAATCATATAACCGTGCTTTAGACGTAGGTATAGAAACCTCCCCAAATACATTAAGAAACCGTCAGAAAGATTGCCGTACCTGTGCTCCCGCTCCCAGAACCGCTTTAATACATCAGAAAAAACAAGATATGAATCCTGATACAGTCCAAGCATAGACGGCTTTGCATACCAGCAACAGGCTATCACACGCTGAATCGTACGTGAGATCACAACTTGGACTAAGGGATTGCTGAAAGTAGCATTTACATTTTCAGCTGTATGCGTCTTCTGGCTCAACAATCCCTCCAGCAAACTATACGCTTCTTCAATGAGCTCCATAGGTTTATCCACATTACGCTCCATTTGACTGAACACAAGCTGGCTTTGACATCGCCATAACTGAGCGCGTTCAGTGCTATGAAGAAGGATACTCCCTGAAGGTGGACTCAGCCATATCTTCATGAACACCACAAACTGTCTTTCAAAACCTTTCCTCCACGCTTGATAATCCATAGATAACTTCCTTTCTTTTAGAGGTTAGTAGTGGGTACTGCTGAATGCAAAAAAAGGACAGATAGAAGACGCAGTTAAAGGCACCATCGCACCTTTGATCCTACGAACTACTACCTGTCCTACTACCCTGCGATCCTACACTACATCCCATCTACAACCCTACTCACACTGCATACTTATAGCTGTTCCAATAAACCTTAAATCCAATCCCTCATACTGCAAATTTTCTAACTTACCCTGATCAGTAAAACTGTCTGATAGGCTGATCTGGGCTGTTCCATAGGGCTCTAATCTCCTCTATACGCTGCCTTTTCATGGCTGTTCCAATGTTCCCCATACCTACTGAAGACTGGCTTAAAACGTCAATAAATTGCTCTGTGAAGGCTCTCACGTCCATCGCTCTACAGATGTCTTCTACTGTAATGTAAACCATACGGCAGTATCTTGGATTCCATATTCCAAGCCTGTTTATTTGAGGAACAAAGTCTGGAGTAAGGCAGGATAATATCCAATAGCCAATAAGCTGCCGCAGATGCCGCACAGCATATTTGAAGCTGGATTCCACCTTAATCTCAATCAGTGTGTTATCCAGAATCAAATCCCCGTCAGCACCGCCTACAAGCCCTGTAATGGCCCTTCCAAATGATGGGTTACACATTATGCCCTGCCCTGCAATGAAGAATGATTGCCGTTCCTGAGTGTTTGTAATCAAGCCTCTAAGATCGACGATATCAGCATCCACTACACTCATAGGACCACGTACATCCATGTATCCAGAACGGTAATAGCTTTCAAGATGGGCCAAAATCAGGCTATCTTGCAATAGAACATCGTCCATTTCCATTTGACCGCTAATATACCTATTCCTGTGCTCTACTATGGATGTTAAACGGGAATTCAGATGGGCATCGGAAGTTGACCACCGCTCCAAGCCAGCAAATGCCGTTAGCTCTTCTGCGGTCTGTTCCTGATGGACACCGTTTATTCTTTGCACATATGCACGAAGTAAATAATCGTATCCATGACCTATTAGTCCTGCTGTGGAATACTCTCGCGGGACAATCTGCGTAGGATTGGTTGGGAATGGATCTCCACCATCAACATTCTGGAAGTGCACCTTCATATTTGGGATTGTTGCAAATAGAGCCTTGATGTTGTTATCAAACGTCAGCAAGCTTGTCAGAGACATAAAAGCCCTCCTTCAGTATGGCTAGTTTGTAGAGAAGATTAAACGATTCACTTCACTTTTTGTCTCTTTGGTTTCTAGACTTAGGAGTTCTCAGCAACCTTCTATATTCTCCATTTTCTTCTGTTTGTTTGGTTAAGTCTGAAATCGTTGCTTCATTAGCCGAAAAAGGAAGAGTTAGCGGCGGCAAATCCACCATCCCCAGAATCGGAGACACACCAGCAGTTTTAAGTTCATTCAGATATCTGATTTGTGTGCGGCGGCTGATACCATCCAAGGCATTGCGTCCATAAGCATCTATAAATCCCATCAGTCTGATTGCCGCTCCAGCTCCGTAGAGATCTGCCAGCTTCCTCTGCGCTTCATTAGCCGAAGAGACCCTCAGATTAGCTGTGGGCAACATATTGAAGTATTTTGCAATCAAAGCACCCGTCACTTTATCTGTGCTTAAGTCGCCAAATTTATGGGAATCAATAGATTTGTCTCTGTAGAAGTCATCTGTTTTGTGCCTTACTTCGTATCTCAAAATCCCTTTGCTACGTTCAATATCCTCCTGAGTAACGCCACACTCATCAAACAGCTTATTCTGCTTGTCATAGAAATAATGCTGCTTAGAATCGCAACTAAAGTACACCGATTCTTCAGCGACTGGCTTAGTCTTGTACTTTGCAATACGGACTTTGCTTAAAGCCACAATATAAGCTGTTACTTGATCTCCGACCTGGAAATCATGATAGGTATCCATTCGGCGCACAGTCCACTCAGGAATAGGATCAGCTTCTATACCTATACTTCCCAGGCATCCTTCGATTGTGGAATACACACTATATCGGTTACTGTCATTAAGTGGCATCACAGAAGAACCTGTAACCAGTTTGGGCAGGGATGGAATACATACCTTAAGCTTCTGATTCTGAACAGTGTATTTAACAGTCACCTTACATGGGAAACCTTCTAATGTGTAGCGGTAGCACAGATAGTCTTTGTTATCGTTATGATGATAAGTGTGATGGTCAGTGCTCTTAAGAATGCTCAAAGTTTCTGAGCTTAGAGCAACCATAGTTTCCAGCTCCAATGTGTCTATCTTCATTTCCAGCACTCCCCTTGTTGTCTGCTGTTCCGTTATGTTTATCTGTGTTGTGCAATAATTGTCATAGTTAGTGGTATTGTTACTAGAGATTTTGTAGTCCAGCCCATATGTCTCTCTCCCTTCACTCCAATATTTGACTACGACAACAGGATAACATCCTATCCCCTAAAAAGCAACACTAAGTATTGCCTAAAAGAAATAGTTATGTTACAATTCAATTACAAGCCAAAGGAGGACATATACATGAGCGAACTTATCCCATATGAAACAACCGAAGAAGACTTAGTTAAACTTAGCCAAATGGATTTTGGCGGCATACACAAATTTATCAGGGAAAAGGCTAATCAATTGAACCCAGGGAAATTCACTGTAAATTCTCTTTCAGAGTTGGTAGGCATCGCACCTTCAACGATTTCAAAAGTAGAGACTGGAAAACAGAAAAAACTGTCTTCAGATATTCTGGACAAGATATCCAAGAAGATCTCAGTTCCGCTTGAAGTGTTTAATCCTGAGTACTATAAGATAGATCCAAAACCCTTCACCATTTGCGGCATTACATCCAATGTCCATAACTTTAATATTCTTGCCCCTTCTTACCGCATGCAGGTGAGTTTAAAAGCATTCTCCCCTTCTGGTGTTCTTTACAAAGAACTAGAGGAGATCGTTCCGCTGTCCGTACTGGAATCAGAAGAATTTATATGGGAAATTGAACAATTAATCGAAAAGATAAAGATTCGGCGTAATACCTGGGTTAGAAAGCAGAGTGCTGTTGAACAGTTGAATGAGTGGAGTCAAGCTGGAGAAGAAGAACATGATTGATTTGACTAACGGTGTAGATATTTCTGCACATGGAATAGAAACTGCGGTCAGCGTAGTTCCACCGAAGTTTATTAATCTTCAAGATAAGGCGGTTGAATTAGCGCCTGATTTCCCTAATATGATGTACACCCTGTGGGGATTCATCTGTGCTAACAGAAGGTTCCCTTCACAAACTGAATATACACTTCACTTCCTTAGCATCCACGCCAGTGTCCTTTCTTCTCTGGATGAGAGTGCTATCAAAGCCAGATTGCTTCGGGCGTTCCCTTCCCTTATCAGGGAAATTCATTTTTATGCTCTGGTTAAGGAATCTGGCTTCTTTCAAGAAGTAAACTATTCAGCTAAATTGGATGTTGAGGATGGCACAGATCTTTCCGTAAGATGTGGAGGTTATGAATATGGGGTTTCTTGTTATGTGCAAACCGAAAGATCTCTGGAGTACAGAAGACGAAAAAGAAGCCGCCCACGTAATCCCAAGGCTAACTCCATTGAACTTCCGCTAGACTTAAGCTCAGGAAATACAGTCAACGGATGGATTTTCTATAATAGAAATCATGTTCACGTTTTGCTGGACCACATAATCGAATATGCATCCAAGAACTACAATCAGGGCTTTCTGGATGTTATGGGTGTCTAAAAAATGAAGAGGTGTCAAAGTGACACCCCTTGCTACTGTTATTTACCGCACCTTCCCAACCCTCTTCTTCTGCTGCACTAAACGGTTCAGTGGGGATGCCGTATTATGCTGTTCCTTCATATCGTTGTCCGAAAGCCGCACATACCGCTTCGTCATGGTCATGTCCACGTGGCCCAGCATACGCTGTAGGCCGAATGCATTGCCGCCACCTCTCAGGAAGACCACAGAGAAGGCATGACGCAGCGCATAAGGCCAGATATGAATGCCCAACTTCTTACCGTACATTTCTACACGGTCTCCCCATGTGTGTCTGGTCAGTGGCTTCCCTTCATTAGTACAGAAGATCGGTGACTTGCCCTTCCACTCTTCGGGATGAATGGAGATCAGCTCAGAGATTGCATCTACAGTGATTGGAGACAACGGCAGTGTACGGGAAACTCTTGTCTTGGCTTTCGCTGCATCTATACGGATCTCATAAGCGCGGGGATGAAAGTCATCCTCCATTAGTCCAAAGGCTTCCTTCGGCCGTATGCCACAATCCAGGAACATCAGAAACAGTGCGTAATCCCTCAACCCAGCGAAGGTTTCCCGATTGGGCAAAGTAATTAATCGGGCCAGCATCTCTTCGTCAATGGTAACGGGCCTGCCTTCGTCCTTGCGCTTCTTGAATCCATCCAGAGGGTTATCTTCCAGAACCCCATGCTCACAGCACCATTTAAAGAAGGTCCGTAGATACACAAGCCGATTGTTATAGGTGGCTGGCTTAATGCCTTCCTGACTCAAATGCTCACAGACGGCGTTCTCCAGTTCATCGTAGGAGTTTCTGGCTTCTGGATACCGTTTATACAGCAGTTGTATATGCGTGGTGTAGTCCAGTAGCGTCTGCTCGCTGATGCCGTTTGCCTTCTTCCAGGTAATGAACCGATCCATAGCCTCTTCCATTGTTGCGGGGGTTTTCTTGATTTTGTTTACGCGTGACGCCATAAAAAAATCCTCCTTTGCCTCTACCTGTTTTGTGAAGAACAGATAGCTCAAAAGAGGACCTCTAGCAGGGAATCCTGTGCGGCTGTGGCAGCCCATTTGAAGCACACAGGATTCACTATTTTTCTGGTTTGCGGAAATGAATCCAAAGGGCCAAAACCCTTATAAATCAAGGATGCCGAGGACGGGGGTCGAACCCGTACGGTACTCACGTACCGCAGGATTTTAAGTCCTGTGCGTCTGCCTGTTCCGCCACCCCGGCATATTATGTGTTGAAGCTTCATACGATGTTTACGTATAACGCGACAAGAAATATAATATCATGAATTTCGATAACACGCAATCCCTTTTTGAAAAATAATTTATCACATTAAAAATAACCCGTTCCAGCGTGTGCCGACACGGGTTATTAGGCATGTCGATTATCTGCGTTCGTCACTTCTGCTTCTCATTCCAACTAGGCCCAAAAGTCCAAACAATCCGAGCCAGCCCCAGTTAGACCCTCTGCTGGTAGTCCCAGTATTCGTAGTTGTACTGGTTGCCCGATATCTACCGTCCGTTGTAGTGTTGGATAGTGGAGTTACCGTATTTCTATTGTAGTTATCCCGGGTGTAATTTTCTGTATTGTAGTTATTGTTGTGATAGTTGTTACGATTATAATTTTCCCCTGTGCGAATCTTATCTTTCATAATGCTCTCATGCTGATTCATCGTTCCAGTCGTGCCGTTCATTAGATTGCCTTCCGTATTCATCATCCGAGTGTTATTCACGGTACCATCCATGCCCGTATTCGCGTTCGGGATACCGCCTAAAGCGGCTGACCCGATTGGATTAGCGTAACTAGCTCCCATTATACTCATTGACAGTACAGTACCGCATGCAAGGCTTGTTATCAGCTTGTTCACAACGTATGCCTCCCTTTATAGTTAGTGATCACTGATAATTTCCCCTTGGATGGCACTGTCTATACATAAATGGATCTACTCTTTTACTACATTCACCGTCTTACTCGCAGCATCATACGTAACCTTTGCTCCAAGCGCCTCAGCCAGAACCCGTACGGGTACATATGTTATACCTGTATCAAGAACGCCATCCGTAAGCTTGCTGCCATTCAAGGTTATCGATACTTTAACATCCTTATTCACTGCGTCATCCTCCCCGATTATCCTTTTTAAAGCTTCATTGACCTGATCCGTTGTAGGACGTTTACCTGCGCGAAGTTGACTTGTGGTTAAACCGAAGGTCATTTGCAAGTGGGAATAATCTTTAAAAGACGTCCAGTCTCCTCCCCATTCAAGCCCCAACTGTTTACCCACCTGTACCACCTCTTGCCAGTCCGCTATTTTATCTTTATCCCCATCACGATTCATATCCCAGGAAAGACTATTTCCGTCCGGCAGCAAAAGCGCAAAATCAAACGCAAGGCCATAATTGTGATAGCTGGTTCCACCCTTGGCGTTGGTAACTATTGGCCCCGGCTTATTTCTCCCCTGTGCATACAAGGCATTTTGCTCTGCGATTGAGCGTAATCCCTGGGTAATCACAATCGGCACTCCTTTGGCATAGCTTTGCTGAATCAAAGCCTTTGCTCCTGCTGCCAAAACAGGATGAAGCCCAACAAGACGCGCCGTCGATTTATCCCTTACTTGTTCCAAAGTCAGCATAGAATCACCCCTTGCTATAATCAATGATCCCGACTCCCCATTCGCTTGTACTAATACCCCTGCTTGCCTTAGCATACAAGCATAAACGTCTTCGGCGTCCATATAAGGAAGGATGATAAGCGTTTAAGCGAGAAATATAAGACATAAAGGATAGGTGCATAACTTTCTTATATTAAAAAAAGACCCCGGTATCCCCGAGATCTAACCTGAAAGGTAGCTATTCACGGCTTCTCCACCTTGGATCATTTCCACAAAAAAGGGCAAAATATTAGCGAAAGGTGGGAACACATATGGACATTCATAGCGATAGCTATAGAGTTGCTGCACTCAGCGAACAGGATGAAGCACTCGAAATTATTCGGAATGCCGAAGCTTCTATTGCACATCTAACCGGCAACCCAACCGTAACTCTAATTGCTTATGAAAAAAATGAAGGCAGCAATTCTTAGCATTAGACGATGTAAACCTCAACAAGGTCATCCACATTGATCCACTTCCATTCCTCCGCCCACTGCAGCTTAAACTCACGCGAGTGGGTGTGAATGGAGGTCACAAAACCACTTATTGTCGTATTCTCAAAGGGGTCAAACAACACAACAGTCACACGCACATGACTTCGTAACGATAAGGCTAGTGTACATTCGATTTCCTCCAGCTTCTGCTCATCCAGAATAGGCTTAATGCGTCGTAGCGTCTCCCGTTCATCCCTAATAATTCTTACCTTGTGCTCCGGCAGCATCATCCGACTGCTTTCCCACAGTCCGTTTTTCTCCAGCTTTTTGCCCATGGTAACCCCTCCCTAATATCTATACTATCCTATATATACGAACGTATGTTTGTATTATATCCATACCTTCGCTGAATAATCAATAATCAGGAAAAAGATACCACTTTTCTATCTTCCTCTTTATCTAAAAGTTGTATAATAATACATATCTGATCGAGAGGAGCTTTCCACTTGAAAAAAAATACTGCACTTCTCATCCTAATCCCTGCGTTATTCCTGTGCACATACCCCCTCGTATATCAAAGTAATACACTCTCAGACCTTACAAAAGGAATTGTAGCTGGCTTATTTATAGGATTGGCCGTGTTACCTCTACTTAAGCTCAAAATCGCAGCAAAAAGACGCTGACAGTTAAACTGTACAGCGTCTACATTCCGATCTATTCTTTAACGTTCTCTGACTCAGTGGTGGACTGACCATCGGCATCGATAAGCCCTGTTGCTTCTCTTGCTTCATTAAGCTTGGATATGCCGTACAGCATCGCTACATCAGCGTTCTGATTCAATTCCTGGAACTGCTCAGCAGTGACCTCTGTGGAATCAGCACCTTGAGAAGCTTGTTCTTTTAGAGCATAAGCACTTTGAAAAGCAATTTTGGACTCCTCAAGCAGCTTACGAATATCTTCAGGCAAGCTAGAGGAGATCTTCACCTTTTCAGCCTGATTAGATAGGTCTGTTGCAGTTTTCTGGAATTCGTTAATCTTCTTCTCTAGCTGCCTGTCCGAAAGCTCTCCTGCTGAATAACCAGCGATGGCTTCGTTGAACTCCGCTAAAGATGATTTTCCTAATTCCTCAAGTTTAGACATTTCATTGTAGAAGTTTTGCACGGTCTCCTGCACTTCTTCCTCTGAGGCAGGCGCCGATGAAGTTGAATTATTATTGCTGCAGGCGCTAAGGATGACAGTCAACATTAGCGTTCCTATTAGTAACACTTTTTTCATTTATTTATCCCTCCACTTAACAGAATAATGTCGCTTTGTGTAAAGTGCAAATGAAATTTATGTAAAATGACTATTATGTTATAATTATTTCAATTGTAATTAGGGAAGGAGAGTTTTTATGCCTTATTGCACAACCTGCGGTTCAGAATATAAGCAGGGCGTGAAATTTTGTGGAGAATGTGGATCTAGCATTGACGGCACCGCTCCAGTGACCGCCCGGCGTCCATCAGCAAATCTAAACGCTACTCAAGAAGTCGTACTCTGGAAAGGTAAACCGGCTAGCATCTCGGATCGCCTCAAAGGAATCGTACGCCTAAACACGACTACGTACACCATTACAAGCCAGCGCATTATGGTAAAGACCGGACTTATCGGTAAAAATGTCGAAGAAATTGAATTACTGCGCGTACGCGATTTATCCGTAGCACAATCTATCATGGACCGGATGCTCGGCATTGGTTCATTAACTGTATTTTCTGATGATGCCTCAGCGCCTCAGCTTCTTTTCCGAAAAATTCGTGATGCCCAAACCGTTAAAGATGTCCTGCGCAAAGCCGTACGTGACGAGAAGATCGCCAACAACATTAGCTATCGCGAACAAATCTAAGACCGTTCGGACGTTAAAAAAGCCCCGGATCCGGGGCTTGCTCCAAACAGATGTTCTTTTATGGCAGATAGAACGCTCCTGCTGGGATAACTCCCTTTGGCTGGCTAGGACTTTCCCACTGTAATACAATCCGCGCGTCACCTTCATTCTCATAATACTCCACTTTTATTTCATGCAGCTTGCCCGCAATCAGATTCACACTGCCTTTACGCTCCTGTCCACTCTGATTCACCCAACTGTCAATGATCAGCATTCCATCAATCCACACCCGCACCCCGTCATCAGAGGAGGAGTAAATGGTATAAGTCTCACTATAAGCTGCCGTGAGCTTCCCGCTCCAACGTATAGAGAATGCATCGACACGAATGGCTGGATCGGGTGAACCCTGTTTCCATGAAAATTGGATGTTCGCATCCGTTCGCGTCAACGCAGGAGTCCCGCTAAGGGTCATATTATTGTAATATTGCCCCCATAGCCCGCTTTGCAGCACACTATCTCCCTTAGCAGCCACAATCGCTGCCTCAGCAGCATATTCATCTCGTGTGAATACATAGCTGTCGTTCATAAAGGCTCTAATCACCGCATCGGTGTTTTTCTCATAAAGAAGCTTGCCCCAGGTCATCTGATAAGACCATTTGGGCTGTGATTTAGATAGTAGCGCAGGGGACGGTAGCTCTCCGTTCTCTCCAATCGCGATCAGCTTTCCCCGGCCAAGATCCCATAGACTATCATAGTGACTTCCCTTGAAATCGCCGTCATAGATGTCTAGCGCTAGCACATCTACTTTGTCACCGCCCGGGTAGTATTCCGCAGGGTCATCACTCCACTGATTTTGGGCGTTTGTACTCCATACCCACAATAAATTATGCAGCTTATGATAGCCGGTAAAGCGGTCAAACATAAGATTCCACAGCTTCACGTAGTTGCTCTTCTTTCCCCACCAAAACCATCCGCCATTCATTTCATGATAGGGCCGCCAGAGCACAGGAACACCTGCGTCATTCAGTTTTTTTAAAGAGAGGGCTATCTTATCCAGATCAGCGATCAGTGCGTTGTACTGAGCAGTACCCGGTGTTATATATTTGTCAAAATCAGCGTTGCTTATGCTCGTAGATACGTTAGCCCAAGCCGGCGCTGTTCCTGGCAGCTGAGCGTGATAGCTAATCGTTATGATTCCACCAGCTTTATACCAGCGAATAGCGCTGCTAACAACCCAATCCCGCTGATTGTCTATTAGCGCCGCCGTCTGATTATTGATTGCCCCCAGCTCGTAGCCGTGAAGGGCAGCGTATTGCCCGCTGGTATTTTTCAGCTTCCCGTTGAATTCATCCGCGCTCTCCAAATAATCATGTTGTCCACTAATCCATCCTTTTCCTTGCAGAAAATAAAGGGTATTCAACAATTTCTGAGCCGAAGGTACCGTTTCCGAATCCGCCGGTGTCATTTGCAATTTACGATACGCTATCTGCCACTGAACATCACTCACAAACCTCGATGCCGAATCCACCATATTTCGAAGGCTGCGCTGTTCCATCCACTCTCACACCCTTTTAACTTTTTTAAGTTATAGTATGGGGACAATAGTGACATGAACTCAGCGAATGGACATGAAGTTATAAAATAACGGCTCCCGGTGATTCCCCGACTTACCTCGTATATCTCAGCGGCAGTAATTCGGTGATCTCATATTTGGCTAACCGGCCTTCCTCGGATACAATAACCTTACAATCCTTCCCGTAATCAGCAATTAACTCACGGCACATCCCGCAGGGGGAGACTACTTTAATCTCTCTTTCCTCGCTATCCGGATCAGAATGCCTTACCGCAACTATCGTATCAAATTCCTTATAGCCTTCGGAGATCGCTTTTCCAATCACCATTGCTTCTGCACAGACCGTAATCCGCCCCATGCTCGCTTCTACATGTACTGCGGTAAAAATCTCCCCTGTCTTAGTACGAAGTGCCGCCCCCACATGATGCCTTTCCCATTCATAACGTCTAGTAATAATATCTTCAGCTGAGGCGATAAGCGTCTGATCCTCTATAGTAATTAAATACTCCATTTCCAATTGCGTCCTCCTCTTGTTTTTCCTAAGTATATTAAATCGCACTACATTATGATATAAGATATACTATTTTAAGCGCGAAAAAAGGAGGAGCAGATATGAAAACAAAAAAATTAATCACCAGTCTCATCATTGTTGTGTTACTTGTCTTGGGCAGTTACTGGTTTGAACAGAACGGAGACCCGGCAGCCCCCTCATCTCCATCCGATTCCGAAGTTGTTCAGCTGATCTTCCCGTCAGATCGTTATCCTGAGACCGCTAAGCACATTCAGGATGCGATTGCCAAAGGGGAATCTGCCACATGTACCATTAACCGTGAGCAGGCTGAAGAGAACCGCAAAGAATCCTTAAGAGGGATCCCTACCAAAAAAGGCTACGACCGCGACGAATGGCCCATGGCCATGTGTGATGAAGGCGGCGAAGGGGCCGACATTGAATACATAACGCCAAAAGATAATCGCGGTGCAGGAAGCTGGGTTGGTAATCAGCTAGAAGATTATGCGGATGGAACCCGCGTAGAATTTATGTTCAAATAACGAGCTTCGTAAACAATGTTCCAAAAGAATAGCCCCATCCGGTATACACCGGATGGGGCTACAATGTGCATCAGCTAGCTTAGAATAAGCAAGCTTTAGTGATGATAACCAGCAAGATGAAGAGTACCAGAATAGCTCCCGTTGAAGTAAAAGGACTACACACCGGACCTACGTTTGCTGGGCTTACTACAGGACCTACGTTACAACCACAATGTTCCATTCCCATTTTTAATTCCTCCTAATGATTAATGACTACAGCACAAGATATGTAAAAAGGAGATAAGCCGTTTGGGCGAATTGGCAAACAAAATGCCGAACACCTAATGAATTAAATGGACAGAGTCGATATACAGGATATACACGAAGGAGGTGCAATATGGATATAGCTGCATTATCAATGGCAATGAGTCAAGCATCCTTAGCTCAGAATGTGGGGATACAGGTCATGAATATAGCCAAAAATCAGGCTGAAACCCAGAGTCAAACGATGGTGGAAATGCTGGGGAAAAGCGTTGCTCCGAATTTAGGAAAAACACTTGATATTAGTGTTTAATTGCATTATGCTAAGGACACACAAGAACACTCGTTCTTATGTGTCCTTATATTTTTTTTACTTTACATAGCCTTCGGGCTTTTCTTTTGTTCATTTATACGAACATACGATCCTATAATTGATTCTGAATGAGGTGAATGATGTGGATAACATGAAATCCTATTATCAAATGACTGCACTGGAGAAGTGGACGGAAGATTTATACAAACGTCTAAACCTTACTCAGCCTTCGCAAATTTCGATTGCCTATATTGCAGAACGGCTTAATATTTGGGTTCATTATTTGGATGTAAGAAGCAAGAGTATCGAAGCATCAGCGGGGATGTACACCATGTTTATCGATAACCGGCTTCCAGCTAGCCTGCAGCGGCTAGAGTTTCTCCACGATCTCTGTCACCTGCTCCGGCATGGTACCAATCATATATTGATGCCAGAACATTTTACGCGGGCACAGGAGGATGAATCCGAGCGTTTTATTCTTTATGCAGCTATGCCCTACTCCATGATCTCCCGTTTGAAATTGCCAGAACAACGAGAGGAAGCCATTAGCTATCTTGCAGCAGAATTTCAAGTGCCAAGCGAGCTGGCTTTACAGCGGATTGATCAGATCCAAAGACGTGTTTTTCAGGGGCAATTATTGGCCGTGATGGGAAGAAACGAAGAACGATTAACACATATTCAATAATGACTGCGGAGATAATAAGGGTAGTCGCAATGAAGGACCATTAATGATTATGGTGGAATTTCTCGCAAGGGGGAACGATATGGAAGCCATTAAAGTAATTGAATTATTGATGACTCATCCAGATTATAACGTAGATGCAGTACACCCCGAAATTCCGGATTTTGTTGGGATCGAGTCGATTGAAGTGGATCATGAAACAGGGACCTTCTCCATTTTATTGCAAGAACCCAAAGACGACTGAAGATGATTTGTGTAAGCTCATAATAAAAAGGCAGCAAGTATAGTATACCCAGGCAATTCTTTACCTACACGGGTTTAACTATCGGCGGGAAATTTGCTGCCTTATTTGTAATTATAAGCTCTGTTATGCGACAAATTGAATCAAACCAATAAGAATTAGAATGAGGAATATACCCACAACACCCCAAATAATAAACCATAAGACTCTTAGCCCTGGCAGTTTTGGACTTGAATGATTCTCGAGTACCTTAATACGTCGCTCCAACTCCTGTATTTTTTCCTCTTGCTGCGTCATCTTTTTTCCTCCCTTCTAATGTGTAAACTAATATATTATCTTATAATATATACATTTTATCTAAATGGAGGAAATTAATGAAGAAAAGAACAAAAATAATTCTTGTTACTCTCATTATTGTATATGGAGTTGCTTCCTTAGCGCTTCACTCCTTCCGAAATCAGATGAACAATGAGATCATTCATTATCTAGTAGATGCTAGAGATTATATGAATGAAGATCTTTATAAAGTTTATACCCAGATTGGTAAGGCTCCCGTAGTAAGCACAACGGTTATCTTTGCAGATGAACCTAACGCAAGATACTTTTATAGAAAAGAGAAGGATCTGATTTATCAATACAGCATGGCTCCTGTAAAAGGTTCTGATCCAAAATATACATATAAACATATTGAGGAGCGTCTCCCGTAAAGGGGGAACTTCTATTATAAAAACGCGATTGTCTCAGCAGTCAGGATTATGGCTACTAAGACAACCGCGTTTTTTTAGATCCTAACCCTTGATCTATATGTCTAACAAAATTTTCTCAGGAACATAATGTGACCAAATGCCGTCCTAAATGGTGTTATAGGTAAAGGGGGCATAGAATCATGCAGCGATCCATGACCCGGCCGGGAAATCATGTGATAAAGAGTTACGAAATCTACGCAGATATGCTGTTCCGAATCGCCTTGGTCCATCTAGGCAGCCGCCAAGATGCCGAAGAAGCTACTCAGGAGACCTTCATCAAACTGATAGAAAAGGTGCCAAAGTTCAAAGATGCTGAACATCAGAAAGCATGGCTGATCCGCGTAATCACCAATCATTGTAAAACATTACTGGGTAGAGGCTGGCGAAAGCGTGAGGTTAAGCTGGAAAGCGCTGAGCCGATTGCGGTAGACAACCCCGAAGAATTGGCTCTATTGCAATTAGTTATGGCGATGCCCATGAAGTATAAAACTGTAATCCATCTTTATTATTACGAGGATTATCCCATCCAGGAAATCAGCAAGATTCTGCAGATTAGTCAGTCTGCTGTGAAGATGAGACTTCAGCGGGGACGGCAACTGTTAAAACTGGAGCTGGAAGGAGCGGAATCACAATGAAGGAAGATCAGTTTCGAACATTATATACGAAAGCGGTGGATTCTATGAAACCAGGTGAAGAGATGAAAAAAGAATTGATCGACAAACTGGTGCACCAGCAGGAGCGGAAACGTCCACGCAAAACGGTTTATATCGCGGCAAGTATCGTGCTTGCTGCCGGAATCGGCTTGGCTGCACCGAATATATGGCAGCAGTTGAACGGTCAGAGCACCCAAGGACAGATTGCTCAGGTAACTCCGGGCCCAAGTGATGCAGGCAATCCTAGCACAGATACATCCAGAAGCATTATCATCCCCAAGCTGGAACTGCCGGATCCCAAGTCTGGTGTTAAGGCAGATATGATCGCTCTAGTCGTGTATAAAGATAATATTTATACACAGTCTGCAACTCGCATCGACGCCACCGACGCTGCCGCTCTGCGCGGTGACAAGCTGGGACGGACTACAGGCGGCATCGATGAATGGAGCGGTAAAGACAAATATATTGAGCTAGCTTCTAACATCGGAGAGACGGATATCTATTCTGTGAAGGGATATGATTCCAATTTCCTGATTATGTCCTATTCGGAAATCAACGGCGAGGTATTCGCCGAACTGTATGAACATACGAACGGCATCACCGTAAACAGCGGTGCTGATCTGTTCGGCAAGCTAAATCTTGAGGGCAGAATTACTTCAGCTCAGTGGGAAAGCTTCGACAGCTGGAACAATGGACTACAGAAGTACACACCGCTTGCTGTCGACGAGGCGTTTAGCGGCTTCCTGACGGCACTCAACGGGGCTAAACCACTGGCAGCAGAGCCACTTATCGAGCAAGGCATCTACGACAGCGAAGAGCGCAAGATCATCTATCTACAGTTGGAAGACAACGCCCGGGTAGAGCTGACGCTGTTCGGTCAAGGACTTGTACGTTACGGTCAGGCACCGGTATTCTTCGAAGTCGAATCTGGGGCATTCCAGAAGCTCTGGGATAGTATGAAACTATAGGGATGTTGGTCGGAAACCCAGCATACAGCGATTGGGACAACGATTACTACAACGTTACGGGCGCTATCCCCATTAGAGAAGTCTAGCTGGATACGCAAAAAGGGCACTGCTTCCAAACCATTTCATGGCTTTGCGACAGCGCCCTTTTTATGTTGGCTATATGGTTTGCATTGCACCATGCCAGAATATCAGATTCTAAATAAAAATCCATATATCGCCAAAAGTTTTTGTGTAGTAGAATGATTTTGTCGATTAATATATGTGTTTAAGAAGGAGTGATTAGATGGGTGCAAAAAATAAAGTTATAGCTGGTGACTATGAAGGTAAAGTAATAATGTCTACTCTTGGAATTGTAAATTTGCAAACTGGTTTTTTAAAAACAATCACACTAGACAAAAACACTGTAGAGGATTATGAGATAATGGACGAAACTCATTCCAAAAGTGCTGTGAGTGCTGTAGGAAGAGGATTAGTGGGAGGATTTCTACTCGGACCGGTTGGTTTGCTTGCTGGCCTTTCAGCTAAGAGCAAAGGGGTTCATATCATTGCAGTTCAGTTCAAGGATGGAAAGAAGAGTTTAATAGAAATAGACGAAAAAATTTACAAAGCTTTTTTGAAGAATTGTTTTTAGAGAAAGTATATAGTGTAAAAGAGCCGTTGTAGGTTAATCCTATGATGGCTCTTTTACTTGTTCAATGTTGCTATAACATAGGGAATCAAAAAAGGAACGCCCACCATGGACGCTCCTTGAATTTGTTATTCGTCTACTCTACAACATTCTAGCTAGTTACGCATTTACACTTTCCGTTTTACGATCCTGTCTAGCATGTAATGTTTTCATCGCAAATCTTGCGATCGGCTGCGCCACCAATAGTTCAATCCAAAATGCTATACCAAAGTTTCTTGGCCAGATGTGAAGAAAGTTTTTAAGTGGCTCTAAGCTTATTTGCTTCGTCCCCACCCACGTGCCGATAATCGATAGTAAAATAGATAACACTGTAACATTCAAAAAAGTATTCAACAGCACCCTAGCATTAAATCCATCGGTTTGTCCCATGAATTTCGGCATCACTTTCCCAACAATCGGCCCTGCAACTAATCTTACGGATAAAACTACGATCATCCACATAAACGGAATAACCTTTAGTGTATCTATATACACTTCCTTACTGAAGCCACGTTCCAATCCCACAATAATAGGGGCAATAGTGTTTACTGAAATGATTGAAATAATGAGTAAAAATAATATACCTTCTTTTCCGTTTCTGGGCAGTCTTGTGTCTCCATGCATGTTTGTCATCTCCGTGAATCATATTTCAGATGGCAGACGTATCATGAGACATATATTTTTGGCCCAATAAAAAGACCAATATCTCTACACACTGATTTAATAATTATAGCACTTTCATCAAATGAATGTCAGATTTCTATTTAAGATTTAATAAATCCCTCTGCTCTTTAGTGCATTCAAAAGATTTAAACTATCCCTGCGGTAAGCGCATGACGATAAATCTTGCATCAGTAAATCCGTTAGCAAACTCGAATTTCGGGCCTTCCTAGTTCTCTTCCCTTTGAATCTATGTGCCTATAGACAGCAAAAAACCCTTACAAAGTAAGGTTTTTGATAAGTGGGCCCTGAGGGACTCGAACCCCCGACCAATCGGTTATGAGCCGACCACTCTAACCAACTGATATAGAGGAAAGGGGTAAATACCTTAAACTCTATTCAGGAATTCTTGTTATTATTGGGATTATCTAATATTGATTAAACTTAATTAAAATGAGTTTGTGACCAAATTCGTGACCAATGTGACCATTGAGTTTGTCCTGGTTTCTTTATGGGCTTTTAAGCACAACTACAATCTCAACATGATCACTTCTAAAAAGATAAGTTACAAAGCGCTAATCCTAATACAATAACTCCTACGATCATCACAACAACACCTTTTCTGTTTTTCAAATAGTTATATCCACCAATAGATATGAGCGCTCCACACATCATTACAACCAACAAAGATTGTTGTTCCTCAACATCATAATCATTGAACAATAATGAAATGCCTAGAAGAATTGTTGCCGCACAAAAATGGACACCAAATTCTTTGAAGATTTTCTTCATTAAAGCACTCCTATGTATTAGAATACCTGGCCTCATTTTCTCTGCTTTATGTATTTCTTAATCAAATAAAACAATACAAATCCTAACAACACAAAGCCAAGTATGGTGATCCATAGAATCGTTTGATTCCCTACGAAAAAGTATGTATTTCTGTATTAAAAATCTTCATTGTTCATCAGTATAAAAGCTCCTTGTTCTACGAACTATTTATTTCTTCGCAACCCATCGGTTTTCAACTTTGAAGTCCTTCTTAATTACTTTATTATCCCATGAATCCAGTATAATCCTGGGCTCTGACTCAAGGATATCCTTTGCTTTATCAATCTGCCCTGACTTGAAAAAGTTTATAATTTCTATAAGGTCACTTCTACTATGTAATCTTACGGCGTTATAACTAGCAAGTTCTTCACACGCTGAGGTATATTGATTTGAGGATATTACCATGGACTTTTTTGCCCTGTAATATCTCATGGAACTATAGATCTCTCGAACAGCTCCTAACCCTACTGGATAGGAATAACGCTTTGCCTGAACGACATTCCGAACCCCCTCCCCGTCTGTAAACACTAAGTCAGATCCAAAATTTCTGCCTCCTTTCGTTTTATATGCATCACTATAACCCATGGCCAAAAATAAACGATACAGATATTCTACAAAGCCAGTTCCGTCTTCCATTCGGTCTATGTCCTGGATCGTAATCTTAAGTGGATCAATTACAATACTTTGGGTAGGGTAACTCTTCTTTCTTGATAAAACTTTGAATACAAAAACAGCAGTAACGATAACAAGAATAACCAACAAAATTATCATTTTTATCAACCAGCAACCCCCATTAATATAAGAACCTCGCCAATGTCGGCGAGGTTCTTCCAAATTGCAATGCCATTACTCCCAAACTCTATAACCTTAATATAAATTATTTGGAACATTATGTATATGTTACTGGTAAGAAAAAGTCCTAAACTACTGTTGGTTTTTGGACTCACGTTTCCCGTTAGCGTAAGCCCTTGCTAGTCCTGAATATCATTAACTAATGAATACTTGTATTCTTCTTCCTACTTCAATTCGTTCAGTAAATTTACCTCCTGTATACTCTTCTATTGCCTTTTTCCAAAAGAGTTGAGCGGGCTTGTTGTTATCTATTTGGTAAACTTCCCATTTTCCCTGGTGCATATCAAATATATCTTTAGCAACCAATCTCCCTAATCCCAGCCTACGATACTTCTTCGCAATAAAAAATTCAGCAATAGAAAAATATGCGTCATCTTCTTCCCGATTTTTTAATTTGACTAAGACAAATCCAATAATTTCCCCATTGAGACTGATTAAATATGGATAATTGGGGGCTTTAGACCAATATTCATCAATTGGATAATTACCATATTTACCGTTTGCCTCAAACTGCAACTCCATAAATTCTGAGAAATCATAAATATAGAATTGTAACAGGTTGCTGAGTATTTCTTTATGTTCCAAGGTTGCTATTTTGATTTCATAGTCCATGTTTGATACCATCCCTCTGTAGATTCAACTATCGTTTCCCGTTAGTTAAGTCCAAAAAAACATATTGCGATAAATTACTTTATAGTATCGTGCTCATAGATTTTGGTGGGTCGTCCCCATTCGAAATTATCCAAACCGATTTCTCTGAATCCATATTTCTCATAGTAACGGATATGGTCAGTCGTTATATAAACCTTCGTATATCCCAATTGCCCCACAATTTTTCTGGCATGCTCCAACAATACTGAACCTAAACCTTGCCCTCGCTCATTCTCGTCAATGAACAAAGGAGCAATCCATGGCGATAAATCTTTTCGAATTATATATTCCTGTTCAATCAATTGATAAAATCCAATTATTTTGTCGTTTTTTAATAACAGAAATGTTAATGGCAAACCATCTTCAGCCGATAAACTCTCGTCAATTTTAGGGAGTACCACCTTCTGTACGTTTGGCCATTTTTCTTTAACATATTCAGCAAACTCTATATGACGCTCTGGACAATCTATTATAGATTTAATAGCTTGCATTAAGTCACTCCTTCATAAATACGGTTCTTGATGAGTATCACCTTCAAAAAAGGTGCTTTCAGATTACACCTTATGTTAACTGCGGGAAACGGAAAGTTTAGTTTAAGTTAAACTATACTGCCTGTTGGCTTGATGAGGCGCCCGCCAGTCTATTGTGTTTTCATTGGCAATTTATACTGGAATGAGACGTGGTGAGATCCTTGGAATTCGCTGGGATGATATCGACTTTGAAAAGAAAGAACTCTAGGTGATTCAGACGGTCAACTGGACACGTGATGGTTTAGTCATTCAACGTCCAAAAACGAATGATTCCATACGACGGGTAAAACTTTTTCAGAATATTATTGATGACCTTAAGGAACGCTACAAGCAAATCGGGGCTGATAAAAAAGAATATGGAGACTCATATGAGGATAATGACTTAGTATGTTGCTAGCTGGCGGAGGTTATATAAAGCCAAAACGAATTACTGAAGGTATGTTCATACTTGTTCGTAAAGCAGGTGTCAAAAAAATTAGTTTCCACGACCAGCGACATACACATGCATCATTCTTATTGGCGATCGGAATAAATCCAAAGGTAGCTGCTGAACGACTGGGTATGACTCCATCGATGTTCAACGAACGATACTCAAACCTACTCCCAATCATGCAGGAAGAGGCCATTGACAAAATTGAAGCCGAACTGAATAAATATGCTGAAAAACAGCTCGAAACTGCAGAAAAATAATTCACGTTAGCAAATCCGTTAGCAAACTTAAAATCCCGGCCTTTCCCCATCCTATTTTCTTTATATCACTAATCCTATAGACAGCAAAAAACCCTTACAAAGTAAGGGTTTTCTCTAAGTGGGCCCTGAGGGACTCGAACCCCCGACCAATCGGTTATGAGCCGACCGCTCTAACCAACTGAGCTAAGGGCCCGGATCTAAAAATATCCGAATGTACAATTGCTGTTGTAAATAAATTGGTTGCGGGGGCAGGATTTGAACCTGCGGCCTTCGGGTTATGAGCCCGACGAGCTACCGGGCTGCTCCACCCCGCGTCAGAAAAAATATTCAAACAGCGACAATAAATAATATACATTACAAATTGGGTCTACGTCAAGGAAGAATTTATAAAAGTTCTTAAGGCAGAAATCTAACTCCGTACCTTCCCTTACGGGATCGATAAATTTCTACAAAACGCGGGTCATGATAACCGTAAATCCAGCCATCTTGCTCCAATCTTTTAGCCAAACAACCTGCTTGAAATCTGGTCCTGAACAGTTTCGCGAAGTATATCCAATTCATGATGCCCTCTTCTCCTTTTCGCAAATTTATGATACACCGCTCTGAACTTATCATGCCCAAGTTCCACAAAATAAGCCACCAGAAAACTGGTGGCTTAGGGCATATTTCAGAGTCATTCAGCGATCGATTCGAAATAGACCGCGGGATCTTTTTCAAGTGTATCCAGCATGGTATTTCCTTGCTTCTCCCAAGCTTTGAGCGCACTCTCGACCGTTTTCTTCCCCTGATAGACATCAATGAATAATTGCCGCCCAACATCGCTAATTCGGCTAATCCCAGGCTTCTGCATCTGTAGATTGATCAATAAAGGATCCGTTGCAGGTAATGGTCGAAGCGTATAAAAAGCTTCCAAATTTACAGAAGGGGTCTGAGCGGTAATATAATCCTTGCGGGAAGTCAGTTCACTCTTGTTATGGGCTTTAATTTTGGCAACCTCATTACTGTTGACGAACTTAATCAAATCCCAAGCATCTTCTTTATTAGTAGCCGTAGAACTAATAGCCATCATATTCCCAAGCCATGTTCCAATAGCAACACCAGGCTTTTCTTGATAAGTGGGTACATTAACAACCCCCCATTTGAAAGGATGGTAATTCTTGATCTTAGCAGCATTACGCTCCACTACCGCCAGATCATTGAGATAGCCGTATTCCCCAACGACCATTGCCGCTTTTCCTGCGAGGAATAAATCCCCTTGGATTGGACTATAGCTATCCCCTTCTGTTCCTGCAAAATCCAACCCATTTAACCCAGGTACAATTTTCTTTTTAACCAACTGACTGTAAGTAGTCCAAGCCTGATGCCATTGTGTAGTATTTACAGTCATATGCTGACCTTTATTATCGTACATTGTAAGTTCTAGCGGTGCGACGTAGCTCTGCATATCCCAGAATGGATCACTTAAGTAACGGTTCATCGAGAACCCATATATCTGTGTTTCTTTATTTGTTGATCTCTTCGTCACCTTATCTGCCAGCGCAAACAGTTCATACCAAGTCATCTTGTCCGTTGGGTAGCCGACACCAGCAGCATCAAAGATTCCCTTATTATAAAATAGCGCACTAGATGAGAAGGTCGGCGCCAACGCAAAAAGACTTCCTCTTCCTAGCTCACGAACTCCATTCAGCGTTGTAGGCGCTATATTGCTTAAATCATACTGATCACGCGCTATAAGCGGCTCCAGCGATTGGACAAGATTATGATCTACCAAACTCTTCACTAATGCGCTATCACCGACAATCACATCAACAGGCTTATCCCCGCCCATAATCGCACGGATATTCTCTAAATTATCAGAGCTTGTGTCTGTGGAGGTGTTAATGTACCGAAGCTCATTCGTATCTATGGCCGGAATAATCTCCAACTTGATCTCTGGATGCTGCAATTCATACATATCCGTAAACTGCTGACGAAAAAAAGAATCGTCCTCCCCAGACCATAGACTCCCAATACGCAATACACGCTGCTCCGTTGAAGCCTTAGAAGGCTCAGCCCAAGCTGTATTCCACCCATCTGATATTAGTGGTAGTAACAGCGCAGCACATACTCCAAAGCTTAACCAGCGGCGCCACAGTCGCTTATTGTTGTTTATATGATTCATTATTGTATCCTCCTATAAAATACTTGATCCTTCTACAACTTATGGATAAATAATCCATAATGCTAGTAACAGTATAAAGCTTTAATCCGGAGGGGAAGTTACAGGTCGTTTAAAGTTATACTACGATTTCTTCATATTATTCCTATAAAAATGTTACTAGGAGGTTTCAAAAGGTGCCGTTACCTGCACAATTCCACCCTCTGCGACTGGATAGTTGCACTTTCTGCATCTATTAGTGGTGATTAAGTTCTGTTTCTACTTTTAAGTGCACTCTATGCAGTTAAAACACGTTACTAAGAGCTTCCGGCGAATAACTAGCTGATTATAATTGCATAAAGTGCAACTATAGTGCCCGTTCCACTAAGGGAAGTTAGTTTAAGTGCACGAAGTACAACTATTGGTGTCTGAGATGAAGGAGCGATATAAGTGTCAAGACATAGAACAACTGTGCATTGAGCTACTGTGACATAGATCAACGGTATGCAGAGCATCTGTGCAGTTAAAAAAAGCCCCCCACTATAAAGTGAGAGGCTCGCCAAAACAAAACTATACTCAATTTATTTAAAAATTAAACACCAAATGATGACGGATCTTTTCTCCAAGACTTCAGTACTTCTACGTCTGTCGATTCAATTTTGCCTTGTGCAAGAGCCACATCAATCAATGTGCTGTAATTGGACAAGCTTTGTAATGGCATTTCAGCTGCAGCAAAAGCATCCACTGCACGATCCAGCTCATAGCTGAAGATTGCAAGTACTGCTAATACTTCTGCGCCTGCTTCTTGCACGGCCTGAGCGGCTTTAATGGAGCTTCCGCCAGTGGAGATCAAATCTTCAATAACAACTACCTTTTGTCCCGGCTTAATCAGTCCTTCGATCTGATTCTGCTTACCGTGGCCTTTAGCTTTATCACGGATATAAGCCATTGGCAGATTAAGTTTATCTGCTACCCAAGCCGCGTGTGGAATACCTGCGGTTGCTGTACCTGCGATCACTTCAGCGTCCGGATACTCGCTCTTAATAAGCTGTGCGAAGGCATCTGCAATATAGTTACGAACTTCTGGGTAAGCCATAGTCAGACGATTGTCGCAATA
Organism: Paenibacillus sp. FSL R5-0345; assembly: GCF_000758585.1. Taxonomy (NCBI): domain Bacteria; kingdom Bacillati; phylum Bacillota; class Bacilli; order Caryophanales; family Paenibacillaceae; genus Paenibacillus; species Paenibacillus sp. FSL R5-0345. Next base: position 5,024,218 of record NZ_CP009281.1, read on the forward strand.
GATCGGCGATTTGATACCAGAGGTCCATGTAAAAGGCTCCTGTGGACGCAGTGCTACTGCTCCAATCTCCAACAGATAACTTGCTACTTGTTCGCTTCTATTTAATGTGCTCATGCTAGGGTCATCTCCTCAATAATGTTTAGTGCTGCTTGACGTGGATCTGGTGAAGCTGTAATCGGCCGTCCTACAACAAGGTAATGGCTACCCTGACGAATGGCTTTTCCAGGTGTCATAACCCGGGACTGATCGTCCAGAGAAGCACCTGCAGGTCGAATACCTGGTGTAACCGTGCAAAATGCTGGGCCGCAAGCTTCTGCGATAGCTGCAGATTCTTGTGGTGAAGCCACTACGCCGTCTAGACCTGCATCGGCTGCCAGCTTAGCGTATCTTACCACAGTATCCGCTACCTCACCTGCGATCCCAATTTCATTATTCATCACTTCTTGACTCGTACTGGTTAGCTGGGTAACTGCAATAATCAAAGGCATCTTAAGTGCAGCATTAGCACTGATTGCTGAAACCGCTCCTTCACGTGTTGCCGCCATCATAGCTGTGCCCCCTGCCGCATGTACGTTAAACATATCAGCGCCAAGAGTAGTAAGACTTTGAGCGCCACCTTTGACCGTGTTAGGGATATCATGCATTTTCACATCGACGAACACAGAATAGCCACGAGATTTCAGCTCTTGAATAAATTCAGGTCCTGCCGCATAGAACAACTGCATGCCTACCTTCATATAGCAAGGAATGCCTTCAAGCTTATCGATCAAGGCTCTTGCTCCAGTCACATCAGGATAATCCAAGGCGATCATCAGTCGATTCGCCATTGCTTTCCACTCTACATCTCCAACTCCCATAACCATGCTCCTATCCAGTGCAGACTACATCCACACCCTTTATTTATTAGACCCTAGGCATAGCGGAACGGTCTGCGTAAACGCAAACCGCCCTATGCATCTTTATGAGATTAGTTCAATTGTCCGACAAAAGCAGGCATGGACTGTGACGAGAAGTTAATCGTCTGCAGCATTCTGAGAAGTGCAGTTACTGTATCCAGTGAAGTCATACATACGACGCCATTCTCAACCGCTTCACGGCGGATACGGAATCCGTCACGTTCTGGTGTTTTGCCTTTAGTCAGTGTATTAAAGACGAAGTTGGCTTGCCCGCCACGAATCAAGTCGAGAATGTTTGGCGCACCTTCATCCAGTTTATTCACATTCATTACGTTGAGGCCTGCTTCTTCAAGCGCTTGTGCCGTGCCTCCAGTAGCAATGATTTTGTAACCCATGGAGTGGAAGCCTTTCATAAGTTCTACAGCTTCTGCTTTATCCTTATCCGCCACCGTAACGATGATAGCGCCTGTAGCTGGAATTTTCATCCCTGCTCCGATCAGACCTTTGTATAAAGCTTTGGCGTACAATTTATCACGGCCCATAACTTCACCGGTTGATTTCATTTCAGGTCCGAGTGTAGGTTCTACTCTGCGCAGTTTAGCAAAAGAGAACACCGGCACTTTAACCGATACATAATCGCTTTCCGGCCACAAACCTTCTGTATAACCGTCATCCTTCAGCTTGCTGCCCAGAATGATCTTGGTTGCCAAATGCGCCATTGGGATTCCTGTCACCTTGCTCAGGAAAGGAACCGTACGCGAGGAGCGCGGATTTACTTCGATTACGTACACTTCGTTCTGATAGATAACAAACTGGATGTTAACCAGTCCAATCGTCTTCAGTTCCTTAGCGATCTTGATAGTGATTTCGGCAATTTTCGCTTTCAGACCTTCATCCAGATATTGCGGAGGATATACAGCGATGGAGTCACCGGAGTGAACACCTGCACGCTCGACATGTTCCATGATACCTGGAATAACTACTGTCTCACCGTCACAAATCGCGTCTACCTCAACCTCTTTACCTAACATGTAACGGTCAATCAATACCGGATGCTCTGGATTCACTTTCACCGCTTCTACCATGTAGCTGAGCAGTTCAGTATCGTTATATACAATTTCCATTGCACGTCCGCCTAGTACGTAGGAAGGACGAACCAGCACCGGATATCCAAGGGATTGTGCAGTTTCTACGGCTTGATCCACGTCTGTAACTGTCTTACCCTTCGGTTGAGCGATATCAAGACGAGCCAGCAATGCTTCGAATTTCTTACGGTTCTCAGCTTCATCAATGCTGTCAAGACTAGTTCCGAGAATCTTCACACCAGCAGCACTTAGAGGTGCCGCAAGGTTAATCGCAGTCTGACCACCGAATTGAACGATAACCCCAATCGGATTTTCTTGTGCAATTACGTTCATAACATCTTCGAAGAATAGTGGTTCAAAATACAACCGGTCCGAAGTATTGAAGTCTGTAGATACCGTCTCAGGGTTATTATTGATGATAACCGCTTCATATCCAGCCTTCTGAATAGCCCATACTGCATGCACTGTAGAGTAATCGAACTCAATCCCCTGACCGATCCGGATTGGACCAGATCCCAGCACAATAACCTTTTGCTTGTCAGAATGAATGACTTCGTTCTCAGTCTCATAAGTCGAGTAGTAGTAAGGTGTAGTAGCTTCGAACTCAGCCGCACAAGTATCTACCATTTTGAACACAGGTGTTAAACCTTGCTCCAAACGTAGCGCGCGCACATCCGCTTCTTTAGTAAACTTGCCGTCCGCTTGTCCTTCTGCACGAATCTCAGCAATTGCACGGTCTGTAAAGCCCTTGCGTTTCGCTTGGTATAGAGTTTCCGCAGACAACGTTTCTTCACCGCGAATCACATCTTCAAAGTTAATCAAACCTTCAATTTTGGAGAGGAACCACCAGTCTACGTTCGTAATATCCTGGATCTCTTGCAACCCGTAACCACGACGGAAAGCTTCAGCAATCAGGAACAGACGCTCATCGTCAGGCTTCGCAAGACGTTCACGCAGTACGCTCTCTTCCAATGTCTCTGCACCTGGCAGACGGAAACGGTGTACACCAATTTCCAAGGAACGAATCGCTTTATGAATCGACTCTTCAAAAGTACGGCCGATCGCCATTACTTCGCCTGTCGCTTTCATTTGCGTACCCAGCTTACGGTTCGCGTGAATGAACTTGTCGAACGGCCAGCGTGGAATTTTACTTACGATATAGTCAAGTGTAGGCTCGAAGCATGCATAGGTCTGTCCGGTAACCGGATTGATGATTTCATCCAGCGTGTAACCCATTGCGATTTTGGCAGCCATTTTGGCAATTGGATATCCAGTTGCTTTGGAAGCCAAAGCCGAGGAACGGCTGACACGCGGGTTTACTTCGATTACATAATATTGATAGCTTTGTGGATCAAGTGCGAACTGTACGTTACATCCACCCTCAATATTCAGGGCACGGATGATTTTGAGCGAAGCTGTACGCAGCATTTGATATTCGCGATCTGACAACGTCTGGCTAGGTGCCACAACAATACTGTCACCTGTATGTACGCCTACAGGATCAAAGTTTTCCATGTTGCAGACAACGATACAGTTGTCATTAGCATCACGCATAACCTCATATTCAACTTCCTTCATGCCGGCAATACTCTTCTCAACCAGACATTGTCCGATCGGGCTATAACGAATACCTGCTTTAACGGTTTCACGCAGTTCTTCTTCATTATCGCAGATCCCGCCGCCTGTGCCGCCAAGTGTATAAGCTGGACGAACAATCAGAGGGAAACCAATTTCCTCAGCGAATTTCATTGCTTCATCTACAGTAGTAATAATCGTGCTATCTGGTACAGGCTGTTCCAATTCACGCATTAGATCACGGAACAAATCGCGATCTTCTGCTTTCTCGATGGAATCAAGCTGTGTACCAAGAAGCTTAACATTCTCTTGCTCAAGTACACCTGCACGAGCCAATTCTACAGCCATGTTCAGGCCGGTTTGACCGCCCAGCGTTGGAAGCAAGCCATCCGGACGTTCCTGGCGAATAATCGCAGTTACGAATTCAAGCGTAATAGGCTCGATGTACACTTTATCTGCGATATTTGTATCTGTCATAATCGTTGCTGGATTGCTGTTAATCAGTACGACTTCCACGCCTTCTTCTTTAAGGGCTTGGCAAGCCTGAGTTCCTGCGTAGTCAAACTCCGCGGCTTGACCGATGACGATCGGTCCGGAACCGATCACTAGAATTTTTTTAAGCTTATCGTTCTTTGGCATGTTATAGAGCTCCTTTCACGGCTTCAAGCTGTAAGTTAGTTTTTGGCGCCGTGATTCTGGCGTTTGCCGCAAGTTGTGCTTGACGTGAAACAACAGGTGTCTTAGCTTTATGATCTGCAATCATTTGCAGGAAGCGATCAAATAAGTAGCTGCTGTCATGTGGTCCTGGCGCTGCTTCCGGATGATATTGCACCGAAAATGCAGGGTAACGGGTATGTTTAATTCCTTCAACAGTCTTATCATTATTATTAATGTGAGTAACTTCTAGTTCAGTGTTCTTCACAGATTCCTCATTGACGGTATAACCATGGTTCTGGGAAGTGATGAAGCAGCGTCCGCTTTCCAGTTCCTTCACAGGGTGGTTCCCACCGCGGTGACCGAATTTCAGCTTCTCTGTATCTGCTCCGCAAGCCAGCGCAAACAACTGATGACCTAGGCAGATACCGAAGATCGGATATTCGCCAAGCAATTCGGAAATCGTCTTGACAGCATGAGGCACATCTTTCGGGTCCCCAGGGCCGTTAGACAGTAGGATACCATCTGGGTTCAGACGGCGAACTTCTTCCGCTTTTACATCATGTGGTACAACAACAACATCACAACCACGGTCGTTAAGTTCACGTAGGATACCAGCTTTTGCACCATAATCCACAAGCACAATTCTTTCTTTGTTGCCTGGGCTGCTGTACGAACTTGCAGTTGATGTACGAGCTACCTGATTGCGCAATTCCTCAATCGTAGTATTTCCCATCATTTCCATCAGTTCCTCTACACGTTTGTTAGAGGTGGTCAGGATCGCTTTCATTGTTCCGTAGTGGCGAATAATCCGAGTCAACATCCGAGTATCAATCTCGCTGATCCCAGGAATATCGTATTCTTTCAGCAAGTCGTCCACACTATATTCAGCACGCCAGTTACTAGGAACTTCTTCATGACGACGCACTACAAAACCGTGTACGAAAGGTCTAACCGATTCAAAGTCATCCCGAGTAATCCCGTAGTTCCCGATCAATGGGTAAGTCATTGTAACGATTTGTCCGCAATATGAAGGGTCAGACAGCACCTCTTGGTATCCTGTAATTCCTGTATTAAAAACAACCTCGCCTGTCTTTTCGCCTTCAGCGCCAAATGCGGTACCTGTAAATAAAGTTCCGTCTTGCAGCAGCAATCTCGCCTGCATTCCATTCCACTCCTTCATGTTTCTGTAGTCTAATGCTTATGCCTTACAAGCCTTCCGGAGTGTACGTGTATTCAATCGCTGCATCCATTAAGATCAGCAACTCCGCCCCACCGGTCCGCTAGTTTTTCTCAGTCCATACGGCTTTGCCGTCTACCCATGTCATTACTGGCCAGCCCTTAAGCTTCCAGCCACCAAAAGGAGTATTACGTCCTTTACTTGCGAATGATCCTGGGTCTACTTCTTTCTCTTGCTCCAGGTCAATCAGTGTCAAATCTGCAGGAGCTCCGATATCCATCACACCGGTGTTCAGTCTGAATACCCGTGCAGGGTCAGCGGTCATTCTTTGTACTAGTAAGGATAAATCCCATTTTCCGGTTGCTACAAACGCTGTGTACAGTAGTGGAAAAGCTGTTTCGAATCCAACGATACCAAAAGGTGCAAGTTGCATGCCTTTAGCCTTCTCTTCCTCACTATGCGGCGCATGGTCCGTAACGATCATATCTAGTGTGCCGTCAAGCAAACCTTCGATACATGCCTCAACATCGCGGCGGGAGCGTAGCGGCGGGTTCATTTTCCAATTCGCATCTAGGCCTGGAATATCTTCTTCAGAGAGCAGCAAGTGATGCGGACATACCTCAGCAGTAACTTTAATGCCGATTTCTTTCGCTTGGCGAATCAATCGCACCGATTGTTCAGTACTTACATGGCATACATGGTAATGAACGCCTGTCGCTTCAGCCAGCAAAATATCGCGTCCAACATGGATGGCTTCCGACTCATTTGGAATTCCTTTGAGGCCATGCTTTCTTGCGAACTCACCTTCGGCTACACAGCAGCCTTCAACCAGTGAGTTATCCTCGCAGTGAGCAATGACTGGCATATCGAGCGATGCTGCGATGTTCATTGCATCTTTCATCATTTGAGCGCTTTGGACGCCCACGCCGTCGTCGGTGTAACCGATAGCTCCAGCTTCTTTAAGCGCCGCAAAATCAGTCAGCTCACGTCCGAGCTCGTTTTTCGTAATGGCTGCATAAGGAAGTACTTTAACAAGTCCTGCTTCACGCGCTTTGTCTTTCACAAATTGTACGATTTCCGGCGTATCTGTTACCGGACGGGTATTAGGCATACAAGCGATGGTAGTAAATCCGCCTTTGGCAGCCGAGCGACTTCCGGTTTCTACGGTTTCCTTGTGTTCAAATCCCGGTTCGCGTAAGTGCACATGCATATCAATGAGCCCTGGAATGAGCAGCTTGCCTTCTGCATCAATGATCTCTCCCGCTTCTGGAGCAGCTTCATTTCCGTCGATTATGGTCGAGATAACACCTTCTTCAAGTACAATATGTTTCCGCTCTAACAAGCCTTCCTCATTCAATACACTGGCGTTTCTAATAATCACTGTCATGATTCTACCTTTACCCTCAGATCCCAGCTGCGGGCCCTCTCATCATTATATAATAAAAATTCATGTTTGTGTATATTTATTAGTCCTTATACATCATCATTCTTAGAACTTTATAGTAAAGCTCTTTCGAGAACTGCCATCCGAACCGGCACCCCATTAGACATTTGCGGGAAAATCCTTGATTGACTGCACTCTACAACTGCATCATCAATCTCGACATTCCGGTTAACCGGTGCTGGATGCATAATGATTGTATCTTTTGCAAGCTTAGCAGCGCGTTCTACCGTTAAACCATAATGTCTGCGGTAATCCTCTGCGGAAAGTACGATTCCGGAAGAATGGCGTTCCAGCTGCACACGAAGCATCATGACTACATCTGCTTTAAGTGCTTCCTCTATAGTTACATAAGGCGCGTATTCCATAAGCTCAGGAGCCTTCATATTCTCCGGTGCACAGAATTGCACTTTAGCTCCCAGCTTTGTGAGTCCCCATAGATTGGAGCGCGCTACCCGGCTATGCATGATGTCCCCGATAATAGAAACCGTGAGACCCTTTAAATCTCCAAACGTTTTAGTCATGGTGTAAAGATCAAGCAGCGCTTGTGTTGGATGTTCATTGTTGCCGTCGCCCGCATTAATAAGCGGTATGGACACCTTCTCAGCTAACTGCTGCAGCACACCTGCAGGCTTCAAACGCACAACTCCGGCATCGATCCCCATCGATTCCAGTGTGCGTACTGTATCGTAGATCGACTCCCCTTTTTCTACACTAGAAGCTGCAGCCGTAAAATTAAGTACTTGTGCACCCAGTCGTTTCTCTGCCATTTCGAAAGAGAAGCGTGTGCGTGTGCTGTTCTCAAAAAACATGTTAGAAATAAAATGCGAGTTCAAAATGGGAGTTAGCTTCTCACTTTGATTGTCCCAGTATGCTGTTCTATCCAGCAATTGGGTGATTTCCGACCGATCAAGCTCTTTTATACCCAGCAGACTACGTTCCTTTACCTTGGTAAGCGTCATGATGTTATCGTTCCTCCCGGTTTGAAATAATGTAGACCTCGTCTTTGCCGTCGTATTCCTTCAGCGCCACTTCAATCTGCTCATGCTTTGAGGTAGGTACATTCTTACCGATGTAGTCCGGCCGGATTGGCAGCTCGCGGTGTCCACGGTCAGCCAGTACTGCCAGTTGAATCATTCGTGGGCGTCCGCAATCCATCAAAGCATCCATCGCCGCGCGGATCGTGCGTCCGGTGTAAAGCACATCGTCGAACAAAATGACCTTCTTATCATGGATGCCATCACTGCCGGAAGTAATAATGACGTTACTCTTCACTACAGCTTCACTGCCTCCTACTTCACGGTCATCCCGATAATGTGTGATGTCGAGTTCGCCGTAAGGAATCTCGACGCCTTCAATTTCCTTGATACGCTCAGCGATGCGCTGTGCCAGATATACGCCTCTTGTCCGGATACCCACCAGTAGACAATTCTCAATTCCTTTGTTTTTCTCCAAAATCTCATGAGCAATACGGGATAATGCCCGGCGGATCGCCGTTTCGTCCATAATTACATTTTTCTCAGTAACCATAATCTTGTCACCCTCCACTTGTTTCGCCTATTCAAGTTCCCGGAAATCAAAAAACTCCTTGCCTATAACAGGCAAGGAGTGAAATCCGCAGATGAAGAAGATGATGGCCGCGCGCATAAAAAGACAGTCCGGTGTATACACACGGATACCTTTCTAAGAGTCGCGAACCTCGATTCACGTTACCTTGCCAGCCTCACAGGACTGAATTAAAGGCGCTATTCATTTAATGAGAATTATGACAGAACAAACCCTGCATGTCAACTTTATCTGCCTAAACTACAACACTTTCCAAACTTACTTCTATTAACAACAAGAGGAAGCCATAACGATGGATATAGCTTTTATTTTCGTATTTTCTACCTGGATTAACGTCTAACATAAAGAAAAGCCACCCAAGGTTACCCTAGGCAGCTTCAATTTCTAACTATAGATTAAAATTCAAATTCCACATCGCTTAGGCGTCTTTGGATTTCAGAAATGACACGTCTTTCTTCCTCTTCCCCTTTAGCAATAAAGGTAACGGAGAAACGTACAAATGGACCTGCATCATCCCAAGGCACAGTGGAGATTAGCTTCTCACGGATCAGGAATTGCGAGAAATCTTCACCAGATTCAAAACGGCGACCGCCTTTGACACCTTTTGGCGCAGCAACATAAAGGAAGAAAGAACCCTTTGGTTTCTCAGCTTGGAAGCCGAGGCTGTTCAGTGCATCAACCAACAGGTTATGACGACGAGAATACTTGGCCGCAATCGCTTCAGTAATCTCTGGATGAGCAAGACCGTAAGCCGCAGCTTTTTGAATCGCAATAAATTGACCGGAATCATTATTATCCTTCACATCACTGAAGGCTTTAACAACTAAAGGATTCCCGGCAACAAAGCCAATTCTCCAGCCTGTCATATTGTAGGATTTGGACAAGGAATGTAGTTCCACGCCAACATCCTTCGCACCCGGCACAGAGAGGAAGCTAAGTGGCTTCAAACCATCATAGGTTAAAGCCGCATATGGCGCATCGTGGATAACGACTACATCATATTTTTTAGCCCATGCAACGACTTCAGCAAAAAATTCAGGAGTCGCGCTAGCGCCCGTTGGATTGTTTGGATAGTTCAAGTAAAGAAGCTTAGCTTTATGAGCAACTTCTTCTGGAATTTCGTTGAGATCTGGAAGGAAGTTATTCTCCTTCTTCAGTTCTACTGTAAACACTTGTCCACCCAAGTATTTAGTATGTGTACCCAGCACTGGATAACCCGGCACCGTCATAATCGTAATATCTCCCGGATTGATAAAGCAAGAAGGCAACATCGCCAGCGCAGGCTTAGATCCGATAGAGTGAACTACCTCTGTAACAGGATCAATACCTTCCACACGGAATACTTCCCGCAAATATTCGGCAGCGGCTGTCTTAAACTCAGCAATTCCATTGTCCGCATAACCACGGTTTTCTTCCTTAGCTGCTTCTTCAGCAAGCTTAGCCACGATACCGGCATCAGCCATCTCATCCGGCTCGCCTACGCCCATGTCGATCAATTCAATATCAGGAAAATCCTGTTTAGCGGATGCTTTGGCACGTTTGATTTTCTCGAATTTATAAATCGAGGTATCTTTGCCATAGTTCGCACCACCAATGCGGTCTGCAAAATTAGTCTGAATGAAGCTGTCTTGGTATTGTTCAATACTCATACTTTCATCTCATCTCCTGGCTATCTATTCTAATTTCAGAAGAAACGGCTTCGCCGTCCCTTGGATGGCTTATGTTTCTAGAGATCCGTTTCTGTGATAAAAAATAAGGATAAAGAATAAGGCATAACCTTCTCTTTATCCTTATGTTATTAAATATGATGGAAAGCAGAGTTCAATACCATAGACTATTTATCACTTCATTTGTACTTATCTGCTGCGCAATGCGAGTAGAACTTCTTCCATGTCTTCCGGAATAGGTCTGCTGAATTCTTTATATTCACCTGTCGTAGGATGAATAAATCCAAGCACCGCCGCATGTAATGCCTGTCCATTCATAGTTATTCCCTTGCTGCGACCGTAAACCGGATCGCCCACAAGCGGATGACCTATGAATTTCATGTGCACTCTGATCTGATGCGTGCGACCAGTCTCTAGCTGCAACTCCAGCAGTGTACATTCGCCGAAACGCTCCATGACCGTAAAATGGGTCACAGATTTCTTGCTGTTCTTTTCCGTTACAGTGTATAGCTTGCGATCATGTGGATCTCTACCGATCGGAGCGTCAACCGTTCCTTTGTCATGCGACAAGTTGCCGTGCACAACAGCTATATAGCGGCGTGTTACACTGTGCTCTTTAAGCTGTGCTGCGAGCGATGCGTGACTGGCATCATTCTTAGCCACCATAATAAGACCAGAGGTATCTTTATCAATACGGTGGACAATACCCGGACGAATCTCACCGTTAATACCGGACAGATCCTTGCAATGATACATCAGTGCATTCACCAAAGTGCCTGACGGATGACCAGCTGCTGGGTGCACAACCATTCCACGTGGCTTATTAATCACAATGACATCGCTGTCTTCGTATACAACTTCAAGAGGAATATTCTCTGGGATCAAGTCCGTCACTTCTGCTTCTGGTACGACAATGGAAACTTTATCGCCTTCTGAGAGCTTATAGTTAGCTTTAACCGGTGCCCCATTAACCGTAACATGCCCGCCACTGATCCACAGCTGTACCTGAGAACGAGAAATATCCTCTTCCCAAGATTCCGTAATATATTTATCAATTCGCTCCCGCGCGTTCTCCGCCGAAACGGTCCACTCCGTGACGTCCCTCTCTTCTTCGCTCGTAGATGCCGCTTGGTGATTGACGTCTTTACTCAAATCATTCATTCCCTTCTTTTACTTCCTTTGCTTCTTTTACTTCTTTGATTTCCGTGATTTCTTCACCATTCTTAAGATCGCGGAAGGAGTCCAAAAGAATCAACCCAACCCCAATGACGATACATGAATCCGCAACGTTAAAAATCGGGAAGCTATAGCTTCCAAAATTAAACAGAAGGAAATCGACAACCTCACCACTGATCATCCGGTCTAGGAAGTTACCAATCGCCCCACCCAGAACAAGCCCAAGGGCAACCGATAGCATCTTCCGCGAATGTCTAGTTTTGTTTAAGTACCAAACGATACCTGCAACCACTACAACCGTAACTAAAAAGAAGAACCATTGCTGACCTTGTAGAATCCCAAAAGCAGCCCCGCGATTACGATGTGAAGTAATTAGGAAGAAATTACCAATCACCGAAATCTGTTCCCCAATCTCCAGACGTGTGGCAATGAGATACTTCGTTCCCTGATCCACCAAAAATACAATAAGAGCAATCAAATAGTACACCACAGAAGTTGTCACTCCGTTCTTATTTTTCCCGCCAAATGCGGTACGAATACTGTTATAAGACTTGTATATTGTAGCACAGCCCTTAGAAGATCGTCTATTGCGTGACACCTCTCGGGCGCTTAATCTTGGGGACTATTTTCCATCGCTAAAATAACGCCTCTCAGGTCAACCTAACAAAGAACCATCCGGTGCAAATCGGTAAGTCGGAAGGATTCTTAAAAAAGTACAGAAAGGAGCTTACTCATCATGACGCACCTGACAGTACAGCAGCTCTCAGAGCTACGCGCCCGATTAGAAAAAGATCGTGATACTATTCAGCAAAGGCTTCAGAATAATGAAAATTACGGCTTACAGGAATCCATGCGAGATGGCACCGGAGAACTTTCCGAGAATGACAACCATCCGGGGGACGCAGCCACCGATTTGTATAATCGCTCCATGGATATTTCACTGCTTGAGCGGGACGAGCATGAGCTGGATGATATCGAAGCTGCTCTCTCCGCAATGGATGAAGGCACCTACGGGATATGTAAGGCTAGCGGTAAACCGATCCCTTTTGAGCGTTTATCTGCCATTCCTTCTACACTTTACTGTAAGGAGCACGCCCCACGTCAAAATGCACCTTTTACTCGGCCAATTGAAGAAGAATTTTTGTCTCCTCCATTTGGGCGTACCAGTCTCGATGAGCGAGAGGATCAAAACGGCTTTGACGGTGAAGATGCCTGGCAGATAGTAGAAAGCTATGGTAACTCCGATTCCCCCGCTATGGCGGAGGGCAGCAATATTGACTCTTATAACGATATGGAGATTGAAGCGGATGAGCTGGAAGGCTGTGTAGAGCCTTGGGAGAACTTTATTGCCACCGATATTACAGGGAACCATTTAATTGTAGTACCGGGACGCAGCTACGAACGCTATAAGGATAGTGGCGAGGGAAGTTACATGCTTGATCCGCTCGAAGGCGAAGAGTAAAAGCATTATCCCTACTAGAAAAATGAACAGCGTGCGGTTCCAGTTTTATTGTGGAATGCCCGCTGTTTTTTTGTTTTTTTATGCTCTATGTCATTTTGTTAAGAAAATGTTCAGATTCAGATGTTAAACTGATCTAACGCATGATGAAATCGACATACAAGGAGTGTACCGTAGTGAATCACGATTATTTCAAAAATGTACAACAACTCAGTCATGAAGATGACCGACGATATTTATTATTAATGAGAGGCTTACGCATCATACACGAGGAAAATAAGCAGCGCAGCCCTCTCCAAAGATTAAAGAAGGAAAGGTCAGGACTGGGGAGAAACATAAAAGCTCAAGGTTGGGTAAATCCACCTAAGAAAATGGACCGGACTCTAATCTCTCCTTCAACCCAAATAAAGACGGCTTCGCCTTAACAAGCTATTTGAATTCCAGCTGACGCTGTACAATCCGTACAATATCCGCAATATAATCTCCGATGATCGGTAGATTCAAGGCTCCAAGCCCCTGAAGGACATAAATGATCGTTGCCGCAAAAAAAGTAAAGCCTAGCGCGATCCCAACTCCACGAGCCGTTCCATATAAGATGTTTCGCCAAATGAGACTCCAAGGTGAATATAGCAGCTCTGTATACTTATAAATTCGTGATTTTTCTAAAATATGGGCCCATTCAAAGGTTAATCGATACATTGTATTCATTTTTTCTTCCAGTGGAATATCTTCCGGATTACGATGATCTGCTGTTAAACGCTCAGGGTTTGCCTCAGGAATAGCCTTTTTCTCCGCTCCCATGTCTGGGCTGTTCTTGTTGCCCGATGTCTTGACGGAGATTCTGTTCTTCTGATCCTCCACAGCCACAGCTCCTCTCATACGTCTATACACGCCCACAAAGTAAACGAGCCCGGTCAAAGAGAATGAATCTCCTTGAGCACGAGGCTCGTTATTTTTTGCGGGCGAAATATAAAGACTATATTTCCCGCATAAACAGAAGTTCTCCGTTTACACTTGTGCCGCTAGTATATGCTGTTTTGGGACAGGTAATGCAGATTTACGCTCCAATATGGATACCGATAGATTTACCACCAACATCTACCGTTTCAAAAGCGTGTTCTCCGCCAAAATCAACCGTAGTCACAAGTACATTGTCTCGCAATACATTCTCAAATGCTGTAACTGCTGCTTTGAGCTCATCGTCTACATTCAGCGTGAGTGCGATCCGTTTCTCGATCGGCAGATCCAGACGTTTACGGTAGTCTTGAACCGCACGAATGATCTCACGAACCCAGCCTTCTTGTTCAAGCTCAGGCGTGATTTCAGTATTGAGCGCAACCGTAATTCCATATCCAGAAGCTGCGGCGAAACCTGCTTTGGCTTGTTTTTCAACGAGTAGCTCTTCGGAAGTGATTACGAGCTCTTCTCCCTCTGGCGTCGCAATCGTGATTGAGCCATCTTGTACCGCTTTGCGGGTAGAGTCACTATCCAGAGCTTTCAGGAAGCCTTGCAGGAAGCCAACGTTTTTACCGTATTTTTTACCGGCAACCTTAAGATTCAGCTTAAGTGTGAAATCCACAAATCCGCTATCACTAGTCTCCAGCACGATGTTCTTGATGTTGATCTCTTCTTTGATGATCTCTTCATACTCAGACAAATGGAAGTCACGGTTCATCGAAACGATCAGCTCAGACAGTGGTTGACGATTCTTAATGCCTGTTTCGTTACGCACGTTGCGCGCCAGCTCAACGATCTGTCTTGCACTTTCCATATCCTCTTCCAGCTCTTTATCGATCAAGCTCTCATCAGCAACCGGATAATCTGCTAAATGCACGCTTTCTCCGCCGCCAAGGTTCGTGAAGATATCTTCAGACAACATTGGTGTAAATGGAGCCATCAAAGAGGCTGTCGTCAAAAGCACATGGGTCAGTGTACGATAAGCATCAAGCTTATCTTCACCTAGACCACTCCCCCAGAAACGGTCACGGGAACGACGGATATACCAGTTACTCAGCTCATCCACAAAGTTCTCAATTGCTTTGGACGTGTTTACGAAGTCATTTACCGCAAGTCCTTTATCTACCAAAAGAATCAAGCTGTTCAGACGGGATAGAATCCAGCGGTCCAGCTTATGTTCGGATACTTTAAAAGGATGATCGGCTGGATCGTAACCATCGATGCCTGCATAAAGCGTCAAGAACGCATGTGTATTCACCAGTGTATCTACAACTTTAGATTTGGTTTCCCCTACAAGACCACGAGAGAACCGTTTGTTGTTCCACGGTGCACTGTCAGACAGAATTGCCCAACGGAAAGCATCCGTTCCGTATTCATTCATGATTTCCCAAGGATCAATAACATTGCCTTTGGATTTGGACATTTTTTGACCGTTCTCGTCGAGGATATGGCCTGTAGCGATTACCGCTTTATATGGTGCTTTACCTTTAAACAAGGTAGATACTGCTAGCAAGCTATAGAACCATCCACGGGTCTGGTCGATCCCTTCACAGATCATATCCGCTGGATACTGATCATTCAGCTTATCTTCGTTCTCAAATGGATAGTGGCTTTGGGCAAAAGGCATTGAACCACTGTCAAACCAAACGTCGATAACTTCCGGTGTGCGAACCATCTCTGCACCTTCACTGAAAGGACTACGTAGCTTGATCTTATCTACAAAAGGCTTATGCAGCTCGATATCCTCAGGCACATCGCCGATTGCCATGGCTCTCAGTTCTTCAATGCTGTGTGGAGCGAACTCTTTGCCCGTTTCTTGACATACCCAAACATTAAGCGGTGTACCCCAGTAACGATTACGGCTGATATTCCAGTCCACCAGTTCATCCAAGAACTTACCAAAACGGCCTTCGCGTACATGCTCAGGGTACCAACTTACGCTGTTGTTGTTAGCAATGAGCTGATCCTTGATCGCTGTAGTGTTGATGAACCAGCTGTCTGTTGCGTAATACAAGAGCGGTGTATCACAACGCCAGCAGAACGGATAGCTATGCTCGTATTTTTCTTTACCGTAAAGTAATCCTTTTTCAGACAAAGCTTTAACGATATCCAAATCGCAATCTTTTACGAAGCGTCCGGCAAAATCAGACACTACATCGGTATACTTACCGGAATTATCAACCACGTTTACGAAGCTGATACCGTTCTCGCGGCAAGTCTTGTAGTCATCTTCACCATGCGCTGGTGCCATGTGTACGATCCCTGTACCGCTGGAATCTGTAACGAAGGAAGCACCTACGATGACATTGCTTTTCTCTGCTTTGATGTATCCGAAAGGAGGAGCGTAAGTTTTGCCGATGAACTCGGAACCTTTATGTGTCGAAAGGACGGTGTGCTCGCCTTTCATTACTTCTTCCACCAAATTCTTAGCAACGATGTACACACCATCTTCTTGTTGTACACGTACATAATCCATGTCAGGGTTCATGGCTAAAGCCATGTGCGCTGGCAATGTCCAAGGTGTAGTCGTCCAAGCTAGTACGTAGTCTCCACTGTCATCCAGTTTGAACTTTGCAGTCGCACTAAGATCCTTGACGGTTTTGTAGCCTTGAGCTACTTCGTGGGAGCTTAGGGTAGTCTGGCAGCTTGGGCAGTAAGGGCTAACGCGGTGTCCGCGATAGAGCAACCCTTTGTCATGAACCGTAGCCAAGATGTTCCACACGCTTTCGATATATGTGTTATCCAAGGTTACGTAAGGATTATCTAAATCCGTCCAGTATCCGATACCCTCTGTAAACTCGCGCCATTGCTTCTCGTAGCCGAAGACGCTGTCTTTACATTCCTGAATGAATTTCTCTACACCATATTCTTCGATCTCTTGTTTACCGGAGATCCCAAGCTTCTTCTGCACGCCTAGCTCTACTGGAAGACCATGTGTATCCCAGCCCGCTTTACGTACCACACGATAGCCTTTCATCGTTTGGTAACGACCGATGAAATCCTTGATTACACGGCCCAGCACGTGCCCGATATGCGGTGCACCGTTCGCTGTAGGAGGACCTTCGTAAAATACATAGTTCGGACGTCCTTCACGGTTCTCCATGGATTTGCGGAACGTATTTTCGTCGCTCCATTTCTTCAGTATGCGGACATCTCTTGCCCGCGCTTTTTCTCTGACATCTACTTTTTGCATGTGATGGTCAATCCTTTCATGATTTAGTCTCTGAGCGACCTTGCACAGCTGGTCGCACGTGCTTTTGTTCTTGGCACCCGAGCCGCGATCCCGCAGGGCAGCAGGGGCTCGGGGGGCCAATTCGCGATCTTGCGCAGCTGGTCGCTCACCGCTTTTGCCGTGAAGGCCCCGCAGGCGAACCCGCCAGGGGAGCCTAAGAAGGGCCGCTCCTTCAGCCACATGAGTCCGTTCGCTTCCACCACCGTACCCATTTGCACGAGGCTTTACTTTGCGGGTGTCCAGAGGGCGGCAGCCCTTGGGGTCCCCCTTAGCAAGGGGGATTTAGGGGGATGGCCCGCCCCGGAACAACAAAATAAGCGTCATCCCACCCCCAAAGGGGCGAGACGACGCTCGCGATACCACCCTAATTCTGCGCATGAGCACATCCTTAAGGGGAGTGTATTCAGCACAATCTCAGTCCCGCGCGTAAATCTCATGCACAGGTCCGGTGTAACGTCCGGCAGACGGCTAAGCTTACGCACGATCAACGCTTCAGCTTAACTTCTAGGGGAAGATCTTCCGGCAGGGTTCGAACAATCGGCTCTCAGCAATCGCCGACTCTCTGGAGAACGTTACCTTGTCGTACTTGTCCCGTCATCGAATACATATAAACATTATACAGATATGTTCTATTTATAGACTTTTTGAGTCTAAATGTCAACAACCGCTTGCCAAATCTGCAAATAGGAGCATACCTGCGATGGCGGAAGATCCTTTATTATGATCGATTTTAACGGAAAATAAAAATAGAGGGAATAGCTCCCTCTATTTAGCCAATTCTGGTTTGAAATTATAAAAGTCCAAAATCCTTCCTACTCACAAACCAAATCAGCATTCATCACAATGATTAGATACGATGTAGAACATCATCCTTAAAAGTTACGTTCTCGCTCGCCTCACGACTCTCCAAGGCATTCCAGTCATCCTGTGACAACAGCTCCAGCTGAGCTTCCACCAATGTCCGGAAACGAGTACGATAGATTGAAGCTTGCTTGCGCAACTCTTCAGTCTCAATAGCAACTTTACGGGATTTGGATAACGCTTCGTTAATAATCCGATCTGCGTTCTTTTCCGCTTCCTTGATAATAAGCTGCGATTCCTTCTTGGAGTTGTTCTTCACATCATCTGCCGCTTCCTGAGCGACTAAGATCGTCTTCGATAAACTCTCTTCAATGTTTACAAAATGATCCAAACGCTCTTGAATGGACAAAAGCTGATTCTGCAGCTCTTTGTTCTCACGGATAACACTTTCGTAATCTTTAATTACTTGATCCAGAAATTCGTTGACCTCGTCCTCATCATAACCGCGAAGTCTCCGAGAGAACTCCTTGTTATGTATATCGAGCGGTGTTAATGGCATGCTGTGCACCTCCTAGAAATTTCGGACCTTCTAAGTCTCTGAACCATACCTGTGCAGCAGACAAAGAAGAAAGACTGTACTTCAAGTAAAGGCAGAGGATATATATCGACGATCCAACTGCCATTCATGGTTCGCCTCTTCTATAAAATATCGGCGTCCTGCTTTAAAAATGTTTGATTCCCTCGAAATAATCAATTTCGACAAGTAAAGCCGGATTCCTGCAAGGGATTCACACAAATTTACCAACCTGAACACGGTATCGGCCCTTTTTCGTCAAACTACCGACTTCTAAAACCTTGAAACGACCGAATCCTTGAATAGATACCATGTCACCATCTTTAAGTCCGCAGGAAGGGTCTTCCTCCACTTTCCAATTTACCCGAACGCGTCCAGCCTTGATGGGAGCAAGAATTTTGCTGCGGCTAAGCCGTGTTACATCTGCGGCAATGCCATCCAATCGTAGGGACGCTACAGTCAAATCCATCATTTCCAGCTTCACCTCACTATTACGCAAGGAAGAAAGTGGCAATACCTCCGTACTCACCTGTATCCGGTGTACTCCGGTTAAATTCATAGCTAAATAATCCGCAATATCTGCAGCTACCACCACATGACAGCCATCATCCAGAACATGAATGTCCCCGATTTTACCGCGTTTTACTCCGAGTCCTAGAATAGCACCCATGTAGTCCCCATGCTCAAGCGCCAGAAACTTCTGTTCACCAGAGGTTATCGCAAGAACCTTCAGCTCCATATCCTCTTGATCCAAATCACGATAATCGGGAGCAACGAGCGCTCGCTTTCGTTCTGCCTCTGCATGCCCCCCCTCCCATGTGACAATTACATCAGGATGGCGGTTGACGAGACTTTGCAGAATAAAGCCTTGGCGCGGGTCTAGAAATTCGGTCAGTTTCGTCTCATGATATTCTCCGGCATGGGTAACCCATTCCCAAGCCTTGTCCACAAATTGTCTTTCATCGGGATGAAAATGCCCGTAAACTTCCGTCTTCATCACTTCTGCCTAAAAAATTAAGTGCAAAATGGATTTGAGTCCACCTGCCGCAAATTCCAAGACGAGTAGTGCAATGATCGGGGAAATATCAAGCGTACCGAAGAGTGGCGGAATAAACCGACGAAATGGTGTTAAATACGGTTCAACAAGCTTGCTTAGCAGTTCACCAATAAAATTATCACGAACGTTTGGCAACCACGACATCAGTACATAGAAAATAATCATGTAAAAATAAATATTGAAAAGCATATCAATAATGGAATCAATTTGGAGCAAAGCTCATTCACCTCATTCTGTTATATTCTGGATCGTCACCGAGGATTTCCGTGATAGCACCTTGAATTTCAACGGTATCTGGCGTGCACATAAATATATTGCCCCCAATTTTAGAGATTCCTCCCCCAAGGGCATAAACAGTTCCACTTAAAAAGTCAATAATTCTCATCGCTTGATCATTGCGAACACGCTGAAGATTGATCACTACCGTCCGGTGAGAACGGAGATGGTCCGCAATTTCCTGAGCCTCATCGTACGAACGTGGCTCATAAAGTACAACTTTTACATTCTTCTGCGAATGGATACTGACAACGTTGCCCCTTTGATTTTTGCGGGTTTCGACAGGGGCTGGCTCATACTCATCCTCTTCGTGGATTTGCTCCCGCTCCACAACTTCTTCTTCCTCCTGCAAGCCCAAAAAACTCATAAATCGGTTCATAACGCTCATCACGATCCCTCCTAATGGCCTACTAACACCGTACCCAGGCGTACCCAGGTAGCTCCTTCCTGTATCGCTACCTCAAAATCATTCGACATTCCCATCGATAGCTCCGTAATCGGCTCAGGTGTCAAAGCAAGTTGATTGAGCTCATCGCGCAGCTCACGAAGTCCGCGAAATACAGGACGGGTAAGCTCCGGATCACCTTCTAAAGGCGCCATTGTCATTAGTCCAATTACTTTTACACGGTCGAGACTAGCAATTTCACGTAAAAATCCAGGTACTGCCTCAGGCGACAGACCAAATTTCGTATCTTCTCCAGAGATGTTCACTTGAAGAAAGACATTCACTTCTTGATCTGCGGCAATCGCCTTTTTGTGTAATTCTTGTGCCAGGGATATCCGGTCCAAAGAGTGTATATATTGAAACTTGCCAATAACGTCTTTAACCTTATTGGTTTGCAAATGCCCGATAAAATGCCATGTCCCTTGCTCCCCTAAAACCTTCCATTTGTGCTCAGCATCCTGCCAGCGACTCTCGGCAATATGCTCAAGGCCTGCCTCCAATACGGAGGACACCATTTCCAGAGAAACATATTTCGTCACCGCAATTACCTTGACGTCATTTCGATCCCGGCCGCTTGCCGCGCAGGCACGTGCTACACGTTCCTCTACCTCAGCAATTCTCTCCTGCAGTGTTAAAGCCAACTTTCAACTCTCCTTTATTCCGATCCAGCTCGTCATCCTACCTGTAACCCCATTTTCTTTACGATAAGAAAAGAACAAATCCTGATTACAGCTTGTACACCAAGATGTACATTCGATATGAGTCGGCAAGATTCCTGCTTTAATCATAATGCGTCGATTCATTTCTTTCAAGTTTAGCATGTATTTGTTCTTATCTGTGTCAGATGTTCTGTATAGCCCCACAGTGTCAGTTGTTTCTGTCAGCTTGCTCAGCTCATCCTCCAATTGACGAACATGCTCCATCACATAATCATCCACCTCATAACAGCAGTCGCCAATGGACGGTCCGATCGCTGCGATAATGTCCTGTAGATGGCTTCCGTAAATGTTCTCCATTTTACTCACCATGGCGGCTGCAATCTGGGCCACAGTTCCCTTCCAACCGGCATGCGCAAGACCGACGACTTGATTCACTGGATCATAAAAGTAAAGAGGCACACAATCCGCATAAAAAGAAGTCAGCAAAACTCCCGGTACATCCGTAAGTAAACCATCCGTTGCCTGAAATGCCGAGGCTCTATCCTTTTGCCCACGACCACGATCAGCTTCCCTTACCACTGCTATTTCTGCTCCATGGGTTTGTTCTCCACAGGTCCAAGCTTCCGGCTTGAAATCAAGCGCTTCAGCAAGTGCCCTACGATTCTTTAAAACATCATCTGGAGCATCCCCAACATGAAATGCACAATTCAGGCTGTCATAAGGCTCTTTGCTAGCCCCTCCCTGTCTACCGGTAAAACCTGCTGTAATTTCTTTATGCTTCACACGCCAAGGCTCCAGATGGAGCAGCATAAGTGTTTCCTTTCCCTGCACAAACGGTTCCATTTCCTCACCTCCGCCTTAGTGTACCACATGTAAATACCCCCACAAAATGCCGATTAAGCTAGAAAGCTCAATTTATTAACTTTTTAAGCTATGTCATTTCGAATCTTTTTATAAAAAAACAAAAAACGCACCTAATTAATAAGTGCGCCGTTCGCTTCGGTCCCCTCGTTCCCCTCGTTCCAGATACATCGTCTCCCGCTCGTCCTGCCCTTGAGGCATTCTTGATTCCTCAATCTTCACAAGCACTACATCAGACCCGATTTTGACAATATTTCGCCATGGAATAATCAGATCTGTTCCACCTCCGAACAATCCCATAAACCGAGTGTATCCGGGAATTACGATGGCATCAATAACACCTCGGCGTAAATCAAGCTCCAAGTCGCTGATTTGGCCCAGCCGCTTACCGTCCACAATGTTAATAACGTCCTTAGTCTGAAAATCAGAGATTTTCATTTTTTTAGCTGATCCTACATAATCCTCGTTCATTTCACCACCCCTGTACAATCAGACCTACAGTCCAATATATGTTATGAAAGCTTGGCCACATGCATGAAAAATCCCCACAAGTATATACTTCCTGAAACCATAAAAAGAGGAGATCACCTAGAATCCTTAAACGGATTCTAGATATCTCCTCATTTCAGACGATTTAAGACTTCACATGCTTTTGCATTTGCTGAATCGCAGATTTCTCTAGGCGTGAGACCTGTGCCTGTGAGATACCAATCTCATCTGCGACCTCCATTTGAGTCTTTCCTTCGAAAAACCGCATGGATAAAATTCGTTTCTCCCGCTGACCTAGCTTTCGCATCGCTTCACGTAAGGCGATTTCTTCGATCCACGACACATCCTTATTCTTATCATCGCTAATCTGGTCCATTACATAAATAGGATCGCCACCGTCATGATAGATCGGTTCGAATAAGGACACTGGATCCTGAATAGCATCAAGGGCAAACACTACATCTTCCTTCGGTACACCAAGCGCTTCAGAAATTTCGAATATCGTCGGTTCCCGCGAATTCTGATTGGTCAGACTATCGCGTACCTGCAGCGCCTTGTAAGCAATGTCTCTGAGTGAACGCGATACTCGTATTGGGTTGTTATCACGCAAGTAGCGGCGGATCTCACCAATAATCATCGGAACCGCATATGTGGAGAACTTAACGTTTTGTGATAAATCGAAATTATCGATGGCTTTCATCAGACCGATGCAGCCCACCTGAAACAAATCGTCAACAAATTCTCCCCTGTTATTAAACCTCTGGATAACACTTAGAACGAGCCTAAGATTACCATTTACCAATTTCTCTCTGGCGGATCGCTCGCCCTGCTGCTGCAGCGAAGTGAACAGTTGCCGCATTTCCACGTTCGTTAGAACAGGCAGCTTAGCAGTATCCACACCGCAAATCTCGACTTTATTTCGGGTCATGATGATTTAC
This sequence comes from Paenibacillus sp. FSL R5-0345, assembly GCF_000758585.1. NCBI lineage: Bacteria > Bacillati > Bacillota > Bacilli > Caryophanales > Paenibacillaceae > Paenibacillus > Paenibacillus sp. FSL R5-0345. The sequence goes on from NZ_CP009281.1 coordinate 5,047,206, forward strand.
CTCCCAAGGAGAAACATTACTGTACATTATCTCCCGGGCTGGCCATTTTATTCCTTGCTAATTTCACCCTACACCATCTTGTTAAACTCCTTACGTAGCCGCTTAATAATTCGTTTCTCCAGACGAGAAATGTAAGATTGGGAAATACCAAGCAGATCCGCCACATCTTTTTGTGTCTTTTCTTCGCCTCCACGCAGTCCGAATCGCAGCTCCATAATGAGTCTTTCTCGTTCGCTCAGCTTTTCCAGCGCCTTCTGCAGCAGCTTGCGATCGACCTGTTCTTCAATGTTTCGGTAAATGGTATCATTTTCAGTTCCTAATACGTCTGAGAGCAGCAGCTCATTACCATCCCAATCAATATTAAGAGGTTCATCAAAAGAAACCTCACTCCGTGTCTTACTATTACGCCGCAAATACATCAAAATTTCATTCTCTATGCAGCGAGATGCATACGTAGCTAGTTTTATTTTTTTCTCGGGATCAAATGTGTTCACCGCCTTGATTAATCCGATAGCCCCTATCGAAACCAGGTCTTCAATATTGATTCCGGTATTCTCAAATTTGCGAGCGATATATACTACGAGGCGCAGGTTACGCTCAATCAGCATCGCACGAACAGCTGCATCACCGCTGGATAGCCGCTGAAGCAGATACTCTTCTTCTTCCCGTGTCAGCGGTGGAGGAAGAGCCTCGCTCCCGCCAATATAATAGATTTCCTGACTCTTCAGCCCCAGTAGAAACAGCATGCGGTAATATTGCAGCTGCAGAGCAATTTTCCATTTGATCATTATTGTTCCTCCTCCAAGAAGTACACGGTTCGCATATGAAGCTTTCAATTCCCGCTTTCAGCCCTCAAAAGTTTAGCTCAGCTAGATTTTAAGATTAGGAAGGTAGTGCTGCATCAGTAGTGCTCTCTCTTTGAGTTAAATCCGGATGAATGATCGCCCGATAGGCCCCATCTCCAGACAGTGTCCCGCCATCCAGCCCAATTAAAACTCTTTTACTATAAAAGGTATCTTCACCAAGCTTTATTGTCACAAGGTCCGGCTTCAGTGCGAGCATAAATGATGACCCTCGGTTAATCCCCCTATAAGGTACTAGCCGCATCCTATCCTGCCAAGCGAACGACTGCCCGTCCGTTTCTAGCAAAAGTCTGTCCGCACCATCCTGAGTGAGTCTCCCTTTCCATGTAGCAGGCAGATGCCCCTCCCATAGCGTCGATTCCATCACCATCACCGGAATGCGAGTCAAAGGGTCACAGAGCCGGTTACCTGTGTCTAACAGGCCAGGACAGGAAACACTTACCCCATCAATTTCAACAACCACCTCACCGATATAGGTTTCAAGCTGCTCCCTTCTGATTCGTGAAGATTGCACTGCCTTGAAGCAGATTAACACCAGGGGAAATACCGCAATGACAAACCAGAAGCCGATCTTTAAGCCGTAAGCATGCCCTCCTGAAGCGGTGAACATAATACCATTCCAAATCTCGCTGGAGCTCTGCAACAAATAGTGAATACCAACGATCCCACCCGCAGCTGCAAAATTGATAATATAGAAAGCTCCCATAGTGCGAAGGTAGCTTTGCAGACTCCCAAAACCAAAGGCAATCCATAGCATAACCACCGACAATCCAAACTTAATAAGGAAGGTATACATGAAAGACAGTTCCGGTACAAACATCATCACCACATACAGTGCGCCAACAAGTGCTGAGAGGATTAAACGCCACCATGAGATTCTCAGCTTAACCATCCAGCCTGTCAGCCACAAAAGAATTCCGTCGATCACTAGATTGGCGGCGAATATCAAGTCAATATAAACAACCAGTGCATTCACCTGCTTAATGGCGGAATCTATCCTGTAGCCAAAATGGATCAGGCTCTGTTTTTTGGACGATATGATTAGTATAGAAAGTCTCGCATTCAAAGTCTGTCTAAACTTGGGGGGCATTCTTGCGGTTTTTTTGTCGAGTTATAGCGCGTGAGGATTTATTCCTTCTTTATGGAAATTCTTTAAAACTGCAAATATATAGCTTTATCCTTACTTTTGGCTAGAAATCATTTTCTGGTGCAAGAAAAGCTGCAGATTGGCAGGATTCGCCACCGGACGGCGCTTGGCGGTTTCCAGTTATCGTTAACGTTTAGCCAACCATGAACATCTGTGAGCCACACCATGCTGTTGACTCTCTTGATCGATCCTTACTTACATGTATGCAAAAAACACCGTACCGCCATAGCTAATCAGCTAAGCGATACGGTGTTCTCGTATAATCTTAATACTTTTTAATTAATCGTTGTTGCCCCGAGTCCGATTACGCAGGAACGTCGGAATATCGAGCTGATCAGAAGAACTCTGATTGCCGAAAGGACGTAAATTAGCTGAACTCTTATCCGGTGCTGCCGCAGGCTCGTTATTCGTCGAGACTGGACGACGTCCTGGAGTTTCAGGCGATGGTTTATGTTCAAAGCCAGTAGCAATTACTGTTACTTTGATATCATCCTTCAGGCCTTCATCAATAATCGCACCAAAGATCATATTCACTTCAGGATCAGACGCGGATGTAACGATCTCAGCCGCTTCATTAACTTCATATAGAGAGAGGTTGGATCCTCCCGTAATGTTCATGATTACGCCGCGGGCGCCTTCAATAGACGTTTCCAAGAGTGGGCTCATAATGGCTTTACGTGCTGCTTCAGACGCACGGTTCTCACCATTTGCAATACCAATACCCATAAGCGCTGAACCGCGCTCTGTCATAATCGTCTTTACATCCGCAAAGTCAAGGTTAATCAGACCAGGAACCTTAATTAGGTCAGAGATACCTTGAACAGCCTGCCGGAGAACATTATCTGCTTCACGGAAAGCTTCCAACATCGGTGTTTTCTTATCAACGATCTCAAGCAAACGGTCATTTGGAATGACGATTAGCGTATCGACTTTTTCTTTCAAAGCTTCGATTCCAAGCATTGCCTGATTATATCGTTTTCTTCCTTCAAAAGTGAACGGGCGAGTAACTACACCCACAGTCAAGGCTCCACACTCTCTAGCAATTTCAGCTATAACTGGTGCTGCACCTGTTCCAGTACCGCCACCCATCCCTGCAGTAACAAACACCATATCTGCGCCCTTAAGGGTATTAGAGATTAAGTCACGGGATTCTTCCGCTGCCTTCTTACCGACTTCAGGATTAGCTCCTGCACCCAACCCGCGGGTCAGCTTGTCCCCGATTTGCAGCTTGTGCTCCGATTTGGCCATATGCAACGCTTGGGCGTCTGTATTAACCGTAATAAATTCTACACCCTGAACGCCATTTTCAATCATCCGGTTGACAGCATTACTACCGCCGCCGCCCACGCCGATGACTTTTATTTGCGCCAAGCTCTCCATTTCAAAATCAAATTCTAACATATTGTTCCATCTCCCCCTCAATGTGCTTGGATGGCCAGTCCAAGTATATCTGGACTTACACTTATATAAACTCGCTGAACATGTTCTTTAGACGCTCGACAAACCCGGTCTTATGAACCGTTTCCTGATTTGGAGCAGCGTTCTGCTTACTCCGGTTGACCGTCTTTTTGTTGCTGCTTCCGCCACTACTTCTTCCACGGAAGCTACGGACAACATTATGCAGGATACCGACACCTCCGGTAAACCCAGGGTCCCGCACACCGATATAATCCGGTACAGCGATGCGTACAGATGCGGCCAGCTCAGTCTGAGCCGCTTTTAATACGCCAGGCATCGAGACAGTTCCACCCGTTAGTATATAACCTCCAGGCAGTTCACTGTAACCAAGCCGTTTCACTTCCTGTTTAATCAGATGGAAGATTTCTTGCACCCGTGGCTCGATAATTGCCGCTAAATCCTCTTGGTTAAATTCCTTCTCCACGTTACTGCCAATGCGCAGCACTTTGAAGACAACGTCAGAAGCTGCATCGTCAATCCATGCGCAACCATACTTCAGCTTTACTTTCTCCGCTTGATCAGTAAGTGTACGTAGTCCGTATGCAATGTCATTAGTTACAAATTCTCCTCCGATCGGAATCGTGGAGGTTGCACAAAGGGAACTTTCTTCGTATATGGCGATCGTTGTCGACCCGGCACCGATATCAACCAGAACAGATCCCATCGATTTCTCGTCCTTGGATAGCGCCAATCCACCAGCTCCAAGAGACATCAGCACAAGATCCTTCACTTTCAGTCCTGATTTCTCAACACAGCGTAGTAGATTATGTATTGGCGTCTTAGCACCCGTAATGATGGTTGCGTCAACTTCAAGACGAACGCCAATCATCCCGCGCGGGTCCTGAATACCTTCGAGACCATCGACGATAAATTGTTTAGGAACAACATCAATCACTTCTCGCTCCGGAGGCATTGCGATGACTTCCGCAGCTTTAATAACGCGATCGATATCATCCTCACCGATTTCACGATCCTCATTCTGAACGGCCACGACACCGTGGCTGGATTGCAGGCCAATATGATTACCGGAAATGCCTACATAAACCTCTGATATTTGAATACCCACCATTTGCTCTGCATGATCTATAGCACTTTTGATCGATTGCACAGTTTGGTCGATATCTACAATCGCGCCTTTACGTATTCCTTCCGAATCAGCAGATCCAACGCCAATAATATTAAAGGTTCCATTGGTAACTTCCCCAATTATTGCCCGAACTTTGGATGTACCGATGTCCAAACTAACAATGATGTCATTGTTGCTCAAGTCCTATGGCACCTCCTGTTATAATCGAAATAATTTGCATAACCTTATCCCTGTCCCGGGAAACTTCTCTGTACATATTCAACATACCTAACCCTTTCCCTCTTTTTTCTACAAATTTTTTGAACGGAATAATATTCCAACATCCCTTAATGTGAATAGTTAATCATAATTTTTTATAAGAATGACAAATATCACAAGAAATATAAGCCTTTTTTTGGTTATTTGAACATTTACAACCACATAAAGCATTATATTTCAAAAAAATCGAAGAAAAAAGAGGGATATAGCTTCTTGCCCGTAAATCCGATTGTAGCATTTTTTTAACTCTATTAGTAGGGACTATTGACCTCTACTCTACTCTTGCACATCTTTTTGCTCATCGCCCTTTTGCTCCTCACTTTCGACCTGAAAAGGAACATACGAGTCGGCTTCCAGCATCGTGATAAGTCCAGGCTCCTTGGTCTCTATTACCTGATTCAAATAGGACACTTTACTCTTCAATAAAGAGATAGATGTAATCACCTCGAAACGGGATCTTGTATAGAGCTTGATACGGTCTGGAAATGACAAAGTTGGTGAGGGAACAATCTCAGAAATATCACTTGTCAACTCATTAGCAATACTTCCTAGCGTTTGACATAGGATAGCCTTATTAGGATCGGCTGGATCCCAGTTAGTTAATATAGGCTTCTCTACAGCAATACCAGTCTCATTAATAGACACCGCTGCCCCACTCGACAGAATCGCCTTTAAGACGCCCCCCTGTTCCAGTTCATAGGCCACCGCAGGAAATTCTTCAATCTTCACTGTGATTACCCCGGGGAAATCCTTCTTTACGGTCACATTCTTAACCGTCTTAAGCTCTAACAGAGATTGTTCCACATCCTTCGTAGAAACAGCAAAGAATTGTCCACCTATATGAATTCCACTTTGCGAGAGTAATTCTTCACTAGTAGAATACTTGCTTCCCTGAAAATCTATCACTGTAATGTGACTAATAGACGATCTGAAAAAAATCACAGCAAGAAGTGCAGTGAACAATAGCAGCAGGATCGCCGTAATTTTACGGCTCATTTTTTTCTTAGGCTTGTCCTCTTTAAGAAGAGGTAATCGGGTTGTTGTCATTCTCATATCTCCGTAATAAGGCCCTGTCTCCTTCCTAGCTAGAACTGAAGGAGACAGGGAGCTTTAATTGGCCAAATCAAGTGGATCCGGTATGGGTACCTTGCGGCTTATACGCGCGCCAAGCTTCTGAAACAGCATCTCTATTCCATCATACCCACGGTCAATGTGGTGTGCTTGCTCAACGACTGTAGTCCCTTGTGCAGCAAGACCAGCAATGACCAGAGCAGCACCAGCCCGCAAATCAGTAGCTTCCACAGTAGCACCATACAATCTCTGAACACCGCGTATAAACGCACGATTCAAGTCGATAGAAATATCAGCGCCCATCCGAGCCATTTCTTCAACATGCTTGAATCGTCCCTCAAACACCGTCTCTTTGATTACACTGAAGCCATCGGCAAGAGACAACAGCACCATGACCTGAGATTGCAGATCTGTTGGGAAAGAAGGATAAGGAGAAGTCACAATTCTCTCAACAGCACGCGGGCGCCCCATACAACTGACATTAATTATATCATTGCACACTGTGATTTGAACACCAGCCCGCTTGAGCACATGAATAAGCGAAGTCAGATGCCCCGCGTTGGCATGTGTCAAAGTCACATTCCCCCGTGTAGCCGCCGCCGCAATCATTACGGTTCCAGCCACAATCCGGTCAGGTATCACCTCGTACGTACAGGGATACAGGTTCTTAACACCTTGAATCGTAATGGTGTCCGTACCTGCACCTATAATCTGAGCACCCATACTATTCAAAAATTGCTGCAAGTCCTGTATCTCCGGCTCTCTCGCTGCCCCCGATATCGTTGTTGTACCCTCTGCCTTTGCGGCAGCCATCATAATATTCTCCGTTGCCCCTACACTTGGATAGTCGAGATGAATATCACTCCCTATAAGCTTAGAGCCTCGACAGAATATTCGTCCATTGCTCTCTTCGATCTCCGCACCAAGCGCCTTAAGCCCTTGTAGATGAAGATCGATTTTACGCTCTCCGATTGCACAGCCCCCTGGCTGATAGATCGTTACCTCTCCAAATCTGGATAACAGCGGTCCCATTAGAAAAATAGAAGATCTCATCTGCCGCATTAAATCCTCAGGGATATGAGATGTCCCGACGGCAGACGTATCTATCGTCACCGTATCCTCTTGATGCACGCACCTGCAGCCCAGCCGATCTAGGATGTCTAGCATAGTCTCGATGTCCAGCAGCTTCGGCACATTATGCAGTGAGTGAACTCCTTCGGCCAGCAGGCTTGCCGCTAGAATCGGCAGCGCCGCATTTTTTGCTCCATGGATACGAATGGTGCCTGACAGGGGATTTCCACCCTCAATCACCAATTTGTCCAATGTATCACCTCCGAGATTACCGCTCACCCACCACAAACACTTCCGTTAAAAGCTCATATGAAATGTACAAGTATAAACGTCTTCGGCGTCCTTTATAAGGACGATAGGCGTTTAAGCGAGAAATATAAGGATAATGTATAACGTGAAACTTATACTTTCTTATATTTCAAGAATATCCTGCACTACATCTCAGGTTTGGAAGTGTCCTGGGTGATTGTCACGATTATAGGATTATCCTATGTTCGTTCCTCCAAGTGTGTGACAGAGAGCTGCCAATAAGGAAAACCCATATAGAAAAAGAGGATTTCTTAAGACTTCTTACCTGTAAGTCTTCGGAGCTCGCTTGTGATCACTGCTGCAGAATCTCTTTTGCCGAGTCGCTTGGAAGCCGCGGACATCTGCTCACGCACTTCGTCTGCTCCGATGATTTTTTGAACCACCTCATAAAGAGCCGTGCCGTTTAAATCTTTCTCAAGCAGCACCACAGCAGCACCCTCACGTTCCAGCTGTCTTGCATTCGCTTCCTGATGGTTGTTAGTCACGTTAGGAGAAGGAATGAGTACAGAGGGAATACCCAGCGCTGTAATCTCAGCGAGAAAAGATGCTCCAGCCCGATTAACGATCAAAGAGGTACAAGCCAACACCTCTGGCATATTATGAACATAAGGAAGGACATGCAACCAGTTTGGTAAGCTACCCAGCTTTTGACGCAATTCCACCCGGGTCTCTTCAAAATAGGGTTCACCAGTAACATACACATAATGAACACCATTACCCTTACCCACTAATGGGGCCATTTCAATCATGGCTCTATTAATAGCCTTAGCTCCCTGGCTGCCTCCAACTACCAAAACTACAGTACTGCCATCCGAAATACCCAGCGATGCGAATCCTCGTTGCGGACTTGCTGTAGTAACTGTTGTAGCACGTGGGTTACCAGTATAAATCACATGCTTGCTCCCCGGAAAAGAGGACTCTGTGCCTTCAAAACTTACGGCAACCGTACTCGCATATCGACTCAAAAAGCGATTAGTTAAACCTGGTATAGCATTTTGTTCATGGATCAAAGTAGGAATACCTAACCGGGATGCAGCATAAACAACCGGACCACATACATAACCGCCTGTTCCAATCACAACATCTGGCTTGAATTCTCTTAACATCTCTTTGGAAGCCTTAACACCCTTCAAGAAACGCATCACGGTCTTGACGTTGTCTATGGACAGCTTGCGCCGAAAACCGGTGATGTCAATAGATTTGAAAGGGATATTTTCTTGTGGAACAAGCTTACTCTCTAAGCCACGCGATCCACCTATATACAGGAAGGTAGATTTGCTATCTTCCAACTCCATTTGCCTAGCAACAGCGAGCGCAGGATAGATATGTCCACCCGTGCCTCCGCCGCTTAATACGATACGCATCTCTTTCACCTCGCAAAACGGGATAAGTTCAATAGAATGCCAAGGGATGTCAGCATCAGTGTAAGCGAAGACCCGCCATAGCTAATCAGAGGAAGCGTGATGCCTGTTACAGGCATTAGACCGATAACAACACCAATATTAATAATGACTTGCACAGCCACCATACAGACGATGCCAACGGCCAGATAGCTTCCAAAACGGTCAGGCAGACTCATCGCCACCTTCATCCCACGCCAGATTAGAATAAGAAATAGGATCAACACAGCCAAACCACCGATAAACCCCAGCTCCTCGGCCAATATAGAAAAAATAAAATCAGTTTGTGGCTCAGGAACATAACTGTACTTCTGCCGACTCATTCCTAATCCGAGACCACCGAGCCCCCCAGGACCGATCGCATATAGCGACTGAATAATCTGGTAGCCTGCACCAAGGGGGTCGGACCAAGGATCAAGAAAAGCGGTAATCCGCTGCAGCCGGTAAGGCGCTGCTGCAATCAAAGCAACAAACCCTGCTGCTCCAGCTACGCCAAGTGAAAGTAAATGCTTCATTCTAGCCCCAGCTGTGAAGACCATCATCAAGGCTGCACCAAACATAACAGTGCCTGTACCCAGATCCGGCTGCAGCATAATCAGTGCGAAGGCTGACCCAATGAGCGCAAGCGGTGGGAGCAAGCCGCGTGTGAAGGAGGTGATGTCGTATTCCTCTTTTCCTAGCCAGTTGGCTAAGAATAGAATCATCCCCATCTTCATGAACTCGGAAGGCTGAATCCCGAAAGAGCTAATTCCTAGCCAACTGCGCGCGCCCCCACGTACTACACCAATACCGGGGATAAGCACAATAACAAGTAAGAAAAAGCAGATCAGAAGTGCCGGCTTAGCCAGCTTTTTCAACACCCTGTAATCGGTATTCGCCGTAACGAACATTGCGACTAGTCCCAGTCCTGCAAACAAAAGCTGTCTTTTTACAAAGTAAAACGAATCTCCATAATTGCGGAAGCCCAGAACGGACCCGGCGCTGTATACCATCACCATGCCGATCACCAGCAAAGATAGAATAGGAATCAGCAACCAAATATCGGGAGCATGACGAGTTTTGTTCATCAGGAGCACACCTCTTGCATCCGTAGTAGGGATGGGGCTTATCCACCCCCCTACTTAAAGGTTATGCACCGCCTCTTTAAAAATACGCCCGCGCTCTTCATAGGATGTAAACATATCCCAACTTGCACATGCAGGAGACAAAAGAACGATATCTCCTTCTTCCGCCAGAGCGGAAGCTTCCTGCACAGCTTGCTCAAGCACGGCGGCGGCACTCTCCCCATTATCGACGGAGATAATCTGCTTTAATCCTGCCAGCTGCGCTACATTCGTTAGCTTGTCCTTAGTTTCCCCTAACGCTACTAGCGCTTTAACACGACCGCTCAGGACAGGCAGCAGCTCCAAATAATCGGAACCACGGTCTAATCCGCCAGCGATCAGCACTACGGGGCGTTTGAAGGACGTTAATGCCATAATCGTCGCTTTGGAGTTCGTTGCTTTGGAATTATTATAATAAGTGGCCCCAGCCTTATCAGCTACATACTCCAGCCGGTGCTCCACACCGCGAAACGAAGCAAGCACTTCGCCCAATAAAGAAGGGTCAGCTCCAGCAGCAATGGCAATGGCACATGCAGCCAGTGCATTTCCCACGTTGAAACGCCCCGGAAGGCCAATGGAATCTACATCAGCAATGATTGTTTCTTGTTCTGCAGATTCGCGGTAGATGATCCGGCGCTTCAGGTCGTCGTCTTGATCCGTAATATAGGACGGGCTAACAAACACACCATGAGTGAGCTCCTCGGACATAGAGAACGGAAGAATAGTAGCCTTCATATATGGCACAAGTTCCCGGCAAAAGGGATCGTCCCAGTTCAGCACAGCCGTATCCGTAGCTACTTGATTAGCGAACAGCTTTGCTTTGGAATCGACATAATCCTTCATGCTCCCATGATAATCCAGGTGGGTCTCCGCAATATTCAACAAACAGCCTATTTTGGGGCGGAAAGTTTCCGTACCTTTGAGCTGGAAGCTGCTGAGTTCGACCACCATCCAGTTATCCTCTGTAGCTTCTTGCGCAGCCTCACAGAGAGGCGTGCCAATGTTACCTGCAACAATCGGATTCATACCTGCGGCTTCCAGCATTTGACCCACCCAGGTCGTCGTTGTTGTCTTGCCATTGGATCCCGTGATGCCAATCATCGGCGCTGCACAAAGACGGTAAGCAACCTCTACCTCTGTAACTACTTCAATGCCAAGCTCAAGAGCCTTTTGCACAGGAGGCGCAGAATAAGGAATGCCTGGATTCTTAATGACCAGACTTACACCTTCATGAATCAGTCCATCCGGATGCCCACCGCTTATAACACAAATTCCCAAAGATTCCAATTCGGAAGCTTCGGGACTTTGATCTCTTTCCTTTTTATCGTTCACCGTAACTACAGCGCCTCGATCATGCAGCACTTTAGCAACCTGGACACCGCTTTTTGCGAGCCCAAGAACTACAACTTCTTCACCACGATACATATCTGGATGTTTCATTCGCTACAACCCCTTGCTAATAAATAGTCCAACAGCGGCTAATACCAAACTTACCGCCCAGAACGAAATTACCACACGCCATTCCGACCAGCCACCAAGTTCAAAATGATGGTGAATCGGGCTCATTCTAAATACACGTTTTCCACGGGTTTTGAAAGAGACCACCTGTATCACGACAGATAACATTTCCACCACAAACACACCGCCAATGATAAGAAACAGCAGTTCGCTCTTCGTGACAATAGCAATTGCACCTATCGCGCCGCCAATACCAAATGATCCGGTATCTCCCATGAACACCTTAGCTGGATGGGCGTTAAAGACCAGAAACCCGAGAACTGCCCCAATCATTGCCGCTGCGCACACTCCAGCTGCAATCGAGGTAGCCTGCATAGCTACAACAGCATAAGCCGCCAAAGCAATAGCACTTACTCCTGACAGCAAACCATCTACTCCATCAGTAAAGTTAACAGCATTCGTTACGGCCATCATCATAATGATAATGAATGGATAGTAGAAAAAGCCGCCCCAGTCAAAGCTGAAATCAGTTCCCGGAACGCTGATACTTGTGCTATGTCCAGCAGAAATTAGCAGACCGCACATTACAGCACCTACCAACAGCTGTCCGAACAATTTTTGACGCGCAGTAAGACCCAACGAACGCTTGAATACGATTTTGATATAATCATCCAAAAATCCGATCAGTCCAAAACCAAGCGTAGCCACTAGTAGTACGTAAAAATCGTTATTCACCACAGAAAATTTCAGATAAGCCAATGTAAAAGCCACGATGATTACGATACCGCCCATCGTTGGCGTTCCCGCTTTCTTTAAATGGGATTGCGGTCCGTCATCTCGCACCTGCTGTCCGAATTTCATCCTGCGCAGAAGCGGAATGAAGAGCGGAGCGGCAATGACCGCAAGGATAAAAGAAACAGCAATAGTCAATAACAATAGTTGATAATCCATGGGTGCACCCCCTCCATTTATTTAGGTCTGTTTATTCTCTTGATTAAGGCTCTGAAGTACTTCCTCAAGCCTCATCCCTCTAGATCCTTTGAACAGAACAATATCCTTAGAACTGCATTTCTCGATAAGAGCAGCTGTTAATTCTGACTTATCTGTAAAAGCCAGCACACGCTCGTTACCGAATCTTTCCTTCGCAGCTTCTGCAATATGGACTGACAATGGGCCATAGGTATATACAAAATCAGTCACTGCGGGGTCAAGGTAGTAGCCAATTTCTTTATGAAACTGTATTTCATCCGGCCCTAGTTCCAGCATGTCCCCCAGTACTGCGATTTTTTTGCCACTGCATTTCATAGTTTGGAGCACGTCAATGGCCGCCTTCATAGAAGTCGGACTGGCATTATAAGCATCATTCAAAAGTGTAAGCCCGGAAGAAGCCCGAATCACTTCAATCCGCATGCCCGTCAACTTGAGCTTACTTAACCCATTCTCTACATTTTGATCCGTTACCCCAAAATGGCGAGCGACCGCTAATGCAGCCAACGCGTTAACAACGTTATGCTGACCTGGCAGCGGTAATGTAAAAGCATGTTCCTTATGAAGGTTTGACGTAAACGTCATACCACCATTATGGGACATCATCCCTGTCGGATAATCATCATTATCCCCGTTCAGGCCAAAACGAAAGGATACCATCCCCTCCGGAGCCTCAAAAGTGGACTCTTGCATTACCTCAGTCAGCAGCGGTTCATCACCGTTATAAATTAGCAATCCACCGGGCTTTAACCCTTCAACTATCTCCAGCTTGGCACGGGCAATTTCTTTGCGTGATCCTAGTTGCAGCAGATGCGACTCGCCTATATTAGTAATGACTGCAATATCAGGTCTAGCCAAAGAAGCCAGCAGAGCAATTTCTCCCCGCGAGCTCATACCCATTTCAAGAACAGCAATCTCTGTATCCTCAGCCATAGATAGAATCGTAAGCGGAAGACCAATATGATTATTGAAGTTCCCCTCTGTCTTATGCACCTTGTACTGCATTTCGAGCAAGGCCATGATGATGTCTTTTGTCGTTGTTTTTCCGTTGCTGCCCGTAACAGCGACAACCTTTGGAGCGACCTCATTCAAGTACGCAGCGGACAGCTTTTGAAGCGCCTCTAGCGTATCTTCAACAATAATGACCCCGCCGCCCTCAGGTGCAGGACCTTTATCACGCTGCCACAAGGTCCCTGCAGCGCCAGCAGCAAGAGCTGAAGCAGCATAATGATGACCATCAAATTTGTCACCCGATAGAGGGACAAATAGACAGCCTGTTGTTATCTTACGGGAGTCAGTAACGACGCCCGTAAGAGGTATATTCATAGCTTCGGCAGCAGGAAGTTCACCTGCGCACATCACAGCAATTTGTCCCAGTGTTCTTGTAATCAATAGCTTCGACCCCTTATAACTTCTTTAGCGACGATGCGGTCATCGAAATCGTGAACCACTCCACCAATTAGTTGATAGGTCTCATGACCTTTCCCCGCAATCAATACTACATCGCCAGAGCTTGCCATTTCAATAGCCTTCCCAATCGCTTCACGGCGATCAACAATCATATGATATCGATCAGAGGTAACTCCATCCTCCACTAATCCTGCTTCTATATCCTTCAGAATTAGCCCAGGGTCCTCCGTCCGAGGGTTGTCAGAGGTTACGAACACCATATCGCTATATTTTGCGGCTATCTTACCCATTAAAGGGCGTTTTGTGCGATCTCTGTCTCCTCCACAGCCAAACACAGTAAGCACTTTTCCTGTAGCAAATTCGCAGACCGTTCTTAATACATTTTCCAGCCCGTCTGGTGTATGTGCATAGTCAACGATAACGGCATATTCTTGCCCCTCATCCACTGACTCCACCCGTCCAGCTACCCCATCAATCGCCTCAAGACTAGTCTTGATATCTGACAATGACACATCTTCCAACAGTGCAGCCGTAATTGCTGCAAGTGCATTATAGACATTGAACTTGCCAACCATACGAAGTGAAATGTCCGTCTCACCCTTAAACGTATCCACATGGAAAAAAGTTCCTTTTGCAGTGATCGATATTTGCGAAGCCCTGACATTAGCGTTGTTATCAATGCCATATGTAATCACTTCCGCCGCAGTTTGGGCTGCAAAATAATGGCTGGCTTCATCATCAGCATTAAGTACTGCATATTTACGTTCTTCTTTCCAAGGGGAGATCACATTTCCTAGTCTAGAGAAGAAGAGACCTTTAACCGCCCGATACTCCTCCATTGTATGATGATAATCCAGATGATCCTGGGTTAAGTTCGTAAATATTGCCGTACGGAAGTCCGCACCCTTCACACGTCCTTGCTGAAGCGCGTGAGAGGAAACCTCCATTACACAACACTCCACACCTTTGGATGCCATATCATGAAGCGAGCGCTGCAGATCTAGCGATTCTGGAGTAGTGCCTGACATCGGATAGCTTTGGCCGTCATAACGCATTTGAATGGTTCCAATCAGACCCGTCTTCATATTCTGGTCTTGCATAATCCGCTCAATAAGATAAGTCGTTGTTGTCTTACCATTTGTACCCGTAACGCCGATCATTCTCATACGGCTGCTAGGTGAGCCAAAGAATGCATTCGACATGACAGACATCGCGAACCGGCAGTCGTCGACAACGATCTGTGGAATATCAAGCTCTAGCTTACGCTCACATACGATAGCGGATGCTCCAGAGGCTACAGCTTGCGGAGCATACTTGTGTCCGTCTACGGTGTGACCGGGTAAACAAATAAATAGATCTCCCGGACTTACACGGCGGGAATCCGTCTGAAGATCAGTAATCTCCACCTCCCCATCCCCATATAGACGCGAAGTAGCAAGACAAGCAGACAATTCATTAACTTTCATAGTAATCCCTCACTCTACATTTTCGGATACGAACTTAAACCTTATACCTTTATCATTATTCACTAGAAGCTCCCATATAAATCCTGATGGTTGAGCCCTGTTCTACTCTAGCCCCAGCTTTCGGAGCTTGGTTGATGACTGTATTGCCGGAGCCTGAACGCGCCAGATTAAAATTCATATTTAAATCCTCATAGATATCCTGCACCGTTGCTCCTGTAAGATCAGGCACGGTCACAATCGGAGTTTCCCCATACTTATACGTTTTTGGAAGCTGGTCACTGCGTTCCGGGACTTTCATATAGTGTAGTGAGTCCTCCAAAATATTCTGCACAATTGGAGCTGCAACAACACCTCCGAATTGAATCCCTTTCGGGTTATCAACCGCAGTATACACCACAATTTGTGGATCATCCGCAGGTGCAAAACCTATAAAAGAAACGATGTGCTCCGTTGGAGAATAACGTCCGTTAATGACCTTTTGTGCAGTACCCGTCTTACCACCTACACGATAGCCGTCTATGAAAGCCGGCCGTCCCGTGCCTTTGGCAACTACGCTCTCAAGTGCTGCCCGCACCTTCTTAGACGTTTCCTCCGAAATAACTTGCCGTACAAGCTCTGGCTTTACTTCCGATACGGTTTCACCAGTTTCCGGATTCACCCATGCTTTTGATACATGCGGTTTATAGAGATTACCACCGTTAATAGCGGCCGATACCGCAGCAATCTGCTGAATAGGCGTAACCGAGACCCCTTGGCCGAAGGCTGTAGTCGAGAGTTCTACCGGACCTACTTGATTGAGCTTGAACAGAATCCCATTAGATTCTCCATTTAAATCAATTCCGGTTTTGCTGCCGAAGCCAAAATCACGGATATATTTGAAGAGCGTTTCTTTTCCCAACCGTTGCCCAAGAGCGACAAACCCGGGGTTACAGGAGTTCTCAACTACTTGTAGAAAGGTTTGACTGCCGTGCCCGCCTTTTTTCCAACAGCGCAGCTTTGCACCTGCAACTTCGATAAACCCGGGATCATAGAAATGATCATTTTGCAGGTCTACCTTCCCTTCTTGCAGTGCTGCAGCCAGTGTGATGATTTTGAACGTCGAACCAGGTTCGTAGGTCATCCAAATGGGCAAATTCCGATTATAGATCTGTGGATCATATTCCTTATATAGCCCCGGTTCATAACCAGGTCTACTAGCCATGGCCAGAATCTCACCATTCTTCGGATTCATCGCTATAGCCCAAGCACCCTGCGCCTGATATTTTACCATAGCTTGATCAAGCTCGCGCTCCATAATGGATTGAATCTGTTTATCAATCGTCAATTGCAGATTAAGTCCATCCTGAGGGGCAGAATACTTCTCCGATGATCCAGGCATGAGTCTTCCACCTGCATCAGACAAATACGAAATATTGCCTGCTATGCCTTTAAGCAAATTGTCGTATATGTTCTCGACTCCGGTAATCCCTTGGTTATCAATACCTGTAAAGCCTAGGATGTGTGCGGCAAGATCGCCGTAAGGATAATACCTTTTGCTATCCTCAGCGACAACGATGCCCGGCAACTGCAAATCACGGATGCTCGCGGCAAGTTCCATCGTAATTTTGCGGCCGCCGGGCTGAAGTTTCACCGACATTGATTTTTTAGTCAGCAAGCTCATCAGCTTCTCCTCGGTCATCCCAAGCAGAGGCGCCAATTGCTGCGCTGTCTTTTCCTTCTCCTTTACCTGCACAGGCACCGCATAAACTGTAGGTGTGCTGATATTATAGGCCAGCGGTATTCCTTCACGATCCAAAATTTCACCACGCTTGGCGGTAAAAGGAATATTGCGGCGCAAGGAATCTTCTACCTTGTCACTTAATTTCTCGCCTTGGGATAATTGCACGTAAGCAAGACGCACGACCAGCGAACCGAATAACACTGCCAGTCCCAGCAGCGTCCACAGCATTCTCCGCCGTGTTACAACTTTCGAAACCTTCATTCCGTTCTCCCCCGCTTTCACCTATAGACATGAGCTCTTATCTTCATGACTATTCGGGACAAACAGGGGTTAGAACAAGCCTATGGCCCGCTCTCCGATTCTGTACCCTCATCAGCAGATGAGGATGCAGGAACATCTTCACTATTATCGTTTAATGGCTTCATCTTCAAGGTTACCAATGTCTTGCCGTTCTTTGTTCCTTCAATCTGTTCCGAGACATATCCTTCGCCTTCTACCGCAATCTCCACTTTTAGTAGGGTAAGAACCTCAAGTGCATCACGCAGAGACTCTCCTTGTAACTTAGGAATAGTAGGCTTGTCCCCTTGCTTGCTTAATAGATATATACGCTGTCCTTGAACAAGCTTGGTTCCAGCCTCTGGATATTGGGTTTCAACAGAAGCTCCTTCACCGACCACTTCAAAATCAAAGCCTTGATCCAGAAGCGTTTCTCTTGCTTCCTTCATCGTTTTCCCCGTCAGATCAGGTGTGGTCCGGAGCGCAGGGGCATCTGTTTTAACTGTTTTTTTACTATCCTTATCGCTAGTTTCAGTTGCCAACTTTGGAACTCCCATGTATTGGAGAGACTGAGATACGATTTCTTTAAATACAGGAGCTGCAGCTTTACCACCGCCAACCTCAACGTTCGGTTCATCAATAATAACAATAACAGCGATTTTTGGATCATTCACAGGCGCATAACCAATAAAGGAAACCAGTACTTTGGACTTCACGTAATCCTTACCTTCAACCTTGATAGCCGTTCCTGTCTTCCCTGCCACACGGTAACCTTCAATATGAGCGTTGCGTCCGGTTCCTTTGACTTGGTCGGCAACAACCTGCTCCAAATATTCACCGGTTTTCTTGGCGCTTGCCTCATCAATCACCTGACGCACTACACTAGGCTGAGTAACCTTAGTGTCTCCGGTGTTTGGGTTCGTAACCTCTTTCACCACATACGGAGTCATCAGTTTCCCTCCATTAGCGATGGCAGATACAGCAACCAACTGTTGAAGCGGCGTGACACCTATTACTCCGTGCCCATAAGCAAGTGTAGCAATTTCAATAGGTCGGTTAAGATTCGGATTTACGAACCCCTTTGCTTCTCCTGGCAGGTCAATGCCAGTCTTCTCATTGAAGCCAAAATCATCAATATACTGTAAAAGTCTGTCTTGTCCTAGCATTTCATAAAGTTTTACAAAAAGGACGTTACTAGACCGCTTCACACCTTCGAGGAAACTGATTTGTCCCCAACCGGAACGATTAATATCATGTAATGCCTTACTGTATCCCTTAATTCTGATAGATCCTGACAAAAATGTAGCTACAGGATCAAAAAGCTTCTCTTCTACAGCTGCAGCAAGTGTAACAATTTTGAAGGTCGAACCAGGCTCGTAAGTTGATTTAATAGCATGATTATAGAAACCTGCGCCTTCAGCCCCTGTTTTCCAAAATTCATTTGGATTAAAGGTAGGCATATTCGCCATCCCCAAAATCTCCATTGTATTCGGATCAGCGGCAATGACACTCATACTTTTCGGCTTATATTGCGCATATGCCTTTTCCATAGCCTCTTGTATATATTTCTGGATCGTACTGTCGATTGTAAGCTTGAAATTACTTCCATTTACTACGGGTTTATAGGTATCTTTCGAATCCGGCAGCTTAACCCCTTGACCGTCACTTTGATAAAGCAGCTTGCCATCGGAACCCTTAAGCTGTTCATCTAAGGATTTTTCCAGACCCATAATCGCCTTGCCATCCCGATCTGTATACCCTAAAATATGCGCAGCAAGCGAACCCTTAGGGTAATATCGTTTCTGCTCTCTAACCAGACCAATCCCAGTCTCTTGAATTTTATGTTCTTTACCTAGGGCTACATAAAATTCTTTCACCTTATCAGCAAGTTCCTGATCGATCTTCCAGCCTTCGTTACGAACTTCACGGTTCTTGAGGTATTTGCCGTTCTCGTCTTTAGCTTCTATCAGCTTCCGTAGCTCATCTTCCGGCTTGCCGAGTAGCTCATGCAATCCCTTGACGACCTCATCACCGATTCCCTTTTCAGCAATGACTGCCGGATTCACAACCACAGTATAAGCGGGGACATCACTAGCGAGCACACTCCCATTACGGTCAGAAATCGTCCCTCGCTCTGCTTTGATAGTCGAGGTATGCGCCCAAAGTGTAGCAGCCTTTTCTTGCCAATCCGAACCCTCCACAACTTGAATCCAGAACACTCTAGCTATCAAAACAAGAAAAAAGAGGGTAATACACCCTCCTATAAACAGCGTGCGAAGTTTTATTCTCTTTACCATAAGCGAACCTCACAACTTTTTTTATTGCGATCTTGCCAATCGCTCACTAATTATCGCCTTCAGTCGATAGCGGACTCGCCGGAATAAATATGGTAGTATTTTCATCCGGTGCTACGTAGCCAAGATCCTTTGCCTTTTGGGCAACCTTCTGCTCCAAATTTTGCTTCTCCATCTCATACGTGGAAATCTGCTTCTTAGCACTCGCTATCTCCTTATCTAATTTCTGGGCCTGCAAGTTCAAATCATAAATATGAACGTAACGTGAAATCAGGGTGATAGCCACCAAAACGCATACTCCTAGCGTCAGCATATACAAAAGTTTCTCTTGCAGCGGAAGTACTCTTCGTTTGGTAACTACTTTTGTCTTCTCGCGGTAAAGGGGGTTTACCTCTTCTTTTCTTTTGGGCTGAACTGCTAAATTGCCGCGGGTATAGGCCATCTCTGACTCTCCTTTATCGTCAATTACAATTTTTCTGCAATGCGCAGCTTAGCTGAACGGGCTCGAGTATTAAGCTCAAGCTCTTCCTCAGAGGGCACAAGCGGTTTGCGGTTGATTAACTTAAGCGTGCCTTTCGCGCCGCATACACAAAACGGAAAGTCAGGCGGGCATGTACATCTGCTTAAATAACTGCTTAGTATTTGTTTGCAAATTCGGTCCTCGAGTGAATGAAAAGTGATAACGGAGACTCTACCTTCTGGTGCAAGGCAACGTACTGCGCTATGTAATCCTTCTTCAAAAGCACCCAACTCGTCATTAACAGCAATCCGTAAACCTTGAAAGCTCCGTTTAGCGGGATGCCCTCCCGTTCTTCGTGCAGCAGCCGGAATACCTTCCTTGATAAGCTCTGCTAATTCTCCGGTGGTCTCCACAGGACTTTCTTCTCTTCTGTCTACAATTTTCTTAGCGATTCTTCGCGAGAACTTCTCTTCTCCATATTGAAAAAGCACACGGGCGATCTCTTGCTCAGACCACGTATTCACAATATCAGCAGCCGTTAAAAGGGCTGTCTGATCCATACGCATGTCCAGCGGAGCATCATGATTGTAACTAAATCCGCGCTCTCCCTCATCAAACTGCGGAGATGATACGCCAAGATCAAAGAGCACTCCATCCACTTGGGGAATGCCATCTTTTTGTGGTACAAAGGGCACATCCTTTAGTACACTCTCCAGATCACGGAAATTGGTCTTAATAAGTACAACCTTGTCTCCGTATTCGGCCAGTCTCTCTTTAGCGTTCTCCAGCGCCCAATCATCTTGGTCCAAACAGATTAATCGGCCTTCGCCGCTAAGCTTGGAAGCAATTAGTGAGCTGTGACCCGCTCCACCGAGAGTGCAATCTACATAGATTCCGTCTTTTTTGATGTGCAGCCCTTCTGTCGCTTCTTCTTTAAGCACCGTGATGTGGTGAAACAAGCTGCATCCCTCCAGGACAGTATTCGATATTGTGTTTTATAGATCAAAATTGAAATCCACCAATTTTTCGGCAATTTCGTTGAACGATTCCTCGGACTGTTCGAAGTACTGCTCCCATAGCTCTTTGTTCCAGATTTCCACCCGGTTCGAAACGCCCAGAATAACACAGTCTTTGTCCAGTTTGGCATACTGCCTTAAATTGGCCGGCAGGTTTACCCTTCCCTGCTTATCCCATACACATTCTGTTGCGCCTGAGAAAAAAAAGCGGCTGAATGCGCGGGCATCTGATTTCATCAGTGAAAGGCTTTTTAGCTTTTGTTCCATGATTGCCCATTCTTCCATGGGATAAACAAATAGACAGGAGTCTAGGCCGCGGGTCGCCACAAAGGAGGTTCCAAGCAATTCACGAAGTTTAGCCGGAATAATGATTCGGCCTTTGTCGTCAATGCTGTGTTGATACTCTCCCATGAACATCCTTTTCCCACCCCTAATCCCCGAATCCCCACTTTGCCCCACTTTTCACCACTTAAGCATAATAGATTCGCCATTAAAAATCAAAAACCTTTTTCTGGCGCAAGGAAATTTTTTCTAAATCAGATAGATCATTACCCGAAAAACATTTCTCCACCTAGCATAAACGCCTGGAGCATCCTAATACGGACGTTTAGCGTCTAAATGTGTAATATAAAAAAAGCCATACAATCGGAATCTTGTCCGTTGCATGGCTTTTCAAGCATAAACGTCCTCGGCGTCCTTTTAAGGACGCGAAACGTTTAAGCGAGAAATATAAGGATAATGTATATCGTGAAACTTATACTCTCTTATATTTTTAAAAAGTTGCTTCAGTTCAAGGTAGACTTGGTTAATACTCTTTATCGTTGTGCGTACCGCAATTAATCGTTTAAATTCCAGCTGTCCAAATAATCCACTTGTGCTGGAGTCAGGCTATCGATGTTAATACCTAGACTTTCCAGCTTATAGCGTGCTACCTGCTCATCCAGCTCATAAGGAACATTCTCAACTTTTACGCCAATGCTCTTATAATTATCATTTACATATTTCAGCGACAGCGCCTGAAGCGCAAAGGTCGTATCCATAATTTCGGCAGGGTGTCCATCCGCAGCACCCAGATTTACAAGTCTGCCTTCTGCAAGCAGATATAGTTTACGGCCGTCGCGAAGCTGGTATTCTTCGATATTTTTGCGAACAGTTCGCTGGGATACGGATCTTTCAGACAATTCAGGCTTATTCACTTCAACGTCGAAATGGCCTGCGTTGCACATGATTGCTCCGTCCTTCATAACATCATAATGCTCCCCGCGAATGACATAACGGTTACCTGTAACTGTAACGAAGAAATCACCGACCTTAGCAGCTTCCAGCATAGGCATCACTTCGAAACCGTCCATATGTGCTTCAACGGCTTTAATGGCATCGACTTCAGTGACAACCACTTTGGCACCTAAACCTTTGGCACGCATCGCAACACCTTTACCACACCAGCCGTATCCGACAACAACTACGGTTTTGCCCGCAACGATCAGGTTAGTTGTCCGAATAATGCCATCCCATGCAGATTGGCCTGTGCCATAACGGTTATCAAACAAATATTTGCAATAAGCATCATTTACTGCGACCATTGGGAACTTCAAAACACCCTGTTTTTGAAGAGCTTTTAGACGAATGATGCCGGTTGTTGTTTCTTCAGCACCCCCGCGAATATTCTCCATCAGATCAGGACGCTCCGAATGCAGCAATGTAGCAAAATCCCCGCCATCATCAATGATCAAATCCGGTTTGCTTTCGAGTGCCTTGATATTCAGAGCTTTGAACTCTTCGGGAGACGGGTTGTATTTAGCAAATACTGTGATGCCGTCCTCAACAAGTGCCGCACATACATCATCCTGGGTGGAAAGCGGATTCGATCCGGTAATAGTTACTTCTGCACCGCCTGCTTTGACAACCTTCGCAAGATATGCGGTTTTAGCTTCCAGATGAAGCGTAATTGAGACTTTTAGACCTTTAAATGGCTGTTCAGCTTCGAACTGCTCACGAATACGGTTCAATACCGGCATATGTTGACGGACCCAGTCGATTTTCAAATGTCCTTCGGGTGCGAGTGACATATCAGCCACGATACTATTTTGATTAGTTGAACTCATAATGAAACCTCCTAAAAGTTTTGTGAGCGTTACTACATTGAATATACTTCGTACAAAACTTGCTTCGTAAGCATAATCCATGTTTTGTGAGCGTTACTACATTGAATATACTTCGTACAAAACTTGCTTCGTAAGCATAATCCATGTTTTGTGAGCGTTACTACTTTGTTTTGTGAAGCATTACTTCCCTACATATAAATGATGCGATGTGTCCCACTATAATCCGGTTCTATCGCCATCAGCTCATCCAACCATGGAAGTCCGTAGCGGTTCAAGTAATACATGATATTGTATACTCTTTCTTGCAGTTTACCCAGTGGCATTAACGACAGCTCGATTCGCTCCCATTGTCGGATTGCAGCTTCATTCTGTTTCGCCATTGCATCTAGGGCCTTTGCTTGTAAGAAAGTAATCTGATCCAAAATCTTATCTTTATTGTTATTTCCTAGTTTAAGTAGACCTGCCTGTATGGATCCAAGCTGTTCGATGAGCGGTTCGTACATAGCTGAGAAAGATGCTTTAGTTTCCTCAAATCGACGTTCGATTCCCAGCTCATCCTGTGCAGCCAGCCATTCATGTCTTTTACGATCTAGTCCCTGTCTTACATCCTCAAAGCTTAGTTGATATTTATCCATATGCTTATGAAGCGTACCTTCTACCACAGTGAAAGACATTCTTGGGATGATTAAAGGCATTTGTCCCCCGACCACCTCAAACGCACGATGCGGAATGGCCCAATAAGCAATCTCTCCTTGACCTAGCACCGTTGCTATAACCGGCAACACATAATCCTGCATAAGCGGGCGTGTCAATACGTTGTTGCTGAAGCGTTCCGGATGTGCTTTTACTTCCTCTAGTAATTCCTCACGGGTAAATGATACCTGGCCCTTGCGATCGGCAAAGACTCCATCCTTCTTGTGAAGCAATAACCGTACACCTTCATGAATATAAAAGAGGTTGGCATTGCCTGCCGTAACGTCGGCTTGAAGTTCATACCCAGCGTTCACGATATCAGAAGCAGAATTCATATACGCTGTTTCCAGTGCATCGTTCTGCATAATTAGCGATGTAAAGAATGGCTCTTCTAACTTGCGTAGATTAGGATCAGCAGAATCAAGCAGGATCAGACCAAATTTACCAAATAAAGAACCCATTAGCTTGGCAAAAGCATCCGTCATACTATCTGCTCTAAACGAAGAAGATCGAATGAATTCCATAATTTGCGGTTTAAAGTCACTATCTTGAAGCATCCCATCCAGCTGTTCCACCACTTGCTGCCAGCTTTCCTCTTCTACACGAATATTACTCACTGAGGAACGTTTCTCCTCTGATTTCTCTATCTTAATCTTTGTGATCTCCTGCGTACGATTCAATACATACGTATGATTCACTTCATCCCAGTCATGATCCTCACCTGCGATCCAGAATAATGGCACTACAGGTCGATCGAGCTGCTCAGCAGCTTCTTTTGCAGCCATAATGGTTGTCATTGCTTTATACACTACAAGTAGTGGTCCTGTAAATAATCCGCTTTGTTGCCCACCAGTAACTACTAACGTTCCCGGCTGTTCCAAAAGCGCCAACGAAGCCTTCACCGCATCATGTGAATTATGCTTCTCATTATATTGACGGAGACATTCAGCAATTTGTGTTCGGTCGGCACGGAGATTCTCACTGCGATCCAGCCACTCTGCCCGAGTGCTTCTACGCTCTTTACTTCGGAAATCCCCACCATACAAATGACTAACCTTTTCAAAATTTTCTATATAGTCGCGCGCGAGTGCAGATCCACCCGGGAGCGGTTCCTTTACAATATTCATTTGCTAGTGCCTCCAGTTCTACTGAGCAGTTATATGTAAACCCAAGTTCGTAAACTCTTTATGATTGTATCCAAAGTCAGAGGCCACGTCAAAAGAAATGCATCCTGCAAAAAAAGCAATGCATTAGCAGCCGTATTATTTTTTCGTACTATAAACTAATTTTTAAATATCCCCACTACATACAAGAGGCGAGAGCATAACGCTCCCGCCTGTCTAATATTCGCTATGGATTTAAGCAAATTTTTTGCTTACCCAGTGTCCTTTTGATACTTCTACTAATTCAAAGTCGCTATCATTGCTCTTTTCGTTAGCGGAATAAATAGGACTACCAAGCTCATCATGTAAGTGAATGCGTTTCTTGTTCACTTCAATTTCCGGATCCGGAATTGGAATAGCTGACAAGAGAGATTTGGTATAAGGGTGGATAGGATTCGCATAAAGCTCTTCACTTTCCGCCAATTCTACCATTTTACCCAAGTACATAACAGCTACGCGATCACTGATATGTTTAACCATGGATAGATCATGCGCGATGAAAAGATAAGTCAATCCCAGACGATCTTGCAATTCTTTAAGCAAGTTAACGACCTGAGCCTGAATGGATACGTCAAGCGCGGAAATCGGCTCATCACAAACGATGAACTTAGGATTTACCGCTAACGAACGGGCAATCCCAATACGTTGGCGTTGTCCACCAGAGAATTCATGCGGATAACGAGTTGCGTGATCGTGGTTAAGACCAACCATATCGAGCAGCTCTTCGATCCGCTTTTTACGTTCTGCACGGCTACCAGCCATTCCGTGAATGTCCAGTGCCTCGCCGATGATATCAGAAACCGTAAAACGCGGGTTAAGCGATGCGTACGGATCTTGGAAAATCATCTGCATGTCACGACGCATAGCTTTCATTTTGTTAGAAGGCAATTTATAAATGTCTGTACCATTATATTTCACACTTCCGGCAGTTGGCTCATACAAACGAAGAATTGTACGTCCAGCAGTAGTCTTACCACAACCGGATTCTCCTACCATTCCAAGCGTCTCGCCCTCACGGATGGAGAAGTTAATATTATCAACAGCCTTAAGAACCTTGCCTTTACCTACATTAAAGTATTTCTTAAGACCTTCTACCTCTATTAGGTTCTTACTCAAGAGTACTGCACCTCCTTGGCCATCGAATGCAGATTCCAGCAACGCGCCATATGCGTTTCGCTGAATTCTGTGGCGCCGGGATCGATTTGTTCGCAAACATGCATTGCTTCGTTGCAACGCGCGGTGAACGGACATCCGATCGGCGGCTTGATCAGATCTGGCGGTGTGCCGATGATCGGAATAAGCGGCTCGCCTTTCTTTTGGTCCAGACGCGGCATTGAGCGCAGCAGACCTTTGGTATATGGATGTTGTGGATTCTTAAAGATTTCCCATCTTGTTCCAGTCTCCACAACTTCACCTGCATACATTACGATAACCCGATCACACATACCGGCAACGACGCCTAGATCATGGGTAATCAAAATAATGGAGGTACCTAGTTTTTGCTGCATCTCTCTCATAACTTCCATGATCTGCGCCTGAATGGTTACGTCAAGAGCCGTTGTAGGCTCGTCCGCTATGAGCAAAGCCGGACGACAGGCCAACGCGATTGCAATCATTACACGCTGGCGCATGCCGCCTGAGAATTCGTGGGGATATTGGTTAAAGCGAGCCTCAGCATTTTTGATACCAACTAAATTAAGCATCTCAATACCTTGCTTTTTCGCTTCGGCCGCTGACATTTTCTGATGTTTAATCAAAACTTCAGTGATCTGTTTGCCCACTTTGATGGTTGGGTTCAAAGATGTCATCGGGTCTTGAAAAATCATGCCAATATCTTTACCGCGAATGGATTCCATTTCTTTCATGCTTTTGTCTAGCAGGTTTTGTCCTTGGAAAATAATTTCTCCCTTTTTCACTTTAGAAGGTGGGGAAGGGATCAAACGCATAATCGATTGTGCAGTTACACTCTTACCGCTGCCGGACTCGCCGACGATGGCAACCGTTTCACCTTTGCCAATTTCAAAATTCATACCACGGACAGCTTGTACCTCTCCGCCTTTAACAAAAAATGAAACATGCAAATCTTTGACTTGTAAAATAGGTTCCATCCTTAATCCCTCCTATTTCTTCAGCTTAGGATCAAGCGCGTCACGAAGACCGTCACCGAAAATATTGAAAGAAAGCATGGTTAAACTGATCAGAATGGCAGGGAACAGGAAGCGCCATGGATAGTACAACCAACCGGTGAGTGAATCGTTAATCATAGATCCTAGTGAAGCGATAGGAGCTTGTACACCAAGACCCAAGAAGCTTAGGAAGGCCTCAGCAAAAATTGCATTTGGTACAGAAAGTGTAATGGTTACGATAATCGGACCAACTGCGTTCGGCAGAAGATGCTTGAACAACAGTCTTGCAGAACCAGCACCCATGGAACGGGAAGCCAATACGAACTCGCGATTCTTGAGTTGCATAATTTCTCCACGTACAATCCAAGACATCGTAATCCAGCCTGTTATGGTTAAAGCTAGGATGATTGTACCAAGACTTGGCTCAAGCACGACCAAGAGCAAAATTACAACCAGCAAATAAGGAATAGAGTACAAAATTTCAGAGAATTTGTTCATGATATTATCTACACGGCCGCCGAAGTAACCCATAATCCCACCATAGATAACACCAATAAACAAGTCGATGGCTGCAGCAGCTAAACCTACGATCAAGGAGATCCGTGCACCGTACCAAGTACGAACGAAAATATCACGTCCAAGATCATCCGTTCCAAACCAGTGTTCAGAGGAAGGGGGCTTATTGGTGCTCATCAAGTCATTGGAATAATAGTTGTATTTCGAGAAAAAAGGAGCGAAGATCGCTGCAAGCACGATCAAACCTAGAATACCAAGCGCGGTCATTGCCATTTTGTTCTGACGCAACCGTTGCCAAGAATCTTTCCAGGCAGAGAGACTCTCCCGCTGAATTACCTCGGCTTCTTTTTCATCTATACCGACTTTTTGAAAGTCTTCCGGTTTTAGATTCATGTTCTTTAGCAAGTTATTATCACTAGCCACTAATTAGCCCTCCTTTCCTCCACTTAGTTTCATACGTGGGTCAATCAATACATAAGCAATATCAGTAATGAAACGGGCTACCATGAGTAGTACACCATAGAAAATGGTAATCCCCATAATAACGGTATAGTCACGAACACCAATCGCTTCCACGAACTGTTTACCAATGCCCCCAACACCAAAGATCTGCTCGATTACAACCGAACCAGTTACGATGTTAGCTGTCATAGGTCCCATGTAAGTAACAACAGGCAGGATACCATTGCGAAGTACATGGCGGCTCAGAATAGCCATCCAGCTTAATCCTTTAGCCTTAGCCGTTTTGATATAATCCGCATTCAGAACCTCAAGCATACTTGAACGGGTCAAGCGAGCTATAAAGGCTATCGGCTGTGCCGAGAGTGCTGCTACAGGCAAGAAATAATAGATTGGCCCTTTAAATCCTGAAACCGGTACCCAACCCAATTTGAAAGCGAACACATACTGTAATAATGACGCGACTACAAAGCTCGGAACCGCAATCCCCAGAACTGCCAACACCATCGCGGCGCTGTCAAGAAACTTTCTGTGATAGAGTGCCGCTAACATGCCGAGAAGAACCCCAACAATAACCGCCACAACAATTGCGACGAGTCCCAGCTTCAGCGACGCTGAAAAGGTTTGACTGATCAAATGAGATACATCTTGATTCAGGCGTTTCATGGATACACCCAAATCACCTTGGACAATATCACCTAAATACTTAAAATACTGATGAGAGAGCGGCTTGTCCAGACCATATTGCTCCATCAAACGTGCTTTAATTTCTGGCGGTACTTTTTTCTCAGAAGTAAACGGATCCCCTGGAATAGCTTTCATCAAGAAAAAAGTTGCTGAAATCAGTACAAATAATGAAACCAACATATAGAAGAATTTATTTGCGACATAACGAACCATCCCCATCACACCTCCTCCGACAAATTTTTTGAGAGCATTATATTGATTTTATGAAAAAAACGGATTTTTGTCCATTTTCTAAATATGTTATAAATAACAATAAATAACAAATAGACTGGAATACAAAAAAAAGGGATATATATGGAGTTCCACATATATATCCCGAAGTATTGTGTTACTTCAGTCAACTAACTATTCTGTTTAAATTACTAGAGCAAAATCTTAGTGCTCAAGCAAGTATCCACGAGTCAAGTCAATTGCACCACTGAAGTCAAGAGTAACACCTTTAAGGTACTCTTTAGTCAGGGAGTTGTTAGTGTAGTAGTACAATGGAATCAAAATTTGATCTTGCTCGATGAGCAATTTCTCTGCTGCTGCAAACTTGTCTTGACGTACTTTCAAGTCAGTGCTTGCTTTAGCTTCGCTGATCAATTTGTCATATTCAGGATTAGCGTAACCAGTATCATTGTTACCGCCGCCTGTTACCCACATATCAAGGAAAGTCATTGGATCATTGTAATCCGCAGTCCAACCAGCACGTGCAACTTGGTAGTTCAGGTTTTGACGGTTTTCGATAAATACAGCCCACTCTTGGTTAACGGTTTGTACGTCAACACCAAGATTGTTTTTCCACATATCAGCAATTGCCAAAGCAATTTTCTTGTGACCTTCACTTGTGTTGTAAGTCAAAGAGAATGTAGGCAATTTGTCAAGGCCTTCTTCTTTCAGACCTTCAGCAAGCAATGTTTTAGCTTGTTCTAGATCTTCAGTGAAGTAGCTATCTTTAACTGCTGTACGGAATTCACCATCAGCACCAGCAATACCTGGAGGTACAAAACCGAATGCTGGGAATTGTCCACCTTGTACTACATTGTCAATCAAAGCTTGACGGTTAATGGACATTGCAAGAGCTTTACGGATTTTTGCGTTAGTGAAAGGTTTTTCAGTGATATTGAATTCGTAGTAGTATACGGAAGCAATACCTTTACGGCTAAATTCTTTTGGAAGTTCTTTTTGTACGATTGGAATTTGTTCTGATGGAATTTCACCAGTTGGTCCACCTGCACGATCGTATTCACCGTTCTTGTAGCTGAGCAACTCAGTTGCACCGCTGTTTACAAGAGAGAAATCGATTTTGCTAAGTTTAATGGAATCTTTATCCCAGTATTTATCGTTTTTAGTTACAACAAGTGTTTGACCTGTAGTCCACTCAGTAAGAGTGAAAGCACCGTTAACGATCATAGTGTCTTTGCTTGTTGCCCATTTTGGATTACTCTCAATGGATTTGTGTACAGGGTAATAAGTGTAGAAGGAAAGCAATCCAAGGAAGTAAGGAGTTGGGGCTTCAAGAGTAACTTCTAGAGTTTTCTCATCAACCGCTTTGATACCTACTTGACTGAAATCAGTAATTTCCTTGTTATAGAACTTTTCAGCATTTTTGATGTAATACAATTGATAAGCGTAAGGTGCAGCGGATGCAGCAGCAGGATCGAGCACGCGTTTCCAAGCGCGAACGAAGTCTTCTGTTGTTACAGGATCGCCGTTACTCCATTGTGAATCACGGAGTTTGAAAGTATATACCAGACCGTCAGCGGAAATGTCCCAGCTTTCAGCAACACCTGGTTCAGCTTGACCAGATTCAGCATTCATGCGAGTCAGACCTTCGTACATTGTTGTCAGGACAGTGTGAGCTTGGCTATCTTGAGCCAATCCTGGATCAAATGTTGGAGGCTCAGAGCTTAGGTTGATTCTCAATGTTTGGTCCGCAGCCAATTTCTCTTCTGTAGCCGCATTACCAGTTGCCGTGTTACCAGTGTTACCAGCGTTACCTTTGTTGCCGCTGTTTGCATTGTTTCCGCCGCAGCCAGCAAGCACTGTGCCGATAACAAGTACTAATGCAAGCATTAGCAATAGACTTTTACTCTTCTTCATCTAGCAGTTCCCCCTAAATAGAATGTGGTATATGGTTTATGATTATACAACCAGTGGTCAAAAAAATCTAGTGGAATGTTTTCAGAAAATTCTTTTTTTATTAAAACTTTAAACTTTTGTGACGTTGCCGCTTCACCGGAGCAGTGGAACATTACATCGCTTGTGATATGTACTTAATTAGCCCTACAAACATAAATAATAAATATCCTACACTCATAAAAAAGAAAGAAAGTCTCCAAACTGCCCGAAATAACCGCTTTCCATCTACCTTTCCTTTCAGTCGATTCTGAGCGCCGCCAATCAATCCAGTGGATATTAATACAATAAGTAGTATAAGATAAAACCCAAAACCGTTATTAAATAAGTTGTTAAATAATGCTGAGACCGATAATAATAAAAAAAATGTAGTCACGTCCATAGCGAGCATAAAAGTTTTCTTTTTATCTTTTTTTAAGCCTCTTCCAATGAAATAAACAATTAAAAACGGTACTATTGGAATCAAGCTTAAAGTAATGACCGAATTCATCAGCAATCCCATAGCTTCACCTCTCCTCCGAGATCATACCTTTATTCCTTCTACTAGTTGACAGATCAAGCGATGTAAAGGAACCAACGTTCCCGTTCTTTCTGCCATATTAACAAGACTTCCATTGATCCATTGAATTTCTGTGGTTCTCGAAGCGAGAACATCTGCCAGCATGGACGAAGTATTGCCAGCCGTATTCCTGCAGACTTTAAGGATGTTATCCCACGCATCGTGATCATAAGCAACTCCGCAGGCATCATATACCATAGTAGCTTCTCTAAAAAGTTCTTTCATTAACTGCAGGCGCCCTTCTGATGCAAGCAGCTCACCATTTGGAACACGCCAAATCGCCGTGAGTGGATTAATTACGGCATTGATTAGGAGCTTCCGGTAAATCATGGTACCCACTTCATTCGACAAAAAGGCGGAGAATCCTGCCAAAATGAGGACTTCTATTAAATATTTCGCTTGTAAATCAGTATGTATGATATGAGCTTGTCCATTCTTTAAGCCCCATCTCCCTATCCACACCTCCCCGGCACCTGCATGAATCACCTCATTCATAGATTTGCGCTTCGCAGCTTCTGTTGTAACGGCAGCATATAAATTAGCTTTCGGTAACAAGTCTCTGAGCATCTCCATATGTCCTATGCCATTTTGAAAACAAATGATGTGTGCCTGTTCTTCCCTAAGGGGGGATAGAAATTCAGGTAAAACATTATGTAATATATCCTGTTTAACCGTCACTATGATCCAATCACTTGGCTCACGAAAATACGCATCTGTAAACTCCTCTATGTGTGCGAACGCAAATCGAGCCCCCGAAATCGAAATCGAATCGCGGCCATCTTCATAACTCACAGTTAAGCCCTCGTTCTCTAATTGCCGGCACTGCTCTATCCCTCGACACCACAATCTCACTTTATTCCCGGATGCAATCAGCCTTCCTGCCAAAAGCAGACCAAGTGAACCCGCACCGATTATATCGATTCTCATCTGATCCTCCTGTTGATCTCAAGCGCAATTTTTCTAAGTATAGCCTTAATATACCAAGAAGAAACGTCGTTGTCCTCCTTTATAAGGGGCAATACCCAATCAAAACACCCGCAAATGGCGCTAATAAAGCGAACCACTTACGGGTGTTTAGTTTGCAAACCGTTTATTCAATACGTTCTAAATTTCCATTCCCATCCATTTTAAAACGAGTCTTCATTTCTTCTTCTTCTTCGTTTAAGAAAGCGAGCCTACGAGCACGATCCATAATCTGAATTAAAGCTTTGTAATCATCGTTGACTACCCGGTAGTCACTTTGAGCAAGATTAACCTCTTTGGACAACCGCTCGTTCTCAGATCTTAATTCTGTTAATTCATCTTCCTTCTCACGCAAATCTCTCTCCAGCATTTTCAGCTGACGTCCTGCTTCCTGGATTGTACCTTTCCATTGTCTCAGGAAACGTATAACCGCATCAATGGATAATGTGTTCTCGCTTAATCCTTCGCCTCGTCCGAATTCCTCGTCGGTATCCCCGAGAATCAGACCCGCTACCTGTGCTCCTCTAACTGACGGTTGCTTTTTCAGGTAACTTCGTTTCTGACGTTGACCTTTTGCAATTCCGATTGCGCCTTCATAGCTTTTTCGAACACAGCTGTTCCAGCGGAATCCGCACGCAGCCGACGTTCTGCCGATTTTCTCGCCCACTTCTTCAAAAGCAGCAAGTTGTGTACTGCCCTCCCGAATGTGACGCAAGGTTACTTCTGCCAGTATTAGATCATCTTCTGCACTCCAAGCATCCTGTCTAACGGCTGTCATCCAACCAAACCTCCTAACAACATCTTGAAATAACCATCTCCATAACCGGCAGCTCTGCCGGGTAGTGAATAGGGATAAAAGCTGCTTACTCCATTTCTATGCTTCTCATAGAGTTCATAGAATCTATTTGATACTAAATTGTATTTCCATTATCTGCCCACATCATACGCTTTAAGTTATAAATTCTCTTTTTTCAAGCATTAATCACCTCAGTCAATTATAAAAATCACATTTTATGAAGATTAGTACATTTTTTTCAATGAATTCGTTTACACATTTTTACTGAACGGGTATAATAAGTCGAAGGAATATTCGTGAGATACATACTGGAAGGGGGACTCTCTCTTGGACCGCATGTTTCGGGTATTAGGTTTTTTTACACTGGCTATTGGATTGATGGCTTTTGCCGGAGGTCTGACAGAAATGGCCTTGCTTTTCTTTTTACAAACCGCTTTTTTCGTAATTCTCGGTTATTTGAAGTTTACTGAAAAAACTTATGTCCTACTTTTTTGGGCATACATGATTTTGACTTTCACCGGTTTCAGCTATTGGACGATCTTTCAAATGGGTCTTCCACTATAAATTGCAGTACTCTCTTGAAGCGGATGAGGTCCTTATCTAATAAGGATCACTTCCGTTTTTTTGTTTATAAGCTAGTATATATATGAGGCCCCCACAAAATACCCGAGTAAGCATCGAAGCAATAACCCCTTCGGTGTCCTAAAGGACGGTAAGCGTTTATGCGCGAGATATAAGGATGCTGTATAACGTGAAGCTTATACTTTCTTATATTTGAAGGATAGCCTCACTTTGTGGGGATATTTTTGTATGTATGCTATTTTAGAAGGGTTAAACATATTATTAGTACATACATATATCAATTCAAGAAGAATCGGCTTTGCCGACCCTTTTTGGGACGGTTTCCGTTTCTACGAGAAATAGAAGGATGATTTATGGAGTGAAACAGAAATTTCTTATATTTCAAAAAAAGGTGGTGGTGTGGTGCGCTCCCGCAATTCCCTAAGCCGCATGATGGCAACCATACTAATTCTCTTCTGCTGTACATTGTTTCCGTTACAATCTACGATGTACCTGTCTGCCGATCCAAGCGGTTCTTTTTTCAATTCCTCTATACCAGATAATGAAGAAACCCGTAAACTTCTGGAGCAGACTTTGTCATCCGCAGAAATCGAGCGGGAAATCATCAAGATTACAGCCGAGCAAAAAGCGCTTGAAGAAAAGGTAGAATCCCTCGAAGAGCAAGCCAGCCAGAAAAAATCTGCCATCGCAAACCAACAAGAGCGTGCAGGCGCAGTCTTGCGTTCTTATTATATGGGGGATAGAGACGGTCTCATGGCTGCATTTTTATCCGCGAAAAGTATTAGCAGATTCCTGGCTCTATTCGATTATTATGAAATTATTATTGGAAATGACCGCGACATTCTCACACAATACGAGGATCAGTACAGGGATCTAAAAAAGACCCTCCAAGCTGCTCAACGCAGCTCGAAGGATCTTGCGGAGCTGCGAACTGCTCTTGAGGAACAGAAAATTCGGGTAGCTGCGCTCAATAAAGAAATTGAAGGAGGGATTAAAGACAGTAGTGATCCTGATAATATGAGCGCTCTTCTTCAAGAATTCACATTATATTGGGAGAATATTGGTTTACGCGAGGTAAAGACCTACTTCAAAGCATTATCATCTGCTATGAATAAGTTACCGCAGTTTGTCCAGAATCGAGAGGGCGTCCTTACTCGTAAGGGGATGACCTATGTTCTGAATCTGAAAGAAGAGGATCTCAACGAATTTCTTCAATCCCAGAATAAGCTATTTAACGATTTCGCTTTTCATTTCAATGACGGATCGATTACTGCCACTGGAAAAAGCGGAGCGTTAGCCCTTTCATTAACCGGTCACTACATCATTCAGGAGGAACCCATCAACGGACTTATATTCCAAGTAGATCATGTTGTATTTAATGGTCTCGAATTACCTGACACCACAAGAAGGACACTGGAAGAGGAATTTGATTTAGGTTTTTACCCTGGGAAAATCGTTTCTTTTCTACGTGCCACAGAAGTAGATAGTAAAGAGGGCGTCCTTCAAGTTAAACTTTCGATCTCATTCTAGACCTTCCTTAATGAAGTCTTTGTACCCTGCCGTATCAATTTTTCCTGTAAGCAGTAAGGATACTGCTTCAGCAATCTTACTCCAGCCGCCTTGGGATTCGAACTCCGGGGCGGTTTCTTCTGTCAGTAAGAGTTCGACTCCGAAAGGAAGCTTATATTTAAAAGCATGCTCCGAACGATAAAGGACATCCAGTGCAGGCAAGCTCCCCGTGTTCTCCAGCCAATCCATCTGAGAATCCTCCGAGGTAATAAATGTCAACCAATTCACGGCTTCCTTTGGACTTTGAGATTGCGCCGGAAGCGCAAAGGAACGGCTGTAATAGGATTCAAGTCCTTTCCCGTCACTTGCGGTCAGTGGTGCTTCAGCAACTAAGGAAGAATTGCCATGTTTTTGCCACTCTGATAGTGGTAGAGCAGCAACAGCAACGCTTCCGCTCTGAATCATATCCCAAACATCTTTGTTATATCGACTGGTAAGGTAAAAATAACTGCGAGCGTTCTGAGTCCAATTCATCACTTCTTGGTTATCCGATAACAAACTGCTGTTCATACTCTCCATAACCGCCGACAATCCATATGGATTACGTGTATCCATCGCGAGCAAATATTTCCCTTGCTCTTTAAGCACATTCTGAAGCAATGTATTCCACTGTTCCAGACTTCTTGGTAAGGTGGTGAACCCCAGTTCCGCAAGACGCTGTGGTGAATAAACAAGGATATAAGGGTCTATATCCAGCGGCACTCCCCAATTATATCCGTTCCATTGCATCCATGGGATCAACTGAGTTAACGGTGCAGTTCCTGGAATGCTCTGATAAACATCCACCGGTAATAAATATCCTCGTGTAGCCCAGTCGAGAATACTTCGTCCATCCGCCATGACGATATCCGGACTGTCTCCGATGGTTAGATCATGCTTCAAAACTTCGTCTGCATCCTCGCTATCAATATTGCTTAATATCACCTTTACTCCACTTTCTAAAGTATAACGATTGCTTAGAAGCTCCAACTCACTGAATTCCTCGCTATTTAGCGATACTGTTATACGCAGACTATCTATAGAACCCTCTTCCCCTGAAGAAGGATTTGTTGACTGACTTTGAGGCTTTTTCATAGGATGTGGGTCGTTATTGGTACTCAATTCCATACTGGGCGACAAGCTTGTCAGCGATAGTAGTAAAATTGCAAAAAGCAGCCAATAATTTTTGCGTTTAAGCACGATTTCCCACCTTCCCCATGATTCGTCTCCACTATTTTACCAAACCCGTCGCTGCTTGTCTTTAGAATGTGAAAACGTTCTCTTTCTATTATATAGGTGAAACGAACGGAGACAATTAAAAGACTGGGTAATCTTAGCGCTAAGGGCGCTCCGTGTGCAGATTATTCTTCCGATCGCTGTTGTCTCCAGATTTATGGATTATATTCCTAAACGGTATAAATCCGGAGACAAAGGCGAGCGCTAACGCTTCTACAGAACAATTCCTCCCCCTCCGCTGACCGCGCTCATTCTATAGCACCACAACCGTTAATTCCCTCCGTCGTTTCTGAGCGGGCAGGAAAAAGCCGGGAGTTATGTTTCTCCCGGCTGAAAAGAGGATTGAAGGTTAGAGAAGATCCGCGGCCAATTGGGCCAGACGGGAACGCTCGCCTTTTTCCAAAGTAATATGTCCGCTAATCCCTTGCTGCTTAAACTTCTCAACGATATAACTAAGCCCGTTGCTCGCAGCATCCAGATACGGATGATCGATTTGCTCCGGATCGCCCATAAGAATGACCTTACTTCCTTCACCCGCTCTGGAAACGATCGTCTTCACTTCATGACGGGAAAGGTTCTGAGCTTCATCAATAATGATGAACTGTGAAGGGATAGAACGTCCACGGATATAGGTCAAGGCTTCTACCTGTATGCTGCCTAAGCCCATTAATATTTTATCAATATCTCCAGCTTTTTTGGTATCGAACAGGAACTCTAAATTATCATAAATAGGCTGCATCCACGGTCTTAACTTCTCATCCTTCTCCCCGGGTAAATAACCAATGTCTTTCCCCATGGGAACTACTGGCCGGGCAATGAGCAGTTTTTTGTATTTATGCTCATCCTCAACTTTGAATAGTCCGGCAGCAAGCGCCAATAACGTCTTCCCTGTACCAGCCTTACCTGTAATGGTGACAAGTGGGATTTCATCATTTAGAAGCAGTTCCAAAGCCATTCGTTGTTGAGCATTTCGGGCGCTGATCCCCCAAACCGAATCATTGCCTAGATAGAGCGGATCTAGACGGGTCGCATCACTATTCACTTTGAGAAGAGCTGATTTGCCCGTGCCGATCTCATCCTTGAGGATCACAAATTCATGAGGGTACAAGGGATACGACAACGCGAGCTGTTTAACCGTTAAAGAACGGTGACTGTAATATTCATCAATCAATGCCGGATGAACCTGCAGAGATTGGTAACCAGTGTAAAGTTCATTTAAATCTCCAGTACGATCTGACAAATAATCCTCTGGTGTAATCCCTAGCACATCCGCTTTAATACGGACCAGCACATCCTTACTCACAAGCACTACGGGACGCGGATCTGGCTTCTCCTTCTCTTCGATTAAATAATTGAGAGCTACAGCCAAAATCCGATTGTCGTTAGATACCTCACCAAACATTTCCTGTACCTTCACAAAACTGCGATGGTTAAGTTCTACCTTCAGCTTACCTCCATGCTCCAGTTCCACACCACTATGCAAATGCCCTAGTTCACGAAGTCCATCAAGCAATCGGGAAACCGTGCGGGCATTCCGACCGATTTCGTCAGCGTTGCGCTTTTTGGAGTCGATTTCTTCCAGCACAACCGCCGGAATAACCACCTCATGCTCCTTGAAAGAGAAAATCGAATTGGGGTCGTGCAAAAGCACGTTGGTATCTAGCACAAATATCTTGTTCATATTATCCCCTCCACAGCGCCTGGTTTGATTGATCATACATAACTCTTTCCGCCAAGGGAAAAGATAAGGTACAGAAACGATCTTGGCTGAAAGGAGTAAGCACATATGAGAAAATCAATGTGTCTGTTGCTGGTACTGCTGCTACTGACAAGCTGCGGTATCGCTAATAAAAAGACATCACCCTCTCCTCAGAATAAACAATCAGCGAATGCTGTAAAGGGTCCGGGGAACCATGAGGTTCGACAATTGTCCAATGATGGTGTGACTAATCCTAAGGCCACCTCAAAAGCTGGTCAAGCCGTTAGTGTTAAGGGCGAAAGTGAAATTGCACTTAAGGACCATTTTGAACAGTTAGCAAAAAGAGTCCCTGGTGTGAATGGTGCACACTGTGTAGTCATGAACAAGGTGGCCATCGTTGGTCTTGACGTAGAAGGTTCTCTAGAACGGTCACGGGTAGGAAGCATTAAATATTCTGTAGCGGAAGCTATTCGCAAAGACCCAAGAAGTGTACGTGCGCTTGTCACAGCCGATATGGATCTCTCCAGCAGATTAGCAGACATGAGTCGCCATATCTCCGAGGGACATCCGATTTCCGGATTTTCATCCGAATTGGCTGATATCATCGGTCGAATCATGCCGCAGCTGCCAGAAGATACAAAACCGCGAAAAAATGCACAGTAGAGGACAAAAAAAGCCCAGTGATATTCTCACTAGGCTTTTTTCATGGCAGCAAATACTTGTCCGTCCAGCTTCTCAGCGGCACGTCCATCATAAACCTTCGCATATCTTGGGGCGGATTCAAGCTGCGCTCCATAAAAAAGCGCATTACGCACCGCCATAATTTCAACATCAAAGCAGCACATTTTGAAAGGGACATCCTGAAGCGGATCCTGTCTTACAACGGCAGTGCCGTTAATAGCATGAACAGTTCCCTCACCAAACACAGTAATAGTTACTAAAGGGTTGATCTTCATGTTGTTCACGAGTCTGGAACGATGATCTACAGCCAGACGCACAGTACTAGGACTAACTGCATAAATCCACGATATGGCCGTGGACGTTGGACCTCCTGATTCCGCATCAACTGTGTTGAGAAGAACAAAGGTTTCCGATTGCAGCATCGATAACAAGGTTTCGTTCAGCTGAGCAACGGCTTCGGACATAAGTACTGGCCCCCTATGCGGCGTAAATTCATTCAATTTATTATATTATAGCACAGGCTGAAACTTGCATTCAATTTTAGAGCGAAGTGTTATTAAGGTCTTTAAGGCGCCTCAGTGGATTCCGAAGTGGAGCTAGCAGAAACTCCTGCTAACCGATCCTGCAGGCTTTTCTTGGCAGCCTCAAGCTCCTCATCATTAATATATACATACGGACTTCGCCATGTTCCAGTCACAGGCTTGAATTCGATATCCTCTTTGGAAATCTTCCAATAAGTCGCAATCATATCTTTAATCTGCGAATTTTCGATATCAGTCTGCATGTTGCTGTCCACTGCGTCAAGAACCTTGCCTATTTTTAATACTCCGCCAAGCGATTGCATCTGATCCACCAATGAATGAAGGACCTCATTCTGACGTTTGTTCCGATCAAAATCATCTGAAGCCTTAGTCTTAGGCTTACAATTAGATTTACGATATCGCACATAATCTAGCGCTTTATCTCCATTAAGCTCTGCCGGACCTTTTTTCAGATTGATATTCGTACCGTCTACACTGTCTGTATAACACATATTATCGCTAATGTTGACTTTGACTCCGCCAAGCTCGTCCACCACATCACGGAAGCCTTGGAAATCCAGAATCGTTGTATAATCCACATCAATATCTAGATATTTCCCCATCATGGTCTTCATCTCATCTTCTGCCAAAATACCAGAGGACTTCTCCTTACCTTTGAAGCGAGCATAGAATTCGTTAATCTTCGTTTGCTTGTATCCACTGAGCTCAACTAAGGTATCGCGTGGAAGAGAGACAATGGTTGCTGATTTTGTCTTAGGATTAAGCGCTGCAACCATAATAACATCTGTCAATCTAGATTCATGCTTCGGTCTATTATCCGTACCTAGTATAAGCATCGTCAATGGTTTTTCTGTAGCTGAATGTCCTGGGGCAACCGTTCCTTTGTTCCCTGCGTTAAAGACCCCATTCTCAAGCTTCCAATACAGATAGCCGCCGTAGCCCAATACGCCAAGAATCGCAATAATCAGCAGGGTTAACAAGATTCTAACTAATCTGCCAAAAAAACCTCTTTTCTGCGGTTTCTTACGCTTTTTTTTCTTAGGAGCACCCTTTACAGGCTGTTTTCTATTATTGGGTTGTTGCCCACTTGCTCTTGGAGGTAAACTGCTGTTTCGTGTACTCATAGTAGAATAAAGTCCTCTTCATTTCATTTGGAATTAAAATTGCCACACTTAAATAGACGTTACATAAGCAGTAAAAGTTTCGTTTACTGTCTTTTTGCTGCAGTTGCAGCCTTTCTCTTCTGCCGAGCTTCCATGATATAACGTACTCGTACGAGCAACATCAATCCGACAGCAACCAGCAGACACTGGATGATCGGTAGCTTATCATGTTGAAAAATGAGGAGCATGCCGGAGCCGATCGCCATCATTATGTAGAGCATAATCTCTTTGCCAATCGATAACTTCTGATTCACACGAAATACCTGATTATACACAAATGTCAGCAATATAAAAATAACAATATAGGCGACGATTGGATGCTCAGCAAACCAGACCTGCATAGATACCGCACTCCTCCCAAATTTAAGATACGTTTACATTATATCATCAGTAGGGGAAGTTTTTGTTATAAAAAAAACCGCCGAAAGTTAAACCTCCGACGGCTCTTTACTATGATAAGTTGATCTTACGCGTTTGCTTGTGCCATTTTACGCTGCTTCTCTACACGTTCGCGTTCGCCTTTGTTCAAAATCTTTTTGCGCAAACGAATGGATTTAGGTGTGATTTCACAATATTCATCATCATTCAAATATTCAAGCGCGCCTTCCAAAGAGAAGGTACGTGGTGTCTTCATTTTTACAGTATCATCTTTGCCTGAGGTACGCATGTTTGTAAGTGCTTTTTCTTTACAGATGTTAACGATAATATCGTTATCACGGGTATGCTCGCCTACGATCATACCTTCATAAATTTCTGTACCTGCATCCAAGAAGAGAATACCACGATCCTCAACACCCACGATTCCATATTGAGTTGTTGATCCAGTCTCACTTGATACAAGAACACCTTGATGACGTCCGCCAACTTGACCAGCAACCAGTGGAGCGTAGCTGTCAAAAGCATGGTTCATAACGCCGTAACCGCGTGTCAAAGTCAAGAAGTAAGTGTTGTAACCAATCAAACCACGTGCAGGAATCAGGAACTCCAGACGTACTTGACCCGTACCGTTGTTAATCATGTTGACCATTTCGGCTTTACGGGTACCCAGACTCTCCATAACAGAGCCCATGCTTTCTTCTGGAATATCAATCATTAGACGCTCAAGCGGCTCCATTTTGACACCGTCGATTTCTTTAATGATTACTTGTGGTTTAGAAACTTGCATTTCATAACCTTCACGACGCATATTCTCGATCAGAATACCAAGGTGAAGCTCACCGCGTCCAGAAACGATAAATG
The DNA here is from genome assembly GCF_000758585.1 of Paenibacillus sp. FSL R5-0345. Taxonomy (NCBI): domain Bacteria; kingdom Bacillati; phylum Bacillota; class Bacilli; order Caryophanales; family Paenibacillaceae; genus Paenibacillus; species Paenibacillus sp. FSL R5-0345. Next base: position 5,088,998 of record NZ_CP009281.1, read on the forward strand.
CATCAGGACTATCAGTTTCTTCCACACGCAAACTCACATCTGTTTCAAGCTCTTTAAAGAGACGCTCACGTAGTTTACGGGAAGTTACCCATTTACCTTCTTTACCAGCAAAAGGACTGTTATTCACAAGGAATGTCATTTGCATGGTTGGCTCGTCAATCTTCAGAACTGGAAGTGCTTCAGGGTGTTGTGGGTCAGCAATGGTCTCACCAATGTTGATATCCTTGATCCCTGCGATAGCAACGATATCCCCTGCGCCCGCTTCTTCTGTTTCAATACGTTTCAAACCTTGGAAGCCGAACAATTTCTCAATACGCGCGGTCTTACTCTTACCGTCACGCATAATAACTGTTACAGATTGACCTTGTTTGATTACACCACGGTTTACACGGCCAATAGCAATACGTCCCAGGTATTCATTGTAGTCCATCAAAGTAACGAGGAATTGAAGAGGCTCTTCAACACTTTCGGTTGGAGCTGGAATGTGCTCTACAATTGTTTCATATAGGGAAAGCATGGTATCATCTTGTTTTTCAGGAACCAAGCTTGAAGTACCATTAAGGGCAGATGCATAAACAACAGGGAATTCCAATTGTTCGTCATTTGCTTCAAGTTCGATGAACAAATCGAGTACTTCATCAATAACTTCCTTAGGACGAGCAGCTGGACGGTCAATCTTGTTCACGACAACGATCGGTGTAAGTTTTTGTTCCAATGCTTTACGCAGAACGAATTTCGTTTGCGGCATGCAGCCTTCATAAGCATCAACAACCAGCAATACACCATCAACCATTTTCATGATCCGTTCCACTTCGCCACCGAAGTCAGCGTGTCCAGGTGTATCCACAATGTTGATCAAAAACTCTTTATAAGTTATTGCTGTATTTTTAGCTAGGATTGTAATTCCGCGTTCCCGCTCGATATCGTTAGAGTCCATGGCACGTTCTTGAAGGTGCTCGTGTGCGCTGAAGATCCCCGATTGCTGAAGAAGCTGATCGACGAGTGTTGTTTTGCCATGGTCAACGTGGGCAATGATCGCAATGTTGCGAATATCTTTTCTTGAATGCATGATTTGTATCCAAATCCTCTCATTTATCAAATTAAAACTGTTAAAATTCGTAGCATGTCACGGCAGTCTCACAAAAGAAGCGCCAGGCAGAAAGCCGACGCTTCAACATAACATTAATATTATAGTGAAAGCACTATGAAAAGCAAGTCTTTTTATGAAAAAAGCAGTTTCCAATTTTCGTTTTTTTAGGATGGAACATCGGCTAGCTTCAATTCCATCTATTCCAGCTGCGTGTTCTGCCCCGTCCAGTAATCAGCCAAATCCCTGCAGCGATAAATACAATACCAATTAGATAGATCACACCCGTACCCATAAGACTGAAAATACAAAGCGCTATGCTTAGAACGCCTAATATAACAGCAATTGCAGAAATTCCCCCAGTCCGTCTTGGAGAATTGATGGAATATTCATACAGGCCTACGGCAATGCCAAGCAGAAGCACAGGCCATAAATATTTCATAAGCCCCCATCCCCATATATTGCAAAGACCAAACAATAAACCATACACCGTTAATATCCCCGCGGGAATCAATACTGTTGCCGAAGCGCGGCGGCTAAAAAATAACATATGTAGAACCAATCCAGGAAGTAAAATCACTAGCGGCCAAAGGGCACGTCCCAAAAATCCGAAGACCCCCAGCTTACCGAATAAAATCACGATGCCAGCAGCTACAATGAATACTCCTAGTCTAATGTCATTCTTGGAAGACATCTTTCACCCATCCCTTCAAATTCACGTCTACCTCACTACCATGTCATCTCATGCCCTTAAAACGACAGGATTCTTATTCATATCTTATCTGAAATACACTCAAAATGCCATCACTGACCACGCAAATTATCCCCGCAAAGTGACTTTCTGATACGTCAAAAAAAGGACAATTCCAATTTATGGAGATGTCCTTTTAGTATTGCCTTTTATTGCACATTATTAACCTGCAAATGTTGTTCTCCGCTTAATGGCTCCGGTTACAACCACTAATATTCCTAAAGCAATCGGCAGGATGGAATGCGTGGATGGGAGTAAAAAGGATAGCATTGTCCCTAATTTTGCATCCTGAAGCATCATGTCACCTGCTGTAAAGGCTAAAATATACGCGCCGATAAATACGAGTACCGGAAATCTATGCAACCAGCCTACAATGAGGCCACTTCCCCATACTACAATCGGAATGCTGAGTGCAATCCCGATGACAATTAAAGCCAAATCACCTTTGGCTAGACCGGCAATCGCCAAGACATTATCGAGACTCATAATAAAATCAGCCACGAGAATCGTTCGGATTGACTTCCATACGGAGGATACTTCCGCTACCCTGAGATCCTCCTCTTCTTCGAGCAGCAGCTTGAACGCAATCCATAGCAGCAGAATTCCTCCTCCAGCTTGGATATAAGGGATTTTCAACAGTAATACCGCGACAAATGTAAGCACGCAGCGCAAAATAACAGCTCCCGCAGCTCCCCACCATACCGCAATTTTCCGGTGTTTCTCCGGAAGGTCTTTACTGGCCATCGCGATGACCATTGCATTATCTCCACTCAGCACAAGATTGATCATCAATATTTCACCAAGGAGCAATAATGATTCCATTCTCTCTTACCTCCCCGAATCACATGTAACTACATGTATGTTCGGAAGTGACAAGCTATGCTTCCTGTCCAACTTTTTTTTGAGGATGAAAGCATGTATGCCCTTTTTTTTGCGTATACAAAACTAAGCATATCTTCGTGCTGATCTTAACTAACTTTAGGGGTGACTACGCCTTGAATACATCCATATGGGAGTTTGTATTATCACTGCTCAATATTATCTTTCTAGATCTCATTCTGGCGGGAGACAACGCTATAGTCATCGGGCTTGCTGCGCGTAATTTGCCCAACAGTACTCAAAAAAAGGCTATCGTGCTCGGGACAGCAGGTGCCGTCGTATTACGGATTTTCGCAACAATTCTGGTCGTGTGGCTATTAAAGATCCCCTGGTTACTACTAGCTGGCGGGATTTTACTTATTCTGATTGCCTATAAGCTGTTAACAGATGAGAACAATTCAGCAAATATCAAGGCTGGCCAAAGCCTATGGTCTGCTGTGGGTACAATCATTCTAGCCGATGCTGCGATGGGACTGGATAATGTCATCGCCATTGCTGGCGTTGCTAAGCACAATATCTCTCTAGTTGTCATAGGACTGTTAATCAGCGTGCCAATCGTCGTCTGGGGAAGTACTCTCTTTATTAAATTAATCAACAAATATCCATGGATTATTTATATTGGCTCAGCTGTCTTAGGGTTTACAGCGTCAAGCATGATTACAGATGAGCAGCAGCTATCCCCATTCTTTGACCAGCATCCGCTATTGAAAGCTCTGTTTATATTCGTGATCATCATTGGCATTTTAATTGGAGGACACTGGAGACGTCAATCCAGTCATAAACAATCAAAAAAGCTGCCTCAGCCGTAAATATTGCTACGAATGAGACAGCCTTTTTTTTATAATATTAAAACCATTCTTCCTGTAATCCAGCCTGGGCACTTACTACATCTTTAGGCTTCTCATCTCCATAGGGAGTGATCAGCACGGTCTCCGTGGCTTCAATCGCTGCATCCAGCATTGCAGAATATCCAGGGAGCGTAGCTTCAATTTTATCTACAATCCGTAAATTCGGGTTCGTTGTAGGTGATTTTGGAACGAATAAAGTGCAGCAATCCTCATAAGGAAGGATAGATAAATCATAGGTGCCTATATTCTTAGACAGCTCCACAATATCACTTTTGTCCATCATTACCAGTGGACGTAGGAGAGGAAGATCTGTAGCACGGCCGATCACGTTCATGCTTGGTAACGTCTGACTAGCAACCTGACCCAGACTTTCACCGGTTACGATTGCGAGTGCCCCCTCACGTTCAGCAAGCTGTGTAGTAATCCTCAACATAGCTCGACGCATCAACGTAATAATCAGGTTATCCTGACCTATTCCAGTAAAAGATGTCTGTACCTCTGTAAAGGGCACCAAATGCAGTTTGATGACTCCCGCATATCGTGACAAAACCCTCGTAAGATCAACCACCTTTTGCCGAGCAAGCTCACTCGTATAAGGATAACTATAGAAATGTACACATTCCACCTCAAGTCCACGACGCATGGATGACCAACCCGCTACAGGACTATCAATGCCTCCGGACAGCAATAACATTGCTTTTCCATTCGTACCAAGCGGAAATCCACCAACACCAGCAATATTTTCACAAAATATATAGGTATGACCTTGGCGAATTTCGACCTTCAGCTCCAGTTGAGGTGATTTTACATCCACAGTAAGTCCGGAGTATCCTTGCAGCAGTGGGGTTGAGACTAGCTTATTCATCTCCATAGAGCCATACGGGAACTCCTTCCATACTCGTCGCGCATTAACCTTAAATGTAGTTCCCGGTGCAGGAGCGATGATCTCTAAAAAATGGCGGCTGACAGCCACAATATCCTCGAGCTCTGACTTAGCCACCTTTACTGGACTGATAGAGGCAATACCAAATACGTTCTTTAGCGCTTCTACCAATTCAATAGCAGGTTCTCCGTTCAGCTCTACATAAATTCTTCCAAACTCCTTGGTTAGAACTACCTTTGGATAAGGCTTAATCATTTCCTTCACATGACGCAGTACAGTTTTCTCAAATCTGGCACGGTTCTTGCCCTTTAATGTAAACTCCCCGAAACGCAAAAGCAGCATATCGGCATAATCTATACTATTGGCACTGCCTTTAGCAGATTCCTGATTCATCACACTCATTAGTTACTTCATACCTCCTTCAGCAATCTTTAAAGCTCGTACCGCAGTAATTAGTGCTTTCTCAAGTGCCGCGACATCTTCTTCAGTGTGACTATCACCGAAACTGATACGGATGCCTCCTGAAGCAACAGAAACATCTTTGCCCATAGACAATAGAACACGACTAGGTTCTGCCAGTCTGGAAGAGCAGGCCGATCGGGTAGAAACAGCCATCCCTAATTCCTCCAGCTTGCGGGCAAATACCTCACCTTTCATGCCTGGGTATGAGAAATGCACAATATGAGGGGCTCCATCCTCTCTGCTGTTTATAACAAATTCAGGAACGGTGTGCAAGAAGCGTAGCAGTCGATCTCGAAGCGGAAGCACTCGAGCATTGAAGGTTTCGCGTTGCTCACCACTCATCCGCACTGCTTTGGACGATGCAACAATCGCAGGTACATTCTCTGTTCCAGCACGTTGCCCCTCTTCATGTGAACCACCTGAAAGTAAAGGGAACAGTTGAATTCCTTCTTTAATATAGAGAAGCCCCGCTCCGCGTGGGCCTCTAATTTTGTGAGGAGACAAGCTGTAAAGATCCGCTTTCCATCCTTTAAGATCAACAGCAAGCTTGCCAAATCCCTGAACGCCATCTACATGAAATAAGGTTCGTGAATTGGCGGATTTAATCAACCTGCCAATCTCCTTTAGCGGCTGCACTGTTCCAATCTCATTATTTACATGCATCACACTTACGAGCACAGTATCACGCCGTACTGCAGCAGCTACTCGCTCTGGATCAATCATTCCAGTACTGTCCGGCGCTACAAAAGTAATCTCCCAGCCATTTCTCTGCAGTTGCAAACAGCTTTCATAAACAGAGGGATGCTCTATTTCCGTAGTTATAAGATGACGTCCTCTTGACTGATACTGCAAAGCAGCACCTTTAATAGCTAAATTGTTACTCTCCGTAGCTCCAGATGTAAATAGGATCTCCTTCGGTTGGACAGCTAGCGCAGCCGCGCATACTTCTCGCGAACGCCTGATCAGCTTAGCTGCTTCACTTCCAGCACGATGTAAGGATGACGGGTTAGCATAGTGCAGCTTCATAATTTGTTCCATCGTCTTCACTACATCTTCATAGGGGGGTGTAGCGGCGGCATAATCCCAGTAAAGCATATATCGATTATCTCCTTTACTTCCTTAAAGTACAAAAATCATTCTTTCTTAAATTCCGAAAAAGGATCAAACGGTAATCCCAAATACCAGCCATGTGGTTTAAGGGAACTGCCCGTTTGATCCTTTATATTATACAGCGTATTGCGCGCGAGCGCGTTCTATTTTAGTGATATAGGACTGCGTCTCTTTTGGAAGCAGTGTAAGCTTCTCCAATAATTCCTGATCACTGCTTACCCCAAGGTTAATGACCCTGCCTGGTCCAGCATTGTAAGCCGCTAATGCCATCTTTTCCTGTCCGTCAAAGCGTTTCAATTGATAAGACAGATAGCGTACACCGCCATCAATGTTTTGAGCCGGGTCGAATGAATCTGAAACCCCTAAACCGCGTGCTGTTCCATCCATTAACTGCATTAATCCTTTTGCACCAGCCGTTGAGACAACGTTTGGATTAAAGGATGATTCTGTATCAATTACAGCTTTTATCAAATCAACTGGCACCCCGTATTTAGCACTCGCCGTTTGAATTAGATCATCATAGCTCGTTGGTTTAGTATCCGTTATTTCCCCGGAAATTACACTCTCGATGCTTTCCGCTGTCCCACCTATCTGTTGCCACAACAGGCTGCTAACAGATGACGCGTCCGGGAGTGACGTTAAGAAGCTTGTATCCCCGCTGTTAGAGGTGTTAGAAGACAAAGCTTGCAGCATTGCTGCAAATTGAGAAGCTGACGCACCTGACCTTTCAGTTTCATTCGCTGAACTACTCTTGGCGGTTGCACTCTTTAAGCTTATCCATTTAAGCTGCCCTAACCCATTGGTTACAGCGGGATTAATCTCCATACCGGCGCACTCCTTTTATCCTGTTGTATCATATATATTGATCTAACCTTAGATTTCGATGAATTACGGCTTAATATTACATTTTATCCGAGATTATTGCTATATGCTGGAATGAAAAAACAGACTTCAGACCCTGATATTTAGGTCTAAAAGCCTGTTATAATTCAAACTTTACGCTTCTTGTTTAGCGGGCAAAGGGGATCATCACAAAGTAACTAAGTGTGGATACAATCCCTAAACCCATCGCCCATGCCCCAAGCGTTTTTTGTTCTTTGGCATATGCATAATATCCAATTACAACCGATATAGGTCCAAGAATGATGGACCAGAGAAATAAGGAGGCAATACCCATAGCCAGCCCAGTATAACCCATCACTTGGCTGCCACTGTATTCCACTTCATTCTCTTTAGTTTCACTCGCCACATGCGGTGTTGTATCCCGAATCGGCATTGATACCGGATTCACCTCTGCGGCATATTCCTCTTGATGTTCTCTGTCCCGGCGAGGATAGTCAACTCTGCGCGGACGCAATATGACTTTTCTCGGACCGGATGGTCCATTGGATGAACTTGATTCATGATCCTTTTCTCTGTCCATTAGGGCGGCCTCCTAGGAGTTCGGCTTAAAAGTTAAACAGCATGTTGCAGACGATGTTGCGACATGATCGTGGTGACCCTCATTCGTCATTTCTTCAGCATATTCTTCTTTAAATCCACTACCCGCATGCTTGTCGATCTCAATAATAATTTCTTCAGCCCGGCATAAATTATGCTCGCCCCAATAATGACAATTGCTCACACTACATTTGACTAATGGCTTTACACTCGACATATTTATCACCTCGGCTTCATTATGTCCGCTCGATTTCCCGCCTATTCGACAGGCAGGTTTCCAGTTGATGTAACGAAGCCCACGCAAAATATCCCCACAAAGTGGGGGGTGCTTCGATGCGTACTCAGGTGCTTTGTGGGGGCCCCAAATATATAAATTCTAATACGTCAAAAAAGGACCAGCCTTCGCCATTATAAATGAACGAAGTGCTGATCCTTTACACGAACAATTTAACTGTTAAACCTGATTTTGCATACGTTTCTCAGTCAAATAGTCGTTCTCATAATAAGTAAGGTCATCGCGTAACTCTTCATAAGTCTTGGTAATTTCAAGAATGATATCACGCGCCGGACGAACTGGCTTTTTACGGAAACGAATGGCATCCTGTCCAGTATAAGCATAACGTCCATCTTCAGAATAGCTTTCATTCTTTGGATAGAAGAAGTTATTCACGCCATAGTGATACACATTATAAAGCGCTTTCTGCGCAAAAGATTCATCGAATGTAGCACGACGCAGCGCAACTCCCAGCTTCTCATAAGACATTTCCGAGAACACTAACAGATGACGAACATCGGACAGAAATCCTTGATAAAAGTGTACAGTTTCCTCATCACTTTCAGTTACAAGTTGAGGCAACGCATGCTCGTTTAGAAAAATCTCCATCTTATCAATTACATCTTTAAGTTTGTCTCTCGTCGATTCACATAATTTCTGCACATTGGCTGCTGACATGGCGGTTGCTCCCCCTTATTATTCCCTGCTCTTGTAGTCAATAAAGTTAATCCTATGAAGAAATAGTCTCTAGACGTATCTCTTTATTCTTGCAATATCAGGATGTAAACACAGAGAAGTCTAACCTTCTGAAAATTAAAAGAACATCTATCGACATATCTCCTGCAATATCAGGATGCGAACTCCAGATGCTTATTCTCTCTGATATTATCATAAAAAACGTAAGGAAGGTATCCTTTTCTAAGATGCATAAAACATACGCTCTCTTCTAAACCTATAGACATTACAATGTGTAGAGGAGCGGAAATCATGTCACGAAAAAATCTAACGGTTGCAGGTCTGATAACAGCTGCGTTCACAGTTGTTTTACTCACCTTTGCGCTGCGCCCTGCTGCTAATGGGACAACCAGAGAAGTCGCTAATGTCGCTGTACCGAATCCTGCTCCAACTTCAGCCCTTCATTCAGCACCAAATCCTTCACAGGAAAAGTCGTTGAAGAAAACCTCCTTATCTCAAGATGTTGATGCGACGGATCACCTGAATAGAGTCGATGTCAGCAGACATTTGACCAAACTCCTCTCTGAAACGGATGGAATGACTTCGCTCCATGATAAATCAGTGTATGCGAAACGTTTGCAGCAGAACCACGGATTTATCACCATGCTAATGTGGATCGATTTTCGCAAGCATAAAACGGAAACCTTTAAGTCCTCCTCATTTCCTCAAGGGACCGAACAGGAGAAACTACAGCTGCAGAAATATCTAAAGACGGCGAAATCAGCGATCCATGGTCATCAATCCTATGAATCTCCAACGTTTACAATCGGTAAAGAGAAATATTACTTTATCGCTCAGCGGAACAAAGAAAAAAATGTAGGCATCATCGCACTTATTAACCAAAAGGTGCTTGGGCGTGTGGCAGATCATCAGCTGAAGAACCTGCGTCTCATTCCTTATCCGAAGGAAGGCAAATACCGTGTAGAGTCTGTCCATACCGACAATTTAAAGGATATCACCGTCAAGACTGGTCATGATAACGAAAACGCCAGCCATTTTTATGAGAATGAAATTGTCGTCCGTTTCCGCAACAACTCACCTACACCGGGGCAGCTTCAAACGATAACCGCTGACATCAACGGTAAGAAGCCGCGTAAGCTTGGGTATGCCTATATTTTTCGTTCGGAGAAGATGACTTATTATGAGCTCAAAGACTATTTCACCAATAAATGGCACCCTGAATATACAGAGCCCCACTATATGTATTTAACCAATGATACGATAACTAAAAACGCAGAGGGAACCGTTACTCCAAATGACATGTTATTCTCCACTTATCAATGGAATCTGCCGGCGATAGAAACCGAACTAGGGTGGAACCTTTCTAAGGGTAGTAAAGAGGTTGTCGTGGCTGTGGTGGATACCGGAGTCCAGATCAATCATCCAGATCTAAAAGGTAAGCTTTTGACCGGGTATAATGCGATCACCAACGGTTCCACCCCAGAAGATGATGTAGGACATGGCACACATGTATCTGGAATTATAGGCGCACTGGTTAATAACGGAGAAGGCGTGGCGGGAATTAGCTGGTATAACAAGATCCTTCCGGTAAAAGCACTCGATAATTCAGGAGCAGGTACCACATATTCCGTAGCAGAAGGAATCATTTGGGCAGCTGACAACGGTGCAAAAGTCATAAATTTAAGCCTAGGCAACTACGCGGATTCCCAATTTCTTCATGACGCAATCAAATATGCCTATGACCGAGATATCGTCTTGGTATCTGCTGCAGGCAATGATAATACAGAACGCCCAGGATACCCTGCTGCCTATCCTGAAGTGATTGCAGTAGCTGCAACCAATGCTTCGGGGGAAAAGGCTTCCTTCTCCAACTACGGCGATTATATTGATGTCGCTGCACCCGGAGAAAGCATAGCAAGTACTTACCCTGATAGCCAGTATGCCGCTTTATCCGGAACATCGATGGCCAGTCCTCACGTCGCTGCACTGGCAGGTCTGGTTCGTTCACTGAATCCGAATCTAACGAATACCGAAGTTATGGATCTTATGACCAAAAATGCCGTTGATTTAGGCACTCCCGGTCATGACAAATATTTCGGCTGGGGTCAGGTCGATATCTATAAGACACTGCAAGCCGCTAGCGGCAATCAGGTTCCGCTACAGCTATGGCCACAGCATGTGCAACAGCAAATGAATCAATTGAAACAAAGATTAAGTAACTCTAAGTAACACCCCTTAACCGCTCACCCGCAAAAACCGACCAAGCAGACGGAGAAATAACCGTAAACCTTCCTCCATATCCGTTTCATTCATTTGCGAATAACACAAACGGATATGCCGAGAAGGAGTTTCTGCGGAATAACAGACATCACCAGGTAAAAAAGAAATGCTCTCTTGTTCGGCAAGCTCATGTAATCTTGCGATATCGGGAGAAGCTGGTAGCTCCAGCCATAGATTAAGTCCTCCCTCAGGAAGAATATAGTTCACTCCAGGCGGCGCGTAGAGCTTAAGCAGCTTTGCCGCCTTTTCCATGCGACCGCGAAGTGTAATTCGTAATTGAGCAGCATAGGATTCATACTTACCCGCAATAAACGGTAATACTGCCCGTTGCGTGAGGAGAGGACTCCCTAGATCACTTGCAGACTTAGCGGCGATAAGCCGAGACAGAATATTCCTCTCTGCTGCAACACAGGCAATTCTACAGCCGGGTGCTATAACTTTACTGAAGCTCTTCATATAAACAACATGCCCTTGGGAATCCATCGATTTGATTGCCCCAGGCGGAGGCGCATGAAAATATAAATCACTAAATGGATCATCCTCTACAATAAGGCAACGATAACTGCGGGCTAATTCCAGCAGCCGTTGTCTTCTTGCCATGCTCATGGTTACTCCGCTCGGATTCTGAAAAGTAGGGATGGTATAAATCAGTTTAGGCGGTCTCTGATCACACATTCTTGTCAGAAGGTCCACCCTCATCCCTTCACTGTCCGTAGGTACAAAGATCATCTCTGCACCTCGTCCTGCAAAAACATCAATAGCCCCAGTATAACTAGGCGCCTCAAGATACACAGTATCTCCAGGTCCGACAAAGGTACGAGCTACCAGATCAATGCCTTGCTGAGTTCCGCTTGTGATCATCAAATCCGAGGAGGTGAGCGAAATTCCACGTGTTTTCAAATGATCTCTCATGATTCCTCGCAGCTCCAGATCACCTTGGAAGTTCCCATAGGTTGCCATAAGCTCCGGCTGCTGTGTGACTAATGCTGCATAGGAGTCACCGATATTTTTTAGAGGGAGTAGCTCACTATGAATTGCAGCTATATGAAAGGGATACTTTACTTCAGAGTAATCAAAATTGCGCCAAAGCTGAGCTCGCGGCAAATAATCATCATATACATCCTGCCAGCGCCCCTCTTCCTGACGTTTAATATGCCCAGGATCGGCTACAAAGCAGCCTTTACCCTGTCTGCAATAAATAAGCCCTCGCTTCTCAAGCACATCGTAAGCCTTGCTTACAGTAACCTGACTTACTCTCAGAGTTGTAGCCAAACTTCTTACGGAGGGCAGCCGGACACCTTGCTGGAGCAGTCCTGATGAGATCCGCTGATTTAGGGTTTCACTGATCTGATGGGGCAGAGACTTACTGCCGCCTCGAATCAAATCGATATGCATGAACCCTTCACCTCCACTGTTATATTCAACGCTTTACTGTTATACAGTACTCCTATTATGATAGCACCAAATCGAAAGGTGGAGAACTCATTTATGGATATCAAGTACTCAACAGCAGCCAATCATCTAGGATCATCAGCCGTTCGCGAGATTCTAAAAGTTACACAGGGCAATGACATCATTTCACTTGCAGGCGGGCTGCCTGGGGAGGATTTGTTTCCCTTGGAGGCCGTACGGGACGCTTATAACCGTGTACTCTCCAGCGATACCTCAGCACTTCAATACGGACTAACCGAGGGCTTTACTCCACTACGTGACAAAATCGCTGAAAGACTTACTCGGCAAGGAATCCCTGTTTCAGCGTCTGAAATGATTCTGACTACTGGTTCCCAACAGGCCATAGATCTACTATGTAAAATACTACTTGACCCGGGTGATGCTGTCCTTGTTGAAGCCCCCACTTATCTAGCAGCCTTACAGGTGTTTGGCTCCTATCGAGCTGATATTCATACGATCAATAACGACGAGCAAGGCATTCTGCCAGATCACCTGGAGAATCAAATTCAAAAACTACGTCCCAAACTCCTATATGCAGTTCCGACCTTCAACAATCCTTCAGGCGCAACCTGGAGTAAAGAACGTCGTGAGAAAGTGGTTGAAATCTGCCGCCGTTACAATGTTCTGATCTTGGAGGACAATCCCTACGGTGAAATAACCTTTGAGGAAAATAAAGATCTATATCCACCCTCACTAGCGTCCATCGACAGAAGCTATGGCGGCGATTATTGTGTTGCTTACACTGGAACCTTTTCCAAAATCGTAGCCCCTGCCCTGCGTACCGGCTGGATTATCGGTGATTCTAATCTCATCAAGACCATCGCCAAAGCAAAACAAGCAGCTGATCTGCATTCTAGCACTATTGACCAGCGCGCTTTAGATGAACTGCTGCTTCATTTCGATATTGAGCAGCATATCCGTGTCATCTCAAGAGAATATTATTCTCGAATGAAACTTTTATCCGCTGAACTCAGATCACAGAACTGGGAAGGTGCTCATTTTCTAGAGCCACGAGGCGGTATGTTCTTATGGCTTACGCTTTCCCAAGAGATCAACACGAAGGAATTACTTCCGCTAGCAGTAGAGAACGGTGTTGCTTTTGTTCCAGGTGAGGTGTTCTATTCATCACAGCCCCTGAAGAACAAGATGCGTCTGAATTTTACACATACGCCACCTGAACTTATCCCCGTTGCTGTTCAGCGTCTGGAGAAAGCGTTGGTACAATGGCGGGAGAATCAATCCACGGTTCGATCGTAATCATGATCTAATAACCCGGCTTCTTCATCCTTTAAAGGATGGGGAAGCCGGGTTATTTAATTCCCTGCATGCCTAGAGTAATTTACTTCTTAGACACTTCTATGCTATCTTTATTGATCCTAAAATATCCATTTTCAACAAAAGACATGATTCTACTGACACTTACCCCTGTTTGAAGGGATATATTTAATACCATCGTGTCGGGTGAAGTCTCTACGATTTGCCTGATTCTCTGATACATCTCATCACAACTATTGCACATTCTCTTATTGTTTCGTTCATATAAATGTCCGCAAAACTCGCAAATCTGATAATTACCCATGCTACACGTTTCCCACTTTCTACATATCTTCTTGCCACGAGCATAAACACCTTTAGCGTTATAAGGACGGTAAGCATTTATGAGAGAAATATAAGGATAATGTATAACGTGAAGCTTATACTTTCTTATATTTATAAAAAAGCGACGTGATCCGGTTTCCCGAGATACGCCGCTTGTATGGTGTTGTTAAAAATGACGTTGCAGTTAGGAAAGTTTGCCGTAAGCCGGGTTCTGTGCTCGTCGTGGTTCGATCGGGAACTACCCTCCCACCATAAGCGACAATCATCTATCTAGGCCGTACATTACTGCACAGCTCCAGCGACCAACCTAGACGCGCCTCAGGCTAAGGCTGCCTATTCCAATAAAGGAATCTGCTGCGTCTCATTAGGTCTTGCTCCAGATGGGGTTTACCAGGAACGAAGTCACCAGCGTTCCTCGGGGTCTCTTACACCTCGGTTCCATCCTTGCCTGTGCCGCCCTAAGGCGGCCATCGGCGGTCCATTTCTGTGGCACTATCCTTCGGCTCGCGCCGACTGGACGTTATCCAGCATCCTGCCTTATGGAGCCCGGACTTTCCTCCCGTGACGTCTTCACGTCACCGGCGATTGTCTGTCAAACTTTCCGAACAACATTATATATTATACAGACATCACATGTCTGGCACAAGCATTATTAACTGGCAATTTTATAGAAACTTAAATGGCTCCGTATTCACCTGCGAAGCATGTACAGCTGTATCGTACTTATGCTCCACTAGTTTCCCCGTCATCCACTCTGCTACTTTCTCTTTCATGATCTTCTCCGCGTTATGTCCCGGATCAATCAGAGTGATACCAGCAAGCACGGCATCCTGTGCTGTATGGTAATCAAGGTCACCGGTAACCAGTACATCCGCACCACGGAAAATAGCACTATTATAATACTTTCCACCGGAACCGCCGAGAACAGCAGCCTTACGAATCGGACGCTCCAAATCACCCACAACACGAACATGGTCTACCTTCAGGCCTTTTTTTACCGTCTCAACGAATTGCCCAAGTGTTGTAGGCTCTTTGAGCTTACCTACTCGCCCAAGCCCTAAACTGCGACCTTTAAGATCCATCGTGTACAAATCGTAGGCAACTTCTTCATACGGATGAGCCTTGAGCATAGCCTGTACCACTTTATTGCGGATAGTGTGTGGCACGATCGTCTCAATACGAATCTCTTCGGCACGCTCCAGCTTACCTTTTTCCCCGATATAAGGGTCTGTGCCTTCTCCCGGAATAAAAGTTCCGTATCCCTCGATATTGAAGCTGCAATGACTATAGTTCCCAATTGCCCCTGCTCCTGCATTCAGGATAGCATCCAACACTTTCTGATGGTGGTCTTTTGGCACAAATACCACCAACTTCGACAATTGCTCTGAATGAATGTCTTTGATAGGCACTCCGTTCTCTATGCCCAGAGCTTCCGCCATCCAATCGTTCATTCCACCTTCAGTAACATCCAGATTCGTATGACTGATATATACCGCGATGTCATTTTTGATCAGTTTTTCATACATTCTACCCATCGGTGTATCGGTCTGAATCCCTTGAAGTGGACGGAAAATAATCGCATGGTGGGCTATGATTAGATTACAGCCGAGTCTAATCGCTTCTTCGACGACTTCATCATTAACATCCAGTGCAACCAGCACATTGGTAATTTCTTTTTGTAAGGAACCTAGTTGCAGACCGACTTTGTCCCACTCTTCGGCTAAATGTTTCGGAGCCAGTTGCTCCATATATTGAATTACTGTTTGTCCTTTGGCAAGCATTGCAGCACCTCCGTAATCTCCTTGATCTGATCTCGAATTAATTTCCGTTTATTCTCCGCAGATTCGAGTTCTGAACGTGATAATGATGTTAGAATGCCTTCCAATTTCTGAATCTCTCCCTGCCACTTAGCAAAAAACACTTCATTCGGTGCTTGAATCAGAAAAGGTCCCATCTGTAGCAAGGTATCCCGACCACGAACCATAGCGGAATCGCCTAACGTAACCTCACGATATACATTGGAATTTGTAATTCCCGCACTTGAATCCTCTGGTACAGCGGTCAATACTTCATACAGCTTGCCGTCTTCTTCCAGAATGCTTTCAGCTACAAGAACCCAATCATTATTTAGCAGCCATCGGCGCAAAATATCCTCGCCCACATTCGGCTGGAGTACAAGTGTTGTAACATCCTTTAGCTTGCCTTGACTTTGACCACGGTCTAAAATCGAGGCAATTAAAGCCCCTCCCATACCTGCGATCGTGATACAATTAACTTCACCAGGTTCCAGTACCTCAAGGCCATCTCCTCGCCGCACTGAGATCACCTTCCCTAGTCCGGCCTCTGCAACGCCTTTACAAGCAGCATCAAAGGGACCCGGGTTCACCTCACCTGCTACTGCGAATACAGCCTTACCGCTTTTTACAGCAGCTACAGGAAGCAGAGCATGATCAGAGCCGATGTCTGCCAACCTGCTTCCTTGCGGAATTTGCTCCAGCAATTGCTGAAGACGATCTGATAATTTCACATTGTTCATGTTGCCACCCACGTTATCCATTTTTTTCGAAACAAGAACAGCAGGACCAAACCTACCGCAATTTTAAAAATCAGCATAAACGAAATCCACTGTGGATAATCCTGTCTGAATAAAAGCGCATCGAGCTCAGGCATGATCCATAGCGATACTCCCACTGCAAAAAAAACACTAGCGACGCCTTTCACTCTGTGATGTAAAAGCCAGCTTAGCCACACCATCATTACACACAATGGTAGCCATAAGAGCTCAAGCTCTAACATCGAAGCCTCAGGGCGTTTACCCCCAAAGAATCCCGCATATAGTAATGCCCAAAAAGCATAACCGCAGTACTGCAGCAAGCCGATCCGGAGTAGAAATCCCAAAATACACCATAACAAGCCACAGGCCCCAATCAGAATCGGTCTCCAGAGCTGGGGATCAAGTTCATGCAAAGCAATCAACCATAGTCCAAAACCAAGCGTTAACACACTGCCTAGCCCTGCTAGGATAAGACTAATCACATGATTTCGATCCCTGTAAACCGCTGAGTATCCATAACAAACAATTAATACGGATAGTGCTGTTGCAAGTTGCAAAGGCCAGGGAAAAACGCTAAAATAAAGACTAATCAAGAAAATCAAGGAAATAATTCCAAAACCAAACAGCCAAATTTTGATGTTTCCCTGCTGTAGATTCTTCAGCGAAATTGGATTGTTGTCCTTAGCCGCAGCTTCATCGTCATACAGGTTGGTTAAGAAGTCGCAATATTGCTCTGGAAGCAATCTGTTATTTCTCCAATACTGAATCTCTTTTATAATAATTTCGCGTTTTTCCAAATTCACTGGCTCATCCTTCTTTCCAGATACACAAGGTCAGCACTTTTTAGGGTCGTAATTCAAATAAAAGAACCTCCTGCTACTGAGCAGCAGAAGGTCCAGTTCATGAAATACTATTCAAGGAAATCCTTAAGTCGTTTGCTACGGCTAGGATGACGAAGCTTACGTAATGCTTTAGCTTCAATTTGGCGAATCCGTTCACGGGTAACACCGAACACTTTGCCCACTTCTTCAAGCGTTCTCGTCCGGCCATCATCTAAGCCAAAACGTAGACGAAGTACATTCTCTTCACGCTCTGTGAGCGTGTCCAGTACATCCTCCAGCTGTTCCTTCAGCAGTTCATAGGCTGCTGCATCCGCGGGAGCCAAGGCTTCCTGATCCTCAATGAAATCTCCCAGATGAGAATCGTCTTCTTCACCGATCGGTGTTTCGAGCGATACTGGTTCTTGGGCAATCTTCATGATTTCTCTAACTTTCTCAACCGTCAGCTCCATCTCAGCCGCAATTTCCTCTGGCGAAGGTTCACGTCCCAGTTCTTGCAGCAATTGACGAGAGACACGAATCAGCTTGTTGATCGTCTCCACCATGTGTACAGGAATACGAATCGTACGTGCCTGATCCGCAATCGCGCGGGTAATGGCCTGACGAATCCACCAAGTTGCATACGTACTAAATTTGAACCCTTTGTTATGGTCAAATTTCTCTACCGCTTTGATCAGACCCATGTTACCTTCCTGAATCAGATCGAGGAACAGCATACCGCGTCCAACATAACGTTTAGCGATACTTACTACGAGACGTAAATTCGCTTCCGCGAGACGACGTTTGGCTTCCTCGTCACCATTCTTAATCCGCATAGCAAGCTCCACTTCATCGTCAGCCGACAACAGCGGAACGCGTCCAATTTCTTTCAGATACATACGAACAGGGTCATTAATCTTAATCCCTGGCGGCAGTGACAAATCATCATCAAAGCTGAACTCATCGCCCTCTTTGTCTTCATTGTCCTCATTTGGCCGGAGGCTGTTAACCTCTTCATCGTTCTCGTTTACAACTTCAATCCCCAAATCACTGAGTTGTTCATAGAACTCCTCCATTTGCTCGGGGTCTTGATCAAACGGCGATAATTTCTCCATAATATCTTTGTATAGCAATGATGATCTTTTCTTGCCTTGCTCAATAAGCTGGTCCTTAACCTGATCCAAAGTAAATTCTGCTTCCAATTCAGTATGCTGATCGTTCGCCATAATTCGACTCCCTCCTCCCTAGGTACATCCTGTCAACATTTCATTGTCTCTCTAGGGCTATAATCTCACTTGCTATTTGTGCCGCACGCAAAAAGTCACCTGACTTTTCCGCCTGAATCATCTCTTCACGCTTCTGATCCATCTTGCGCTGCAGTGGGTATTTCCGTACTTCGCGGATACAATCATCCAGCACCTGCATATTCCAGTCTGGAGGTGTATCCATCATGGAAATTGATGTAGCAGTTTTCTCTAGACGATCATCCTGAAGCGATGATAGAAACCGACTAATGCCGGGTGGTTTGCCTTGCGCGTAATAGGCATATAGATAAGCGGCAATTGCCGCATGATCATCGATGTTAAAATCTTCTCCGAGGCGTTCGCCCACATACGTGGCGGCTTCCGGGTCCTGAATCATAAAGGACAGTAGACGCCGTTCCGCGACATGATAAGCGGGCAGCAAAGTTGGTGTCTGCACTTGCCCTTTTTTATGCCTACCATTATTCCACCTTTTGTCGTTATTATCCCCTTCCGGGATGTTTTTTTGCATCGATGCCCTAAGTAAATTACAATCCTGCTTCAAACTATCATATGAAAGTTCCAGCTCAGAAGCGATTTCCCTTAGGTAAACCTCTCTCTCGGTCGAGGAATGTAACGAAGCAATGACCTCCAAAGCTTCTTTGACGTAGGCAATTTTGCCATCTTCCTCTAGGAGTATATGGTTTTTTTTCAGATATATAAGCTTAAATTTTATGGATGAAACCGCTGAATCAATAACCTGATCCATAAACCTTTCTCCACCATGCTTAGAGATGAACTCATCTGGATCGAGCCCGCTTGGCAGTAATGCGATCTTTACACGCAGACCACTGCCTTCAAGCATAGGAATGGACTTCATAGCAGCTGCTTGTCCTGCCCGGTCACCATCATAAGACAGTACAATTTCATCGGCCAGACTCTTCATCAGTGCTACATGACTTTCAGTTAAAGATGTTCCCATTGTTGCTACACCGTTATGCACACCTGCTTCCCAGGCCGAAATGACATCTCCGTATCCTTCAAAGAGGACGATTTGCCGCGTTTTGCGGATGGATGCTTTGGACTGGTGCAAATTGTATAAAATCCGGCTTTTGTTAAATAATCTGCTCTCTGGAGAATTCAAATACTTGGGTTGTCCTTCTCCAAGAATTCTTCCGGCAAATGCAATCACCTTGCCTGTGCGGTTCGCAATCGGAAAAATAATCCGACCACGGAAACGGTCTATATATCCTTTGCCCTCGCCTCGAGCAGACAGGAGTCCACCTTTCTCCATCTCAGCAAGATCAAAATTCCGTTTCTCCAAAAATTGTAGCAAAGTATCCCAGCGGTCCGGAGCATATCCGATCTGAAACTGGTCAATCATTTTATCGCTGAAGTTCCGGGCTCTTAAATACTCCATAGCGGCTTTGCCGTGTTCCGTATTCTTCAGCAAGTAATGATAAAACTTTGCGGACCATTCATAAGCTTGAATCAACCGATCGCGTTCCGGATCAGGAGGAGACATCAGGCCTCCCTTACCTTCAGGTACGGGAATATCACTTTCTTCAGCCATTATTTTGACGGCTTCGGGGAAGGTTAATCCTTCGATTTCCATCCTAAATTTGATGGCATTTCCACCCATGCCGCAGCCAAAGCAATGAAATACTCCCCGTTCGGGGGTAACTGTAAAGGAAGGGGTTTTCTCCGAATGAAACGGGCAGAGGCCCCATAAATATTTCCCCTGCTTGGACAAATGGACAACCTTACCGACTGTATCGACAATATCATGACGTGCAAGCACGCTTTCGATAACTTCTTCCGGAATATTCCCGTGTCCGCTAGCCACTTCAACCACCTTCAATTCTTAACAAATAAATATAATTCGCTATTGCTCCACATTCTCCTGCAAAAGTATTAAAAGTTTTGTCATTTTATGTTGAAAATATAATTTTTCTTCTGCCGTTATAGGTTTCGGACCCTTAGAATAATGTCCCCGTCTTCGTTCCACGGCCCTGGCATGCCTACCTTCCAACATAAAATCCATTTTGGAATCATCATATTCCTGGCCACGAAAAGAAAGCACACTGCATCGTTTGCCGAGCGCAAGTGCTGCGAGACCATAATCTTGCGTCAATACCACATCTCCTGCATTAATATGATTGGCAATATATAGATCGGCGCTCTGATCTCCCCGGTCCACCTGCACAACCGTTACACCCTCTTCAGCTTTCAGTGCATGGTCATAAGAAGATACCATCAGTACTGGCACACCAAAAGCGCGCCCTACTTCGGCAATTTCTTTTTTGACCGGACAAGCATCCCCATCCACGACTATAGTTCTAGATTGGGACTTCTTCTCCATGATCATCACCAATTTCCCGTGTAATATATATACGCCCTCACCGCAAGAAATCCTTCTTTCTATGCATAAATACGGAACGGATGTCAAATGACGCATTGGCACCGTTCCGTATATTTATACCCCAAACCAACATTCTATACCATAAGACACAAACTTTTCTTATAGATGTTGTTCAAAAAGCTTTCCTTTGATCAAACGTCGAATCTTGAATTCAGCCGGGAACTCCGGTGCTCAGTCGTCTACCAGACGAGCTTGCCAAAATCAGCAAACGCCTTGGAGTCAGCATCAATCCCAGCAAGCAGAGCTAAACGGTTAGCACGTACCTGCTCATCCTCCGCCATAACCATAACCGAATCGAAAAATACTGTAACAGCATCTTTTAGACCCGAGAGAATACGAAGTGCTTCTTCGGCATTATTCGCAGACATCGCTTCAAGATACGGTGTGTGTAACTCCTGCCATGTATTGTACAGCTGCAGCTCAGCATCTTCTTTAAGCAAAGAAGGATCAATCACTTCGCTGGTTGCTTTCGCTGCCAGATTACTGACACGAGTGAGTGAATCTACGGTAATTTTGAAGTCTGCCTGGTCTAACACAGCACTCATAAGTGCACGGCTTCTGCCTACAACATCTACCACATCATCAAAGCCCGCCGCTGTAACAGCGTCCACAACATCATAGCGTACATTGTCGGATAAAAGGCGTTTAACACGCAGACCGAAGAACTCGTACAGGTTTATACGTAGTTCATCGTCAGAATGTTTCGAATTCCCTGAATTTTTATGAATTTCAATCGCTGCTTCAAAAATTTCACGCAGCGTAATCGGCAATTTATGCTCAAGAACGATTTGAACGATCCCTGCAGCCTGACGACGCAGTGCGTAAGGATCCTGGGAACCTGTAGGAATAATACCGATGGAGAAGCATCCTACAATCGTATCGATCTTATCCGCAATACTGACAACCGAGCCGGCATCTGTCGAAGGTACTGCATCTCCAGCGAATCGTGGCTGATAATGCTCGAAGATCGCTTTTGCCACAGTTTCAGGCTCTCCTGCTTTGCGTGCATAATCTTCGCCCATAGTGCCTTGAAGTTCCGGGAATTCATAAACCATTTGAGTCACAAGGTCGAATTTGCAAATATCAGCAGTCCGACTTACTTCAGTGAGGGACCTATCAGACAATCCCAACTTTACAGCAAGACGATCGGAGATTTGGCGAATACGACGAACTTTATCTCCAACACTGCCAAGTTCTTCATGGTAGACGATATTCTCTAATTTGGCTAGTGCATCGTCAATCTTCATCTTTTGATCTTCTTGATAGAAGAATTTGGCATCTGATAGACGAGCACGGAGCACCTTCTCATTACCCTTAGCAATAACATCCAAAGATACTGCATTCCCGTTACGTACCGTTACGAAGAAAGGTAGAAGTTTGCCCGCTGCATCAAATACTGGGAAATACCGCTGATGCTCACGCATCGAAGTAATCAGCACATCCTGTGGAATGTTCAAGAACGATGGGTCAAAGGTTCCAAACAGTACGGTAGGTGTTTCCACTAGGAACAGTACTTCCTCCAAAAGATCCTCTTTGATCGCAATCGTCCAGTTTTTTTCTTCAGCCAATTGGTTGATTTGTTTCAGGATCAGTTCTTCCCGTTCCTTCACATCTACAAGGACATGCTGCGCACGCAAGCTCTCCACATATTGTGCAGGCTCCGAAATTACGGTCTCTGTTCCCAGAAAACGATGTCCACGGCTCACATTACCTGCTTTTACATCCGTGATTTCCAAATCAATAATATCTTTTCCAAAAAGAGCAACTAACCAGCGGATCGGACGCACGAATTTAAAATCGTAAGCTCCCCAACGCATGTTTTTCGGAAAAGTCATTGCATTTACGATCCCCAAAAGACCTTCAGAGAGCAACGAAGCTGTTTCTACCCCTGCACTATTTCTAGTAGCATAAATATACTCAACTCCAGCAAGCTCTTTGAATGTAAATTGCTCTGGAGATACACCCTGACTACGGGCAAATCCTAAGGCAGCTTTACTCCAGTCCCCGTTGGCATCCAGTGCGATTTTGCGCGATGGTCCTTTAACCTCTTCGCTAATATCCTCTTGCTTCTCAGCCGCATCCTTAACCAAAACAGCGAGACGACGTGGTGTTGCATAGGCAGTAACTCCAGCATGGGTAATCCGTGCAGAATCCAACCACTTGGATGTTCTATCTTGTAGCTGTTCCATCGCAGCGCGGATAAAACGTGCTGGAATTTCCTCCAGACCGATCTCAAACAGGATATCTTTAGACACGGTCAGCACCTTCTTTCTTCAGCAGCGGGAAGCCAAGCTTCTCGCGTTCCTCAAGATATGTTGCCGCTACAGAGCGGGCAAGATTACGCACTCGGGTAATAAATCCAGTCCGTTCAGTAACACTGATGGCTCCACGCGCATCCAACAGATTAAAGCTATGTGAACATTTCAACACGTAATCGTAGGCTGGGAATACAAGATGTTGCTCCATCGCTCTACGCGCTTCTTCTTCGTACATGTTGAATAGTGAGAATAGCATTTTTACATCAGATACTTCAAAGGTGTAAGTAGAATGCTCAAACTCCGGCTGATGAAAAACATCACCGTAAGTCATGCCGCTAACCCATTCAAGATCGAATACATTTTCTTTATCTTGAATGTAGGATGCTAACCGCTCCATACCGTAAGTGATTTCTACGGCTACTGGATTGGCTTCAATTCCACCCACCTGTTGGAAGTACGTAAACTGAGTAATTTCCATACCATCCAGCCATACTTCCCATCCTAGACCTGCACAACCGAGTGAAGGGTTCTCCCAGTTATCCTCAACAAAACGAATATCATGCAAGAGCGGATCAATGCCGAGTGCTTTCAAACTATCCAAGTAAATCTCTTGAATGTTATCTGGCGATGGTTTGATAATAACTTGAAATTGATGATGCTGATACAGACGGTTCGGGTTTTCTCCATAGCGTCCATCGGATGGGCGACGTGAAGGCTCTACATACGCAACTCTCCATGGTTCAGGACCTAGTGAGCGTAAAAATGTCATAGGGTTCATTGTACCGGCGCCTTTTTCAGTGTCATAAGGCTGTACGATAATACAGTTCTGTTCAGCCCAGAACTGCTGCAGCGTCAAAATCATCTGCTGAAAGTTCATAATACCGTCTCCTTCGCTTTACAAGTTTTTAAAATATAAGAAGTAAAGCATCACACAATACTTATTTCTTATATTTCTCGCATAAACGCTCACCGTTCTTACAAGGACGCCGAAGGCGTTTATGCTTGCCTCTGCTTACTTAAAACTTCTTACCATGGAGGCGGCATTTTTCGCTCCGGACAGCAACAAAAAACCCCCGCCCCCATGCCTGATTAACAGACATAGGGACGAGAGCTTAACTTATTCTCCCGCGGTTCCACCCTACTTGATTCCAACCTTGATTCAGCAATATTACTGCTAAAGACAAGAACGAAATCCACTTTCATTCGCCATATCCGTACTCCCGGGTGCCATGTTCATGAACATTGTCCCGCCAGGCTCTCACTACCCCCGGCTCGCTGAATCGCGACAAAAACGCTCACTACTTTCCCGATCAATGCACGTTCTCCCAAAATGGAGCGAAACGGCGATAAATCTTATAATTAAACTGATCCTATAGTAACGGAAAAATCAGATTTCGTCAAATCTTGTACTTGTCGAGCTGATCTAGGAAATTCTGTGATTTCAGCTTTAATCCAAGCTGCACATCCATAAAGGCTCGCATAATTTTTTTCAGTTCATCGCGGCTGCTTTCTTTAACATCCACATTCCCTAATCTAGTTAGATCAAGTCTGGCGAATAAACGCAACAATTTCAATGCGCGGGCAGAGACCTCCATTGCTGGAGGATCATTATGTTTACAGCTGCGGCATAGTGCCCCGCCCAGGCGAGGGCTTATCAGCAGTTGTTCATCAGGCTTTTCAGCTCCACATATCACACAGGTGTCGAACTCTGGACCATAACCAGCCGCTTGCAAAATCTTCATTTCAAAAACATTTATAATAACTCCAGGTTCCTTATCTTCTTCAAGTGCGTTCAAGCAAGCCGTAAGCTGGCGAAACCAGAAGCTCCCCGTTTCCTCATCATGCAGAACCTTATCAAGCAGTTCACAAGCGTAAGACGCATATGCAGCTTTGATCAAATCCTCACGCAAAGGGTGGTGAGACTTCGTGATTTCGCCGGAATTCAGCGTCCCAAGACCTCCATTATTTCTAAAAAAAACAAATTCCCCGACGGTGAACAGCTGGATCAGGGCAGCATGGCGGCTTTTGACCTTCTTAGCGCCTCGTACCAGAACCCCTACTTTCCCGGCGTTCTCGGTGCAAAGCGTAATGATTGCGTTCCCCTCGCCGTAGTCCATGCTGCGGATGACGATCCCTTCCACCCTGTGTAGCATGCCTCTTCCCCCAACCATTCGGCAAGCAACCAGTCCTTATTGCGCTTCTTCATCACAGACCTTCTCTTCTTCCACTAGCTGTAATCCACTGTCTTCAAGTGGATAGCCAGCTTCCTTGTATAGCAGGTAAGCATCGACGTCTCCTGTCATTGCAAAATACTTCCACGAAAAGTTTCGCATTCGTATTCATCCTTTCTTGGGAAAGACGATGTCTCTTCAAGAATTAGGATGTGCGATGAGCCAGGTTCTATCCTTGCAATTCCTGCCAAACGAGGAATGACGGAAATAGATCTTAAAGGTCTTTATGGAAGCCCAAATCCCGCAGAACGCGGTCCTGATTGCGCCAGTCTTTTTTCACTTTTACCCAAAGCTCCAGAAAAATCTTCGAACCCAAAAGGTTCTCAATGTCTGTCCGAGCCCGTCTGCCAACCTCTTTCAGCAGCGCACCTTGCTTACCGATAATAATCCCCTTTTGCGAATCACGTTCGACAAAAATAACGGCAGACACATGTACCACACCATTCGGCTCAACCCTCATATCTTCGATAGCCACAGCAATGGAATGCGGTACTTCTTCGCGCGTCAAATGCAGAATCTTCTCACGGATTAGTTCTGCGCACACAAATTGCTCAGGGTGATCCGTAATTTGATCTTCTGGGTAGTATTGTGGACCTTCTGGCAAATACTTAGCGACTTGCTCTAACAGCGTGTTTACATTGCTGCCCATCTTAGCGGAAATCGGAATGATTTCAGCAAAGCTGTGCAGCTTGTTATACTCAGCCATAAGCGGGAGCAACGCTTCCGGCTCTATTTTATCGATCTTGTTGAGCACAAGAATAACCGGCGTCTTAAGTCCGTTTAATTGCTCAGCAATGTATCGGTCTCCACCACCCAAACCATCTGCAGCGTCCACAAGGAACAGCACAGCCTCAACTTCACCCAGCGTGCTCATTGCTGTCTGGTTCATGTAGTCGCCTAGCTTGGACTGTCTTTTATGAATACCTGGTGTGTCCAGGAACACGATTTGTGAATTATTCGTTGTATAGACCCCATGGATTTTGTTTCTAGTGGTCTGTGGCTTATCCGACATGATTGCAATCTTCTGTCCAATAACCTGGTTCATGAGTGTCGATTTGCCTACGTTCGGTCTGCCGATAATTGCGACAAAGCCTGATTTGAATTTCATATTATCTTCCTTCCATACTTTCCTTCTAGTTCAACCTTTTTCAAACATTTATTCTTTTTTAAAAAGCTTTTTCGATCCCCTAAATCCCCCTTCGTCGGGGGATTTAGAGAGCCCCGTCCCGCTGGATACCCGGAAATAGGCGTATCTGCAACGTTCGGCGGGATTAGAGGGACGATGTGCATGAGCGCTTTCGTCCCCTATCGGGGACACGCTTCACTGTGGCTTATCCCCACGGCTCGCACGCTTCTGAGCTCACGATGATAAAGAAAGCAGAGATGTAGCTACAGGCAAGTTTATAAGTAACAATGTGCTAGAATTTGCTAGCTCCGTTTACGTATGCTAGGAATCGCTAGCGGCTTTGCCGTGGTGCTTACCTCGTAATGTTACTCTAACAGCACATAATTTGCATCATTCTAACCTAACTTGATGATGATCGCACACTTTTAATTGTATTTTGTACAGTTAATTCGACTTAGAACTATTTCTTTGATGTGATAGTTGTATTCTGTGCAATTAAATTCTGTCTTACGAACCAACTATGGATTTAAACAAGAAATTAATTGTATTTTCTACAACTAAACATAGATTAATGTGAACTCGGGGCGATTTAACTGTACATTGTGCAATTAAAACAGCAGCCTTCGTTAGTTTAAACTTGATCTGCCTTTACTGGCAAAATTCAGACTCTCGTTTTACTCAGGAGCTTGTCCTTGCTTCAGATCTACGGGACCAAATGCGCCTGGGAGTAATTCTCCCACAGTGGTCTCAACGATATCACCCTTCATGTTTCCAAGGATAACCTTCATGTCTGGTGAACACAACTCAATCATAACTTGCCGGCATACACCGCAGGGTGATACAGGACCATCTGAATCGGCAACAACGGCGATCGCCTTAAATGAACCGATAGCATGACCGTCAGCGATAGCACGGAATAAAGCTGTCCGCTCTGCGCAATTGGTTGGGCCAAAAGCAGCGTTTTCTACATTACATCCGTGATGAATATGACCATCCTGATCAAGGAGGGCGGCTCCGACTCCGAATCGGGAGTAGGGAATATATGCCTTAGCACGTGCTTTAATCGCTTCTTGCATAAGAAGAGCGGAATCCATATTGGTTCCTCCTAAAGTTTTGTTAGCGTCACTTCATAGAATTACTTCGTACAAAACTACTTCGGAAGCATCCACTTCGTTTTGTTAGCGTTACTTCATAGAAATACTTCGTACAAAACTACTTCGGAAGCATTCACTTCGTTTTGCAGAGCGTTACACCGTAGAATTACTTCGTACAAAACTCGCTTCCTAAACATCCAGTAACCAAAGAGGCGGAATCGCAAAACGCGGGTCCGCCTCTCCCCTGAATTGAATTGTAACCTGATTATGACATAAGTCCGCTAATCCAGTCCATCACCGGGTGGTAAAAAACATAGACCCCAACTAAGACAGCAAACACCGCCGTAAGAAGCACAGCTCCTGCGGCGGTATCTTTAGCTCTCTTAGCCAGTGGATGAATCTCCGGCGAGATCAGGTCTACCGTCGCTTCAATTGCCGTATTGAGTAGCTCGGCGGTTAAGACAAGCGTGATTGAAAAGAGTAACAGCATCCAACTGGCCAGTGGAAGTCTGAACACGGCAGCGGCAACAAGTACAACCACAGCCAAACAGCAATGCACCTTCATGTTAAGCTCGGATTTGAATGCCGACACGATGCCTTGCGATGCAAACCGAAAAGAGTGCCAGAACTTCTTGTGTCCTACCGCCGTGTTCTTCACCATTAGCGAGTCAACCCAACCTGAGCCAGTACCTTCTCTTGCTTAGACATCATCTCAGCCTCTGAAGCTTCATCCTGATGATCGTATCCTAACAAGTGCAGAAATCCGTGCACGAAGAGGAAACCAAGCTCACGCTCCAGCGAATGACCATATTCCTCCGCTTGCTCCTGAGCACGAGTTACGGAAATGATGATATCTCCCAGTACGTCCGGAACATCTTCCAGCGCTTCGCCTTCTTCTACTTCGTATATAATGTCCAGCTCGTCCTCTCCGCTTTCATTCATCGCAAAAGAAAGTACGTCTGTCGGACGGTCAATTCCCCGGTACTCCAAATTCAACTCATGAATACGAGTGTTATCGACAAAAGTAAGTGCAACCTCTCCCTTATCGATCCCTTCCGCTTCACCTGCTTTTTGCAAAATGCTCTCCAGCAGCGCTATGAGATCGTCCTTTATCTCGTATTCTTCTTGCTCGTTATCCCAAACGATCTCCAAACTCATGGGTTAGCTGCCCCTTCCTCTTTTTTCGGCTTACGCACATCTTCTGGGTATTCGATCCGTGAATGGAAAATTCCCATGACCGTTTCTTTCAGCGTCCGTGCAATAATATCCAATTCTTTAATTGTTAAATCACATTCGTCAAACTGATGATCATCCAGTCGACTCTTAATAATCTTTTCAATCATCGTCTCCACCTGTAGGACAGTTGGTTTACGCAATGATCTCACCGCAGCTTCAACACTGTCGGCGATTCCGACAACGGCCGATTCCTTCGATTGAGCCTTCGGACCAGGATAACGGAAATCTTCTTCTGTAAAATCAGGCTCTACACCTTTTTCTTCCGCCAGCTTCAGTGCCTTATGATAAAAATAATGCAGGAACGTAGTTCCATGATGCTGCTCCGCAATATCACGAATCGGCTTAGGCAGCTTATATTCTCGTTGCATTTCCACCCCATCGCGGGCATGGGCCACTATGATAGATTTACTAAGCTTCGGTTCAATAGAGTCATGCGGATTTTCCATGTTATTCTGATTCTCAATAAAATAAAACGGACGTTTTGTTTTGCCGATATCATGATAATACGATCCTACACGGCACAGTAGACCGTCTGCTCCAATCGCTTCCGCGGCAGCCTCCGACAGGTTACCTACCATTACACTATGGTGATAGGTTCCCGGTGTTTCGGTAAGAAGCTTGCGCAGCAACGGATGGTTTGGATTAGACAATTCTACCAGTTTCAGTGCTGATAGAATCCCAAAGGTTGCTTCGAAGAAAGGCATCAGACCAATCACAAGCACCGCAGTCAAAAGTCCACTCGCAAAAGCAAAACCAACAGCATACAGCGTGCTTACATCTTTCCATTCTCCACCAGCTAACAGCATCAGCATAAAGACAGTCACACAACCAAAAAGGGATACCATAATCCCACCCTTTAATAATGTGGAACGCTGACCTGCACGATGAGTGGCAAAAATAGCCACATAACAAACAACTATTGAAAAGAAGCCAAAAGTGAAATCAAACACCGAATTCTGCTGAACATTCAAAATGATACTGGCGAGTATACTGATCAGAATAGAACAGAAGTACGCTAATGTCATATCCAGAAGCATGGTAATCAGCATAGCACCAATGGCTACTGGAGCCAGATACCCAAGATAGGAATGGACATCCGTCTGCAAAATTGCGGTCAACCGCATAGTGATAATCGTAATAACAAAAACAAGCACCAGCATTAATAACTGGGAATTATTATACTTGAAGCCCGCGGTTCCGCCCGAGTATCGGATAAATACCATCAAACCCGCAGATAGCATGGTAGCAAGTAATAGCAATCCAACCTGAGGCCAATAGTTAACCTCATTACTTAGCAGGCCATTCTCATCCAAAAGAGCGTACAGCTCAGGAGTGATTTTTTGTCCTTTAGCCACGAGGACGTCCCCTTGCTCAATGAACACATCAGGTGTGTTCTCACGAGCCTGTACCTTCGCTTCCTTCGTTGCATCTTCGTCATAGAACTTATTGCTTGTAATAACGAGCCTTACTAACTCTTGCACAACCTCACGCGCCGTACGCTGACTCAGTGAGCTGATACTGACCTGCTCCGCCACTTTGGCGCGTGCAGTCTGGGCGTCCGTGATTTGATCATTCATCAGCCTAGTCACAATATCACGGGCGACTGGCTTCATTTCGATAATGTCCTGAGAGGTCAGTCGTGGAATCTTAATATAAGTTTCATCAGGAATGACATAGGTCTGCTCTTTTATGACGGATTGCATTTCCTCCAAAAGATGATCAGAATAAGTGCCTCCGCCCCGATTTGAGGCTATGAAATTTAAAATAAAATCATTGGCTCTCTGCGGGATCTCATCACGATAAATCTCAGTCTTATCGCTTTGCGAAATCAAATCATCCTGATTGAGGCGATCAATCCGGTCCAGCAGTGAGGTCACAAGATTATCAGCCCTCATCGGGATAATTTTGTACTTAGGCGATACACCTTCGGCAGCTTCTTCCGCCGCTTTTAGCGTTGCCTTCTTGTCCAGAATTTGCTTAGGCGCTGTAATCTCCTTCGCACTGAGCGTATTCTCTTTAATATCATATCGCTTGGGCAGCAGATCGGGCGACAGACTGAAGTAGAACACAAGTCCGAGTAACAGGAAAAGAGCATAGCGTGTCGCCGCGCTATACTTCCACCCGTTGTTCGTATATACAAATCCGCTTAATTTAGATGGTTGCTTTGAAGCCATGAAGACAATCCCCTTTATTGGAGGTTTTCGGCAGAGCGGTCATAGGCAACGATTATTTTCTGCACCAGGGAATGCCGTACTACATCCTGTTCCGCGAAGTAGACAAAGCCAAGTTCTTCTATGCCGGATAAAATTGCTTTGGCTTCAATCAAACCGGATTTCTTGCCGCGGGGCAGGTCAATCTGGGTAACGTCACCTGTAATCACCATTTTGGACCCGAAGCCGAGTCGAGTCAAAAACATTTTCATTTGCTCAGGCGTTGTATTCTGCGCTTCATCCAGGATGATAAACGAATCATCCAGCGTACGTCCGCGCATATAAGCCAGCGGGGCAATTTCAATTAATCCCCGTTCAAGCGCCTTAGCCACCTGATCGGGCCCCATAACGTCGTATAAGGCATCATATAACGGACGGAGGTATGGATCTACCTTTTCTTGCAAATCCCCTGGAAGGAACCCTAGACTCTCTCCTGCTTCTACTGCGGGACGCGTAAGAATGATACGCTTAACAGAACCTTCTTTTAGTGCCGTAACTGCAAGCACCACTGCCAAGTAGGTCTTCCCTGTTCCTGCAGGACCGATTCCGAATACAATATCACGCTTCTTGATCGTTGTCACATAATGCTTCTGGCCAATCGTTTTGACACGGATAGGCTTTCCACGAAAAGTTGTTGTAATTTCTCCTTTGAACAAATCGAGCAATTGATCGACTCGAAAGTCTTTCGCCAGCTCCACAGCGTACTGCACGTCACGTTCAGTAAGTATGTATCCGCCCCGAATGAGGGACAGCAGCACATTAAACAATTGCTCCAGCATGTCTACTTCCCGCTCCGCACCACGTATCGTTAACTCTGCTTCACGGGAATCAATAATAGCGGGAATTTCACTCTCGATGATTTTTAGGAATCCATCCTGCGGGCCGAACAGCGATTGCGCTTCTCCCGCATTTTGCAAAGTTATACGAATGCTTGCAGTCTGTTCTGACAAGTAGCCTCATTCTCCTCAATTGTTTACTATTGGCAGTTCTTCGGAAATTTTCTCTTCTACTTCAAAGATCACTTTCATATAAACTTTACCATTCTCTTTCTTCTCATGCAAAACTTTTTGACTTTTGATTACGCTATCAACGCCATAACGCGCCAAAATATCATTCTTCGCCCGCTCGATTCCCTTTTCAAATCCAGCCTCGGGAGTCAACGTCTCACTCGTTTCACTAATCTCCAATTCTTTCTCAGTCATTAGGCCCAGCGGCAGCTTAATGGACCGCCAGGACAGCGGATCATGTTCAGTAAGCGTCCGTGATTTCTCGAAAAGAGATTCGCCATAACCCCATAGCTGTATAGCCCATTTGCCAAGCACCAGATAGGTTCGATCCTTACGTTCCCCTGTATATGAGCTGTTCGTTGTTGTAAGAGGCACCTCTATATTGTATTCATGCCATACTAGACCTTTAACCTCACCTTTAGCTACCACGTACTGTACATTTTCTTCGTCGCCTAGAGCACCAGAGATCAGGATATCGCCTTTTTTAACCCGAGAGTTTCGAGCCACAACCGGTCTGCCCTGCTCCGCATATATTTCAGTTACCACCGCATCTGTTCTGCTAATCAAATGCCGCTGACTAAGTAGAGGTTTGATATCCGGCTGTTTAGATTCTACCACTTGAATTTTAATGCTCGTCCCCGTCCGCTGCACCCCTATCCATGAAACGCCAGGTAATTGGGCTAGGAGCCCCTTAGAGAGCTTGTCCGGCTCATCCAGACGCCATATCCATTGAAAAGGATACACGCCCTCCTGGCGAGCAGCAGCCAATATATCCTCAGAGGCGATCTTTTCATTCCCCTCGACTCTGATGCTCCACACCATCGTAGATAACATAAAGAGCGTAATCCCGAATACCAATATCCCTATGCCAAAAAATTTCCGTTTCCACAGACGCGCCATTAGAAATGGTAGTCCGCTTCTTCCTGTAACGTGCATCCGACAGCCTGTCTTTTTTAAAATCGGACGGAGGACATAAAAATCATCCAGAAGCAGCTTAAGGGAAGCGCCGCCCTCAGCGGGCCTCACATCCCAAATCACTATCCCTGCTTCAGAAATGACATTAATAAATCTCTCCACCTGAGGCCCCGTCACAAGCAGTGTAACGGATCCCCGCAGTGCTGAAAGAGGTGGTTCCTTCATGATTTCCCCTCGCTTTCGTTATATCTGATCTCTCCGATAATGCCTTCTACCGCCAGTTCCTGGCCAAGAATATTGCGGATGACAAGATTCTCTCCCGTGATTTCAAGCGATCCTTTAGCTAACGCGAGCTTAAGCTGGCCTGATGAAAAATGCAGCACGCCGCGATGGTTCTCGATATACAGTTCTTTGTTGCCGATCAGGGTGATCCGGGGCATTTCCTGTAATAAATCCTGTGGTAGATCTAGCACCCCGTTTGTCCATCCCCGCAGCCTGCGGCCAATACGGGTCATAAGTAGACGTTCCCCCTTCCTGCCTTCTGTACACCTTATGCGGCAACGCTTTTGTTTATGAGAAGAAGTAATAAAGGAGCAACTTTCAGATATAAAAAATGCCAAAAAAGCCTTGGCCTCCTATCGCAAAGATAGGAAAACCAAGGCTTAATTGTTACTATGCTCGAAATTACGATCGTCGGGTGGAATGCGGCTGGCGAGCACGCGGAGGTCCTAGAATCTCCGCCCAGACTACACCATTGCGCAGTTCATCCCTATTCCCTGTTCTATTTGACTGAACAGCTATGTCAGAGGACGAATTCTTCGTCTTCTTCGACTTGGGATCCGCTCCTGCTATTCCATCAAAAGCAGATTGAAGACGCCGCACCTCTTCCTGCATTCTTTGTGTGCGCAGTTCAACTCCGTCATCAGCGTACTCCAAAGACATACCTTCTCCAGTAGAATAATCTGGCGTTGGGATGTAGGCAGGCTCTGGAAAGGCAGGTGATGCGTCATACTCACGGGAGGATGTAGTAACAGGGGTTGGAAAACCACTGCCAGTCTGTTCCGGTCGGTCTCCGTTCCCGTCTACATCTTTATTACGGCGGAGAGGATTCCCTTCTCCTCCACCAAAAGTAGGCATTCCTCCGCGTGTAGCACCTTTGGGCTTGTTCTTCGTAGCCTTGTTCACATTGGATACAATCGCGAAGATAATTACCGCAACAATATAGATCCAGCTCATGGAGATTCACATCCCCTTTTATTTGTTATTGTTAGGACGATTATTGTCGTCCTGATCATTCATTTTGCCGAGGGAGCCGCGCATTTGCGTATCCGCCTCAATATTTTTGATGTTCATGTAGTCCATCACACCGATTTGACCATTTCTGAGCGCCTCTGCCATCGCCATAGGTACCTGAGATTCAGCTTCAACAACAAGCGCCTTCATCTCAACTACGCGCGCCTTCATCTCTTGCTCATGAGCAACAGCCATTGCTCTGCGCTCTTCTGCCTTGGCTTGCGCAATACGTTTATCCG
The DNA here is from genome assembly GCF_000758585.1 of Paenibacillus sp. FSL R5-0345. NCBI lineage: Bacteria > Bacillati > Bacillota > Bacilli > Caryophanales > Paenibacillaceae > Paenibacillus > Paenibacillus sp. FSL R5-0345. The sequence goes on from NZ_CP009281.1 coordinate 5,123,403, forward strand.
CTTCTGCTTGCTCGGTTTGAAGATAAGCACCGATGTTCTTGCCTACATCGATATCCGCAATATCAATGGATAGGATCTCAAAAGCAGTTCCTGAATCCAGACCTTTGGACAATACTGTACGGGAAATCAAATCCGGATTCTCCAGGACATCTTTGTGTGAATCACTCGAACCCACTGTTGTTACAATCCCTTCACCAACACGGGCAATGATTGTTTCTTCACCTGCACCACCCACGAGACGGTCGATATTGGCACGTACAGTAACACGTGCTTTTACCTTCACTTCAATCCCGTTTTTAGCGACAGCCGCAACAACCGGTGTCTCAATTACACGAGGGTTAACACTCATTTGCACAGCCTGAAGCACATCGCGACCTGCAAGATCAATAGCCGCTGCGCGAGTGAATTCCAGAGGAATATCTGCACGTTGTGCTGCAATAAGCGCATTAACAACCCGGTCTACATTACCACCAGCGAGATAGTGACTCTCCAGTTGATTAATATTCAATCCAAGACCTGCCTTAGTCGCTTTAATCATTGGATTAACGATGCGACTTGGTGTTACTCGACGCAGTCTCATCGCCACTAGTGTAATAATGCTGATTCTTACCCCTGACGCCAATGCTGAAATCCAGAGCATGACCGGGAAGAAGCTTAAAAATACGCTCAACAAAATGATCACGACTACCGCGATGAACAAAAAAGTAATTAAAGATGCTTCCATAACCTTATAACCTCCAGTAAATTATTGTGGAGCTAATTCTTCATACCCTTTATCTTTTACCTTATTCCTTAATTTCCTTCACCACAATCCGTCCGCCCTCAACTTTTACAACTGAGACCGGTGCATTAACGCTTATAAAGCTGCCTTCTGTAACGACATCTACCCGCTCGCCGCCAATCATAGCTGTTCCGGATGGACGAAGTGGCGTAATACTGTTTCCTATAGCTCCAACTAGGCTTAACTTCTCTTCAACAGGTACAAATCCCTGATCTTTAGAGAGCGTATCCTTTAAAATAAACCTATTCCAAATTCCACGTTCTTTAAATGCGACAGCCACAATCACAATGACTACAATAGCAGCCGCGAATGCGATGCCCAGACTAAACAATGCATGTGTAAAGCTGTATGCTGCGCGTACGACACCTGCCACAAGACTCACGGAACCGAGTAACCCCAATATCCCAAAGCTCGGCACAAACAGCTCCAGCACAAGCATGACAAGTCCGATTATGAATAAAAGCCAAGTCTCAGATCCGGCAAACCCTGCTACAGAGTTTCCGAAAAAATATAAAACAAAGGCTAATATTCCAATAATCCCAGGCGCACCAAAGCCCGGTACGATCAGCTCAATCACAACACCTGTGATCCCGATGAATAACAGAATCGTCATAATAATCGGATTTGTCAGAAATTGCGACATTTTCTCGGCACCCGTATGCTCCACACGAAAAATGTCATCTGTAGTATAACCTAACCAAGTAATCGCTTCTTCAGGAGTGGTTGTAATTTGATCAGCATAGCCAGCTCTTAAAGCTTCGTCACTAGACAAGGCAATAATTTCGCCCTGCGCTTTAGATACGCCTAGATCCGGCTTATCCACAACCAAATTACTATCGACCATTCCCGCAGCAATATCAGGATCACGTTCATTTAGAGCAGCGGCTCCAATCATTTTCGATTTCCAGTAGGACACCATCTTCGCGTCATCTACTTTCTGGCCGCTACTATCCACTAGAGATGCAGAACCTATCATGCTTCCCGGCTTCATGATGATTGCACCTGCGTTTAGTGCTATGTAACTGCCTGCAGAAGCGGCATCACCTTTAATAAATGCAGCTGTAGGTATGTCACTATCTCTTACCATCGTCCCAATCTGTTCTGCTGAATTCACCAATCCACCCGGCGTATCCACCTCAAGTACAATTAGAACTGCACCATAATTAGCAGCTTCTGCAAACCCTCTTTCCAAAAAGCTCTGAAGACCTCGTTCAATTTTTTGATCAACCGGAATAATAAACACAGGCCCTTTCTTCATCTCGCCACTTGCAGCTATCGGTGCTTTTGGTGCTGTTACATCAGCGCTTACATTCGGAATAAACGGGGTTAAGAGCAGTAACAGCAGAACAACGGGAATGCTTGCTAACATAATTTTCCGTATTCTTTTCAATGTTTTACCTCCCTTCTTCAACTTGACCCGGGATACATAAACGTTATTACGCCGAAAACAGATTTACGTTTCAAAACAAGCTAAAACGCCTACAGCGTCCAATTAAGGACGGTAAGCGTTTATGCGAAAATTATAAGGATAAAGTATGGTGTGAAACTAATAATTTCTTATAATTCAAAGAAAAGCACCCCTTTTACAAGGGGTGCTGGCGCTATATTATTGCAGAAATTGTTGAACCGCTTGGTTCACGAGTTTACCATCGGCGCGACCTTTGACCTTAGGCATCAGTGCGCTCATGACCTTACCCATTTCACTTTTCGAAGAAGCACCGGTTTCCTGGATGGTCTGCTGTACAATTACTTTAATTTCTTCTTCGGAAAGTTGCTCGGGAAGATACTTAATAATAATCTCGATTTCTGCCTTCGTACTCGCGGCAAGCTCATCGCGACCCGCTGATTCAAATTCTTGGAGGGCATCTTTGCGCTGTTTGATTTCACGACTAAGGATATCAAGCACTTCGTTGTCGTCCAATGTTCTCTTCAAATCTATTTCAAGATACTTTATTGTAGAACGAACCATTCGAATCGTGGAGAGCGTGAACTTGTCCTTACTCTTCATCGCTTGCTTCATATCTTCGTTCAATCTCTCGCTAAGATTCATGCGTGGGTAATCCTCCTAAAACTTTCTCTTACGAGCAGCCTCAGACTTCAGCTTTTTCTTAACGCTTGGCTTTTCGTAATGTTTGCGTTTCTTCACCTCAGCCAAGACACCATCTTTTGCGATGGAACGTTTAAAGCGACGAAGTGCAGCATCAATTGTCTCGTTTTTGCGAACTTTCGTTTCAGACACAGTTTCCCCTCCCTCCGACCATACCGTCCAAGAGCATAACACGGTTTATCAAATTCCATTATAGGTCAAACGGAAATAGGGTGTCAACCTTCGTGTTATTCTTTTTTTCTGGCAAGTTCTTCAACATTTAATGATTGTACTTATGCGTGAGAAGCTGAGTTTCCTGTAAGAGCTCCCAGCTTGGCCCCACCAAGCAAGTGATAATGAAGATGAGGCACAGCTTGTCCACTATCCGGACCACAATTATTGATCAAACGATAACCAGACTCAGCAATCCCAAGATCGATAGCGATCTGTTGCGCTACACTGTGAATTTCTGCGATCAGCGGAAGATCCTCAGGTGTGACATCATTCATGGAAGCAATGAACTTCTTTGGAATGATCAACACATGTACCGGTGCAGCCGGCTCGATGTCGTAGAATGCAAGAATACGTTCGTTTTCAAATACTTTTTTGGAAGGAATAGTACCCTCAATAATTTTGCTGAACACGGTCTCCATAGCGTACTTGCCTCCTAAAAATTGGTGAAATTTTGCTTCATCATAAGATAATCATACAGGATAATCACCAATTACGAAAGACGCCAGGAGATTCAACATCCACACTCTAAAACTGTATCTATTACAGAATGAAATTCCTTAAACAATTAAGTCGTTCTATAAAAACACCCGTGGGTCTAAAAAAGGCAAAAAAAAGAGAAACACCCTTCACAGCTTATAAAGCTGATTCGGCGGCGGACGTATGAAAAGGAGTACATTCCCTGTCATACGTCCGCCGAGGTGTTTCTAAAGTAATGTCGGCTTAGCTGTATTATAACAGCGTGATGATACTGTATCTGTGATATCAATCACAGAGTTTAAAATCCTTCACATTTTTTCCAAAAGGATACGAGATCCTCCTCCGCCCTGTTCAGCAGGAACTACTACCAGCTTACGCGGCAATCTTGCACGAAGCTCTGGAACGTGGCTGATAATACCAACCGACAGCTGATCGTTATGCAATCTTTCAAGTGAAGTAATCACTGTATCCAGCAGTTCTGGATCGAGCGTACCAAACCCTTCATCCAGAAAGAAAAACTGCAACGGATATTGTCCCCGGAGCTGGATCTGAGCTGAAAGAGCAAGTGCCAGGGAAAGGGATGTGAGGAAGGTCTCTCCACCAGACAGAGTTGAGACAGGTCTTCTCACCCCGCCGTTCCCATCATCTCGGATTACAAAGCCGCCACCCGAATCAACCTCCAGCGCATAACGCTGTTTGCTCAGGAAACGAAGCCGCTGAGAAGCGGACTGACACACCTGCATCAACTGCTCCTCCGCAATGTACTCAACAAAGGCATTCCCACGTAAGACAGTCTGCAGTTTGGATAGCTGATCTTGCAAAGAAGCGTGATCAATCCGCTGAGCTTCAAGCTCCATCCAGCGAATATGCCGATGCCGCAAATCCTCCAGATCACGCTCTGCACGCGCTCTAGCCTGTAGAGATATTTCATCCTCAGTCTTGCTTTCTCTCAAGGTGCTCTGGCTTACTTGCCATTCCTCTTCACTTAAGCTGGCCCCGTCAAGCTTCTCTTCAATGTTACGCAGCTGCAAGGAGACCTCAGCTTCTTCGGCACGATGAGCACGTACCCTGGAAGAAGCGATTTCCCGTTCTTCGGGTGTGAGCGCTGCTCCTTCAACCTCAGCAGCTGAACTAAACGGTGAAGATGCCAAGCTTTGTTCCCAATGACTGGTAGCTGCTGCGTAATGTTCACGCGCAGATTCTGCAGCCTGGCGAGAAATCGCAGCTTCCTTAACCTCATGCTGAGCCTTCTCCGCCGCTGTGAGATGTGATTGCTTACTTGCCTCCAGAGCCGTTAACAATTCCTGCAGACGTCCTTCACACGCCGCTAGAAGAGGAGCTGCCGCGCGACCATTCGTCCACTCCAGTAGACGCTGATCTTTTTCACGTTGCAATTGTTCCTTCCCTTCGATCTGTGTGATCCACTGGGCCAGCTCTTTGTCCAACCCTGTTATGGTCTCTTGAAGGCTCTGCACTGAAGCGCTCTTCTCTTCCAGAAACTTGACGCTGATATCAAGACGCGATCTAATTTCTTCAGCTTGTGCATCCTTCGCAACCAGCTCACGATATGCTTGTTCTACTTCACCTGGTGCCAAATCCGGGAATTGCTGTGCCCAGTTCTGCCGCATCGTCGTTAGCTGCGCGCTGAGTTCCTCAGCTTTGGCAGTAATTCCTTCCACCCAGCTACGTTCACCATCGACACCTGCTGCTTCTTTGAGGCACAGCTGCTGAACCTCCTGCATTGATTGCTGCCATTGTACCGCAGTTCGGCGCAGTTCACCGGACTGACCCTTTAATGCCAAAAATGTAGCTTCAAGTTCTGACAATTCTTTTTCCCCGGGAATAGACACATCGGTTGGAGGAACTTCAGCAGTACGGACTTCTGAACCTGCAGCTGCAGGGTGATTTGCCGCTTCAATAACTTCATTTCCAAATACCTGCTCCAGCCATACCTGATCCTGTTCACGAAGACCGCGGAACAGATGACGAGCTTCTAATGCCCGTCTGGATAACGCCCGGACTTGCTGAAGCTTCATTTCCAGTTCCTGTTGCTCTAAGCTATTCTGCAAGAATGCAGGTGCAGGATGATGCTCACTGCCGCATACAGGACAAGGTTGCCCTTCTTCCAGCTCCTTAGCTAGTGCAAGGGACAATCTGTGAAGCTCTTGATCCTTCATAGCTGCTTCCAATGCACCGATATCTTGCTCCAGGCGCTCCGCTGCGGTGCGCGCAGCTTCTTCTGTTGCCAGCAGCTTCTCTTGATGCAGCGCCGCCTCGCGGATCAGTTGCCCGCGAGCAGCTTCCTGTGACTCGCGACGGCCCTCGGCCTCCGCGAGTCGCGCCTGCGCAGCCGCCAGGGCAGCGGCACGCTCGAGGCGCTCCTTCTCCGCCTTATCCCACTGGGATTCGGCGGAGTGCAGCCCTTGCAGTCTCTGCATCGCTTCTTGCAGAGACTGCCGCTCCTGGGAGCGGACACCGAGCGGCTGCAAGCTCTGCTGAAGCTCTTGCTGGCGCTTTTGGCCCTTGGCTAAAAGCTCACGCTCCCGAGCCATGCCCTCCCGCAGCTCCGCTAGCTTGCGGGAGGCCTCTTCGCGGCGCTCACGCAGAGCCGCGAGTTCGCGCCGTAGCGCCCCGAGCTCGGACTCGAGCTCGAGCGCGCGGCGGTAGGTGCCGGCCCCCTCCCGGAGGGCCGGCTCTTCCGCCGCAAGCGCGGCCTGCGCAGCAGCCGCGGCGGCAGCGGCACGCGCCGCCTCCTGCTCGGCGGCGGCGGCCAGCACCTCTTGGCCCTCCGCGCGGGCCAATCGGCTCTTAAAGGCTTCTTCCGCGCTGCGCCATGCTTTCAGCGCGGGAAGCCTTGCCTCGGCCTCGTCAGCTTGGCCGAGCTTCTGTTCAAGGAGGAGAATCTCCTCCTCCTTGGCGAGCAGCCCCTGCCGCTGCAATTCGCGGCGGGTCCGTTCCTCTTGGAGCTCGCGTATACGCGCGAAACGCTCCGAGACCTGCAGCGCCGCCTCCAGCTTTCGACGGCATTCCGCAGCATAAAGGGTGGCCTGCTCGAGGCGCTCCGCCGCTGCCTCTACATCCCCTTTGCCTGCGCTGCCAAGACCCTGTTGCTCAGCAATCAGCGCGCGGAGCGCCGCCTCATTCTCCTTCACCCGTCGGCTAAGCTTGATTGCAAGCTGATCGCCATACTGTTCCAGATGGAACAGGCGCTGCAGCATTTGCCGACGATCTACGCCACGAAGCGATAAAAATTCGGCAAATTTCCCCTGCGGCAATACAACCGCTCGCGTGAAATCATCCATTTTTAGACCGATATGCTCCTCCACGCAGCGCGTAACATCTGCGAGCTTATCCGCCATGACGTTATCCCCGTCAGGTGTAATCTCAATGAAACGGCTAATCGTGTTACTGACGGTTTGCTCACCTGTCCGTTTGAACTTCCGTTCAACACGATAACGATGTGCCCCAGCGGAAGAAGTGAGCTCAAAGGTAAACGCCACGCTGAGTGAATCCTCAGAGTGATTCATAATCCCCTGTGTTCCATTAACAGCGCGCTCCACTTTTCCGTACATTGCCAAAGTAATAGCATCTAGCAAACTTGATTTACCGCTACCTGTTGGTCCAAAGATCCCGAACAGCCCCGTCTCACACAGACTTTCAAAATCTATTTCTTGCATTTCTCTATAACTCTGTAATCCTGCTACTTTTAATAGAATAGGCTTCACCTTAGTTCTCCTCTCCTTCCTCTGGCTGACGCCGTTCTTCTTCGGTTAGCTGTAAGAAAAGTTCTATCAAGCTGTCTTCCGGCTCCGCTCCGCCTGTCTGACGCTGATAGAATTTACGGAATAACTCTTGCACAGGCATACGCGAACGGGAAATTTGTTCGAGCTCCATCTCCATTTGCGGGTAGATCGGACGAATATGAATGATCCCCTCGCGTGACTTGCGCAAGCGTTGAATATCGTTCATCGACATAGCCTCACTAAGCCGAATTTCCAAATCTATAAAAGCAGAGGCATCTCTGCCTTCATCCAGCCAGGTATATACCTCCTGTAATCCGCCAGTGGAACTCCATCGTACAAGTGGACGCCCACAACGAAGATAAATTTCTTCGAAGGTCGGTTCACCACCCGGCGCAACATCAATCAGCGTCACCGACTTGGCCTGTCCTGCTTCAGAAAAGCTATATGCCAGCGGGGATCCGCTGTAACGGATCATTCCTTCCCCCTTAACTCGCTGTGCGCGATGAAGATGACCCAGTGCCGTATATTGCGCTCCACAGGCCAAAGCAGAAGGATCAACAGTATAAGCTCCGCCCACTTGAATTGGACGTTCCGAATCACTTTCCACTCCACCAAGCACATAAATATGGCTCATCGCCAAATTCACGGTCTGTGGTGTGAATTCCCGTCCCAACAGCTGCATGAGCTTGCCTACCCGCGCGCTGTAAGCCAGTCGAAGCTCCTCTTCCCCGCTGTCTCCAGCAAGAAGTTCACCGAGACGTGCCTCCGAGGGATAGGGAAGGGCTGCGATTTTAGCAATCTCACCCGTACGCGCAGCATGAATAGTCACTGGCTCAGAAGTAGGAAGACCCACCAATGTAATCCCCTGTCTTAATACAAGCGGTGAAACAGAAGATACGCGCTCCGGTTGGTCATGATTTCCGGCGATCACAACAAGTGGTCTTCCCCCTGAAGTCAGCCTAGCAGCAGCTTCATAGAATAGCTGTTCTGAAGCCGCTGGTGGATTAACGGAGTCATATACATCTCCCGCCATCATAATCAAATCCACTTTATGAAAATCGGCGATCTCCACCAATTCATCTATGAACTGCTCTTGCTCCTTCTGCCGGCTTCTTCCTTCCAGCGTTCGGCCGAGGTGCCAATCTCCCGTATGCAATATCCGCATCTTCGTCCTCTTTCCCCGCTCTATGCGGCAATGAATAGATTTATAATTTCACAGCATGTCCGCCGTCAAAAAAGTACAGCCAAATTTCGCTGATCGGTTCTCCCAAAATATCATGTAATGCCTTGCTGTATAACTCTAGCTGAAAACGATATTTTTCCTTAAGCGCTTCTATCCCACCCTGATGTTCTAAAACAGAGTCCGTCTTATAGTCTAGCAGAATGATCCGGTCCTCTTCACGGAACAGGCAGTCAATCACCCCTTGGATCAGCACAGCTTCACTAAAGCTTTCATTATGATTCTCTGGGTTTAGCTCTGATACGGCTTTATTCATATAATCGAGCCCTCGATAAGCCTCCTCTGCAGGAACCATATAACTGAAAGGCATTTCTCTAAGCTTCCAAGAAGAATCTATTAATCTACGACCAAGTTCATTCGTATAAAAGGCCTCTATCTGAGCCGGTTCCACCGCCTCCACCTGCTCAGCAGTTAGAATAGCCACTCTCTCTAGTCGTGCTAATGTTTCTTCCACAACCTTAGGGTCAACTGAACCCTCAAGCGGAATATGCTGCATAACTGTATGGTAGGCTGTCCCGCGCTCCGCTGGGGTTAGACTGCGTTTCTCCATAAATTTCGGACGGCGTAAATGAAGACTGTCTGCTCCTGCCACATTTGTACGTTTATTGTTTTCTGTTGAGGTAGCAGGGCGGCCGCCTTCCTCTAGGAGATCATAAGAAGGCTGGTCCTGCATCGACAACAAAGCTTTTAACTCTGTAACAGAGGTTTTGGCAGGAATGCCAGAGGCAGCCGTATACGGATAAGGCCATTCTAGTCTTCTGGCAATCTCTTCGCTATTCTCTGATCTATAAACATTTACAGATGCACCTTTTTGAAGCGCCTTGAGTACAGTTAGACGTTCTTCTGCTTTGTCTTCAGCGTTATCCGCTGGAAGGAATGCCCCTGAATTCAGGTCCGAAGCATTCTGTACAGTGATGCTCCAGTTCGAGATATCGCTGTGCAGCACTGTCGAGACAGTACCTTCTGAACCACCTAGCTTACGAAGAATAGCCGCTGCCGGATGCCGGATCAATGCCGGTCCAACCCAGTCCAAATAGCTACGTCCCCGGGCTAATAAATGATCAGCAAGCAACAATTCTTCCCGATTCTGCACACTGCTCCAGCTAGCGATTTTCCTTGGTAAATCTCTTACGGTACCGACTAGAATCATCTTATCTCTCGGGCGAGTTAAAGCTACATATAATACCCGCATTTCCTCAGCCAATAATTCAAGTCGTGTACGACGATTAATAGCCAAATAAGGAAGCGTTGGGTAGCTGACACGTGTTTCCCGCTCCACAAAACGTGGTCCGAAGCCGAGTTCTTTGTGCATCAGGAATGGAGAGTGCAGATCCTGCCGATTAAACTGCTTCGCCATACCCGCTATAAAAACAACAGGGAACTCCAAGCCTTTGGATTTATGGATGGTCATTATTCTGACCCCATTGCCCTCTTCACCACCACCACCTGCTACACCAAGATCTCCGCCATTCTCACGAAGCCGTGAAATGAACACCAGAAAACGGAACAACCCACGCGCCGCAGTATCATTCTCAAATTGAACCGCCCGATCATATAAAGCCTTAAGATTGTTCTGGCGCTGCGAGCCTCCAGGCAGTCCTCCAACCCACTCCAGATAGCCGCTCTCACCATAAATACGCCAGATCAGCTCACTGAGACTGCCTTGTCTAGCTGCATCTCTCCAGCTATCAAGCTGTCTCAGGAAATTCTCAAGCTTACGCTTCAACTCTGGGTTGATCTGCGGTACAGCTTCACTTTCTGCTCCTACATCATGAACGCCATTGTCAAAAGAGGCCTCATTAGAGAACGTATTTATATCAGCTGTGCTTGCGGATTCCATTTCATGGGCTGAGAAAAGATCGTACTCTTCCTCAGTTGCTTTTACATCTTGCATGTTCACTGCCACTTTTACAGCACGATAGAAAGAACCATGGCTGCACATCCGAACCGTAGCCAATTCCTCTTCAGTTAAACCAACAACAGGTGACCGAAGCACGCCAGCGAGTGGAATATCCTGCTGAGGATTATCAACTATTTTTAAGAGTGAAAGTGCAATTTCTACTTCTGTGGCTTCAAAATATCCTTTATTCAGATCTCCATAAGCAGGGATTCCCTCCATCCGCAGCTCTTCGATGATTAAAGGGGTCCATATTCTCGCCGAACGAAGCAAAATCACGATATCACCATAAATCACTGGGCGCATAATCTTAAGCCCTTTATCATAAATCAGCAGCGGGGATCCGCCATTCAGGCCAGTCATCTGTGAAATACGCCGAGCAATCGCCCGTGCTTCCAGTTGCGCAGTCTCACTCTCAATGGCTTCACTCTCCTGAAGTGGAGTCTCACTGTCCTCAGAAGTCTCTTCTACTTTACCTGCTGCCGCTCCGCGATCGATCAATAATAGCTCCGGTGCAAAAAAAGTATCTGGCCCCTTCTCTGCTGCACCCGGGAAATTCGCACCATACACAAGCTCAGCACGTTCGTCATAAGTTATCTCCGCCACTGTCTCGTTCATAATCTGCCGAAAAATCATATTTACGGCATTTACAACCTCCATACGACTACGGAAATTACGTGCTAGATCGATAACCGAACCGCCGGACGATTCATTAGGCTTATCAGATAACTCGCTTAACTCGGATTCGCCTACTGTATTGCTGCCACCTCCGGCATTATTAGAGCCAAAGCTGCGGTATTTATCCAGGAACAGCCCCGGCTCTGCCAGACGGAACCGATAAATACTTTGCTTCATATCTCCGACCATAAATCGGTTACCAGGTGTTTCGCGGGAGATAAGCCGCACAATCTCTTCTTGCACACTATTCGTATCTTGATATTCATCTAACAGAACCTCATCGAATTGGGCACGGTACTCCATCGCTGCATCAGAAGGCAGGGAATGGCCCGGTAGAGAATCTGGATGACGTAAAATTTGCAGACAATAATGCTCCAAATCACTGAAGTCGACGAGACCCCGTCCTGCTTTTTCGACTCGGTAACGTTCACCGAACGCTATCACCGTCTCAGCAAGCTCTGCCATAAGAGGAGCCGCCTCATTCAGTTCTCGCAAAAAAACATCCGCAGGACGGCCAAACAATGCCTTCTGAAGATCTAAAATACTCTTCTTCACACTATCGCGCAGTTCTTTAACCATTTCCTGCAGTCCAGGATCTGTCGAATCCTTCTTACAAGCTTTCAATTTCCCAAAGTATACTTCCATGAAAATATCATATAATTCTGCCCATGGCCGTTCATTCACAGCCTCCTGCAATGCATTTACCATCTCAAGATCGGCCGTCAGATTCTCGGCATAAGGCGCCGGACCACCTGGCTGTAGCGCGATCTCTCGGCCTTGGATAAGCTGACTGGCTGCACCCGCAAGGGTCAGCTTCGCTTCTTCAAGAATACTTAGCACCCAAGGAGTCCGACCTAAGCTATCTGTGTCTGGTAATGAGAAATCAGCTGCGGTATCACGAAGCCACTGCTCTGGCCAAGGATGGCTGCGGGCATAATCATGCAGTCGCTGTATGAGCGCATGTACCGCATCATCGCTGCGTTCACCACTGAACCAGTCAGCAAGCTGTACAAATACACTATCCGCGCCATCTTCACCTACTTCACCGTATTTTTCCTCCAGTAGCTCTTGAAGCAGCTCCTGCCGCATCATCTCTGCTTCATGTTCGTTCAGTATACGGAAACCGGGATCTATAGGAATAATCTGATAGTAACGCCGAATCACTTCCAGACAGAAGGAGTGTAGTGTTGTAATCGAGGCTTTCCCGAGCAACGACAGCTGACGGCGTAAATGGTCATTATCTCCATTCTCCTCAAGCTCCCGATCGAGTGCTTCCCTAATCCGCTGGCGCATCTCGGCAGCAGCAGCTTTGGTAAACGTAGCTACTAGCAATCTATCTACGCTAAAGCCATTCTCTTCCTTGCTGATTTTGCGAATAATCCGTTCTACAAGTACCGCTGTCTTACCGGAACCTGCCGCCGCGGCAACGAGGATATCATCACCGCTCTCAGCAATGGCGCGCCACTGGTCATCACTCCATATGCTTCCTTCCGGTTTCGCTTCTATTTCAGACTTCATACTCACGGTGTAGTTCCTCCTTTGCGGGACAGCAGATCCCAAATAACGTCCTTCCCTGGCTTACCCAGATTGTTGTAGCCATTACCTTCCACGGCTTCATCGAACTGGCAGACGGGTCTAAAGGAACAGAATGTGCAGGCTGTCTCCTGCCCAATCCGGTATGGCTCAATCGCCACATCACCTTCCGTAATGCGTGTCCCGATATCCGAGATCGTTCCCCGAACGGATGATAATAAGTGCCCCCATTGCTCTGGTGTAGCTACAGAAGCACTACTATAAAAACTGCCATCAGCTTTTACTGCTACAGGCACGATAGAAGAATACCCTTTGTCTAAAGTCGTATCCATCAAGGATACGACCTCGCGGTCTGCTGTAAGCAGTCCTTTCATCTTGAAGCGTTTCAGCAATTCTTGTTCTGCCTGTTCCTTGTTCATCCCGTTAGATGAGGTTAACAGTGGGTCATGTACGTGAAAATACAGTGTCCCTGCTGGAAGCGCCGGTTGCCCGAGCCATTGCTCCGAGTACGTAAGCAGCACATCCAGATAGGTCAGCATCTGTAGCGATAATCCATAGTACACTTCATGCAGTTTGAGATCTTTTTGAGACGATTTATAATCAATTACTCGCAGAAGAATTCCATTCTCTCCACGGGCCATGTCTACACGGTCAATCCGTCCAACAACCTCCATCACACAGCCATTCGGCAGCGTAATTCTTAAAGGAGGCAACTCCTTATCCGGTCCAAAATCCAGCTCCAGCCCTACCGGCTCAAAGCTACCTCGGCGGGCATGCTCGCCCAGAATCACAGAAGCACGTCCAACAATGTTTTTTAGCTTGCGGGAAATGTATCCGTAACGTTTAGAGCTCATCAGAATTTCACCCTGTAGCATCGGCGATAAACGTTCTACCGTTTCACTTGCCTCACGCCGACATTCCTCTGGAGACAAGCTTCCCCAGCCGCGGCCCTCTTCTTTCAGTCTTACCGCCATGTCACTTAACGCAGCATGGAACAGTTGTCCAATATCAGGTGCTTGCAGCTTATATAGCTGGCGTTCCTTCAATCTAAGTCCATAGGATGCAAAATGGGAGAAGGAGCAAGCAACAAACTTCTCCATCCGGGACACACTGCCACGCAGTGTCGATCCCCCATACAATCGCAGGCTAGTACCTCGCTTTAGCTTCGTTCCCTCATTACGATAAAACAATGAACTGAGCAGACGTTTCAGTTCGAGGCTTCGTTTCTCATCAGACGCAAACCAATTATAAACATCCCACCACAATACAGGTATCTCGGTCCCTTGACGCCACTGGCGTAGCTGCATAATCAATGCACGAAGACTCTGTTCTGGATGACCAATGTAACCCAGGTGAATGGAATCTCTGACTTCATCTGGTAGTCCCGCAGAGGGAAGTGTGGATAGGATGTGCTCATGAACCCTTGGGAACATTCTATGCAAATGACGGATTACCTCAGAGGGAAGAAGCGCCTTGCCCTCATCATCAGCAGTGGCGTAGCTAATCCAGAGCTTTCGACTTCCTGTCGTTAGCGCATTATAGATCAAAAACCGCTCGTCCAGCAGCTTACGAGAAGCACCAGGAGCAAGCTCCATACCGGCGTTCTCAAGCACAGAGCGTTCGCCTTCCGAGAGAATTCCATCTTCCTTAAACTGCGCAGGCACAACACCTTCATTAAATCCAAGCAAAAAAGCGTATTTAACTCCCGTTGGTCGAGTCCGATCCATGTTACCAACCAGTACTTGATCGAGCGCGGGAGGAACAAGTCCCATCTTAAGCTCAGCAAGTCCTGTCTCTAGGACTCCGGTGAACACATCAAATTCAAGTCTTTCGTTGCCCATCATTTCAACGATCTGATCAAGCAGATCAAGCACTGCACCCCACAGCTGACTATGTTCTCTAGCCTTCTCGGGTTGCCCCTTCTCCATAGAATCAACACTAAGTTTCTCCAGCTTTCGAGCAACATCCGTCTCATCCAGCAGCTTGTACACGGCGGTACAAAGTTCAAGACCGCTTCTACTCTTCTGTATCCGTTTCTCAAAAGCAAATAGAGGACCCGTTATACTGGCACGGCATCGTTCCATCGTAGCAAGCAGTTCTTCATCCATCTGTCTGCCGCCTTCCAGCGACAAGCTAGGAATTCCTTTCCAAGAACGGCCATCCGTCCAGCGATACCCTTGAATCCCACAAGCCAGCACATAATTCTCTAAATCATCCATATCCTCACGCGTAATACTCCCGTCCAGCGGCAGCAAAAGCTCTGTCTTTACGCAGCGGAAAACATCCTCGAAGCGCCAGCGTCGACGCACTACATCCAATGCGGAACGTACAAACTCTACCAATGGATGATGCAGCTCATTTACCTTCTGGTCCAGAAAAAATGGCACTCCATAATCTTGGAACAACGGTTTAATCAGCTGTTCGTAATCTCCAATATTACGCATTAATACGGCCATTTCACCATATTTTGCACCTTCATCTCGTGCCAGCCTGATCATTTCACGCAGCGCTCCCTCAACCTCTGCTCTGTGAGAAACTGCTGCACCTATAGATATTGCTTCATTTGCCAGTTCATCTGCACCAAACCAGACCTTTCGACGGTCATATCCCCTTTCGAGATGAGCAAGAGCAGGACTTTCTTCAAAACGCGGAAGAACCGCTGGCTCCAAAAGCTCGTCCCACACATCCATGCCCAGCTCTTCAGCTATTCCACGCAGTTTAATGTAAGTAACCGCAGTTGGGTGAAATAATTCAAGCTCATTCAACTGATCTCCATAGGGATAGGAGCGATCAAGTGTAAGTGAGACGGTCAACTTCGATGCTTGCTGCATTAATTCTCTAAGCACTACGAATTCCTGTGGGGTAAAGCCATGGAACCCATCTACCCAAATCTCCGCTCCACGAATGTAGGAGGAATCAGGAATATGCTCAGCTAGTTCCGCTAAACGATCCTCTTCATCGATGTAGAGACGCGACATCTCCTTCTCTAAATCGCTGAATACCACCTGTAAATCATCCAGCTTTCCTTCAAGAATAGGGCTTCTTGCAATAGCGCCTCGCATTGCAGACAACTGTTCCTCTAAATCAGTGGAAGCCAAGCAACAACGCTTCATCTCCGTATGCAGTTGATTCAGCCGTTCCACAAAACCCGGTCTGTCTGCTGAGGCACCGAACAATTTCAGTTCCTCTTTGCGACGGCGGATAATTTTATAAATTAACATCTTTTTGCCTTCTTCACTGATAGGCAGGCTAGCGCTACCCCCAGTTTCCTGTTTCACCCGATAGGCAAGCCGAGAAAAGCTTAGTGTCTGCGCCCGAATGCTCCCCTTCACATTCCCTACGGTGAGAAGCCCCCGTTCTGCTCCAAAGGAACCTTGCTCTGGTACTAGAATAATGATCGGTGCGCCAAGAGGCTCCTTCTCTAATGAAGAAGAGATAGACTCCCATATTTTTGTTGTCTTGCCACTGCCTGAGCGGCCTAGTAAAAAGGTTACCGACATAAATGATAGACTCCTTCCGTAGCGGAGAAAATGTATATGATACAAGGTGAAATACTCACCGTGTGATGATGTTCAAATGAAAAAGTTCAGTCGTTCCTCGTCCCCTCAGTATAGCATAACTGCACAAATCAGAACATGCGTTTGCTAGTATTTTCTAATGATTTACAATAAAAAAACTACGAAATAAACAGCAACTAACGTATTTTGTTGACTTGCTGTTTAGTATTTCTAGTTTGTTAATACCCGGTGCGCAACGTTCGATACTTTCTGTTTGGAGCGTAGAGTTAGGGTTCGAGGTTCTCCATCAACATTCTGCGTTCAACACTCAACATTTTTGCTTCTGCTAGCTACATTAATTACTTGCGGACTCAGGAGTCGTTATTCATGAATTTCGAGCTGTTCTGGCAACTTTTCGGACTCCAGTGAAGCTATTCGTCGCGAAAGTCCCCCATCTCGGCTAGTTTGAGGTCAATAGCGCCTGTGGAGTCCGCAACGGTCAAAATCTAGGCTTTTTTCGCTGTTTAGTTTCGTTTGAGTCCTATAGCAACTTCTTCCCTATGAACACCCTAAAGACTGGAGTCGTTGATTTAACGCCGTTTCTGAATTGAAAAATCTTCAGCTATTGAAAAATAACGTTTAGACTGATCCATTAAAAGAAGCAGCGGCAGACCAAAACTTGATAAATAAAGTCTTAGACTGCCGCTGTTATCGTTGAACTAACGCATACTAATCCTAAGAGGCTTATAGCGTTATCTGCCAGTTAGCTTAATAGATAACATTTAACTATAGTTAAATATTTTTCTAATCGGCGAAGTATAACGTTCTTGTCCTCAGTCAGGGGCAAGAAACATGATTCTTTAATCAAAAAAAGCCGCTAAATTAGCGACTTCCAATCTAACATGAGCGTTTCTTAATGAACAGTTGTATCTGATAATCCCACTGCAATATTCCAGTCACAATAATGTTATGAAGAACAAAATCTGGACACACATCGTATTCCGTCTTTGCCCTTTCAAGTAAATTTTGTAATACAGCATTCTTATTCTCTTCGGTACAAATTGCACACAGATAGTCCCCTTCTGGTAGCACAGTCAGCCCCTCTAAAGACGGATATTTCAAGCAAACAGCAAATAATCGTGTTATTCCTTCAGTCGTGAACATTCCTGCCATATCTTCAAACAGAAATTCTGAATGCAGAGACGTTTCAATTTGTTGATAGAAATGTCTGTGGTAATCCCATAAATTCTTAAGTGTGGGGCTTTCCATTTTATTTGAAAGCATAATTACCCTTTCCTCTATGTGTCTGACAAAGTAATTTTCACTTTGACTATAACCGTCGTGGAACTTATTTTCATAATGTAGATAGGCACGTTTAATTTTCGATTTTGCATACTGCAGACGAGCAATTTTATCGTCTGCTCTTTTTTCTGCTTGTTTTAGAAATGCAATTACTTTAGAGAGATCATTCTGCTGCAAAATATCTTTAATATCCATTAAAGTAAGATCCATTGCTTTGAGCAGTTCAATGGTTTGCAGCTTTACGAGCTCCTGCTCGGAATAGTATCGATATCCCGACATTTCATCTTTATGGCAAGGCTTGACTAATCCAATACGATCATAGTGCCGCAAGGTCTCAGTGGTCATCTCTACGATCTCTGCCGCTTGCTTAATTGTAAAATAGTTGTTCATATCTACCCTCTTGACCTTTTTGTAACACAAAAGTTTATGATGATTAAAACATATGCGACTGATAAACGCAACGAAATACAAAATGAATTTATTACCAGAAAGGAAGGCAAACATGAAGAACTAAACCATGTATCAAAGGATTATCAAACATGTATTGCTGTCTATGCAGTCATATTGGTATGGTCGGCTGACAGATCCTACTTTAGTGACTATCATTTTGTGTATTTATTCCAATCCAACCCTTGCAACATATTTGGTAGACTTTTTCAATATTATTTGTTCAACTCTAATGCTTTGTTGCATATCGGAACTTGTCTGCATAACAGCTTAAGATTGGCATTCGTAGGACAGGCTATATTTAAAAGAAAAATGATTTAACGAAGGAGCGTTTTATAATGAAAAGTACTGCAAAAAAATTACTAACTACTATAGGCATATTGGTGACACTATTGATATCATTAGCAGGATGTTCCTCCGACTCCACTTCCATGGAGGAAAAAAATTACACCATACCTGCCCAAAAGATTGATACCTTAACAATTGATGTAAAAGACAAAAAAATAAATATCCTCCAATCTAAAGATGAACAAATTCATATTGTTTACTATGAAAGTGAGAAAGATTTTTACAAGATTGATCTATCTGACGATAAAGAACTGTCAATGGTAAGTGACAGTAATAAGGAATGGAACGACTATATCGGAGGAAAAGGCTCGCAAGTAACCAGAACTATTCAGGTATGGATACCTGATGCAACTTTAAAAAATTTGAGTTTAAAAACATCAAATGAAAGTATCGTATTACCAACAATCATGTTTTTAGGGACAGTGGAAGTAAACATAAATAACGGAAATATCCAACTGGACAAATTGAATGTAGGGACGGCTATAACCCTTGAAACAAAAAACGGAAATATTAGCGGTTCAATTTCAGGGTCATATGATGATTTCGCGATCTTAAGCAAGGTAAAGAAAGGTGATAGCAATTTGCCTGCCAATAAAGAGAATGGTTCAAAAAAACTATCTGCTTATACAAATAACGGCGATATTAACTTACAATTTTCTGAGTAGTGATGTACCCGAGAGCCAAAATTAAGCTTGATCGTGACTTCCTTCAAAATAAAGTATAAGCCGCATTACAGCGGCTTATACTTTCTGGATTACATTCGGACTCAGGAGTCGCTATTCATGAATTTCGTGCTGTTTTGGCAACTTTTCGGACTAAGTGGACAAACCTTGTTAATCCCGAATTCAACTTTTTTTCAGAACATAACAAAAAATCCGCAAAAGGAGACCTCAAATGAGGACTCCTTTTACGGATTAAAATCCATTACCTATATGTGAACAGTCAGCTTACTTCTTACTCCGCACTTCAAAAATCGCAAACTTCAGATAGTGTCCTTCGTTAACGCCTAGAATCTGCGGATGGTCTTTTCCTGCGGCACGCCATTCCACAAGTCTCAATACTTTACCAGCATCTTTTGCTGCGTCTGCAATCGTTTCGAGGAATAGGTCCGGCTGCATGTGGTACGAACAACTTGCTGTAACCAAATATCCACCTTCATTCACCAACTTCATGCCATGCAGATTAATATCCTTATAACCGCGGCATGCACCTGCTACTGCACTTTTAGTTTTGGCAAACGCTGGAGGGTCTAGGATAACTACATCCCAAGTTCTGCCTCCACCTGCTGTCATCGGTTTGGAGGTATCGGTTTTGGTTGCTTTGCCCCCAGATTTAGCATTTGTAGTCGCTGCTGTTGATTCCGTTCCGCTTGCAACCGTCGCCCGCTCTGAACGTTCCTCCACCCCCTTGACCTGATTGCGCAGATAGGCAAAAGCATCATCCACTACAAATTCCACTCGGTCACTAAAGCCATTCAGCTCCACATTGACCTTCGCACTCTCTATAGCATGAGCGGAAACATCTAGGCAGGTTACTTTTTTCGCGCCATATTTGCATGCATGCAGAGTGAAGCTGCCTGTGTGCGAGAAGCATTCCAGCACTGTAGCACCATCCCAATAAGGGAAGGTTACGTGTTTACCACTCTTATTTACCGGCAAAGTCTGTAGCGAGCCGTCTTCTGTTTCGATTTCTTGCAGTGTTATGCCGCTTCGTCCACCCCAGCCCTTCATGAGTGGCGCAATGGATGCTCTATTCTCACGCTGATCAAAGAAATAACCTGTCTTCTGGCCTTCTTCAATATCTACTACCAGCTTCAAGCCATTCTCACTTACAGTAACATGCCGTGGACATTCCCCGTATAGCACCCCTGTAGTCTGCTCCAACCCTTCCAGCTCGCGCACGCTAACATCACTGCGTTCATAAATACCACGCGGTGCCATAACCTGTACAAGTGCTTCAACAATCTCTGTACGGCGCTTGTCCATTCCGAGTGTAAGCAGCTGCACAACTAGAATATCTCCGAACCGATCCACAATAAGCCCTGGTAAAAAGTCCGCTTCACCATATACCAAACGGTAAGCATCTGCTCCCGGCAGGAACCGATTTCTATGCTGCAGACAATTCTCGAACCGCTCAGCGAAAAAAGCGGTGTCCATGATAGCCAAAGGTCCCTGTGATACAATTCTCACCCGAATTTGTGATGCTGGATTGTAATATCCTACAGCCAGAAACCGACCTTGATGATTAAGGACATCAACCAATCCTCCTGCTTCTGGGTTTCCTTCTACTGATGCCACTTCACCTGCGTAGACCCATGGATGGCCCTGTTCTAGTCTCTTTTTGCGATTACGTTCTAAAATAACCGATGCCAATAACTTCAACTCCCTGTTTTTCTAAAAATGATTTTATACATGTCCTACACGTTACTTTCATATATTGGTGTACAACCCTCGTCCAAAGGAGTATGCCCTATGTTCCGTGATCTGCTTTTCCCTATCATATATGGTCTTGTCATTTTTCTGGCTGGCATGAAGCTAATGGAAACCGCGTTGTCCAAGCTTGCAGGCCCTCTGTTAACTACAAGCCTGAATAAGGCTACTTCTACACCTATTAAAGGCTTGATTGCAAGCAGCGTACTGTCAGCCCTGCTCCAGAGCAGCACTGCAGTAACTGTACTCACCATCGGCATGGTAAATGCCGGCCTGCTCACCTATGCTCGTACACTCGGCATTATCTTAGGCAGCAACATCGGTACCACTTTGACTACAGAATTGATCGGACTTCACATCAATTCCATGGCTTCCCCACTGCTGGCTGCCTCGCTGAGTCTGTGGGCAGCAGCCGTTATAGCTGGGGAATTACCGCATACGTCACGAGCGGCAATACTGTGCCGGAAAATATCAGAACCGCTGCAATTCATCAGCCTGGCTGTATCAGGATTCGCTCTAGTCCTATGGGGAATCGCAGTTATGCAGTCCATCGGCGGGACACTTCAGGAGAGTGGCCTATTCCTCTGGTTCCTGGATCATGCTGCCACAAGTGTCCTGTGGGGACTAGCCGCTGGCGCCTGTCTAACAGCCCTGCTACATAGCAGTGCAGCGGTTATTGCCATGGCAATGAGCATTGCTGCCTCGGGTGCCATGCCCCCAGAGCTCGGCATAGCCATCGTGCTCGGTGCTAACGTCGGCACCTGCGTCACAGCTGTCATTGCTTCCATCGGCGGCTCATCATCTGGTGTCTTCGTCGCTTGGTCGCATGTAGCCCTTAACATTGGCGGAGCGTTGTTATTCCTGCCACTTATCGGGCCCCTACAAGCAACTGCTGCATGGATTGGCGGAGGGGTCGCCTCACAAATCGCCCATGCACAGACTATTTTTAATGTAGTATGCTCGCTAATCGCACTCCCATTATGTTACCTGCCTGTATGGTCAAGACTGGAGAAACGTCTTCAATCGTAACGATATACTGTAACGCCTAAAACCCAAACTTTCCACAACTGTACTATTATACTTCAATCGAAAATATTATAAAACCGCGATCCATCGTAAAATGTAATTACTGTCGAGGATATTGCGATCAGAGCGAATAAGATCAAGGCAATATAATCGTTTTTGGAGAACGGACGACTGCTGTACCAAGTCCGTTTGCTCTTAGTTCCAAAGCCACGTAATTCCATAGCCGTACTAATATTCTCAATTCGCTCAATGCTAGTCAGAATCAAGGGCATAAGAATCGAAATGATATTTTTAAGCCGCTTAGGCAGCTTTTCTTTTCGAGAGATGTCTATTCCTCGTGCCTGAGCAGAGAACGAAATATTCTCATAATCTCTTTGGATATCCGGAATGTACCGCAGCGCGAGCGATACAGAATATGCGATTTTATAGTTCACACCAATCCGGTTTAAGGATGCTGCGAATTCACTGGGATTTGTGGTTAAAAGAAACAATAACGCCATAGGAATTACTACTGCATATTTAAGTGCAATATTTAATTGATAGAATAGTTGCTCCCATGTAACGGTATACCGACCTACAAGATGAACAATATCATGACGTGAACCGTAAACCTTTACACCTTCCAATGGAGAGAAAATAAAGATAGCTATATGATTAAGCACAAAGAATATCAAGATAAAATATAGTACAAAGGCGTAATCCTGAAATTGAACTTTAGAGATTCTAAAGGCAATTAAACTAAATAGCAGCATCACTATCAGACATCTTGTATCATATGTAATCATCCCTGTCACAGACCATACTATAAATAAAATCAGCTTAGTGGCGCCTGTAAGACGGTGAATAGGTGAATCCTGCTTCGTAAAAGTTAACATTGTGGCCTTCATCCGCCCCGGCTCCTCCTATCATATGCAATAAATCTTCTTACAAACTCTTCTGGCTGATCCAATTGGGCCTTCATAGCCAATGTAAATAGTGAGGTTTCCTTTAAGTTAGCATTCCTAACCACTTCTATATTGGTTAATACTCGCTCTGGTCTGTCATCCGCAAGCTTCACTCCATCAGATAACACTACAGCTCTATCAGCATACTCCAGCATAAGATGCATGTCATGCGTAATCATAATGACCGTCATTCCCTGCGCCCGCAGCGTGAGAAGGAATTCCATCATTTCGTTATAGTGCCTATAATCCTGAGCTGCAGTCGGCTCATCCAAAATGATGAGTTCCGGCTCTAGAATCATAATAGACGCAATAGTAACACGTTTTTTCTGACCATAGCTGAGCGCCGAGATCGGCCAGCTACGAAAAGCATATAGACCACATATTTTCAAAACATGATGCACACGCTCACGAATAAGCTCCTCTGACACGCCTCGTAACTTAAGGCCTAGCGCAACCTCATCATATAATAGCGTCTTAGAAATCATATGATTTGGATTCTGCATCACGAAACCGATCCGCTCTGCCCGCTCCTTAATCGTATCCTTGGCAATGTCTCTTCCGTTCATCAGTATCGATCCGGAGGTGGGCTTATAAAATCCACAGATTAGCTTAGATACCGTGGATTTTCCTGCCCCATTTCGACCAGCAATACAAAGCATCTCTCCTTTATTGATGAAAAGGTTAAGCTTATGCAGCACAGGCTGATTTCTCACGTATCCAAAAGAAATATCTCGCAGCTCAAGTATAGGTGGACTATCCACCTTATCCTGTCGCGCATTATTGTTGTCATACCAGGTTTTAAGTTTACTTGAACAAGCCTCCAACTGAATATCGTTTATATGCTGTGGATTCATATCTGATGTAATCGTACAACCTGCATACTTTAAAGCCGCCAAATAAAGAGGTTCCCGAATACCTACCTCTGAAAGTAGCTCAGTGCTTAACAGCTCAGCGGAAGGCATATCCGCCGCTACGCGTCCGTCATGGATCACAATAATGCGGTCCACCACACGGTGCAGTACTTCCTCTAGTCGGTGCTCGATAATAATAACTGTCTTGCCGGTCTCTTTTTGCACTCGGTCAATGAGCTCTATCGCTTTTGTGCCGGTATATGGATCTAAGTTTGCCAAAGGCTCATCAAACAGCAGGATGTCCACATCACCAACCAGAACACCGGCTAAGGTTGTTTTCTGCTTCTGTCCGCCGGACAGTTCCTGAGGTGAAGATCCCAAATAATCTTGGATATCCACCGCTGTTGCCGCAACTACTACTCTTTCTTTCATCTCAGCCTGCTGAACCGCTTGATTCTCCAGACTGAAGGCGATGTCCTCTCCAACCGTTAATCCCACAAACTGTCCGTCCGGGTCTTGCAATACTGTCCCTATCTGATCCGACAATGCTGCGATACTTAGTTCTTTCTGCTCCTGACCCATAATTTGCAATGATCCAGACATTTCACCTTTATAGGCAAAAGGGATGAGTCCGTTTATACAATGAGCCAGCGTACTTTTTCCAGAGCCTGAGGGTCCTACGATAAGCACCTTTTCCCCTTCGGCAATCGTTAAGTTGATACCTGTGAGTGTAGGTTCTTGCTGTGCTCGATATTGAAAACTGAAATCCTTAAATTCAATCACTGCTTTTCTCATCCTTGACCTTCCTCTTAGCTTCGTTTGAAGATATTCACAACCATTAGATGTTCAATAGCCATAAAAAAGCCGGTGATCTCCACCGGCTTTTGGTTTGGATTATATGCTACTCAGGCTTCTCTGGTCAAGCTGCCTTGCTTCGTTCTTGTCTTAGCATATGCAATTGCAAGTAGTGAGCCAATCACTGCCACAGTGACTATATTGGATGCTCCGGCGATAAGTCCTTGAGTGAATACTTTATTCGCTGGTTCCGCATAGATTAGAATATCTAGTACAGGTGCTACTAAGAACCAGGCGATTGCATTCGCTACAATCTGAGCCAGATTAAAACGAATCAGTTCCTTTCGTCCGAACTCCCCATCATGAATCCCAATTCTAGCCACCAGCAGACCAATGACGAGACCAACAATTCCAGAAGCGATCACCCAACTGAACCAAGGGGAACCGTAAAAAATTGCATCCTTCAATGTATGGCCGATCAGGCCAATAAGTAATCCGGCAAACGGACCGTACAACAGTGCGAACAATGCTAGTAAAGCGTATGTAGTTTCAATGTTAGTGTTTGGAATTCCGGATGGAATCGAACCGAACCTGCCCAATATAACGAATAAAGCAGAACCGATACCAATCGCTACAATGGTCTTGATCGATAACACCTTTTGTTTTGCCATCTTTTTCATCTCCCCCAACGCGTCTTCTTTATTTTATGTGATTATACATCGGAATAGTCGGAATTACTATAGACTAAAATAAAAAAATCTGCAAAGCAACATGATGTTGGCTTTGCAGACCCAAGATCTTTTATACAAGTAGCTTGCTCTATCTATTTCACCGTAACGGTTACCGTCACTGTCTTGGTGCCAATCTTACCTTTAATAGATGCCGTTCCTTTGCTCACAGCTACAATTTGCCCACTAGCAGATACTCTTGCTACAGAAGGCTTAGAGCTGGTCCACGCTGCACTTCCAGTAACAATGGCCGTCTTCCCCGTATCATACTGCGCAGTCACAACTGCATTCTGCACAGCTCCCGGAGCCATCTTCAGTCTATTTTCGTTAACAGTCAACTTCATTAGTTTAGGAACTACATTAATTTTGACACTAGTAGCAATCCCTTGATAAGAACCTGATAACGTTGCTGTTCCTTCAGCTATGGCTTTAACGGATGTACTTTTAACCGTTGCAACTGCCTCATTCGAGGACTCCCAGTTCATGCTACTAGAAATATTCCCCGTCTTGCCGTTTGAGTAGTAAGCCGTTACCTTTATAGATTTAGAGCCTTTAATGTTCAGTTCGATCGCATTTGGTTCTACAACAAGCTTAGTAACCTTTTGTTCAATGGTCACCGGGATGCTGATCGTCTTATTAGCGTAGGTTCCCTTTAAAGTTGCAGAGCCCTTTACCAATCCTTTGATTACCTTACCGGAAGCTGTTGTCTTGATAATTGCATTCGTACCAGTAATTTCCCATTCCATAGTGCCAGTAGCATCGAGTTCATTCCCATTTTCCATCACAGCTTTTACTTCAGGAACGGCCTTCTCTTCGCCAGTAACAACCACAAAGTTCTCCTCTGGTCCTAGCAAGATATGTACCTTATCCTTAACTGTAACACTCACTACAACACTTTTATCTCGAATTGCCGCCTTGGAGGAGGTAGGGTTCTCGGATTTTATTTTACCGACAATATTAACAGTACCAGCTGCTTCAGCAACAAGCTTGCCATCCTTGATAGTGGCAATTTCATCATTGGCAGAAGTCCATTCGATTTCTTGACTGAGATCTAGCTTCGTTTCGTCCAGCTTGGTTCCGTTTACCTTTGGCAAGCTTACGGAATCTTCTGTGAAAATATCCAGCTCCGTCTTATCAGCTTCCAGGTTTGTAATCGTTGGATATACAGTTACTTTAAAGCTCTTACTAACGCCCATATGTTCTGCTTTAACAGTCGAAGTTCCCACTGCTTTTGCAGTGACTGCTGCAGTATCACTTCCCGCAGTAACCGTTACCGCGAGCTGATTGTCTGAAGTCCATACTGCACTACCCGATACATTCGGAGTGGAATTCGCAGCATCCCGAACCTCTGCTTTAACGTTCAAACTCTCACCCATGAACAAGAATTGATCGCCTGATGGGGTTAACATTAATGCCTCAAAAGGAGCACGTACATATACATCCACTGTTTGTGTAATTCCCAGATAAGCTACTGTAATTACAGCTTTTCCTGCAGATAGGACTTTAATTTCTCCCTTATCTACCGTAGCAACACTTGTATTAGAAGAAGACCATTCCGCTTTCGCGGTAATATCATTTGCGGTCGATTTTGTAGTCTCTTTGGTAAACGCAGCTACTTTCACCGGATTATCGCCAACGAGCATTTCAATTTCCTTAACAAGGGTATCATCATCATTCTTAATCTCAATCCCGGAATAAGGCAATTTAACTACTGCTTTGAAGGTTGCTGTTAAGTCCTTGTATTTAGCAGTAATGGTTGAAGTACCTTCACCTGCCAGGGTAATCTTACCTTCTGCAATCGTTAATACGCTTGCATTGGAGCTGCTCCAAGTGGTATCAGCCGTTACATCCTTTGCAGAAGTTGCTGTATCGCCACCAATTGCATTGGCTTTAACCAGCAATTTATCCTCTTCATCACCCAACTTATAGTTCCCCTCGGAGCTATATTCGAGCTTCAATTCTTTGATCGGATGTGAAACCTCTACTTCAATAGTAGCTAACGCATGATTATAAGTAGCTGTAATAATAGCTTTCCCGCTATCTATTGGAGTCAAAAGACCATTTACTACTTTTACAGCGTTAGTGTTAGAAGAATTCCATACCACTGCGCCAGTCACATCTCTTTTGGAGGAGGATCCTTCCACATTCGCATATACCTTCAGTTGCTTTGGCGTTTGTCCAACCGTAAGCTGCACTTTGGCTGAGCTTTCGAATTCGATCGAGTTGATGTCGCCGGTAGCTGCAAAGACACTTACCGGAAAAACCGCAGTAGCTAACAATATCATGATGAGGAGTATTTTCGTCATTTTCCTGTACACAGTCATTTGTTCTCTCCCTTAGGCTATAATGTCGTTTGGTGGTTTAAACCCACACTCTTTTACTTATATCGACAATTGTACACCAAGTGTTTACCCTATAACTCCATAAAGCCAAATTCAGGACTTTCAGACTAGATGAAAAGGTAAGGGTTGATCAATATATAAGGAAGTAATATGCTAGCTACTACATTCTTTATTGAACCAAGGGGGTTACGATGAGTACAGAGAACGTTCAACTAGAGGCAATCCCTTCTCCAAAACAGGAAGATAGCTTCCTTAAAGGGGTAAAAGATTGCATTCCCACACTACTCGGTTATTTGAGCATCGGACTTGCCGCAGGGGTTGTTCAAAAGACTGCCGGACTCAGCATTGCTGAGATTGCCTTAATCAGTCTGATTCTTTACGCGGGATCAGCTCAGTTTATAGCTGCTGGAATGATAGCCGTAAGCAGCTCGCCTGCGGCCATTATCATTACGATTTTTATCGTTAATCTTCGTCATATTTTGCTTAGCGCAGCTCTTTCACCTTATTTCCGACATCTTACCCCACTGCGAAATATGCTGGTTGGTTCTTTATTAACCGATGAGACCTTCGGTGTCGCCATCAATCAAACCTTGAATAAGGAGCAAATCAGTGAACAATGGATGCACGGACTTAACATCACCGCTTATTTAAACTGGTTTCTTGCAAATATAGCCGGTGCTTTTTTGGCCCAGTGGATTTCAGATCCGGATCAATTCGGTTTGCAGTTTGCGTTACCCGCCATGTTTATCGGCATCCTTGTGATTTCCATGATGGACCGCAAAAAAATAAGACTTGATTTAGTTGTCGCAATCCTTGCAGTGACCATAGCTATAGGAAGCTCCTTCCTGTTCTCCAGTAGTGTTGGAGTGATTATCGCAACAGTTATTGCATCTACAATAGGGATGGTGTTTGAAAAATGGAAGTAAGATGGGATGTTCTGTTGATCATTCTGGGGGCAGCTTTGGTGACCTTCATTCCAAGGGTGGTTCCATTAATGATTCTAAGCCGTTTTGAATTACCAGAATGGGGAATGCGCTGGTTAAATTATGTCCCTATCTCTGTCATGGCGGCATTAATAGGTCAGGAGATCTTCTTGAATGATGGAAAATTCACACCTATAGCCAATAATATTGAGCTTTTTGCAGCAATTCCTACTTTTTGGATCGCGATAAAAACCCGGAGTTTACTCGGCACTGTACTGGCAGGTGTAATTTCAGTTATGATTCTGCGGATGTTTTTTTGAACATGCAGGGGACCCCAAAAGCCATGAATTGCAGTGGCTGCTGATGCACCCATCTCTTATCTGACTACTTCTTGGCGCTACGCTTAAGAATTCGTTATCAGGAGTAGCTCATTATTTGGTGTTATATTTGGTGAATTATTAGTACTTTAATTGGTGTTTTTTTGGGTGCATTTTATGCACTCCATTTGGGTCACTATCGAACTCCCTTAGTCGCTGTTGGCATAAAAAAACACCAGATACATCAGAAGTGTCGTAAAAAACAATTTTTCTGCGTAATGATCATGATTCATCATGCCAATTTCGTCCATAAAAGTGTTAAAAAGATGACGTAGTACAAGTCATTTATTGTGATTGTAAGCGAGAGCTTCTCTTTCAGTCGTTCCGCGCCATTCGGGCGTTATCTGGGGGATTTATACACCTCTTTCTCACATTTCCCACCTTTCCGGCGTTATCTGGGGGATTTTTCCACCTCTTTCAGCCGTTTCGCGCCTTCTGGGCGTTTTCTGGGGGATTTATACACCTCTTTCAGTCGTTTCGCGCCATTCGGGCGTTATCTGGGGGATTTATACACCTCTTTTAGCCGGTTCGCACCTTTCGGGCGATATCTGGGGGATTTATACACCTCTTTCTCACATTTCCCACATTTCGGGCGATATGGGCGCAGTTTTGGCCTACTTTGCAAAATCACTGCTAATATATGTACCACTTTCCCAAGGAAAATTTTCCTTGGGGTCCGAAAGTATGCTCAAACTGATAAAAAGCATGCTAGTAATCCCATAGAGAGCCGCAAGATTAGGAGAGAGCTATGCCTCTCTCCTATAGCTGCTATGCCTCGGCTATGCGGTTGCATTCCTCAGCCAACGCCAAAAACACAAAGGAGCAATTCTCCATTAACGGGAGAATTGCTCCTTTGCTGTCTTTTAACTAACATCTATTCCTTAACGAACAGCCTGCTTAAGACCGCTCTGACTTACCCCGATCAGTTCGCCTCGGCATTCATTCACACCAGCTTCGGTGATCTTCACATCACAAAGTTCGCCTTGAAGTGAATCCTCACCCTCAAAGAACACCTGTAAATAGTTATCACTGAAACCATGTTGCGTACTGCGACCCGGCGCACCCTTGGCTGATCTTTCTGGAATTACGCTAAGCGTCTGTCCAACAAACTTACGGGCATAAGCTAATTGCATCTCTTCAGATAGATCAATCAGTTCCTGAACGCGTACATTTTTGATCTCCTCGTCGATCTGATTCTCCATCCGTGCTGCAGGCGTACCTGTCCGCTTGGAATAAGGGAATACATGCATCTCGGAGTAATTTATAGCTTTCATGAAATCGTAACCTGCACGGAACATCTCATCGGTCTCACCCGGAAATCCAACGATAACGTCAGTGGTAATTCCCACATCTGGCATCGCCTGGCGGATCAATTGCATTTTGGCGTAATACTCTTCGGTCGTATATTTACGGCGCATCGCCTTCAGCACATCATTATGTCCGGCTTGTAGCGGGATATGCAGATGACGGCACATTTTGGAGGAACGGTTCAGCACCTCAAGCAGCTTCTCATCAATCTGACTAGCTTCGATAGAACTGATACGTACGCGTTCCAGTCCATCCACCTTATCTAGATCCCACAGCAAATCGGAGAGACGGTAATTATCCAGATCATCGCCGTAACCTCCGGTATGAATACCCGTAAGTACAAACTCCTTATATCCTGCTTCTACCAATTGATGCGCTTGAGCGACAATGCTCTTGGGATCACGACTGCGGGACAGCCCACGCGACCATGGAATGATACAGAAGGTACAGAAGTTGTTGCAACCATCCTGAATCTTCATAAACGCACGCGTCCGATCCGCAAAGCCTGGTACATCCATCTCTTCGAACTCACGTGTCTTCATAATATTACGCACAGCGTTAACCGGCTGGCGTGAGGCTTCAATGTTCTTCACATGCGTCATAATCTGATCTCGGTCCTGGTTACCAATAACAAGATCGACTCCAGGAATATCTAGAATCTCCCCAGGCGAAGTTTGCGCGTAACAGCCTGTTACGGCTACGATAGCCTCTGGATTACGGCGCACGGCACGGCGGATCATTTGACGGCTTTTTTTGTCACCTGTGTTAGTTACAGTACAAGTATTAATCAGATATACATCGGCGGGACCCTCGAAATCAACCTGCTCGTAACCTTCATTTTTAAATAGCTGCCAAATGGCTTCGGTATCATAGAAATTCACTTTACAACCTAAAGTATAAAACGCTACGGATGGCATCTCTTAAGCTCCTCCCATTTCTCCAGATTCATATAAAATACAAGCAGCAGCAACCATGCCCGCTGTCTCACAGCGCAGAATACGCCGACCAAGTCCTACGGATACTGCCCCGGCTTCCTCTGCCTTTTGGCATTCCTCCGGCGTAAAGCCTCCCTCAGGACCTACTACTACCATTACCTTCCCACCAGTCTCTGGCGAGAGCGATGCTAACCAAGGCGCAACACTGCTACGAAGCTGCAAGCCTTCCTCTTTTTCATAGCAGAAATAAACGGCATCATACTCGCTAAAAGTCTGCAAGAGCTGTTTCCAAGAAAGAGGTGAAGCTACAGCCGGAACGATATTCCGGTGAGCCTGTTCGGCAGCTTCCTTGCAAATTTTACGCCAGCGATCCAGTCGTTTGCTTTCCTTACGCTCGTCGTATTGCACTATCGTGCGCTCTGACAGAAAAGGAACAAAGCTCACAGCACCAATCTCTGTGCACTTCTGAATGACCGTTTCCATCTTATCAGCCTTAGGCAAGCTCTGAGCTACTGTAATTTTAATTCGAGGTTCATGCGTCATCTCCAGAGACTCCAAGATGTTCACAGTGACCTCCCCAATTTCAATCTGCGCAATCTCTACTAATGCCTCACGGGAAACACCATCGCTCACAATAAGCTTGTCCCCTGCCTTACCACGCATCACTTTAGCAATATGACGGGCATCTTCCCCATCAATTCTCACGGTATCCGCACCAAACTGCTCCGGCGTAACGAAATATCGCTGCATCTCATCATCATCCTGTTCATGAATTCAGTAACAAATATAAACGCCTTCGGCATCCTTATAAGGATGGTAAGCGTTTAATCAAAAAATATAAGAAATAAAGTATAACGTGAAACTTATCCCTTATTATATTTGAAGAAACGGCTTAGTCGCCCTTATAAGGACGTCACCCGTTTCTTCAAGAAATATAAATATGGCTCAGGCGAAAATCAACTATCAAATTTTGATCAAATTACATAATACAATGTTTGACAAAGGTTGAACAGAGTTCATTCCTTGCCTTAGCTGCCAAAAATTCTTAGTGACAGCTGTACAAATGTTCTCGACATTTCACTAGCCCAGATTGCTAGCGGATCAATCGTATAAGTCCGTAGCCCAGGAATAAACAGAATCAATAAAAAGAGGAATACAGCCCATTGTTCAAACTGCTGTAATTTGCCGCGGATCGAACGTGGGGCGATATCTTCCACAATCCGATAGCCATCCAGTGGCGGCAGCGGAATAAGATTGAACAGAAACAGAAAGAAGTTCCACTGAATGAAGGTGCCAAAGAATAAGTATACAGCCTCAAGCATGCGATCATTCGAGATATTATCTAGAACTCCAGTTGCCGCAAGTGCACCGTATATTATAGCACCAATAATTCCTAAGAGCAGGTTACTGATTGGTCCCGCAGCCGACACGATGACTCCCATGAGACGAGGACGACTAAAGTTATCGCGGTTTACCGGAACCGGACGTGCCCAACCGAAGCCGGCAACTAGCAGGAGCAAAATACCAAAGAAATCGAAATGAACAGCAGGATTAAGCGTCATACGGCCAAGTAATCTTGCTGTTGGGTCACCAAACTTATTTGCGAAATAAGCATGACTGAATTCATGTACTGTAAAAGCAATTAAAATCGTAATCAGCAGGAAAGGAAGCTGATCTAAATCTACTCGAATTATATTTTGTAATATATCCATCTTTACCTCTTTCCGGCTGTAAACGCCACCCAATCTTCCTCACGGGATATTTCAATAATCTCAAAGCCAGACGCTTTCAGCGCGTTCGCCACAAGTCCTTCTTTATCCTTGTAAATACCAGAGGTAATGTACAGCCCCCCAGGTTGAAGCGCGCGGTATACATCATCCGTAAACAATACGATGATTTCCGCCAAAATATTCGCAACTACAATTTGTACAGGCAATGTCACGCCAAGGCTGCCTTCTTGCTCTTGCTTAGCAGGAACGGTTCCTTCTAGTGAGTGACCAGGTCTAGCGGATGGCCACATCTCTCCAGCCGCTGTATCAGCTACGCCTTCCCCGCCCAGCAGCGATAGAAGATCGCTCTCTTTTACCGTTATGGATGATTCAAGCTTGTTAAGGGCTACATTCTCCCGTGCACTTTCCACAGCCACCGGATCTAAATCTAAGGCCAATACGGATTTTGCACCTAGCAGCATCGCACCTACAGCCAGAATTCCTGAACCGGTGCCGACATCGATAACTTCTTCACCGCCGCTAATGTTCTTTTCAAGTGCACGGAGGCACAGAGCTGTTGTAGGGTGAGTCCCGGTTCCAAATGCCATGCCAGGGTCGATCTCAATGATGGCTTCATCTGGGTTCTGAGGCGTATACTCCTCCCAGGTTGGTTTAATCGTGAGACGCTCCGATACCCGCAGTGGTTTGAAGTATTGCTTCCAAGCATGCGCCCATTCGTCTTCATCCACAGTCTTCCAAGAAATCAACGCTTTGCCTGGATCAATCCCGTACTCATGCAATTCGGCTACCCGTGGAGTCAATTCTTCTATAACAGCATCCATATCTGTGGAATCGGCATAATACCCTTTTATGACCGCTTCCCCTTCAGGAATATCATTCAAAGGTTGGTCGTACAATTCACCATAACGTGTATCCCGTTCTTTATTCAGTGTGCCGGATTCCTCAATAGAGACCCCACCCGCACCAGCTTCATATAAAAAATTCGAAATCATTTCCTGTGCTTCTTCTGTTGTATGTATCGTCACTTCATGCCATAACATCCTTATGTAATCCTCCTAAAAGTTTTGTGAGCATTTGCTTCATTGATTTACTTCGTGCAAAACTGACTTCGAAAGCATAGGCTTAGTTTTGTTAGCATTTGCTACACTTGAATTTAGTTCCTGCAAAACTGACTTCGAAAGCATAGGCTTAGTTTTGTGAGCATTTGCTTCATTGATTCACTTCGTGCAAAACTGACTTCGAAAGCATTCGCTTCATAGTATAACATTTCTTATTGGTGTAACGCCAAACTACAGCTCAACGACCTGCGACATCCTCTTTACGCCTACAAAAGCAGTTGAGCGAATGGTCATCCACCATCCCCGATGCCTGCATAAAAGCATAGCATATTGTAGTACCCACAAACTTCATGCCTTTCTTCTTTAATGCCTTACTCATCTCATCAGACTGAGCCGTCGAAGCAGGTACATCTGCACGAGTATTCCAATGATTAACAGTTGGCACACCTCCGACAAAGCTCCAGAGATACTCTGCAAAGCTGCCATATTCCTCGCAAATTTGCAAATACACACCCGCATTACGGATAATAGCATCAATTTTCAATCGATTTCTAATAATCCCTGGATCACTCATTAGCTCTGCAATTTTGGTTTCATCATAATGAACAATCTTATTTGGATCAAATCCGTCAAATACTTCTCTGAAACGCGCCCGTTTTTTTAGTACCGTGTACCAGCTCAGCCCTGCCTGCATCCCTTCCAGCATCAGCAATTCAAACAGCTTTTGGTCACCATACAGAGGCTTTCCCCACTCTTCATCATGATAGGCAATATATAGAGGATCATCATTGACCCAAGCACAGCGAGTGACTTCCATCATTTCCCCCCTTTAATTATTCATAGCTAAACCTTTACAACGTCTACTCACTGTATACGAAAAAAAGGGAAGAACACAAGGTTCATCCCCTAAAAAAGTTATTCTATTTTCTATACGCTTACGTATTGCCTACCTCTTAAGGCTGGATCTGCACTCTCGATTCTTTATCCGGATCATCAGTTGTATAGTAGAACATATATATAGTAGCTTCTGTACCTTTAAAATCCTTATACACATCAATGGCCTTATTATTTCCATCCCCCGCGAAATTGACGGTTATCGGTTTACCTAGAATACGCTCTTTACCCAGCCCGATATGTGTCTGGTTAATTCCACCGAAGCGTGCATCTTCACTCCCAGTTTCTACGTAAAGATCGGATCCCTGCATATAGTATGTCCACTTCACCGGATACCCGCTGAGTTGCTGGATAATCGTCTGTTTCTTTTGAGAGATATTCGTTAAAAGCAGCGGTATTTTGTCAGCATTATTATTGGTGATTTTATAGCTGCCATGCTGAGTCACCTTATATTTAGCTACAAAGGTAATCGGAGTCTCTTGGGTAATTTCAAGGTCAACTGGCCATTCGAAACGAAGCACTGTCAGCTCCGGCTCACCTTCTGGAGATCTCCATAAATTCCCCTCAAGCGTCTTGCCTGCTACTTCAAGAGCATACTTTTTATAAGGGAAGCTATTGTCTATATCTTTACTTCTAACAGTGACTCGAATTTGTGTAGGCGACACAATCATATTCTCAAGTGTATGATCAGTTTCACCTACCTCAAGCGGCAGATTAAGACTCGTTTTTATCGTCCCGCTTTCCATCTGTTTTTTGCTTAATTGAAGATCGAATGAAAGTGGTCCATTAACATCTTTTTCTTTCTTCATATATTGCAGCTTATAAGTCATTTGACCGCCGGAAACATCCTCCGCTTTAAAGTATTGCTGCGCTGTATACTCCCCTTTTTCTCCTGGTGTACCGAAAGTACCTCCAGGCAGTGAGTTTATGAGCGTTCCGTTTTTGTACCCGACAATATTTGGATAAGCCCAGCCTTTGGCTTCCGGCTGATCAAAAATGATCGCTGAAGAGAATAACATTTTCTCTTGACCTTGGGTAAACGGCTTCACCTCTATGCTGCGCATCCCCTCCTGTCCAATAGGGAAGCTCTGTGTCTCCGTCGAGTGAATATCCAGCGGCAAATCTAACGATTGTTCACTAAAAGCCTGCATATCATTTGTAACTAGCTGAACATTCACGGTGTCCTTCTCTGGTGTCCATTCACTTTCGAAATAACCGTTATAAATTTGGTTTTTCTCGTCCCAGTTCAGATAGTTGTACGCTTCAGAGCTGTTCGCCCCCTCAGTTCCTTTTAGCGTCATCTCATTCACACGCCAAATTTCATTGTCCTGTCGTTGTCCAACATCCAATGTGAATAAGATGACCGTCCGATTCTCATCCACGATGGCTGTATGTAGCTTTAATGTTACTCCACCCTTCGTTATCGATTGATCCAGCTTTTGGCCGAGATTTTGTGCCAGAACGGCTTGAATTCCACCTCTTCCATGGAGCATTGTATCCCAGTTATAATGAACTGCCGCATACACCGGCGCCGCCGCTAGAACTACTGAGAACGATGAGACAAGTGCTATTTTACTCCAGTTTCTCCCCCGTTTCTGGTTACTGCTACTCATCCTGGCGTGAAAAGAGGTTGTAGTGTTATGTTCAATTCTCTCCCACATGCTTTCAAAATCAGGATATGTTACACTTTGACCCTCATTTAACTGATGCTCCAGCATATTCTCCAACTTTTTCATAAGATTCGCCCTCTTTCCGTTCAATTTGAACCCCAGCCTCCAGCAAAATTCTCCGCAATACCTTTAGCCCTTTATGCAGCCTTGATTTGGTCGTCCCGAGCGGGATGGATAGCAGGTCTGATACTTCAGCCAAGCTGAAATCATGCATGTACCTAAGCGTAATCACCATCCGAAGTTTGACTGGGAGCTGGCTCAAATATTTCGCCCATTCCATTGTCGTCTCCCGCTGCTCAATCAATCGTTCTACAGGGATTTCAGGAGATTTTTTAAATAAATAAAGATTGTCTGAGACCTTTTGCTGTAAAGTTCGCTTCCGTTTCAAATGATTCAGGCAATGGTTGACCGTTATTTTCATAATCCAAGCCTTCATATGCTCTACGTTCTCACGATTCGTACGAAATACAGTAATGAACACATCCTGAGTCAAGTCCTCCGCATCAGCCGCGTCATGCACCATATAGTAGCAGGTCCGATATACATCCTTGTTGTAGGCTTCGAATAACTCTCGGTTAGTCTCCAAATCTTGCGCCCTCCTTTCTTTACTGTGATATCTATATGACAACCAGTCTTTGGAAAAGGTTCGTTTTTCTGAGCATAAACTATAGAGGCTGGTAATAAAAGATTGAAGATCTCAACTGTACTCACAACGCAAAAAGCCACTCCCCATAAATCTGAGAACTGGCTTTCCTTTATATTTGCCACTAACAGCCTACAAAAATTAAATAATATTCATAACCTCTCGTGCTTGTATATCTAAATCTTGGGCTGAGGAAGAAATATTCTTAAAATCATCTAATGCTATTTGAATCTGCTGTTGACTATCTTCTATATTTTCTTGTACCTGGTTTGTTCCTTTGGAGATTTTATCGATTTCCAGCGTGATGGCATCCACACTATCTTTTACTTGAATGATCGAATCCTGCACCATGGAGGATAGCTTTCGAACTTCTTTAGCAACCACGTCAAAACCTCGCCCAAACTCCCCGGCATGTGCCGCTTCAATAGCTGCATTAAGCGCTAATAGTTGCGTTTGCGAAGCAATATTACGAATAGTTTGTACAATTCCCTGAATCGATACCGCTTGTGTCTCCAGATTAGCTAGGGTCTGTGTATTTTCGATTGATACTTCAGCAATTTTGTCGACGCTCTGCAATAGTTCCTGACTACGTTCAATGCCTTTCTCGGCTCTTTGATTTAAGCTGTCAGACATCTCTTGCATCCGCTGTACCACGACACTCATGTTATTTTGCCGATCCGTGATATTAGTCGCAATCTTAGATACGCCAATGACTTGTTCATTATTTTCATCAAAGACAGGCATATAGGTAGCTTCCAGCCAAACCACATTTCCTTTTGCATCCATACGTTCAATTTTATCCTGAAAACTTTTTCCTGAAAAAAGATCCTGCCAGAACAATTCATAGCCTGAACTATTTACAAAGTGAGAAAAGCAAAACTGTTTATGATGCATCCCATACATTTCTTCTTTGTTATACCCCATCGAACTAGCAAAAACGTCATTTACATAAGCCACTCGTCGATCAAGATCGAACCTTATTATAGCTAAATTTCTTTCTAAAGATCGAACGACAAGCTCATCGGTAACTCCTTGAGAATATACCATTCCCATATAATAATTCCTCCTGGATATCTATATGTTATTCGCGTCATCTTGAAGTATATTTCAACAATTATACGCTCTTATTCCGCAGAGAGAAATACATGATTGTTATTAAAATAAATTGAATTCGTGACTAAAAAAGACTCCAGGAAAGTGATCTCTTATATGTACATTTCTTTATTTCTTGGACCCGTAATCCCCCATCTTGATTCCCCACACTGAATCCTTTTGATGAGCTGCGGCTTCTTTTAGACTAGGGAGTCTTGTATCCAGTGGACTATGTCGTTCCAGATACATCACAAAGGCTTGACGAAGCCCAATCTCGGCATCCAGTTTATTAAGTTCGCTCGGGTGTTTCTCCATCTCGGCTAATTCTACTTCCCAACGGTATAAATCGCTTGCCTCAGATCGTTCCAACCGAACTTTTTCAGTCAGCTCCCGCAGCTCACGGTAAGCTTGTTTAACTTTTGAAGAATAGAGTTGCTTCTGATTCATAATAGTTAAGCATGCGATAAGCAGCGCTAATCCGGTCCATAAAATAACGTTATCCATATTTTCCCTCCAGCTTGGGCTATTCTCCTAATTATACACACCAGAACGCAAAAATACCCCACAATGTGAGGTATCTTTCTTAACTTAGTTCCTATTCTTTTTTCATAATTTCATGCAGCTGACGTTTGTCTGCTTCTAGCGCTCGAGCCTGTGCTTCGATATCCTCTAAATCAGCCTCTGCAGCTGAGAATTCCACGTCTTCTGCCTTCGCCTCGTACAGCATTTTCATCTTCTCGGTCTTTGAGAATATTTGTGAGTTCTCTCTATCCATAGTATCGTTATTCTCCCTTCGTCTTATTAATGAAGTAATTATTCAAATCATCCCGCCCGCTTCTTCAATTAAGCGTAATGCCTGATCATAGGATTCTGAATGCAAGATCACCGTAAGTAAAATATCTCTACCCGTCGGTCCTCCATCTCCGCCATGACTCATCCCGCTCGCGCTGGTATCCGCAGCAGCTAGTATACCTGTGTGTGCACGCTCAGCAGTCAGGGAGTCCATTCTGGCAACATTGCCTGTCACTGGATTTACCCCTGAGCTAAAGCTCGTGCCTCCATATCTACTGAAGCGATCAATGGAGATTTCAATGGCCCGAAGTGCACGGAGCTTACGAGCAACACCCTCTGCTTCCTCAGGACTTTTAAAATAAGCCAAAATAGATCTTTCCGACATCTTATCCCCGCTCTCGCTTGAAATTCAGATATCTGTTGCATTCCTTTATATTGTCTTCCTTTCGCTTGTTTTATGCCTTTATTTTCTCATATTCCACTAATCTACTAGGAATTCGACATTTTCTTCAACTCTTCCCTGCAATATAGTACTAAAGTTGTATATTCGATTTGAAGTTATAGCTGTAGAATAAATTTAATTTTCATAATTTTTTACATTTTACGTTGAGGAGGAGAATTACAGATATACACTGCAATATAAAAATTCATTTTGGGAGGATGAA
Organism: Paenibacillus sp. FSL R5-0345; assembly: GCF_000758585.1. NCBI lineage: Bacteria > Bacillati > Bacillota > Bacilli > Caryophanales > Paenibacillaceae > Paenibacillus > Paenibacillus sp. FSL R5-0345. Next base: position 5,162,868 of record NZ_CP009281.1, read on the forward strand.
CTTATTTGAAACGTACCTTTAAACACTCTATTCAAAGATTTGGTATTGGGGCGGCGAGCTTCGGACTGGCTGTTTCTGTCCTTTTTCCATCCGCTGCATTTGCGAACTCATCCCTTGAATCATCAACTAACCTAGTTAATAATGTACAGTCTCAAAGTGTGACCCCTCATAACTACGCGGGTGTGCTCAAAGGTTCAGCACCAGTATCCGTAATTGTGGAATTAACTAATAAACCAATCAGTGTGTATGAAAATGAGGCGAAAACTTCTTCTTTACGATCCTCAGTCTCCTTACAACGCAGTAAAATTATCTCCGAACATAAAAGCTTTATTTCCTCAGCGCAGAAAATAGATGCCGACATCGGTTTTGAATACAGTGAGATTTTTAACGGATATTCCATTACTCTGCCAGCCAATCAAGTTAACAAGCTGTTAGAGCTTCCGGGCGTTGCAGCTGTTTATCCAAATGATGAAGTCCATGCGTTAGCAGACAGTGTTGAGGTAGCGACTTTGCCTGTTACACGTTCTTATTCGGACAGTGGCAATCTTATAGGTGCGGATAAACTACACGCATTAGGTTACACAGGAGAAGGGGTACAGGTAGCGGTTGTCGATACTGGCATCGATAAAAATCACCCTTTATTAAAGGATAATTATAAGGGGGGGTACGATGCCTATGATCAGGATAATGATCCGTCAGAAACACCTCCTGACGCTAACTTCCCTCCAAAAAATGGTAGCCCATATGAGACCTCGCATGGCACTCATGTAGCCGGTACAATATTGGATGTTGCACCTGAGGTGGATTTGTACGCGTATCGCGTACTTGGCCCTTACGGTTCCGGTCCAACAGCGGTTGTAATCGCGGGTATTGAGAAAGCGGTCGCTGATGGAGCCGATATCATTAACCTCTCCCTGGGCTCTGATGTCAACCAAAGCTATTCCGCAAGTTCAATCGCGATAGACAACGCCATAAAATCGGGCGTAAATGTTGTTGTTGCCGCCGGTAACGCTGGACCGGATGTAGGAACATTAGGCGAACCTGCTGGATCTCAACTTGCACTTAGTGTAGGTGCTTCTACTACCCCAGTGAATACCCCATTCTTTGATATTGGCGATGTTAAAAAAATTCCAGGGACATTAGCCACTTATTCCCCAGATTTAGTTGATAATATCGCTGGTAGTAAGATCGTTTACGCTGGTCTTGGAGCTACTTCCGATTACACAAATTTGGATGTCAAAGATAAGGTAGTCCTTGTCGATCGAGGTGTGCTGAGTTTCGGAGATAAATCTCTAAATGCCAAAGCAGCTGGAGCCAAGCTTGTCCTAATTGCTAATAATGCTGCAGGTGAAATCAGTCCCACCCTCGGTGCGCCCGGGAATTACATTCCTACCTACGGAATTACTCAAGCAGATGGCAAAGAGATAAAAACTCAGATGAAGGCTGCTAAAGATATAATCAGTTACTATATAGCGCTTGAAGTAAATCAGTTAGCTAATTTTAGCTCTATAGGTCCTGGGATGCCGGATTATCTAATCAAACCTGATGTTGTTGCGCCAGGGGTCAATATCAACTCGACGATTCCTAGCTGGACTGGGGATTACGAACATGCTTATGGCTTAAAAAGCGGAACCAGTATGGCAACCCCACATGTTGTAGGAGCTGTCGCTTTGCTACTGAGTGAAAACTCTAACCTTAAGCCAAATGAAATTAAAGCACTGCTGATGAACAATGCGGATCCTATCTTTAAGCGTAATGGAGATGCTTACTCTTTATATCAACAAGGTGCCGGATTAATTAATTTGGAGAAATCAGCAAAAGCTGAATCTATCGCTAAAGTTGGGGAGAGCTTAATTAGCGGCCTTCCTGGGACTGTAGAAATCCCTTATTACACAGGTTCCTTGTCCTTTGGCCTGCTCCCAAAAGGAGCTAGCGTAACGAAATCAGTTTACGTAGAGGACTTTAAAGGGATTGGATCAACCTACACGCTGTCCACCGAATGGCTTACAGAAGCGCCTGGTGACATTAGTATTAATATTGCACCAAAAAGTATTACCTCAGGTGTAGACCATTATGCACAATTTACACTGAAGGTTTCTGACACTGCAAAAGAGGGAGCATATGAAGGCATCCTGTTCCTAACCTCTGATACAGAAACTCTTCGTCTTCCCTTTAATGCACTTGTTGGCGATAAATACAATTTAGAGCCTGTTAATCAACTTTCTTTTGAAGATCCACAGATCTCTCCTAATGGGGATGGACGCTCAGACGATACCACCTTTACCTTCTCTGTCAATGAAGAGCTGGATGGCATAAGTTTTGTAGCCTCTTCAATAGATGCTCCTGCGACAGTTTTAGGTGCAGTTTATTCTATCGATGAAAAGGTCTATCGTGGCGTGTACGAAATTACAAATTGGGATGGAACGTTAACAGACCTGGAGACCTCCGCCAAGTCCACTTTACCAGATGGTCACTACTACATCACTCCTGTGCTTCCCAATGGACAACAACTTGAGACACAAAAGATCAAGTTCACAATTGATACCGAGAAGCCATTAGTTTCCGGCATCACACTTGAGGAGTACGAACGTGAGGCGCCAACCGATCCTGGTGCGGCAGAAATTAGTGGGTTCATTGATGATGACCTAATGGCCTATTATATTTCTAATACACAACCTATTGGAAACTGGTTTACCGTGTACGCCGAAGGTAAACATTATGATGGAAACACTTATAAATTCGGTGGAGTAATTGCAGGTAATGGTGCTTTTTCCATTGACGTTCCGGTTAACGAAGGGCTTAATGAGTACAAAATCTATGTGGTTGATAAAGTAGGCAATGGCGCAGACGACGATGACTATGCACAGCGACTTCTTTATAGCACAGGGGATGGTATTTTCAATGTAAATCCGTCTCTATCTGCAACCACTATTGATTTGGGACAGCCGGTAACCGTTGATCTAGGGTATTCCGTGACTGATGAGGTTTATGGCGTCTATGGGGCTTCATTCGCTGTCATCTACGATGGTTCTCTCGAAACACCAGCGATCCAGCCAAGCGTACAACTGGCAACGTATCAAGAGGAGAATTTCTATGGTGTTCCACTTACAGAATTCTCAGAAACCTATGATCTGGGAGACGGCCGCAAACTGACACAGTATAGCGTCAATCTGTCAGGTGGTGCTTATCACGGCTCCGGCTCACTAGGCAAAATAACCTTCAAACCATCTAAAGCGGGAAAATACGACTTGGAGCTGTACGATGTACAGGTCTGGAATGATGCTACAACATCAACAATCCCATCTGGGTTGAGAACAGTAAGCGTAACAGTTAACACACCTGAAACACCGAAGCCAACACCAACACCAACAGAGTCACCAACAGCAACTCCGACAACGACACCGACACCAACACCAACACCGACACCAACACCAACACCTGAATCGAATGTACCTACAGCAACTAGTGCTCCCGCTTCTGGAATCGCATTGAAATCTGGGAAGCTAGTAGAGACTGCAGATCCAGCAGGTGGCAAGTCTTCAGCGGTGTTCAACATCTTAGACACTGTATTAGCAAATTCGATCCAGAATGCAAAAGATAAAACTTCTGTACTTGATCTTAGCGATGTAAGCTTCAATAAATATAGCCAAGTTGTTGTTACTCTTACCCCGGCCCAAGCCGAGCAGTTAAAGAAATCGGAGAATGCACTCCGCCTAAATGGTAGTGGATTCAATGTACTCATTCCAGCGGCGACACTTCCGGATTTCATCAACAGCAACGGCTTAACCCTTACGATTAGTCTGACCGATGCGGGCAACACAGCAGTTTTAGCAGGTAGCTCAGCAGCATTAAATATCGGTTCTTCTATTCTCACCATCAGAAATGGTTGGACAACCGGAAAGCCGATCATCCTTCAGCTTAATCTAAAAGCCGCCAGTCTTCATGATGCTCGAAAGACTGCCGCTTATGTAGAATCAAAAGATCGTAAATGGTCCTACCTGCAACCTGGTTTTATCACTAAAGATGGTATTCTTCAGTTTAGCGTTACTGGTGATGGTTCTTACAGCGCAGCATCCAGAAATATAAGCTTTAAGGATATTGGCACACACTGGGCTCAAACCGATATCGAGGTCCTTGCTGCTCATGGTATCATTGCTGGCAAAGGAGCCGACGGCAGCTTTAAGCCTGCCGACACCTTAAATCAGGCAGAGCTTCTGACACTCTTCGACCGTCTACTTGGAAAAGGTGACACATGGAGTACTCGCATCAAAGAAAGTGGATCTCGTGATGTGCTAACTCGCGAGGAAGCAGCTCTTATCATCGCTAAGGCCCTTGGTGCTGATCTTACAGTAGCCAAGATACCTTTAAGCTTTAAGGATGCCGACAGCATCGCTGCGGAAGCACGTAACGCCGTAGCCTATGCTGTAAGCAAAGGTTATCTAAAAGGTGTTACTGCGGACAACTTCAACCCACAAAGTACTCTGACTCGTGCACAAGCAGCAACGATTCTAAGCCGAGTGCTTGAGGATCTGCGTTCTTCGAACAACATTTAGTTGCACTTTAAAAGAAAGCCCCAGCAGCCAATGTGAAGTGCACCCCTTAGAATAGACATTGGAAAAAACCCCTGGTTTATCCGATGAAATTCTAGGGGGTGCATTTTTATGGCGATTAAAGGACAGAAGTTTAAAAATTACTCAGATGAGATTAAAAAAGAGGCCATTCGTTTACATGTGGAGGAAAGATGGACTTATCGGAAAATTACGGAGCATTTTGAGATACAAGATCAAGGACGGGTAAAGAGATGGATGAAGAAATACCGAGAGCTAGGGGAATTTGGGCTACTAGATCAACGGGGGCGTCGTATTGAATATATCGATCAAGATAGGTATGTTCAAAAGCTCAAACGGGAAAATGAAATGCTAAAAAAGTGTTTGGAAATCTGGATGCAGGAGGTGAAACGCACAAATATAGAGTCATTGAGAACGCTGCAAAAGAGTATGCCGTTAGCAACCTGTGTAAACTCTTTAGGGTCTCTAGAAGTGGATACTACGCTTTCCTGAAGCGCAAAGGAACAGATCGGGATCAGGAAGCAAAGGCGCTCATTCAGAAGGTCTATGAAAGGTATGAAGGAGTCTACGGTTATCGCCAAATTCAATTGTTCTTGCTACAAGACCACGGGGTTTGGATGAATCATAAGAAGGTACTCAGAATTATGCAGGATTTAGGCATTCGTTCGAGGATCCGCCGAAAACATCGTTGTAATTATGCTACTTCTGAAGGAGACCGTGTGGCGAAAAATATTTTGAAACGGGATTTCAAAGCGGATGCTCCCAACCAAAAATGGGTGACAGACATTACGCAATATCGTGTAGGCGAAAAGTGGCTCTATCTTTCTGCGATTAAAGATTTATTCAATAACGAAATTATCGCTTATCAAATGAGCGCTAGGAACGACAACGAACTGGTTCTCCGGACCTTTGAGCAGGCGTGGAGTCAGCAAAAAGACGTGACTGGACTGATCGTTCACAGCGATCAGGGATTCCAATACACGTCTCATGCATACCACGACATGCTGCCAAAGGTTGGGGCCCGAATCAGCATGTCTCGCCGAGGCAATTGTTATGACAACGCCTCTATGGAGAGCTTCTTCTCGCATCTCAAAACGGAAGGACTCTATCCTTATGATATCCGAAATATGGATGAGGCACAAAGGAAAATTGAAGATTACATTCGATTTTATAACCAACATCGGCCACAACGAAGGTTAAATAAGCTGCCTCCGGTAGAGTACCGGAAACAGCTTATTGCCTAGGGTCTTTTTTCAGTGTCTATAAAATGGGGGCTTGACCAAATGGCTGCTGGGGCTTTTTCGTCTTTAGGTCACATTTGTGTTTCCGAGGCAGCCAGCAAATGACCCTAAACGCAGCCGTGATCTCACGTTTACGGGTTACGTTCTGCATTAGCAAGCAGCCATAACCAAAAAAGCAGAGCAGCGATCCCCAAATAACGGGAGGATCGCTGCTCTGCTATATTATTTATTCAATTAATGAAGTTAGAAATATCAGTCCCCGCGGAACGCACGCTTCACACGATCAAAGAAAGATTGCTCATGCTCATGTGTGTTTTCTCCATTAAGAGAGGCGAACTGTCGCAACAAATCTTTTTGCTCATCATTCAGCTTGCTAGGTGTCACAACAATGACTCTAACATGCTGGTCACCTTGGCCAGATCCACGTAGACGTGGAACACCCTTGCCTTTAAGGCGGAAGAAAGTACCCGTCTGAGTTCCCGCAGGAATCTTCAGCTTCACTTTTTCCGTTAAGGTAGGGATCTCAATCTCATCGCCAAGTGCTGCCTGTGCAAACGTAAGTGGAACCTCGCACATAATATCGTCGTTCTCACGTACGAAGAAATCATGGGATTTGACACGGATGACAATATACAAGTCTCCAGCAGGACCACCGCGTAAGCCGCCCTCGCCTTCGCCAGTCATGCGAAGCTGTGCACCGTCATCAACTCCGGCAGGGATGCGCACATGAATCTTACGTTGCTTCTTAACTTTACCCTGTCCGCTACAAGTCGTACATTTTTCCTTAATAATCTTACCTGTACCACTGCAATGCGAACATGGACGACGATTACGCATCTGTCCAAGTGGCGTATTCTGTACGAATTCCTGTTGCCCACTACCATGACAAGTGGAACAAGTCTCTGGTTTAGTACCCGGTTTAGCCCCGGAGCCGTAGCAGGTATCGCAAGTTTCCGTACGTGGAATAGTAATATCGGTTTCCTTACCGAATACCGCTTCCTTGAATTCAATGGTCATCGTATACTGCAAATCCCCACCGCGCTGTGGTGCGTTAGGATCACGGCGTCCTCCGCCACCAAAGAACATATCAAAGATATCGCCTAGTCCTCCGAAGTCGCCACCGCCGCCTCCGAAGCCGCCCATACCTTGGTTAGGATCAATATGGCCATATTGGTCATATCTAGCTCGTTGTTGACCGTCGCTAAGAACATCGTAAGCTTCTTTTACTTCTTTAAACTTAGCTTCAGCATCATCTGCTTTATTCACGTCAGGGTGATATTGGCGCGCCAATTTCCGGTACGCTTTCTTCACCTCATCGTCTGAAGCATCTCTACTGAGGCCAAGCACTTCATAATAATCGCGTTTATCTGCCACTGCTTTCACCTCCGTACGTTACATACTCAAATTCCTAATTACCTGTCAAAGAAACCATTATACGATAAAACCCTAGGATCTGACCATCCAGTTCCAGCAGATGTTTATTCTTACAATATCAGAAGGCGCATTCGCGAAGAGTGTGCAAACTGATATTACAAAAGGAAAGTCAAAACACGGGATGACCCGGTTTTGACCTTCCCTTCTTAACTATATAAGAATTTATCAGTTACGTCCTATACACTTATCGTTTAAGGTTACCCTTGATTCTTATCTTCGTCAACAACCTCATAGTCAGCGTCAACTACATTGTCTTTCTTAGGAGCGCCTTCAGCGGCTCCAGCGCCACCTTCAGCACCTTGCTCTGCTTGAGCAGCTTGTTCGTACAGCTTCATGGACAACTGTTGTACAATCTCAGTCAATGCTTCTGTAGCAGCATTGATTTCTTCAAGATTGTCAGTTTCAAGTGCTGCTTTCACTTTATCTTTAGCTTCGTTTGCTTTTTCAACTTCGGAAGCATCAGCTTTATCACCAAGATCTTTGATCACTTTCTCAGTAGAATACACGAGTTGGTCAGCACTGTTCTTCGCTTCTACCAATTCTTTACGCTTACGGTCTTCCTCAGCGTGAAGCTCGGCATCCTTCATCATTTGTTCTACTTCTGCGTCGCTCAGACCGCTGGAAGAAGTGATAGTGATCTTTTGGCTCTTGTTTGTACCTTTATCTGTTGCAGATACATTCACGATACCGTTGGCATCAATATCAAAAGAAACTTCAATTTGTGGTACGCCGCGTGGTGCTGGTGGAATCTCGTTCAGCATGAAGCGTCCCAGTGTTTTGTTGCCGTTCGCCATTTGACGCTCACCTTGTAGCACGTGAATCTCTACGCTAGGTTGGTTGTCAGCAAAGGTCGAGAATACTTGGGATTTACTTGTAGGAATTGTAGTGTTACGCTCGATCATCTTCGTGAACACGCCACCTGCAGTTTCGATACCGAGGGAAAGCGGAGTTACGTCGAGCAATACAACGTCCTTAACATCACCAGTCAATACACCCGCTTGAACAGCAGCACCAAGAGCTACAACTTCATCCGGATTCACACCTTTGTGTGGATCTTTACCTGTAAGCTTCTTAATTGCATCTTGCACAGCAGGGATACGAGTAGAACCACCAACCAGAACGATTCTGGTAAGGTCTGCAGGTGTCATACCAGCATCAGACAAAGCTTGACGAGTTGGTCCCAAAGTACGTTCTACCAGACCAGCAGTAAGCTCATCAAACTTCGCACGAGTTAAGTTGATCTCTAAGTGTTGAGGTACTCCGTCTACTACAGTGATGAACGGAAGAGAAATAGTAGTTGTCAGTACGCCCGACAATTCTTTTTTCGCTTTTTCAGCTGCATCTTTCAAACGTTGTACAGCAGATTTATCTTTGCTCAGATCAATGCCTTGTTCTTTCTTAAATTCAGATACCAGGTAATCCATAACCACTTGGTCAAAGTCATCGCCACCAAGTTTGTTGTCACCGCTTGTAGCTTTTACTTCAAAGAAGCCGTCGCCCAATTCCAGGATGGATACGTCAAACGTACCGCCACCAAGGTCATAAACAAGGATAGTTTGATCTTCGGATTTCTCCAGACCATATGCCAAAGCTGCAGCTGTTGGCTCATTCACAATACGCAAAACTTCCAAGCCTGCAATTTTACCTGCATCTTTAGTAGCTTGACGTTGGCTGTCATTGAAATAAGCAGGAACTGTGATAACTGCTTGAGTAACAGTTTGGCCAAGATATGCTTCTGCATCGGATTTCAGCTTTTGAAGAATCATTGCTGAAATTTCTTGTGGAGAGTAGTCTTTACCATCAATGCTTTCTTTGTGGTTCGTACCCATATGACGTTTTACCGAGCTGATCGTACGATCAGGGTTAGTAATCGCCTGGCGTTTAGCTGTTTCACCGACGATACGCTCGCCGTCTTTCTTAAAACCTACAACCGAAGGGGTTGTACGCGCGCCCTCTGGGTTTGGAATTACAACGGCTTCGCCGCCTTCCATTACGGCAACGCAAGAGTTCGTGGTTCCTAAGTCAATACCGATAACTTTACTCACAATAATTTGCCTCCTCTTAAGGTATATGGAGCATACGCTCATTTTAATTTTAAAAATACAAGCATAAATGCCTTCGACGTCCTTATTTAGAACGATTAGCGTTTAAGCGAGAAATATAAGGATAATATATAGCGTGAAACTTATGCTTTCTTATATTTTCAAAAAAAATCTGATTGGTACCACTGGTGGACAGAAACTGCCCGTCCTATATTGACAGACTACATGCTGACTTTGACCATAGCAGGACGAAGAACTTTATCTTTCAGGAGATATCCTTTTTGGACTTCTTCTGTTACGATACCCTCTTCGTACTCCTCGCTCTCCACCTGCATGATAGCCTGATGGTATTCAGGATTAAAAGGCTGTCCTACTGTTTCCATAGCCGTAAGCCCCTCGGACTTCAATACCCCATCCAGCTGACGGAAAATCATATTAACACCCTTCACAAAAGCTTCGGACTCAGGGCCACTAGGAGTAGTGACTAAAGCACGCTCGAAATTGTCCAGTACTGATAGCAGTTCAGTCACGAGCTTGGAGGTGGCATATTGAGCCAACTCTTCTTTCTCCTTCTGAGTACGACGACGGAAGTTATCGAAATCAGCCTGCGCACGCAGCGCACGTCCTTGATATTCATCAGCGAGATCCTGCAGACGTTTTACCTCCGTACCTGTGTCTGAAGCACCTTCACTAACTTCCTCTGCCGTAAATGAGTCGGCTTTCGAAGCTGCATCAGCCTCAGGTTCCTCATTTATCAAATCATCTTTGAATTCATTAGCATCTTGAACTTGTTCCTTTTTCAAGTTGTCTTCACCTCCTTAAAATCATTCACGTAATCAATGTTGACTCTGTTCACTTATACCAGTGTGCCAGCATCGCTGTCAAATCTCGGGATAAAATGCCCAAGATCCCCATCACTCTTGCATATTCCATTCGTGTCGGTCCAAGGATGCCAATGCTTCCCAAGGCCTGCCCATCCAGTGAATAAGTGGCGGTGATCAGACTGCAGTTTGCGAACGCTTCATGATTGTTCTCCGTCCCTATTCGGACCTGAATACCTGTGCCGCCTGTTGTAGGGGCTAGCATTTTGAGCAATGTAGGCGTCTCTTCCAGCAGATCAAGAATGCTCTTCACCTTGTCAACATCCTTGAACTCAGGCTGTGTAAGCATATTCGTGGCTCCACTGAGATAGATACGCTGCTCTTGATCACTTTCCAGCGCAATGTCCAGCACTTGCATTAATTCTTCATAATGTGAGATGTGACGCTGCATTTCCTCGCCAAGCTCGGAATACAGCCGAGTCTTCAGCTTATAGAGTGGTACATTGACCAGCTTACTATTCAGTAGGTTAACCACTTTCTCCATCTCGGAAACGGAAATCTCCGGTGGAATGTTCACCGTACGGTTCTCAACTTGCCCCGTACTTGTAACGATAATCGCTACAGCGGTTGTATCATCTAGCGGTAACAACTGAAAATGACGCAATGATGTATGAAAAACCTCCGGTCCCAGAAGGATGGAAGTGTAATTCGTCATATTGGAAAGAATCATCGCCGCATGTTGGATGACCTGCTCCATCGCATTCAGCTTCTCGGCAAAAAAAGCGCGGATCGTGCCCATCTCTGCCGTTTCGGCGGAATTCCACGGTACCAGATGATCCACATAGTATCGGTATCCTTTATGGGAAGGTATTCTCCCTGCCGATGTATGAGGCTGCTCGAGATAACCCAAATCCTCTAGGTCAGCCATTTCATTTCGAATGGTCGCAGGGCTGTACCCTACATCCCCCCGTTTAGAAATGCTGCGAGACCCTACTGGTTCTGCCGATGAAATATAATCATCTACAATTGCATTTAGTATCATTCTCTGGCGATCAGTTAACATGTTATCCCCTCCTATCGGCTGTTGGCTCCGATTCGTTAGCACTCGACTCAGATGAGTGCTAACCACTAATACAAAAATACCAAACTGACATTGACATTGTCAAGTCAGTTCAGCATCTTAAGTACTGCTATTTCATCGCAGGCATGCTGCTTTTTACAATTCACGCAATCTGTCCATACCTTTTCGGGGAAAATCTCTTTCTCGACAACTTCGAATCCGTTTCTAAGAAAGAAATCTACGGCGTAGGTTAGTGCCATGACCTTAGGGATTTTTTGGTTTCTGGCTTCCTCCACCAGCTTCGCCAAAATCATAGAACCTATTCCTTTTCCTTTCCCCTCGTCATTCAGGCCGATCGAGCGAATCTCTACGAGATCATTCCCGAGCTTGAAGAGCGAACCGCAGCCTACGAATCTACCCTCGATTTCCGCAATTACAAATTGATCGATCTGGCGAGTCAGCGCCTGCCTGGAACGGGGCAACATGATACCGCGCTGTGCGTATTCTTCTATCATCAGATACAACGGCTCAACATCTTCTACCACTGCATTTCTACAAATCACCTGTGCGTCTCCTGCTGGAGACGAATGGCGGATCATTTCCGTCTTGGCAAGCACTTTAATTCACCCCTCTGTTGATAATATGAATAAATATACAACAGAGTGAATTACAATTCAAGGGGTATTTTAAAATTAAACTTCTGTCAGCGCGCCTACAAATTCTGCGAAAACATCGTTACCAAAAAGGATCCCTTGCTTGCTGAGCCGGTACGTCCCCTCTTCGTGTTCAAGCAGACCCGCATGCAGCATCCTATGCAGGGATTTCGCAAATACATCCTCTATCGAACGCCCAAATTGCGCCTGAAATGCCGCATTAGAGACACCTTCATGCATACGCAAGCCAACCATCATAAAGTCCTCCATCGCTTCTGCTTCAGTGATTGGGTATGCGTCCAATCGTGGCAGGCCTTTACGTGTAGCTTCAACATAAGGATTTACACCCTTAACATTAATATGTCGCTGACGACCTACATATCCATGTGCACCTGCGCCGAGACCATAATAATCTTCATTACGCCAGTAAGTGATATTGTGACGACTCTCCATGCCTGGTTTTGCGAAGTTACTGATTTCGTATTGGTTGTAGCCCGCTTCCTTCATAGAAGACATCAACAAGAGGTACATTTGCAGTTCATCTTCTTCATTAGGTAGAGGAAGTTTGTTCTTATTAAATAGGGTGTGAAAAAGAGTGTTCTCCTCCACCTTCAAGCTGTAAATAGAATAGTGGGGTAAATCTAGCTCGAGCGCCTTGCGAATACTTTCAGCCAGCATCTCCACCGTTTGGTTCGGCAAACCAAACATAAGGTCAACCGACAGGTTGTTAAGTCCTACTGCACGAGCATTCTCCAAGCTGCGGTATACATCATCAACATTATGAATCCGGCCAATGCCCGTCAGGAGTTCGTTCTGAAACGCCTGAACACCAAAGCTCACCCTATTCACGCCGCCTTCTTTCATAACCGTCAACTTATCTTTATCCGTAGTTCCCGGATTTGCTTCCATAGAGAACTCGATATCTTTATCCCAATTCGGGAAATGTGTGCGAACAGATTTTAGAAAATAAGCCATCTCATCGGGTTTCAGTACAGTGGGAGTACCTCCGCCGACAAAGATCGTTTTGATGACACCCGGTGGGGTGTTCTTAACGGTCTGCTCCATTTCTCGATCCAAGGCTTCGAGATAATCCATAACCGGCTGATCCTTGAGAACGTAGGAATTAAAATCACAATAAAAGCACTTATTGGTACAAAAAGGTATATGAATGTACACGGCCTCAGGGGGACGGCCATTAGTATTCGTAGTCATTAGCTGTCTCCTTTATATAAAAATATCGTTTGACTAGTGTAATCTAAAAAACAAGAAAAGGAAAGCCTGACGGCTTCCCTTCGAGGGGCGATCATTTATAAATGATCTCTATTTTAAAATACAAAAAAGTATATATATTTTGTATTTCTCGCAGAAACGGATACCTTCCCTATAAGGATGGCTAAGCCGCTTCTTCTTAATATATCCGCATTTCCACGAGTTCTGCACGTTCTCCTCCGTTAGTTTCATGAATAACGATCCGAACAGTGTCCGTAAGGACAGGCTTCTCTAAACGATGTACGTTCTTCCGGCGATGATTGTCTTTGACGCGGAACATGACTTGCCACACGCCATCAATGAGCAACTCTACATCGTAAGCCTTTACTAGTTCAGGAATCACTAGAAATGGCGTTTCATGGTGATGTAGGTTGATAAGATCCTCATTAACATCATCGTTAAAAGTAAAATGAATTTCAGAGACTGAAGCAGCATCCGGGAGACGCGCCTCTACCCACTCCGTTCTACCAGCAGTCATCGGCTCAGAAACCCAGCTATGTGGCCCTGCAAAAGGTCGAGCATACCCGTCAGTGACTTTGGATGCAGCATATGCGGATGTTTCTACCGCAAAGCAGAAATGCCTGCGTACAAGCTGTTTCATGCTCCACTCCATCACCGGCTGATCTGGCTGATGATCCTCCAGCGCTGAATCGACTACTGGTTTAACGCCTCGCTCAAATGTAATAACACCTGTGATTGAGGTTTCTGAGATATGCAATTGAATATGCTCATTAGCTCGAATAATAGCGAAGATATTACACTCGCCGATTGAACTCCACTGCTCCTCTTGTACCGGAACATCAATCCATTGCTGCTCTCCAGCTTGTACTAATACAACATCAACCTGTCTACACTCTGCTGGAACGTAATTTTCCGCACGCCCAGTCGTCCATAGCTCAACCGTCAACTCTGACTGAGTACTTGCTGACACAAGCAGCTTCAACCCAAGGATATTTCCTTCAACCGGAAACAATATTCCTACGTCATGAGAAAGCTCATAAGCTTCAGCTGGACGATCCAGTAATATGCCTTTCATCGTACTGGACGCATGAATCTCACTATTTCTCGCGAGGTCTAGCGGATCTTCGTTGCGCAATCCAATAATCGAAGCATCTTGCTTTAACATCACCTGTTGCAATTCATGCATATGCTGATTGCGAATTTCACGAGGGGTTACACCTTTGATGACGGATAATGCTGCACCTGCTCCAGCCGCTTCACCCATAATCGCACAGGTCGCCATGACGCGTGTTGTTCCAAAAGCCACATGAGATGCGCTGATATTCCGACCCGCGAAGAGTAGATTTCGCACATTTTTCGAATAGAGCGAACTAAATGGAATATGATAAATCCCATCCGCATGCAGATGTTTCGAGCCACTCTCTTCTGCGTACATCCCTTGCGGTGGATGCAGATCAATCGACCATCCTCCGAATCCAATCCGGTCTTCAAATTCACGCTGCGCAAGAATATCATTTTGCGTTAAGATCGTATCGCCAATAAACCGTCTGTATTCACGTTTACCCGGAATTGATCCAACCCACTCCAGCGTCATATTTTCGGCATCAAAATGACCTGAGTTTTTAATGTAATCCCAAATCCCATAAATAACAGAGGATAGCTCATCACGTATACGTTCATTCTCATCCACTGTATCAAGCTCACCACCCCACTCAATCCACCAGTAGTGACAGCCTGAATCTCCACTCCGAATGACCCGACGGATCGGAATCGACGTTGTTGTAATATCCTTCGCGAACGATGGAGCAACATAACGTACCGGTTTTCCTGTATCCTGTGTATAAAACAATAATGTACTGCCTAATGTAATGTTATCAGGCACTTCAGGTGCCCATTCCTCATTAAATTCATGGCGGGCTTCACGTCCTAAACGGAAGTCAGCTCCTGCTAGGAAGCCAACCAAACCATCGCCCGTACAATCGATGAACGCCTCACTCTCGAACGTAATCAACCGCTCAGATCCCATCATCCAACCAATCACACTGCGAATCGTCCGCTCCTCTGCCTCACCTTCCGCTTCCACTTCGCGTACATCGGTATTTAGAAACAGGCTGATATTCGACTCTGCCTTCACGGCTTCGAGTAAGGTTAGATCCCATAAGTATGGATTTCCCTCCGGGTTCCGGTATTGATTCTCGATGAATAACTCACCCATAATGCCTGTCTCACGTGCATATCGATTTACACCATGTCCTGTTGCACCACATACCCATACCCGAACCTCTGAACTCGAGTTACCACCAAGTACAGGACGGTTCTGCACTAGTGCTACCTTTAATCCTAGGCGTGCTGCAGCGATCGCCGCGTTCATTCCTGCAAGTCCACCACCGACCACTGTTACATCGGATTTAACCGTTTCTGTTCTCATGTTAGTACTCCTCCTAAAGTTAGCCTTTCACAGCCGAACTTGAAATCCCTTGAATAATGTATTTCTGACCCACAAAGAAGATAATAATCATTGGAATAATTGCAGCCGATGAAGCAGCCATCATCCCGTTGTAGTCCACATTGTTCTCAAGAATAAAATTCTGCAATCCAAGCGGAATGGTATATAGTTTAGGGCTTTGCAAGAATACAAGCGCATTCTCATAATCATTCCATTGCCAGGAGAAATCGAGAATAGCAAACGTTGCTATTGCTGGCTTCGCTAATGGCAGAATTAAGCGGAAAAATATCTTATAATGCCCCGCCCCATCCAAAAAAGCAGATTCCGTAATTTCCTTAGGAATGCCCATAAAGAACTGCCGAAGCATAAATACACCGAAGATTGAGAACATGGCTGGTAGGATCAGCGCCCAATGCGTATTGTAAATCCCAACCCAGTTAAACATGATAAACTTTGGAACAAAAAGCACCTGAGGTGGAACCATCATCATGGATAAATATATGACAAATAGTCCATCTCGACCTTTGAACGAAGTACGTGAAAATCCGTAAGCGGCAAGGGCAGATAGAAACACAGCCCCCACAGTTCCAATAATTGAAATTTTAAGTGAATTTAAATAATACGGAACAAAATCATGACTTCCTGTCCACACCCGAATATGATTGCTCCAGTTGAGAGATGAAGGCAGCCATTTGTTAAACACCTCGGCAGGTGTCTGAAAGGATGTGCTGAGCATCCATAGGAAAGGCACAATCATAAATAGTCCTAGAACAAACATGATGATCGTTACTGGCAGTTTCACCTTCATGTTTCCTGCTTTTTCATTCATACCGCCTGCTCCTTTAAATTATGGTTTCGGGGCCCCCGCAAAGCTTCACTTTGTGGGATCATTTAGTAATGAACCCAGCGCTTTTGGCCGATCCACTGAATGACTGTAATGACGAGAATGACGGCGAACAAGAACCATGAAATGGCTGAAGCGTATCCCATATCGTAATAACTGAATGCTGTTTTATAAACGAATAGTGATAAGACCGTCGTACTTCCGCTAGGACCTCCAGCCGTAATGGCTTGAATAATCGAGAACGATTTCATCGTCATAATTAATCCGGTAATCATTAATAAAAAAGTTGTAGGACTAACAAGAGGCCATACAATTTTCCATGTTGTTTTGAATGTGCTTGCGCCATCGATCCGGGCAGCTTCCAGCTGTTCTGTCGAAATTTCCTGTAATGCAGCTAAATATATGATCATATTGTAGCCAAGCATCAGCCAGATTTGTACGATATCAATGGCATACATTGCGGTTTCCGTATCCGCAAACCACCCTGGCGGCGATGTTATGCCAATCCAGCGAAGCATTTCGTTGATGGGTCCCTGTGAAGGCTGAAATAGCAGCATCCAGACAAATGCAACGGCTACTCCACTGGAGATATACGGTAGGAAGAACATTCCACGTAATACGCCTTTAAGATACACACTGCGGTTTAGAAATAGCGCTACAATAAATGCGAGCACCATCGATACTGGAACCGATATCAGGAATATCACCGTATATTTGATCGAGGCATAGAAATTATCGTCATGGAACAATCGTTTGAGATTATCCAGCCCAGTAAATTGCCAATTCGGATTTGAAAATTGATAATTCGTAAACATGAGGACAAAGGAATAGATTGCAGGAATAATAAAGAACAAGAGAATACCAATCATATTCGGAAGAATAAAGGTCATGCCGATCCAGCCTTGTCTGTCCATCCAGCTTCTCCGCTTCACGGTATCGCCGCCTTTCGTATGCTGAAAAATGGGTACACGAAAGAGAAGAACGAAGAAATCTTCCTCCTTCTCTTTTGTGCTAGCTATTTCATTATTTCAATAACTCTTGCGAACGGGTTTGCATATTCTTCATCGTGGTTTCAATATCTTGCTTATTTAAGAAGTATTTTTCATACTCTTCTTTACGTGCATCAATGGCTTGTTGAGTTACATTTAGCTGGAAGGACGGGAATTTGCCGAATACAATTTTATTCATTGAATCTGTATCATATTTGTCTTCCACACCCTTCATGAGAAGGCTCATTGCTTCCTTACTATCTACACTCTTAGAGGCTGGAATACGACCACCGCTTGCCATTGGCAGCATACCGCCATCCGCATACCATTTTGCGAACTCCCAAGCTGCGTCCAGGTTCTTGGATTTCGCATTAAGAGAAAGCATGTCACCCACACCGCCCGAATATTTATAATCCTTTTGATCTTTATTCACTTTTGGAATAGCGGCGAACGCGGTTTTGAAATCATGCGGATAGTCTTTCAAGTTGTTCGCATTTCGGAAAATAAACTCACCTGCTGCCAGCATTGCCGCTTTGCCTTGCAAGAACATGGTGTCAACCGGCATTTTACTTGTCAATTGCTCGCCATATTCCGGTGTGGATTTGTCCACGAACATCATGTTATGCAATATTTCCAGGTGTTCTTTCCATAGATCATTCCCAAAGTTTGAAGTACCATCCGCCTGTTTCACACCCATTCCAGCAAGCGTACCGTCCATCGTTGTTGAGAAGGAGGAATCTGCCTGCAATAATCCGTACACACCAGGCTTCGTTAGCTTCTTCGCATACTCCTGAAGATCTGACCAGGTCCAGTCCACCGCAGGAATCGGTAATCCTGCTGCATCCAGCATATCTTTGTTCAACCACACAAACGCCATGTTTTTCTTTGTAGGAATCCCATAGTACTTATCATTGATTTTCCACATTGCTGCGTCCTCGCCGATCTGGCTGTCGATATCATAATCTGTCTTCGTGCTTAGATCCAAGGCAACGCCTGCATCCATACGTTTCTGTAAATGAGCAAGATCGTAGTTCATGAAAAGGTCTATGTTTTGATTGGTCATCAAGGCAGTATCTAGCTTTAAGTTTCCAGCATCATCATTTACATTACGGATATACTCGACTTGAATGTCTGGATGATCTTTATTCCAGTTATCAATTACAGCTTGAGGCCCGGCTTCTGCCGGAACTGCCCCCACATCGTAAGCTTTATTTTCTCCTTTGCTGTTTGTCCATTTGCACTGCCCTGCGCATCATTACTTCCACTAGTACCACAACCAGCCAGCATCGTACCTGCTAATAAGACAGAAAGCACTGCAGGATACCACTTTTTCTTCATCGATATCTTCCCCCTTGGAAGGATTATGTGTTGTGCTCTACGTCTATAACTTTATCATCAGAGCGGATTCTGGGGGATGAACTACATTTGGGAAACTATAGAACGTTTTTTGGTTCTTTGCGAAATTCATTCGGCGTGACGCCACACCACTTTTTGAAAATTTTAATAAAATAATTATCGTTCTCAAAGCCCACCTGCTGCCCAATCTCACTAATTGTTAGCTTCGTCTCTGCAAGCAGCATTTTTCCAGCCTGAATACGCCGCTCTTGAATATAATTCGTCAACGTTTTCCCTGTCTTTTTCTTGAATAAGTCACTTATATAGCTGGCATCCATTCGGATCAACTCTGACATGGATTTGAGCGAGATGTCCTCAGAATAATGCTCTTCAATATAAGCAATTATTTTGTTCATCTCCACATGATCTGTCGGTCCCGTTTGTTGCTTCTCAGGAAACCATTTATCGGCCTTTTTCATCTTCACCATTTGCTCCAGCTCGGCATGAACCTTACCCATGGTCTGCTTCAAACCTTGTAGATCTAAAGATAGCTTCAGAATGTAGTCCGAAGCTCCAAATACGAGCGCTTGCCGAGCGTATTCAAATTCACTCAATGCGGTCAACATTACAAATCGACAGTCGAAGCCTTCCTCTCGCGCAACTTGAAGGAGCTTCACCCCATCCATCACTGGCATATTGATATCCGTCACTACCACATCAGGTCGAAGCTCACGAATCATTTGCAAGCCTACTTCTCCATTCTCCGCCTCACCTATAATTTCAAACGGGATTCCAGCCTTTAAAAATAACTTCCGTATACTTTTAACCGCGGGTTGTTCATCATCCACAATTAACGTTCTCCACATGTGAGCTTACCTCCATCGTAAGGTTTTGAAATAAGAAGTGGAAAATGGATAATCACTTCAGTTCCTGTGTCTGATGATACAATGTCCATGCCTGTCCGTTGATTCTTGAACAACAGCTCCAAGCTCTCCCTAATATTCTGAACACCGATTCCTTTCCGTTTCCGTGCAGCCTTATTCAGCTGTGCTCTATCTATCCCCATGCCGTTATCTTTAACCTGCAGATATAGTTGCTGTCCAGTCACCTTAGCGGAAATATCAATTCTCCCTTGTTTCACAGACTGACCGAAGCCGTGAATCAAGCTATTTTCAATTAAGGGTTGAAGACAGAATTTAGGAATTAATGCGTATTGTAGTTCCTCGTTGATATCATATTGAATCTCAATCCCATGTCCGAAGCGTTGCCGCTGAATTTCCATGTAAGATTCAATTAGTACAATCTCATCCTTTAACAGAATCAAATCCACTTCCGTATTTAAGGTTGTTTCCAATATTTTGCCTAGTGCAACACAAATTCCATAAATTTCATCATCATCTTTATCTAAGGCGATGCTCTTTATCGTATTCAATGTATTTAGTAGGAAATGTGGATTCATCTGCGAAAGTAACACCTGAAATCGAACGAATTGCTTCTGTTTTTCTTCAAGCTGAAGACGCTGCAACAGCTCATTTAAATCATGGATCATTATATTGAAACTCTGAGTCAGTGCCAGAATCTCTCCCCGCCCTTGCTCGGGTAATTTCATTTTGAGATTCGTTTTAGCGGTCATCTCCATCTTCTTCTGCAGCTTCTTTAGCGGCACTGTAATCGTCGATGATATAAAATAAGTTAATAAAACAAATAGCAGTAGTATGACTCCAAATACAGCAAAAAATCGTTGCTTCTGCTTATACACCTCAAGAAATAGCTGTTCTAGCTGTACCTTTTTAACGACATAACCATTCAACTCTTCGATGTAGCTGTATGTGTATAAGCTTTTCTCCTTCGGATCGATGATGGATGCAGCACGCTCTGTCTGCCGCTGGTGGTCACTCTTCACAATACTCTGCGCAATATCTGGAGAAAAGGTCTCATCCTTATCCGGATTAAGCATCATTCTCCCTGAGGCATCGAGCAGAAAAAAAGAACCTTCCTGTTTACTCCCTAACGTTGATTTAATAAACCACTCCTCATAATCGATACTTAGTCTTGCATAAGCATAAATGTTAAAACCATTATCACGCATAACCTCATAGAGGCTAAGCATTTTCTTACTTGTCGTACTTTCCCGGACCACATTATTCTTGTCATTCGGATTCCATATATATCGATTCGCTCCTTCTCGCTTCAACGCTTGAACCCAATCTTCCGATTGGATTTCGTCGTAGCTCAAGGTTTCCCTCGGCATAAAGGAAGTGTATGCGTTTCCATGAAGGTCGATTAAAGTATAATATACCGTCGCTCCACTCATGAAGAATGTATTTTCAATCGCTCCAAACTTGTTTTCAACGAGCTTTTTTCTCGTGATTTCATCAGATTGCTCGGGATTCTTCATTATCGATAAAATCGTTGTATCTTGTTCAAGTAATGATCCTGTTTTCATAACGAGACTCATGAGATCAACAAAACCATTCTTAATCCCAATAAGCTGCTCTATGTTCTTCGTTTCCGCATTATCCTGAAGCATTTGTTCTGTCTCTTTGAAGTTATACAGAACGAGCATGGCAATGGGTGTTAGTACCAACAGTAAGAAAGCTAACAAAATCCGATTCTTAAAGGTACTTGGCGTAAGTTTTAAATATAATCGTTTCAAAAGAGGACTCCCCTTACAGTGTATGTGCTTACAATCCTTCCACCCTATTGTAATCTTCTCCTGCTCAAAAAAATAGAGCCGGGATATTCTCCCGGCTCTACCTAATTTCTACTCGTCAATCTTCAGAACGGCCATAAATGCTTCTTGCGGTACCTCGACACTGCCGACTTGCTTCATGCGTTTCTTACCTTCTTTTTGTTTCTCGAGCAGCTTACGCTTACGCGAAATATCACCGCCGTAACATTTAGCAAGTACGTTTTTGCGCATCGCCTTAACGGTTTCACGCGCAACCACCTTCGTACCCACAGAGGCTTGAATCGGCACTTCGAACATTTGACGAGGGATAATCCCACGCAGTTTCTCACAAATGATACGTCCGCGGTTATACGCACGATCACGGTGAACGATAAAGGACAAGGCATCAACCTGCTCGTTGTTAAGCAAGATATCCATCTTGACCAGATTCGAACGACGGTATCCTGAAATTTCATAGTCGTAGGATGCGTAACCTTTGGTACCAGATTTCAACTGATCAAAGAAATCATAAACGATTTCTGACAGTGGAATCTCGTAAGTAATCGTTACACGATTAGTATCTAGATACTCCATATTTACGAACTCGCCACGTTTGTTCTGGCACAGCTCCATTACGGTACCCACAAAGTCGTTAGGCACGATGATCGCTGCTTTAACATACGGCTCTTCAATGTAGTCGATCGTTCCGATTTCCGGATAATGTGACGGGTTGTCGATTTGAATCATTTCGCCATTGGTCAGCATAATTCGGTAGATAACGCTCGGTGCGGTAGTAATTAGCGGCAAATTGAACTCACGTTCAATCCGTTCCTGGATAATTTCCATATGCAAGAGACCAAGGAATCCGCAACGGAAGCCAAATCCAAGTGCGCTAGAGCTTTCCGGCTCAAAGCTTAGCGAAGCATCGTTAAGCTGAAGCTTCTCAAGGGCCTCACGAAGATCGTTATAATCGGAGGTTTCAATCGGATACAAACCACAGTATACCATCGGGTTAATCTTACGATAACCTGGAAGCGGCTCAGCAGTAGGATTCTTGGCATCGGTAACCGTATCACCGACACGAGTATCCCCAACATGCTTGATACCAGCTACGATAAACCCAACATCTCCGATGTTCAATTCATCAACAATGGTCATACGCGGCATAAATGCACCAACCTCAATAACCTCAAAGGTCTTTTCGGTTGCCATCATCTTAATCTTCGAACCTGCGCGGATCTTCCCGTCCATTACGCGCACATAGACGATAACGCCTTTGTAAGGATCATAATGTGAGTCAAAGATCAATGCTTTAAGCGGTTCTTCCGAATTACCGGATGGAGCAGGAACCTGCTTCACCACTTGCTCAAGGATTTCCTTGATACCGATACCGGCTTTGGCAGATGCCATAACCGCTTCACTGGTATCCAGCCCGATAACATCCTCAATTTCCTGCTTTACCCGGTCTGGGTCAGCGTTTGGTAAATCAATTTTGTTGAGGACAGGCAGAATTTCCAGGTTGTTATCCAGCGCTAGATACACATTGGCAAGCGTCTGTGCTTCAATCCCTTGTGCCGCATCTACTACGAGCAACGCGCCTTCACATGCCGCAAGACTGCGGGAAACTTCATAGGTGAAATCGACGTGTCCCGGTGTATCAATCAAATTGAGATAATACTCCACACCATCGTCTGCACGATAGGTTAAACGCACGGCTTGCAGCTTTATTGTGATACCGCGTTCGCGCTCCAGATCCATCTGATCGAGTACCTGTTCCTGCATTTCACGCGTGGTTAGTGCCCCCGTGTATTCCAAAATGCGGTCAGCTAGTGTCGATTTACCATGGTCTATATGTGCAATAATCGAGAAATTGCGAATTTGTTGTTGTCTTTTCTGAACGTCAGTCATTCCTTACCCCCACAGACAGCCTGATATTAATCCACTTATTATAACAGTACAAGCTTACTCCATCAATCCCGCCCTTACGTAAAACAGAAGAAACAGCTATTCACGTATCCGTGAAATAACTGTTTCTCCTGAAATCATTGTGATTCTTCCGCCGAATCGAACAATGAAACTACCCAGCGTATGCCCTTCTGAGAAGCCTGCTGGAGAAGGCCCGCCGTTTTATCTGCTATCACATCGACTGTCGGCTTTTGTTCCTCAGGAATCAGAATCTGTTCCGGAGTTTTCGTACTATACCCGTCTACCACCTGCTGAGGAAGATCTCCATTTGGGGCAGGATTGCTATTCTGAGGCAACGGGGAAACAGGCGTATATGCACCTGTGATAGGGTCGATCACCATCGGAACATACACATAAGTCTGCCCACCTTGTGTAACCCCATTCTTTATCGGTTGTGATTGCATGCCCGTCACTTGGCTGGTTGGCGTAGTCGAAAGATCAGTCCAGCCTGGCAGCAGCTTAGAGACAGTTGCCCCTCCGCTGCCACTAAACTGCATACCTAACAGTATACCGACCCCTGCCCAAATACCGACCATAACCAGTTTTTTACCGAAACGAGACATGTAAGCCACTCCTTTTTAAAATTATAAGAAAGTATAAGTTTCACGTTACACATTATCCTTAAAATTCTCGCATAAACACTTACCGTCTTTAAAAGGACGCCAAAGGCGTTTTAGCTTGATACTTGGTAATTAGGCTGTTACTCTAAATGAATGTCTAAAGGTTACGAAGCTCCGTCCGATGACTTTTGAGGTGCTGTAGCATTGGTTTGTCCCTTGCTCTCTTGGGTTGTGGGATTCGTCGCCTTGCCAGCTGCGTTTACCTTCTCCGAGTCATGACTGCTCCAATACACATCCGCAATAGCATCTGCCAAAATATCAGCCGTACGCTTTAATTCCTCTGCTGTATTATCAACACCGCCCACCTCAATCAAGACACTATTAGGTGAGAGGGTCTGGTTGTACTCCCCGTTGTTTCCTTTACCCGCAGCTTTTCCCCATATTCCGCGAGATATTCCTGGGTAACTCTTTTCAATCGTTTGATGAATCTTGTTCGCAAACTCTTCGTTCTTCTTCCAATCTTTATTCGCATGTCCAATAATAAAATACACCTGAGCGTAACTTTTCCCATCAATCACTGCAGTTGTTTTGCCATGACGCTGCGAGTCGCGGTGAATGTCGATAAGTTCACTCATTTCTTGGTTTGAGCTCATTGCAGATTTAACCAACATTCGAGAGTATTTGTAGGAAAAATTCCAGTTATAGTCGGCAATTTTAGTTAGAAAATCTTCTTTGGCATGAACTGTACCAATCCCGCGTTGTTCCAATCTTTTCGTAATATATGATCCTACCAGCATTACATTTTTAGAAGAAACCGCCGAGCTTGGATTTTCGTTCGTCACTCCTAGTAGAGGGTTATAGGCCTCTCGAGGATGTGAATGATAGATAAGAACCCGTTTGACCGAGGTATCCTTATCTGTCTCGCTTTGAGGATCACTCTTATCCGTGCCTCCCGTAGCTCCTGATGGCTCAGGAGACGGAGTTATCGTCGCTTCAGGTTGCTGTGATGGGGTATCTTCAGGCTTGTCCACTTCGTCTGGAACAGATGGATCATCCGATTCCCCTCCACCCTCAGCCAGTTCATCCGTTCCCGGATGATAATCAACAGGCGCTCCTGTAGAACCACCCGAGCCTTTTCGCAATAGAAACGGATCATCCGCTGCCAAACCTGGCACTTCACGAGAGACTAGACTCTTCGGATCACTTGGATTCACACTGGTCAGCAATTGAAATACAAAGGAAGTTACTTTTTCACCTGAAAAAGCGGAAGGCTCTTCCCCCTTCGGTAAATGCGGTACCTCCATCCCCAACAGCTCCATGAAAAATCCACTGGATAGTGAGGCCGCAAGCCCCTTCATAGATGGAATGGGTGAAGAGTTCAACTTCTGTCCGGCCAAACCACCAGCTCCAAGCAGCATAAAAAATACTAGCGAACCTCCGGCCAACAGCAGCATCGTTCTTCCCAGCGATAAAGCATCCAGCACTCTTCCACGTAAGCGGCCGATGTTCCAAAGCTGAAACCATTTTTTATTCATTATATTTATGTCCTCCTCCAGCCCTCTGTAATCTCTTATACTCCAAATCTATGAGCGAACGAGAAATAGTAGAACCGAAAATGAGAGAATAGACATAGAGCCCGTACAGGATACTGTAGATCAGCATCCCGCCGGACTGTGCTAGCTATGATTCAATTAGTGGGTATAAGCACCGACATTCTCAGGATCGACCGCATCATGCAAGGCCGCATTCAAACCACTGGCTACAATATTGGCGATACCTTCAATAAATTCATCGATTTCTTTAGGTGTAACGATCAGATCATGTCCAAGTGGCTCAAGAACTTCCTTCACCAGTGACAATCGCTCCTGCTCGGAAATATCGTCCAACATCCCCATGATTTCTTTAGTGTGACCAGCTCCTTGCCCGAAATGATTCTTCATCATCTCCAGTACATTATTTACAATAGTCGAAGCATAGCAAACTGTAGGAACACCGATGGCAATACAAGGAACACCCAGAATTTCCTGCGTCAATCCGCGTCGTTTATTTCCAATCCCTGAACCCGGATGGATGCCGATATCAGCAATCTGAATTGTCGTATTGATCCGTTCAAGCGAACGGGATGCCAGTGCGTCAATGGCAATGATGAGATCCGGCTTTGTACGATCCACAATCCCCTGTACAACCTCACTTGATTCGATACCGGTCAATCCCAATACCCCAGGAGCAATAGCACTTACCTTGCGATAACCTGGAGAGACCTGATCCGGCACCAGCTCATAAAACTGCCGAGTAATGAGCGCATTCTCCACAACCAGCGGACCCAGTGAATCTGGAGTCACATTCCAGTTACCAAGTCCGACGATTAGCACAGATGCATCCTTACCAATGCCAATCCTAATCAGGAAGTCCTCGAATTCGCGAGCAAAGACTTCAGCAACTTTTTGCTGTAAACCGGTATCTCCACCGCGCAGCGCTGGCACCTCAAGCGTGACATAATTTCCAATCGCGCGGCCTATCGCTTGTGATCCTGCTGCGTTAGCCACACCAAGCCGGGTAACTTTTATCCCATCAGACTCTTCCACTTCTTCGTTCACACCAGGAATTGGCGTCCTTTGTGGCCCTTGGGCCATTTCCTTTGCTTCTAACGCCAAGTCCGTGCGTACCGAATATAGCTGCAGATCCGGTTCCATCGTTATACCAGCCTCCTTAAAGGTTTTGTAAGCATACACTTCATTGAGTAACCTTCGACAAAACTTGCTTCGTAAGCGATACTTAGTTTTGTAAGCTTTCGCTTCGTCCTTGAGTTACTTTGAACAAAAACTCAAATTACAAGCTTCTGCCTATGCTCTTTTGTCGATAGTGTGCGAGAGAAAGCCCTTGTTTATGCAGGTTAAAATGGTTTAATTTGAAAGCTTTAAGTATTGCTTTTTACTACCGGTCATGCTAAACTATTTTAAGTTGTGAATCATTTGATAATGATTTCGAATGTCTTACAGGAGGTGAATGCAATGCCAAATATTAAATCCGCGGTTAAACGCGTAAACACGAACGAAAAACGCCGTGCACTGAACGCTTCCCAAAAATCCGCGCTTCGTACAGCTGTGAAAACTGCTGATGTAGCACTGACAGGTACGGAAGTTGAAACTGCTCAAGCTGCTTTCCAAGCTGCTTCCAAAAAGCTGGACAAGGCCGTAACTAAAGGTCTGGTTCATAAAAATGCGGCTGCCCGCAAAAAATCCCGCTTGGCGAAGAAATTGAACGCTCTTAAGGCTCAAGCCTAGGACGACATTCATAATGAGCAATTGAAGAACCTGACCGCTATGTTTCATACGGTTGGGTTTTTTTGTGCCAGCAACTCCTTCTGAACCGCATAATCGTGAATAAAAAAAGAGCAAACCCAGCATGATTAGCTGAATTCACTCTTCTTCGCTTGTATTCTATTCTTTCAAGTTCCTTCACAATCTACTACAGTAACCATCGAACTAGGCTGCAAGCCGCAGCATAAACAGCTCCAGACCAAGCACTTTATCTATAGCCCCTGTCTTCATCTTATAATCTAGATCAGCCAGTGCACTTAAGATTTGCCGCAGACGTTCACTTGAGAACTTGTGAGCCTGCTCCCCTGCAAGCTTAACTGCATAGGGATGAAGTCCGATCTGCGAAGCAATCTGACCTTGCGAATAACTATGTGCTGATAAATCCTTCACCTGCAAAATAATTCGGAACTGCCGCGCAATTAACGCAGCAATCTTAATAGGTTCTTCCCGCTGCTTCAACAGCTCATACAGCGTATCAAGCGCCTTATCCAAACGAAGGTTAGCGATATCTTCCACAAGCGTGAACACATTTTGTTCTGTTCCGCGGTGCACTAGACTCTCTACCGCTTCTGCGTCCACGGTTCCGCCCTTCCCAGCGAATAAACAAAGCTTGTCCATTTCCGCAGATAAGCCTTGCAAACCTGTTCCTGCATTGGTTATGAGAATTTCCGCAGTCCCGGGCGCCATCACACAACCTCGTTCACGAATCCCTTTCTCCACCCAGCGCAGCAGTTCTTCTGCTCCGAGCGGGTTAAAGGCTAATACCGTGCCCGCTGATTTAACAGTCTTCACAATTTTCTTACGCTCATCCAGCTTGTCATTATTCACCATAAAGACGATTACACTGAAATCTACAGGATGCTGCAAATAATCACTTAAAATATCTATACGATGCTCAAGTTTGGCATTCTCTTTTCCTGCAGTAAATAACGATGCGTCCCGCACCAGCAATAATTTACGTTCTACCATAAAGGGTACAGTCTCAGCTTCTTCTACCACAGCCTGCACCGGCGTCTCAGAGAGATCAAAGGGAATAACCGCGAAATCACGATCCTCTTTGGCAATCAGCTGGTCTTCCAGCAATGCCGCAAATTCATTCATTCGAAATTTTTCACTGCCGTACAAAAGGTACAGCGGTGAGATTTTCCCTTGTTTGATTTCTTTTATCGCCGTTTTGGCATCCATTCCGCCACTTCCTTTTCCATTCATCTAGCCCAATTTGCCCAGAGTCCTATTGTAGCAAAAAAAACGACAAAAATGCACAAGTATAACCACCTTCGGCATCTTATATGGACGGTAAGCGTTTAATCGAGAAAAATAAGACATAAAGGATAAGTTCCACGCTATACTTTATGTCTTATTTTTCATGCAAAAACGGAGAAACTCTGGCAGCCATGGCCAAAGCTCCTCCGTTTCAGCGGCGCATCTATATAAACGCCGGAGTGAAAAGCCCTAGAAACTTCCCATCCGACGGTCATACCGATGTTCTGCAAATCCAATACTCTCTAGTTCCTGTCCGGTTGCTATAGTATATTCCGAAACTTCGAAAAATGTTCCGGCCTCATATTAATTTGTTGACGAAGCAGCCGGTGTTGCTGATGGCGACGCGGCCGGAGTAGAAGAGGTAATTCCCGCTTTTTGCACAGTGTACACTTTGGTAGTATTAACTCCATCTTTCTCCGTCACATACGTGAACTGCGAGCTATCCGCCGACCATTCTCCGGAAATCCAATTTCCTTCTAATGGATAAGAAGTTACTGCCGTCCTATCTTCCACTGAGCCTTCAGGTGAATTCTTATATATTACAAGCTGCAGCCCAGCGAACTCAACCGCATAATGCCCATCAGGTGAAGTCCAAGTCTGAACATTAGAATCCGTAGAATCCGAAGAAATGTTAAAGCCCATAACTTCTTTTCTATAGTCACTAGCAATATCTAATGCTCCCTCAGTAGGTGGCGCTAAATCAGCTGCGCCCCCCTTATCTATAGAAGCGGGTTGATCCTTCTTATCAGCTTTGGGCTGATTATTACTAGTGTCGCTAACATCCGGGGGTTGAACTTTCGTAACTGCATCCGGCTTCGGCGTCATAATCTTCTCAGTAGGATTAGGCCTCACACCATTAGTTGGTTCCGGTATCGATCGTCCTCCAGATCCAGCATTAGTTTCAGTTGGGGAAGGCGGCATCGACGCAGGATCAACCGGTCCCATTGCTCTATCTAATGGGGCGTTACCCTCATCCACACCAGGCGCAGCCGGTAGAGCCCCGGAATCTGTTCCGCTATTAGCAGGCGCAGCCTCATCTAAACTAGCAGATGTAGAAGCTTGAGCTTGCGATTCAATAGCCATATCAGCAGAATCATTGCTGGCTGTATTAGCATTATATTGTAAGCTTTGTTCTACCTCTGCCCCAGGCATTTTATCCGGCATATTAAAAATAGCGATCCCTAATATTACAGCAGCTGCAATAGCTCCAATGCCTGTCCGTGTTGCTATAGAGGTTCCCTTGGAAGCTTTACCGCGGGAGCTTTCACGTGAAAATGGAACTACAACTGGCTCCTCGGTTCTCACAGCGCTTTGTTCACGACTGCTTCGATCCAATTCTGCAAGCTGAGGTAAAATAGAGTCAACCAGACTAAACGGGGGTTTCACGTCTGGCAATTGCTCCAATTCATTGGAGAGAAGTGTCAGCCGCTCAAAGACTTCCGCGCAGGAAGGACAATTATCGATATGACGGAACATTTCAACAATCTCATCTTGGCTCAAATCTTTGTCTAAATAGCGGTGCATCCATTCCATCACCTCCGCGCATTTCATCCCGATACACCACCTTTCTGGTACTCCTGAAGTCTATTCTGCAGCTGCTGTCTGGCCCTAAACAGGTATGATTTCACTGTATTCAAAGGCAAATCCAGGCAGTCTGCAATCTCGTTGTAAGAAAAATCTTGTAAATAGCGTAGGACAATGACTGTCCGATGATGTTCGGGCAATTGATCAATCGCTTCACGTATATCCTCAGCTAAATAAGAGGATAGAACTTCGCGTTCCACATTGTGTTTATCCTGAAACACCATTTCATGTTCATCAATAGAAACTGTAGGTTTAGTTCTTCTGAATTTATCAATGCAAATATTGGTAACGATTCGCTGAACCCACGTTTTGAACTGGGCCTTTTCCTCATATGAACCGATTTTGGTATAAACCCGGATCAAGGCCTCCTGTGATGCATCCAGTGCATCTTGTTCATTATGCAAAATGTAGAAGGCCGTTTTATATACATGCCCTTCAATTTCTCGCAATAGGGTGATTAGAGCGTCGCGATCGCCCGCTTGAGCGGCTCTGATGAGTCCCTGCTCCACCACGAAGGTTCCCCCTCTCTATGCAATCTTACTGACGCGCAAGACTGCGAATTTGTTGCAACCCTGTAATTAATATTTTTAGAATACCAAACTTTTCTTAGAACGTCATGTTAAGCCATCTTTTATAAAGCGCTAACGCACAATTCGCAGCCAATAATTCCTACTAAGCATACAGGGGAAACTTCAATCATTCAAATACTCTTTTGAATAACTTTATAACAAAAATGACACAAGTATAAACGCCTTCAACATCCCTATAAGGACAGCAGGCGTTTAGGCATGAACTATCTCCCATTCCCAAAAGAAAAGGGCTTATCCTCCTGTCGGAAAAGAAGCCGTCAGCTAACAAGAAATGGCTCTAAAATTAAGCACATAACTCTATTTATATAACACAATCTTGCAGAGTAAGAATACTGCGTAGTTGTCCCTAGTTTCGTCATCCACAACATACGCCTCTCCATTCTCAAAAATATGCGGGTTATTGTAATTTCGCTCTAATCTATAGATCTGGCCTTCCGTCACCTTACAACCATGGAATGCCGATGCAATTTCTACGTATTCAGCATCCTCTTCATCAGCTGCTTGATACAACTTTTTATCATGATAAGCAGGCATATACTCACTCCCGGTCCGATAATAAACCATTCCAATTTGTTGACGTCAGTCAAACATCATAACTCTCCTACTTTATAGTTTATTGCCTTTGTCCTCATTCTATACTTTATGAAAAACATATATTGCAAGAAATTGTGATTAGCAAAAAATAAGCATAAAAAAAGCTGTATAACTGACATCCGTCAGCATACAGCTTTCAATAATCGATCCATTTGAATTTATGAGACAAACAAAGTTAAATTCCTTTTACTTCTTTAAACTTCGCCACATACTGAGCCGCAAGATCAGTAATCTGATCATATCGGCCATCCTTCGCTGGTGCAGTCAAATTGCCCCCGATACCTACTGCTATACAGCCGTTGGCAATCCACTTCTCCATATTATTCAGATCCACGCCACCTGTTGGCATAATGTTCACATGCGGCATAGGACCTTTAACCGCTTTCACATAATCCGGACCAAAAGCACTGCCAGGGAATAGCTTAAGCACATCCACTCCAAACTTCAACGCTTCCTTCATTTCATTTAATGTCATGCAGCCAGGCATGTATGGAATACCATAAAGGTTACACATCTTAGCTGTCTCTGCTTCAAAAGAGGGACTAACCACAAATTCCGAGCCTGCAAGAATGGCTATTCTGGCCGTTAATGGATCAAGTACAGTACCTGCTCCAATCACTGCGCGATCTCCGTACTCTGCAACCAATCGTTTTATCGCCACATCCGCATCCGGAGTCGTGAAGGTGACTTCAATATTATTCAAACCGCCTTCAATACAGGCAACGGACATTTTAAAAGCTTCCTCAGCACTATCAGCACGAATAACAGCTACAACTCCAACGGACGCCACATTCTGCAATACTTTCATTTTCTTCATCAGTAGACTCCCTTTCTCTTGGTACGATCGTAGATGAATATGAAATACTAATTTAGATAAACTTTTTATTAAATTTACTAATTATTGCGACATAATCTATAATGAGATAGTAATAATAATACGGGTAACAGTCAATACAATTTTATATAGATCATGATATATTTTCATCAAATTCACCAATTAACCCTTATAAAATAAGGACTTAAACCTAATTATTTTACTTTTATTAAAAATATGTTTTTGATCAATATTCATTCTTTTATTGTACAAAACCGATTTATGTGATAATTTCAAGTTACACATCATTATACTGGGATAAATTCATTACCCTAGGAGGAACTCAAATGAGTAAACAGCTGGATGCCGTCACTTTCGGGGAGCCGATGGCGATGTTTTATGCGAATGAAACAGGCCCCCTGCATGAAGTCTTTTCATTCTCCAAAGCGTTGGCAGGTGCTGAGAGCAATGTAGCTACGGGCTTATCACGCTTAAATCATCCTACAGGTTATGTTACGAAGCTTGGTGAAGATAACTTTGGTCATTTTATTGCTCAAGCTATGAAGAAAGAGAACATTGATACCGACAACATTACTTTTACTAAAGAAAATTCTACGGGTATGTTAATCAAATCAAAGGTCGTTACCGGCGATCCTAAAGTCGAATACTTCCGCAAAAATTCCGCGGCCTCCAAGCTTAGTCTGGTTGATTTTGACGAGGCATACTTTAATGCTGCAGGACATTTACACGTGACAAGCATCTCCGCCGCCTTATCCAAGAGCTGCCATGAATTCGCTGTTCACGCTATGGAATTTATGAAAAGACAAGGCAAGACTGTCTCCCTAGATCCAAACCTGCGCCCTAGCTTATGGCCGGATACGGAAACGATGGTAAACACGATCAATGATCTGGCTACACGCTGTGATTGGTTCCTTCCGGGACTCGGAGAAGGCAATATTCTTACAGGCCTAAGCACGCCGGAAGAGATTGCAGACTATTATCTGGCGCGTGGGGTCAGCTTAGTCGTCATTAAGCTCGGACCTGAAGGCGCTTTCTATAAATCCGCTGAAGGAGAAGGCTACGTAGATGGATTTAAGGTAGAAGAGGTCGTTGATACCGTTGGTGCAGGTGATGGATTTGCAGTTGGCGTAATCAGTGCAATGCTGGAAAAGTTTCCGATTGCCGAGGCCGTCAAACGTGGCAATGCGATCGGCGCGTTAGCCGTCATGTCGCCTGGCGATATGGATGGGCTTCCGACTCGTGAAGAGCTTGCGAAGTTTATGCAGCAGGAGGATTAAGCACATAGATTTGAGTCAGCTTTCGCAACATAATCTCAGTAAACTTCTGTAATTCTCATAAATAGCTGAATGCAACCAAATCTACACAACATAGCTGTACTCTATACAACTATATCGAGTCAAAATCGTTTCTTCTCGGCTTTAATTGCACTTTATACATTTAACAACCAGGTGAACATCGCTGTCAGCAATTTCCCGCAGAAATAACTGCACAAAATACTATTAAACTCTTAATCCAGGAAGCACAAACTAAAATAGTTGCAGAAAGTACAATTAACCACAAGATGAAACAACAACGTTGCAGCCTTATAGTCTAGCAGCTTGGGAGTTTTATTATTAAAAAAAGCCGTCTCACAGTTGATGGGACTGACCCCCGTTTGTGAGACAGGGATCAAAACACCTTACAAGTTTAAGTAGCCAGTCGCCGGAAATCCATCGGTGACTGGTTATTTAGTTTCGCTTGAATTCGAATTGAGTTATAGTAAATGATGTAGTCTCGAATGGTCTTTACAACGATTGCAGTCGTTGTAGATGTGAGATCTTCGAGGTAGAACGTTTCAGACTTTAGAGTGGAATGAAACGATTCAATGGGGGCATTATCAGCGGGCGTTCCTTTACGGGACATGCTCATGGTAATGCCTTTTCCTTTTACAGCTTCCTGGTACGCAAAGGACGTATACACGCTGCCCTGGTCGCTATGCAACAACATCTTTTTCTGCTTTGGAAGTTGATTTAATGTATCCAACACCAAAGAGGTATCTTGTTTATCTGCTATACTGTAAGCCACAATCTCACCATTGTACAAGTCTAGAATGCTGGAGAAGTACAACATCTTCCCGCCAAATGGCAAATAGGTAATGTCCGTGACGAGTTTTTGCAGAGGTGCTTCTGCATGAAACTGTCGCTTGAGCAGATTTTCAAAGGAGTGTACAGATTGCCCAGTCACCTTTCGTTTTTTCATCCTCACGCGGCACTGAAGCCCCTCACACTGCATGATCCGCTGGACTCGCTTATGATTTATACTCTGCTCTATCCGAAGGAGCGCCGTGATTTTTCGGTACCCATAGCGGAATTTATGACGGATGCAAAGCTCCCGGATTTTCTCCACCAGTTTGTCTGTATGCTTTGTCCCCACAGCTGCTTTCCAGCGGTAGTAAGTCGTTCTTGCGATTCCGAGCCATCTACAAGCCTCAGACACCGTCACTTCGTTTCGAATGGATTCAATCCAGGCAATAACGGCCTCTGGTTCCACCTCCTCTCCAACTCCTCGTACTTTTTTAGCAGATCTAATTGTTGTTTTAAGAATCGGTTCTCTGCCTTTACTTTTTCGAGTTCCGAAGAGTCCTCCGGACCTTTGCCATAGCTGTACTGTTTACCCACCGGCTGCTCCAAACGATGTCGTTCACCATTTCGATTCCATCTCATCCATGTCTTTAGCTGTGTCTTATTCCGTATTCCGAGCTGCTCCATAACCTCTTTCACAGGTACTCCTGCTAATCTCATTTCTATAGCTTTCATCTTTATTTCCACGGGATAACTTACTCTGGTTGCCAATGCAAAAACACCTCCAAGATGATCTCCTTATCTTACGACAAGGTTCCATTCTCTTGAAGGTGTTTTGATTTGTCTCATGTTATGGGGTCAGTCCCTTGATCTGTGGAATGGCTTTTTTTGTACTTCTATAGCTTGTAGTCAGTTATATGACTTCACAGATTGCCCTTGTTGTAAGGACGGCGGGAATCGATAGGTGATTGGAACGGAAGCGCCCTTGTCCTCAATACAAGAGAGTATAATTTTAGCGGCTTGCATACCCATTTCGTATGCAGGCTGACGAATCGTTGTAATGACCGGATTATAAATTTGCGCGAACTCCGCATCATCTATCCCGATGACAGACAATTGTTCTGGAATAGCGATGGCATTTCGATTCGCATATTTCAAAATCTCTGCTAGCGTGATATCGTTCGTAGCCAATAGCGCTGTCGGAGGGTCCGGCAATGCTAAAAGGCGCATCAGTCCTGTAGCTAATTCTTCTTTTGGCACACTACAGATATACTCCTCACGCAGAGGTATGCCGGCTTCTTCCATCGCTTTTTTATAACCACTGATCCGCTCTTTACGAGGGGTAATGGCATGTTCACCTAATGGAAGGGAGACTAGAGCAATTCGCTCATGTCCTTGTTGTGTCAGCTGTCCCACACCTATCTTGGCCGCCATTTCATTGTCGAGCAGCAAACTCTGCGTGGTGATTCCATCTACCAGACGATCCATAAACACTAACGGAAAATCCGCCTCGATCAATCTGCTGTATGCAGATGGATTGTTCCCCGTCGGAAAAATAATCAAACCGTCCACCTGGCGGGCGATTAAAGTTTCTACGTACTTGCTTTCTTTTTCCGCATTCTCATCGGCATTGCATATGATTACTTGGATCCCGTGTTGTTGCAGCTCATTTTCAATCGCCCGAATACACTGGATAGACAGCGAATAATCGATATTAGCAACAATGATTCCGACCATATGCGTCCGATTCTGCTTCAGACTGCGTGCAAGTCCATTCGGTTGATAATTGAGCTCCTCGATCACAGCCTCGATCCGATTCTTCGTCGCTTCACTCATATATTTAAAACGTTTATTCAAAAATTGAGAGACCGTACTCTTCGACACTCCCGCTTTTTGAGCCACATCATCAATCGTCAACTTCTTCATCTCTTCGGCTCCACTCTTCTCAAAAGAAAATACTTTATCAAAAAGTATAGCTTTTATTTAGTGAATTATCTACTAGGGAGTCTGACTCATAAATTCCTGATACAGCTCATTTCGTTGCTCTTCTGATAAAAAGGCCCAATCTTCATCTATCCATCCTAGCCCACCTTTCACAATAATATCCGCTTTGCGTAGTACCCCATCCACTTCATAATCCATGGTTAATGTTTCTCCCTTTATCTCTTTAAACCCTTTGGTTATTGCAGTTGATCGAATGCTTAAGGTCTCTAGATCATAAAGCACTGTTTTGTCTTGGTATGTCTTATCTACCGGGTATTCTAGGTAACTTATTACGAGATATTCATTCTCCTTATCCACAGCGAATAAATACTTGTAGCTTAACAGTGTTTCATCAAAGTTCGTAAGCTCCATCGGTACCACAGTTTCCCCTGCCGCTGCTTTTTTAACATTTAGCGTAGAAATTCTACCATTCTCCGGTTTGTCTGAACCTAAAGTTCGCGTGGAGGAACTCAGCAGGATATAATCTCCCGCTCCATAGAATCCATTCATATATTGATAAGTACTTGCCCCTCCCGCATAAAGAGGAAATGTATAAATCCTAGTAGCCGAAGAAGCCGATAACTCCGTCTGGTCCTTCGAGCTCAGGTAAAGGGTGAACGGTTCTGTAGGATGTGTATACTTTGGCTTCTTGTAGTCAACCATCGGGGGTGGCGGCGACCAGAGAATTCCCGCTGTTGTCTCAACGGCATATGCTTTAGTCTTATCTCTGCTCATTGGCAAAGGCATATAATATTTCTTACCGCTAATCTCAAACTCTGCCGGACTTGTCGGAGGCTCTAACGCTTTGTCATTAGTAGCAGGAGTAGAAGAAGGTAATATCCCTGCAGCTTGTGACTGCACCGATGAAGATTGGACTGGACCATGACTCTTCCATGCTCCTATAGGCAAGTTAAGTGCACCTATCAACAAAATCATAGCCACACTGGTCAGTAGCACACTTTTGTTAATCCGATAACGTCCATGGCTTTTATTTTTTAGCACAGCAGCCTGCTCAATCCGCATCATCAGCTCAGGTGTAAAGCCATCCTCAATAAAAGGTCTTTTGCCTGCTTGCGCATACCAATCATTCTGTCCGATCATCACTGAGTTACTGTCATCAGCTTTGCCTTTCATTCTCTCTCCTCCTTCTGGATGGCTTGCTTAACCTTCTCCCTCGCTCGCGCGAGACGAGATTTCACAGTCCCCTGTGGTACATTCAGTAAATCGGACATTTCACCGATCGATAGTCCATGCTGAATATCCAGTACAAGCACCTCTCTGTTCTTATCTGGTAGGGTCATAATAATTTCCCAGATTCGGTTCGCATACTGTTTGCCGAGCGCTTCTTTTTCTGCAGACAGAGCAGTTATAGTGACAGGTTGATCCCCAAATGGTATAAATCTGCGCCAAAAGCTATTTTTGCTCCAACTAAAGGCTGTATTTCTAGTAATCGTGAGTAGCCAAGTTTTCATCGACGATTGTCCCCGGTACTTCCCCACATTTTTATATGCCTTCAAAAACACTTCTTGGCTAATATCATTCGCTTGCTCACGGCTTCTACTTAAGAAAAAAGCATAGTTCCACACATCTGATCCATACTCCTCCATCATTTCCCGCAAGGTCATTTCGGACGCATACGCTTCTGCATATGGCATATCTTCGCTTAGCATGTTTCGTCTCACCCCTTGCCTAATAAGACTTTTCAAACTTGAAAAAGTTCCCTTTAAAATAAATAATTAGGTTATATATTACTTAACAGCATAATCTCTATATCTGTCTATTAAAAAACACCACCGATGAACGCGTGAACGTCCATCGGTGGTGCTCGTGTGTCGGATTAGAAAGAATCTACACATTAGGGTTTATCCTCTGGAATCGGGATGTATTGCAGGTGTAATGCACATTCGCATATATCTTATATCTTCAGATAAACTTACTTTCCATGTGGTTTAAATTACTGGCATAATGACCAAACCATCTGCTATGTCTCGGATACATCCGTAAATAGCTTTCTATTG
Organism: Paenibacillus sp. FSL R5-0345; assembly: GCF_000758585.1. Lineage (NCBI taxonomy): Bacteria > Bacillati > Bacillota > Bacilli > Caryophanales > Paenibacillaceae > Paenibacillus > Paenibacillus sp. FSL R5-0345. The sequence goes on from NZ_CP009281.1 coordinate 5,200,974, forward strand.
TATTTCGTGCAATAGAAGTAGATTTTTCTACTGTAAAAAGAGATTCTGTTGCACTTCATACAACAGATGCTGCTAAATTTCAGAGAAATAGGCGATTTTCCTCATTTTGAGTGTACGAAGTGCAATAGAATGAAGATTCAACTACTTCGACGTGCGTTCTATTGCATAAAGTGCAATGAGAGGCGATTGGTTCGAATCATTCTATTGGACTTTCTTCGTTGAGAGAAGCTTAATGTGTTCTATTGGACTTCGTTCGGTGAGAGAAGCTTTATGTGTTCTCTTGTAGCATGTTCGATGAGAGGTGACTAGTATGTTGTTTTGTACTTATGCAATAAGAGGAACTTGGGGCGTTCTGTTGCAGTTTGTGCAATCTTGTGCAACGTATTGAGTTTATGAGTTTTATGTGTGCTATTAGTTATGTAACGGGAGGAGCTAGGTACCCCACCTCCCCTTCAATACTCTCTCAATCCAATACTTCAATCCTTCTTCCATCCCACTTTCCTTCCTATTTCCCTATTTACCTAATCCCCGATCCTCTCCTCTTACTTTCACACCTTTACCTACTTCCCAATCTTCTCCTTTACTTTCACACCTTTACCTACTTTTTCCTATCTCTACCTACCTTCCCTATATCCTATCTCTACTTATCTTTACTTATCTATTCCCACCCCTTCCTCCCCCAACTTATATCGCACAGCAATCCCCTCCGCCCGCACCCGCATCTGTATCTCCCCCTGCTGATCCGTCCGGAATATAGCTGCATGATGATCTTCCAACCGCTCCAATACCTCAGCTTTCGGGTGTCCATACAAATTATTAACACCCGCAGAAATTACCGCTGCTTCAGGATTCCAGAACTCCAGCCAAGCTTCACCGGTGGATGTTTTACTCCCGTGATGAGCTACCTTTAGCACATCAATGACAGGTCCGGTGCTGATGCCCTTTTGCCGGGCTAGCCCTACAATCTCCTCCTCTGCTTCCAGATCCATATCACCGGTGAAGAGAAAGTTCCTTCCATTCATCTCTAAGCGAAAAGCCACTGAATCGTGATTCTGCTCTTCCAGTAGTGGGACTTCATTCAACGGCGGAGTACCTGACACCTCTCCACTCCTTCCCTCCGGCCATAAAAAAGACAGCTCTGTCGCATCATCCGGAGAAAGGGTCATTCCTTGATGCACAGCATACAGCTGAACCTTCCGCTCCATCGCAGTCCTCATCAATTCCATATAAGACTCGCGATCCGTAATCGTCCCATTAAAAAGCAACGCCGAGACCGGAATATCTTCCACAACAGCTTGGAGTCCTCCGGTATGATCCTGATCTCCATGTGTCAAAATAATCGCATCTAAACGGTGAATGCCGCGTTTTTTAAGCAAGGGCACCAGTACTTTAGCTCCTACCTCGAACGGACTTCGGCGAACGCGCCACTCTTCTTTTTGACCAAAGTTTAAAGTTCCTCCACCATCCACTAAAATATGGGCTCCGCTCGGTGTAGTTATGAGTATACTGTCGCCTTGTCCGATATCCAGATAACTAATCGTACCTTTCCCTGCCTGACTCTCCGACTGATAACCTTTGTACAGCAAGATCCCCAGTCCAAGTACCGACACCAAAACAATCACTCCGCTCCAATGTACGAGCAAAGGCGTTGCAATATTAAGATACTGCCAATTCCCCATTCCCCCGTGTCCACTACGACCACCATAACCACTGCGCCCAGGGCTGTTCAAACCAACCTCCGCTAATGGTCTCGTCTCGTCCTCCATATACTGCGGTGCAGCACGAGCTTCCTTTCTTAGCTTGGCAACATACAACAGACAATACAACAAAACATAGTACACCCCGACCCACAGCAATGATGGCGTGCCCCAAATCAGAACTCCACCAGCGAATCCATTGATCCACTCCACAGCGTAAAAAGTAGCGTTATTAAAAAGCTCAGTTATATGTGCCAACATCCCCGCAGCATCTTCCCACAACCGTCCAAGCAATAGCGCAAGCGTCCCTAGTGGCAAAACTACAAAAGTAATAAAAGGCACAAAGACCAAATTGGCGGCAAAGGACAACAACGAAAACTGATTAAAGTAATAAATTGTGAGTGGAAACGAGACCAGCTGGGCTACAAGAGTCACAGAGACGGCACCTTTAAGCCAGCGTGGCAGTGCACTCAGAAGAGGATTCATAAGCGGAACGTAGACCATCAAGCCTAAGGTTACTAGAAAAGACAGCTGGAAGCTTACACTAAGCAGCATATAAGGATTCCAGATCAACATGACTAATGCCGATGCCGCCAAAATATTCAGACCATCCTTCAGCATCCCAACCCGTGCAGCAAGCAAGGCAATCATACTCATCAACCCCGCTCGCACAATGGACGGACCTGCTCCTGACAAGAGGACATAAACAGGAACGAGTATAAAAGTTAGCGTTAGCGCGGTTTCTTTTGTCAGACGTAAGCGCCTGAACAGAAATAAAAGAACACCTACATATACAGCCACATGCATACCTGAAATGGCGAGAATATGTGTCAACCCGAGCTGAGAAAACTGCTTAAAGGTATCCGGATCGAGATCATCCTGCATACCAATGATTAAACCCTTCATATACCCAGAGTGACGCTGCCCAAAAAGTTGATCCAGTTCTGCCCCAAGAACCGTCCGCGCACTATCATTTAAGCGAAAAATCGTTAACGGACTCCATGAATCCGGAACGTTTGCCCTCACATTTTCCACTCCCTGACCCTTCAAAAGCCAGTGAATCTTCTTCGTATGTAAATAGGCACGATAATCGAAGGCTCCAAAATTACGCGCTTCTGCCGGCTCTTCCAGCACACCATTAAGCAGCACTTCATCCCCTCTCCGCCATTCCGCAGCGACAGTAATTTCTTGCTCGGTCAGAAGTTTGATCTGCACTGCGATTAACTCCCCCTGTACTCTTTTCTCCTGTTCATCCGCAGGATCAGATGCTTTCTCTTCATCCTCTGCAAGTAGATCCATATGTGAGAGCTTCATCGTAAAATCAACCCGATCCCCGTCCCGTTCCACGACAGAAACGATCGTACCTCTAGCTTCCACAGGACTCCCACTCAGCTCTGCAGTCGACCTATCCAGTAATTCAGGAATTCCGCTAATGTTGCGAGCTTCATTCCACTCCCAATATCCAGCACCTAATGAAATGGAAAAACACAATACGGCTATGTATTTCCAGCTCATTGTTTCCCACATCATCAGGCTCACCAGTAAAAATATTAATCCAACCCACGAGAGCAGTAGTCCGCTCCCTGTGCATAAGCAAGCCGCTGCGCTTCCAGCCACCCAGCACACTGTAAAGCCTAATAAGGGTCTTTCCTTCATGTCCCTATCCCTCCTTTCTCAAGCAAAAAAAAGAACCTCTGCATACGCCATAAAAGCGTACGAGAGGTTCTTCCTCAAGTCATCTTATTGAATTAATGTTGAACATTACAGCTACTCCGACACTTTGATCATCGTTTCACTAGGCGGTTCATAATTCTCCAATTGGCGGAAGACGATACCCTTGGTAGCCATCATTGCTTCAACCTTTTCCATATCCTTACGATAAGGACGATAATACACGATTTCCACTATACCACTGTTCGCCAGCATATTAGCGCATGTCCAGCAAGGCTCATCTGTCACATAGACGGTACTGCCTTCCCGATCGATCCTGTCTGTAAATAGCAAAAGATTCTGTTCCGCATGAATCGTGCGAATACAGCGCTGTTTCTTCACCATAGTCTCTACGCCATCCACGATCTCCATCTCATATTGTTCCGAGAGCATACAGCCTGCCTCCGAGCAATCTGGTACGCCCATTGGCGCCCCGTTATAAGCGGTACCAAGCAGCTTTTTTCCTTGTACCAGCACAGCACCTACATGTCTACGATTGCAGCGTGAACGAGTTGAAACCATGCAAGCAATGTCCATGAAATAAGTATCCCAGTCTTTACGATAGGTAGCAGTCATAATCAATCTCCATATCCTTCTAAATAGTTGTTAACTATTGTAACACATCCCCGCAAGTTTTCACTAGGACAACGGTTTTAGTACATTCAACTGCAATTTCAATACCATCTTATCTTCAAAAAACTACTAACGGCTTTAACTTTTCCAGTATTTTGGGTCCGATGCCCTTGACCTTCCCCAAATCAGACAGATTACGAAAAGCCCCTTCACGGTTGCGGTAATCGATCATAGCCTGAGCCTTCTTCTCTCCGATACCCGGTAGATCCATCAGCTCCCTAGCTCCTGCAGTGTTCACATTTACTTTACCTTCCTGAGAAGTAGCTGGCGCGGGTACTTCCAGCGCTCCCGCTGACGCAGCTGCGTTACCCCCTGCTGGTGTTTGGCCTTCTCCCGCTGTTTGCGTTTGGCCCCCAGACTCCATCCCATCCCCCGCGGCATTCTGCCCAGCAGTTGTCGTCCCCTTTTCATCTGCTGGAGTTGAGGCAGCGTGATCCGCTTGTTCACCATCCTTAACCTTCTCAGCGACATCAGACCTATCACTAGCTTCAGCCTTCCCGGCATTTTTCTTTTGATCCTTCGTCTCTTGACTTCCCTCTTTGCCCACTATCGCCGAAGCTTCATCAGGTTCAGCGATTCCAATCGTTTGTTCCATACTCGCATTCAAGGTTTCCCATCCGGCAATGCCGGAATTTCCCTTACTCCCACCAACCCATAGCAATCCACTGCCCAAAAGAGCTACAGCCACTCCGAGCACTATTCTTCCTTTGTTCAAAATGCGCTCCTCCTCACGGAAAATCGTCCTATACTTTTTTCTGAATCTTCATACATTCCTTTAATTGGAATTCCCTTTAATAATTCATACAAAACCTGTCATTTGTCCAAGGCTATCTTGCATACATATAACGAAGAGAATTCATGTCAGTTAGTTAAAAAGCAACGCTAGAAAGGAGGAACCACAGGTGAAAGTAGGATTTATCGGAACAGGCAGCATGGGCAGCCTGCTGATCGACGCCTTTCTTTCTTCCGGAGCGCTAGAACCGTGTGATGTGCTTGCCAGCAACCGCAGCCTGAACAAGCTGCTGGAGCTTGAGAAGCGTCACCCCGGCATTTCCATTTGCGGAAGCAATAGGGAGACAGCGTTAGGAAGTGATATCGTTTTTTTATGCGTAAAGCCACTTGAATTTAAAACATTAACAGATGAGATCGGCTCATGTCTCCGGAGTGAGCAAATCGTCGTATCCATTACAAGTCCAGTTCAATTGCATCATCTGGAATCCGCTTTGCCGTCCAAAATTGCCAAGATCATCCCAAGCATTACGCACTGCGTCAAGAGCGGGACTTCATTGTGCATATTTGGCAGCAGGCTTAATAAAGAAGACAGGCTTGTACTGCTACAGCTATTGTCTTTCATAGGTGTTCCCTTAGAAATCCAAGAAGCACATACCCGAATCGCTTCTGATTTCTCCAGTTGTGGGCCTGCGTTCTTAAGCTATTTCATTGAGCGCTGGATTGAAGCAGCCGTTGAGGCCACCGGAATTGAAGAGACATTAATCAGCCGACTTGCTGGTGAAATGCTGCTTGGAACAGGCAAATTGCTGACAGAAGGAGAGTTCACCCCTCAAGAGCTTCAAAACCGGGTTGCAGTTCGCGGCGGCATTACCGCTGAAGCACTAAATCACTTGCGTACCAGTCTAGAAGGTGTATTTGAACGCCTCATCACGACTACACATGATAAATATGATGAGGATGTCATTAAGCTTGATGAACTATTCGGACATGAAACTATTAATAAAGGTCCTAAAGAGCGTTAGAACAACAAAGCCCGCAGCACGGATTTCTCCGATGCTGCGGGCAAAATTGCGTTCTTCGCTTAACCCACTACAATATTCACAAGCTTGCCAGGAACCGCAATTATCTTGCGTACGGTTTTACCTTCTACAGCAGCACTCACATTCGGGAGTGACAGTGCATGAGCTTGCATTTCTTCCTGACCCATATCCAGCGGGATCAGTGCGCGTTGTACGATTTTACCATTCACCTGAATAACGATTTCAACCTCAGCATCGACTGTCCATGCTTCATCATAAGTTGGCCAAGTTACGTAGCTGATACTTCCTTCATGTCCAAGCAGTTGCCACAGTTCTTCAGCAATATGCGGCGCCAGTGGCGACAACATTTGTACAAAGTGTTCCGCAGCTTCATGGGACAATGTTTCTTGCTTGTAGGCATCGTTAATGAAAATCATCAACTGGCTAATCGCCGTATTGAAACGCAGATGCTCGAAATCCTCAGTCACTTTCTTAATCGTTTTGTGCCAAGTACGTTTGAACTCATCCGTACCGCCATCTGCTGTGATTTTGGAATTGAGCTTCCCTTCCTCATTCACGAACAGGCGCCATACACGGGATAAGAACCGGTGAACCCCTTCCACACCTTTTTCATTCCAAGGCTTGGTTGCTTCCAGAGGGCCCATAAACATTTCATAGACACGCAGTGTATCTGCACCGAAAGCTTCAACAATTTCATCAGGGTTGATGACATTTCCGCGTGATTTACTCATTTTTTCATTGTTATTTCCAAGAATCATGCCTTGGTTAACCAGCTTATGGAAAGGCTCTTTCGTTTCCACTACGCCGATATCATAAAGCACCTTGTGCCAGAAACGTGCATAGAGCAAGTGAAGTACGGCATGCTCCGCTCCGCCAATGTACAGATCCACTGGAAGCCATGCTTTTTGCTTCTCAGGGGAGCATAGCTCTTGATCGTTTTTCGGATCAATATAACGCAGGTAATACCAGCAGCTGCCCGCCCATTGCGGCATGGTGTTGGTCTCACGGCGAGCCTTCATACCAGTCTCAGGATCGATCGTTTCCACCCACTCTGTTACATTGGCAAGTGGAGACTCCCCAGTACCCGATGGTTTGATTGCATCTACATCCGGCAGTACCAGCGGCAGTTGATCAACTGGAACAGTCTTCATTGTTCCATCTTCCAGATGCAGAATTGGAATCGGCTCTCCCCAGTAGCGTTGACGACTGAACAGCCAATCACGCAGACGATAGGTTACTTTACCTTTACCTACGCCCTTCTCTTCCAGCCAAGCAATCATCTTCGCAATCGCTTCTTCATTCTTAAGTCCGTTCAAGAATTCAGAATTGACATGCGGTCCATCTCCGGAATAAGCCTCTTCTTCAATATTACCGCCTTGCACGACTTCCACGATATTCAGACCAAATTGTTTAGCAAACTCCCAGTCACGTGTATCATGACCTGGAACCGCCATGATTGCTCCTGTTCCGTATCCGGCAAGTACATAATCTGCAATCCAGATCGGTGCCTTAGCGCCATTCACAGGATTGATTGCATACGCTCCCGTGAATACACCGCTCTTCTCTTTGGCCAAATCTGTACGTTCCAGATCGCTCTTATGAGAAGCTTTCACACGATATTCTGCAATCGCTGTACGTTGTGCTTCTGTTGTAATGGCATCAACCAGTTCATGCTCTGGTGCCAAAACGCAGTAGCTTGCTCCGAACAATGTATCTGGACGTGTTGTAAACACAGTCAGGCTGGCATCGTGACCTTCAATTTCAAAGTTTACTTCTGCGCCTGTGGATTTACCGATCCAGTTGCGCTGCATATCCTTGATACTTTCAGACCAATCCAGCTCTTCCAGATCTTCCAGTAGACGCTCAGCGTATTCAGTAATTCTCAGAATCCATTGACGCATCGGTTTGCGGACAACCGGATGTCCTCCGCGCTCACTTTTCCCATCAATAACTTCTTCGTTTGCAAGTACTGTACCCAGTGCTTCACACCAGTTAACAGGTACTTCTGCTACATAAGCCAAGCCTTTGTTGTACAACTGGATGAAAATCCACTGCGTCCATTTATAGTAGTCTGGATCTGTAGTACTGATCTCGCGATCCCAGTCGTAGGAGAATCCCAGCGATTTGATCTGACGACGGAAATTATCGATGTTCTTATCCGTAAAGTCACGCGGATGCTGACCCGTATCCATCGCATACTGCTCTGCCGGAAGTCCAAAAGCATCCCAGCCCATAGGGTGCAGCACGTTATAACCACGCATCCGTTTATAACGGGATACGATATCCGTTGCTGTGTAGCCTTCTGGATGACCTACGTGCAGCCCTGCACCTGAAGGGTACGGGAACATATCCAGTGCATAGAAATTCGGTTTGGTTGGATCTTCACCTGTCTTGAAACTTTTGTTCTCATCCCAGAACTTTTGCCACTTGGGCTCAATAGCCTGCGCCCGGTAACCGCCGGCAGGTACACTGTTTGTTTGATTGTCGCTCATTGTCTGCTCCTCCTTGGAGTATTACTATAGATTTCTTAACCAAGCATACCCGCCATCGACATCCTTATAAGGACGGTAAGCGTTTATGCGAGAAATATAAGACATGAAGTATTTCGTGAAACCTATACCCTCTTATATTTACAAAAAAACCTCCCATCCCTAGCGTATTATCGCTAGGGACGAGAGGTTATAATTCCCGTGGTACCACCCTAGTTAGCGGCTGAATATACTTTATTCTGCCACTCACTTTGCACCCTTTAGCGGGGGTGAGGCGACGGCGGTTCACCTAGGACTTCCGTTAAGTTTAACGAATATCCTGAAACTTGCGCCGTTACTCCGAGGTGAGTTCACTCCGTTCCGTTAACCGGCTCGCACCTTAGTGCCGGCTCTCTGCAATAACGGTATAGAATTAATACTCCTCATCATCGATCAACTATATGTACTGATTGTTCATCAGTAATATTCCCCAACATTATATACAAAACAGTTGACTATAGTCAATGTTTTAACCCTTTTAAACAGGCTTTCGTTTGATTAAATACGTCATAAAGTGTTGAATAACGACTTTTCCAGCCGCGAAGAACGGTACAGCAAGGATAAGTCCGATCATTCCCGCCAATTCACCGCCAACCAGAAGCGCAAAAATAATGAGCAACGGATGCAAGTGCAGCTTCTTCCCCACCACCTGAGGTGAAATAATGTTACTCTCCACAATTTGGCACACTGTGTTAACCACTGCAACCAACAGCACCAAACGAAAAGAAACGGTTGAAGCCATTACAATGGCTGGCGCAGCCCCCAAAAAGGGACCCATATACGGAACAATATTGAACACTGCCACCACACTGGCGAACAGTAAGGCATATGGCATTCCGATGATGGCATAACCAATATAGGCAAGCACACCTATAATAATGCAGACCAGAAACTGTCCACGAATGTAGTTGCCAAGTGCATCATCGATATCTTTTAACAAGGTTACAATAGACTTACGACGTGCGCGAGGCAGACAAGAGACCACCGTCCGTTCAAACACGTCAAAATCCTTCAGAATATAGAACACTAGAAACGGTACGATAAAAGCATTGAACAGCACATTAATCGTTGTCCCTATATTATCGAGAAAATTAGAAATTCCTTCTGCGAGACGACTCTCCAGTTGAAAAAACCAGTTGTTCATCCCCATCTCGACCCCAGGCGGGATTAGTCTAGAATTCATATGTCGCATTAGCCCTTGGGCTTGCAGTGTCATCTCTGGCAAATGTTCATTTAACTCTTCAAGCTGCTCGATAAACATCGGGATAAGGTTAATTGCAATTACCGCAATCGCCGTTAGGAACACTGCATATATAAGTAGAACAGCCACACTACGCGGCATCTTCCGTCCGGCCAGCATACTAACGACGGGATTCAGCACGTAGGAAATAATCATAGCTGCCAGAAATGGAGCGAGGATTGCCTTCAAAAACACAAATATCCCCTGCAGCATTGGACGAAGTAACCAAACAAAATACAAAATGATCAGGGAGAGCAGCACTCCGATCATCCAGCGGAACCACTTACTTTGGGACCATTGCTCCATGAGTGTACCCTCCTGCGGCTATAGCCTGGACTAGCTTCGTAAATAAGTATATGTATGGCCGCAGCAAAATAACCATCAAGCACACAAAATAACCCCACAAAGTGAGGTTCTTGTCCCAAAAAAAGCGCCAATAACCCTGCAGCTGATTTCAGCTGAAAGGAAATTGACGCTTAAGTACATAGATCATTCTCGCTTACAAAGCAAGATTCATCGTTATGACGACGCATGAATTTGTGGGAAATCCTGAGTCATATCATCCCCGGAGAACAGATCGTCCAGCGAGCTGAGTGTACCGTCTTCTTCAACCTGATACACCGACATTTTCTCACCGTTTACCGTTAATTCAATGAAACAGCCCCAGCAATAGAACTGGTGGGAACCAATTTTTCCGATATCTTTAGAGTTGCAGTTTGGACACTTCATATAATACATTCCACCTATCCGTTAACAATATTAATGGCTTTTTGTAGCCGTTCTTCGCTCATCGCAGGAACCATTAAAGCATTCTCACCAATGGACATCTCATCAGAACAAGGCAGCCATTTGCGGCCTTCGATCAAATCAGTCACAAGCCCGTCACTGATTTCCAGCGCTCCTATTGTGTTTCCCAACTTTTGGTCAAAATAAACATCCGATATTCGTCCAAGTATAGTTCCCGTTGTAGTCAGTACTTTTAAATCCTTAAGTTTGTTCTTTCCAAGTAGAAATGTACAAGGTATATGATCGGCATCTGTCTTATCAATCGACTCTTTACTACGAATCATGACAGCATCCTCGCCGTAGGCCACAATATCTTTCCATGCCACAAATTTCACATGGCCGCCAAAAAAAGATTTGCTTTCCAGTTCAATACCCGTAATATTCCAGTTTGAATCGAGCAGAATATCGACAATCTTGCCGATTTCATTACCCTCTTCAACTTCATATACAGCCAAGCCGATCAGATCTTGAAGTCTCATGGCTGCCTCGTTCCCCTCACTTTGAGTGTAATTACGAGTTCTCAGAAAGCCAAAAGCCCGAATCGCCCCGATACAGATCGAAACCTAAAAGTAACTAGTCTCATTTACGTAGGCGTTTCAAAATGGTTTCAACTTTTTGAGCAACGTACTCGATTTCTTCAGTAGTATTACCCAAACCCATACTAAATCGAATCGCGGACTCTAAAATATTTTGGGGAAGTCCCATTGCTTTCAGAACATGAGATATTTCCAGTGATCCTGACGTGCAAGCCGAACCGCTCGCTGCTGCAACCCCCTCCATATCCAGGTTCATCAGCATAACATCTGTCCCAGCCCCTGGGAAGCTCAAGTTCAGTATACTAGGTAAAAAATGCTCAGAATTACCGTTAAGCGAGTAACTCTCCCGTCCAATCAGAGTATCCAGTGTCTCAAGTAGTGTATTGCGCAGGCGCTTCATATTTTGTTGACGTTCTGAGAGACCCGTAACCGCTATTTCAACGGCTTTGGCGAATCCAGCGGCTCCTGCTAGATTCTCTGTTCCGGCGCGTCTGCCACGCTCCTGAAGGCCTCCATGAAGCCTAGGATGTAGTGGTGCTCCGCTTCGAACGTAAAGACCCCCTATCCCTTGTGGGCCATTGATTTTGTGAGCTGTGAAGCTCATGTAATCTACGGGAAGTTCTCGGAGTTTAATTGGCAGTGCACCTAGAGCTTGTACAGCATCAACATGGAACAGAATGCCTCGTTCTCTAGCGAGCTGACCAATCTCTTGAATCGGTTGAACGGTGCCTACTTCATTATTGGCATACATTACGCTGATCAGCACCGTGTCTTCCTGCAATGCTGCCTCTATGTCTGCTACGGATACCCTGCCCGACGAATCCACAGGAAGATAGGTTACTTTGAAACCTTCCTTCTCTAGCTCTTCGCAGGTATGTAACACTGCATGATGTTCGATCTGGGTGGTGATAATATGTTTTCCTTTATGGGAAACTGCCGCTGCTGCTCCATAGAGCGCTAAATTGTCACTCTCTGTGCCGCCTCCAGTGAACACCCACTCTTCAGATGAACAGCCCAAAAAGGCGGCGATCGAATCGCGCGCCCCATTCAATATTCTTTTAGCTGAACGTCCGAACTGATGTACACTAGACGCATTTCCGTATTGTTCTGTCATTATATTCAACATGACCTTAGCCACCTCGGGATGAACCGGGGTTGATGCGGCGTGGTCCAAATAGATGGATTTCATAATCATTTCTCCGCTTCTAGAGTATAGGAAACTAGTTAATCTAAAATATAAGTAGGTATAAGTTTCACGTTATACATTATCCTTATATTTCTCGCTTAAACGCTAACCGTCCTAAGAAGGACGCCGAAGGCGTTTATACTTGGAACTATTAAATTATACCGCGCGAGAAGTGAGTTTTCCACAAGCGAAAGAACACAATATTGTAATCATTTCCCTATGAAAGCTAGGATTATAATAACCAGTTCTCTTCAGAGGTTACCTCAATGCCATTTTTTCTAAGTAAAGCTGTAGTAACGCCATTTCCTGCAATTTTCTTCCCCTTGAATTCCCCGTTATAAATCATGGCGCTGCCGCAAGAAGGACTGTTTTCTTTGAGCACTACCATCGTAGCTGAGACCTCTTGAGCTTTTGCAAGCGTAATATAAGCACCCTTTAAATACATATCTGTAACATCTGTTCCTGAACGATCCACTACTTTAGCCGTCCCTGCCAGCACATCCTCGCCATTTCCACCAATGATTTCGGCTGGCTCCCTAGGCGTAGAGAATCCTCCTAGTAACTCCGGACACACCGCAATGGCTTTATCCTCATTCAAAAGTTTCTGGATCATCTCGTCCAAACAATCCGTTCCATTATATCTTACCTTCATACCAGCTAGACAAGAGCTTACCAGAATCACCAATGAGCACCTCTTTCTTCATTCATTCCGCATCGTTTATAATAAGAAATATTTCGAGCATAACATGCTGAATTTGAGCTGTAAACTGAGCGAACTTCTAATCTACTGAAAGGGGAGTGTAAATCATGTGCGGACGTTACACAATAACCGTTACCATGGAAGAACTGATGGTCAGATATTTTGCGAATGATTCAACCATTATCCACTATGCCCCTAAATATAACGCTGCGCCCATGCAGCAAATTCCGGCAGTCATTAATACAGGCTCCAGCAATAAGTTAGGTGAGCTACGCTGGGGTCTGGTTCCTTCATGGGCCAAGGATGACAAAATCGGCAGTAAAATGATCAATGCCCGGGCAGAATCACTGCTCGAGAAGCCTTCTTTCAAGCGCTTAGTAAGCTCACGTCGCTGCATCATCCCGTCTGACGGCTTCTACGAATGGAAGGCGCAAGGCAGCAGTAAACAACCCATGCGGATCGTGATGCGTGATGGGGGTATTTTCTCCATGGCCGGATTGTATGATATTTGGATGGACCCGGAAGGGAATAAACTAAGTACCTGTACCATTATAACGACTACACCGAACGATCTAATGGCTGAAATCCACAACCGCATGCCGGTTATTTTGAAGCCTGAGGATGAGACAGAATGGCTGGATCGGGGCAATCAGGACACAACCTCTCTAATAAAGCTTCTGAAGCCTTATGATCAAAACCAAATGAGAGCCTACCCTGTTTCCACAGCTGTGGGAAATGTTCGGAATGATACAGAAGAATTAATTAAAGAGGCATAGAAAGGAGGGAGGCTTATCTATAAAGCACACTTAAAAAAGTGGATCGTAGCGATATTAGTGTTTCTGAGTTTATTCAAAATTTTGTTTTTTATATTAAAGGATGTCATCTTCTCTTATATCACTCTACCTGACCCTTATAACAATGTTATTCAGATGATAGGGATGGCTCTGACCCTCTTATTAGCACTGGTTCTGACCTCACTTTTAATCCATGAAAAACCGTCTTAACTCTGCGGGTTAACCGCAAAGTTAAGACCATCGACGCTCGATCTTTGACCGGCGTCTCATCAATTGATGAGACATCTTTAGAAATCTATCGGCGTACAGCTCGGAAGAAAGGTTTTTTCGGATATGCCATTCTCCATTCATCCTAATGCTGGTCCGAAGCGCTGGATCATGCATTAAGGATAGCGCCGCATTCACAGCTTCATCCAGTTGCCCTCTCGTATATATTTTTCCAGTGTGATTATTAATAACAAGTCTCCGAATGCCATCTGAATCCGTAGTAAGGACAGGACAACGACACAACATTGCCTCAGCCACCGCATACCCAAATCCCTCAAGAATAGAGGTGGAGCAGAGCAGACCTCCCGAATCACCAATAATGCTCATATAATCTGCCATTAGCTCATGAGGGACATTGGAATGCGAGATCAAACGTGAAGAAATTCCGGTTTCCGCTACAAATTGTTCAAAGCTCTCTTTTTGCTCCGGATCAAACAACGTATCGTCCTGAAAAATCCATAAATAAAGCTCGGGATGGATCGCCAGCAGCCTCTGTCCAATTTGAAGAAATTCTCTCCAGTTCTTGTTCGTTTGAATTCGTCCCACCCAGCCGAGGATGGGAAAGCTTTTCGCTGGATAATTGGTATATCCAAATTCTTCGCAATCGATCGGATTATCAAAGCAATACTGCGGAATAGAGGGAAATCCACTTTTGAAAATCGTCTGCAAATGGGAGGTCTCTGGATAGAGCAGTGCATCGGTTAGCTTGTGAATCCGTTCATTAAAATTACTAATGACCTGCTCCGCTTCATCTAAAGTTCCTAATCCTTGCACCTCAAAAACAAGCGGTCCCTTGTAACCAAACCCTCTGAACCTCTCTGCTAAGTAAATATCCGTACACACTACAATCAAATCAAAGGCTTCCCGAGTGAGCAATTCCCTGATCTCGTCATCACTATTCGTAATATAGGTTTGAATGTTCGGGATATCTTGCTGTCCTTTTCCAGGGTGCGTGTACAGCAAATGGCACTCTACACCGCGATCACGCAACGCTTGGCAGCGCACTCGATTCAGGGTTTGCATACCTCCACTCGGGTTGTAAAAGGTGAACAAAACTTTCATTACGATCACTCATTCGCATATTATTTTTAGGAAAAATAGATCTTCAACAAATCATACAAATCTGTGCTTCGAAACAGCTCGTTATAGTAGTGAGTTTTGGTCGATGGGACATGTCTGTGCCGAAATCCAATCAAGCTGTGATCATCCGTATAATAATTGGAGATCGCTTCCCCACCGGTAGTAATCAAAGCCTCCAGCATGTATTCAATATCGAGTGCTCCTATGAAAATTTTGGGACCTAAAACTATCGTGTAGGGAGTGGACATGTGCTCAAGTGCTCCACAAATCGCGTGCGACTCCACAACTTCTGGCATCCAAACGAACTCGGTTGCAGGATGAGGGATTGAACCCAGAAGAACAGATGGTTGACGCGTAGGCGATAAATCCAGCACCCGACACTCATAATTGCTGTACGTCTGTTCATACAGATTCTCTATCCTCGCTATTTCCTCCGCACTAGCATTTACTACAGGAAATAAAACGGTAATCATAGGAGGAATCCCTCTGCGGAATCGCGCCTGATGGCGAGTTAAATGATACGTATATCTCCATCTGCGATGATTTTCAATGGAATGTAACTGTGCGGATACACTAAAGGTTGAATCCACACGATAATTTACAAGCTCCACGGGTATAAAGCGAATATCACAATGTTCAGCCAGTCTCAGCCAGTAATCATAATCCTCCACAGGCTCCATTCCGTACCCTCCAACAAGCTTTGCAACCTGCGATTTGTACATGAAAGAAACGCCTATTAGCGAATAATCCAGCAATCTCTCTTTGGGCTGTGACTGATAATTTCGCTGAGTAGCCAGTTGGTGTTCGTTATGAAGTTGGTTTCCCTCGTTATCTATACTTTGAAAAGAACTGTACACGATCCCTAGCTCCTGCGGCCCCTTCACTAGTGCACCTCGAAGGATCTCGAGGAAGCGGGGTTCATAAACATTATCACTGGAGACCCAGCTCAAATACTGAATATTGGGTTCGTTAAACAAAA
Organism: Paenibacillus sp. FSL R5-0345; assembly: GCF_000758585.1. Classification (NCBI taxonomy): domain Bacteria; kingdom Bacillati; phylum Bacillota; class Bacilli; order Caryophanales; family Paenibacillaceae; genus Paenibacillus; species Paenibacillus sp. FSL R5-0345. The sequence goes on from NZ_CP009281.1 coordinate 5,216,882, forward strand.
GATCAAAGCCCGTATTCAGCGCATGTGCGATCCCCCTATTCGGCACATAAGAGATAACAGCTACCCTTGGATCCTCCGCTATGATGGACTGCACAAGCGGTTCCATTTCTGGCGCTCCATCAATCACAATGATCAGTCGGAATTCGGTGAAGGTTTGGCGCAGAACAGACTCCAGAGCTTGCCGGAGAAATTCCGGCTTTTGGGTATACAAAGGCATAACTACCCCTACATCCACCATGATTTTTACCTCTCTCTACATTGGAGTATAAGATTAGTATATTTAAATTCCACATTAGTGCCTGTGCGAATGCCTTTATGAGATTTATTGCGCCTAAAAAAGAAGCAACCACCCTGTTTGTATCGGTGATTGCTTCTTGCTTTCCCCCAAAAAAAACTTGTTATACAGGTATAGAAAGTGCCGAAATCTCCGTTAATTCAGATTGAAGCACTCTCTGATCGGTAACAAGATTTCCAAACTCGTCCAATCCGTACGTGGAACATACTACATTTGCTAATGGAAAAGAGGTACTTATCTGAACCTCGTAAGCGACATTCCCAGCAATGAAGAACTCTCTGATATCAGAACTCATCGCAGGAACATAATAACCTGTGACATAAAGCGGAGTAAGTGCAAGCGTTGAATACGGAACCCCGAAGATTTCGACGATCACCATTGCGTTTGCATTACTAGTATTACGAACACTAACAGCTACATTACTCGCCGCTGTTCCAGTTGCTCTTGTGTTGGTAATAAGACCGGTAGTAAAAGGCATTTCCATCACTCCTTCCCTCATTTTCTATCAATATACTCAGGAGTCATTTGGAAGTTGTGAGACAGGAGGTCGGGGAGATTCATGGAATAATCGCCAAATAGACAGGCACACAGTTCTTTTTATTCATTTATCATAAAAGAGATTTTCCCCTTCAATACTACTTATCATATCTCCAATTTCCGCAATTTTTCTGATGCCCTTGTCCAAGCACAATGCACCTCAATTCATATATATATAGCAAACTAATATAAGAGGGTGAAGCTCATGGCAAGCACAACAGGTATAATTACGAACACAGGTACTATCCCAGCAACCAACGTGATCATCAACATCGACAATGACAACCTTAGTTTTTCTTCTAACGTGGTCTATCACATTTACGTATGGAATACTCTTGTTAGTAAGGCTTTAGTCTACTCCAGCTCATTGAATATTAATGCTAACACCAGCCAGTTTCTCGGTTTTAATATCGCAGGCAATTCAGCATATGAAGTACAATTTCTCGTAACTGGAAACGCACCGGCAGACACGATTATTACAGTATTCGGAACGGATTCGTCAGGAAACGTCATCCCTCATCAAAGAGTGCTGCAATCCGAACTTACTTTCATAGCTCAGCTGAACCCGTAAGTGCCGAAAACTCTATGACGAAAGGAGCTTTGTATGGTTAATATTCAACTTTCGCCGAGCACAAGCACTCAATTCGAGCCCACCATCGCGGTAAATTGGCTTAATCCTTCGGTCATGGTCGCCGTGGCTGTAGATCTTCGAACAGGCCCTCCCAATATAGGTTTGTACAAATCTATTGACGCAGGTGCCACTTGGACAACAACGTTATTACCGTTACCCACAGGGTTTGCAGGCATCGAAGCACCACATATTGATTATATTTTTCCGACCACGTTCGTAGTATTGGCTCATGCCTTCGATTCTGACGGTCTCAGCGGCTCGATCGTTTCCTATACATCTGTCGACAACGCATCTTCATTCGGACCGCCAGTCATCGTAAATCAAGGGTTTGGACAGTTTGTGAATGATGACCAGGTGGTCGTTGTCACCGACAAGGCTGGATCAAGTCCCTTTTTTGGCAATGTATATACTGGTTATACGCATGATTACAACACGCAATTCATACCAGGAAATACGATATTCTTCAATCGTTCCCTAGATAGCGGTAATACCTATTCCAGTCCCAGCCTGCTGTCTTCGATCGAAGAATTTGAAGAATTCCCCGGTATAGCCATTACATTAAATGGGATTGTTGTTGTGGGATGGATCAATCAGCCTCCTGGTAATACCGATCTTAAAATTACCACATCTCCAGACGGCGGGGTCACCTTCACCCCTGAAACCAGGGTCGCCAGCGTTGTAGTCCCACCAGATCCATTGCCGGGATATACATTTAGATGCTTGACATACCCTTCCCTCGCAGCAGATATTTCTAATGCACCGACGACGCGAGGGAATGTCTATGCTGTGTGGCAAGATTTTCGAGAAGGCTATTCCGATATATTTATTGCTACTTCCACTAATTTCGGTGTGGATTGGGGTGCACCCATATCCATTACGGGTAGTCCAGTAGGCTCCCAAAACTTTTTCCCAGCCATCACCGTGTCCCCAGCGGATGGTGCAATATTCGTTAACTATTACACGAATCGAGTTAATCCTCTCAACCTTGATGTTTATCTAGCTACATCTAGAGATGGCGGTATGACGTTTATAAACACCCGTATAACGACAACTTCCTTTGACGTCACCGGCATTCCCCTAATTGGGGACTACATCGGCAATGCCATCGTCCCCCAAACAGGCCGTCTAGTGAGTGTATGGACGGACACGCGGACTGGTACAGAGAACATCTGGTTCGGTGATAATCAATAAGCTATGAATAAACCTGTGATGATTAATTAGAAGAGTGTTAAATTAGTACATCCACCTACAATAAAGGATGCCCAACCAATATGGGGCATCCTTTATTTGTGATTTTTCAAGTAATTTTTTCATTTAAAAAGCCCCCAAAAGGGGGCTTAGACTTTGATAAACCAAGATTTTAAGTTTTTGTTCTACATACAGTAACTAGATATAGAACATATAATTGTCTGCTAAGCTCTCTTCTTTAAAATTAATCAAGTCATGAAGCGTTGTGGAATCCAGTACGTCTGCAATGCTGTCGCGAATACGCAACCATAAATCACGTTTTGCCGCATCATCTTCTTCAGTGAAATCTACCGGAGAAATTGGACCCTCCAACACACGAATGATGTCTCCTGCTGTAATAGCACTGGCCTCACGTGATAAAATGTATCCACCGTATGCACCACGAATGCTTTTTACAAGTCCTGCGTTACGCAGAGGAGCGATTAGTTGCTCCAGATAATGCTCAGAAAGTCCATTTTTCTCAGCGATACTCTTAAGTGAGGTCGGTCCTTCACCAAATTTCAGTGCAAGCTCCATCATAATTGTTAGTCCGTAACGTCCTTTGGTTGATATTTTCAAAGGGGCACCTCTTTCGGTTTAGTTTCTAGTTATTGTATACTATTGATTTGGTAAGTCATGCGATTGTCATATCAAGGTATTCCGATGATTACTCTTAGTTTATGTTATCATATTCGAAGTCACAAATGAAATGGCAAACGAAACATTTTGCAAAAATGTTCACCCCTGGTGGACATTTTTCTATTTTCAGCCTCTTATTTTAGGGTTTACAGTAGACAGGTATGTTATAATACTTTTTGAGCCGGGTGTTCCATGAATAACCGGTATTTTGGGTACAGAAATGGTGATTACGATGACAAAAGCAAAACAAGACACCCGTGTCGTCGTCGGCATGTCCGGAGGGGTCGATTCCTCCGTCACGGCGCTTCTGCTCAAGCAGCAGGGCTATGACGTCATCGGCATCTTCATGAAGAATTGGGACGATACCGACGAATTCGGAGTATGTACAGCCGAAAGCGATGCAGAGGATGTTCGCCGCGTATGCGAGCAGATTGATATTCCTTACTATACCGTTAATTTCGAGAAGGAATACTTCGACAAAGTATTTTCATATTTTCTCGATGAATATAAGGCCGGCCGGACGCCTAATCCAGACGTCATGTGCAACCGAGAGATCAAATTCGGGGAGTTCCTGAACAAAGCCCTTCAGCTTGGCGCCGATTATGTAGCGACTGGACATTATGCACGCGTTATAGAAGAAGATGGTGTGTACAAGCTGCTCCGCGGTGTAGACAACAATAAAGACCAGACCTATTTCTTGAACGCGCTGGGCCAATATCAGCTCTCTAAAGCAATGTTCCCGATTGGTCATCTTCCGAAACCGGAAGTTCGGAGAATTGCCGAAGAAGCCGGACTCTATACTGCCAAGAAAAAAGACAGTACAGGCGTCTGCTTTATCGGTGAGCGTAACTTCCGTGAATTCCTCAGCCAGTATCTGCCTGCACAATCTGGTGACATGGTAGATATAGCCACTGGGGAAATCAAAGGCCGCCATGATGGTCTTATGTACTATACATTGGGTCAGCGTCAAGGCCTTGGCATTGGCGGATCCGGTAACGGCGAACCTTGGTTTGTAGCCGAAAAAGACCTTAGCCGCAACATTCTTTATGTAGTTCAAGGAGACAAGCACCACAGCCTGTACTCCACTAGTCTAATTGCCTCCGGTGTAAACTGGATTAACGGGCATGAGCTAGGTCCTGAGCCGCTAAAATGCACTGCTAAATTCCGGTATCGCCAGCCTGATCAAGGTGTAACGCTCACCGCACGGAAAGACGGAACGATAAACGTAGACTTTGATGTTCCGCAAAAAGCGATTACGCCAGGCCAAGCCGTTGTCTTCTATCTCGGTGAGCAATGTCTCGGCGGCGGCACGATCGAATATGCAGAAAAGGTCGTTCCTTCAGCGCAAGCTTAAGTGAAGTCTATAACTTACAACATAAACCCTAGAATAAACCTATGAAATAGCTGTATTTAATACAGCTATTTCTTGTTTTTAGAATTTCTTTTTGACTTAGTTGTATGATGTACATCTAAATTCTCCCAATCTCCCTTTTCTGTCTTCACATTCCAAAAATAGATGTATGAACTGCAGTTATACTACATCATCAGCGCTAAAATGAGGTTTTAGTTGTATGAAATACAACTAAATGACTATGGAGCCAGCGATTCAAATAGAAACAAAAAGAACAGCAGTTCAGATATCGCTATCTGAACTGCTGTTCTTTTATTACTAATAGTATTAATTTAATTCCTGCTATTCCTACTTACTGAGCTACTACAGCTTTATCCGCAGAAACTGCAATGTCATTATAGTAAAGTCCAGTTCCATCACCAATTCCATAATTCAGTATACGGTTGTTGACCGGAACTAGGGCCGCACGATAAAGCGTAGGGAATACAGGAATCTCGTTAACCATAAACTGTTGCCATTCTTTATAGATCTCTTTACGTTTATTTACATCGAATGCATCCTCGGAGACTCCTTCAGCGAGCAACCGATCATTCTCTGCACTCGAGTAACGCGGGAAGTTAAAGATCGCGTCTTTACCATAAAGACCTGTTGGGTCAACATCAATTCCTACAGTCCAAGCACCTTGGTACACATCAACGGTAGGATCATCCTCACCATTTTGTCCAACACGGTCATAGAACGTATTAAATTCTACCATCTCCAAATTCACATTCAGACCAATCGCTTTCCAGGATTGTACATAATATTGAGCTAATGGTTCTGCGATGTCCGATCCTGTCATCGAGATGAAATTAATTTTCAGCTCACTACCATCCGGATTCGTTCTAAATTCACCGTTAAGTTTGTAACCAGCATCATCCAAGATCTTCTTAGCAGCTTCTGGATCATAAGGTACACCTGGATTAGAAGCATCATGGAATTCCGGATGAGAAGGTGGAATTAAAGTTGTCGCATTCCAGCGAAGACCACTATAGAACTTCTTACCCACTGTATCATTGTCTACAGCAGCCCACATGGCTTTACGCAGGTTCACATCCGCCATTTTAGCTTTAGGATCGGTAGCAACGACTTTTTTCTCCGCATCCCATTTACCAAGCTTAAATCCAATATACGTATATGCACGGTCAACAGCACCGAGATACTCAACATTGGACATCTTTGCATTATCCGGGAATTGATCAATAGGGAAGGCATCCACCAAGTCAACTCCACCAGACTTCAGTTCTTGCACAACAGTCGTAGGGTTGATTACCTTCAAAATTACTTTATCCAGTTTAGGTGCGCCGCGCCAGTAATCTTCATTCTTAACGAATACTACAGACTCACCAGGAACGATACTTTCCACTTTAAAAGCTCCGAAGCCAATTGGCTTTTGACGAACTTCAGGGGATGAGGAGATTTTGGCAACATCCATACCACCAAAGATATGTTTAGCTAATGGATAAATCCATATGCCACCTGTTAACAGGGAAGGGGAAGATTTAAGATAAGTAATTTGCAGCTTCTTCTCACCCAGAACTTTAATACCAGAAATGGTCTTTGCTTTTCCGGAGTGGTATTCTTCCATACCTTCAATATTCGTAAAGTCAGAGCCGTAACGTGGACCATCATATTTCGGATTACCAATAACCTCATGCGCGAACAGCCAATCTTCTGCTGTCACCGGCTTTCCATCCTGCCAGTTCACATTGTCGCGAATCGTAAAGGTAAAGGTCCGTCCATCTTCTGCTACTTCATAAGTTGCTGCACCATCATTCGTGTACACATAGTCTTTGTCCCAAGTTAACAAACCTTCATCGAACCAATTCAGCACTTCAGCATCTGGAGCTCCAGAATAGAAGTTCAAGTTCAAGGTACCTTCAAACGGACTGTCGGAAACGAGTCCAAACGTAATTGTCCCGCCATCAATAGCTTCACCTTGATTAGTCTTAATGTTACTGAAATCTTTAATGTTATAAAGTCCGTCTTCTGCTTCAGGAGCTGCCGTCGCTTCTGCGGTTTCCGCAGGAGCACTGGCACTTGGTGCTGCTGTTGACTCAGCCGCTCCGTTGTTGTTCTTGGAGCCGCAAGCCGCAAGAGCGAACAACATTACTAACATTAATGAAACTAGTAAAGCTTTTGAACGAATGGCTTTTCTCATTTAATCATTTCCTCCCTTATCATCCTTTTCTTTGTCTTGCGTCGGTCGCACGTTTGAGCGCTTGACCCACATTATTTATACTCAACATCAGTACCAAGATCAGCAGTGATGCGGGTAACCAGATCCACCATCTGAACTCAAGCGTTTGCGGATTTCTCGCATAGCTTACAAGAGTACCCAAACTGGGTGTACTTTCTGGAAAACCAAAACCTAGAAAGGATAGGCCTGATTCCAAGCCAATATTAGCTGCCAAATTTAAAGTCATCGTGACAATAATGATGGAGCTTAAGTTCGGCAGCACTTGTGTGAACATTATTTTTAGATTGGAGGAACCTAGGGTCTTAGATGCCTGAACGTAATCCAGTTCCTTCTCTTGTAACGTCTTGGAACGAATTAACCTGGCAATCCCCATCCATAGAAAGGCAGTCATGATAAAGGAGAAGGTTAACGTATTGTATTTAGGAACTGCACTCACAAAAGCTATAACAATCATTATAAAAGGTAAAATCATGAAGAAATCTACAACACGCATCGCTACATTATCTACCGTTCCACCAAAATAACCTGAGACTAACCCGACTAGAATCCCAATAACGCCAGTAAAAAATGTAACCATAAAAGCAATAGACATAGAGTTTCTTGTACCAATAATTAATTGACCGAATACATCCCGTCCTCCATAGTCGGTCCCCAGCCAATGCACAGCCGAAGGCTTCTCATACAGGGCGAACAAGTCAACCGTAACAATTTCTTTTTGATCTAAAAATAAGGAAATCCCATACACAGCAGCGATAATCGTAAATAGGAAAATCAGTGAGATCAGTGCCAACTTATCACGCACCAATTCCCGCCAAACAATTCTGAAGCCTGATGGACTTTTATCTGAATCCTGCAGCAGAGCTATCTCTGCGCTTGTCTTTGCCATTTCATTCACCTCAAAGTGTTCATCTTCTTATTTAATCCGGATACGAGGATCTACGATACTTAAGATAATGTCTGATAACAACGCACCGACGATGGCAGCAACCCCATACAAAAGAACTAGGGCCGTTACTACGCTGAAATCCCGGATCGTTATCGAGCTGAGAAACAGCATACCCATACCCGGATAGCTGAAGATACTTTCAACGAACACCGTACCACCAATGAGCCCAGTAATCTCATATCCGAAAAATGCAGCGATCGGCAGTAAGGAATTACGTAATATATGGCGATTATATACACGAGACTCTGAAGCGCCTTTGGCTCTTGCCGTGAGAATGAAATCCTTTTGTTTCGTATCAATGATTTCATTTCGCAAATATTGTACCGTTCCTACCGTTGCAATTAGCGCCATTGATAAAGCAGGGAGTAGCAAATGGTATAACTTACTCCAGAAGTGGCTTAGCGTACCCGGAACTTCTCCGGGACTAACACTGCCACTAGTAGGAAACCAATGAAGATGAAATCCGAAGAGCCATACCATTAAGAGAGCGAAAATAAACAATGGTGCGGCAAAGCCAATATAGGTGTATCCAGTAATGAGGCGATCCAGCCATGAATCGTTATAACGACCACTAGTAATACCAAGTGGAATAGCAATAAGGTATGTAAGGATTAGCGTGACAATGGCCAGCCAAAGTGTATTCATGAGGCGTTGACCGATAAGCTCTGATACAGGCATCTTGAAACGGAAGGATTGACCAAAGTCTCCTTGTATTGCTTTAGTGATCCAATCCCAGTACTGGATGTACCATGGATCATTTAGGCCAAGCTTCTCTCGCATTGCATCAATGGCCGCAGGATCAATATTCGGATCGAGCATTCCTGAGAGTGCGTCGCCAGGCATTGCCTTCGCCATAAGAAAAACAAGAATACTTAATAGAAATACTTGAGGGATCATTATAAGAATTCTACGAACGATAATCTTCCACATATTCTCAACCTTTCTCAGGCAAGGCTACCAGATGAGTCTCGGAAATTGATTTTAATGGATAAGCCATGCCTTCTTCATCAAAATAATTCCGGTGCGCTTGTTCATATTCCATACTTACTGATTTTCTAAACTCCGTCTGCTTTTCTCTCTGCTTCGGATCAATATCAGGAATGGCAGCAATGAGACGTTTGGTATAAATATGCTGAGGATTGTCAAAAATATCTTTAGCTGTCCCTTGCTCCACATGTCGTCCTTTATACATAATCCCAATGTGATCGCACATATGTCTGATGATCCCGAGATCATGACTGATAAATAGAAAAGTAAGATTCAGTTCTTTTTGAATGTCCTGCATGAAATTCAGCACTTGTGCCTGTACGGAGACATCTAGCGCAGATACCGGCTCGTCAGCAATAATAAGTTTGGGCTTGAGGGCAATCGCTCTGGCAATTCCGATCCGCTGCCGCTGACCGCCTGAGAATTCATGCGGATATTTCAGGATGTTCTCAGGGCTTAAGCCTACTTGTAAAAGCAATTCCTGCACTCGACGCTTTTCTTCCCCCGGAGACATTTTTTCAAAATTACGCAACGGCTCAGCAATAATATCCAGCACGCGTTTCTTAGGATTTAAGGAAGAGTACGGATCCTGAAAGATCATCTGAATGTCTTTGCGGACATTTCTTTGCTTACGCACACCCTTCAAGGCTAAATCTTGCCCTTCAAAAATCACGCTACCGCTAGTAATAGAATTAAGTCCAATGATTGCACGACCAGTAGTTGTCTTACCTGATCCGGATTCACCGACGAGACCATAGGTTTGCCCTGCCTCAATGGTAAAATTAACATTATCGACAGCCTTGACTACGCCAACTTCCCTTCGAAAAACGCCGCCGTGGATCGGAAAATGAACCGCTAAATTTTTAACCTCAAGAAGTCCCATTGTGGCTTGCCTCCTCGTTAGTATCAGGGAAATGAAAGTTATTATGGCAGGTGCAGCGAACAAAATGCCCGGGGGCTACTTCATGCAGCTGCGGATTCTCCTCGTGCTCCCATTCCGGAATCCAAGGTGTCCGGGCCGAGAAACGGCATCCTTTACGCGGAAGATTCTGTAATGGCGGGACAATCCCCTGAATCACATGAAGTCTAGATTTCTCTTCTTTAACGGTTGGAATGGAGTTCAACAAGGATCTTGTATACGGATGCTTCGGATTAGAGGTCAACGTATAAATATCTGCGATCTCTACGATTTGTCCGGCGTACATCACCGCAACTCGATCAGCCATTTCACTCACAACCCCTAGATCATGAGTAATTAAGATAATACCTGCTTGCATATCGGTTTTTAATTTTTTTATAAGTTCAAGGATTTGCAATTGGATGGTTACATCTAGTGCCGTAGTCGGCTCATCGGCGATCAAAAGCTTGGGACCATTGGCAATCGCTATAGCAATCACAACCCTCTGCCTCATTCCACCAGATAATTCGTGGGGGTATTGCTGATATGTATGCTCGGGACGGGAGATTCCAACCTTGGTCAGGAGATCAATGACCTTCTCTTTTCTTTGCTTCTTCGAAAGCTTGGAATCATGTAGGATGAGTACTTCTTCAATCTGTGAACCGATAATCATAAGCGGATTTAAAGCGGATAAAGGGTCTTGAAAAATCATAGACATTTCTTGACCACGCAGCTTGTTGAGTGCAGCAGGAGTCATAGTAACGATGTCCTGACCCTTGTATTTGATTTGTCCGTCTATTTTGGCCCTTGTGTGCAATCCCATTATCGAAAAGGCAAACGCACTTTTTCCCGAACCGGACTCTCCAACAATAGCAAGAATCTCATTTTTACGAACAGATAGGGTAACATCATCTACTGCGGCATAATAATCATCTACGATCCTGAACGATGTCGATAAATTTTTGATTTCTAATAATTCTTCGCTCAAATTAATCCCCCTAACGGCAAGAGTTTCAAAATCCATACAATGAAATATTATGTAAATTTTGATATAAACAGTATTTATTTTCATGAAACATAACAAAACACATACTGTCATCATTATTAACACCATTAACGATACTATAAGTATTTCAATCGGATTTAAAAAATGATTTCCCGTAACTTTGTAGTTCATTTTAATTAACTTATGGTAAATTATCAATCTTTTCCTATAAAAAATTTTATTTCATGTGATTAAATGTAACGTAGAAAACAAAAAAACGGCTCTAGGCCGCCTTTTTTTGGAATAAATAATATTGTGAATAAATTATTTTTTTGTTCAATAGGGGAGATTTGGAGGTTGTTGCAGTCACTAGTGGACTATTGTTCGCGTCGTAGTCGTTGATTATGACGAATCTTTATTTCATTCCCTTGCTCTGTAGCTTGATAAAAAACACGTTGAGAAATCTCTTTAGGCAAATACTCCTGTTTCACATAATGCCCCGGAAAATTGTGCGGATATTGATACCCTTCATGCCCTAACGCAGTAGCCCCTTTGTAATGGGTGTCTCGTAAGTGTAAGGGTACCTCGGCAGATTTAATCTCATCCATACTCGCCATTGCATTTGAAATCGCAGTAACTACAGCATTAGACTTTGGACTCTCCACCGCAAAAAGAATCGCTTGTGCAATGTTTAGCCTCGCTTCTGGCCAACCGTTATTCCTATACGCTTCGAGCGCGCTCACGGCTTGGACCATGGCTTGTGGATTAGCCAGTCCAATATCCTCACTGCTAGCCGCAATCAATCGCCGAATAAATGTCATCGGGTCCATCCCAAGCTTTTCTACCGCATATAGAAACCAGAACAACGCAGCATCACTAGAACCACGTATGCTTTTGTGAAAAGCGGAAAGCACATCATACTGCGTCGATTCATCTGCTTTCACAATAGGGCGCCGAATTGACTCTTCCGCCACCTCCAGCGTGATATGCACACTGCCATCTGCCTCGGGAGCAGTAGTTAACGCCGCTAATTCCAGAGCATTTAATGCCCGCCGAATATCTCCGTTAGCCATCGTAGCGATATGCATTAATGCCTCTTCATCAACCTGAAGCTCCATGAATCCAAGCCCTCTATCCTTGTCCTCTAAAGCCCTGCGCATCGCGATCAGACTGTGTTCACTCGTTAATGCCTCCAGCTGAAACAAGGTAGAACGGCTCATAAGCGCTCCGTTAACATAATGGAACGGGTTCTCTGTAGTTGCACCAATAAATGTTATGGTTCCTTTTTCTACCGCCGGCAACAGCGCATCCTGACGTGAACTATTGAACCGATGTACCTCATCCAGAAAAAGAATCGTCTTAGAACCGTATAGTGTTTTATTATTTTGAGCTCGTTCAATGACCTCTCGCACATCCTTTACGGAAGCCTCCACCGCATTCAGGCGTACAAACTCCCCTTGCGTATGATGAGAAATGATATGAGCCAATGTTGTTTTGCCACAACCAGGAGGTCCATAGAGCAAAATTGAAGAGACCTGATCAGCCTCAATCGCTCTTCGCAGTAGCTTTCCCCGGCCTATGATATGTTCTTGACCAATATATTCATCCAGATTCTCCGGTCTCATTCGGTCCGCAAGCAGCCGTCCGCCCCCAGTGTCCTCTCCCATAGAAAATAAATCCATAACTCCACTTCCTTGCTATATTCTTGTAAAAGCACAATGTAAACCTCTCCCTATCATACCATATCAAAGCGCTGATTTAGGATGCCCTTCCAAGCAAGGTCACTGTATCAGCCTTGATGTATTCTCCGTAAAAAAATAAAAAGAGCATGATCTCGTCTTAGAAAGGCGGGAGCCATGCTCTTTTTTCAAATTGTACGCTAGCAGTTTATCGCCAGCCTCATTTTTGATATGATTTTACGAATGCTTTCTTCCGACAGATGATACTTCTTCTGAAGCTCAGCTACGGAATCGCCTTCACGATGACAACTGAAAATTTCCTTATTGCGATTCGCTATCTCTTTCCTCGAACCGCTGTTCTCGCCCCATCTAACCCGCTCTTCCGTTTTCTTCGGGATGTAGAGCAGTTCACCTTGGATGTATCCCTGAAGCTCTTCGAGCAAGCCAGGGGGGAGCACATCCTTCCCATTTACATAACTCAACTTGCATTTCCTCCTTCAACAGGTGTGTCCCTATGCGTCGGTCAACTAAGTTTTTAGTTATAATCACGTCACCTGCCTCCTTTCTTCTCCTCATATTTGGAAAAATCCGTAATTTCATTATATAAAAACCTCTTGGTAGCGTCTACATTCTAATTCATAAATTTCGTTTTTATGGATAAGTGTGGTACTTCCTATGTTAGTAATAAGGAGGCCATACGGCCTCCTCGCTTTAAGCGGGTTTCCGTCTTAGACGGAAACCACCTCGTATACTGAAATCATCTCAATCAGCCTCCTTCCAGAAGTGTTCTTGCCCGGCCGGACACTTATTATTAAGCCATACCTATAGGGGAGTTACAAGTTCAAAAACAGTTATAACTGTTCTCCACCAGTCTTAATTCCCCTCAGAATCGCTTTCAGCCGTCATTTGCACATAGGAAGGCATTTCCCCATTATGAAGCAACCAAAGCTCGTGGAGTGCTCGTGTACAGCCTACATACATCAGCTTTGCATCCCATGCTGTCGCCCCGTAATGATCTCGATCGGCATCCGCTAAGATTACCGCATCAAATTCCAAACCTTTAGATAAATACACAGGCAGCACCGATAGTCCACCCTGATATTGCGTCATGCTGCCGTCTATCAGATGTATATCTTCAAAATGCTGCTCCAGCTCAGCGTACAGCTCTGTGGCTTCACGCAAACTACGTGTTAGCACAGCCACAGTACGATATTCCCTTCCAGACAAGGACTTCAGTGAGTTGCTTATTGTCCGCAGACGAGCTTGCTCATCAGCCACCAGTTTCCCAGTATCCTCCCCGTAGGCGATCATTCGCACGGGATCTCCACTACGAAAAACCGGAACAGCCAGCAGAGAGCTTTCCACACCGGAAGATAGAATGCCATTAGCGAAATCTATAATTTCCATAGTAGAACGATAGCTCCGTGTCAGTGCGTGATAAGCCGTGTTCTCAGGGGCAAACAAGGTCTGCATCTCTTCCCAAGCGTGTACGCCTTTATAGGCGTGTATGCCCTGTGACAGATCACCCAGGATCGTAAAGGAATGACCCCGCACATATAAATCCAGCACCGCAATTTGGAAAGGAGAAAAATCCTGAGCCTCGTCAATCACCACATGATCAAAGCGAGTTACACCCTCGTCTCCATTCAAAAGATAATGGATATACAACAGAGGCGGTAAATCCTCTTCGCGTATAATTCCTTTTTTCAGATCTTTTGCCGTTTCCTTCAGCACAGCTACCGGAATATTCTCTGGCGGATTCACAGGCCAATCTTCCGGGACTTTAGCCGCACGGAAGATTTGCTTGTAGATCGTCAACGGATCGTACTTAGGCCATTTTGCACTGTATGCTTTTTCTCGCGCAGCACCTTTTTTCTTGCGATCCTTCATAGCTGCAGCCGATGGACTCTTCTTCAGCTCCATCTCGATCCAGCGATGTATCCGTGCCATTACACGTTCCTTCCGCTTCGCTGGCGGATAAGGAGCGTACTCTTCATTATGCCAACGTAAGATCATCGATCGGCGCAGCACAGCGCCCTCCCACGGGATAAAATCTCCCTCAGGAACAGAACTTGTCTCCAGCAGCTTAATACTTGATTCAATAATACTCATCAGAACCGTAGAGCCCTTGAAACGTCCCGGCGTTTCTTCTGTAATCACAGGCATACCGCCAGAGGTTTCAAACCAGCGGTTCATCGTCTCCGTCGCATCCTGTTCTGGAAGCTCCAGACCTAGTACATTTGCCGCCCAATCCGGAAAGGTGCTCTGAGCAATATTACCTACTCCTAGTTCAGGCAGTACATCTGAGATGTAATCCAGAAACATCCGGTTCGGTGCAAAAATAATCATTTTTTCCGCAGAAACCTGATCCTTGTATTGATACAGCAGAAAGGCTAATCGGTGAAGTGCAACTGTTGTTTTACCACTTCCCGCTACGCCCTGAATGATCAGCGCTGTATTTTTGGCCGCACGGATAATCTTGTCCTGCTCCTCCTGGATGGTAGATACGATATCACGGAGACGATTGTCTTTGTTCTCTCCCAAACGATAGACGAGAAACTCGTCTGATACTACAGGCGCGTCACTCTCCCGATTGTACGTATCTGCGACCCGCTCCAGAATCTGCTTACGAATCACCACGTTGCGTTTGAGGTATACCAGTCCTTCTATCAGTCCCTCAGGAGCTTCATAGGAGGCTGGCTCCGTACCACCGGTAAACGAATAGAACAGGCTTGCTACCGGTGCGCGCCAGTCAATGACTAGCGGACGGTCGCTTACCTGCTCGCGGTCTACGCCGATTTTTCCTATATAGAGTGCCTTCCGCTGCTTCTCATCATTGCCCTGAAAATCAAGCCGTCCGAAATAAGGCTCCTGCCGAAGCTTGGCAAGATCTTTGCGCTTCTGTTCACGGTTCGCTTCTAACACTTGTTCCGTATAATCGTGTCCCGTGTACACCGGAGTCTGGTTAAGCTTCTCCAATAAGGTGTCAATCTCAGTAAGCGCTTGATTCAGCCTGTCTTCTTCCTCTTGATAGGCACTTTGAAAGTTGTCTTCCAATTTCAGTTACCTCCTAAAAGTTTATCGAGCTTAAATTTTCATTCTCCTCATTCCCTCTTCTCACACAAAAAGGATACCCATTATAGCACAATCAGCACTAAAATACCAAATCTTTCAAGAGAGCCCCCACTATAGCACAGCTTGTAAAATAAAGTTAGCTACAAACAAGCCCGCAATCCCATAGAGTGCAGGAGGCACTTCTTTCCCCTTGCCCACAGCAAGCTTCACGATCGGATAAGTGATGAAGCCAAAAGCCATCCCGTCCACAATACTATAAGTGAATGGAATCATAACCATGATCAAAAAAGAAGGGAAAAGCTCTGTCAAATCGCTCAAGTCCATCTCACGCACATTTTGTACCATAAGGCCACCGATTACAATCAAGATCGGTGCGATAGCACTGTCTGGAATGTAGGAGAGCAAAGGGAGGAACAAGAATGTTGCCCCGAACAAAAGACCTGTCACAAGCGAGGTCAGACCCGAACGTCCACCTGCAGCAATCCCTGCATTGGATTCTGCAGCGGCGACTACAGGACTGCTTCCAAAGAGACCTGCGGCGATATTGGCAATAGAGAGTGCTCGTAAGCTGCTCTTGAAGCGCTCAGGACGTCCAGCCATCATCGTCTGAGAGGCGACTAGCCCAATATTTTCAAATACAACGATTAACAGCAATAGGAATACCGCAATCCAGAATACGAGGCTTACAATACCACCCCAGTCCATTCCAAAAAACAGGCTTCCATAACCCGTAAATACATGGCCTGATGCCTGCTTCTCAGGCGCGTGAGCCGCTCCCAGCAAGTAGGCTAGACCTGTACCAACCAGCATACTGATAAGCAAACCACCGTTGGTCCCGCGGATAAACAGTACTAAAGCGAGTAGCAAGGTTACGCAGGAAGTGATAACTGCAGGATCACTAAAATGTCCTATAGCAACAAAAGTGGTCTGATGTGCGATCACAATTCCGCTTTTTTGCAGCCCTATAAAGGTCAGAAATAGCCCTATCCCGACAGTTATCGCATGCTGCAGGTTTTGCGGAATCGCTTCACTAAGAATACGATAAAGCGAGGTGAAGGCCACGATAGCGAATAATACCCCCGTTATAACGACTACCGTAAGCGCCTCTCTCCAGCCCAAATTCATGGAATGAACAAGTGTGTATGTGAAAAAGGCGTTAATCCCCATACCTGGTACTACGATGATCGGCGTCTTCCCGCCGAAGGCCATTAATAGACAGCCTGTAATGGCAGTCAATAACGTAGCCACCATGGCCGGTCTAAGCGGCATACCAGCGTCATGAAGAATCGTCGCATTCACCATCACAATATATACCGAAGCAAAATACGAGAGGATCCCTGCAGCCCATTCCCGTTTCCATTCATTCTCAGGCGCAAGCCCTACACTATTTCGCCAAAAATTCGATTTCATGTACAAAAACCTCCACTGATATTAAGTTCCGCAGGCGGATATTACCCGGATTATAAGCTTAATAACCAGCGGTTCATCCCGGTTTAGCTATTATGCCTATATGTCGTCTGCATCTTGCAGACTCACCTGCTAACCACAACAAAAGGGCGTACGCAACTGGATTCCAGCTGCTCGCCCTTTTGTCCATTTTATTTACTAATTTCGCTATAATTGAAACAGCCTCAGCTCAGCGGTTCACTTACAAGCTGACGCCTCCAGCCTCAAGCAAATCACGCACGGCAACGCTGACCATGATCAGACCGGCTACCGGTGGAACGAATGCATTGCTGGCTGGTGGTTGTTTCGCTTTACGTCGATCCGGCGCATTCTCCGGAACGATCTTATCTGTAACATCCTGACGCGGCTTCATTGGCGGCTCTGTAGAGAATACCACCTTCACGCCCTTTTTAATCCCTTCCTTACGCAGCTTCTGACGAATGACACGAGCAATAGGGTCATAGGTTGTCTTGGAAATGTCTGCTACCTGGAATCGTGTAGGATCCATTTTGTTGGCAGCACCCATGCTTGAGATCATTGGAATTCCACGGGACAGACATTCTTTGATCAAATGAACCTTATAAATAATCGTATCCGAAGCATCGAGTACATAGTCAGGTTTTAATTTGAACAATTCCTCATAGGTTTCTTCTGTATAGAACATGTTGAGCGCAATCGCTTCGCATTCTGGATTGATCAGCTTCACACGGTCTACCATCAATTCAGCCTTCTTCTGCCCAACCGTTGTGGTGAGTGCATGAATTTGCCGATTCACATTAGTAATATCTACAGAATCCTTATCAATCAGAATCAGCCTGCCGATACCGGTGCGCGCCAAAGCCTCAACAGCCATACCGCCAACACCGCCGATGCCTAGCACCGCTACCGTGCTGTTCTTCATTATCTCCAGACCTTCCGGTCCGATCGCCAGTTCCGTACGTGAGAACTGATGTAGCATGAGGTACAGCCTCCTTCAAAAGCTATAGCGAAGCAGAAATCTGCCTAGCCCGCTTCGATTAGTTAATTATTCTTTTTCTTTCTTCGGTTTAAGAGCCAGCTTAATGTGCAGTTGCTCCAATTGTGAACCATCTACTGGCGAAGGTGCATCCATGAGCAGGTCTGTTGCACTTGCTGTTTTCGGGAATGCGATGGTTTCACGCAGATTCGTACGACCGGACAATAGCATTACTAGACGATCTAAACCGAACGCGATACCGCCGTGTGGAGGTGTACCGTATTCGAACGCATCCATCAGGTAACCAAACTTCTCGTAAGCAACCTCTTGCGTGAAGCCAAGGGCTTCGAACATTTTCTCCTGTACGTCACGTTTGTAAATCCGCATGGAGCCCCCGCCTACTTCATAACCGTTCAGAACGATATCATAAGCTTGCGCACGGATTGCACCTGGATCTGTGTCAAACAGATGCAGATCCTCTTCACGTGGACGAGTGAACGGATGGTGTTCCGCCACATAACGTTTCTGATCTTCATCATAACCAAGGAGTGGGAAGTCAGTAACCCAAGCGAACTTGAATACGTTGTCGTCGATCAGACCGAGTTGACGTCCGATTTTGACACGAAGAGCGCCTAGAACGTCTGCTACAACCTTTTTATTATCAGCAGAGAAGAGGAGAAGGTCGCCTTCTTCAGCGCCTGTACGCTCCTTCACAGCCGCAATTTCTTCTTCGGAGAAGAATTTCACAATCGGCCCTTTGAATTCACCGTCTTTCACTTGAATCCATGCCAACCCCTTCGCGCCATAACGAGCGGCATAAGGTCCGAGGTCATCGATTTCTTTACGAGTCCAAGTGCCACAGCCTTTAGCATTTAGACATTTCACTTCGCCGCCTTTTTCGATTACAGAAGCGAACACCTTCACACCGCTAGTTGCAACAATATCATTCATTTCTACAAGTTCTAATCCAAAACGAAGATCTGGTTTATCAGATCCGTATTTGCCCATAGCCTCAGCATAAGTCAAACGTTGGAATGGAAGCTCGATATCTGCTCCTACAGTTTCCTTGAACAGACGCTGCATCAGCTTCTCCATCATACCAAGCAGTTCATCTTGTGATAGGAATGAAGTTTCGATGTCCACTTGAGTGAACTCTGGCTGACGGTCAGCACGCAAATCTTCATCACGGAAACAACGAGCGATTTGGTAATAGCGCTCCACGCCGCCCACCATCAACAATTGCTTGTAGATTTGTGGAGATTGCGGTAATGCGAAGAATTCACCTTCATGCACACGGCTTGGCACCAAATAATCACGCGCGCCTTCCGGAGAGCTCTTAGTCAGGATCGGTGTTTCTACGTCGATGAATCCTTCACCGTCAAGGAAATCGCGGAAAATCTTAGAAGCTTTCGAACGAAGCAGCAAGGTTCTTTGCATTTCCGGACGACGAAGGTCCAAATAGCGATATTTGAGACGCAGAGACTCGTCTACTTCCACACCATCTTCGATGAAGAACGGAGGTGTCTTAGCTGCGTTCAGCACTTCAATGTCCGTAATTTGCACTTCAATTTCACCTGTTGGCAGGTTGCGGTTAATGGTTTCAGCATCACGTTTAACAACTTTACCTTTAACAGCCAGGACGTATTCACTACGAACCTTATCAGCAATTTGTAAGGCTTCGCCAGAGTAGTCTGGGTTAAATACAACTTGTACAATACCGCTTCTGTCACGCAGATCAATAAATAGTACGCCCCCAAGGTCGCGGCGAGTCTGCACCCATCCGTTCAAGGTTACCGTCTGTCCAATATGTTCTGGCGTTAATTGTCCACAATGATGACTTCTTTGCATAATTTATCATTCCCCTTCATGGTTAAAAATACATTTTTAATCTTTCTCTATACAGTCACCATAAGACGATGTAGTCAGATGGTCTAAACTAGTGCCTGACCCAGCTCTTCCAGCTTCACGGTGCGCTGCTCCCCGGTATTCATCGACTTCACTGTAATTACTCCATTCTTCAGCTCATCTTCGCCAAGAATGGCAGTATAACGTGCCGACATACGGTCTGCCGATTTCATCTGCGCCTTCATCTTCCGGCCTAAATAATCGCGTTCTGCCGAGAACCCTTGGCTGCGCAGAATATATAGCTGTTTAGAGATTTCGATATCAGCTTCTTCACCGAGAGCTACGAAGTACACATCCAGTGGCTTCGCCGTCTCCAGCTCTACCTTCTGATCCTCAAGAATGAGGAGAATTCGTTCCAGCCCAATCCCAAAACCAATCCCAGGTTGGTCCGGTCCACCAATTTCTTCAACCAAACCGTTGTATCGGCCACCGCCGCCCACGGTATCAATCGAGCCAATACCTGCTGCTTTATATTCAAACGCTGTATGCGTGTAATAATCCAGTCCTCTGACAAGACGAGGGTTAATGGTGAATTCCACTCCCATGATGTTAAGGTGCATCTTCACCTTCTCAAAATGAATTGTGCACTCTTCATCCAGACTATCCAAAATGGATGGCGCATCTGTAAATTTATCCTGATCTACCTTGCAATCCAGCACGCGAAGCGGATTACGCTCAATCCGACGCTGACAGTCACTGCAAAGGGTATCCTTCATGGGTCTTAAGAAACCTAATAGTTTCTCCCGATAAGCTGCACGGCTAGGTGCGTTACCGACAGAATTGATTTCAACTCTTACATCCTTAAGGCCAAGATCCTTATAGAATTGATAGCCTAAAGAAACTACTTCCGCATCAATAGCCGGATCCACGGCTCCAAAAGCCTCAATACCAAACTGATGGAATTGACGATATCTCCCTGCCTGTGGACGCTCATAACGGAACATGGGTCCGATATAATACAGCTTGCTTACATCCGGTTCACCATATAGCTTGTTCTGAACATAAGCTCGGACTACACCTGCCGTTCCTTCAGGACGCAGCGCCAAATCGCGATCGCCTTTATCCTTGAACGTGTACATCTCGCCTTCCACAATATCCGTTGTTTCGCCTACCCCACGCTCGAATAACCCCGTGTTCTCGAACATTGGTGTACGGATTTCACGATAATTGAAACGACGGCACAAATCTCTAGCCTTCCCTTCAATGTACTGCCATTTCTCCACAGTCCCCGGAAGCACATCCTGTGTTCCTGTAGGTTTCTCGAATCTTTCTTTAGCCACAGTCTATCCCTCCTAAAAAATACCCCTCTAAATCTGCTCTCTTCATCACTTCATCATGCTAAACAAAACAAAAAATCCCCCGTCCTGTTTATAAAAAACAGGGACGAGGGATTATCATAACCAATAATACACCCGTGGTACCACCCACATTCCGGATCAGAACCATTCTGAATCCGCTCAAAGCGGTTAACGCCCGCCTACGCGTAACGGCTACTGATCGCGGCAACATCCATTGCCCACTTTCGCCGTACGTTCTCGGGGAGGTCATTCATTCGCTCATCAACAGAATCCTTGCAGCCAAGCGGAAACGATAAATCATCCGTTGTACTGGATGTCATCTGAATCTACAGGGGATTCCTCTCTGGGGTTGTGGGTCCTCGAATTACTTGTTCCCGTCATCAAAACCATATGATAAAATCGTATATTTTTAAATTCTACTGAACTACTGTGCTAAAGTCAAGGCAGTAAATACGAAGCTGAATAAAAATTCGACAACTTTCAACTTCTAACCTTTCATTTGAACCGTTACAAAAAAAATGACCTGCAGCCAAATGCTGCAGGTCCATCATCATATATTATTAAAAAGGGGGTCATGCCTTTATTATAAACACGCTATATTAAGGAAACATGTATGTAATATTACGATTATATTACATTCATGAAAGCGGTTTATTTTAATAGTTTATTGTTAATCGAATTGCTCAACAAATGCCCCTTTACCCCGAAGGATTTCTACAACCTCATTATAATTCTCTTCTGCGACACTTAAATCCATCACATAACGCAGTTCACTTAAATCCCCATCTGTAAGCTCGTCATCGGCTACATCCGCACTTACCTGGTCTTCATCTACACTATAATGAGTCTCAGGTTCATCCCGAGTTTCGGAGGCGGCAACACCAGGAGCCAGCATAGCTCCAGCTGCCGGAGTGCTACCCGTTCCAAGCGTCCCTATTGTGCCTGCAGCTAATGTTGTATTACTAAATGGCGCGATGGGAAACAGGATTCTACGATCTTCCCCAATAGGGTCCGTGAGCGGCCAAACTTCCAAGCCATCCACCTTGTAACTAATCAATGCAATTTTAGCACCTTCTGCTTCATTTTCCGTTCTAAAATATGCTTGGATTTTTCTGGTCATTACCATTACCTCCTTTAGATTATAAGACTCAGTGTTATAAATTGCTATTTCAGGACCTTCAATATTTCACGAACGAAGGCAGGCTCATCTTTCGGTGTACGCGAAGTAATGTAATTACGATCAACTACCACTTCTTCATCTTTAAACTCCGCACCGGCGTTCACAACATCATCTTTCAGCGGAGGATAACAGGTGATGGTACGTCCCTTAAGCAAGTCTGCACTAATCAGAATTTGAGGTCCGTGGCAAATAGATGCGATTGGTTTACCAGCTTCATTTGCTTCTTTCACAAACTTCAGAATATCCGCATTTTGCCGCAAGTTTTCGGGGGAAGAACCCCCTGGAATTACAATCGCGTCATAGCTGCCTGCTTTAACATCGGCTATAGCTTTATCAGCTGCGTAAGAGACTTCTTTCTTTTTGCCTAGTAAGGTCTCCCCCTTCTTTAAACCAATAATGTCAGCTTGATGTCCTGCCTTTATAACTTCATCATAAGGAACCTTCATCTCAGAATCTTCAAAATCATTAGCTAGTAAAAACGCAACATTACTCATGTGATAAGTTCTCCTCTCTGCTTGTTCATATGAAAAGGTAGTTATTGTTCTTTCTTGTCGTCTATTACCCTTATCACAATGATTTCTAAACTCTAATCAGAAAATACACCCCGTTAACTGCATCAAAAAGCCGCCTCTACCACCATTTCAGGTACGCGGTAAGAGATTGCGGCTTCTTCCTTTGATCACTTGAGATTCAATTTCTTCTTCTGTCTTTTTGGCTAATGCATAGGCTTCTACAGGACTCCCAGCCGCTAGTGCCGGGATGCTTCTCCATACCCATGCCTTCTGTGATTGTCTCATTACCTAAGCTCCTTGCTTTGTGCGGGATCACTGTCTACCTTTAGTTTATCCAGCTCCAAGTGGCTCTATCCGCGCAAGTATCTACTTACAACACAACAGATACAAGCAGACTTTTACGCGAAGGACGCTTGTAGCCATCAGAAGAAGGAGGATTACTGGAATTTTGGAATTTCCGTTAGAGCTGGTGTTTGCTTTCAAACCCCCAATTGGTTCGCTTTTGCTGAGCGCAATATGTAGAATAGGCGTATCACAACAACAATAGCGAGGTGGAAAGGATTAACAGCATGGATAAAAGAGTGCTTGTCGTAGACGATGAACGCTCTATCGTGATAGCTATCGCCTATGCACTGCGGCGGGAAGGCTTTCAGGTCGAAACGGCCGCTGATGGCGAAGCCGCGCTTAGGCTCGTCGAATCGTTCAAGCCGCAAGTGTTCGTACTGGATGTTATGATGCCAGGGCTGTCTGGTTATGATGTGTGCCGTCGGCTGGAGAACCGGAGAGGGATTGGCATCCTATTGCTCACGGTCAAGAACGACATTGTAGACAAAGTACTAGGCCTGGAGCTGGGTGCAGATGATTATATGACCAAGCCGTTCGATATTCGGGAGCTCGTCGCCCGAGTTAGGGCGCTACACCGTCGAGTCGAGAAAAGCGTGGAACACGCTCCCTCCGACAGTCCAATCATAATTGGTGGGGTGACAGTGAACCCGTCACATCGAGACGTACAGGTGACCGGTGAGAAGGTGGGGCTGACGCCCAAAGAATTCGAGCTGCTACACCTGCTCGTCCTCCATTCGGAACGGGTATACACGCGCGAGGAACTACTAGATCTTGTCTGGGGGCTCGACTATGACGTGGGCACGCGCACAGTAGACATTCATATACAGCGCATCCGCAGCAAGTTGGGCGACGAAGGTCAACGTCTGCTCCAGACCGTATACGGAGTAGGTTACAAAGCCACCCGGGAGTCCTTATGAGGGTGAGTTTACGATGGAAGTTCTCCCTGCTGCTCGCGGGCTTGCTGTTGTTCACGGTGAGCGTGCTTAGTGTGCTAGTACTACGCAGTATCCGTCACAACCAACGTACTGGACTGGAGCGTGAAATGGCGGAGATGACGAACCGCGCCGAATTGACGGTGAAGATGAGCTACTTGTCCGGGGAACAGGTCAGCTTGAAGGCATTCATGAAGTATCGTGGCATGGATCTCTCCAATCGATTGGGGCAATCCAACGGACTGCACGTCCGACTGTACGATGAGACCGGTGTCGAGATCGGGAATTCGCTGCCTCTCGTTCCTTCCCCCACTATGCCGGATGCGCTGCAGTATGCACTCCAGGGCAAAGTTGCTTATTCGGACGTCCAGGACGTGCTATATTATTTCACACCCATCATGTTCGAGGAACAACTGATCGCTGTAGCCGAATTCCAGAGACCCGTGGGCGAGCTGCATGCCTTTTACCGGGAGACAAGAACAATGTTTCTCCTATCTGGCTCAACCGTTCTGCTCGCCAGCTTCCTGCTTGGCTTCCTCTATGTCTACCGACAATCCAAAGCTATAACTCTGCTCAAGCAGACAGCGAACAACATCGAAGCAGGAGCGTATATTGATCATGCACCGCTAGTCCGTAAGGATGAACTTGGCGAATTAAGCGAGGGCATTTATAGCATGAGCCGTGAGATCGAATCGAGTATGAAGAAGTTAGAAACGGAGAAAGCGAAGCTATCGCTTGTCGTAGACAAGCTGCAAGTGTTGGAGCAGCAACAGAAGCAATTCATTAATAATATTAGTCATGAACTTAAGACACCTCTCACTTCTATCACTGCATATGCCGATCTACTGGAACTATACCCAGATGATCCTTTACTGTTTCAGCAAGCGATGGAAAGCATTCGCAAGGAATCGTCTAGACTGCACAAGCTAGTGGAAAACGCGCTGCGCCTTGCCTCACTGGAGAAGTACGAATTCGAATACCAGGCTGAAGCCGTGTCACTTGATATCGTGCTGGACGAACTCGTCTCTCTTATGAAAGGCAAGGCTGACAAATTCGGACTAACCTTTCAGCTTCACACAATACCTGCCACCATATGGGCGGAACGAGAGAGTTTAATACACATCTTCGTTAATTTACTGGACAACGCGATCAAATACAACCTCCCCGGTGGAAGCATCAATATTCGATTGTATACCGAACAGAATCACGCAAAAGTAGAAATTGTTGATACGGGAATTGGCATTCCTTCCGAATCCCAGGAGCGAATCTTTGAACCCTTCTACACCGCGAACAAGGCGCGTTCAAAAGAAACGAGAGGAAGCGGCTTGGGACTTGCTCTCGTTCAACAATGGGTGGAGAAGCAAAGAGGAATCATACAATTGAAACGCTCAGACTCCACTGGGAGCGTGTTCGAAGTACAGTTTCCCCTCTATCATCATGATTCTGTATAAGTCCCAACTTCTCTCTTCTCCAAGTCTCGATACGTTTACAACTTGGAAACAATTCGAAATACTGTGGAGACATCCTGTTGGTACACTCTTATCAGATTTATAACACAGCTTAGAAGGAGATACATCAATCATGAAGATGAAACAAGTTGGGATCGTATTACTAGCGGTTGGGATCGCAGGCTGCAGCAGCATAACACAGAATAACGGCGGTGGAGCAACTAATAACCCACCAGTTACCGTCATCGACAAGAACAAGCCAGAGAATCCTGATTCGCAAATCGATGAACCAATCACCATGGATCAACTCGAGCGACTTGACGGCCTGTATGCGCAGGATTGGCTGAACGAGAACGAATTGTTAATTGCCCAGACGAATCCGGACGCGAAGAAGATTGATTCCGACTCCGGTCCAATGAAGCCTACCCAGCTGTATATTTACAATTTGAAAACGAAGCAGGTCAAAGCGCTGAAACCGAGCGAAGACCGCGTGCAAGAGAGTCCGATTGTCTCGCCGGACGGCCAATATGTCTTTTTCCATGAAAACACCTCGTTCATGATGGACGGTGGCCGCGGTGTCCTTGTGCATTTGCCAACCGGAACTAGCCGAATAATCACGGATAAGGATAAGGGCGGACAGGAATGGGGCCAGTGGACAGACTCCAATCACCTGATCGTAGGCAACGGTAAAGGTGCTATTCTGCAGGTTGGGACAGTTAGTAAAGAAGAGGTATTGCTTAGTAAAGATAAAAACGTCATGTTCGATTATGCAGCGAAGACTGGGAATATGCTCTTCTACATCAACCCTAATCCCGATAACACACTGTCGGCCTACAATTTGGAGACGAAGAAAGAGACGATCGTGGACAAATCCGTATGGAGAATGTCACTGTCCCCTGACGGCAATCAGTTAGCCATGCTGAAGAGTACGGGGGATACGGAACGCACGCTGTTCCTCATGAACTCGAACGACACCTCGAAGCGGACTAAGCTCGCCGTGACGACTCAGATGTACGCCTTCGATTGGTCCCCAGATAGCTCATACTTGGCCTTCGCCGTGTATAACAAGGACAGGGACGGCATGAACGGTGTCTACGTTGCGGATGCGAAGACCGGCAAGATCGAGCAACTCGGCGATTTCCAGGATGTCGCAACCGTCGCCTGGAGCCCTTCGGGCAAGCAACTAATGGTCTCGACGAGCACATTTGTGGATAATAAGCCCAAACTTACGACTTATCGGTTAGTGTTGAAGTAATTAACAAGATTAATATGTTGATTACACCAACGGAGAACGAATATTACAATAAGAAAAAAAGCGTCCAACATATTAGTCACGACTAATATGTTGGACGCTTTTTAAATTTGAGATTTTTGATGTTAAGGTCTAGATAAATAGGAAGCAATCTTCGACATTTTTTTCATTAACTGCGGCTATCTAAAATGAGAGTAACCGGGCCCCAATTGGTCAGCGACACATCCATCATCGCTCCAAATACACCCGTCTCCACCTGAAGACCTCCGGCTCTAAGCTCTTGGTTAAAATAATCATAAAGTCGCTCGGCTTCCGCTGGAGCTGCTGCTCCCATAAAGTTCGGCCGTCTCCCCTTGCGACAATCCCCGTATAAAGTAAACTGGGATACCGAGAGAATTGCTCCCTCAGTCTCCGTGACACTGTAGTTCATTTTACCGGCATCATCTTCAAAAATACGCAGTCCTGCTATTTTGTCCGCCAAATATTTGGCATCCTTTTCTGTATCTTCATGCGTAACGCCGACTAGCAGCATCAAGCCTTTGCCAATTTCTCCGGTCACTGCCCTATCCACGGTTACTTTGGCGTCCTTACAACGCTGTACTACAACTCTCATCGTACTACTCCGCTCCTTGCCCTATTGCATAATCCGATTCACTGTATATACATCCTTGACTCGTTTCACTTTATCTACAACGGATTGCAGATGCTCTGTGTTACGGATGAGAATGGTCATATGAATCATTGCCATCTTATTCTTGTCAGAGCGCCCAGTGACCGCAGAAATGTTCGTTTTACTCTCGGAAACCGCCTGCAGCACTTCATTGAGTAGTCCATTACGATCATGACCAGTAATCTCAATATCCACACTGTAGTTCGCTTCCATCGTACCTTCCCATTCCACCTCAATCACTCTTGCTGCTTCTTCTCCATCACCTTCACCCGGAATGTTAGGACAATCCTGGCGGTGTACAGATACGCCCCGGCCCCGTGTAACATACCCTACAATGTCGTCACCCGGTACCGGATTACAACATCGTGCAAAACGGACAAGCAGATTCTCAATTCCTTTTACACTTACGCCATTGGTAGGTTGATTACGTTTTTCGCCGGAAGACTTGATCTCCTTCATCTCTGAGGTAAGCTCTAAGTGATTAGCGGCTTCTTCCTGCTCTCTGCGCAGCTTCTCCGTCAAACGGGAAGCAATCTGAGAAGCGGTAATTCCCCCAAAGCCAACAGCAGATAACATATCCTCAACATCGTTAAAAGCGAATTTCTTCGCAGCTTCTAATAATTTCTCATCGGAAATCCACTCAGAAACCTCGACATTCAGACGCTTCAGCTCACGTTCAATCGCTTCGCGACCTTTTTCGACATTTTCCTCACGCTTTTCTTTTTTGAACCATTGCTTAATTTTGCTTCGCGCATGAGAGGATTGGGCAATCTTGAGCCAGTCGCGGCTTGGTCCGTAAGAATGCTTAGACGTCAGTATTTCAACAATATCGCCTGTCTTCAGCTTGTGATCCAGCGGTACGATTCGTCCGTTTACCTTAGAACCGATCGTGCGATTCCCCACTTCCGTATGAATACGGAATGCGAAATCAAGCGGTACAGAACCCGCAGGAAGCTCAATAACCTCGCCTTTAGGCGTAAATACGAACACGAGATCCGAGAAAAAATCCATTTTGAGTGATTTTACGAACTCTTCGGCATCCTTGGCCTCATGCTGAAGCTCCAATATTTCGCGAAAAAAAGGCATCCGGTTCTCCGGATTCACATTATTGCTGGTACCTTCTTTGTATGCCCAGTGTGCTGCGATCCCGTATTCAGCCGTGCGATGCATTTCCCAAGTACGAATTTGCACTTCGGTCGGCTCTCCGCCAGGACCTACCACTGTAGTATGCAAAGATTGATACATATTCGCTTTGGGCATAGCTATATAATCTTTGAATCGACCTGGCATCGGCTTCCAAAGCGTATGAATAATTCCGAGGGTTGCATAACAATCCTTGATATTATCCACAATGATACGGATGGCCAAGAGGTCATAGATCTCGTTAAACTGTTTGTTTTTTGTGCTCATTTTGTTATAAACACTGTAGATATGCTTCGGGCGACCTGAAAGATCACCTTCAATGCCCATTTCATCCAGCTTGGCACGAATACGGCCAATTACGCTGTCGATAAATTGCTCACGTTCTGCCCGCTTCTTATGCACCAGATTAGCAATGCGATAGTACTGCTGCGGATTCAAGTAACGAAGTGCAATATCCTCCATCTCCCACTTAATCGCGGAAATCCCCAAACGATCAGCCACAGGACAGAAAATCTCCAACGTTTCGTAAGAAATACGCCGCTGGCTCTCTTCAGATTGATACTTTAACGTACGCATATTATGCAGGCGATCCGCTAGTTTGATAACGATAACCCGGATATCCTGCGCCATCGCAATAAACATCTTACGGTAATTCTCGTTCTGCTGCTCTTCCTTTGAGCGAAAACGGATGCGTTCCAGCTTAGTTAAGCCATCGACAAGCATCGCACAGGTATCGCCAAATTTCGCGCGGATTTGTTCCAATGAGACCGTCGTATCTTCCACAACATCATGCAAAAGCGCCGCAACAATAGATATAACATCCATTTGCATATTGACGACAATATCTGCCACCGCCAGCGGATGCAGAATGTATGGCTCCCCCGACTTGCGGATCTGCCCGTGATGAGCCTGATCGGCAAATTCATAAGCTTCCCGGATGCGGAGAAGATCTTTATCTTTTATATAGGCGCCAGCCTTATCAATTAATCGCTCTATGCCCATTCTCGTCGTATCCGTTTCCTTTCTATAATAAAATGAACCCGCAATCATTCTAAAATCTGCAGGTTCCAATCATTTCGCAAGCAACTTACGCTCTTGTTCAAAGTTGTCTATAATTATGACGCTTACGAAGGATTACGTCAACACTTGCCATCTCATGGTATTCAAGAAGTAAAAGTTATGAAAATCGGACAAATTAATAACACTTGTGAAAATGTTGTTGTAAAAATGCCCAGTTCTATTTAATCTAGTAAAGGCGGATTTTCGCTGGACAATATCATAGCCAATAAGAAAGAGGAGTGAACTCCATTGCAACGCGAAATTCAAGTTAATGAAAAACTTCCATGGGGCCCCGGTTTTCTATTAAGCCTACAGCATTTGTTCGCCATGTTTGGCAGTACAGTGCTAGTGCCTAACTTGTTCGGGGTTGACCCTGGGATGATTTTGCTGATGAACGGTATCGGCACACTGTTATACATCTGGATTTGCCGTGGTAAAATACCTGCCTACCTAGGCTCCAGCTTTGCATTTATTGCACCAGTCTTATCTGTGCTTGCCGATCATCAAGATGATCATATGAAAGGGTATTCGCTTGCTTTAGGCGCTTTCATCATCACTGGTGTTATCTTTGTACTCGTTGCTTTAATCATCCGTTATGCAGGAACAAAATGGATTGATGTCGTCTTCCCACCAGCTGTAATGGGTGCTATCGTAGCAACGATCGGACTTGAGCTTGTTCCTGTTGCCGCGCGTATGGCAGGACTTATTGCTCCTGAAGGTGTTGCAGTTGCAGACTGGACTCCTGATGGCAAAGCAATCACACTTTCTATGGTAACACTGGGCGTAACGGTAATCGGAGCTGTGCTTTTCCGCGGTTTCCCTAAAATCATTCATATCCTCATCGGTATCGTAACTGGTTATGGTTTAGCTTATATTATGAAAATGGTGGATACTGCTGCCATATCTAATGCAAATTTTTTAGCACACCCTACCATTGTTACTCCATCCTTCGATTGGAATGTAATCCTAACCATTATTCCAGTATCGCTTGTTGTAATTGTTGAGCATATTGGACATTTGCTTGTAACCAGCAATATCGTCGGTAAAGATTTGGCTAAAGATCCTGGACTTGACCGTTCCCTGATGGGTAACGGGATATCAACCATTCTTTCCGGTTTTATCGGTTCTACTCCAAATACAACCTACGGTGAGAATATCGGGGTTATGGCTTTAACTAAAGTTTATTCGGTATATGTTATTGGCGGTGCAGCGGTGATCGCCATTGTGCTTTCGTTCTCAGGGACTTTCTCCTCCGTTATTGCTAACATCCCGACACCTGTAATGGGTGGTGTATCCCTGCTGTTATTCGGCGTAATTGCCGCATCAGGTTTACGGATCTTTGTTGAGCAAAAAGTTGATTTTTCCAAGGCTACTAACATGATCATGGCTACCCTGGTACTTGTTGTCGGAATTAGTGGCACAACCCTTACTATGGGCAACGTAAAACTCAGTGGTATGGCTCTAGCTACAATTGTTGGTATCGTTCTAGCCATATTCTTCAAACTCATTGAAGTTCTTGGACTGTCCAATGATGGTGGGGAAAGCGATAAAGCTGCTCACTAATTTATTTATGAATTAATAATTCAAAAAGACTGCTCTAGATCCATTTTATGGATTAAGCAGTCTTTTTTTTGACTCAAAACTGAAATTTCCGGTTGATCGTTTAAGAAGCATTTTGATCAAAAAATGCAAAACAGCAATTCTCCGCAAGTGGTGACAGAGAATTGCTGTTGTTTGCACTTTTCAACATCATTCGATACATAAATGCCCATTTATTTCCCGGGAAAAGACAAGTTTATCGGATTAATCTTCGTAATCAACTAAAGTAATAACTTCAATTCCAGAAAGCTTATTACGTCCAGCAAGCTCAACCAATTCAATCAAAAATGCTGCGCCTACCACCTTACCACCAAGCTGCTCCACAAGGCTTACCGAAGTAGCTATAGTGCCTCCTGTTGCTAATAAATCATCAGCAATTAATACATTTTGTCCAGGCTTAATCGCATCTGTATGAACAGCAAGTGTGTCTTTACCATATTCAAGATCATACCCAACCTCGATAGTCTCATAAGGCAGTTTCCCACTCTTACGAATTGGCACAAAACCTACACCCAATGCATAAGCAAGCGGTGCACCAACTACAAAACCACGTGCTTCCGGTCCAGCTATTACGTCTATTTCTAAGTGAGCTACAAGAGCTTTCAGTGCATCAATCGCCTGGCGGTAAGCGTCACCGTCTTTTAGCAAAGTGGTGATATCTTTAAAACTAATACCTTCTTTTGGAAAGTCAGGAATCACGCGAATACTATCTTTGAAATCCAAATTTTTCATCTCCTAAAAGTTTTGTTAGCATATGCTACTTTGAGTTCAGTTCGGCAAAACTTACTTCGTAAGCGCCCGCTTTGTTTTGTTAGCATATGCTTCATTGAGTTCAATTCGGCAAAACTTGCTTCGTAATTACGATACGCCTAAACGACGTGATAACATCCAATCCTGTAGCTCAGACAGGCTACCTTCCATGAAGTACTGCTCCATTTCCGCCATCTGCCCCAGTCTAACGAAATGACTTGATGCTGTAAGACTCTTAGCTGCGGGCTGCGTAATAAAGGTCACACTTCCCTGACTTCTTTCGATAAAATCAAGCTCCTCGAACACATCTAACATTTTATTAAGCATTCGAATACTTAATGATGATTGTCGGCTTAGCCGCAGCAGCACTTCATTCTCAGGTGTTGCAACAGCAGTGATTGACGCCAGCAGTTTATAAAGTATTTTAAAATGATCCCGTGTCGGAATGATAAGTCGTTCACGACCATCCTTTATAGAATGCAACAGTGCGATATTATCAGCATTAGGAAAAGCCTTTAGTAACGCGTCAAGTTGTTCAGGCGTCTCCGGCATATCCAGTAGACATAACAATGAGACATGCCCTGATTCCTGAATTGAGTCATCCTTATTAGCGGCGCTAATGCCATCTTCTTTATCATATACCCAGAAGGACATTCCTATCAATTCAGTCTGTGGGTTCATACGACCGCTCTGAAACACTGCTGCAGCACGATATGGACCAGCACCGCTATAAGGCAGCAGCAGCTCTCTAATATGCGCAGCTTGCCGTACAGCGTCAGCAGCGCCACGGAGATCGAATAACTGAGCATCTTGAACAGATAAATCCTGGAGCATCAATTGTGGTTTCCTCGAGCCATTCCACTCGTTGATCGACAGTTCTGCCAGCACATTGATTGTGGTGCCCGCAGGAAGGAGCTTAGCCAAATCTCCTTTACCAAAAGCTAAGGCTTCAATTGTACTCTTCCCTTGCTGCAATACAATCTTCAAGTGTTTTCCTTCTTGCCCCATTGTTCGTGTCTCTTTCACGGTAGCCCCGCGAATGATAAACTTTGGCAAAGGATTTGACATCCCGAAAGGTGCAAGCCTTTCCAATTCAAGCGCGGTCTGAAGGGACAAATCAGATATCGACACTTCTGCATCAGCAGAAGTAACAGGAACGAAATGCTCCGGTGTCAACACAGTAGCCGCGTATTCATTTAATGCCGCAGCGAAGGCTTCTAAGCCGTCCTGATGCAGACTCATTCCTGCGGCTGCTGGATGACCACCGAAATGCTCCATTAAGTTAGAACAAGAGGATAACGCCGCATATATATCAAAGCCAGGAATGGAGCGGGCAGAGCCTTTGCACATACCGGTCTCTGGATGAATATCCAGAATAATCACAGGCCGATAGTAACGCTCCAGCAGTTTGGAAGCCACTATACCTACCACACCCACATTCCAACCTTGTTCAGCAAGAACAATGATATCTGGTATTTCTCCGCCCTGAGCAATCTGCTCCAGTTTTGCAGTGGCCTCCACTACAATTCTTTCTACAACCAATTGGCGTTCTTTATTGAGCAGATCAAGTTCTCCAGCCAGTTGCTCTGCCTCATCAGCATGCTCTGTTGTAAGTAAAGCCACTGCCCGTCCAGCATGATCCAGACGGCCGCTCGCATTGATACGAGGCGCCATTCCAAAAGCGATATTAACCGCACTCACGGTACTCATGCTCACCCCGCTGACACCTAATAAAGCACGAATACCAGGGAATCGAGAGTTTCGCATACTGACTAACCCGTTTCGAACAATCTCGCGATTCTCGTCTAGAAGCGGCATTAAATCCGCTACAGTACCGATAGCGGCTATTTCCTGCCATTCTTCGGGAGTTTCCTCACCTAACATAGCCTGAGCCAGCTTATAAGCTACCCCCACACCCGCCAATCCTTTGAAGGGATATGGGCAGTCGGGTAGCTTCGGATTAATCAGCGTGTAAGCCTCAGGGAGAAGCTCTGGTGGCTCATGATGATCCGTGACGATCACATCGATCCCGAGTTCATTAGCGTAAGCAATCTGATGATAGGCGCTAATGCCAGTATCTACAGTAATAATTAAGGATACACCCTGCTGTAGAGCCCAATCCAAAGCATGATTATGCAGCCCGTAGCCCTCATTCGAACGGTGCGGGATATAAATATCAAAGGAAGCACCCAAGTAACGTAGCAAATGAATCATTAATGCGGTACTGGACACACCATCGGCGTCATAGTCACCGTAAATAAGAATATGTTCTTCTTCTTTTAAAGCCTTTCTAATTCTGGGAACCGCTTCGGCCATTCCTTTTAGGAGGAACGGATCATGCGAAGCTTCCACACCGCCATCCATGAACGATAGAGCCTCATGCGGCGTATTCATTCCTCTAGTCACTAATAGTGAGGATAAGAGCGGAGAAATAGAAAGGCTCCGGGCCATATCCCTTACGATGTCGGGATCGGCTGCCGGAGATTGCCATCTTGTTTTTGAATAAAGCAATAGCGCTCACCTTTCTCTCACCTTGCGAACTACTGAAGCAACGTCGGAATATCATTATCCGCCAATTCATAGTTACTTTTGTATGGATATCCGGGATCATAAGGAACTACGTCCATGTGTACCTCACCAACATGAACAAACCGGTGTTGTAATAACTTTCTTGCACATTCCGATATATCCTGTGCTTCCATCACCGTTATCCGCGGATTTACACTGATCTTCACATGCAGATTCACATAATTTCCTTGCTCAAGCGCCTTCAAATGTTCCACACGGATAACGCCGTGAACACGTTGTACAGTTTCAATAAAATTAGCTGCCTCCTCAGAAGGTAGCTCCTGCACATTCTTACCATTTACCGTACTAACAATGAGTATATAGCCTTTACGAAGAATTAAGCATCCTGTTAAAAGTGCGGCAATAGGGTCCATATAGAGTAGAGGATGCCAATAGGTCCCTCCCATTGATAATGATATCCCAACTAATACTGTGATAGAAGTATATAAACTGAAACGATGACTATTGGTATAAGCAGCATGACTGCCATCACCTATTTTTTTAAAGTACCGATATTGATATTGAAATACAGCTTCTTTAAATACAATAGATAGCAAGACAGTTACAAGTGCAAGTTCACCGCGAGTAGATGACTGTCCTTCGGTTAAGTCACGGATTGCAGAGAAGACGATCTGCAGCCCTCCCATTAGGATTAATACCGAAAAAAGTATAGCTAAAAGCGGTTCCTTATTCCCCCGCCGGTCTTCTATCCGTTGCTTGCTCTTTCTGTTCTCTTCAGAGCGCCACGGAAGAATATCCGCCAATTTAGCTGCAGCATCTGCTCCGGAATATAAAGCATCGCCCATTAATGCCTTGCTACCTGAAATATAGCCAAAACTACCCTTAGCTACTGCCAAAGTAACATCGCTGATGATCCCTGTCCAAGCAACCGTCTTGCTTTGCGGTGATCGTTCTTTATTCATACGAGGCCCCCCTTACCACTAGCAAGTAATCTCATGATGATACAATACACATGACATACTACCCCAAAGATTTCGAAAGCCGCGTCGCATTTGACGCGGCTTTCTTAAATTATAAAGTTGATGTTTTTTTCATTCAAGTGTAGCCATGTTATTTCTCTTGAGACATTAACCTTTAGCTGGGCTACTCTTTACCTTTGTCTTCTCACGCTTCTTAAGCAGTAGCCACACCGGACTTGCAATAAAGATGGAGGAGTACGCTCCAAATAGCAATCCGATAACCATCGCAAGCGAGAACATCTTGATGGACTCTCCTCCGAGAATTAACAGGAAGAACGCCGCAATAAACACGGTAAATGCTGTGTAGAGAGAGCGCATAAGGGTCTGAGCCACACTCTTATTCACAAGTTCTTTCAAGTCTTCATAGGTCTTCTGTTTACCAAAACGTAAATTCTCACGGATACGGTCAAAGATAACGATCGTATCATTGATGGAATAACCGATAATCGTAAGCACCGCTATAATGAACGTCAAATCCACTTCCAAACGGAAAATAGAGAAGATGGCAACGACCATAAAGGCATCATGGATCAGTGAAACGATAGCTGCCAATGCAAACCGCCATTCAAAACGGATACTTACATAAATGATAATCCCTAGACAAGAAATGAGAACCGCATAGATCGCATTACGTGCAAGTTCTTTAGACATTTCAGTATCCACGGTGTTAATCTCAAACGATGCCTTATCGTCCAGCTTCAAGATCTCTGCTTTAAGCGCTTCATCTTGTTGCTCATCAAGTACTTGATCGTAACGAACGTTGACCCGTTCACTTCCTAACGTAATGCTTGGCTCACTTGAAATCCCAACTTTTTCAACCGCTGAATTAACTTCTTCCAATGTCAAATTCTTAGACAGAGAGATATCAACATTAGATCCTGCTTTGAAATCAACGCTGTAATTCAATCCAAAGGTTGCTAGGAAAATCAAACCTGCCACTGTAAGAGCAATGGAAAAAACATAGAAAAATTTACTCAAATGTACGAAATCAAGCTCTTTCTTAAAGCGCACGAATATCACTCTCCTTAACACCGAAACTCTTCGGTTTGTTCAGCTTACCTGCTTTAACAAGCTGGCTAAGCAACCAGTGGGAGAAATAAAGATTCGTAGCGATACTCAGTACGATTTCCACGATCAGTACCAATGCGAAACCTTTGACTGCACCTGTACCGAAGGCGAACATGACAGCCGCCACAATAACAGTTGTGACATTGGAGTCCATTACTGTCCGGAAAGAGGATTTATTACCTGCTTTAACAGAGGAAAGTACACTTTTACCACTGCGCATTTCTTCCCTTATCCGTTCATTTGTAATGATATTGGCATCGACGGCCATCCCTATACCCAGAATAAACGCGGCTATACCAGGCAATGTCAATGTAAAGTCCGCAAAGACAAAGACCACAATTAGCAACCATGTATGCAAGATCAGTGCAAAACTAGCCAAGAGACCTGGCAAGCGATACATACCGATCATGAAGATAAGGATAATCAAAGAACCTATTAAGCCAGCTTTGATCGTTTGTTCAAGCGACTGTTTACCAAGTGTTGCACCCACACTTTGGGAGTATTTCTCAGTAAGTTTCAGTGGCAACGCACCAAGATTAATAGTGTCAGCCAGTTCACGTGCTTCTTTAATTGTATACTGACCGGAAATAGACGCACTACCATCGGTAAGTACTGCTTGTACCGTAGGGTCCGATAGTTTGTTCTCATCCAAATAAATTGCGAGATTCTTTCCTAAGAGGCGTTTAGTAATCTCTGCGAATTTATCCTTGTCTTTTATTTTGATACTGATGATTGGCTGATTCAGGTTATCCCGTCCAACCTCTGCTGCACCTTCAACAAAATCACTACCTACCAGTTCGATCTTGCTGTAAGTACCTTCAGCGTCACCTTCAGCAGCACTACGGAAAGTCAGAACTGCAGGCTCCTTCATCTTCTTACGAACCTCTGCTTCATCAGTAACGCCCGCAATTTTCAAACGAATACGGTCAGTACCTTCAGTTGTAACCTCTGGTTCACTGGTTCCGAGCGCATTAGCCCGTTTTTCCAAACTTTCTGCTGTTTTCAACAGTGAAGCTCGGGACAATGCAGCTCCCGCTTCCATAGGCTCTGCATGGTACAGAATCTCAAATCCGCCTTTCAGGTCAAGACCAAGTCTAACCTTGTCCAGCAGTCCAGGAGTAGTAAATACCATGACGCCTGTCAAAACGAGCACGGTAATAATAAAGCCCATTAGTCTCTTCATGCTCTAGCTAGTTCCCCTTTCATTAACTCAATATTCCTATTATAGCTACACGCGAAATGACCGTCAATTCACAGCATGGACATAGCTATACTCACACAAAGAAACGGCCGCCCCTGCTCATAACAGCAAGACATCCGTTTATATAGGAAATGTGAAGTTATTATTCTCTCACTTTACAGCTTTATGTACCTATTCGCAAAAAGAAACGGAGTGTTTGTTATTCAGTTCAACCCCCGATAGGCCGCTATAGTCAAATAAGTCATGTAACTATTGGCTTTTAAGGAATAAATATCATTTACCAGCTTATGCAAGGGAGGCATCCCGTCCTTATCATAATTACGACTGATACAATCCCAAATATCCTTGCTGGTTACATACTCATAGCCGAGGAGCCGGAATTCTTCAGCTTTGCTGCGGCACATGGCTTCGATTTCTTCACTATGTTGATCATGATTCCACTGTTCCGATTCCACGTGATGACACCTCCAAAGATCGCTCGTGTGCGTATGCTTACCATAAGTATTCGACCCAAGTTCTCTGCTTTCCTCCTTCCGTCACAAAAAGTTACAACTACTAAAACAAGGCATGCAGGGATAGGGGTACAGCATATCCATAAGAATAGACAAGTTGGCCAGCGTTTCATTTCATTTGGGGAAGAAGGCGTGACCTTTGAGGAAACAGAGCTTTATTCAAGGAACTTTAATCTTGCTTGCCGCCGGCATCATTAATCGAATGCTTGGATTTATACCCCGAATTGCTTTGCCGCGCATCATTGGAGCAGAGGGCGTGGGTCTATATCAGCTCGTGTATCCTTTTTTTCTCGTGCTGGTTACTGTCATTACAGGTGGTATTCCTCTGGCTATTGCTAAAATGGTGGCGGAAGCTGAGGGAGAGAACCGCCCTGAGAAATCGCGGCAAATTTTACGGACTGGCCTTACCCTTAGTGTCGGACTAGGGATCTTCTTTACCATTGTTGCGCTGGTCAGTGCTTCATGGGTCTCCAATGTGCTCTTAACAGACCGCCGAGTTTATTATACTTTTATTGCCATGATCCCAATGATTGGAATTGTTGCTGTATCTGCGATCTACCGTGGTTATTTCCAAGGCAGGCAGAACATGATTCCTTCCGCACTTTCTTCGGTTTTTGAGTCTATCGTGCGAATATTTTTTATGCTGTGGTTCTCTTGGCTTCTGCTACCTAAAGGTATCGCTTTAGCTGCTGCAGGGGCGATGCTCGGTGTAACTGTGGGAGAGATTGGTGGAATGTTAGCCATTCTGTGGCAATATTATGTCATCACGAAAAAAGATAAAAAAACAACCCCCTTCCTAGAGCAGCAGCCGGTCGAACAGGACAGTATACCCTCTAATCCAGAAGCTGTAAAATCAACCTCCCCCATACTGCGGCGTTTACTAGGTGTATCTATTCCTGTAACGGCAAGCCGACTTGTGGGCTCTTTTTCCTATCTACTGGAATCTATAATTACCGTACGTAGTCTTGCATTGGCAGGAATCGCAACAGCCGCAGCGACTGCGCAGTATGGGTCTTTACAGGGAATGGTGATTCCTTTACTGCTGCTTCCCGGAGCTTTGACCTCCTCCCTTGCGGTGTCTTTGGTCCCATCTTTATCCGAGGCTGCCGCGAGAAAGGACTTGCCTACCATTCACAAACGAATGCATCAAGCCCTTCGACTCGCTCTGGTAACAGGCGCTCCCTTTGCTGTTCTTATGTATGTCTTGGCGGTCCCACTATGTAATTTGTTATACGGCAATGCGGACACCGCTCCTATGCTAAAACTAATGGCCCCTTTCGCTTTGTTCCTCTATGTTCAAGCCCCCTTACAAGCTGCGCTTCAAGCTATGGACAAACCGGGCAGGGCACTCATCAATACCCTTATTGGGGCAGTAGTCAAAATCATTTTGATTGTTATATTAGCTTCACAGCCTGATTACGGAATCTACGGCGCAATCATTGCCATAATTGTGAACAGTGTTCTTGTTACTCTACTGCACGGGTACAGCGTGGTCAGTCTAATTTCATTATCCTTACGAATAACTGATACCATTAAGACCTTATGTGCGATGATCATTATGGGAGCGGGCGTGCGTTATGTATACATCTCCATTCCCATTGCAGATGCACAATGGATTCAATTTTTATTTGCCTCTGCGATAGGAATGGCCCTGTATTTCGGTATCAGTCTATTAGCTGGTCTTATCTCACTTCGTGATTTGGATCGACTGCCGTTCATTAAGCGCTGGCTTTAGAATGGTTATCTGTTATCCAAACGGTCAACATACACTCGGCCTTTATGATCAATGGAGCAAAGAAATACATCCCGGAAATCTGATACTCCCTTTTGGCGAATCTGGGTTCTCAGCCAGAACCTTGTTTTCCCTATCATCTCTAAATTATGATCCTGGACCTTTCCATCCATAATCAGTGGAATAGGAAGCCCTTCATATCTGATTTTGTTCTTTGGCAGCTTTACTTTCTGACTGCTTACATCTGCATCCTCATCGTTCTTATTGTTCTCAGCAACTGAACTGCTATTGCCTGTTTGATTAGAAGATGAAAGTCCTTTGTCTTTTTCGAAAACGGTAAGTTGACCACTGGGCTCCAGAATCGCAAATTCCACATCTGCAGGACTAGCTATGTTCTGACCTCGCAATTGCTGCAGCAGATCATCAATATTGTACCTTTGTTTACGCATCTCTCCCCGGTGCAGCTTACCTCCAGAAATAAGTATGCTCGGTTTACCGTCCATTAACAGCCGAATCTTTCTACTCTTAAGACTGAGCTGAGCAACCACAACCTGAATGATAACCAATGTGGCCATCGGAACCAGACCTTCGTAAATCGGGCGATTAATATCCTCGATCACAAAAACAGCAATCTCAGCAATCATAATTGAGATCGTTAGATCAAATACAGATAACTTACCGATTTCCCTCTTCCCCATGATACGCATGCACAGGAATATGAAGAAATACATCAGCACGGTCAAGAAAATATGGGTAGTGATATGCTGGGACATATAGCTTCGCTCCCCTCCACTCTCACCCGCAGACTTGTTTTCTCGGGCGGATTAATGTAACCCTATTCTGACCGCTCAGCACAGGGAACATTCGGAAGCGAACATATTAATTAATGGTAAAAAGGCTGCAATGCCCATTCTTGTACTATTGGGGCAAGCCTCCCCATACAATGAATAATAACTTATGTAGATTATTTTTCTAAAAAAACTTTAGGAGGTTGTACCATGTATTTAATCCGGCGCCTGTTCTCATGGAGAATAGCCAATCCTGTGTTATCTGGTCTATGTCGATCCTTCCTTTGGATGCTGTTTGGCGCGTTTGTCCTCTCTCTTTTATTATGGGGCAGCGGTCTCAAGGAGCAAGATCTCTCAATGTACACTTATATAGTACACGGCATAGCCGCAGCATTCGGAGGACTAACCGCCGGTCGCAGAGCCACGAACAAAGGCTGGTATCAGGGAAGTCTTACAGGAGTCTTTTACGGGATTATCGTTCTGCTAATTGGATTTCTGGCTCTGGATAGCTCACCTTCTGGTGTTGATCTTCTTTGGGTGCTGGCTGCTGCAGCAATTGGAGCGCTTGGCGGAATGTTTGGGGTTAATTTACAGAAAAGCTAAAATTATTATTTCATTAAATTCGAAACATTCCTTGAAAATATGTTAAACTGTGATCATCTGACTTCATAAAGAGAATCAAGGAGGCTTCGAATGCTTTGTTTTACCAATCAATGAACCATATTGTTTTGTACACAGTTGCATTAGTAGTGATATTAGTATGGATTGGCGCTCGTCGTAATCCCATCATGGCATTAGTTGAAATTGGGAGAGAGATGCTGCGATCCTATAAGTTTTTGCTACTGATGGCAGGAATGTTTGGTGTACTGGTCTTGAATAAATATGAACTGCAAATTGAAGAAAAAATGCATCTTGCCTCAGATTATACATCCTTTGTATTTGGATTAGAGGGGCATTTTGTCCAAGCTGTTCAGGATATATTCTATAGTCCATGGCTAACGCCTATCATAGTTTTCTTCTACATTTTCATGCTTCAATCTGTACTAGCAGCTTCTCTAGGTGTTTATCTGTTAGATAAGAACCGTGTGATGCTGTACGCAACCTGCTATGCTATTATCATTAACTATGCCGTAGCGATTCCATTCTACCTATATTTCCCTGTAAATGAGGTATGGTCCTATGTACCTGCAGGTGTTAGGTTTACTATGCTGGATGTATTTCCGAAGTTTGAGCAAGAGTACCGCCCTCTATCCGGTCTCAACAACTGCTTCCCGAGTCTACATACGTCCATTTCCGTTACAATGGCACTACTGGCATTCCGTTCAGGGAACCGCCGCTGGATGGTCATTACGAGTATTTCCGCAGTCGTAATCGTCTTTGGTATTTTCTATCTGGGCATTCATTGGCTTACAGATATGATAGGCGGCACTCTGCTAGCAGTCTTGGCTTCTACAGTTGGTGTTCAGCTTGCCAAATTGACTTTACGGGGACGTGAAGAATCGCTCACAGTTCGCAGCCGAATAACGGATATGCGTTAAACGAATAGATCACTATGAAAAATGAAAGTCAAAAAAGCGGTGTCCCTCTTAAAGAGAGACACCGCTTTTTATGTAGTTAATACAGATAAAACTATACTTTCTCCTCCACATCCGTCGCAACGGAGTGACTAATGGAACCGCGATCAAAGGTCAGTTTAGTTACATCATTAACCCGTAGAACCACGATATCATCGGAGATTTCCATGATCGTACCGTGAAGACCACCAATTGTGACGATCTTGTCGCCCTTTTTCAAAGCCTTTAACATCGCATTACGAGTTTTGGTCTTCTTTTGTTGCGGACGAATCAGCAAGAAGTAGAATACTACAAACATAAGTACAAATGGACCTACAAGACCTAGTATACTACCTCCACCTGTTGCTGCTGCATATTGAAACATATTTCTCCCCCCTTTCAAAGTACATTAAGGCATTAAATTCAACCTAGAAGCCTTTAAGATTATCATATAATCCGTATTTTGCGAAAAACTCATCGCGAAAATCAAGCAGCCGATCTTCCTTGATGGCTTCACGTACTTTACGCATCAAATCCAACAGGAAGTGTAAGTTATGGTATGTCGTCAATCGAAGTCCGAAGGTTTCATCGGCTTTGATTAGATGGCGCAAATAAGCGCGGGAATAATTCCGGCATGTGTAGCAATTGCACTCCGGATCAAGCGGCCCAAAATCGCGGGCATACTTTGCGTTGCGTACAACGAGTCTTCCCTGACTGGTCATCGTTGTTCCATTTCGAGCAATACGAGTAGGCAGAACACAGTCAAACATGTCCACTCCCCGGATTGATCCTTCCAGCAGTGCATCCGGTGAACCAACGCCCATTAGATAGCGAGGTTTTCCTTGTGGCAGCAGGGGAACTGTATAATCCAGCACTTCATACATTAGCTGCTTGGACTCTCCGACGCTGAGCCCCCCAATAGCATACCCCGGGAAATCCATGGAAGTCAAATCAGCCGCACTCTGACGGCGAAGATCCTCATACATACCACCTTGCACGATAGCGAATAGACCTTGATCATTCGGACGAGCATGACTTTTCAGGCAACGTTCCGCCCAGCGTGTTGTACGCTCCAGTGATTTTTTCACGTAATCATATTCAGCTGGGAATGGTGGACACTCATCGAATGCCATCATGATATCAGAGCCAAGTGCGTTTTGAACCTCCATAGCTACTTCAGGAGACAAGAACTTCTTGTCCCCATTTAGATGAGAACGGAAATGAACGCCTTCTTCTGTGATCTTGCGCATGTCACTGAGCGAGAATACTTGAAACCCGCCGCTATCCGTCAGAATAGGACGGTCCCAGTTCATGAACTTGTGCAGTCCGCCTGCTTCACGAACGATATCATGTCCCGGTCTCAGGAATAGATGGTACGTATTACTCAAAATAATATGAGCATCCATTTCTTTCAGTTCT
The DNA here is from genome assembly GCF_000758585.1 of Paenibacillus sp. FSL R5-0345. Taxonomy (NCBI): domain Bacteria; kingdom Bacillati; phylum Bacillota; class Bacilli; order Caryophanales; family Paenibacillaceae; genus Paenibacillus; species Paenibacillus sp. FSL R5-0345. The sequence continues at coordinate 5,260,686 of NZ_CP009281.1, forward strand.
TCAGGACTCATTGTCTTGACTGTGGCTTGTGTGCCGACTGGCATAAATGCAGGTGTCTCAATCACACCATGTGGAGTGTGGACTCTTCCAAGTCTTGCTCCGGATTGTTTGCACGTTTTGATGTGCTCATAAGTAATTGCTGCCATAAGTTAACCCATCCTCTTACCTTAGTAAATAAACATTGCATCTCCAAAGCTAAAAAACCGGTACTTCTGATTTATCGCTTCTTCATAAGCAGCTAAAATATGTTCCCGACCTGCCAAAGCACTAACCAACATTACCAAAGTTGACTTTGGCAAATGAAAATTAGTAATTAACGCATTGACTACACTAAACTTATATCCCGGATAGATGAAAATATCCGTCCAACCACTACATTCAACAAGCGGACCGCCTTCACATTGTCTTCCTACCGTCTCAAGTGTCCGACAAGAAGTCGTTCCAACTGCAATAATGCGGCCCCCTTGTTCCTTGGTAGCATTTATAGTGTCTGCTGTTTCTTGAGACATTACAAAATACTCTGAATGCATAACATGCTCTTCAACCTTCTCAACAGACATTGGACGGAACGTACCGAGACCCACATGAAGTGTGATATAAGCGATATTTACACCCTTTGCCTCAATCTGTTCCAACAGTTCTTTGGTAAAATGAAGCCCTGCTGTAGGAGCAGCTGCCGATCCCTCATGCTTAGCATAAACGGTCTGATATCGTTCACGATCATCCAGTGTTTCCTTAATATAAGGAGGCAGTGGCATCGTTCCCAGCCTGTCCAAAATCTCTTGGAAAATACCCTGATAAATGAAGCGAAGCGTTCGGCCGCCCATATCAGCCTCGTCCTCGATAACAGCACGAAGCTCATCACTAAAGATGATAACCGCTCCTGTCTTAAGCTTCTTACCCGGCTTAACAAGCGCTTCCCATCGATCGTCTCCCAAATTCTTTAGAAGAAGCACTTCAGCCTTAGCTCCCGTATCTTCTTTAACCCCAAACAATCTGGCAGGAATGACTCTCGTATCATTCAGAACGAGCGTATCTCCCGGTTGAAAATAATTAATAATATCGGTAAAATGCCGGTGAGCCAGCGCCCCATCCTCCTTATTTACTAGGAGTAGTCTAGAAGAGCTACGGTCAGAGAGTGGTGTCTGGGCAATTAATTCTTCCGGCAAATGAAAATCATATGCGTCTACATTCATGGTCTGTCTTCATTCCTTAACTATAGTAACGTTCTGATAATAGTGTTGCAATATCTGCTTGTAATCATACCCGCTGTCAGCCATGCCTTTTACGCCCCATTGTGACATGCCTAGACCATGACCGTATCCTTGGCCAATGAATAGAAAGCCCGAACTGTTAGTAATCGCTCTGGCTGATGAATCCCCGCCCATCACTACAGTTCCACTGCCGTTTACATTAACCTTACCTGATGCAGAGAGTACACCTGCGCTCTGTGAACTTCCAATCGTGCTAGTAGTACCGTCAGCGCCTAATACAGTATAACTTCCGGCTGGTACAATATCAAACAATGTACTTGGCAATCCATTAAACGCAGAACGGAACATATCAGGATATTTCACATCCAGAGACTGACCATTTGCTTTCACCTGAATCGCTCTTCCAGAAGGACCGCGCTGAGTAACCTGCAAATTAAGAATGCTGGAAGGGAGCGTGCTGGTTGTTTTACCCTGCAAGCTTTTTAGAAGGTCGGCAGAGGTATATGGCCCTTTGATCCAGCTATAGCTGCCGGACTCATAAACTTTATCCAGAACAACTGCATTCTCGCCTGGATTCAACTTACCTACCGCACTTACACTACTTTCAACAGCAGGAAGGGGTCGTACATTGACATCTTTAGTGGTAGCTGTCGCGATGTCCAGTCCCGCTGCAGTTTTATTCCCTGTCAATTTAATGTTATCCTCACGTGCGTATCCTGAGGTGCCATTAGCGAGCAGTAAATAATACCACTTCTTAGCGGTCGCGGTAGCTGCGACATCCTCTTTGCTGGGAACACTGGCGAATGCATCTCCACCATTGCCCCATACCTCCGATGGATCAGCTGTTACACCGCCACTGTTCGAGGAGAACACAGCCTCCACAACTTTGCCACCACTCATCAACACTTCACCAGCAGTAGCATCCACAGCCTTAATAATGACAGGAGCCTCTGATCCAATTCCGTTATATACCTGACTCAATGTAGAATCTACTACATTCGCTACATCAAAACGGTTGCCTTGCGCCATTGCATAGCTTCGGGCGGCGACAGCCTGAGCCTTTAGAGCTTCATCCGGCCAGCTGGAGGAAACCTCTCCTCCAACCACTGCGTACAAATATTGTTCCAGTGGCACTTCATTGATAACCGCTAGAGAGCCTCTCAAATTACTTAGCTCCATATTTCCACGGTAGGTACGCTTGGATCTTTCTTCGAGCTGAATTCCAGCCTCATTGCCAACTGCCAAAAACTTAGCATCATTTCCGGAAACCATATAATGATTAGCCTGTATTTCATTGCTAAAATCAAGCCCAGCATCTACACGCAACATTAACCCGGGTGAAGTCGCAGCAGATCCAGCCAGCTGCGGCAATGCTGCAGACACTGCAGTCTGAACAGCAGCCAAATCTTTATCGTTCGCAGCTTCGCCAACCCATACTTCATACTGAGCGCTGCCATCACTTCCCGACAATAACACCTTCCATGCATCAAAACCAGCAGCTGTAATACTACTCAGAGCACTATCAGCTTCTTGTTCCGAAGAATAGCGACCCGCCGATAAATGCTTATCGCCTTTCACTGCAGGGGTTTGATCAGCAGGAATACCGAGCCCTGCCTTTACTACACGGGCAAGCCCATCCTTGGCAGCAGCTTCACTGGCATAGACCCCTGTATACAACTGGTACACATTGGTTCCATTTCTAGAAATCATAAAAATCTGAGGCTTATCAGAAGTAGACTGAAGCTTTTTAGCCGCATCAGCAGCTGTTTTCCAGCTTGAAGTCTCCATTACCTTCACTCTATAACCATCCACACTAACACGAATTCTGCTCTGCGCAGGCACCGATAACAAAGGAGCGCTCCCTGGTTGGTTTGACATCAAAGTAAAGCTTTGTGTTGATTGCATAGTTACTACTGGCACGGTAGATTTATATTTACTACCAATATCGGCATAAAGGGCAACTCGTATCGTACTATTAGAATCGGCATGACTGGCACCCGCAGGGATCAAGAGACTTCCCACAGCAATTGCAGCTGCTAGCAATCCTTTGCTTAGTGGAGCTATACCTCTCCATTTCATCTTCGTATGCTTCATCCAGCATCCTCCTTTTGAATGTAGTTACTGACTCAGTGCTGCTCCGGAGGGAGCGGAAGGCCTAAGTGATGATAAGCGGCCGGGGTTACAATTCTTCCACGAGGACTCCGCTGCAAGAATCCGATCTGCAGCAGGTAAGGCTCATAAACGTCCTCAATCGTCTGACTTTCCTCACCAATTGTGGCAGCAATCGTATCCAGCCCTACAGGACCGCCACGAAAGCTTGAAATCATTGCTCTTAACATCTTGTGATCGATGCTATCCAACCCGCGTGGGTCTACTTGTAGCATCCTCAGGGCTTCCCCAGAAATCTCAGGGGTTATAATCCCGTCTCCGCGCACTTGAGCAAAATCACGAACCCGCTTCAATAGTCGGTTCGCAATCCGCGGCGTTCCCCGGGAACGAAGCGCTATCTCTTCCGCCGCATCACCGATAATCTCAATCCCTAAAAGATCTGCATTTCGAGCCACAATGTAGCTCAGCTCATCTATCGTATAGTACTCCAAGCGGCTGACCACTCCGAAGCGATCACGCAGTGGCGCTGACAATAGCCCGGCACGGGTGGTAGCACCTATAAGTGTGAAAGGCGGCAGATCCAATCGTACCGAACGGGCACTTGGTCCTTTGCCGATCATGATATCCAGCGCGAAGTCTTCCATCGCCGGATACATAACCTCCTCCACCGTCCGGTGCAAGCGGTGAATTTCATCGATGAACAGCACATCGCCTTCCTGCAGGTTCGTCAGCAGGGCGGCTAGATCTCCCGGCCGCTCTATAGCAGGACCGGACGTGGTTCGTAAATTCACACCCAGCTCATTGGCGATAATGTTCGCGAGTGTTGTTTTACCGAGACCTGGAGGCCCGTAAAGCAGCACATGATCCAGCGCTTCACTTCTCATTTTGGCCGCTTCGATATATATTTTCAGGTTTTCTTTTACCTGATTCTGTCCGATATATTCTCCCAGATAACGAGGGCGTAAGCTTAATTCTACCGCCTGCTCGTCCATCATCAAATTTGCGGATATGATCCGGTCATCCATTCCTATCGCTCCCTTTCTTCAGGATGTGTTCGGCTTTATTTAGCAATGTATAACAGCCCCAGTGCCTTCTTCATTAACACATCTACAGTCCCTGTCTCTGCTCCCTCTTTCTTCATAGCGAGCCACACGCGATCCAATTCACTTTCGGTATAACCCAATCCTTTAAGAGCATCTCTAGCTTCTTGCCAAGCTAACCCATCCGCCCTTTCTTCCATCGGCACTGCAAATAATCCCGTTTGCATCGAGGCCATACTGAGTCCGTCCAGCTTATCCTTCAAATCTAGAATCATCCGCTGCGCCGTTTTTTTGCCAATGCCCGGCAGTTTCGTTAGGAAGGTGATATTCTCTTGGTAAATTGCCGAAATCAACTGATCTGGAGTTCCACCTGTCAGTATTCCGAGTGCAACCTTCGGACCGATCCCAGATACCTCTATCAACTTGCGGAACAATCTTTGCTCCTCCCGTGTCGGGAACCCGAACAGCAGCGTAGCATCCTCACGTGTTTGATAGTGAATATAGATCGTTACAGGCCCTTCTACTTTAGCGAAAGTATAAGGGTTCGGGCAGAACACCCGATAGCCTACTCCTTGTACATCCAGCACCACATATTCTGACTCCAAATGAACGACGGGTCCTCTTAAGAAATCTATCATTTTCGCAATACCTCATTTAATTTAGAATTAAGACTGCTCGAATGGGCATGACATACCGCTACCGCAAGTGCATCCGCTACATCATCCGGTTTAGGGATCGCCGATAATTTCAACAACAGCTTCACCATTTCCTGTACCTGCCGCTTCTCTGCCTTACCATAACCAACAACAGCCTGCTTCACCATCATCGGTGTATATTCCGAGACGGGTAGGCCGCGCTGTACAGCAGCTAATATCGTTACTCCGCGGGCCTGTGCTACTGGTAATGCTGTTGTAACATTACGTGCGAAGAACAACTTCTCTATCGCTACAGCATCAGGTTTATATTTATCAATGAGCTGACCCATGCCTTCATAGACATGCAGCAAACGTTCTTCCTCAGGCGTATGAGCCTCAGTCTGGATACAACCATATTGGACCGGAGTCAACTTATGACCTTCCTTATCTACAAAGCCAAAACCGACAATCGCCAGCCCTGGATCAATTCCCAAAATGCGCAAGCACGATCTCTCCTCTATAACAGGCAGTTTATTCCACCGTTTTCATCCATTACTCCGCAATGAAGCGAACATATGTATTCCTTCAAACCATTATAGCAAAAATACCCCTTCCGGGAGAAAAAAAGTTTACCCTTTGATGCGAAATGACAACTTTAGGCCTACAATGGGAACTTTACACTTTCTTATATTTGCAAAAAAAAGCTGCCCTATAGCCATTAATAATGACTTTAGGACAGCTCGTATGCTTTTAATGCTATTGCTTGTTCTGCATGACATGTTCGGCAGCCTCACGCGCATAGTCACTGAAGGTGGACAACACGCTGTTGTACTCCTCTATATCCTGCACACGAATGCCTTCATGAAGCTCTTTCCACATATTTTCCGGTAAAGAGGACTTTAAGGAACCCATATCCATTTGAAAAAAAGTCTTCAAAACCTTTTCCTGCACCGGGGGTCCTTTAAATAATTTCAAATTTCCAAAAGCATCGACACCGATGTAGGCTTCTTTTTTCGTAAGGGTCGAGAGATCATTCACTTTTTGTTCCAGCCACAAATCTCCCTCGCTGCTGATCCAACCGTTCCAAGCAGGGTGTTCGTTAATAATTTTCTTAAGCTGAAGCGGGTTCTTTACACCCGGCAATGTCTGAATTTCTTCCCCGGATACATACGATATTTTTAAATGAACGGTTCTGCTGAGTCCGCTTTGAGTGATTGTCTGCAACAGTTGTTCGTTATTTAAAGCAGCCTTCTCTTTCTCCTCACCGCTGTCCACGCCTACTTTAAACACAGCTGCGGCCAATTCACTTTCAGTACTATCCGCCAAGCTAGAATTCGTCAGCAGCCCACTGATTTCCTCAGGCACCTGCATACTGCGCCAAGCTAGTAAAGTAAAAGCCACACAAGCTGCTCCTACCCAAAGCGCTTTTTTCCAACGTCTCCATCGCTGCCAAAGTTGTTTTTTTATGCGCGACACGTTAATCCCTTCATTCTGGTTTTTCCCTATTGTGACCTGAGAAGGGATCATTTATGCGCTTTTCTGTGAATAATCGATATTTTATTACAATTACAAGGTTGACCTTACAGTATAGTTCAGGCGTTAGGAATAACCGGCAGCTTCACATGGCTTGGATATTCACTATTATGGTAAACCGTCTGCAGCACTGTAATCGCCTCTGTATCTTCATACGGGTTACCGCCAGTATTCGTATTAGGGAAAGCAACGAATTTACTGGACGAGGTAATCGAGAAACGAATTCGGTGTCCTACCGCAAATCTGTGAGCAATATTCGGCATGAAAATATCGTATTCCTCCACTTGGCCAGGAGTGAGCAGTTCTGGTGCATCAAACCCGTGACGATATTTTGCTCTGACAATATAGTTAGATAACCTGATAGAGTCTCCTTGTTCATTTACATCACTAAGCGTAACTACCCAATCCGTATCCTTACCTGTGCTGGCAGCGTAGATGATAGCAGACAATTCGCCAGCTATAGTTAATTCTTCTGTCAACACCTCACTAGTGTACACAAGAATATCATTTCGCAGCTCATATTTTCTCAAGTTTTCAGGCTCTCGTTCCCCGCTATCATCCATAGGATCATTTGGGTTATAGACATAAGTATCTTCTGGTGAATGCTCCTCTGGCGCTGTAAGCAGCTTCCCATCTCCTTGTCCTGAATTAGCCCGGCCACCACTGGAAAGGTAAAACGGCGTAGTTGTTGCTTCAACCGGTGTCCAATCCTCCGATGTTCTCCACTGATTCTCACCAACGACATAATAAGAGGCTCTAGGCTCCTGATCTATTCCGTTCGGAATGCCTTTGAGGAAGCGGTCAAACCAGCGCAATACAGAAACATCATAATCATAAACCACTGCATCATTGCCGAAGCTTACACCCTCATAGTCTCTGGCCCGGTTTGGACCATGCTCCCAAGCTCCTAAACGGATTTTGCGATTCGGCACATCATGTTCAGTCAGCATTCTCCAAGTCTCCGATACACCAGGGCTGTCACCGTCATACCAGCCTGAGATTACATACATAGGGACCTGCACCTGATCCCCACGCACTGTAAAGGTACAGTTTCTCCAGAAATCATCATACTCCGGATGCTGGCTCCATAGATCCCATGGTCCGGATGCTTTACCGATCATTTGTTGAGGAATCTCCTTAATCGGTCTTGCATCGACGGCCGCTTCTGGGTTCACCGTAATGCCCCCAAAAATATCAAAATCCGTTCGGGTGCCTACAGATTGTGCAAGCGTCCAAGACAAGAGTGGCCAAGAGCAAAGCGTTCCACCCTTACGCGCCGTATCTACAAACGGTGAGCCGACATTCACTTCATCCACAACAGCCTTTAAATTGGGATGCCCGCTGGTCGCCGCTGAGACAACCACAAAGCCCAGATAGGACGCGCCCCACATGCCAACATTTCCGTCCGACCATTCCTGCGCGATAATCCAATCGATCGTATCATAGCCATCATCCCGTTCATTATAAAAAGGGATCAATTCCCCTTCCGAATCCGCCCGGCCTCTAACGTCCTGCGACACCACGGCATAACCTTTGTTGGCCCATCTCATAAAAATCTCTTTTTTCCCGTTACGGTCATAACAGGTTCTTACCAGAATCGTCGGAAGCTTGGTTCCCGGCTGAATGCCTTCAGGTAGAAATACATCCGTCGCTAATCTCACACCGTCGCGCATCGGAATCAGATCCGTACCCAAATCATTCACACCATACTCTGGTTTGGACAAAAGGGGATCATCATAAACAACCAGAGGCGTCAGCTTCTCATATCCTGCTTTAACAATCAGCTCGATGCCATACCGATTCGGCGTAAGAAAAGCAATAATCTCACCGTCCAAGGTCACGATATCCAGTGCCGTCTCATTTCGCAGCGCCCATACTTGTGAAGTAAGCTCACGGCCATCCATTACAGCCTGATACTGAATATGCTTTTGATAAAGATCACCGTTACTTAGAACTACCTCATCATTGACCCATTTTGCTTTAGCATAAGCGTCTATATGTTCATGGATTTTCTGAAATGGAAGAACGGTCTTGAACTGGCTATCCAACACGTTGTACTGCATTTGTGTTCGTCTACGTGGATCAACCTTGGCGAGCATAATCTGTTGTTCCGTAAAATGTATTTTCCCTGAATAAATGCCCGAACAGTAGAAGTTAAATGTAGTTGTGTTCAAATATGTTGTCATCTATTTATCCCCTATCCCCAAATTTCTTCAAATACGCGCAACCAGTTGCCACCCATGATTTTTGCAATATCCTCATCCTTATAACCGCGAGCCACTAGACCTCTAGTAAAGTTGATAAAATAACTATATTTTTCAAGCCCAGCAACGGTTTCAGTAGAAGGTCCGTCTCCTTTGGCGAAACCTAGTTTAGGTGCGATATGTTCTTTAAAATAGATCAAAGACCAGAGCACATCACTCATCGGCCAATCCGTCCCAATTCCGACATGATCTACGCCTACAAGCTGGATTACATATTCGATATGATCCAGCACATGATCAATAGTTGTATGATTAGGGTCTTCATGAGCAAACCATGGCATAGCAAAAATACCGATCACTCCACCTGTCTTAGCGATCGCAATGATTTCCTCGTCACTTTTGCAGCGCATATGCGGATAGATGGCCTCTACACCTGTGTGTGAAGCAATAACCGGAGTCTTAGAATACTGGCAAGCATCGAGCGTGGTCTGTTTTCCGCAATGTCCCGTATCTACAATGATCCCCAGCTTGTTCAGACGCTCAATGAACCTTTTTCCATAATTCGTAATCCCAGCGTTCGACTGTTCTGCACAACCTGCACCAACCTGATTCTGATTGTTATACGTTAATTGTAGAATTCTCAAGCCAAAATTATGTAACACATCTAATAGATCCAGATTCGTACCTAGACCATCCGTTTCTTGCGCCGTGATAATACCCGACTTATGGCCATTACGCTTGGCTGCACGTATGTCTCCTGCGGTTAAAGCTTTAACTAACCAATCTGCGGAGTCGAACTGAAGCTGAACTTCAGCCATGCTAGTGATCATGCTTTCTAAGGATTCTAAATGAAGTTCCCGGTTCCCCGCGGTAATTCCTGATTTATACCATTCACTTTTATACTCTGGGATCTCACCGCTGGCCGACAGCTTAGTGATCATTTTAGCTGGCATACTGCTGTATACCATCGGCTCATCTTTATAGGGCTCACACAGCTCTTTAATTTTTTCGGACACAGATTCTGGAATTGCGCTTGGAGATAAGGGTCCTTGAAATAGCAAATCAATATTAATGTTCTGCTCATGTAAACGTATGGCCCGCTCTTCTTCTAGCTCCGTCAACTTGAAATCATACAAACCTTCATATGTGCTCATCATGTGGTCGCTCCTTAAAATGCAATTTCAATCCCTTTTTGTAATCTAATTGCTTCATTATAAATGAAGTTAGCTGCTGCTAAATCCTCTATGGCAAGTCCTAGTCCTTTAAAAAGAGTGATCTCATCAGCTGTAGCTCTGCCCTCGATACTCCCGCTGATCAGTTCACCCATTTCACCGATGATATGGCCTGAAGTGATCACGCCTTCGTTCAGCGGAATTAAATAATCCCCAGATTCATTATGCGTGGATTCCAATCGGTCTACATACAACTTAGCTAACCGGACGACCTCCGAATCCAGCTCACGATCCGCTGGTCTGCACGCTCCAACCGCATTGATGTGAACACCGGACTTCAGCCATTCTCCTTTAAGTACAGGCTCTGTGGATGCTGTTACGGTACAAATGATATCTGCTGGGCTGACTGCCTCTTGTACAGACTCAGCGACAACGATCTCTATACCATATTTACGGCTCATCTCTGCTTGGAAATCTCTTGCTTTTGCAAGTGTCCTACTCCAAACTCTGACCTCACGTATGGATCGAACCAGCAGCATCGCTTCCAGATGGCTTTTGGCTTGTTCGCCCGTACCAAGAATGGCAAGCACTTCAGCATCTTCTCTGGCCAGATAACGAGTGGCTACTGCGCTAACAGCCGCTGTGCGAATTGCCGTAATCTTTAGTCCATCTACTACGGCTTTCAGAACACCGGTAGAAGAATCGAATAGCGTAACAAGTCCTTGATGGGAAGGTAGACCTGAGCCATGATTGCTTGGGAATACACTGATGATTTTGGCTCCTGCTACTTCTTCACCCTGCAAATAGCCCGGCATTAAGCCAATCAGGTTGCCTTGGTGCAGCGGGAGTACTTGTCTTAAGCTCTGTACAGCTTGTCCAGCGGACAAGTCCTTCAAAACAGATTCCATCACTGTGATGCAAGACTCCATTGCTAATAGCTCAGTCACTTCATTTTGATTAATGACTAGCATAAGACAACCCTCCTTTACTTCATTGTGAGAACAAATATGGGAATGCAAAATTATTCTTTATATCATAACTTATACGCTTTAATTATTCATGTATAAAGCTGGAAGCCATGAATTTGTTTTACCACGAGCCATTAGCTATACTTAATATAGTTCATATTCTATTTTAAGGAGCTGACGATTGATTATGTCTAGTAAAATAACTTTAGGTAGAACAAATTTGCAGGTACTCCCTCTCGGACTGGGTGCCAATGCTGTTGGTGGGCATAATTTATTTCCCGGCTTAAATGATGAGACTGGTAAAAACATCGTTCGCAACGCTCTTGATCATGGGATCAATTTCATTGATACCGCATATATTTATGGTCCAGGTAGATCTGAGGAACTGATTGGAGAAGTACTGAAAGAAAGAGGCGGCCGTGACAATGTGGTCATCGCTACTAAGGGTGCTCACAAGATTACTGGTGATAAGGTTACAATCGACAACTCTCCAGCTTTTCTAAGACAATCTGTAGAAGACAGCCTGAAACGCCTCCAGACCGATTATATCGATCTTTACTATATTCATTTCCCGGATGAAAGCACACATAAAGATGAAGCTGTTGGCGAGCTTAAGAAGCTGAAAGATGAAGGAAAGATCAGAGCAATTGGGGTCTCCAACTTCTCCATTGAACAGCTGAGAGAAGCCAACAAAGACGGGCATGTAGATGTTCTTCAATCCCACTACAATTTATTGCAACGTGATGCGGAAAAAGATTTGCTCCCTTATACACAGGAGCATGGTATTTCCTTCGTGCCTTATTTCCCTCTTGCATCCGGCCTGCTTGGCGGTAAATATAAGCAAGGCGATACATTCAGCGACATTAGAAAGAACGACCCACTGTTCCAAGGGGAGACTTTTGCTAAAAACTTGGAGAAAGTGGATAAGGTTCGCCAAATTGCCGATGCCAAAGGTGTTGAAGTCGCTCATGTGGTGCTCGCATGGTATTTGACTGTACCTTCTATCGACGCACTTATTCCCGGTGCTAAACGTCCAGAGCAGATCGTATCGAACCTGGAAACGCTAAAGGTTCAACTGTCATCTGAAGAGATCAGAGCGATTGATTCAATCTTTAAGGCGTAATAACGCCTTATAACTAAAGTAAGGGGTTGTCCCAGAAGTCATGAAATGGCTGCAGGGACAACCCCTTTTTGCTTTGTTCTATTATTTGAGCGGTTTGATTGGTTTGTTACGTTCATTGCGCTGCAGTTCATTCGTTGGATTCGTTGGAAGAACATCTTTAACTAACATGCCCACATGCACAGCTGCTATCGGACACAGCTGACCTTAAACAGAGCATGATTACATATTTGGAATCCTAACGGCCCCCATAGCCGCTCTTGGCATGTAAAACATCCAATAAGGACCTTTTTCTAAGGAATAACGTCAGTGAGGTCCGTAAATCACAGTGGATGTATTAAGTTTCAGCGGTGCAGCCTGCCAGCGAGCCACGGAGTAGCGATCCTTGTCTAACCGCTAAAAACTCAGAGTAGTGTTTCTTATTTAATATCCTAAATTCTTTGTATTAGTAAATATTGTTTGCTATACTTTCTCTGTGTATCAGTAGACTTAAATTTTTATACAAAGGGGAATTCCTTGATGATTATTCAACCTAAAACACGCGGATTTATATGCACAACAGCCCATCCAGAGGGATGCGCCAAACAAATAGAACAACAAATTGAATATGTAAAAGCACAAAAGAAAATTGAGGGACCTGCGAATGTACTTGTCATTGGTGCTTCTACCGGATACGGACTAGCTTCTAGAATTTCAGCTGCCTTTGGTGCTGGCGCCAATACCATTGGTGTGTTCTTCGATAAAGCTGCGGAAGGTCAGCGTACCGCTTCTGCAGGCTGGTATAACTCCGCTGCCTTTGAACAACAAGCAGCAGAGCTTGGGCTTAAATCACACAGCATAGTTGGCGATGCCTTCTCTGATGCTATTAAAGAAAAGACCATTGAATTGATTAAAGCTGAATATGGCACTGTCGATTTAGTTATTTATAGTGTCGCTTCACCTCGTCGTACCCATCCGGTAACAGGAGAAACCTTCTCCTCCGTAATTAAACCAGTGGGAACAGCTTATTCGAATAAAACCTTGAACTTCCACACAGGTGAAGTATCCATGACCACTATTGAGCCTGCTACGGAAGAAGAGGTACGTCAGACAATCGCCGTTATGGGCGGTGAAGACTGGAGAATGTGGATCGATCAGCTTCAAGCAGCTGGTGTCCTTGCAGACGGTGCTACTACCGTTGCTTACTCCTACATCGGACCTGAAATCACTCACCCTATCTATCGGGACGGAACCATTGGACAAGCCAAGCATGATCTGGAACAGACGGCGATCCAAATGAATGACCTTCTTGCGTCAAAAGGCGGACGTGCCTTTGTATCCGTTAATAAGGCGCTTGTAACACAGTCCAGCTCAGCGATTCCTGTAGTGCCCCTTTATATCTCTGCACTTTACGAAGTGATGAAGGAAAAAGGCCTGCATGAGAACTGTATTGAACAAATGTACCGCTTGTTCTCTGAGCACCTATACGGAGAAGGCAAGGCTACTACTGATGGAAGCTGCCTGATTCGTATTGATGACTGGGAAATGCGCGAAGATGTGCAGACTGAGGTTATGAAACGTTGGGACGAGCTGACAACTGAGAACGCTGCCGACCTAGCTGATCTTGAAGGCTACCGCCAAGACTTCTTCAATCTATTTGGCTTCAGAACAGATGGCGTAGACTACGAAGCTGATATTGATCCGAATGTCGACATTCCTAATATGGTCTAAATGCTAATGAGGTGGTCCGCAAAAGTAGTGAATTCTACTGATGTGGCCGCCTCTTTTATTTTTCTAAGCATACCTTTCAATACGACACAGGATATATTGGCTTAGCCTCCCTCTATATGTTATGGTTTGATAGAATACTGCAAGTTCTACTTACATTCGAAGGAGTGAATCACTCATGGTTAAAAAAATTAGTGTAGCGAATGGTGTACTAGACGTATCCCAAATTTCGCTTGGCTGTATGCGGATCGCGGATTTGTCTGCAAAAGAGGCTGATACACATGTACATAGTGCGTTGGAGCTCGGAATAGACTTCTTTGATCATGCTGACATTTACGCAGACGGCAAAGCTGAAGAAGTATTCGCAGGAGTACTTCAGAATAATCCTGGTATGCGTGAAAAAATGCTGATCCAAACCAAATGCGGAATCCGCAAGGGCTATTTTGATTTCTCTAAAGAGCATATTCTCCAATCCGTGGAGGGCAGCCTTAAACGCTTAAAGACCGATTATATCGATGTGCTCCTGCTTCATCGACCCGACACGCTGTTCGAACCTGAAGAGGTGGCTGAGGCTTTTGACATTCTGGAGAGCAAAGGATTGGTCAAGCATTTTGGGGTGAGCAACCAAAACCCGCTGCAAATCGAGCTACTCAAGAAAAATGTTAAACAACCACTCCTGTTCAACCAGCTGCAATTGAGTATAATGTTTACGGGTATGATTGATACCGGCTTCAATGTAAATATGACTAACTCCGGTTCGGTTGTCCATGATGGCGGGATTTTGGAGTACAGCCGTCTACATGACATGACCATTCAGCCATGGTCACCTTTCCAATACGGCTTCTTTGAGGGTGTGTTCTTGGATAACGACAAGTTCCCTGAATTGAATGAGGTCATTAACCGCCTAGCTGCTGAAAAAGAGGTGACCAATACTGCTATTGCCATCGCCTGGATTCTCAGACATCCGGCAAATATGCAGCCTGTTGTCGGTACAACCAATACGCAGCGATTGCGGGATATTGCCAAGGCTTCTGATATTACGCTCACCCGACCAGAATGGTATGAAATATACCGAGCTGCCGGCAATTTACTTCCATAAGTATAAAAAACCACGAAATACGTTAATAACGTACCTCGTGGTTTTTCTTTTTGGATGGACTCTCAGAGATTTGAAGCCTGCACAAATTGATTAAGAGTCAACTGCTCTGCCAACTGGGGGCGGACAACGGTTATACTCCATAAATCAAAGCTTAGACACTCCCGTTCTTAACCGCAATTCAGCTAACCATTTGCACAACAAATCAATAGAACACTAGGCATATAATGAACATAATAACAATTTAGCAATACTATGGAGGTTATTATGAACTGGAAATCGGCGATTGAACACACGCTCTCCACCACCCGTCTTAACATTAAGCACTTTGGTGACTCTTTTCCAATTGTAAGCCTGGGAGACGGCAAATATCATTTAACTGACCATACCGGCTGGACGGAAGGGTTCTGGTCAGGTATTTTGTGGCTGAGCTATGAATACAGCAAAGACCCGGAGATTCACGCCGCAGCCATCCAAACGGTTGATTCTTTCAAGAAGCGCATGGAAGCGGAACAGGAGCTCGATCACCATGACATCGGCTTTCTGTATTCGCTGTCCGCCAAGGCCCGCTGGATCGTTGATAAGGATGAAGAATCGCGTCTGCTGGCGTTGCAGGCAGCAGACATTCTAATGAAACGCTGGCGCTCTGTCCCGCAGCTGTTTCAAGCCTGGGGACCGGAAGGCGATCATGATAACGGAGCCCGGATTATTATTGACTGCCTGATGAATCTTCCGCTGCTCTATTGGGCAACCGAGCAGACCGGAGACAGCAGCTATGCGGATTACGCGAAGATTCATGCCGAGAAGAGCCGACGCTTCCTGGTGAGAGGAGATGATTCCTCCTTTCATACTTTTTATTTCGACCAACTGACGGGCAATGCCATCCGTGGAGGAACCGCACAGGGCTATCAGGATGGTTCAACTTGGACACGGGGACAGGCTTGGGGTGTCTATGGCTTTGCCTTAGCCTACCGCTATTTCAAAGAGCCGCATTATCTGGAAACCTCCATAAGAATGGCCCGATATTTTTGGGAGCATCTTCCTAATGATCATGTTGCGTATTGGGATTTCGATTTGCCGCAGGAGGATTCCACGCCCCGCGACAGTTCGGCTTCCGCCATCTTTGTGTGCGGACTCCTGGAGTTGCTGGAACATTTGCCGGAGGATGACCCGCAGCGGGCATTGTTTGGTGAGGCCGCAGAGAAGTCTATGGACTCCCTGTTGAACCGCTACTTTACCGCAGGCAGTCCATCTGAAGAGGGTTTCCTGCGGCATGGCTCCTATTCTGTCAGAGGAAATTCATCTCCCGATGATTTCATGATCTGGGGTGACTATTTCTTTTTGGAAGCGCTGCTGCGTCTGCAGAAAGGTGTTCCGGGATATTGGTATGAGCACTAAAGTGATTACGCATCAGCCCCCCGTGTCACCCGTGGCTCATATGAAATGAATGATCTATACTGTAATTAATAACGGTTATTAAGGGAGTGTTCCATGAACAGGAACGATCATTTACCCCAAAGATTTAAACCTAATTTATTTATGTACAATTATAAATATGAAAATGAGGAAGCCCATTGGTTTCACGCACATCGGGGAATTGAAATACTATATATTTACACCGGCCGCGGGGAAATCATGGCAGAGAATCAAACCTACCCTATCCGGGATCATACACTGGTCTGGTTTCAGCCCTATCAGCTGCACCGTGTGATGGTTCCTCCGACACCCAACCGTTCATATATCCGGACGAATCTGACCTTTGACCCCAGTCTTCTAGAGCAGTACCTCTCCGTTTTTCCTTTAATGGAGAAGTTTTTCCGCAGGATGTGGAAGGGCAGCCTTCAGATGCCGGTTTTCTATGATTTGCAGGACACCCTGATTCCTGATTTGCTGGAGGAATTAGATTATTCCACAAATAACTCTGCAGCTGGCACAGAAGAAAATATCGGATTTCTGATGCTTCAGCTGATTCGTCTGCTTCAAAAACACATGTCAGGTGACTTGACCGAAGTTAGCCCGCTACATTCGCGTGGAGGTTCACATGCTGAGCGTATCACCGAATGGCTTGATGAGCATTACAAAGAACCCTTCAGCCTCGAAGTGCTGGCTGCCGCGATGCACCTGTCACCCTATCATATTTCGCATTTGTTCAAGGAATTTGCAGGCATCACGCTGTCCGAATATCTGATGCAGCGGCGTGTAAGAGAAGCTTGTATACTGCTTGCCAATACCACTAAACCCGTTAAAGAGATTGCGGCAGAAGTGGGCCATCTTTCCCCTTCATATTTCAGTCAGATGTTCAAAAACAATAAAGGGATTTCACCCGAAAAATACAGAAGGAGCATCCGCTAAAACCAGCTTTTTGGATGGTACAAACAAGAATAGAAATAATCCATCAAATACCTGTCTCATGATCACTGCAAAAAATCACCCTTTCATAAAATGGAGTACTAAGCAGCCATTTTACGAAAGGGTGATTTAAATTTATTTAAAGACGAACAAAGACGTGAAACAAGAAACAGATTGGAAACGGCAGGATCCGCAGCCAACGGTCGAATGTCTCACCTGCCAGTAAAATACGAGTGGTGTACTTCTCTACAGAATAACTTCAACCTTGACCGATGAACGTCCGGGATAAGGGGGAAGTACATTACCTTCCACCTGTTCTCCATCAACGGTGATTACTTTGACGCCTTTGCAGACCTTGCTGACATTCGTAACGGTGATGTCATAGACACAGCCTCTGAAACGCCGTTTTACCGTAAACCCTTCCCAATTTGCGGGAATACAGGGATCAACGGACAAGCCTTCCAGCACGGGCTTCACACCTATAATATATTGGGTGGCGGCGATATACATCCATGCAGCCGTGCCTGTTAACCATGAAACATTGGCGAGACCAAACTTGTCTGACTCCGGCCCGAACAGGTTGGAGGCATAGACATAAGGTTCTGCTTTGTAACGCCATAAGCCCGCCTTATCCATGGCCACATTCGGCAGCAGCTGACGATAATATTTATAGGCCAAATCTCCCCGACCAAGCATGCATTCAGCTATAATTGCCCAGGTGTTGGCATGACAGAATACCGCACCGTTCTCTCCCGTCCCCTTATTGTAATTGGTCAAAGGATCCGCAGGATCGGGAAAGGTGGTAATAGAAGGATGAATTTTTTTGATGCCGAGCTCTGTGTCCAACATTTTGCGTACGCTATCCATTGCTTTCAGGCCCTTATCTTGGTCCGCCATGCCGGACATAGTGGCCCAGGTCTGGGCGTTGAGCCAGATTTTGGCCTCATCGTGTTCATCGCTGCCGAGGAACCGACCATCATCCATAATCGCCCTCCGGAACCAACTCCCGTCCCAGCCGATACTGTTGACCAGCTTACGCTGCGTCTCGTACATAGCTTCATACTGTGCGACGTCCTCCGGGTGGCCGGCGAATACCGCAAGATCAGTCATCCGCAGCAGCACCGTTCCCAACTGCATCGACGTCCAGATGCTTTCTCCTCGCCCCTCACGGCATACGCGGAACAGCTGATCGTTCCAGTCCGAGCGAAGCATCAATGGGAAACCGCTTTGTCCCAGCTTCGACACGGTAAAATCAATCGCCGCCTTCAGATGCGCATACACCGTTCCCTCACCGCCGTCATAATAAGGTACCCTGGTCTTCAGAAAAGCGGCATCTCCGGTTTCCGCCAGAAGATCCCATGCCGCCAGCGCAGTCCACAAATGATCATCGGAATGGATGCTCGTTACCGGGTCCCAGCCTTCGTTCGGAAAGAAGTAGTGATTCACATGCCCGTCCCTGTACTGCTGGCCGAGCAACAGCTTCAGCTTGTCAAAGGCAAGCTCCGTATCAAAGGGCACGACCGCCAAAATATCCTGCGCGGTATCCCGGTAGCCGACACCTCTGAACGTGCCCGTGGCATAAAAGGAAATGTTGCGCGAAAACAGAAAGTTACGGTGCGCCTGGTATGGATTCCAAATGTTAATCATCCGCTCGGCATCCTTATCCGGCAGACTGCTCTCCCACGCACCCAGGTAATCCGCCCAATTTTCTTTCAGCGCCCGGAAGGAGGCTTCTACGAATCCCGCTTCCCGGGAGTGAGCGACTGCCCTCACAATCGCCTGCTCATCCGCTGCAGTACCGAGAAAGACATTTATCGTGCGACTTTCCCCTGGCTGCAGCGTCAGGTTAAACTGCAGCGCACCGCACGGGTCGCCGCCCATCAGGGTGGAGTTGGTGCAGCCCCCGTTTTCAATTGCCGCCGGATTGGATTCGCTGCGGTAACAGCCAATGAATTCCTCGCGATCACCGTCATAACCGGCAAGCGGCATATCCGCTGTCAGATAGACAAGCGGTGTCTCCTCCGGTTTGGGCTGGTTCTCGACGCCATACCGGTACACCAGCGCCTCCGCTTCATGGTACTGCACCGAAACCTGATGTTTGTTGTAGCACTGCCACTGCAGCTCACGCATAAATTCCAGCATACCGAATTCGGCGTAGGCATAGACCTTGAGCTCTTGCGGAGTATTGCCTTGATTGGTCAAGGTCAGATTCCAGATCAGTGAATTTTCATAAGGCCCGACAAAATACACCGTTTGGGCTGCTATGCTCCCCTGACTTGCCTCGAACCGGGTATATCCCATGCCGTGGGAACTCTTCCACATCTCCGGTTTATCTGTGGCAGGTTCGCTGGTCGGGCACCAGTAGCGGCCTGTTTCCGCATTTTGTATATAAATATAAGGGCCTGAACGGTCCATCGGCAGATGGAAGAAACGGTAGCGCGTAATGCGCCAGATCTGGGGCGACTTGTAAAAGGCCACACCGCCGCCCGCATGCGACAGCATCGTGTGGAAGGTACCGTTCGACAGGTAGTTCATCCACGGCGTCGGCATATCCGGCCGTTTGAATTCCACCTCCTTCTCCTCGTCCCTGAAGATATAATAATCCTTGGGATCGGTATGTTCATGGGGATCAGCTCTCACTTGGTTCCAGCTCCTTTATAAGATTATCGGGTTTATTTCGGCTCGACCTCGTCAAGGGTCAGCCGGTATTCCAGGCCCTTCATATAAGTGCCGTCAGAATTCAGAAAGGTCAGACCAATTATGAGGTCACCGCCGCTTCCCCGAACTATCGCAATCAGCCGGTTGAGTCCGCTCTGCAGCGTAATCTCCCGCTCTGGCTCTATCACCAGAGCACCGTTCAAATAAATCTCATAAGAGGCGGTTGTGTTGATACGCAGCCTCCCCCGGTGTAGCTGTCCCTCTCCCCCCCATTCCTCCGGCGTATGCACAAAGCAGCTTAGAAACCACGGACCTCTTCCCGCATCCGCTATTTGCAAAGTACCGTTGCCGGAACGCCGCTCTTTCTTGTGCATCCAGCCGTAAAGGCCTTCGCCCAGATTATTCAAAGAAAACGCCGGATCGGTGTAGTACGCCTTCATCTCCTCATAATCAACATGGGGCTGACAAGGCAGGGCCATCATAGTTTCCACGGCCCACTCCTCATCTCCCTTCACACTGTCCAGCAAGCCGTCGGCAAATGACGCGCCTAGATTAGCGAGCAAACGGGAATACAGGCGGAGTGCCTTCTCACTTCCGGAGTCCGTCAGCAGCTGGGAGCAAAGCACAGAGCCTGTTCCCAGCTTGACTTCGGTCAGGTAGGTTCCCGATGGACGCGTATTTCTGCGGTTCAGCTCCACCAATGCGAGACGGCTGTATTCCGCCGTGTAGCCATGGACGAAATAATCCTTCCAGGCGGTACCTTCAACGCTCGTGCAGAGAACTGTTGCGGCCGGTATCTCCAGGCTGTCCGCAGCCACCACCCGGTTAAGTACATCCCGCGGCGACAGAAATACCTTGTCGAAGCCGAACAGGTCGACCGGGCTGAACCCCTGCACGGCGGCATGGACATCGTCCGCCGCCAAGTGATACGCCTCGTGCGGCTTCACGCGCACGGGGCGGTCCAGCAGGCGGGCAAGCGCCGCTTGCTGGCTTGCCGAAGCCGGCAGGAGCAGCACCTGCCCGCCGGCTTCAGCGTAACGCCGGAGCGCCTCGGCAGCTCCCGGCGCTTCCAGCATGCAGGCTTCGGCCACGATCAGGCCGAAGTCCTGCATGACCCCGAGCGGCGCTGTGTTATCCAGCGCCGTATACCGCAGCCGCAGCTGTTCAAGGAACGCTGCGGTCTGCCCGCCGCGGCGCACCAGCGCAGCCGCGGGCCGGGCCTGAGCTCCGGCGGTGTCCCCGCCGCCGGCGTAGGCCAGCAGGTTCCGCAGTAGCAGGCAAGCCTGCGGAACCTGCTCCAGATTGGCCATCAGCTCCAGCTGATTGGCCAGGAACAGGCCCTTTCCGCTGCGGTATTCCAGCAGCGGAGACCACAGATCGCCGCCGTCTCCGAAATCGCCCGTGCTGCATTCCAGCAGCAGTGAGAAGTCGCCTGTTACCGGCTTCTCAAAGGCGGCCTGAATAATCGGTGTCGGCCCCTCTTCGCGCAGCTCTTTATGCCAGAACATCAGATCCCTGTCACCCAACCCAGCGAGCACCGGATGTAGGTAGCTGCCGGCATGCGCACGGAAGAACGGCCGCCGCGAGAGCGGCAGCTTGCCCAGCGATAGCTGGTTCTGCTCCAGCAGCAGCAGCCGGCCGCCCCGCGCGGCAAATGCCTTCAGCAGTACCTCCACTTTGCCGTCTGCATCCTCCATCCGGCTACCGACAATAAGCAGATAATCGGCTGGCAGATCGTCCAGTAGTGAACGTTCCACTCTTTCACAGCCCGGAACAAGCCGGCGAATGTGCTCAAAATCGAGGTCCGACCCCCAATAGGCGGACCTCCGCCGCACATTCACAGGCTGACTCAGCAGGCTTGCGGACATGAGCCTGTACTCCAAACGCAGCTTGTGCACCAGCTGCCCACCGTGGAACAACTGTGCTGTCAGCGTCGCCCGCTCTCCGTCGGCAGCAGAAACAGGCATCCAAGAAAACGAAACGACCTTTTGTTCAGCAGGATTCTGACTGAAAGTGAAGCTTTGCTCATGAACGTTCTTGTTCCCCTGCCAGATTACGAACTCCATACTAACTTCCTGTGCGGACAGAGTATCGTTGTATACGTCAAAGCTCCGGAAGACCGGCTTATCATCATAGAAGCAGCTGTTATACTCAGCGGCAATGATCACAGCAGGTTTAAACGCCTCAGCCATAATCGCAAAAGCCGGATTAGGCTGATACAGGGGGTATTCCTCCGGCAGCAGACCGTTGTTGATAGACAGCGAATAGGCCGGGACACATTCCGGCTTCACTCCGGGCGTTCCCGGTTCAGACGGCGGCAGCGTAAGATTCTGCTCCGGCATCGGCCGCATGAAATAATGAGCAAAATTAAAGGTGGAAATGCCGGACACCCCCTGCCGCCTTGCATATTCCACAAACAACCGCTCCTTCAGCGCCAGCCCTGCTGTGCTTTCGTCCGTACCGCGGTAGGCCTGCAATCCGTTGTACATGCTGCTGTTCTGCGGACAAATATACCACCAGCCGCCGTGTTCCCCAAAAGTCAGCGGAACCGTACGGTCCCACTGGCTGATCGTGCCGTCGATATTGTAATGGCGGCTTTCCACCTCCGTATAGGCTTTTGGCAGCAGCCGGTTGTCCCCCTCGGCGATCACCAGACGAGTAGGATCAAGTTCACGGATCTCCGCGATCAGGCCGGGCATATGCTGTTTGAAGCCATCCCGTCCGTCTACCCAGCGCATTTCGTTCTGCAGGCTCCAGAGAATGACCGATGGATGGTTTTTGTCGCGTTGCACTAATCGGCGTACATGCTGCCGGCAGTTCTCCACATAAGCGGGATGGTCCGCCTGCATCGATTTGCCCGAGCCGTAAATCGCCGTCTCATCGACGATCAGCATACCTTCTTCATCAGCGATACGGACATAATCGGAAGGATAAGGCTCGGCATGCAGCCGGATGCTGTTAATACCGGCGGTGCGGCAGATGCGGTACCAGTTGCGGATATAAGCTTCCGTCATCTGAAGTCCTCCCTGAAAATGCCAGGAGTCGCCTCTTAGATTGACCGGAATGCCATTCAGCATAAACCGCGGTCCTTCACACCAGAATTCTCGGAAACCGAATACTTGGTCATACCGGTCGATGACTTCCCCGTCTTCGAGCAGTTCCAGCACCGCACTATACAAAAACGGCTCATCCGGGCTCCACAGTCTGGCGCCGCTCCAATCCAGATGAAATGAGGCATTATACACTTCACCAGCCCGTTCGTTCTCACACAGCCTAAGTTTCTCCGCAGCGGCAGCATCAACAGCTCCGGCTATACACTCCGCAGATAGAACTGGCCCGGGTTCGGCTGCCACCTCGTAACTCTCCTCACTACCTGACGTCAAGGAGGCTGTCAACAGCTCTACTTCTTCCCCTTTTATCCCAGCACTAGCCATAGCTGCGGCTCTCGGCTCTTCGGAATCTTCTGCCGCTTCCAGCCCTCTGGCAAATTGCCGCAGCACGCCTTTCTCCCAGATGCCCAGCCTTACTGTTAGCGGACCTCTGCCCCCGGCTGTTCCTGATCCGGCAGCCACAGCCTTCACCTCTATTCGCCCCTCCCTGACGGAAGTGCGGATCGTAACATCCTCCAGCGACAGCACAGGAATACCTTCCAGATAAACATCCTGCCAGATTCCCCGGCTGATTCTTCCATACCAGGAGCCCATAAGCCCCGTTATTTTTGACATACCGTTTGGAAGCACGACGGTGTCGAAGCTGCTGCAGACAACATGCAATTGATGCTCCCGTTCCTGTTCTACCCTGGAAGTAATATCAAGTCTCAGCGGCAGGTACCCGTCTTCCCAAACGCCAACCTCCTGCCGGTCAATATAGATCACAGCCTTTTGCATAATACCATCCAGCCGTAATATGATCCTCTGCCCGGCCATGCTTTCTGGAACCCGGAAGCTCCGATGCAGCACACCCGCTTCAGCGGCATCCCACTCCTCCGGATAGCCGTACAGGTCAAACGGGGCATACTCATATTCCGGGATGCCGCCGAATGATTTGCCGTCCGAAAGCGGGTAGGTCCGCCTCCAGCTGGAAGGTACCTGAAGCTTGCGCTCCTCATAGTTGATTGTTTCGGGCAGCCTGCGGCATTGTGGCTGATCATATAAGGGCATGAAATTCCAATTCCCGTTTAGACATAGCAGATTACGCATCTCTTGTTCCCCACTTTCCAGGGAAGGCGCGTACTTCGAGCACATTCTCCAGCTCCCGCCACAGCTCCTGGCCCTTAGACGCTTCCTCCCATTTGATAAAATGCGGCTCCATCACTTCAGCCCAGTTGTCCGGCCGCAGCCGGGTCTTCAGTTTTCCTTCATAAGGGGCTGGCTCCCGGGTAGCCGGCTGCTCTGCATAAAAAAACAGCACATTCTCATGCAGGCCGATCATGCCGTATTTATCGCCGTCCCCCGGCCGCTCCTCCTGGTATTGATAGTGGTAATAAATATAGCTGGCTGCCTCTTCTGGCTTCAGCAGCGCAAGCCGTCCGTAAGGCTTGCCTTCCGTGCTCCGGCGCTCCCAGTGCTGTATGGAGATTGGCTTTTGGTAATGAAAAATATCCGTCATCGGCACCCAGCGGCGCCCTTTTTTCCCTCCAGGCCACACGGCAAGCCGCTCCGAGACCTCCGGCAGTAAAACTTCCGGCGAAACCGGCGTTCCGAGACATTCATAATATAGAAACAGTTGGCTGCTGCAGACAAACAAGCTTAAATGGTCCACTCGGAGACGCTCCATAACGTCGATAAGCGAATGAGAGACCTCCCTGTTACGGAATAAAGCAGCGGCCTCCTCACCTTCCAGTTCTTCAGCTCTATATAAACAGCGCTTCATTCCGCACCTCCTTATCCTCACACTCATGTTACTGCATGCAAGCCTTTCCAGCCTTGACGATGCTGACCTTGTTTAGCATAATTACGACATTGTCTGCAAGAGCATTGATGGGATATTCCTTAGACTCCTCCTCACAGGTTAACTATAAAGCGCTCTCCCCATAGGAAGAGCGCCCAATAACATTTAAGCCATAACCGAGAAGGTGAAGTCATCGAACAGCATGTAGGGGAAGCCGTCCTTAAGCAGCAGGTTCCTACGATCTCCTTACTTCTTCAATCCTTTATCTTTAAGGAACTGCTCGAATTGTTTGGTTACTTCCGCTACGTATTTTTCTTCACCCGCTTCCTTCAGCTTGCCGTAAAGTGCAGGCCAGGTTTCTTCGAAATCGAGTGTTCCAGTAACCAGTCCCCGTTTGTATTCACCCCAGACAGCGTTAAGGTTGGCGATCTCCGTATTCACCGGCTCGGAATTGAACTTGAAGGCGCCGACAGGATTGACCTCTGAATTGGAATTGATCTTTTTAGTTTCTTCCCAGACGTTTTCCGGCTGTCCCTCTTTCAGATAAGAATTGAATACGCTCCCAAAAACCCAGTCCATATTCGGCAGATAACGGGAATCTGCCAGAGCCTTGATGTATTCACCATTGGTCTTCTCATAGTGTTCACCAGCTACGCCGTTGCAGAGCAGATTGTACAGCTCCTTATCGGTATTCACCAGATTGAGGAACATCATCGCACGTTCCGGATTAGGAGCAGTCCGGCTGATCGATTGGTTGGTCGTAGCCGAATAGCCGTTGGAGAACCAGTCGCTGAGCGGAACTGTAATAACCTCATTGCCGCCGTTTTTGGCCTTGACTTCAGCTTCCACACCGGGCTTTAGTGTAACGTTGAAATCGACTGCGATTTGGCCTTTGACGAGATAATCATTCATTTTTTCCGTAGCTGCATCTTTATAAATATAACCTTCCTTATACCATTTGCTGGCCAGTCGGAAATTGTCCAGCTCTTCTTCCGGATAACGCTGCAGTGTGTAGGTAGGATCATCTGTTTTGATATAGAAATGGTCATCTAGTCCCGGAACTACCCAGTACTTGTCGTCATGTGACTGAGGATTGATGAAAGAAGTGCCGAATAAACCAAATGGAATAATGTCCGGTTCATTTTGCTTGATTTGGGCCAAGAACGGTTCAATATCTGCAATTTTCTTAATGGAAGCGGTATCAAGATTATACTTGTCAGCAAAACGTTTCTGGATGATAAATCCGTAACGGGAGCCGTTGATCTGCTGATTCGGGATACCGTAAATTTCTCCGTCGACCGAAAGACCGTCCCACATCACCTGCGGTACATCCGCCTTCAGCTCCGGTGCGTATTCATCAAGCAGAGCATCCATCGGCTGGATGGCTCCTTTGCGCACCAGCTCTTCCGGCTTCAGCATATAGCCGGTCCAGAGAATGTCGAACTTCTCCCCCGCCGCCAGCACCGTGTTCATCTTCTGCACATAATCTCCGATCGCAACAGGCATTAGCTTGACTGTGGCATTAATCTTCGCCTTCACGATTTTGTTAACTTCCTCCTGTACCTTCTCCTGGTCGGCCTGAAGCTGTGACAGCGGATAATACCAGGTCAATTCAACCGGCTTTAGCTCGCCTGCGTTTCCTGATTCCGGAGCCGCGCTTTGTGTGCTTTCCGCTCCGCTTCCTTCCGCGCCTTTCCCGGCATTACTGTTGCCACCGTTATTGTTCCCTCCGCAGCCTGACAACACGGATGCAACGAGCAATACGGATGCCAAAACTCCAAACAGCCTCTTTTTCATGTAAGTGACCTCCTGTACTTTGTACATGTAATTGTATGTTAACCCTTTAGGGAGCCAACCGTAAGTCCTTTAACGAAAAACCGCTGAAAAAACGGGAAGATCACCAGCATCGGTCCACCGGCCAGCACAGCGATCGCCATCCGCGCCGAATTGTTAGGGAAACTCGCCAGATCAATGCCGAGCTGCTGCGTAAATTCCGAGTTCGTAGTCAGAAACTCAATACTGTTGAGCGTCCGAACCAGCAGGAGCTGCAACGGAACTTTATTAGGATCGTCAATGTATAACATCGCGTTGAACCATTCGTTCCAGTACGTAAATGAAATCAGGAGACCCAGCGTAGCCAGTGCTGGCGTCGACAGCGGCAAAATAATCTTGAAGAAAATGCGGAATTCCCGCGCTCCGTCAATTTTGGCTGATTCAATGATCTCAAGGGGAATTTTGGACATGAAGCCCTTCATGACCATGATGTTAAACGGTGACAGCAGGATAGGAAGAATCAGCGCCAGCAGGCTATCTTTCAGATGCAGATATTGCGTAATGAGAATGTAGGAAGGAACGAGTCCCCCGCTAAACAGCATGGTGAAAAATACATAAAATGTTGTCACCCGGTTATACCGATAATCCTGCCTTGAAATGACGTATGCGGTCATCGCAGTCAGCAGCAGCCCGGCTAATGCGCCAATCACGGTCACCATGAGCGTCACTCCGTAAGCCCGGAGCAGAATGTCGGGAGCGTCCAGCAGATAACGATAGGCATCCAGACTGAACGATTTAGGGAGAAACTGATACCCGTTTTCGGTCAGCGACTTTTCATCCGTAAGCGACACTGCTATAACGAGCAAAAAAGGCAGGACGACCACCAGTGAAAGCACCGTAAACAGCAGGTTAATGAATAGCTTGGAAAATTCGAATTTCTTGGACACTTTCTGGGCACCTCCTTACCATAAGGAATGATCGGGATTGATTCTGCGCACGATTCGGTTTGCACTCAGCACCAGCACCAGACCGACAACCGATTGATAGAAACCTGTAGCCGCAGACATACTCACATTGCCGACTTCGCGCAGCGCACGGTACACATAGGTGTCAATGATATCAGTAGAACCGTAGAGAAAGCCTGAGTTATTCGGTATAAAATAATGCAGGCCAAAGTCGCCGCGGAACATGTTGCCAATGGACAGGATCAGCATAATAATGACCAGCGGAGCCAGCAGCGGAATGGTGATTTTGAACGCCATCTGCCTTTTGGTTGCCCCGTCTATCCGCGCCGCCTCGTAATATTCGCTGTTAATACCTATGATGCCGGCAAAATAAATCAGCGTGTTGAACCCTACCACTTTCCATAATTGAACCAGGATAAGAATCACCGGCCACGGTGTAGCATTCTGATACCAACTTACCGTGTCCAGACCGAAGGATTCCAGCGTACGATTGATAAAGCCGTCAGAATGGTTCAAAAAGGCGTACGCCACGTAACCCACCAGTACCCAGGAAAGAAAGTGGGGCAGAAACAAGGCTGTCTGGTAGAACTTGCTCCACTTTGCCTTGATTTCGTTCATGAGAATCGCCAGCAGCAGCGCTGCCGAGGTGCCTACCAGAATGTAAGCGGTGTTATAAAGAACTGTATTACGGGTAATCCGCCACGCTGTGTCGGTAGTGAATAAATAACGGAAGTTATCCAGTCCTACCCACTTGCTGCCGAAGATTCCGAGATCATACCGGTAATTTTTGAAGGCGATAATCAGGCCGATCATTGGAATATAGGCAAAAATCAATTTGTACAGTAATCCCGGCAGCGAGAGTAGAAACAGCTCCCGGTTATTCCGGAAATGATGAAGCTCTCTTCCGATCCAATTCTTTTTGCGCGTTCCGGGCGGCACACCTGAATTTGCTCTTTGATCCGCTAGTGGAACCTTATTCAACATAACCAAAGCCCCTTCCTTTCCTTCCTTAGCTGCAGCTGTTTGCCTGTGTTCCAGGCTTTGCACGACTAACAATAGCGCAGAATCAAGCTTTGGCGTTACTGTACAATTGCAAGATTGCTGTAAAGAGGGACTGTATTGTTGCCAGTTTACTGTTCTGGCCGGGCGGAGTTGAAGCAGCGGGTAATAGAAAGATAATTTATAGCGGGGATCTTTTAGATTCCTTTAGTTAGCAAAAAGCCCGCTAAATGAACAGGGTTCATTTGCGGGCTGACTTAAGTATAAATTGGACAGGTTATCTGCTGCGGTCAATGGCAGATTTCAGTCGGTACTCCTTCGGTGTCGTTCCATAGCGCCGTTTGAATAAACGGTAGAAATAGCTTTCATTCCCGAACCCGACCTTTTCCATAATTTCAGTTACGGTTAAGTCCTTCTGTTCCAGGCACTCTCTGGCACTGCTCAATCGCGCTGCGTTAATCTGGTCAACAACGGTCGTTCCTTCCTGCGCTTTGAAGACTTGGCCCAGATAGACGGAGCTCATCTTGAGCATGTCGGCAATCCGCTGCACATTTAGATCTGGATCGGCATAATGCTTGTCGATAATTTCCTTCACCGTTTCTGCGAGCAGCCTGTTCTTATCTTCACGCCCGCTCTTGCGCTGCCCTGTGACCTCGCGTACAACCTCCAGAAGTACACCCTCAATCTCATCCAGTGTCTCCTTTTCAAGAATACGCCGATTAATGGCCTGCAGGTTGTAAGGCACCGGATTGACGTTACGATTGTTCATCTCGCCAAGCGTATTGCTTAATGTAACCGCAAGATGAAGTACCGCAGAGAACATATTTTCGAAACTGAAGCCGCCGAGCAGCTCTCTCCATTTGCGGATCGCTTGCTCCGTCTCCGCCAGATCCCCACCCTTCAGTCCTTCCGTCAGCTGCCTTTCCAGCTCCTGCGGAATGCGCAGGGATTCATTCTCCTCATTCTCCCGAAGCATTTCAGGTTCAAGCACCACTCCCTTGCCGAAAATCATCCGGTAATTGGAGTGGCGAATGGCTAGATTGTAATGCTCCGATATGCACCGGTAATCTGTGAACAATTCGCTAAGCGTAACCGTAAAGGTAATATGGTAATAGTCAAAAATAGTCTGCTGAAGCGCTCTAAAGCGCTCATCCAGCTTCGTAAGTGTCCCTGCTTCACTTCCGACGATAAAGACAAGATGGCCGCTTTTCATGTCCGCCGCTTCGCAGGACCCTTCAAGCCGCAACAGCTCCTGACCGATATTGGCAATGGCAAAGTAAAGCAGGGATTCCATCGGCAGCCCCGGATCTGCCGCAAGTCCCTGCAGATTGTCGATCTGCACCAAGGCTAGTCGCAGAGGCGACGGAAAAGCGATGTCAATTCCGTGCTGCTTTCTGATCTGCAGGAATACCTGTTCATCAATACTGCCGCTTGACCCGATCAGACTCCGCAGCTGGTAAAGCTTAGCGATATTCGACTGCGATGCCCGTTCCAGCTCCAGACCCTTCAGCTTGCTGATCATCTCAGTTACGTTGGCCGCAATCAGCGACAGCTCATCCTTCGCCTGCGGGGCGCCGCGTACACCCTGCGGCACCAGCGTCAGCAGCTGGCCCACCGGCTTATACAGCCGCAATGCAAAGAATACGGACAGCAGGATAGCGAGCAGGACTACAGACAGCGTGACCGCTACCTCCGTCCATTTCATCTGCCGGACGCTGCCCAGCACAACATCGTAGTCCTGCATACTGACGATCTGCCAGTTATTCATCGCTTTGCTCAGATAAGTGACCTTATATTTCCTTTCTCCATTCGTATAGTTAAAAGAATTAAGAACCGTATCCGAGGAGGAAATCCGCGGCAGCAAATCCGCCTTGATGTTAAGCCCGTCAGGCAGCTGCCCGTTGGTAGAAATAAGCACCTCGCCTTCGCTGTCCGTGATAAAGAGCACATCATTTTCCCGTTCCGCTACATGATTAAGCGCTTTCATGTTATCCAGCATCCAACCCGGCTTCACCGTTAAAATCAGCACATTGTCATTGATAGAACCAAGAGACTCCCCGTCATAAATGAATGTAGCAAACACATCAATCCCCCCGTCCTTTCCGTCAAGGTCCAGCGGAATCAGCTGCAGCTTCGGCAGATCAGCCCGGGAGTTCATGTATTTCTTCAAGGAATCGTAAAGAAGACTATTGTTAATTTCATGATTCAGCGAGGAGAAGAACCGGTGCTGGGCACCGTTGTAAAAGACAGCTGCATGCAAATACGGGGAAGCCGCCACTGTATGGTTTAGGCGCTCGATCTTGAGAATGCTCTGTTTGTAATCTGCGCCGGACTTCAGCGCGAGCAGCTCTTCATCATTATAAAGAGATACTGCCAGATCCTTAACGATACCATTCATATTCTCTATATTGTAGTTAATTTGGGTAAGCAGCTTCCGGTCGGCTTCGTTCTGCAGGCTAAGTACCTTGCCGCGGGCGCTCGAGTTCACAACCAGCGAAGCGACCGCCAGAACGGCGACAACAAGCATAAAGCTGAGCAAAATCCGCTGTAGATATTTGCGCGAACGGATTGTCTGCAGTACATTCATGTGTCCTCACTCCCTGATTTTAGGGTGACCTTAATATAATCCCGCCTTGTTTTGCTTGTCAATCCGTGTTTTCGCGGGCCGCCTCCCGCGAATCCTCTGTATCCGACAGCTTATCCAGCTCTGCGTGGAACAAATCCCGCAGAAGTATGCGTGCTATAACCCTATGTCCTGATACATCCGGATGGATACCGTCGCCATATCTATACGAGGCATTAACCGACCTCTCATGCCGGATATGCTCCAGCAGCGGTGTGCGCAGATCGATGACACCATCAGCGGGACAGCCCCCGCTTAGCAGCCAGTCCGCATAACGCTCCAGCACATGATCGTAATCTCTGTAGGGCACCAAATAGCTGAAATCATCCGCTTCCGCCGGCTGCAGCGTACCGTTCATTGACGGGGCGTCGAATGGCGGCGGTGTCATCAGCACGGCTTTGGCCCCTGCTTCCCGAATTTGTGTGCTCAGCCGCAGCATCCCCGCCTGATAGGCTGCAAAACGTTCTTCCGAAAAGGGATGATAAATCCCGTCATTCATCCCGTAGCAGGCTACGACCACACTGG
Organism: Paenibacillus sp. FSL R5-0345; assembly: GCF_000758585.1. Classification (NCBI taxonomy): domain Bacteria; kingdom Bacillati; phylum Bacillota; class Bacilli; order Caryophanales; family Paenibacillaceae; genus Paenibacillus; species Paenibacillus sp. FSL R5-0345. Next base: position 5,292,266 of record NZ_CP009281.1, read on the forward strand.
GAGAGGCTTCCTTAAGCTCTCTTGACAGCCGGTTATGTACACAGGGCCGTGGAAAAGGATGAGTGGCTTCGCTAAGTCCCGAAGCCGTCTCGCTGGGAACACCGCAAGGGACCAGTTCTACCGTCCAATCCGGACGGTGCACCTGCAGCCACTCCCTAGTTAAGCGGATATATAGACCGTCAGCCGTAATGCTGTCCCCTAGAAATAGAATCTGGGAATCTGCGGAATCTTTTGTTACCTTGTCAGTAAATAGATGCAACATATTTATCCCTCCTGACCATCGCGCAGATCTCCCGCTTGGCCGAAGCCAGGCGATGCCCCGCATTCTAATGGTAGCGCCGGCTGTCCTTTTCCGCCTTGACGATTTCGACCTTCTTTAGCATAATATGGCCATGACAACCAAAATATTTGCACAGGACATCGGACTTGAACCCGGTTTCACTTTTAGAATCCAGAAATGTCCGCTGACCCATGATTACTATGTCCACAGCCATGATTTCTCCGAGCTGGTCGTCATTCTGTCGGGAAACGCCGTGCATATCATTGAGGGGAGAGAGTATCCAGTCACTGCCGGCCAGGTTTTTCTGATCCACAGCGATGTTTCCCATGGTTACAAGGATGTCGACGGCATCGAATACTTTAATGTGATGTTCCAGCCTGAGCAGCTGCTGCATCAGTCCGAGCTCAGACTGATGCCGGGCTTTCAGGAATTATTTTACATTGAACCTTTTTACCGAAAGGAAATGTATTTCAAAGGTATGCTCTCCCTTGAAGCAGAACAACTCTTGGAGGCCACACGGCTGCTGGATAATATCCTCGAAGAGCATGACCGGCAGCCTGAAGGGTACAGGCTGATGAGCCGCACCTATTTTACTGCTTTGGTAGGCATGCTATCACGCTATTACCAAACCAGCAGCAAACACGAGGATAACAAGGCGCTGCGGATCGGTGAGACAGTCACCTATATCGAAGAGCATTTTCTACAGCCAATCACCTTGCAATCCATGGCGGATATGGCTTATATGTCAACCCGCCAGTTTCTGAGAGTCTTCACCCGCAATTATCAGACCACTCCTATGGACTATGTCATCCGTAAGCGGCTGGACTATTCCTGCACGCTGCTGCGCAGCCCCGGACTCACGATTTCCCAGGTGGCCATGGACAGCGGCTTTCATGACCAGAACTATTACTCCCGCCAGTTCCGCAAAGTATTTAACTGTACACCCAGCGAATACCGAGAGAGAAATCAGGAATCCTGCCGGACCCCAAGGAACTCCTAGAGCTCCAGCGTATCGTTCACGGCAGTAGCATCTTCCTTTTGACGCAGCCGCCGCCGGTACGCTCCGGGCGTTACGCCGAATCTTGTGCTGAACAAACGTGTCATGTAGTTTGGATCGTGAATGCCCACCCGTTCGGCGATTTCGGAGATGCCCAGCACCGTACCGCTTAGCAGTTTCTTGGCTTCTTCCAGGCGCCGCTGCAGCACGTACTGTAGCGGTGTGGTTCCGATATGCTGTTTCATGCACCTCGTAATATAATCCGCCTGGAAGTGCAGCTCCTCCTCGAGTGCGGCAAGGTTAAATGGCTGTCTCCATTGAATATCTAGATAGGCAGCGGCTGCCCGGGCCAGCCGGACCGCCGGCTCCGGCAGGGTCGTCCGCGCACATTCCTCTTGTAGTGCCGCCAGCAGCCCAGCCAGTAGCAGATGAAGCTGGAGTGCGTTCTCAGCATTCAGCCGGCTATGGATCTCGTTCATCTCATGCAAGATCGGCTCCAATGCTTCTACGTCAACAGTGGCGTACTTAGGCATGTATAGACGCTGTTGTACAGAGGGCTCCTCATCCTCTACCGTTCCTTTGGCCAGCAGAGACGACCATGGAATGTCCTCCCGCCGGATATGAGCTGGCTTACATCCATGGATGAAGTGCACCCAGTAAATCTCCGTATCCTCCCCGCAGGCCCGATACCCATCATGCAGCAGCCCTGCCTCCAGCACCAGCAGTTTTCCCGGACCCACTGCATAATCCTTGCCCTCTTCAGTCATATAGAGTGTTCCCCGTTTGACCAGCAGCAGATCATACACGCCGAAGGTGCGGGCGAAATGCCGGTCTCCCGGCGACCAGACGGCATGTCCCACCGTGACAAATTGCGGCAGCGGAGGTATCGCGAATTCCAGGCACAGCACCATATATCTCTCCTGTCAAAGTCGATTTTATGCTATTCCAAGTCTATATTATCACTGGCTGCTCCGACAGAAAAGAGTTACATTGACTGGGAACCCGCTTTTCATCCAATTAGATAAGGGGCTGTATATCCATGCGCTTTCGTCAGGTTCACCTTGATTTCCATACTTCTGAAGCCATTCCCGGCATAGCCAATGAATTCTCCAAATCTCAGTTTCAGTCCATGCTGCGTGCCGGTCATGTAGACTCTATCACTGTGTTCTCCAAATGCCATCACGGGTGGGCTTATCATCCCAGCGAAGCCAATGAAATCCATCCGCAGCTCTCTTTTGATCTGCTGGGGGAGATGATCACCGCAGCTCATGATATCGGAGTACTGACGCCGGTATATTTGTCGGCTGGTCTTGACGAGAAGCTTGCTCGCCGGCATCCCGAGTGGCTGATCCGCGATGCAGAGGACCGCACACGCTGGGTGAAGGACTTTATGACACCGGGTTACCATGAATTTTGCCTTAACACGCCTTATCTGGACATTTTACTGGGGCAAATCCATGAAGTGGTCTCCCGGTATGACACCGACGGTATCTTTCTTGATATCGTCGGCGTCCGTAAATGCCGCTGCCAGTATTGCGTTGACGCACTTCGTGCCTCAGGCCTGGACCCCCGCGACGAGGCTTCAGTCATTGCCTTGGGCGAGCAGACTTATCTGAATTATGCACGCCGTGTCCGGGAGACAATCGATGCTGTGAAGCCTGGTCTACCGGTCTATCACAACAACGGTCATCAGCAGCGGGGCCGCCGGGATCTCGTGCAGGTCAATAGCCATCTCGAGCTCGAGTCGCTCCCTACCGGAGGCTGGGGCTACGATCACTTCCCTTTGTCAGCACGGTACGCCCAGACGCTGGGCATGGAATTTCTCGGTATGACCGGCAAATTCCATACCTCCTGGGGTGAATTCGGCGGATACAAGCATCCGAATGCGCTGCGGTTTGAAGCAGCGCTCAGTCTGGCCCACGGTGCCAAATGCTCCATTGGTGATCAGCTTCATCCTTCAGGCTTAATGGATGAAGCGACCTATGCCCTGATCGGCTCTGCCTACGCTGAGGTGGAGGCGAAAGAGCAGTGGTGCAGTGGAGTTGAGTCCGTTGCAGACATTGCCGTCTTGTCCCTAGAGGCGGCACGTGAGGCCTGCCCCGACGGGCAGGCACTGAGAGGAGCGCGCAATCTGGCCGACGCGGGTGCGGTACGCATGCTTACCGAAGGCCATTATCTGTTCGACATCGTAGATACCTTCAGCGATTTTTCCGCTTATAAGGTACTGATACTTCCGGATGAGGTACCGGTATGGCCGGAGTTAGCCACCGTTATTGAAATCTTCACAGCTGGAGGAGGTAAAGTGCTCGCCACCGGGCGTTCAGGTCTGAATACAGCAGGCGATGCGTTTGCACTGAACCTGGGTATCAACTGGCTGGGAACCAATCCTTACCGGCCAGCTTATTTCTATCCACATTTCACCCCGGGGGCTCTGCTGCCAGCCTCCTACGTAATGTACGGTGAAGGTCAGCTTGTGGAATTGCATGACGGACAATCACTGGGTAATCTGGAGAATCCATATTTCAACCGCGATGTATTCACCTTTTGTTCACATCAACACACACCTGGTACCAGGGAAGACAATGGACCAGGCATGGTCGAAAGCAGCCATGGAATCTATATCGCTTGGGATGTGTTCAGCGAATATGCGGAAGCAGGCCATCTTATCCTGAAAGAGATGGTGCTTCATGCGCTATCACGGCTGCTCCCCCAGCCTGCCCTGCGCACCAATCTGCCGGCCCGGGGAATAGCGACCCTGCAGTATCAGCAGGCGGAGCAGCGCTATGTGAACCATCTGCTTTATGCCTCCCCCGTGCTAAAAGGACGCATTGAAGTTATCGAAGACCTCGTGCCGCTACGGGACATTTCTGTCAGCCTGCGTCTTCTATCTTCTGCTCCTGTCCAGCGGGTCTATCTGGCCCCGTCAATGACAGCTCTGCCGTTTACGGTAGGCCAGGATGAAATTTCTTATATAATTCCTTGCTTGGAGAATCACCAGATGGTAGTAATAGAGCTGGCACAGGAGAAATTTCCAGTAGAGTAAATTCGCTCAATCAAACAGAATCAGGGAGGTCCAGCAACCTATCATGGCTTCTATAACCTCCCTTTTCTTATTGCAATGTCCCCTTCAAAACATAGTCCCTTAGCCGATCCTCTCCGATTCAGATATAAAAAAATCAACCCATCGCTGATGAGTTGATCCATAACTATTTTTTAAACAAAGTTGCTCATAGAAGATCTCAAGCTTAAGCCATTTGCTGTACCAGTCCTCCCAGTGCACCAAAGACCATATTCTTCGTCATAGTTGTGCTGTGTTACTGCGCTTCTTTCCAATGGCGTCAGTATGAAAAAAGTTCAGGAATCTCCTTAAGTTCAATTCAAAAATCAACATAGCAGAAACCATGAATAAAACAATAAAGATATAATATATTTCAGCAAAGAAAAAGAGTTTATAAGATCGCTTAGTAAGCAATCTTATAAACTCCTTTAGGATGGACTCTCAGGGGCTCGAACCCTGGACAAATAGATTAAGAGTCTACTGCTCTACCAACTGAGCTAAGAGTCCACAATATAATGATTTATCTTATAGAACTTGAAAAGCAAAAGCTCTTAGCATAACGCATAAGAGCTTCGCTTGCTAATTGATACCGGTGAGAGGACTCGAACCTCCACGGTTTCCCTCTCGATTTTGAGTCGAGCGCGTCTGCCATTCCGCCACACCGGCAAATTATTGAGTTAAAAGATGGCGCGCCCTGAGAGATTCGAACTCCCGGCCTTTTGATTCGTAGTCAAACGCTCTATCCAGCTGAGCTAAGGGCGCAAAATTTATATGGAGCGGACGACGGGAATCGAACCCGCGACCCTCGCCTTGGCAAGGCGATGCTCTACCGCTGAGCCACGTCCGCATACGGTATGTATTGATGTCCGACTCACTAAAGAAGTGAGCCATGAAGGACTCGAACCTTCGACACCCTGATTAAAAGTCAGGTGCTCTACCAACTGAGCTAATGGCTCATAAAGCAAGAAAAATGGCGGAACCGACGAGATTCGAACTCGCGATCTCCTGCGTGACAGGCAGGCATGTTAGGCCAACTACACCACGGTTCCAAAAGATATAATTGCTTGATGAAAATTGGTTGCGGGGGCAGGATTTGAACCTGCGGCCTTCGGGTTATGAGCCCGACGAGCTACCGGGCTGCTCCACCCCGCGTCATTAAAAAATATTCAACTATCCATTACAATAAGAAAGCTTCATGGTGGAGGCTGAGGGGATCGAACCCCCGACCCTCTGCTTGTAAGGCAGATGCTCTCCCAGCTGAGCTAAGCCTCCATGTAAAGAAGCAACTCAATTATCATAACACAATCTAACCAGTAATGCAACATTTTATTTCAGAAGAACAATAACGTTTTAAAGAAATTGGTGACCCGTATGGGATTCGAACCCATGTTACCTCCGTGAAAGGGAGGTGTCTTAACCCCTTGACCAACGGGCCTTATTGAAAACAAAATGTTTTGACAACAAAAAAGATTATATCATGTATTTCGAAGTATAGCAATACATAAATTAAAATACTTTCACTTCTATTCTAAGCAGGCATTAAAGTAATGCCTAGCTTGAGTGATATAAGCTCCACGACTTCAAGAACAGTCCGGTTATTCGTGTCTAAATGCTCTCGGAATACGTCCTGGTTCAGTCCTGTGATGCATCTGTCGATCTGTTGAACGGCCCATGAGTCCTTCTCCTCACCTCTACTAGTCAATCGCTTAAGCAGCGTCTCTCGTGAGGCACATAAAGTGAAATGATGAACCTCTATTCCTTCATTCATTAGCTTCCCCACAATCTCTATCCAATAATCTGGGTTGACTATAGTCATAGGTACGATAATCGTCCCACTATATTCGCTAACTATGTATTTTAACATGGAATGATTAATTTCACGCCAAAGGTGATAGTCCTGAAAGTCACTTATTGTCATCACATCAGGAATGTTTGCTCTTATGTAATACCCAACATTCTCTGGATCGTATACAAAGGAATTAGGAAGCCTGCGATGTAATTGATATGCAGTTTCTGTCTTCCCCGCACCAAAAGCTCCATTGATCCATATAATCAAGATGATTCTCCCCCATAAATAATCTATATTTTGAGTGGCCAAGACTAGTCTCATTAAGACTCTATTAATCACAATATCATAAGAATCCTTTCATGTAATAATGTATTTAATAGATTTAGTTCTTTTTGTTTTCTTTAAACCCTTACATGCAGGTTCTCTGTATAACAAAAAGACCACTGTCGATTACTCAACAGTGGTCTCGCGTGCTTGGCAACGTCCTACTCTCCCAGGACCCTTCGGTCCAAGTACCATCGGCGCTGGAGGGCTTAACGGTCGTGTTCGGGATGGGTACGCGTGGAACCCCTCCGCTATCGCCACCAAACGGGCATTTGCGGTACAAATGCATTATTCAGGTCTCAGCATCGCCAAATGCTGAAAACAAATTCATCATCATACGGTCACTAGTACCATATGGGTTAGAACTTGATTCCTGAAAACTGAATCCGAATTGAATTTGCGTTCGCCCTTCTTACGGGGCCCCCGGAAAGTACTAGGAATTAGCTTCGCAGCTTCTTCTTCACTTTTTGGGGTATTTTTAGGATAAGCCCTCGACCGATTAGTATTGGTCAGCTCCATGCATTACTGCACTTCCACCTCCAACCTATCTACCTCGTCGTCTTCAAGGGGTCTTACTAATTGGGAAATCTCATCTTGAGGGGGGCTTCACGCTTAGATGCTTTCAGCGCTTATCCCGTCCGTACGTAGCTACCCAGCCATGCTTCTGGCGAAACAACTGGTGCACCAGCGGTACGTCCATCCCGGTCCTCTCGTACTAAGGACAGCTCCTCTCAAATTTCCTGCGCCCACGACAGATAGGGACCGAACTGTCTCACGACGTTCTGAACCCAGCTCGCGTACCGCTTTAATGGGCGAACAGCCCAACCCTTGGGACCTACTTCAGCCCCAGGATGCGATGAGCCGACATCGAGGTGCCAAACCTCCCCGTCGATGTGGACTCTTGGGGGAGATAAGCCTGTTATCCCCAGGGTAGCTTTTATCCGTTGAGCGATGGCCCTTCCATGCGGTACCACCGGATCACTAAGTCCGACTTTCGTCCCTGCTCGACTTGTAGGTCTCGCAGTCAAGCTCCCTTATGCCTTTGCACTCTTCGAATGATTTCCAACCATTCTGAGGGAACCTTGGAACGCCTCCGTTACTCTTTAGGAGGCGACCGCCCCAGTCAAACTGCCCGCCTGACACGGTCCCCGTACCCGATTAGGGCACTAGGTTAGAACCTAGATACGATCAGGGTGGTATCCCAACGGCGCCTCCACCGAAGCTTGCGCTCCGATTTCTACGGCTCCCACCTATCCTGTACAGATCGTACCCAAATTCAATATCAAGCTGCAGTAAAGCTCCATGGGGTCTTTCCGTCTTGTCGCGGGTAACCTGCATCTTCACAGGTATTAAAATTTCACCGGATCTCTCGTTGAGACAGCGCCCAAGTCGTTACGCCATTCGTGCGGGTCAGAATTTACCTGACAAGGAATTTCGCTACCTTAGGACCGTTATAGTTACGGCCGCCGTTTACTGGGGCTTCGGTTCATAGCTTCGGGTTACCCCTAACCACTCCCCTTAACCTTCCAGCACCGGGCAGGCGTCAGCCCGTATACTTCGCCTTGCGGCTTCGCACAGACCTGTGTTTTTGCTAAACAGTCGCTTGGGCCTTTTCACTGCGGCCCCCTCGTGCTATTCACACTACCGGGGCACCCCTTCTCCCGAAGTTACGGGGTCATTTTGCCGAGTTCCTTAACGAGAGTTCTTCCGCGCGCCTTAGAATTCTCTTCTCGCCTACCTGTGTCGGTTTGCGGTACGGGCACCTTCTCCTGGCTAGAGGCTTTTCTTGGCAGTGTGAGATCATGACCTTCGCTACTACAATTTTCGCTCCCCATCACAGCCCAGCCTTAACGATGTGCGGATTTGCCTACACATCAGCCTCACTGCTTAGACGGACATATCCATCAGTCCGCGTCACTACCCTCCTGCGTCACCCCATCGCTCATAGCGGATTACGGTGGTACAGTAATTTCAAACTGTTGTCCTTCGACTACGCCTTTCGGCCTCGCCTTAGGTCCCGACTTACCCTGAGCGGACGAGCCTTCCTCAGGAAACCTTGGGCTTTCGGCGGATCAGATTCTCACTGATCTTTTCGTTACTCATACCGGCATTCTCACTTGTATGCTGTCCAGCGCTCCTTACGGTACACCTTCAACCCACATACAACGCTCCCCTACCCCAGATACATACGTATCTAGCCATAGCTTCGGTGGTGTGTTTAGCCCCGTTACATTTTCGGCGCAGAGTCACTCGACCAGTGAGCTATTACGCACTCTTTCAATGGTGGCTGCTTCTAAGCCAACATCCTGGTTGTCTGTGCAACTCCACATCCTTTCCCACTTAACACACACTTGGGGACCTTAGCTGATGGTCTGGGCTGTTTCCCTTTTGACAATGGATCTTAGCACTCACTGTCTGACTCCCGGCAATAAGTATATGGCATTCGGAGTTTGACTGAGCTTGGTAATCCTTGCGGACCCCGCACCCAATCAGTGCTCTACCTCCACTACTCTTATACCGAGGCTAGCCCTAAAGCTATTTCGGGGAGAACCAGCTATCTCCGAGTTCGATTGGAATTTCTCCGCTACCCCCACCTCATCCCCGCACTTTTCAACGTGCGTGGGTTCGGGCCTCCAGTGCGTGTTACCGCACCTTCACCCTGGACAGGGGTAGATCACACGGTTTCGGGTCTACGTCCACATACTGAGTCGCCCTATTCAGACTCGCTTTCGCTGCGGCTCCGTCTTCTCGACTTAACCTTGCATGTTAAACGTAACTCGCCGGTTCATTCTACAAAAGGCACGCCATCACCCATAGATAGGGCTCTGACTTTTTGTAAGCACACGGTTTCAGGTTCTATTTCACTCCCCTTCCGGGGTGCTTTTCACCTTTCCCTCACGGTACTGTTTCACTATCGGTCGCCAGGTAGTATTTAGCCTTAGCAGATGGTCCTGCTGGATTCATACGGGGTTTCACGTGCCCCGCACTACTCGGGATCCGTCTCGGAGAGAACACAGTTTAGGTTACAGGGCTTTTACCTCTATCGCGGGCCTTTCCAGACCTCTTCACCTACCATATTCCTTTGTAACTCCATGTGAGACGTCCCACAACCCCTAAGAGCAAGCTCTTAGGTTTAGGCTGTTCCGCGTTCGCTCGCCGCTACTGACGGAATCACTATTGTTTTCTCTTCCTCAGGGTACTTAGATGTTTCAGTTCCCCTGGTCTGCCTCTACACACCCTATGTATTCAGGTATGAGTAACTGCGAATTACCACAGCTGGGTTTCCCCATTCGGACACCCCCGGATCAAAGCTTGCTTACAGCTCCCCGAGGCAGTTTCGTTGTTCGCCACGTCCTTCGTCGGCTCCTGGCGCCTAGGCATCCTCCGTGTGCTCTTATTAGCTTAACCATGATTTTTCCGCAGGAAAATATCATACGATATCTCTCTTGGAATCATCTCACTAATAACATTTACTTGTTTGCACAAGTTGCTAAAAGATGTTCTAAAACGCAAATTCGTTTCGGTATCCAGTTTTCAAGGATCAAGTCTTACTTGAGAGCTTAAACTCTCAAAACTGAGCAACGAGTGAGTAACAGGCCTAAACCTGAGTTTTGGAAGTTTAACTTCCGATTTGAATGTCTTCATTGCAGAAGACAATTCTCCATAGAAAGGAGGTGATCCAGCCGCACCTTCCGATACGGCTACCTTGTTACGACTTCACCCCAATCATCTACCCCACCTTCGGCGGCTGGCTCCCTTGCGGGTTACCCCACCGACTTCGGGTGTTGTAAACTCTCGTGGTGTGACGGGCGGTGTGTACAAGACCCGGGAACGTATTCACCGCGGCATGCTGATCCGCGATTACTAGCAATTCCGACTTCATGCAGGCGAGTTGCAGCCTGCAATCCGAACTGAGACCGGCTTTGATGGGATTGGCTCCACCTCGCGGCTTCGCTTCCCGTTGTACCGGCCATTGTAGTACGTGTGTAGCCCAGGTCATAAGGGGCATGATGATTTGACGTCATCCCCACCTTCCTCCGGTTTGTCACCGGCAGTCACTCTAGAGTGCCCAACATTACTTGCTGGCAACTAAAGTTAAGGGTTGCGCTCGTTGCGGGACTTAACCCAACATCTCACGACACGAGCTGACGACAACCATGCACCACCTGTCTCCTCTGTCCCGAAGGCCGCTGCTATCTCTAGCAGATTCAGAGGGATGTCAAGACCTGGTAAGGTTCTTCGCGTTGCTTCGAATTAAACCACATACTCCACTGCTTGTGCGGGTCCCCGTCAATTCCTTTGAGTTTCAGTCTTGCGACCGTACTCCCCAGGCGGAGTGCTTACTGTGTTAACTTCGGCACCAAGGGTATCGAAACCCCTAACACCTAGCACTCATCGTTTACGGCGTGGACTACCAGGGTATCTAATCCTGTTTGCTCCCCACGCTTTCGCGCCTCAGCGTCAGTTACAGCCCAGAAAGTCGCCTTCGCCACTGGTGTTCCTCCACATATCTACGCATTTCACCGCTACACGTGGAATTCCACTTTCCTCTTCTGTACTCAAGTCACCCAGTTTCCAGTGCGACCTTAGGTTGAGCCCAAGGTTTAAACACCAGACTTAAATGACCGCCTGCGCGCGCTTTACGCCCAATAATTCCGGACAACGCTTGCCCCCTACGTATTACCGCGGCTGCTGGCACGTAGTTAGCCGGGGCTTTCTTCTCAGGTACCGTCACTCCGGTAGCAGTTACTCTACCGGACGTTCTTCCCTGGCAACAGAGCTTTACGATCCGAAAACCTTCATCACTCACGCGGCGTTGCTCCGTCAGGCTTTCGCCCATTGCGGAAGATTCCCTACTGCTGCCTCCCGTAGGAGTCTGGGCCGTGTCTCAGTCCCAGTGTGGCCGTTCACCCTCTCAGGTCGGCTACGCATCGTCGCCTTGGTGGGCCGTTACCCCACCAACTAGCTAATGCGCCGCAGGCCCATCCCTCAGCGACAGATTGCTCCGTCTTTCATTCTTTCTTCAGGAGAAAAAAGAAATTATCCGGTATTAGCTACCGTTTCCGGTAGTTATCCCAGTCTAAGGGGCAGGTTGCCTACGTGTTACTCACCCGTCCGCCGCTAAGTTATTTTGAAAGCAAGCTTTCAAAATAACTCCGCTCGACTTGCATGTATTAGGCACGCCGCCAGCGTTCGTCCTGAGCCAGGATCAAACTCTCCAATTAGTATTGAAAAGAGCGATATGCTCATTTTGAAACATCTGACGAGAAAATTAATTCTCACGATGAAATTTCAAAAGCGTAAAATACGCTGTGAAACTCATCAGTTTTGGATTTCACTTTCATGATTTCCTACTCACTCGTTGTTCAGTTTTCAAAGATCAAGTTCTCGTTGGCGCCGTTTAATGTCTCAGCAGCAACTCTTATAATATATCATGCTTTCCGATGAATTGCAATACTTTTTTTTCAAAGTCTTGTGTAATCTCATCTGGATTAACATTCACCAATCGAAAGTTTATATCTCCTCTTTGCGACTGGATTTATAATGTAACATATAACCCACTCTAAAAACAACCCCTAAATTTTAAAAATTCAAAAAAATACTTTCGCCTCATTCTTACATCTGCTTCATTTCTTCTCATAAAAAACGTGCAAACTCTGATAATCAGAATCTGCACGTTAAAGAGAGATTGGCTTTTAGTTTAAAACTGTATTAATTAGAAATCCACGGATTTCTGCGTTTCTTAGAACTCTCTGTACGACCACCTGCACTTGAACGCTGAGATTTCACAACCGTTTTGGTCTTCTTGCTGCTATTTTGACTTGAGGTCTTTGCTTTTGCTGCCGTTTCCTTCGTTGCATTCCCCTTACTCTTGAGCGAACTACCAGAGCTAGATTCCTCACTCACTGTTCTAGCAACTTCGGGAGTGTCCTGTACAAACGTTTCAGGATCTTGGATTTCCGGAACCCGATTATGCTGCGAATAATTACCTATACCAGGATACTGCGGATTAGACGGAATACTCGACATTATCGGCCCGCCAAAAGCTCCAAGAGGAGAATCTGGGACTATTCCCTGATTAGGTGTTCCTGCTCCATAAGCAGAGAATGCATTTGGGTTTCCATATGCAGGATAGGTATTATATGAGGGCATTTCATATGAATAGGGTTGAACATGCATTCCCCCGCACCCACAAGTAGTTGGCCAAGGAAGGTTCGATGACATCCCATACATCGGGTTCATCCCCGAAGCATTAGCCTCCATATTGTTAGGTGCAGCATTTGGATTCCATTGTTCCGGACTCACATTAGGCGCAGCATTTGGATTCCATTGTTCCGGACTCATATTAGGCCAAGCATTTGGATTCCATTGCTCCGGACTTACATTAGACGCAGCATTCGGATTCCATTGTTCCGGATTCACGTTAGGAGCAGCATTCGGATTCCATTGTTCCGGACTCACGTTAGGCGCAGCGTTCGGATTCCATTGTTCTGGACTCATATTAGGTGAATACATGTTTTCTGAAAAGTAGTATGGAGACATGCACTCTGGTCCAAATGCCGCTGGCTGAACATAACTTGGTGCCCAGTTCATATTCATATTAGGGTTATTTTGATAAGAATCATAGAGATAAGGATTTCCACCTAGACCTGGATATCCCATACTGTCACAAGAATTCGCCTTTTCCTCTTTGCAAGCCACTGGCTTCATCTCAGCTTTTGACGCCTCATGTTGTGCTACTGGCTCTTGATTTGGTACTGTAATCTGAACAAACAAGCTCTGCATTTCAATTTCTTGCACAGGAGCAACTTCCATTTGCATATTTGGCGCAGGGTTCGGTGCATTAATTGGAGCTATATTTACCGATGGATGTGGTGCTGAATTGGATTCAGGTGCGATTTTTGGCGATGGTTTAGGTGCAGGTTTAGTTTCTGGTTTTGCCTCAGGTTTAGTTTCTGCTTTTGCTTCCGGTTTAGTTTCTGGTTTAACCTCTGGTTTAGTTTCCGGTTTTGGTGCAGGAACCACCTCAGCAACTGGCTGTTCTTTTGGACCCGTATATTCCTTCCCGCCAACTTGTGTTTTCTCAGAAGCATTAGAAGGCATGTAGCCTGGCTGTACGGGGGAAGCGTTTGATGTCTTTTTAGGAATGTTAACTACTTCCCCTAACATCAATACATTCGGATTCTTTAGCTGGGGGTTTGCTTCAACCATATCCTTTAAGGGGATTCCCCACGCCTTAGATAATTTCCATAAGGTATCTCCTTGTTTAACTGTATGCTTGTAGTAAACTTCACTGTTATCCGGTACGGATACAGGAGCCGTAGGTATTTTTACTTTTTCACCAAGTGCCAGCACATTCGGATTACTGATCTGTGGATTAGCTTCAATAATTTTTTGTAACGGCACTCCGTACTTTTGCGATAATGCATACAGACTATCGCCTTGTTTGACAATGTGTATTTTCACGTAGCATTAACCTCCTAAAAGTTTTGTGGAGTATTGCTTTCTTACAGCTACACAGCAAAACTGGCTTTGAAAGCAAACACCCTTTGGATGGAACATTGCTCTCTTACAAAGTTATATGCGGTACAGCCGCCTCCTTCGTTACTACATCTTATGCAGCCCATGGGCGAATGACATCCCTGAAATAAAAAAAATCCTTTCATGAGACATGAAAAGATTTACCAGAGACCTCCGGCCATCTTCTTCATATGCATGAAAGGATATCCAATACCTATTCAACACTCATTACACGACTAGCATGTAAAAGAGCATATTGTACGATTAACTGTTATTCCCAAACCTTGTAGCCATCTTTGTCAACAACATTGCGGAATTCTTCAAGAAGCTTCAACGTTATTGGACCTGCATGTCCTTCTCCGATGATGCGTCCGTCAATTTCACGCGCTGCAATAACCTCTGCTGCCGTTCCAGTGAAGAATACCTCGTCGGCGATGTAAACATCATGCATGCTGAATGGTTCTTCTTTCAGTTTAATACCCAATTTCTCGCATAGCTCGATGATAGCCTGACGTGTGATTCCTTCGAGCGCACCCAGATAGCAAGGTGGAGTGGTGACCACGCCATTTTTGATGATGAAAATATTATCGCCAGATCCTTCAGTAACATATCCTTGAGCGTTCATCATAATCGCTTCATCGGCTTCTGCCAGATTGGACTGAATTTTCACTAGGATATTATTGAGATAGTTAAGTGATTTAATCTTCGGATTCAGTGCATCCGGAATATTACGGCGTTGGGATACAGAAACAGCACGAAGCCCATTAATGTACGCTTGCTCTGGGTAAATAGCTAATTGTTCAACGATAATGATTACGCTGGCTTTAGGGCAACGGCGTGGATCAAGACCCAAGTTACCAGGACCACGGGATACGATCAGTCGAATATAACCGTTACGCATGTCGTTGAGGCGAATCGTTTCAGCCATAGCTTCCAGCATCTCGTCATAAGTGAGCGGAATGTCCAGCATGATCGACTTCGCCGAATCATAAAGTCTGTCCAAATGCTCTTTACATTTAAAAATATTACCGTTGTAGATACGAATACCTTCAAATATGCCGTCTCCATACAAAAAACCGTGATCAAAAACGGATACCTTTGCATTTTCCTTAGTTACGTGTTGTCCATCCAGATAGATCCATTGTTCAGCCATGAATTTACTGCACCTCCGCTTTCTCTTCCTCATAGGTGTATGTGGGATACGAGCCCAGAATCCGTACCTGGCAGCCTAAAGCATTAATCTCTTCAATAGCCCCTGGCAGCAGGACCGATTCTATCGGTTCCAGCACATCAATATAAAAATAATAAGTACCCAGCTTTTTTTTCGTTGGTCGTGATTCAATACGCGATAAATTCAGCTTTCGCCAAGAAAAGGCAGCGAGAACCTGATGCAAAGCACCTGGAAAATCCTCAGGCAGCGTTACTAGGACACTCGTCTTTACACCATTGCTGCTCCGTGGAAGATCTACCTTCTGCGGACCGACAAGGACAAATCTTGTGTAGTTGTTGTTGTGATCTGTAACTTTCCGATCAACAATCTCCAGTCCATGAGTAGCTGCACCAAGCGCAGTACCGATCGCAGCCCAACCCTTTCCAGGATTGTTCTTAACGATTTCAACAGCTTCAGAGGTACTTCCGACCGACTCCAGTTCAGCCCAAGGTGCATGCTTCCGAACAAATTGCATACACTGTGCCATTGCAACAGGATGCGAAAGGATTTTTTTCACTTTAGTGAAATCCTTATTACCGTTCGTATCTCTGAATTCCAGCGGGTGACCGATGAGATTCTGTATCGATGGAAAGATCCATTCCGCCTGCATAGGTAGATCAACTTCATTAATAAGCCAATCAATATGGAGACTAACCGAACCTTCAATAGTATTCTCAATCGGGATAACGCTGTAATCAGTGGCTCCACCATCCGTAGAGAGAAAGACATCGGAAATTAACTTGTGATGCACAATTTTTACAGGCTCACCGTTAAACAAATGCAGCAGCGCTTCGTGAGATACTGAGCCCTGCGGCAATACCGCTATTGATTTCATGACCGTACTTCTCCTTTTATCATATCCAAAAATGATACGTTTTGCATCTCGTTTCTTTTAAGCAGCTCTGATGTAACACCTGAAGTACAAGGCATCAGCCAGCAAGTCTTAGCAGAGATGCCGTGTTCTTGCATCGTATTCTTCAGAAAAGCCTCAAGCTCACTCTTACGAGTCTCACGGCGATCAACTAAACACAGTAGCGTAGGGCCGGCACCGCTAAGTGCGATCCCTAAAGCACCATGTTTAGGTGCTTCCGCGAGCAGCTTCTCCATGCCTGGAATAAGCGCTGCCCGATAAGGTTGATGCAAACGATCCTGCATCGCTCTACTGATCAGGTCAAGCCGACCTGATGCAAACGATGCCGTCATTAAAGAGGTTCTACTGATGTTGTACACAGCATCACTAACTGAGATTTCTGTTGGAAGCACTCCCCGTGCTTTTGTGGTTTCCAGCTCGAATTCAGGAATAACCACGAGAACCTCAAGGTCTTGAGGTGGATCAAGGCGAACGTAATCCGCATGATCACCGTCCCACACTGCGGTAATGATGCCACCAAATAAGGAAGCTCCTACATTGTCAGGATGCTTCTCAAGCTGGGTAGCCATATCAAACAGCTTCGCATCATCGAGCGGAGAGCCGATCATCGTATTAGCTGCGACCATGCCCCCAATGATGGCCGAGGCACTGCTGCCGAGTCCACGCGTAAGCGGAATCTCAGAGTACATCGAAATAGATATTTCAGGCACCGTAACGCCAGCCTCTGCAAATATCATTTGAGCGACCTTATAGAGTAAATTACTCTTATCCCGAGCCACTCCCTTCATCTCGTCACCATATAGATGAAAAACTGTCTCCTCTGCTTCCTCCATCTCAATCCAGGCATACAGCGGCAATGCCATGCCAAGAGTATCGAAGCCCGGACCAAGATTGGCAGTACTAGCAGGTACTTTAACCCTTGCTACTCCATAAGTACTCATAACAGGTGCAATCTCCTTACTCATTGTTTAAATATAGAAAGTATAGTCCATCTACAGTGCTAACCTTCCACACGATAATGACTCTTGATCCGGTGGATGACTTTCAGTTCCTTAAAGTGGCGCAGCACTTTATTCATACTTGCTTTGCTGGCGTTATGGGTAACAATAATAATCTCCGCATCAGGATTATTTGGATTGGCTTGTTGAACTACCGAATCAAGACTCACATCATACTCGGCAAACACCTGAGTAATCTTGGCCAATACACCTGCTTTATCATCAACGTGTAAAAGTAGGAAGTTTTTATAAAAGATATCCTCATCACTCTTAAGCTTCTTCTGCTTATAAGGTACTTTTTGCTTCAATCCATTAACACCCAGCTTGAGGTTCTTAATAATGGCTACCAAGTCAGCTACTATCGAAGTTGCTGTTGGCATTGCACCCGCGCCCGCACCATAGAACATCGTTTCTCCTACCGCTTCACCATAAACATAAACTGCATTGAAGACACCATTTACGGATGCAAGCGGATGACTTGTTCGAATCAAGGTCGGTTGAACACTGATACTAAATTCCTCATCCTGACGTTCAGCGATACCCAGAAGCTTGATTTCATATCCGAGACGCTTCGCAAAAGCAATATCGGCTTTACTCACTTTTGAAATCCCGCTCACACTTACATCATGTAGCTCCACGTTAGTGCGGAAGCCTAAGGTTCCGAGAATCGCCATTTTGCGGGCAGCATCCAGACCTTCAACATCGGAAGTTGGATCGGCCTCTGCATATCCTAGATCCTGCGCTTCTTTTAACACATCATTGTAGGATGCGCCTTCTTGACTCATTTTGGTTAGTATGTAATTAGTTGTTCCATTTACAATTCCAATAATCTTCATGATCTTATCTGAAGAAAAGCCTTCGATAAGCGTCCGAATAATCGGAATGCCACCCGCAACGCTAGCCTCATAAAAGACATCACATTGCTTCTCTTGCGCCTTAGCCAGAATCTCCGAACCGTGCAGCGCCATCAAATCCTTGTTCGCAGTTACGACATGCTTACCGCGGTCCAAAGCTTCAAGAATATATTCCTTTGTTCCATCGACACCACCCATCACTTCAACGATTACATCAATTTCAGGATCACGAATAACATCCCATGGATCTGTTGTTATTTTGGCAGGGTCAACCTCAATATCACGTGGCTTATTGGAATTATTCACCGCTATGCGCTCAATGAGTATTGGAGAGCCTACTTGACTGCTCAAATCCTCTTGATTTCCTTCCACGATACGAACTACACCTGTACCAACTGTTCCCAGACCCAGCAACCCTACTTTAACCGGCTTCATCTGTATCCTCCTAAAAGTTTTACGTATATAACTTCTCTATCCCTGTCCAACGATTAGGGCGCGCTTCACTCCCGGAATATTCTTCAGACTATCAAGCATCTCTCCGAGCTCCTCATTCAAATGTGAGATTTCCACGGAAATCACCACATTCGCTCGTCCTTGTAGCGGAATACTCTGGTGAATCGTCAGCACGTTAGCCCCATGTCCCGCCACAGATCCTAGAACCTTGGAGAGCATCCCAGATTCATGTTCCAAATCCATGGAGATCGTAACAATTCGCTCACGTTCGAGCTGATGGATCAGGTGAATGCCATCCTTGTATTTATAAAAAGCACTTCGGCTTAATCCTACCTGTTCTACACCCTCATGTACGGTCTTCGCATCCCCGGCCTCAAGCAATTGTTTGACCTGCATTGTCTTAAGTACGGCATCAGGTAATATGTCCTCACGGACCAAATAATAGCGTTCTTTCACGAACGTCCTCACCTCAAAGACTTTTGTGTTTTCTTAGTGGACATTATATCGGAAAAGACTTATAAAATGCAATAACTTTATATGTATACTCTGAGGTCGGGGAGTTCGGTGCAGCAAAACCCCCGGATTCCCGGGGGCAGCAGACAATCGTATGTACACTAACTGTATGGAATCGTCGTCCCGCAATAGTCACAGATTTTATCCTGCCCAGGAAGTACTCTACTCTTAGCACCGCAACTCGAACAAACGATGGATTTCGGCAGTTGGACAGGTGGCTTAGGCCTATTCTCCGGTAATGACTGCCGCCCAGATGATGGCTGGTTCTCTGATGCCGCGGAGGGCTGTGCCCGGTCAGGATGCACAAGATTGGGCGGTTGTTTATCTAAGAGCTTAACACGTCCTTCATAATAGACAAGATCAGAAGCAAGTAACCCCCATCTCACCAAATACCGTAGGTCTCTACGTACATCATCTTCACTTTGTTTCGTGATATCAGCTAAATTACCAATATGTCTAACATCATCCACTATGATCAGCATGAGATACTTCTTGCACAGAAAATCAAAGTTTTCTGTTGCGAAGGTAGCCCTCCCTGCAAAGCTGTCCGCCGGAATTATAAAGATCAAGTAGAGGACCACCAGAATGATCAATAAAGTGAACCACTTAAAATCCCCTTTGTAGGTCCCCACGGCGAAGAGGACGGCAAGTTCCATAAAAGCTCCCATACATACATGATAGAGCAATTTGTAGTTAAATGATTTCCGCTCATTCTTATAATGAGTGCTTACAAAACGAAGCATCGCAAGTACAAACCCAAGCGGAGCAAACAAATAGGCAATCGCCATGATGATTCGATCAAACACTGTCCGGTCTCGCTTGTTACGGTAGCGAAGGTTATTCTCAGGAGCACGCACCAGTGCTTGTGCCCGTTTGGAATAAATAAGCTTCGGCGGCATTTTTACAAATGGATTGTCTACACGTCCTTCATAATAAACAATATCTGGAGAAAGTACTCCCTGATCTTTTAAATATTCCAAAACCTCGCGGACGTTCTCTTCACTGAATCCGCGAATATCGGATAGGCTGCCGATATGCCTTATGCCGTCCACAAGAACCAATGCGATATAGTCATTGCAAAGATAGGTGAATCCCTCTCTCCATCCTACGGCCCTAACCGACAATTTGATGGCAGGAATCCTAAACAATGCGTAGATAATCACCAGCCTGATCAAGAGTGCGACATAATCGATTTGACCGAGTAGCTTACTAATAATGAAATAGATCGCCAATTCTACAAAGGCACCCATACACGCATGATAAAACAGGTTAATATTGCTTGCTTTGCGCTGTCTCTTGGAATGTGTAGATAATAACCGAATGGCAGCCAATATAAAGCCAACCGGAGCAAATATATACGCAAACACAATAGTCGTATAATCAAACGCCGTCCGCTCATATTCATGCTTATACACGGGCTTTCCCGATGTCGGCGGCTGTCTGCGTATATCCAATCCACTCATTTTGTCTTTAATCCCCTTATTTATGTAATCCTATATGCGATGCAGCTAATCTGTTGGTTGACGGCATTAACTATACGATATCATTGTTCCACAATAATCACAGCTCTTGGACTGACTAGGCTGAACCGTGTTCTGTGCTCCGCAGCCCGGACAACGAATGGACTTAGGCAGTTGCGGCGAGGACTGAGGTTGAGTATGAACCTGCTGTCCCGAGGCTTGGGCTCCGAAGCCTGATGGCCTTCCAGGATGAACAAGATTAGGTGCTGTCATGGATGGATCTGGCGTCTGGCGCCCCTCCGAAAGGACAATATCAATATCTAGTAATCCTTTATTCTTTAGATACTGGACATCCCTCCGTACATCACTTTCGCTTATACCTATCCGTTCTGCTATACTGCCGACATATCGGATATTTTTATTTTGAATCAGCTCTATATAAGAAGTGTTAAGTTTAGAAAGTGTATATTTAGCTTTTGCTGTCACACTCGCAAGAATAAAAGCCGGAATCAAAAATATGACTGCAAGGAAAATCTGGATCGTTAATAATTCGGAAGTTCCAGTGTTTCCACTCATGGTATCCACAAACATTGCAATAGAGAGCTCAACAAATCCTCCGATAAATACATGCATGAGCAGATTTAGATTGGTGGGCCTCCGGTAATTTTTATAATGGGTCAGCATCAACCGTAACAATGCAAGGACGAGTCCAATGGGCATGAATAAATAAGCTGCCGCTAGAATGACATAATCAAACCCAGTCCGATCTAATTTAATCAGAGGAACCGCTGCACTCCCCGCTGGGTTCGGTGACGGCTCTTGTATGTTCAATCTGTTCATGTAGTTATTTTCCTCCTATTTAAGTGCCGCTAATTCCCGATTTCGCCGCTCTAGAGTAGCTTTAATACTGTCGGCCATTTCGTTGATTTCAGCTTGCCAGTTCTCATGTGGCTCATTTGTCATGAGCAGCAGCTTCACATGATCATGCAACAGGGAGATCTGCTGATGCATGATATCCTCAGTAGCATATAAAGATGAATCTGAAACAGGATCGCTGAACTTAAATTGATCTTGCAACTTATTGAGCATCTTCACAAGCGTTTCAGATTCGGGATCCTTCCAGCTGCTTGCCAGCGCTCTGATCTCGTTTATTTCACTCTGATGCTGCCGAAATGCTTGTAAGGATCTCCGCAGTTGCTGTTCTTCTGTTCCGGCATTCCATCCATAGATCCCGATCACAGCCAGTGTGATTCCACCAATCAAAAGAATCAGCAGTTGCACGGCAGCATACCACAAAGGAGACATCTCCAGCAGCCAATCAAAAACAATAGCTGATACGAATACGACAGCCGCATAGATTCCCGTGATGAATGCACCACTGAGAAGAACGGGTGAGGTTCTCTGAACACTACCTGCACTACGGAGCCAAAAAATACAATAGCCATACACCACACTCTCCGCCAGCAGAACAGCAACTAGCGAAGTCACGAATCGAAACAGGGATTCAGAGAAGCCTAATCCTATAAAGGAGAACACCGTTAGTATTATAGCAGCAACATAAATAATGGTGATGATACGAATATAGCTTTTACCCTTGTTCATTACGTCCTCCTTCAGCCTGCCTTAGTTCCACACTCAGCACAGAATTTCTGTCCAGGCTTCAGCTCATGCCCACAGCCTCCGCATTTAATAACCAAGCTGTCTCCACAATGAGGACAGAATTTTACCCCTGGCGATACCATTTCTCCACATTTGCCACAGGCCTTAGGCATTTCTTTTCCACAAGAGACACAGGAAGAAGCACCCTCAGGATTATCCGCTCCACAGGTTGGACAAGCTCGATAAGGATTACCACAGCCAGGACAGAACTTGGCTCCAGGTTTCAGTTCATGTCCACACTCCAAACAATTGATCTTATTTCCGGACGGCGTACTTTGCTGAATGCTCTCCAGAGCATGCCCACAGCCGCTGCAGAACCTTCCCTCTACAGGATTCATAACCCCACACTTCGAACAGGAGCGTTCTTGACGTACAACTGTTGTCCCTGAATCAAAACTCATCCCTCGGGTCATACGGTTTACCATATCCATAGCCGGACCAGCGAATCCCATTCCAAGCCCAAGTCCCATCCCAGTGTTCATCATACCTACACCAAGATTGCCAGGATTGCCGGCTGCTTTCTCCATCGTGTTAAAGCCCCGCTCTTGCTGGTAATTGAAACCGATAATATCCATTTCTGCTTTTTTAGCTAAAGCTTCCTTTAATCGAATCGTTGCCGGATCATCATCAGGAATATTGATCGAATCAATATAGAAGTTATTCAGCTCAAGACCATTATCCAGAAAAGTCGATGCTAACCGCCCCTGGATATGCTTTGAGATCTCTGCAACATAAGCATTAATCTCCAGAATACTGATTTGCTTATGTACAAGGTAGGATGAGATCAGTTCATTAATATTCGACATAAGCAAGCCGCGGAAATAATTAACCAGTGTATCGTGATCAAACTGAGGAAGCGTTCCAACGAGCTGCAATAAAAATTTACGTGGATTATCGACCTTTACACCAAACTGTCCGAAGGAACGAACAGAAATCATAATTTTATATTTAGGATCTTGGAGTTGTAAAGGTGCGCTTGTTCCCCATTTAACATTCATCGAGTTAGTCTTGTTCACATACCATACTTCTGCTGTAAATGGTGACTTCCCGCCGAAAGGGAGATTAACGATACTAGATAAAATAGGTATATTGGCGGTGCTTAGGGTATGTCTTCCTGCCGAAAAGGAATCAAGCGCCTGTCCTCCTTTGAACAGGATCGCTTCCTGAGATTCATTAACGATTAGCTGAGTCCATGTTCCTAGCTCTTGGTTAGGATATTTCCATGCGAAAATCCCTGGAGGACCGTCGTACTTCACCACTTCTATAATTGCCATCTGCTATTCCTTCTTTCATCATCTATGATATACGAATAACGTATGTGTTCCCGGTTGGGAATAAGTGTATTTCGATATTTATTGTATACGATATATATCGTGTTTTGGGTTCTTTTCTTGAAAAAAAATGCTCTGTACGGAAATAAAAAAAAACGCCACTTGTGTCTTCCTTTACAGGAGAACACAAGTCGCGCTTTGTAATCAGCTAAATATTAATAGTAACTACTACTCTCTACGAACTCGAATTCGAACTCACCAATACGGACAATAGTCCCCTCTACAGCTCCACGTTTACGAAGCTCTGCATCTACACCCATATGCCGCAAAGTCCGGGCGAGCTTTAGAATCGCATCATGTGTGCTAAGCTGCATACGTTTCAACATTTTCTCGATACGAGGGCTGTTGACCACATATGTTTCATTATCACGTGTAATCGTGAATGAGTTATCATCTTCCGCTTCTAGCTTATAAACCTTACGTTCAGTTGTACCTGATACGTCTTCAACTACCGGTGCCACCGGAATACTATCAAGAATATCCGTTGCACGATATAACAGTTCCTGAACACCCTGACGAGTAAGCGAGGAGATTGGCATAATCTCAAGATCCGGACGCACCTCAGCTACGCGTTCTCGGAAAGCGATGAGATTCTCCTCTGACGCTGGCATATCCATTTTATTTGCAGCCACGATCTGAGGACGATCAATTAGAGCCGCATTATATTGCTTCAGCTCGTCATTAATGAGAACCCAATCCTCGAAGGGATCACGCCCCTCTGAACCAGACATATCCACTACGTGAATAATGATCCGTGTACGTTCAACGTGACGTAGGAATTCATGACCAAGCCCTATGCCTTCACTAGCTCCCTCAATTAATCCTGGCAGATCTGCCATTACAAAGCTTCGTCCATCCCCAACATCTACTACTCCTAAGTTCGGTGTAATTGTAGTGAAATGGTATGCGCCAATCTTTGGTTGAGCTGCGGATACGACCGACAGTAGCGTAGATTTGCCTACACTCGGGAAGCCTACAAGTCCCACATCAGCCATAACCTTAAGTTCCATAACAATATACCGCTCTTGACCCTCTTCGCCGTTCTCTGCTAGCTCTGGAGCCTTATTAGCTGCTGTGGCAAAACGAGAATTCCCACGACCCCCACGACCCCCACGGGCAACAACAACTTGCTGACCATGACGAGTCAAATCGGCGATGATCTCTTGTGTATCATCGTCAATTAATATGGTTCCAGGTGGAATCCGCACGATCATATGATCAGCGTTCGCCCCATGCTGACTTCTGTTACGTCCTTTAATCCCTTTGTCCGCTTTAAAATGGCGCTGATAACGGAAATCCATCAGCGTACGCAAGCCCTCATCTACGCGGAAGATAACGTCGCCACCACGGCCACCGTCACCACCTGCTGGACCACCATCCGGTACATACTTTTCCCGACGAAATGCAACGATACCATCCCCGCCGTCTCCGCCCTTAACATAAATCTTAGCTTTATCTACGAACATTAATGTTCACCTTCCTCACATTTCAAGCGGCAACCGCAGTTCTACATAAGCCTTACTAGGCTTAAACTGCTCCGCTTTCATGATTTTTCCTTGTACTATATTATAAATTTGCCCTTTGAGCTGCTCGGGATTGCCATGCTCTCCCTCACCTTCGAAGGAGATAAGAATGTCTCCTCCATCCTGAATAAAGCCAAGACGCAGCTTGCGCGTTTCTCCCTGGGGAGCCAGTCCGTTATATTGATAAGCCCGTACGGTCTGCATAATCACTGAAGTCAGCTCATCTCCTGCTTCCCGGTTTAGCTTGTCCTCCAGCTGCAATCCTTCCTCCACTTGAACTTCCAGTTCCAGACTAGTCCGGTAAGTTCGGAAAGATTGGATAAAAAAGACCAATGAAGGAATGCCCAGCTTAGCGATACGACTATCAAGCGCTATGCGCTCCTTTATTCTTTCCACACACTCCACGGATTTATCAGGTTTTCCAAGCTGAATATATCCGTAAAGAATCTGCAAATCGTTCATCCAATCATGACGATGATGATTCAGTGTCCGAATCGCCGCCTGTTGCAGAGTGTTCTCTTGTATGCGCAGTTCCCGTTCCCAATGACGCTGATTCCAAATGAAACTAAAGGCAACTATTACCGCTACCCAAATTCCAAGCAACAGACACGTCAAAAGGGAGGTATGCCAATACACGAGTCCTAAAGGAAGCATTACGGATAACATGACTGCCCAGATTGCACTTTTCCAGGATTTCATTCTTTCTCCCCGTCCCTCAGTTCGCAAAATTCATGACTTTGTTTAGAATATTACCTCATCAATTACCATTTCCTAGTATAACACAGCAGTTCCCTGTAGTTCACCAGAGATAACCATGAGTATTTTACATATGTTTAAGGATGTTCATGCTTTCTTAAAACTCTGAAGGTATGTTTCTAAAGTGCTCAAAGAGGTTTCACAAACGATTCTGAATATTCTACAAAAAAGCCTCCGGCACTCATGCCGGAGGCTTCTACATGCAAATATGGTTCCGTAAGCTTACGCTTCCAGTGCCGCTGCTACCGGAGCGACATCAACTGGGTATACGCTCACTTTTTTGCGATCGCGGCCCCAACGTTCGAACTTCACTACGCCATCCACCAATGCGAACAACGTATCATCTTTACCGATGCCTACGTTAGTGCCTGGGTGAATTTTTGTTCCGCGTTGACGAACCAAGATGTTACCGCCGGTTACTGCTTGACCGTCAGCACGTTTCACGCCAAGACGTTTGGAATGGGAATCCCGTCCGTTTTTTGTGGAACCTACACCTTTTTTCGATGCGAACAATTGAAGATTCAATTTCAACATGTTGTCAACCTCCTTCTTTAAATATTTACTTGCTCTATTTGAAGATACTTTCCGTATGATTCTGCGATATCATTTAGCATCACGACCATGGATTCAAGCAACAATTGCACCTTCGCGGAAGTATCGAAATCATCAATGGAACTTAATGTTCCACTTAGGAATCCGTTCTTCATGGATGTATCCATGGAGATTCCGGTCAATGTCTCAATCGAATTGACGGTTCCAACCGTTACGGCCGAAACTCCGGCACATACGATATCTTCGCCACGCTTTGCATAACCCGCGTGCCCTTTTACCTCAAAGCCAACGATAGTCCCTAGATCCGAAGATCGTGTAATCCGTACGTTAATCATTCACGCACCTTCTTACGCTTGAATCTTCTCGATAGTTACTTTCGTGTACGGTTGACGATGGCCTTGTTTCTTGTGGTAGTTCTTCTTAGGTTTGTATTTGTAAACTACAACCTTAGCGCCTTTACCATGTTTCTCGACTTTAGCTGTTACAGACGCGCCGCTTACGAGCGGAGTTCCTGCAGTCAGACCACCTTCGTTAGAAACAGCCAATACACGGTCAAAAGTTACACTTGCGCCGTCTTCAGCTTCCAACTTCTCAATGAACAAAACATCGCCCTCTTGGACTTTGTATTGTTTACCGCCAGTTTCGATAATTGCATACATTTTACTTGCACCTCCTCATGTCTCAGACTCGCCTAGTCTAGGTGGCAGATTCCCGTGGGAACTGCACTTATGTACCCGATCGGAGCGGTTACAGCATGTGCAGGACCGAATGAATCAAACACATACTTGAAGATATTATCATACTTATCGCCTATCGTCAACTCATTCCATCCATTCTCCAACTTTCCCAGTCCCTCCGCAGCACTGACAAAGGATAGGTGCGAAGCTGGCTGAATCATGTCTTGCCTTCTTCCGGGTCATCTCGAGGAGTCCAAGTCTTGTCCAACCGAGAATATGTGTTTTGGTTCGATCCCTGCAGATCACCTTCTCCAGCCGTTCAGTAACCATTTTACGATGTATTTCTTCCTCCATGTCAATAAAATCGACAATAATGATTCCGCCCGTATCTCGCAAACGGATCAGACGACCAATTTCCTCAGCCGCAAGCATATTAGTATTCGTCACCGTCTCTTCAAGCGATGCTCCTCCAATGTATTGGGCAGTGTTAACGTCAATAACGGTGAGCGCCTCCGTTTCATCCCAGATCATTGTTGCTCCGCCCTCCAGTGTGATCTTGCGACTGAAGCTTTTGTGCAGCTGTTCCTGAATTCCATACGCTGTAAAAATGGACTCCGATCCATTATATAAACTTACAGGCTTGTACCCATCAGGTGCCATGTCATCCAGAAATGCCGTGGCTTCTTTAACTGCGGCAGGAGAATCTATAATCAACTGATCTCGCTGCGGATTAAATGCATCTCTAATGAAGCGCTGAACAATACTAAGATCACGATGCAACAGTGCCGGAGCTTCTGCAGTTTGCGCCCGACGTGTAATGTTATCCCATTGTGCACGTAAAAATGAAAGATCACCTTCCACCGCTTCATGCGGCTCGTCTTGAGAGACAGTCCGCATAATAAGCCCTTCTTCTTTCATGCGCAGACGTTCGCCGATTCCTTTGAGCCGGCTACGTTCTGCATCGCGACTTATTTTTTTGGATACCCCGACATAATCAGCAAAAGGCATATACACCATCCAGCGACCTGGCAATGTATAATGTGTGGTTACACGGGCCCCCTTACCGCCACTTGGCTCTTTTCTTACTTGTACAACAATATCCTGACCAGGCTGTAAAAGCGTCTCAATAGAAGGCTTCACATCCGGCTGTTTATCCAAATGAGGGTGCAATACATCATCAACATATAAAAAAGCATTCTTCTTCTGTCCGATGTCAACAAAAGCAGCCTGCATACCTGGAAGTACGTTAATCACACGGCCTTTGTAGTAACTTCCGACCAGCCCTTGCTGCTGATCGCGCTCAGCCGCGTACTCCACAAGCCTTCCGTTCTCCAGAAGAGCCATTCGGGTAATGTGCTGCGTGCAGTGAACGATCATCTGTTTCATGGCTTCACCTCTGGTTTCGTTCATTCATTGATTACTTGCTCATTCTCTGCATAAATACACTACATTCCGAAGTAAGTAGATATTAAGCGCTGTTCCGGCACAACAGCAACAACATTTCCTTTGCCGTTTAATACATAGATAAAATGATATTGATTACGTTTAAATAGACGCAATATAGCATCTAAAGGTTTCGCCGATAAGGCAACAATTGGACGAGCCACACTACCTGTCCGCAAATGATACTCGTAGACAGCCTCCCTATTCATCAAAAATGCAACGAATCGGTACGGTAAATTTCGATGATCCGTAAGATTTGAATACAGCAGAAAGGCACCGATCATGACCATATTCAGCCTGAGTCCTCCACCCGCTCCAAGGGGCAGTAGCGCATAAACAATCACAAGAACACTTGCAGCAACACTAATTCGTCCGCTCCACAGCAAAGTATAGTAATAAGGAAGGAATAGACTCACTGTCGCTTGAAGTACTTTGCCTCCGTCAAGTGGGAGAACAGGCACTAGATTAAAGAGTGCAATAATTGCATTGGCATTTATGAAATAGGTTAAAAATTCCTGATTGCCGTAACCTGCCTGCTGAAGCCCAAGAGCCATAACAATCATGATTCCATTTTGCAGCGGACCGGCAAGTGCAATGCCAATCTCACGACTAGCTGTAAGCCGCCCATGATCTTCAATAACCGCAACGCCACCAAACGGAAGAAGCTGAACCGACTTGACGGTAACACCAACCAGAAGGGCAGCCACCACATGTCCTAATTCATGTATGAGGACGATCGTAAATAAAGTCAGCAGCTCCAGAAATTGTCCTGTGAGTACAGAGAACAACATGATGATTACGAACAATGGATGTAGTGACAAATCGATCCCTAAGATCCTAATCAAACGATACCACTTCTGTAGGATCAATATAAGTCTTGTCTTTCATCACGGCAAAAAACAGCGTTGGTGCTGAGGAGCCCTCTTTCTCCAGCATCCAGCCAAGTGAATCTCCGCTTTGAATCCAGTCATCTATCTCCAGCTTGGTGCCGCTTAAATGTCCGTATTCTGCTGTAATTCCTCCAGAATGCTGGACCGCAATTCGAATTCCTCCGTCCAATTCTTTGGATATGGAAAGAACGCGTCCCATGTCTATACTCTTCACCGTCACATTTAAGGTTGAATCGAGTTGAGGCATAATTTCAACACCTTTTAACGTGGATGCAAAAGGCTCCACAATGCTCCCGGCTACCGGAGCGCTAAGCTCATGATGAGCCGCTGCCTTTTGAGCAGGTTCATCTTTATCCCCAAATATCGGTATGAACGCTGGTGCACCGTTAAAATTCTCCTCATACCAGACCCGCACTGCTGTGAAATCCATGTCATTGCTCAAGGCATCACTCACAAAAGCTTGAACTTTATAGGACCATGGCTGGTGAATTGTAAATACTCCCCACACCGCTCCAAACACTAGCACGCTGGCTACGACCCTTCGAATAAAGCCGGAAAAAAAATTAGAACCCCCTCCACCAGGTTCCTCCCAGCCCCCACGTCTCTCTTTCCACATCACCTCTGGATCAGGCTCTATAGAGGATTGCTCATCATTCCCCTTAAATCCCGCTCCCCATTCTCTGAAGCTCGTACTCTTTTCGGGCATAACGAATAACGGAGCTGCCTCCGCTGTTTCTATATCTGGGATTTCTTCCAACAAACTGCGAATACGCTCCTTGCGGCGATTCTTGATATCTGATTTCAGATCCATATTTATCCCTCCGGACGGGCTTGTTTTACTTCCATTTTATGAAGCACGGAAGTCTCTTTAGAACAAGCCCGCCCAAGGCGGAGCACTTAAATCCCTGAAACGGTCAAATATTCTTATTTTCCCCAAAATAAATCCCACCCCTTAGATTTCTCAAGTGGTGGGACCGTTAATGCTTCTATAGTAAGATTGCTTGGCAAGCAAAAACGCATTCGGCGTCCTTATAAGGACGGTAAGCGTTTTAGCGAGAAATATAAGACATAAAGTATTGTGTGAAACTTATCTTTCTTATATTTTGCAAAATTAAGCCATACCGAAAAACTTTTTAAATTTCTTAAATGCGCCCGGCTTCCGATCAAGCTGCATCAATGGTACAGCATCGCCTAAAATTCGACGTGCAATATTGCGATAGGCAATAGCTGCTGACGAATCAGGATTCATAACTGTAGGCTCTCCACTATTTGCGGCTTTAATGACCAGTTCATCATCCGGAACAATTCCGATAAGGTCAATATTCAGCACCTGTAAAATATCCTCAATATCAAGCATATCCCCAGACTTTACAAGACCTGGACGAATACGATTTACCACCAATTTTGGGGATTCCACATGCGACTGTTCAAGCAGTCCGATAATCCGATCCGCATCCCGCACAGCAGCATGCTCTGGTGTGGTAACTACGATCGCTTTATCCGCACCGGCAATCGCATTACGGAAGCCATGCTCAATCCCTGCTGGACAATCAATCAGAATATATTCATATTCCTTCTTCAGTTCGAGAATGATATCTTTTACTTGTTCAGGAGTGACAGACGTTTTATCCTTTGTTTGTGCTGCGGGCAGCATATACAGCTCATCAAAGCGTTTGTCTTTAACGAGTGCTTGATTTAAACGACAACGTCCCTCCGCTACATCCACAAGATCATAAATAATGCGATTCTCAAGCCCCATAACTACATCCAGATTACGCAGTCCAATGTCGGTATCGACGAGACATACTTTTTTACCCTGCAGTGCAAGTGCGGTTCCAATATTGGCTGTTGTGGTTGTTTTGCCAACTCCGCCTTTGCCCGAGGTTACGACTATCGCTTCTCCCATGGAGGCTACACCCCTTTAAACACATTTAAATCCTGACGTACTTTGACTAAATTATGAATTTTATCGATTTGCATAGCTCCGTTCGTTAAATATGCAAATTCCATACTGCTTTCACGGGTTTCCCACTCATCGGGAGGACGACTGATAATATCAGCAATTCTCAGTTGTGTCGGAGACATTAATGAAGCAGCGATAATTGCCTCTTCATTGCCATCTACTCCAGCATGCGCCATACCTCTAAGTGATCCTAGAATATAGATATCGCCTGAACAGGTTATGGTCCCTCCTGGGTTCACATCTCCCAGATATAAAAGATTTCCATCATGGTGCAGCACCTGACCGGAACGAAGAATCCCGCTCATTAGAAACAACGCGTCATTATCCTCACTGCCGGGTACTGGTAGCGCCTCTATGGAACGAATCAGTAGGTTTCCCTGTCCCTTCAGAATCTCCAGCACAGCTTCCTTATCTTCCTCAGTTACGAGACGATTGCCTAGCTTAATGTCCACATGTACAATCGGTCCAGTTAAAATATTTTGATGGCTGTGCTCCAGCTTATAGCGAAGC
This sequence comes from Paenibacillus sp. FSL R5-0345, assembly GCF_000758585.1. Lineage (NCBI taxonomy): Bacteria > Bacillati > Bacillota > Bacilli > Caryophanales > Paenibacillaceae > Paenibacillus > Paenibacillus sp. FSL R5-0345. The sequence continues at coordinate 5,323,898 of NZ_CP009281.1, forward strand.
TCACTCAGAAGATCTTCGAAGGGACATTTGTCGTCTAGCAGGAATATCAGGCCATCCTTGATGCCCTTAATCCTTACATGCTTGGATTTTACTGTCATATGCCTGGCCCCCTATCCTCATTCATTCGTGCCGGGCCTCTTAAATTCCTGCTTTATCAAGAAAGAAATTAGAAGCTCTTTATGCTGCTTCTTCCGTACTCTTCTCTTTCTTGATCAGCTCAAGCTGGCGTCGTAACGGTATGTAGAGGATCAGAGCAATAGCAAAATGAAAGAGCATCGTTGGCAGCATATGATTCAAAATCGCCCAGCTATAAGGCTCCTGATTGAGATTAAATACACTATAAATACCAAATAACACGCTATCCTCTAGCAAGCTTCCGAGCAGAATCACAGTCATCATAAGAGGCAATGGAGCACGCGGGATCTGAAACAGAAGGCCGATTAAGTAAGCCGACAGACCCATCGCAAAGGAATGTGCTCCTAGAATTCTGCCATAAAAAACGACATCATGTATCATTCCGAAGGATAGACCTAATATAAGGGCCGTATGACGATGATGGTATACAGCCACAAACAATAGTACAACGAACACTAGATTCGGAATAATTCGCATCTGCCAAGCATCTGGAATCAGCCAAGGCAGAATGGTTCCCTCCAGAATAAACAAGAGGAACAGTAACAGAACAAGAACAGATCTGCGCATATTCACTATTCAGCACGCTCCTCCGTAAACACAACGATCAGCTGCTTCCAGTCCTGGAATTCTGCTGAAGGCTTAATCACTGCTGTGGAAGTTAATCCAAATTCACCAACCTCAACACTTTCAACCGTACCGATGGTCAAGCCTCGCGGATACAATCCGCCAATACCGGAGGAAACTATAACATCCTTCGGTGCAATCGGATCGCCTGGCGGGATCTTGTTCATCAATAACCTATTTGTCTTAGGATCATAGCTTTCAATCATACCAAAGGTCTTGCCCTCTTTGGAAATAGCAGTTGCCGCAATTGGCGGCTGAGAATTAGGGTCATTCGTATCCATCATAGTCATCAGCTTCACAGTAGAAGTGAAATTGCTGACTTGACTAATAACCCCCACCAAACCATCAACAGAAATCACGGACATATTTGGTCTAACGCCATCTTTGGCGCCTAAATCGATTACAATCGTGCTATTGCTTGGTTCTGTAGTCTGACTAACCACCTGCGCAATATGATATTGATATTTATACAATTCCTCTTGAGCTTTTGTGAACTTCAACTGTTCCTTCAATTGCTCATTTTCTACCTGAATGAAATTGTATTGAGCTTTATCACGCGCATATTGGGCAGCAAGTATCTTCAGCTGCTCATTTTCCTTAGAAAGATCTTTCAGATTTCCGATATCTTCAAACAAGCCCGCTACATATCCAGCGGGCTTGTAGAACATTTTTTGCACGAAACCAGTCGTATCTCTAAGAAAATTCTCCGGCCAGGACAAGGAGCTCCTTGATGCCAAGCTGAAGCCCATCACCACAATGAACAGCACCAGTGTAATCAACAGTATAAACAAACGTTTATTGCTTAAGAGTTTAAACAGTTTCAACACCCTCTAACAACAGTATTTCTCCCATAACAGGGGTTGACTTACACAAGTGGCAATACATAGGCTTATCTCTTAGAGCGAAGACTGGAACTGCTGCGGCTCTTGAACAAATGGATATTTTCAAGCGCCTTTCCTGTTCCAATAGCTACACAATCCAGAGGGTTCTCAGCGACAATAACTGGCATTCCAGTCTCACGAGCAAGGAGCTTGTCCAAGTTACGAAGCAAGGCGCCTCCACCTGTCAAAACAATTCCGCGATCCATAATATCTGCCGCGAGCTCCGGTGGACATTTTTCCAAAGTTACTTTAACAGCTTCAATAATAGAATTCACAGTGTCGGACAAAGCTTCACAGATTTCATCGGAAGTGATTGTAAGCGTCTTTGGCAGACCTGTTACGAGATCGCGTCCGCGAATTTCCATAGTCTCAGCCTTCTCAAGCGGAAGAGCAGAACCCACATCCATTTTAAGCTGTTCCGAAGTACGTTCACCAATCATTAGATTGTATTGACGTTTGATATATTGAATGATCGACTCATCCGCTTCATCACCCGCAACACGTACGGAACGACTAGTAACAATACCGCCAAGTGAAATTACAGCAACTTCTGTTGTACCTCCACCGATATCAACAACCATACTTCCTGTTGGCTCCCATACCGGTAGATCTGCACCGATCGCAGCAGCAAAAGGTTCCTCGATAATGTAAGCTTCACGAGCACCAGCTTGTCTAGTAGCATCTTCTACGGCACGTTGCTCTACAGCAGTAATGCCGGAGGGTACGCAGACCATTACATTAGGGTGACGTTGGAACATGGAACGCTGTTTCTGTGCTTGACGGATAAAATATTTAATCATCGTAGCCGTTGTGTCGAAATCAGCGATAACGCCATCCTTCATCGGACGGATCGCACGAATGTTACCGGGTGTACGACCAATCATCTTTTTAGCGGATTCACCCACGGCTTCAATCGTCTTAGTGTCAGTGTTAATGGCTACAACGGAAGGCTCTCTTACAACGATCCCCTTACCGCGTACATAGACAAGCGTATTCGCTGTCCCCAAGTCAATTCCTAAATCTTTCGTAAAACTACCCAACATGCTAATTCTCCTTTTCCTAAGTAAATCTTCACATTTATATTACATGTGTCCTTTTTCTTTCAAGCTTACAAAGCTGCTATCACCGATAATTAGATGATCTAACACGTCTATTCCGACAATCTCACCTGCTTGAAGCAGTCTCTGAGTCAAGGAGATATCCTCCGGACTAGGCGTTGGATCACCACTAGGATGATTATGTGCGCATATGATAGAGGCACTGCTACATTTTATAGCTGCTCGGAATACCTCGCGAGGATGAACAATCGAAGCGTTAAGACTGCCCATAGACAACGTTTCTTGTCCAATCACGTGATTCTTCGTATTCAGAAACAGGCAGACAAAATGCTCCTTCTGCAAATAACGCAACTGCTCGGTCAGAATCTCTGCAGCGTCCTGAGGACAACGGATAATGACCGGCATGTTAAACCTGGAGTTCGCAAGGCGCCTTCCAAGCTCGATGCCTGCTTTTAGTTGTACGGCCTTGGCAGGGCCAATACCTTTGATTTCGGTCAGTTCTTCGATGCTAAGGTCAACCAGCCCACGCAGGCCACCGATCTTCCCTAGCATCTGCTGAGCAATATGAATAGCCGATTCACGGCGTGTTCCCGTACGCAGCAGAATGGCTAACAACTCCGCTTGACTTAATGATTCCGCCCCATAATGCATCATGCGCTCTCTTGGTCGTTCTTCATGGGGGAGGTCCCGCAGCATTACTGATTGCGACTCCATCCCTATCCCTCTTTCCCAAGCTTCCTACCGGTTCAATACAGCTATACCGAACTCGGACAGCATTTCGCCAAGAAGCGACAGCGGCAATCCGACAACATTGAAATAACAGCCTTCAATTCGTTCCACCAAGGTCGAGCCAAGCCCCTGTATCGCATAAGAGCCAGCCTTGTCAGCGGGCTCTCCCGTAGCTATATAAGCAACAATTTCATCTTCAGTCATTGCTCTCATCGTTACGGAAGTAACACGGTGCTCCACTATAGTCTTTCCATGCGGAAGTCCGATACAGGCTACACCCGTGTATACCTTATGATTCCGGCCCTGAAGTCTGGTAAGCATCGATTTGCTGTCCAGCTCGTCCACCGGTTTGCCTAGCACAGTGTTATCTAGCACAACAATCGTATCACTACCAACGATTACTGCGTTACGCTCTCCTGCTGCAGCTACAACGGCCTCTGCTTTACGCAAAGCCAGACTGCGCACGATTTGCTCCGGCGTAAAGTCAGGTGGTGTGCTTTCGTCAGCTTCGCTGGTAATAACCTCAAAAGGCAAGCCCAGTAAAGACAAAAGCTCTCGTCGACGCGGTGAACCTGAGGCTAAAATAATGAGTTGTGAGTTGTCCACGTTGTAAACGTCCCTTCTTGATCAGTAACGAGAGTTACACTCTTCGGTACAGCCATACCGCTGTAATAATACCGATGAGACTTAGCATGCACAATTTCAAATGAATAGTGATGTCATAGGTTATGATGTCCAAATCGGCTCGCGGAGACCACTTAAGCACAGTCGATGTTGTTAGAAAAGAAAGAGCCTTTACCGGCTGCAGTAGCTTGGCGATCCAGGCTCCAGCCAGCCAACCTAGAATTAGAAATAACAGCAGTGTTCCTACATTTTTCTTCTTCATCTCAGTCTTCCCTCGCCATTTTTTGACACCCTAATTATTATACGGTGAAATTGTGATCAATACAAACGTAAAATCCCTTACGGTAATGTTTACCACCATTTGCCCTAAAAGTTGCGGAGGGATACCACCCTCTGTATCCATTTCAGTTTATGTTATATATCGGAATATAGCGAAGTTCCCATCCTATCGCGCCAAAACAGCAAGCCCCAACATCCAGAGGCTTGCTGTTTTTAAAGTCACCCGTTTATTCGTTAATTCATTGCAGACAGTAACTGTTTCTGACTAGTCAAAAAGCTTAGCATCGATTCTTGTACTTCCCAAAGTAGCCCCTGCGCCTTGTTCTTGTTATATTCACTTAATGCTGATATCCCTTGGCTCATTGATTTCTCTAGCGCTGCGCAGATGCTTTTCGCTTCGGGAGACACGCTTTGCTCCAGCACTTTGACGGCTTCACTCCACTGCAGATGCAGATCACTCACAACGGATGTATTTGCTGCCGTACTCGTTTGACCAGCGCTTAATAAAGAAGCAGATTGAGTGCTTAGTTCGCTGAGCAGCTGCCCGCTTACAGAGAAATAGTTCTTCACTTCTTCTGCTTTACCGGAATAGACAAGCTGGTCTGCCCCCGGAAGTGCCACCTCTCTCACATATAGCTCAATCCCCTGATTCTGCAGACCGCTGCTTAGCAGCTTGGCCTGTTCACGGTCCGATGACATTCCGGCATAAACACGATTGCCGTCAGCAGGGTCCATACCCGCAGCCAATCCTGCGTTTAACAGCTCCTGACGGGCCTGCTCGGCACCTGCGGGCGTACTGAATACTCCGTACTGTAACAGATAATAGCTTTGTGCTGCGACTTGAACAGGGATGCTGTTCTTCCCTGCATTCTCAGTTCCTGTAACCGGCAATCCCGATGTGCCTACACCTGCCGGATCTTTAGCTCCACTGGACTGCACTGAAGTAGCCACCATGTCTGCTGTCCCATTTCCAGAGCTACTGTCCATATTCCCTCCGTAAAAAAAAGAAAGTGCAGCATATCCAAGCAGCACCCCTGTGCCGATGGCTCCCGTAACAGAAAGAGCTAGCTTCCACCAATAAGAGGGACGCCGGGTATGGTAAGATCCTCCGTAGTTGCCAGTGGATACATGCTCTAATTCATCTCTGCTATCCGAAACCATATCTGAAAGAAGATACGATGGTTGTGTATATCTAAAATCTTTATCCTGTTCGTCCCATTCTTCCTGACGCGGATCTACAGTGCCCGAGTAATAGTCGTAGGAATCTTCCGGCGGTGCCTCACGCGTAGAACGAAAATCAGGCTCATAAATCCATGTCTGCTGCGCTGGGCCAACCTCTTGACGCAGCCCCTCAGCATACTCTTCAGCTGTGCCCAGTCCGCCATTTGACCAGCGCTCCACCACCTTAGGCTTTGGTTTAGGCTCGTCCTTGTTCACGTCAAATCGGAATGTCATTCTTCCGTTATTCAACAGTTACACCTCACCTCATCTAATCTATAAATAATATATGATAGACAATAGAGAGATATGCTATTTTTAAGCGCTAGGAATTATGAAAGATTATGCAGATTCAGTTTACATTACATGTAACTTTTATATACTATATAAAAAGAGCTGAAATTGTACACTATACTAGGTAAACTAGAAATAGTGCTTTAGTTCACTACTGATTAGGAGGGCTTCTTCTGAAACAAAAAATTCAAGCAGCTATTGTAGGCTACGGAAATTTAGGAAAAGGTGTACGTAAGGCTATCAACCAAAGTGAAGATATCGAGCTAGTTGCGATCTTTACGCGCAGAGAACCTGGACAACTGGAAGCCGGAGAAACCGGTGTGAAGTTCGAGCACATCTCTGCCGTCGAACAATATAAGGGAAAAGTGGATGTTATGATTCTATGCGGAGGATCGGCTACAGATCTGCCAGAACAAACACCAGCCATTGCCCGGATGTTTAATACCGTGGACAGCTTTGATACTCATGCCAAAATCCCCGAGTTCTACGAGACCGTTGATGCCGCAGCTAAACAAGGTGGAACACTCAGCGTAATTTCTACCGGCTGGGATCCAGGCTTATTCTCAATGAATCGCCTGCTTGCTGAAGCCATTCTTCCGCAAGGTAAAGAATATACCTTCTGGGGCAAAGGCGTTAGCCAAGGTCACTCCGATGCGATCCGCAGAGTGGATGGAGTGAAAGCCGGTGTACAATATACTGTTCCAGTACAAGAGGTTATTGATGCCATTCGCGCTGGCGAAACACCAGAGCTTACCACTCGCCAGAAGCACCTCAGAGAGTGTTTTGTTGTTGCTGAGGCAGGTGCAGATCAAGAACGCATTCGCGAGGAAATCGTGAATATGCCGAACTATTTTGCAGATTATGATACTACGGTTACTTTCATCACTGATGAAGAATTGGCAGCTCAGCATAGCGGAATTCCGCACGGCGGGTTTGTTATTCGCAGCGGTGTAACAGGGGAAGGCACAAAGCAGATTATTGAATTCGGCCTGAAGCTGGAGAGCAATCCAGAATTTACAGCTAGTGTTCTCGTAGCCTATGCCAGAGCCGCTCAGCGCATGAGTCAAGAAGGACAAAGCGGAGCGCGTACAGTATTCGATATTCCACTTGGAATGCTGTCTCCTAAATCTCCGGAAGAATTGCGCCGCAACCTGCTGTAAAATCATACAAGAATATAAAAAACCGCGTTGGATCCTAAAACGTCCGCGCGGTTTTTTTATATACTGCAGGCACACCCTTCTCGGGCAAACCTTCTATACAAGACTAAGAATCTTATTCTTCACATAATTCACTTCGTAATCCTTCAACAATGTGCGATGCGCCCGATCAGCAATAATCGTTGCCATCTCGGGATTCTTTAACAACGTTATTACACTAGCTACAACATCAACTGAGCTGTTAGCAAGCAAAATATTACGGTTATGCTCACAGTTCAATCGTTCACATACCATAGAGCTAGTAACAACTGGCGTTTTGAGTGCCCATGATTCCAGAATGTTTCTGGAGACCTCACAGCCTTCAAGGATAGGCACTAGAACCGCTTTAGCTCGACGAATATAATCCGCTGACGGTTTCAAAGGTCCAGTGATAACTACTGATACATCTTCTTTTATAAGCGTCAACACTTCCGAATGAACCTCATGACTAGTTATGTAACACTTGATATCAGGCACTTGTTCCTTAATCAATGGGTAGCTTTTCTTAAAGAAGTTTTGAGCGGCTTTAATTCCCTGTCTGGTGTTCATATTCCAGTGCAGAACTATTGAATTTTCTTTTGCAACAGGCTCAGTAAAAGCGTCGTACTCGTTCATTTTTATGAAATGAGGAACAACATGAACCTTACGAGCATCCGCAAAGGATAAGGATTTGAATTTAAGGGCATCCCATTCCGAGGTTGCCAGGAGTACCCCTGTTTTATTCATTAGTCTCCGTTTATGCCGCCGAATCAAAGCTTCATTTAGTTTATGGTAAGGATTACCGCTGTTCGGCCTTCCGATTTCTTTTCCAACGGCAACGCCGCTCTCAAAACGATACGTATCTGTAATAACACTTGCCTCAGGTAGCAGATTCCGAACCATATCTATACAATTCCCAAGCAAGCTATGCGATATAAATACATGTCTATAATTATTCGATCTGCAAAGCTCCATGATGGTGCTCTTCATGTCTTTATCTGCATGACTCCGATTAGTGAAATTCCGTAATATATGTAAGGGACGCAGCATGGATTTCCATGAGGTAATGCACCCGTTAATGTAATGAACCTTTAGTGAAGTTCCATCATTTGTAGACATTTCCTTGTGCGTACTGGAATACGTCAGCAAATCGATATCAAATTTCCCAAGCAAAATCTCGAGAATACTCCCTGTTCTCATTTCTCCTTCTAGATCCTCTGCGCTTTGATTCTGAGCTGATAGGAACAGCATTTTTTCTCGCATGACTCTGGCTCCTTGTATTTTTGTATTAAACCCTCTCCACTTTCCACTGCAACTTTAGATGCAGTTCAATAGTAACTCATTTCATATAAAATATTTGTCGATTTATAGGGGAAGCTTTAAATTTATTATATATTTTCATCCTTTATTCGAAATTCATTGCGATAAACCTTTATAAATCGCCATTTTTTTGATAATCCAACCCAAAAATCTCTTTTTTCCAGAGATTCATGAACATGAATTCTCTAAACATAATTGTCATAGTCGTTAGGTATAATGAACCATTCCTTATGCAACAAAAAAAAGTGTCTTCCTCGTCTAATGACGAAAGAAAAACACTTTTATATTTCGTAGCTTCTAACGACGCAGTTCCTGCCCTTTTTCTTAGCCTGATATAATGCGTTATCACAAAGTTTGTAGAGATTGTTCAGAGAAAAACGCTCGCCTGATTCTATCGTAATGACCCCAATACTTATCGTGTAATGCAGCGGAACACCATGAATCACTGAGCCTAAAACGGCTGTGCGCATTCCTTCAGCAATAACATCACTATTTTTCTCATCAGCTCTGTGCAGAAGTACTGCGAACTCTTCTCCCCCAAATCTACCGATCAAATCACCATTGCCAAGCTGTTGCTCGATTTTAGACGCCAGATCAGTTAGTACTTGGTCTCCCATATTATGACCGTAAGTATCATTTATGCTCTTAAAGTGATCCACATCCAGCAGTAAAAAAGAATAGGGCAGCTTCTTCATCGCTGAAGCAGCTATTAAAGGCCGAGCACGCAGAACGAACGACCTGCGGTTCAAAATACCTGTCAACTCATCATAAGTTGCAACCCGCTCCATTTCTGCAAAGGAATCCTCTCTATAAAGCAGCATAATTCCAGCGGTTCCTAAAAACATATACAAATAAATACCGAGATAAAAAATCAAATAAAGGAATTGTGTCACTTGCGTATTGAATCCTAACACGGAACACAGCGGTTCCAAAGCTCTCCCTGCCAACGATAAGATAACAATAAAATATAGCTGTCCCATTATCATTTGTAGCGAGGTCTCCATAACCTTCAAACATAAAACATAAGCAGGGTAGGCGATAATCAGAACTCCCGCAAGGCAAGCAACGGCAATAACGAGTGAATCCTCTTGCTTAAACAAATACATCAGCACCACAACGATAATCGATACTCCGAATAATATAGAATAATATTTCTCAACCTTATTCCCGAATACTCTGAGAAGCATCAGAAGCGCCAAGCTTTCGAGCGTACCGCCAGCCAAAGCAAGAAGTACTATGATCGGTAGACTAAGTGACGAATCTATATAATCCTTCAGCAATAAAAGGATCAAGACTGCTAGTTGCAAATATTTTGCTGTGATAAACAATGAATACGTCTGTTCCTGTGCGTAACGTAAACGATATACCACGATAAGCAGCACCGTGAACGATTGCCATAGAAAGAGACATATCAGCAGTGTCTGGAGATCCAGATGCATATGAGTGAAGTTCACCTCCCCAACTATTCCTGACTCTTAGTATACATATCGGTATCTGATGATTCTATTTCTTCCCTCTTGTTTGGCCTGATATAACGCCTTGTCGCTTAGCTTGTACAACTTATTTATCGAGATCTCCTGATCTGGCATGATCGTAATTACACCTATACTAACTGTGTACCCCTGGGGAATCTTATGAGTGGAAGCATTCATTACCGCCTCGCGAAGTGTCTCAGCTTTCTGGTCACAGCTTTGTTCATCTATTCCACAGAGTATGACTGCGAATTCCTCGCCCCCTAGTCTGCCAAACAAATCACCATTTCCGAGATGATCTTTAATCGTCGATGCGAATTCTTCCAGAACTATATCACCCGTATCATGACCGTAAGTATCGTTGACCTCTTTAAAATGATCCAAATCCAATAGCAAAAATGAGAAGTAATCCTGCTCTCGAAATGCCTTTTCAAGCTTTATCTCCGCTTCCTGAAGAAATGCTCCACGGTTTAGGATCCCCGTCAAATCATCGTAACTGGCTATTCTTTTTAGTTTGACATAAGAATGTTCATTAGAGAGTAGAATAAAACCGGCCGCCCCCACAATAAATAATAAATACATTCCCAGATAATACAAATACTGCGTAAGATTTGTTGAGAACACATTCATCTCAGGCTCCCAAATCAGTGCAACAAATGCCCGCATGAGCATAATCACTGCAATTACATAAAATAACACACCCAATATTTTTTGAAGAGGGGTAGCCTTTTTATTTACAGTTAGATGATAAGCCGGATAGATTACAAACAATATAGACCAAAGTGATGTACAGGCGATGCGCAGGTTGGAATGATTAAAAAATAATGCGATGATACTAAAACTGATTGCACTCCATACCGAAAGGATGATGTAATATCGCTTTATTCTTGGTCCCAGTACTCCCATCATCAGCAGTAAGGCTGTAATTTCTAGACAGCACCCGCCAAGAATCAGAGCATTGCTAAGTGGAATGGACAACGTATGAGGGAGGTAATCCCACAGTAATATCGAACACCAAAAGAGCAGCTGTACCCCTTTTGATCGGATGAACATTGTCGAGGCGGTATCTTTAACAGCGGTACTTCGATAATTGGTTATTAGCAGCAACATAAATAAGTTACCAAAAATAAACAAATAAATTAGTGTTCTAATTTCAATCAGGGAGCTCATACGTCACCACCTATGTGAAAATATCCCCACAACTTGAGTCTTTGCTTCTATGCGTACTCAGGTACTTTGTGGGAGCCCCAAATATACGTTAAAAAATCGATCCTCTTCTGACAGCACTATAGCACTTTATAACTATATCAGTAAATACGCTAACAATACCAAAAAAACACTTCCCCCTAAGCTCCCTTCAGATAAACAAATAGATGATCTGAAGGAAATTTGGGGGAAGTGCTATTGAAGAGAGAATTTGAATATCCTCGTATTAGCTACGATCTGTAATATTAATGCTTCTTCAAACCGTCTGCCAGTGCGTATCCAACCTTCCAGATATCGCCTGCACCCATCGTAATCACCAGATCACCTGAAGCAATACGAGGTGTCAGATCAGCAAGAACATCTTCTTTGGTTGGTAGATGTCTTGCGCCTGCATTACTGTTCTTAACGATAAGCTCAACCAGCTTTGCAGAAGTAACACCCTCGATCTGTTTCTCTCCAGCCGGAGAGTAAATATCGGTGATGATGACTTCATCAGCTTCACTAAAGGCACGGCTGAAAGCATCTAACAGAAAGAAAGTACGTGTATAACGTTGAGGCTGGAATACCGCAATAATCCGTTTTCCTGTAGCCTTGGCAGCACTGATTGTTGCTTGAATTTCGGTAGGGTGATGCGCATAATCATCAATGACCAGAATGTCATCAACTTCTCCGAGCACTTGAAAACGGCGCTTCGCACCATGGAATTTCACAATCGCTTCAGCGATTTTCTCAAAGGAGATTCCTGATTTCAAACAAGCGATTACCGCTGCCATTGAATTATAAAGATTGTACTGTCCGGGAACTGAGAGTTCAATCCGTCCAAGCACTTCCCCATTATGATTCATCGTGTAAGACACCTGACGATCACCTAGAACGATATCAGTGGCGATATAATCCGCAGTATTTGACTTGATGCCATAAGTAATTACCTTACCTGTTACTTCAGGTAAAAGAGAAATCACATTCTCGTCATCAGCGCATACTATAGCCGTTCCATCTTCGCGCGTTTGATTCATAAACTGCACGTATGCAGCCTTAAGACGGTTAAAGTCCCCATCGTAATTTTCCAAGTGATCCGCTTCCACATTCGTAACAATCCCAAGCCAAGGATGATAGTGCAGGAAAGAACCATCACTCTCATCTGCTTCCGCTACTACAAACTCACCTTGTCCTGCCTTTGCATTCGTACCCACGTTCATAATCTCTCCGCCAATAATGTACGTTGGATCAACGTCACATTCTTCCATCACGAGTGCGATCATGGAGGAGGTGGTAGTTTTTCCGTGTGCTCCAGCAACGGCTACCCCTTTACGTTCATTCAATAAACGGGCTAACATTTGTGAACGATGTAGAATTGGAATCTTAAGACGTTCAGCTTCCACCCATTCCACATTATCACTAGACAAAGCCGTAGAGTATACGACTAGATCCGCACCTTTTACTTGTTCCGCAGTATGCCCGATATAAATCTTGGCACCTTTGGCAATCAATTTATCCGTTAATTCTTGGGCAGCCACATCGGAGCCCGTAACTGTATATCCCATTTCCAGCATTACCCGGGCAATCGCGCTCATTCCGTAGCCGCCGATCCCTATAAAATGCACCCGTTCAGTAGTATCCAACAGTCGTCACCAGCCTTTTTCAGTATCGGGTTGCTGCAAAAGTGTACCGCGTACGTCAGAGATTAAATACAGCGTACCAGATACGACGGCAAGGTCATCCTCCGCTGTAATCGACTTCAGTAGCTGCAGCGCTTTTCCCCAATTATGTTCTACTATGATTGCCAAGTTTTCCTTGGCATATTTCTCCCGCAGACTTTCTGCGATAACTTGCAGATTCTCCGCGTCCATTTTGTTCTGGAAATCCGGTTCGGTCAGGATGAGCGTATCCACTATAGGCAGTATATGCTTAAAGTAGGATTCATGATGCTTATTTGACAGCATTCCCATAAGTAAATTTAATTTACCGTATTGATAGAGCTGAGGCAGACTTTTTGCAAGACTCTCCGCACCTTCCGGATTATGTGCTCCGTCCAGTACAATCCTAGGAGACTTGCTTACCTCTTCCAGCCTTCCAGCCCAGAATGCGTGTCGCAAACCTTCAAGAACATCTTCATCCTCAAGCATAAAAGCCATATACTGGCGCAGAACTTCAAGTACCATCATGGCAGCCGCCGCATTGCTAATCTGGTGCTCGCCTTTCATCTCAATCCCAAGCTCAAGCGAACGGAAGGGACCCTTAAAATGAAAAGTCTGGGCTCCCTCACGGATTCCACTAGCTTCATAACTAAAATCTTCTCCTGCAAGATAAAGAGTTGAGCGGCAAGCCGCTGCTTTCTCTTTCAGAACCGCCACAACCTCCGGCTGAGTTACGCAGCTAACAGCAGGTACGCCTGTCTTGATAATTCCGGCTTTCTCCATCGCTATCTTCTCTAGCGTATCTCCCAAAATATCCATGTGATCATGACCAACATTAGTAATCACAGAAACAATCGGAGTCACGATATTCGTTACATCCAGCCTTCCCCCAAGCCCGGTCTCCCATACGACAACATCAGGACAAGAGACGCCCGCAAAAAATAGAATGGCTACAGCTGTAGTTACCTCGAACATCGTAGGTGAGCCAAACTCCGTTTCCGAAATTTCTTGGACTAGCGGACGTAATTGGTTAACCAGCTCGACAAGCGTTTCTTCAGCGATGTCCGTATTATTGTATTGGAACCTGTTCGTGAACTTAGTAATATACGGAGACGTAAAGGTTCCTACAGAATAGCCGCTTTGTATAAGTGCACTAGTTAAGAAAGCACAAGTTGAGCCTTTGCCGTTCGTTCCCGCCACATGAATAAATTTCAGCCGACGATGCGGATTTCCCAGCTTGTCCATCAACATCTCAATTCTATCTAAACCTGGCCGGATTCCAAAAGGAATTAGGCTCTTGATCCAATCAACCGCTTCGGTGTATGTCGCAAGAGGGGCGGTACTTCCGCCCCGATTTAGGTCATCCATGTCTCTTATCCTCTCAGCTCTGCGATGCGGGCAAGTACTTTCTCACGTTTAGCAGAATAATCTGCCTGCTTCGCCCGTTCCTCTTCGATAACTTTAGCAGGAGCTTTAGCTACGAAGCCTTGATTGCTCAACTTTTTCTCTACGCGTTCTACTTCGCTGTTTAGCGTCTGTACTTCTTTTTCCAGACGAGCGATTTCTTGTTCAATGTCAATGAGGCCCGACAATGGCAGAAGCAGTTCTGCTCCTGTTACTACAGCGGACATTACCTTATCCGGCGTTTGCGGATTCAGGCCAGCTTCGAAAGAAGACGTATTACAGAAGCGTCCAATATAGTTGTCGTTACGGGTAATAATACTCAGCGTTTCTTCATTACCCGCTTTGATGATCAATTCAACCTTTTTGCTCATCGGTACATTCACTTCCGCACGGATATTACGAACCGCCCGGATTACATCCATCAACAGGTTCATTTCTGCTACCGCTTGTGGGTTCTCCAGAGCAGCATCATACTCCGGCCATGCAGCAAGGGTAATCGTCTCTCCTTCATGCGGCAAGTGCTGCCAGATTTCTTCCGAAATAAACGGCATGAACGGATGAATCAGGCGCATTGTGCGGTCTAATACATAAGCAAGTACAGACTGTGTCTTAGCTTTGGCAGCGGCATCTGATCCGTAAAGCGACAGCTTCGCGAACTCAATATACCAGTCACAGAGATCGTCCCAAATGAAGTTGTACAGCTGGCGACCGGTCTCACCGAACTCGTACGAGTCAATTAGACGCGTAATTTCGCGAGAAGTTTCGTTCAGACGGTGCAGAATCCAACGATCAGCAGTACTTAGCTCACCAGAAATATCAATATTCTCAAAGCTTACGCCTTCCAAATTCATGAGCGCGAAGCGTGATGCATTCCAGATCTTATTGGCGAAATTACGCGCCTGTTCAACCTTTTCCCAGCGGAAACGCAGATCCTGTCCGGCGGTACTGCCGGTAGAAATCATGTAGCGCATTGCATCTGCGCCATACTTCTCGATAACTTCAAGCGGATCTACGCCGTTTCCGAGAGATTTGGACATTTTTTGGCCTTCGGAATCCCGTACCAAACCGTGCATCAATACATCAGAGAACGGTTTTTCTCCGGTAAATTCGAGGGCTGAGAAGATCATCCGCGCTACCCAGAAATAAATAATATCGTAACCTGTTACGAGCACATCGTTCGGATAGTAGCGTTTGAAATCTGCGCTGTTCTCATCCGGCCATCCTAGTGTCGCAAAAGGCCACAGATTAGAGCTGAACCAAGTATCCAATACATCCTCGTCCTGTTTCAGATCGGTCAGACCGCTGATCCGGCGTGCTTCTTCCTCGTCATTTGCCACAACCAGTTCACCAGTAGACTCGGAATACCATGCTGGAATTCGATGTCCCCACCACAGCTGACGGGAAATACACCAATCGCGAACGTTCTCGATCCAATTCAGGTAAGTTCTCTCGAAACGGTCCGGTACAAAGTTAACCCCGTTCCCATCCTTCTGTGCGTTGATCGCAGCTTCAGCCAGTGGCTGCATCTTCACGAACCATTGTGTGGACAAGTAGGGTTCAACAACGGCTCCAGAGCGTTCACTGTGTCCTACTTGATGCACATGATCTTCGATATTGATCAGCACACCTTGCTCCTTCAGGTCAGCAGTAATGGCCTTACGACATACACTCCGGTCTTGACCTTGATAAGGTCCTGCTTCTTCATTCATCGTACCGCTCTCATCCATTACGTTAATCTGCGGTAAGTTGTGACGTTGCCCCATCTCGAAGTCATTCGGGTCATGAGCTGGTGTAATCTTAACCGCACCACTACCAAACTCTTTGTCTACATAATCATCAGCGATAATCGGAATCTCACGGCCAATAATCGGCAGGATCAACGTTTTGCCGATCAGATCTTTATACCGATCGTCTTCCGGATGAACAGCAACCGCCGTATCGCCCAGCATCGTCTCCGGACGTGTAGTCGCTACTGTAATAAATCCACTACCGTCTTTGAGCGGGTAACGCAGGTGATACAAGTGACCGTTAACTTCTTTATATTCAACCTCGATATCCGACAATGCTGTGCGAGCCGCCGGGTCCCAGTTGATGATACGTTTCCCACGGTAGATCAAGCCTTTATTGTAAAGCTTAACGAATACCTCACGTACAGCCTTCGACAACCCTTCATCCAAGGTAAAGCGTTCGCGGGAATAGTCAAGGGAAAGCCCCATCTTAGCCCACTGCTCATGAATGGTGTTCGCATATTTATCTTTCCAATCCCATACCTGCTCCAGGAACTTCTCGCGTCCGAGATCATGTCTTGAGATTCCTTGCTCACGCAGCTTTTGCTCTACCTTTGTTTGCGTTGCGATACCGGCATGGTCCGTACCCGGTAGCCAAAGCGTATCGAAGCCCTGCATCCGTTTCGTACGAATCAAGATGTCCTGAAGCGTAAAATCAAGCGCATGGCCAATGTGCAGCATTCCCGTTACGTTTGGTGGCGGGATTACAATGCTATATGCTTTTGCATCTGGACGTCCGCCTGCACGGAAATATCCACCCTCTGTCCAGTAGGAATACCACTTGGTTTCTGCCGATTTCGGATCATACGTTGTTGGCATTTCATTCTTAGTGTCGTTTGCAGCGGCAGCATCTGCCGCTGTATCTTGCAGGTCCGGCAACTCTGCCGCTGTTAGATTGTTTTGGTCAGCCATTCTCTGATACCTCCACTTGGTTACTTGTAGTTTCTTGTAAAAATATAAGAACGATATACAGAGTGAAACTTATACATTCTTATATTTATAAAACAAAAAGACCCCTCGTCTCAAAGGACGAAAGGCCATTCTTTCGCGGTACCACCTTTGTTTCGCGCCAATGAAAAATAAACCTACACTTCTCTCACCTTACGGTTCAGAAGCTTAGCGCGACACTCGTACAGATAACGGCTGCTACCGGCCACATCCTAACTTATCTCTCATGCCTATGAAGACAAGCTCAGAAGGGCGACTCCGGGGCGACTTCGGTGGCTGTATCCTACGGAATGTCACAGCACTTGCATTCCGCTCTCTGAAGGGCTGACCGCCTACTCTTCCCGTTCCCAGTCTTTACTTAGATATTGCTTACTCCATAATACATTTTGAGTCATCCCTAGTCAACCTGAATAGGCTTCTACAGCGGGACTTTAAGCGGAATTTCGACTTATAGCGTGCATATGTCGAATTTTCATTCGATTCATCACTCTGCGTTGGTTAGATACCCCACTTTCTAACGTTCTCCGTTCACACAAGAATAAACGCTTACCGTCCTTTTACGGACGGTAAGCGTTTATTCGAGAAATATAAGGATAATGTATAACGTGAAACTTATATATTCTTATATTTAGACAAAAATCCCGATCTACTATCAGATCGGGATTCACCTATTCATGTGAGTGCGCATTGTAACTCAACTACGGAATGTACAATACTTGCCCTTCTTCTACACTCTGCCCTGACAATCGATTATACATTCCCAGCTCCCGCGCACTTAGCTGATACTTCTCTGCGATCGTATCTAGCGTTTCTTCACGCTGCACGATGCAAAGGCGAACCTTCCGGAACAAGTTAGCGCCATCTGCTCCGGTAATGAATCTGCTCTTCCACTCTGTATTATTTCCCGCTTCTGGAATGATCGCTGCAGCCGATGCAGTTCCTTCGGACTGAAGAGCTTCCTGTTCTTTACGGGAACGGCTAGAGCTAAGTAATGAAGAGAAAGTAAGATGTTCTTTGGCTGGAACCTCTGCTTCTTTCTTACTACCTAGCGCAATCTTAAGGTCTTGCTTCTCCTCTGGCTGTGGCACCGTCTCTTGAGAAACAAAGACTTCGTTCGCATTCTCACTGATCGGCTGAGCATTCTCTTCTTGTGCGTGAAGCTCATGGTTTGCCTCGTTTTCTGAAGCGAATACAGCAATGTCTTGTTCTGCCTCAACAGTGGCTGCTGGGACAGCTTTTTCTCTTGAAGCAAAGGTATATTCCGCTTCTTGCTCCTGATCCGCTTCACTCACTTGGCTAACTTGATTCAGCTGTGTGACCTCAGCTTCCTCATTTTGTGACTCAGCTTTAAACCAGTAATCCGCTATACCTGCTTTGGAATCCTCAGTTTGCGAATTCAGACTATGCGTCCGTGCTTTCGCGCCCTTGTCCTTCTCATGAGCGGATGAGAAATTAACTATAGGGGACGATTGACCCGCTCCGCTTGAGACCAGCGGGGGCTCTGTTGCTTCTGCATGCTCATGTTCTTCTACAGCAACCTCCGATGCATCCTCACCAAAGGTCCACTGTGAATTTTCATAAAGTGCATCAGTTTCGTGTTCTTGGTTTACTTCAGATGCTTCGCTTACCCTGTCATCGCTTAGAGGGGAATAGGCTACTGTGTACTCTTCCTGCTGCCAGGTCGGTTGTGGTTGAGGCTCCGCACCACCGATTCCCCGCAGGGATAATACGCCTGTTATATTCACAGTACGCATCGTGAGCAGATCAATATCAAAATTCTCGATCTCCACCCCAATATCTTCAATCGAGCTGACGCGTGTAAGCGGAACAGTGATTTCAACGGGAATGGCGTGCTCCAGACGCTGCGTTCGGTCATCTTCGCTCCGGTAGAGTCCGGTAAGCAACAGCTGACCATATAACTCGGCACGATCCTCCCGCTGAATCACCTGGATTTCCGGAAGTAGTTCAACCTCCTCCAGCTCAGCTATTCCCGGAAGCTCTTCCGATAGGTGAATGCGTTCATAAATATCAAACCGCAAGCCGTGGGACTGATCAAACACGGGATATGTCCTCCTTCTTGGCATAATCTAACCCTGAGACAGGCCCAGAGCATAAGCCCAAAATGTTACTCCCCACATGTATATGCTTCAAACAGGAAGGCATGACAACTTTGGCAGCACTAACCGGACAGGATGCTAATTAATTTCATAAATTCAGAGGCTAATCGAACTCTCCTTGTACAGACATACCCTGCTCCGCATGAACAAAGTATTATATGCTTCGTTTGCTAATAGGACATAGATAGATGTTTCTTTCTGAAAAAAATTAGAAATTTATTTACTCTGCGAAAAATAAATTAATAAAGCCGTAAAACCAGCTTTTGCTGATTTTACGGCTCTTAGGTATACGTATCGTTAAGGTGCTTCAGCCAGCAGCTCCCGCAGCTGTAGCATATCCTCTGGCCACGGGTCACTCACCTCAAGCTGTTCTCCGCTCCAAGGGTGACGAAAGGTCAACGATTCACCATGAAGCGCATGACGGCCGGCTGCGCTTGAAGTCCAGACCGGGCCGCCATATAGCGCATCCCCATACAAGGGATGACCCATATGGCTGAGATGGACGCGAATCTGATGCGTCCGTCCGGTCTCCAGCTGCACATGCACCAGGCTCCCGCCATGCAGTGCCTCGCGTCCAATGATTCGAGTCACGGCGGATTGTCCGCCGGGTGAGACTCTTCTCCGCGCCGCATGATGGCGATCGCGCCCAATCGGCGCGTCGATCACTTTAAGCGCAGGCGGCACTGTGCCTTCGACGATCGCGGCGTAGAGCCGCGAGATGCTTTTGTCGCGCATATTCTCGTCTAAGACAAGCTGTGCGAACTCATTCTTCGCATACATCACCGGGCCTGTTGTATCCTTGTCCAGCCGGTGAATATGGCGCACAGCCACACCTTCTCCGGAAGCTATATAATGCGCAGCTACAAGGTGATCCAGCGTTACACCTAAGCCACTGCCGTCTGGATGAACCGCCATCCCTGCCGGCTTGTGGATGACCAAGCAAAAATCATCCTCATACAGCACCTCAAGCTCTTCCCATACAGGCTCAATACCCGCTTCACGATGAGGGAAAAGAGCCAACCGAAGTCGGTCTCCCTTCCACTGAATGCCTCCCTCGCGGCGCAGACGCAGATGAAGCTTCTCAGGCATCCCTACAGTTTCCAGCAGCCACTTGTCAATTGCAGCTTCAGAATCCTCGGCTCCAGTAATGATTTTACCGGGTGTGACTTCCAGCCACTCTCCACGTCTAGTCCAAGCTCCACCACCGGTTCGATCCCCGGCTCCGTTACTCAAAGGGCTTTCAGGGCGTTATAATGGCCCTCAATGGTATCATCAATATCCTGCTCACTATGCGCAGCCGATACGAACATGCCTTCAAACTGTGAAGGCGGCACGCTAATGCCTTGGCTCAACATATGACCAAAATAACGACGGAATAGGTCTGTGTCGCTAGTCTTGGCCGTCTCAAAATTGGTAACAGGTCCTTCCGTGAAGAAAGGGCAGACCATCGAGCCCACGCGGTTAATGGTCAGCGGAATGCCAGTCTCGATGGAATTCTTTTTCAAGCCTGCTTCCAATCGTGCTCCTAATTGCTCCAACCGATCATAAACTTCAGGTGTTAACAGCTTCAACGTAGTATATCCTGCTGCCATCGCTAATGGATTACCACTAAGTGTGCCCGCCTGATAAATCGGTCCCGTAGGAGCGATTTGCTCCATAATCTCTCTTTTGCCGCCATAAGCGCCTACTGGAAGTCCTCCGCCGATGACTTTGCCGAAGCAAGTGATATCCGGAGTAATGTTGAACAATCCTTGAGCACAGCCACGGTTGACACGGAAGCCTGTCATTACTTCATCAAAAATAAGCAAAGATCCATGGTCTGAGGTTAACTTGCGAAGTCCTTCCAGGAATCCTGGAAGTGGTGGTACAACACCCATGTTCCCGGCAATCGGCTCCACAATTACTGCGGCAATCTCACTGCCAAAGCGTTCAAAAGCAACCTGAGTGGACTCCAAATCATTGTATGGAACTGTGATGGTATTTACTGCTACACCTTCAGGAACGCCCGGGCTATCCGGCAAACCTAATGTGGCTACACCGGAACCTGCTTTAATAAGTAAGCTATCCGCGTGACCGTGATAGGAGCCTTCGAACTTCAAGATTTTGCTGCGTCCGGTATAACCACGTGCCAAACGAATCGCGCTCATCGTTGCTTCCGTTCCGGAGTTAACCATACGTACGATATCTACAGAGGCCACACGTTCAACAACGGTTTTTGCCATCTCTGTTTCGAGTAAAGTTGGTGCGCCAAAGCTTGTCCCTTTTACTGCTGTCTCCTGCAATGCCTTTACAACCTCAGGATGCGCATGACCCATAATCAGCGGTCCCCATGAGCATACATAGTCGATAAAGCTGTTGCCGTCGATATCATAAATACGCGAGCCGACCCCATGATCCACATAAATTGGAGTCAAACCTACGGATTTGAACGCCCGTACAGGGCTGTTCACCCCACCGGGAATATATTGTTTTGCTTCATCAAAAGCCTTACGGGACGCTTCCTCTTTACGCGCCATTGGCACATTACTCATCTATCTTCACTCCTGTTCTGTTCTGGGTCTCACAAGTATAGCAGCTGCTTAGGCAGCGATATCAGTGTGATCGGGATTAACCACGCAGCCAGCGGGCTGCATCTTTTGCAAAATAAGTAATAATTATGTCCGCTCCGGCGCGCTTCATTCCAGTCAGCATTTCCAGCACAACGGCTTGCTCATCGATCCAGCCTTGCTGCGCTGCTGCTTTTACCATGGAATATTCGCCACTCACATTATAAGCCACAAGAGGTAAATCAAATTGATCGCGGATCGTACGAATCACGTCCAAGTAAGCCAGAGCTGGCTTCACCATTAACATATCTGCGCCTTCCAGCACATCGGATTCTGCTTCACGGAGCGCTTCGCGCAGATTAGCAGGGTCCATTTGATACGTTTTGCGATTCCCGAACTGTGGTGCCGAATCCGCAGCTTCGCGGAAAGGGCCATAAAATGCCGAAGCATATTTAACCGAATACGACATAATCGGCACATGCTCAAAGCCATTCTCATCCAGTCCCGCACGAATCGCGTGTACGAATCCATCCATCATATTCGAAGGGGCAATGATATCTGCTCCAGCTTTAGCTTGGGACACCGCAGTACGAGTTAACAGCTCTAACGAAGCATCGTTGATGACATCACCGTGTACAACGCCATTCACCGTATGCGTATGCACCATCCCGCAATGTCCGTGATCCGTAAATTCACAAAGGCAGGTATCTGCAACGACCAGCAGCTCAGGGTACCACTGCTTGATCAAGCGAGTAGCCTCTTGCACAATTCCATCCTCTGCGAAACCGGAAGAACCGATAGCATCCTTCGTTTCAGGAATCCCGAATAACAGCACAGCCGGAATGCCCAGTGCGGCAATCTCGTCCACTTCTGCTTTTAAAGTATCCAGTGAAAAATGGTACACACCCGGCATCGAGCTAATCTCATTCTTCACACCTGTTCCATAAGTCACAAATATAGGCTGTACAAAATCCAGCACATTCAGTACGGTCTCCCGCACCATACCGCGAATTCCAGCAGATCCGCGTAGACGGCGGTGACGTGTTATTGGAAAGCTCATTTGTTCATCCTCCTGAAAATAAAATAATAACTAAACCCTCGATCGTTGACTAACTGCGGCATAGTTGTAGTTTGTGCAGTTATTTTGAAGTTTTATCGTAACTGTAAGTTTTAGTTGCACTCTCTACAGTTATTTATTACAAAAGAGCGAAAACCCCTGTTTTAGCGCATATTTAATTGCACATATTACAACTAAAATGGATTTTCGCTAAAATTCAGGGAATTTAAGTGTATAAAGTGCAACTAAACCTCAATCTGACCTAATCCAAGTACCCAATATCTAACATATCAGTTAGAGCTACGTGAACTTTATACGTACATAGACTTACTCACCCATTCACACCAGTTAGTTTACAACTCAGCCGTCCATCATACTCTGAGCTTCAACAGTAACTACATTCGGAGGTCAAGCTCATGCTACTTAAGTTACTTACAATAGGATGTGAGACTTCCTAGATAGATACAACTTCAGGCGATTTTATAAAGCCGATGTTCGATTGGCGTCCATTCAAGCTTTTTGAAGTTGAGTCTCTGCATTCCAGCGACAGAGCTCCTGCACCAGAGCATTAATAGTAGCTTCTTCAGGAAGTAGTCCCGGAGTAAGACCCGCCTCCACGGCTGTCTGCTCGGTTAATGGACCAATACAGGCTATTTTCACATTAGCTAGCAGTGGGAGTGGATCTTCCAGCCCCATTCGCTTCAGAATGTGGATGAAATTGCGCACCGTCGAAGAGCTGGTAAAGGTTACTGCGTGAACACGCCCCTCCTCCAGCAGCTTCAACAGCTCATCATCATCCTCACCCGTTACAACCGTCTCATAGGTATCGACGTCTGTCACTTGAAGGCCAAGCTCTCTCAGCTTGTCCGGCAGCCATTCGCGCGCCAGATCACCGCGCGGCAACAGCACGTTCTGCCCCGGCAGCAGCCGAGGGCCGAACGTCTCAATCAGACCTTCCGCCTGAAACTTCGCCGGAAGTTCTTCAGCAATCACCCCGCGCTGCGCCAGCGCGGCAGCAGTGCCCGGCCCCACCGCTGCAATCCTTGCGCGGTGAAGCCCCCGAATGTCCGCCCCCTGCTCCGCCAAGTGGCGCCAAAAAAACTCCACACCGTTCGGGCTAGTGAAGAATACCCAGTCGTACGATTCCAGCGCGCCAAACGCCGCTGCAATCTTCTCCTTCTTCTCTGCGCCTTCCGGCATAATCGTCTCGATCACCGGGAACTCGTAGGGTTCCCCGCCGAGTTCCTCAATCATATCCACGAGCTCGCTTGCTTGGCTGCGAGCCCGTGTCACTACGATGCGTTTGCCGAATAACGGCATCGCCTCAACCCACTTGAGCTGCTCGCGTTGCAGCACCACGTCGCCGACAACGATCACGGCTGGCGGCTGAAAATCCGCCGCCTTCACCTTCGCCTCAATATCGGCGAGGGTTCCCGTCAGTGTCTCCTGATCTGCGCGTGTGCCCCAGCGTACCAGCGCCACGGGTGTTTCTGGCGGACGCCCATGCTTGATTAGCTGGGCGCTGATATATCCTATTTTAGCTACGCCCATCAAGAATACTAACGTCCCTGTGGCGTTCGTTACTTTATCCCAATGAATGGAATGATCCAGTTTATCTGGACTCTCATGTCCGGTGATAATCGACAGGGAAGAAGCATGATCGCGGTGCGTGACAGGTATACCCGCATAAGCAGGTACGCTGATCGCCGACGTGATGCCCGGTACGATTTCGTAATAGATCCCATTTTTGCGCAGCAGCTCCGCTTCTTCACCTACGCGGCCAAAAATCGTAGGGTCCCCACCCTTAAGCCGCACCACTGTTTTCCCCTGCAAAGCCAAATCAACTAACAATTGATTAATCTCTTCCTGCTTCATCGTGTGGCGATCCGGCAGCTTGCCTACATAAATCTTCTCACCGCCAGGCTTCATGCATTTCAGCAATCTAGGACTTGCCAGCCGATCGTACACCAGTACGTCGCTTTTTCGAATACACTCGAGGCCTTTTACAGTAATCAGTTTTGCGTCCCCGGGACCTGCACCTACCAAATAAACCTTCCCCGTCAATCCCCTCATCCCCTAACGTCTGACAGTATCTTCTCCGCTCCTCTTGCGATCAGCTTCTTAGCAACTTCTTCGCCGAGCTGTACCGGGTCTACCCCAGTGCAAGTTTCTTTCAAAATCGTTGAACCGTCAGGCGTTCCCACCATTCCGGTTAAGGAGATCACTTTGCGCTCCGCAGCAGCAGCTTCGGAAGCTGTGTCTAGCACTGCATGAGCGCCAATCGGAACTTGGCAGCCGCCATTCAGCGCGCCAAGGAACGTGCGCTCCGCTGCCACCGTCAACGCTGTATCGGCGTCGTTGTATAACGCCAACAGTTTCCGCAGGTCGGCGTCATCTTCGCGGCACTCTATGCCGAGTGCTCCCTGCCCTACAGCGGGCAGGCAAACTTCCGGCGGCAGGTAGGCGCTCACGCGATCCTGCCAGCCCATACGCGACAGCCCCGCTACTGCCAGCAGGATCGCGTCGTACTCGCCGCTCTCCAGCTTGCGCAGCCGCGAGTCAATGTTGCCGCGCACCGGCTCAATGACCAGATCAGGCCGCAGCGCAGCTAGCTGGCTGGAGCGGCGTAGGCTGCTTGTGCCTACGCGTGCGCCCGGAGGCAGCTCGTTCAGCGAGACGCCTCCGTTAGAGATCAGTGCATCGCGCGGATCGACACGCTTCGGCACAGCGCCGTTGATCAGCCCCTCCGGTAACTCGGAGGGCATGTCCTTCATGCTGTGCACTGCCATGTCGATTTCCTTTTCAAGCATTGCTTGCTCGATTTCCTTCACGAACAGCCCTTTGCCGCCGACCTTGGACAAGGTGACATCAAGGATGCGGTCCCCTTTGGTAATAATCTTTTTCACCTCAAAAGTAAATCCAAACCCATGCTCCTCACTAAGTCGCTCCAGATCGGCAATTACATGCCCTGTTTGCGTCAATGCAAGCGCACTCTGTCTACTCCCCACAATAATCTTACGCATTGTCCATTCCTCCTGATAGCGTCTGCCTCTTACTCTTCACCGTAAAACATATATAGTACTTCCGTGGTTGTAGCTCAATTAAGGGGTGTTTTTGTCCCTCTTTTCACTGATATGGTCGTTTTCAGCTAATTCAAGGGTATTTATACACCTCATTTAGCTTTTTCGGCGACTATAGCTCAATTCTGGGGTATTTTTGTCCCTCTTTTCGCTGATATGACCGTTTTCAGCTAATTCAGGGGTATTTATACCCCTCATTTAGCTTCTTTAGCGACTATAGCTCAATTGAGAGGTATTTTAGTCCCTCTTTTCGCTGTTTTGCCCATCTCTAATTAGTTTATCGGTACTTTTACCGCTATCTCAACTATCCCGACAGTAGCCCATTTTTCTCATATCATTAATCTAACCTAATTTTGTAATCTTCACAGTGTTCACGCGCACTTTCACTCCGCCCGATGACTAGCAATCCAAGCATCCATATCTTCCGCGCTCCACGCGATAAAGCTACCGTTTCTCATCTCGTTCAACACATCGATCGCCCCGAGCTTCCGCAAAAGCCTTTCGCGAACTTCAGCAGAAGATTCCCTTTCCTTAATCCGGGTTCGCATGGTATGTACAAAATCCAAATAAGGCTCATACGCCGCATCCAGCGCCTCTTCAAGCACAGTTTTAATCCTCGCAGCCGCAAGCGGCCCAGCTCCTGAAGTAGATACAGCTACCGTCAAACGACCCCTCCGTATAACTCCGGGCGTGATAAAATTACCCGCTTCCGCATGGCTAGCCACATTCACAGGAATGCCAATTCGCCTAGATTCCTGCGCAACCTCTTCATTAACCGTTTTATCGTTAGTGGCTGCATATACGAGAAAGGCCCCACGGAGATCTCCGGGAGCATAAGTGCGGTCATGCCAGGTCATGAGACCCTTATTTGTTAGAGCGACAAGTGTATCTGTCAAAGAGGGACTAATCACCTTAACCACCGCTCCAGCCTCTAGCAGCCCACTCACCTTCCGTTCAGCCACGACACCGCCGCCAATAACCACAACCAGTTGCCCTTCACAATCCAGCATTATAGGTAAATACCGAGTCATGCCCTTCACTCCCCGCTCCAACCGTGAAAACCAGACCAAGAATTCAACAAAAAATTCAAGATAGTAAAAGCATATCCTAAAATCGCCCAGCGAGCCATACTTACTCCACTTTTCCGCCCGGATTTCTTAAAGATAATATAAAATATGTAAATTCCAAGGCCGATAAGCGTTGTTAGTACTTTTAAATCCTTCAATAATAGTGTCCGGCCCTCAGATACAATAGATAAGCTAGCCATCACCAGAGAGATTGCCAGCAAAGGAGTCCCCACCAGAATAGCTGTGTAAGAGTATTTATCTGTAGTCTCTAAGTTCGGCAAACGACGAATTCGGTCACTCCATTGCTTGCTTTTGAGTCTGGTGTGCAGGAATAAATACAATATGGCAAATACGGTCCCTAGTGTCAGTGCAGCAAAACTTAAGTTGGCCAAAATCACATGCATCGTCAGCCAGCCATACACCGCGCTCCAAGTCTCAAGTGTATGTCCCCCAGCCGTCAGCCACACCCGATTTAGCAGAAAAACACAGAATCCAGCCACACTAAGCAGCAGAATCGTAAACTCACCACCACGCGTGAACGCCACCGCAAGCGAAGTCAGAACAATACTAAAGGCAAACCAGAACAAGAAATCATAAGGTGTAAAAATGGGCAGCCCCTTCTCCTGAGAGAAACGAATCCCGAGCCCCGCAGCTTGTAAAAGACCCACAACAACAAGAAGCCCCGTGCCTAACCGCTTCCCACTCGGGTTGCGATAAAGGCAATCCGAGAAAACAAACAGCAGGCTCAGGGCGTATAGCAGCAGAGCGGCATCATATATTCCGTTCAGCAGTTGCATATCACTCACCTACCCAACAGGCCTGCCGGAGCAAGCACCGTCTTAGGCACAGAAAAATCGCCGCTACCGGCAGTTCGTTCTGCGGAACTAGACTGCTTAACCGGGGCGGAATCTCCGCCATCTGAATTGGATTCGAGCTGTTCCTGCAAGGCAAAGATTTTGGAGAAATAATCAAGCGCTTCATTCCCCTGCTTGCCGCCGGACATCTCTTTAATTACATTGATTGGATCATGCATCATTTGGTTCACAATGCTTTTGGTCAAACGGCGAATCACCTTGCGCTGATGCTCGTCCAGCTCAGGCAGCTTATTAAACAGACTCTCCATCGTTTCCTCATGAATTGCATTCGACTTATCCTGAAGCGCCCGGATTACCGGTCTCACGCCAAGCGTCTTCAGCCACAATTGGAATTCATCCATTTCCTCGCTGATCATCACTTCAATCTTCGCAGCTTCACTCCGGCGCATTTCCAGGTTACTCTCCACAATGCCCTCCAGATCGTCAATATCATACAAAAAAACATCTGGCACATTAGCCGCCGCAGGATCAATATCACGAGGTACAGCTATATCAATCATAAAAAGCGGCCGCGAAGGGCGACGCTTCATAGCATTCGCTACCTGATCTGCCGAAAGTACATAGCCGTCAGCTCCCGTTGAGCTGATCACGATATCTACCTCATTAAGAGTTTTTAGCGCATCTTCAATCGTGCTCGGCTTACCCGAGAATTTCTCTGCCAGCTCAATCGCACGCGATAGCGTACGGTTAGCGACAATCACTTCCGCCGCACCGCTACTATATAGATGTTTTACAGTCAGCTCGCTCATTTTACCGGCACCGAGAATCAGCACTCTTTTACCAGTGAACATGCCAAAAATCCGCTTGCCCAGCTCCACTGCCGCATAACTGACAGATACTGCGCTTTCGCCGATTGACGTTTCACTATGTGCTCTTTTGCCCAGCGTCACCGCTTGTTTAAATAACCGATTGAACCAAGTTCCAGTTACACCCTCAGCCTGAGCCGTGAGAAAAGAACTCCGTACCTGTCCCAGGATCTGCGTCTCGCCAATCACCATGGAATCCAGGCCGCAGGTTACGCGGAATAAATGCGCAATCGCCTGCTCGTCTTCATATATATACATATGCTGTGCAAATTGCTCGTTCTTCACTCCAAACCATTGCTCCATAAAGCCGCGAAGGAAATAACCTCCCATATGGAGACGGTCCATGACCACATAAATTTCCGTACGGTTGCAGGTGGCTACTACGACCCCTTCCAGCACACCCTTCGTCTTCATCAGTTGATGAAGCGCTGCCGGAAGATCACTCTCCGCAAAAGCAAACTGTTCCCTAACCTCCACGGGAGCCGTACGATAATTCAGGCCAACGACGACGATGTGCATCGATAGTTCACCATCCTAGTCTCTATTCATTACTGTGTACAGTTATATTAAGAATATTTTTACATAATATTCACTTTCACAACATCTCAAAACACTGTGTTAAGTATATCACACGAAAATACGACTTTTTACAGATTTTTTGAACGCTTTATGAAATCCAGATAATAATTATTATAAATAAAAAACCGCAGGTTCGCTACGGTTAGGATGGGTTATTTTGTGATTAATTATTAGTTAGGTAGGGGAAAAGTGGGAATTTAATAGCACTAACTCATAATTACCCGGGTTATTCAATTTTTATAGATGCTACTTCTGCGCACCTTTTACAAAATGTGAAGATAAGTGGTAAACCATACGTTACGATAATTATCTAAATGAAAGAATCCATCCTGTAGGAAGCTAACGAAACCAGTTCTTTATCTGATCAAGAGTGCTTTTTGCCTCCGGTCCATTGTAACCGAAGGTGTTGCCGATCATCTTGACATACTCGTTGAACGTAGTTTCCCGACTCTTTCGGTCACTCCACCAGCGCTTAGCGTTATATCCTGAGGCAGATGATACATACGTAAGCTCAATATCCGATTTTTTGTACACACGACCAAAAAGAAATTTCACCCTCCGCATGTGAAATTCCGAGGAAACGACAATTGCAGATTGAAAATCGTATTCCTTCATTTTAGGGAGTGTGAACTCTGCATTCTGATAGGTGCTTTCCGCCTCATTTTCGGTATAGATAACACCCTGCGGTATACCGAGATTAAGGGCGGTTCGGAGCATGTCACCTGATGAACTCGTTGACTCCTTGGCATTGGAAAGAATTATATAAGGAGCGTATCCAGCTTTATATAACTCAGCTGCCTGTTCTACACGGCCTTGGCCTCCGCTAAGTACGATGATTACATCGGCTTGTTTGGGAGATTCAGATAAAACTAAGAAGCTGCCTGCACTAAAGAGTCCAATAATCAACAATAGTAAGCACATGAAAAGGACAAATTTCCTATTAATTAATTTACCTTTTCTTTTCTTAATAGATAAGTTACTCATAAATCACTTATGCGATTCGTTACTAAGGATTTGTTGCCACCATTCAGCATTATCAATATACCATTGGATCGTCTGCGCAATTCCTGTCTCAAAAGTATAAGTTGGCTTCCAACCTAAATTCTCAAGTTTCGTCGGATCAATGGCGTAGCGTTTATCATGGCCAAGACGATCGGTTACGAATTCGATCAAATCATCAGATTTCCCTAAGGTACTAATAATCGTCTTAACTACTTCTAGATTAGTTCTCTCATTATGACCACCTACGTTATAAACTTCACCACTTATTCCTTGGTGTACAACAAGGTCAATGGCCGCACAGTGATCCCAGACATGGAGCCAGTCACGAATGTTTTTTCCATCTCCGTATACAGGAATCTTCTCTTCATTTAATACTCTTGAGATGGTTAGTGGAATCAGTTTTTCAGGAAAATGATAGGGGCCGTAATTGTTCGAGCAGCGTGTTATGTTCATTGGTAAACCAAAGGTCTCAAAATAAGCACGAACTAGCAAATCAGACGCCGTTTTACTAGCACTATAAGGACTGTTAGGTTGCAAAGGTGTTTCTTCGGTAAAAAATACAGTAGGATCAAAATCGAGTTCACCATACACTTCATCCGTAGAAACATGTAAGAATTTGGTGATTCCGTATTTTTTAGCAGCATCCAGCAGCACCTGTGTCCCCATAACATTCGTACGAACGAATATCGCAGGATCAGTAATTGAGCGATCCACATGGCTCTCCGCAGCGAAATGAACTACATAATCGAATTTCTCCAACTCAAAAAGTGACAATATTGCCTCCCGGTCAGCAATGTCAGCTTGAATAAACCGATAATTCGATTTTGACTCAATATCCTTATGCTTCGTTAGATCACCCGCATAAGTTAGTAAATCTAAATTCACAATATCATACTGCGGATATTTATCCACCATATACTGTACGAAGTTGCCTCCAATAAATCCGGCACCACCCGTAACTAGCACTTTTTGTTTATTCATAAAACTCACCTCAGATCTTTTAACTGTATATTAAATATAACAATAAAAGATATATGTATATCAATATAATTCATTTCAATGTACCATAGCAAAACCACTATTGTAACCAATGTATTATCTGTATTATTATGCTTTACATATCAATCTCCCAAAAAAAATATAGAAGTTTAATACTTTTTTAGTATATTATCGGTTTGTGGATGCTATACTTCCATTCAAACTCATCAATATTTGGTCTTTCTGTTCATCAATAATTTCTTGATTATACCCTTCGATTTCGGCAATATTTAATTTCCCCACTATGTCGGCATTATAATCAATAGTGCAACATCTTTCAGGATAACCAATACTCTCAAAGAAATAATTCAATTTTTTATCCCATACTAACGCTATTCCAGGAATACCCAGCGAACAAGCTATAATATGACTATGAAGTCTAAACGAAATAATACTTTTATAATTCGAGATTAATTCAACTAATCCATATCCTGCTTCTGGCCTTGATGCTAATGCGCTACCATCGCTAATCCCCAACAAAGTCAATAATTTCTTTGCAAAAACATAATCTTCAATTGAGCCATTACAAAAAAATTGCCACTTAATATTTTTTTTATTTAGATCTTGAATAAGAAACTTCCAAAAACTTATCATCTCAGCTTCTTTTTTAGGTAAATAGATAATCCCCAATCCAACAACTTCACTTTCTCTTCTTTTTACGTTATATATTTTAGCGCACCAAAGTGCAGAATCAAAAGTTTTATAGATCTCCCTTGAATTTCGCAAGTATGTATTTGACAAATAATCCTTATCATCTCTAGTAGAAATGTATTTGACATTCTTATTTATTAAGGATTCTCTTAGTATTTTCTGCAATTTTTTGCTCTTAATAGTCCCGACTCCACATGCATTAAATATGATAGGAACATTTGCTTGAGATAACAATTCAACATATCTTGAAATAGCTATAACAAAATAGTTCATGAACATTTGTCCACCCGCAAATATAGCAAGATCATATTTTTCATTACAAAGTTCTTGAATGTATTTTAATTTTCCTTTGTTTCTATTTTCTAAAAACGACCTAGTATATTCATCTTTGGATAAAATCGAATAAATTATTTTTTTTACATTAACTCCTTTTCCAACCTCTTTAGAGTGATTAATTTCGTCTACATAATCGATTACTTCATAGTCACTTCTTCCAGAAATATCAGCCGTTACTATCTCACTATTAGGATATATTTGTTTGATTAACGCCGCTACTGTTTCACATATTACTCCATCGCCTAAATTAGAAGAATAGATTTCACCAATCAACAGAATTTTCATCTCCCATTACCACTCCTTCTTGTAATTATCTTTTCCTTAACTCTTAAAATCCCTCTAATTACTACTTCCCTTTCAGATTTCCCTAGTATTAAAAAACAACTTAACGTTAAGCCAATCATGGCAGTAAGTAAACAAGCCACTACTAAGCTTGACCATTTATCAATCATAAAGTTTTCTTTAATAATTAATGATGATAATGAGACAGTAACTACTCCTATAAAATTTTTAATTATTACAGGATAAAATGTAGTCCACTTCAAGTTCAAACATTTAGCACCATAAATAGGGAGAAAAGTCAGAGCTCGTACTATACTAAATATAGAGCTTACGCCTACTATCACAAAAAGCTTTTGTGTATCACTATTTAGTGTGTAAAGTAATAGGAATACTAATCCTGTGGATAATAGACTATTAATGAAAATAAAAATAGAGGAGACTTTTACTTTGTTGGTAACCACAAATATATTCCACATACTTTCAAGAGGTAATGCAAATACAAATCCTAAACACCCCGCAATGGACAAATATTGTATTAGTCTAGCGTCTTGAGAGGGCACCCATAAGCTATAAAAAGACTCTCCATAAACAAATAAAATTGAAGTAGGAATCGTAGCAAAAGTACCGAGGAGCTTTACAGAAGAAATAAGTTGCTCCTTCACATCATCATAATTCCCCTTTGCGTAACTGATTGTTAGTTGTGGGCTAAACACACTTGCTAACATTGCAAAAATTGATAAAATCATTGTCGGAACTGTTTTAGATAAAGATAATGTTCCCATCGCAATTCCACCTACGAATAAATTTGCAATAAGTAGATCTAAACCATTTGACAATACACCACTTAACCTACTAAAAGAATTCCAGGCACCAGAAGATACAATTGTTATTATTGCTTTTATATCAAAATAAGTTTTTTTCACTTTAACATAAGGCAACATTTTTCTTGTATAATATATATTCCAAATCAAAATATATATAGAACATAGAAATGTTGCTAATCCTATATACCAAACAGAGGGCTTAAAAAAGTAAAATACCACTAGTAAAACAACCACTCTTATTACAGAAGATTGAATCGTTACAAATGAAGATAAATCTAATCTATTCTTTGCAAATGTTGCAATCCCATATGTACTACCAATAATGCTTATTAAAAAATTCAAAAAAATAAATCCCCATAAAACTTTCACATCCACTAGAATATTCGTTGGAATGTCGAAGATTTTATCCATAAATATAATTATAATCGCTGATGGAATAGACATTATTATGGCTAATGCGATATTAGCAAATACAATTGAAGTAAAATATTTATTTGTTGTTTCAATATCTTTCTGATGAATAGATATCGTAATAAATCTACCAGCCATAGAATTTAGTGCAACCGCTATTATTTGAGCATAATTGGTAAAATTATTTCCAAGTTCAATGAATCCAAAGGCTGAACTTCCGATGTTCTCTACTACAAAAGGTGTTACAAAAAAAACCACACAAGTATTAACTAAAAAAGCTGTTATTTGAGCTATCATATTTACTGCTAAACGATTTTTATTACTCACAATACTAACCCCTCAAAATAACAATGTTAAAACAAGCCATAGTTAATATACAAATTAATCTGAGATATTCGGAATACCTAGAACAACAAATAATTCACATTACTCTGATTATTCTGAATATCTCAAACTCGCTTTATATAAAACTATATTTTATTTTTTTTAAAAAAAATTCTATTCAAGTTCAATATTATTTGCAAACCTTTTTCTCCTAAATTTCTTCTAATTATTCTTGTTGTTTTTTCTTTTATTTTTATATCCTTTGGCTTCCAAGAACCAGCAAAGTGATGAATCGCATAAGTTTTTTCAGTAGTAGAGATAATTCCTGTTGTAAAGTCTTTAGGACAAAAATACTCTTTTGGATAAAAAAGCACGTCGCCATTCGTATATTGCATAGTATTATTTAATGTTATATCGTATTTTTTTTTTGTCATATCCGTAATGATGTCAACATTTGTAGTTAAATCAAAATTACCATTTTTCAAGAAGAAACTTCTATCTTTATAATATGTCAATAAATATTCCAACCATAAATTACCTTTTTGTGCACCTATTATACCAGTAGGAATTGAGCATACATCTTCAAAACCCGAAAATGCATTATGTCTTAAAAATGGGTCTAGATTAGCTACAACTTCTACATCTGTATCCATATAAATCCCACCATATTCAAATAAAACATTTAGTCTAACATAATCAGTAATAAAAGCCATTTTTTTCGATTCATAGGCTTCCTTGATGTATTTGTTAGTATTTATATCAAAGTTATCCTCATTCCATTCAATTATTTCATAGTCCGGACAAAATTTTCTCCAACTAGCTATGCATTTTTTTGCTAAAGGAGGTAACTCAGCTCTCCCAAACCAACAATAATGAATAATCTTTGGAATCATATTTATCTCCTCTTATACGGTTTAGTTAATTTAGTTAAACTTTTTATAATCGAAACAATATTAATTTATCCAATTAATCCTATTTTATTGAATACTAATACGGCATTTCTTGTCCCTAAAGTAAGACAAATCACAAATAAAATCTTATATTTCATTCCCAAACCATACTTAAGTACATACCTTCTCGTTTTTAAACCTTCTACAAGTATATTAAATTGTTCTTTACTTATAGATTTATATTGAAATGTAGATAAAAATACTCCCACAAAAATACTACTGCATCTTCTAACTAATGCAAGTTTTTCAGCTTCATCATATTGTTTTTTTTTAGATTCGTTGTATAAATCATCTATAATCAACAATTTATCTAATTCTCTCTTTATATTAACGTCAAAGGTTATTGAACCCAATCTATTACTTCTTGCATAATAAAAACAATGATTATTAAACCCGATAGTCCGACTGTTAAGTATTAATTTTGGGGACCACTGCTCATCCTCATGCAGTAAGCCTTTAACAAAAAATAAGTTTTTTTCAAGTAGATATTCTCTTCTAACAATAAACATCCAAGCACTTGCCCAAAAACCTGGTAATTCAGTACATATTTCATAGGTTTCAGCTGCACTTTTAACATTTAATTCATCTTCGTCAAAATAGTAAAGACATTCTGTTTCTTCATTCGTATCATCCTGGTAAATTTTAATCCTACTCATTAAAACATCTGGATTTGAATATTTATCGATTGCTCTTTGTGCAATCTTTAATGCATCATGATTTAGCCAATCGTCACTATCCACAAAAACTAAATATCGTCCCTTCGCTTCTAAAATCCCAACATTTCTGGCATCTGATAATCCACCATTTTGTTTATGTATTACTTTGATATTTTCATGTTTAAATGCATAGTCATCGCATATCTGAGGACACAAATCAGGTGAACCATCATCAACTAATATAATCTCTATGTTGTTATAGTCTTGTTTGATAATACTATCTATACATTGACATAAATATTTTTCTACATTGTAAACCGGAATTATTATGCTAAAAAAAGGAATAATGTCCATGAATTCACCTACTTATTTAATATTTTTTAAGTTTCGAGCGTATATACAGAATTCTACAAGTAATTTTCAATCCTAATATTCTTGAGAAATTGTAAATTAATTTTTGCTGTGATGAAGTTGTATATTTGCATACCCACACTGTTTCATTAATTTTATCAAATAATTTACTGCGATCATTTTTATCTATATGATTAACCACAATAAGAGCCGAATAAAAAATACATGATAGGTTATTACATAATAATTTCTTAAGTCTAATATCGATTATATTATTTTCTATCCATTTAATATTGTTCTCAATAACATTAAGTTTCATATATTCAGTCGTATATTTGTAATTATTACTGGTTGAACCTAAACGTCGATTTCTATAACAATATAAAACTTCTTTACTCACCATTACTGTATTGCATTTTAAGATCATTTTATATACCCAATCAACGTCTTCATATACAATTCCGTGCTCAAAAAATAAACTATTATCTATTAATAAATCCCTTTTTATAATATATAAAACAGGGTACCAATTGAAATTAGGATTTTCATTCAATAATCTTTCAATCATTTTTTTTCCGTTCAATATATCATTATCGAATGACTCTAATTCATGTTCTCCTTTACTAAGGAGACTGCGTTCTTGATCAGAGCAGCAGCAATAGTTGAATAGCACCATATCCAAATCTCGTTTACCTATTGTTTTATTCACAATATTATCTAATATGTCCACCAACCAATAATCATCACCATCTAAGAACACCACATATTTTCCCGATGCTAGTTTCAGTCCATCATTTCTTGCTGCTGCCTGTCCTTGATTTTCTTTGTGTATTACTCTGAATCTTTTATCTAAATTTGCATATTCCTCACAAATAATAAAACTATCATCAGTTGAACCATCATCAATTAAAATTATTTCCATATCTAATTTTTTTTGATTTAAAACACTATCTATACACTCTCTTAAGTACTTCTCAAGATTATAGATAGGAATTATGACGCTGAGTAATGGCATAATCTGCTCCTTTCAAAGACACTATATCAATTTGCATAGTAGTAACTTCTTAATTGATGCTCCATTTAAATGACTCACTCAATTCCCTTATCTTTATAGTTTCGATCATTAAATATCACAAAAAATGCCAAAAGCATTGTAACACTTGTTCCAACATTGTAACTTATGATAACAGTCTTTATATTGGAAATAAAAAATGAAATTAACAAAAAGACTACTAAAATTCTATCAAGTTGATGATATTTACTCCTAAATGCTTTGAGAAACATATAATTAAACGGTATATAAAGAAGTAGACTTCCTATTAATCCACCTAACCATAAGTCATTAACGTAACCTATATCTGAATGACTATATCCCGTAGCTTCATAAACTGTATGACCTGTTCCAAACACTAAAAATAATGACTCTGGAAAAAACCACATAGTATTAGTTAATTTACTTACAGAATCCGTACCGTTATCTTGACCGTTAAAAAATGCCAACAAATCATCAACTCCATTACTAACCCAAGACATTGTAGTAGGCAATATCTCATTTAAATAATTTAGTGCAATTGAAGAAATAAATATCAGACCAGTGATTATTAAGATAAATTTCATTTTTTCTTTTAAGCTACTTAAAAATAAAACATTAGGTATGAGACATATAATACCAATGCAAGCAATAACTAAGCCCGTTCTAGAATTAAGAAAAGGAACTATTAACAATATTGGAGTTAATAGCAAATATACAAATTTTCTTTTGTATATACCATAAAAAATCGGCAATACTGATATAATGCCAGTACCATATCCAAATGTATCCAAAACATTTTGTGAGAAGGCAAAATATCTTCTTTTAAAATGCCAGATATTTTGGGTGGTAGTATCCCCAGTATTTAAGTACATTATTGAGACGAAAAAATCCTTTACAGAAGGAATTAATGCCATTGAAATCGAGATAATTGCTTGAAATAAACCAGCAAAAATAAGAGCTTTAATTAATTCATGTAACCCATAGTTTAATTCTTTACATCTCAACATAACATATAAAATACATGTGATAATTACGGGTGTTATCAGAAAAAATCTGTATATCACTTTGATGTAATTCGAAAAATTAACTGGATCAATTAAAACACCTATCAATATAATAACTAGAATATAGAGATAGGCAATTATTATTAAATTAAGAAATGTATTCAGTTTGCTTTTTCTAAAAACATCTTTTACTTCTTTTTTATATTTTGTAATTATTTTAAAAAACGAATAAGCAAATACAATAAGTACAAAATTGATATTTGGAATAATAGGAGGAGCAAAAATAAAACAAAATAAATACATGTAAAATGTTATATTTTTAAACTCATTTTTAATAACCATCATATGTAATACTTCTCCTAACCTATGAACTGGATATTTGTTTTTCTATAATATTAAAACTCGAGTCAGTATCAAGAAGTTTGTGTAAGTCAGTTCAATCGCAGCTGCTAAGTGTAAAAGGAGCTATGTCGCTCGCTTTCATGGTTCTCAAGCAAGGAATAGCGTTTTTCATCCCTCTTAGTCAATTTCTTTTGACTTCTAAGTCACCAAATCCAAGAAATACTGTTTACGCAAAGCGTTTGTGTAATTAATTAAATCTATATAGATAATTTCCACAACCGCATCCTAAAATTGGTAGCTGTTCATCAGCTATAGAAGTTTGCGAGTTTTTGGGAATATTTAGCTTGTTTTATGAACTATACAAGTGCTACACGTACTGGCCTACGAATATGCTTTCTGAACTTCAACCTTGATAGTTAGCCTAATGTATCCAGTAGGACTTTTTATGTAGGTAATTATAGATTTCATTTAGCACATCTCTCCAACCATTCGCTCTCTTTGACACTCATAACCTAGGATTTGACGGTTCCCATTCATCATTTAAGTTTTACATACAGACCATCCAGATTCATTGCGAAGGGTTCAGTGAACTTCGACAAATAATCCCTTAATCCCTTACTGTTTTTTATGCTATGATCAGTATCAATTTTTTGATATAAACAAAGGAAACAGCAATAAAAACTCTAGTCCTCTAAAAAAAACAAATCTATGTTCTCTTATGGTGAATTTTTTTAATTATATGATAGAATAATTTTTGATTCATACAAAAAATAAGAGCTGATAGTTTGACTAAATAATTTGGCGACTTATTAACTAAGCTCCTCATGGAATCTTTAGTATCAAACTTAGTTATTAACTTGAGAAATAAGTCTCTTCGTCCAAATTTAGAAAAATCTTTCAATAGCGCCAGCAGCGTTCTGTCAAACATATAATTATGGTATGTATAATAGAATTCTATATTATTAAATTCCAAATAATCTTCTACTCTTTTTACAGAACATAATGCATCAGTTACTCTCCATGTAATATTATTCATTACAGATGTGGGGTTATTATAGTAACCATAAAGAGGAATATCTACAAAAGAACCCTTTTCACAGTGGGTTAAATATTTCCAAGTGAATTCTAAGTCCTCACCATATTTTGAATTTTCAGTGAAGGTTATATTATTGTTTTCTAAAATTGATTTTTTATATATAAATGAGAAAAATGCACAAGGTCCCCTTCTATACATAAAACTCAACATTAAGCTTTTTCTGTCTTTGTGAACATTTTTTCTTTCAGGTTTAACCCTAGTATCATTTAACAGTTTCTCTACATTTCTGGAATAGCAACAATAAGCGGTATCAATATCGTCAATAGTTACGGCCTCGCTCAAAATCTCCAAAAAATATGGATGATAAATATCATCAGCATCAAGAAATGTAATAAATCTCCCTCTAGCATTAGCTAATCCTACATTACGAGCTATACTAACTCCAGCATTCTTTTGATCAATATATCTATAATTGAAATTACTATTTTTTAAATAAGACTCTATTATTTTATTACTGTTATCTTTAGAACCATCATTAATAATAAGTAATTCAAAACTACGATAAGTTTGCTTTGATAAAGAGTCTAAGGTTCGTTCAATCGTCGTTTCCGCATTATAACAAGGTATAATGACAGTAATAGTTGGTTTTAACTCATTTCCAGAATTGTAATTATCCATAAATAACTCCTTTAAAACTTTAAATTAAATCAGCTACATAGTAATATCTCGTTTGATTGATTTCATTTCAATTGACTAAATGGTTATTAAAATCATCATTTCTAAGAAATTTTTTATAAAAAATCATTCTTAACCTATTTGGAAACATTGCTACCGTACCTTGCATTATTGCTGAGATTATAAAATCATATAATGTATAAAAACCTAGTTTTTTAAGATGCCATTTAAAGTTGATGATACACTTAAGGTAAGAATATCCACCTCTTCTTTTGTACATAT
The DNA here is from genome assembly GCF_000758585.1 of Paenibacillus sp. FSL R5-0345. NCBI lineage: Bacteria > Bacillati > Bacillota > Bacilli > Caryophanales > Paenibacillaceae > Paenibacillus > Paenibacillus sp. FSL R5-0345. Next base: position 5,364,013 of record NZ_CP009281.1, read on the forward strand.
CTTTGTTCGCACGCATATAAAGTAATGGCTCATAAATATTGCCACAGATGGCTCCATTCATAATAATCCGTGCCCATAGATAATAATCCTCAAACAACTCAAAATGTTTATATCCACCCACTAGATCAATTACAGATTTTTTATACATTACCGCAGGATGATTGAATGGATTTCTCTTCTTTGCAAATTTAACTATAGATTCATGTGTTATCGGTAATCTCTTTATAGACTTTATGTGATTTATATCCTCTTCAAACTCCATTACAGAGCAACTAACTACAGAAAGCAATTCATTTACCATAAACATTTTCACTTGTTTCTCGCAACGATCTCTCCTAGAAATATCATCTGTATCCATACGAGCAATCAATTCATTTTTACAATGAGTCATACCAATATTCAGCGCTTCTCCTAATCCTAAGTTTTTTTTTAATGCAACTATCTTAATACAAGGTTCATTTGCATACTCACTCAATACTTCCTCAAGCGAAGAGGTTAGTTCACCATCTTTAACAATAATTATTTCATCAGGCTTAAGAGATTGATTAAGCATGCTATCTATACTTTCACGCAAATAACATGCATTTTCCTTGTAATAAAGCGACATTAAAACTGAGTATTTCATCTCGTCCATATTCGTCTCCATTAATTTAGTTACTTTTTTTAATTGTATCCAAAAAATCACTAGTAGTAATTATCTCAGTATCAGTAAGTTCAAAATCGTAAACTAGTGAGCCAAATAGCTTGTTAGCAATTTTTAAAGAAGGCAATAATAAAATCATTTTTGCAAGTATCTCTGAGAGATAAATTTTTTTATTATTATTTAGTGCAATTGCCTTTATCATCTCTTGAATATCAATATACTCAGGATTCTGTGGGTGAAAAACTCCAGATTTCTTTTTATTAATTAAAACTCGTATGAAATCACTTAAATTATCTATATATAGCATACTTCTCTTACTTCTGATTTTCGGAAAAATAGGGGAAGCAAGAACTAAGCGCTTCAATTTTTTGAAATTACCTGGACAGTTCGGTCCATAAATCATTGGCGGTCTAATAATTGAAATTATATAGTCATTATCTTCCATTTTTAAAAGTTCTTTCTCTGCTTGAAGCTTAGTTTCTCCATATAATGTATTAGGATTTTCTTTAGTATTTTTATTAATTACAATATTTTTTTTCATGCTACCTTCTAGTCCGTAGACTGCCATAGTACTCAAAAAAACAAATTGTTTTACTCCATCTTTTTTCGCTTTTTTTGAGAGTTCAATCGTCAGTTCCTTATTTATAGTGTAGTATAAATCATGCATTGAGGACTTTTCTTTTCTATGTACTAGAGCAGCCACATGAAAAAGAACGTCAAATTGTGAGAAATCTTTCTCTCTCCATTTTTCATCCCTGACTGGAATAAAATCAATTTCATAGTCTTCTGGCCATTGACTTAACCATAATCCGAATTTCTTACCAATATAGCTTTTTTCACCTGTAATAAGTATCTTCATGTATAGCGTTCTCCGAATCAATTTACATTTTTAAAATTTACGATAAATTATATACATACAGCATTCTATTAAAATAGAAACTCAAAAATTGCTTTAAAAACCATTAATTAAGTTCAAATGATTATTATTACATTACATCAATTTATTCAGATAATCTCATCTCTGATTGTTTATTCCCCTCAACAACTCCTTCATTTTTCAGAACACTAAATATTGTTAAATAGAATACTTTAGTATCTAGCTTTAAAGATATAGCAAGAGTATATTCACCATCTAACTTTGCCTTTTCCTCAATATTCAATTCATCCCGACCATTAATCTGTGCCCACCCAGTCAGTCCAGGTTTGATATCATTTGCCCCGTACTTATCACGTTCAGCTATCAAATCATACTGATTCCACAACGCAGGGCGAGGTCCAACGATACTCATTTCACCTTTGAGGATATTAATAATCTGAGGTAGTTCGTCCAAGCTTGTTTTTCTAAGGAACTTACCTACTTTAGTGATAAAGAAATCCGGATCCTTCAATAGATGAGTTGGCATATCATCAGGAGTGTCCGTTCGCATGGTTCTAAATTTAAGGATGTAGAATTCCGTTTTATTTTTACCTAATCGTTTTTGTTTAAATAAGATAGGGCCTTTTGAGCTTGTCTTAATCGTAATCGCGATGATCAAGAAAACCGGCCATAACACTAACATTCCGATTAAAGCCAGCAGAAAATCAATGGCTTGTTTCACGTAAACATAAGGTCTCATAAATTCACCTGATCCTTTAAGATGCTATTTTCTATCTATGTACATCATCTCTATGTCCAAGAGACATAGAGATGATCGTGTGATATTGTTTAGTTCTTCATTGCCTCAGCCGCATTTTTCCCTGACTGAAGCGTCGCTTCAAATTTACTTCTATACTGACTAATAATCTCCGTACTATATCCGTTACTGTTCAGTTTTTGTTCAGTGTCGGCTATTATACTGTTGAAGCTGGCACTAAATGAGGATAATTGTTGTGCGCCTTTAGCCTTAATACTTTGCTTACTCGCCTCATCTTTTGCTCCAAGATACTCTGCAAAAGTGCTCATTAAAGTCGATTCGCTTTGATTTCTAAGCTCAGCAAGCTTGGCTTCCGTTTCACTAGTAATGGATTCATAAGAAACTTTACCAGTTCCCGCTGAACCACCACCAGCTGCACCAGTTGAATCCGTTGGTGCTGGTGTCGCTACTGGAGATGAATTCTTGCCACCTTGCTCTTGATAAGCCTTAGAAGCGGCTGTAATGGTTTTCGTCTTCTGATCCCAGCTAATGTTATGACCTACAGATTCCGATAAAAAACGTAGAGGGACATATAAAGAGCCATTCAGAATAAAGCTGGATTGCCCATTAGGTAATGCCTTAGTTGCACCGTTAAATACATAACTTGCCTTCACTTGGTTGAGTACAAGATTCTTAGATACTGCTGAAGCACTATTTCCTTTGGTTGCATTCATTAGGTACTCTTTAATCACTACTAGCTCTGATTTGCTAGGCTCTGCTACAGTAACTTTAACGTTTTTAGCATCCCAAGCTACACTCTTTTGCAAGGCATATGACATAAAGCGTAATGGAACATAAGTTGTATTGTTGTACATGAATACATATTGACCTGCAGGGGTCCCAATACTCACTCCATCAAAAATCATATTCACGTTCATACTTTGTACTTTGACCGTAGTTGTTGCCGTCTTAGTTGTTGCACTAGGTACTGCCGCTGCTAATACGGAAATAGGCGCGGATGCCGTTAAGGGTGCTAACCCTATTGAAGCTATTAACGATAGAGCTATGACTGGTAGCGTTGCTTTAGACATAATTATTCACTTCCCTTTTCTTTCGCTTTTAATTGTTCTTCTTCTTTAAGGACTTGATCACGTGTCTTCCCTTGACTCACGCCATACTTCTTAGCAACCTGTGAAAGCTCATTGTATTGTTCTTCGGAAACTTTACCAAGGATGATACTGCGTGCTTCCCGCTTCTCATCAAGCGTTAGGCCACCCTTGGCTAGATCTTTTAGACGGTTGATATCAGATACACTTAGTTGACCGAGCACAATAGCAGCTACATCTGCTTTATCCTTCATCGTTACGTTCTCTTGAATTTCTTTAGCTTTATCCGTTGAGATCTGTGCCGTATATCCATCTGAAGAAGTATCTTTCGAATCTGTTGATGGAGCATTCGTAGGTTCACTAGTAGTAGAAGCTGTTGTATCTTTTCCGGTTTCCTCAGTATTTTTGCTTCCATCATCATATGTTGATGGAGCAGGTGTTGCAGACGCTGTAGGGTCAACTTTACCATCTACTATTGTATCTTCGGGTGCAGTTCCTTGATCTTGACCACCACTAACTTGATCCTCAGACTCCAGATCAAAACCATCCACCATAGAATTCATCAGCTTATCGACAGCATAATTAGCAGCGAACAATCCACCAACACCTAGAACTACAATGATTGACAGCGTCCATAAAAGGATCTTTTTCCATCGTTTGTTGAACATTCAAGTATCCCCTTTATGAATAAATTAGCTGATAGCAACTTGGGCAACGGGCTGCATGGGTACAATCTGATTAATCACTTCACGTATAACTTCAGGTTCTTCAGCGAGAACACGTTCCAAGCGTTTAAATTCCAGTTCTAGCTGATTCAGACTTATCACATTAGGTCTACCGATAAAGATTCTTCCGTGATCTGTAGAACCTAAATTCTCTTCATCTGTTAACAGTTCTTCATATAATTTCTCGCCCTCACGAATGCCGGAGAACTGAATATCAATGTCCCTATAAGGCTCATAACCAGAGAGAGTAATTAAATCTTCCGCTAATGTTAGAATCTTAACCGGTTCTCCCATATCCAGAATGAACACTTCTCCGCCTTTGGCAAAAGAACCAGACTGGATTACAAGCTGAACCGCTTCTGGAATCGTCATAAAATAACGGACCATTTCTGGATGAGTAACCGTGACTGGCCCACCAGCAGCAATCTGCTGTTTAAAAGCTGGTATTACACTTCCGCGACTGCCAAGCACATTCCCAAAACGCACAGCAGAGAACTTCGTTTGACTTGTGGTATGCAGACTCTGCACATACATTTCAGCGATTCGCTTAGTTGCACCCATCACACTTGTTGGGTTAACTGCTTTATCCGAAGAGATCATTACAAATCTCTCCGCACCATACTTATCTGCGCAATCCGCAACATTCCTTGTACCGAAGACATTGTTCTTAATGGCTTCCGAAGGATTTCGCTCCATCAATGGAACGTGTTTATGTGCTGCCGCATGAAAGACAACATGTGGGTGATTGCTACTGAATACGTCCATCATCCGACTGCGATCCTGCACATCCGCGATTACGGTAACAATATTCAGATCTGGATATTTCTTGCGCAGCTCCATCTCAATCGTATAAATGCTGTTCTCACCGTGTCCAAGCAGCATTAACTTGTCTGGACCAAAAGGAGCTATTTGCCGACAAAGTTCTGAACCAATAGATCCACCAGCCCCTGTAACTAACACAGTCTTATGGTGTACATAACCTAGAATACTGTTCAAATCCGCTATAATCGGCTCACGACCTAGTAAATCCTCAACGCTAACATCTCGCAATTTCTTTACTGATATTTTTCCAGCGATCAGATCGTTAAGCGCCGGTATAATCTTTAGCTTGGCCCCTGTCTTCTTCGCCAAATTAATAATTTCAGAGATTTCAGTACGTGAAACGGAAGGCATGGCGATAATAATCTCATGAATTTCCCGTTCTTTCACAATAGCAGGAATCGCGTAACGATTTCCTAACACGGGCACACCCAATATAGACATATGATATTTATTGATACTATCATCGATAAAACCTACCAGCTTCGTATGAGCAAAAGACGGACCCATCATTTCCCGAGCAATTAGTATTCCACAATCGCCTGCACCAACAATAAGTGTATGGGTCTGAGTGTCTTTATAATTGATTCGATCATTATGGAGCACTCTCCACAAGAATCGAATCCCACCTACTAACACAAGAACAGTCTCCATAGTCCGAACTTCTATTGCTAAAGGTACCCGTTCTGGCAATATAAAATATGCTGCTGCAAATGAGAGTATTGACCCTACTACAATCGCTTTTGAAACAGATATGATCTCACCAATGCTTGCATATTGCCACATTCTTCGATATAAACCGAAATAGATCAGACTTCCACCGAATGCAACCGTTGCAATCACACCAAATTGCAGCATCTGTACAACATAATCCTGAATAGGATGATTAGGATACCGAAACAAATAGGATGTTATAATGCTGAACCAGATGATTGCAAGGTCAATAAAGAATAAAAGAACTACTCTAGATTTCGCTGTCATTTTCAGTACCTCCAAAAACAACATTATTGTTAAAGAACAAATCAATTTCCATAGTAGTAGTAATAGTAACCTTCGCTGGCTTTACGTTTTACATTATTGAGAACCACGCCAAGCATTTTTGCACCTACACGATCGAGGTTAGCTTTTGCTTTTACAGCAATATCCCGTTTTACCTTGCCATAGCTGACGACCATAATGACACCATCACTCTTGGAAGCCATAATCTGCGCATCCGTAACCGCCAATAACGGTGGAGTATCGATAAGAATGACATCGTAACGCTGACGTAAGTCCTGCAAGAGCGTGCTCATCCGATTTGAAGCCATCATTTCCGCAGGATTTGGAGGGATCGGCCCAGAGGTCATGATGGAAAGATTAGGAACACCAGAATCTTGGACAATGTCTTCAAGAACCGCCTGCTGCGACAGTAGTGATGATAACCCGAAACGGTTACTAAGCGAGAAAGTCTTATGTGCTGTCGGCTTCCGCAAATCCGCGTCAATCAACAATACTTTCTTATCTGCCTGTGCATAGGCTGCCGCCAAATTCGCTGATACCGTAGATTTACCTTCCTCAGGTCCGGACGAAGTTACCATGATTACTTGAATAGTCTCATCCACAGAGGAAAAATCAATATTCGTGCGTAGCGCACGAAATGCTTCAGATACAGGGGAGCGAGGGTTCGTAACGGTAATCAGATGACGTTGTTTATTTGGCAGCTGTGACATGTTCGAGTTCGCCCGCCTTTCTGGATGTTTGCGTCTGTGCCTGAGTTGCGCCTTGTTTACTTTCTTCTGAACCCAATCTAGTAATCATAGCTATCGTTGGAAGACCAAGATATTTCTCAATATCTGCTTCAGTCTTCAGCGTATCGTCCATGTATTCCAGCAAGAAAGCAATCCCTAGACCAATCATCAAGGAAACGATGAAAGCTATAGCCATATTCATTAAGACATTCGGTTCTACAGGTCCTGGCTCGTTAAGTGGATTCACTTTGGCCTCATTCAGAATCGATACGTTCTCCACGTTAAATAGGTTAGGAATCTCGTCCTTGAATACAAGTGAAATGGCATTCACGATTTCAGCAGCTCGCTGATACGAATTATCTCGAACGACAAGTGTCATCACCTGCGTATTATTGACAGAGCTCACATTAACCTTCTTCAACAGCTCTTCTGCAGTAATATTGAACTGCGGATAATCCCTAGTAACAATATCAAGGATCGCTGGAGTCTTAATAATTTCCTTATACGTATTAATCAATTGAATATTAGTATTAATCTGATTCAAATCAAGCTGCGCTGCTGCTGACTGAGTCGGAGTCTGGTTAACAATAATCTTAGTGGATGCTTCATACACCGGATTCTTAATATACAGACTGTACACACCAGCAACACCGCACACCAAAACAACTATGCTAACAATCAGCCATAGTCTCTTCCTGACGATCTGAAAATAATCGCGAAGATCCAATTCTTGTGATGACAAGTGTAATTACCTCCAAGCTATTTCTGAAATATTTCGTTACAATATTCGAACACTTCTCGATTGGCAAAAAAGCGCCTCCTCTCACCTACATGAGAGGAGGCTGTATTCTATACTTTTAAATTTATTTACTTAAAGTTAATGGTACGGTAGATAATTACTGCTGCTTCAGCACGAGTAGCTGTATCGTTCGGGTTGAACTTACCAGCATTTCCGATAACCAAGTTATGATCTGCTGCGAATGCTACGCCATCTCTCAAAGATGCACTGATCTTAGCAGCATCGGAGAATTGGCTAATTGCCGTTACATTTGTTGTTGCAGCTGGATTCATAGATTTCACTGCGCGGGAAATCATTGTTGCCATCTCTGCACGTGTGATAGTTGCATTAGGATCGAACTTGTCCGCACTGCGGCCAGTAATGATTCCTTTTTCTGCTGCAACAGCTACATATGGTGCATACCAAGCCGCCCCACTTACATCGCTAAAGCTTTGTACGGCTGAATTGTTCTCCAGGTTAAGCGCACGAATCAGCATTTTAGCGAACTCTGCACGAGTTACATTGCTCTTCGGTGCGAATTTACCTTCGCCTACGCCTTCAATCGCACCTTTTGCAGCTACGACTTGAATTTGTTTGCCAGCCCATGCTTGTACACTAGCAATATCCGTAAAGTTCACTTTATTCTCAAGCACTGCATAGGAAGAGAAGGTATCACGCGGTTCTACGATGAACTCTCCTACAAGTACACCACCTTGGAATTGCAGGCTGCCGTATACAAGCTTCGCTACGGACAGTAATTCTTTATCAAGACCCTCAGTGTTCTTAAGCGGAAGTTTAATGGTGATTGGTTGTTTGAATGTGCTTGTTGCTACACCATCCACACTAAGTCCAAATTCATAAACATCCGAAGCCAATTTCAATTGTGTAACGGAAGTTACGACTTCTGGTTTAGCAGTTGTTACAGTCAATGCAATCGCTGTGCTGAACTGACTTACAGGAATCGTTACGGTTACGCCATTAAAGGTTACTGCGATATTTGCAATACCATTCGTCTTAGCTGCTTCAACAATAGCTTTGGACAATGGAACTTCAACCGTAGGCGCAGTGATCGTGCCAAGATTCAATGTCAGCGTAAGGGCAGTTCCTTCTTTGCCGGCAGCTTTAGCTGCAGCAGCAAGATTAGCCAATGCATTGATTGTGTCGCTATCTACCAATTTCACAGTTGCTTTACCATCTACTACTTGTACTAGTTTAGATACATCGTAAGTAGCAGCAGCTGCCAGCTTCTGATCCACTGTTAGTACAGGTGGAGTTGTTATAGAACTGGAATCGGAAGTTCCTGGATTAGTTGGATTAGTTGGTGTAGATGTTTTTAGATAGGCGTTATAATAAGCCTTCGCCAACACTAAAGCGGCTGCTTTTTCATTAGTAAGTGTGGATTCAACATTGTTTTTGGTTGCTGCAATCATCTCTTTAGTAATCTTAAGTTCTGCAAGAGACGCTCTCAAGGAATAGTTCGCAGTACCAATGGTGCTGTCGAGAACAAGAGTCTTCACTTTATTAGCCAATTCACTGTTCGGATGAATAATAAGGTCAGCCAGCTCCGATTCTGATTTTCCTTTTAGCAAGTTGATTAGCTGCTGTTCAACACCGTTTGAACCAAAGATGAAGCTGTACACTTCTTCAACCGAAAGATCTGTAACACCGGCTTGTTCACCGATCTTCTTCAGTAGTGCTTGATAAGCATCATAATTAGGGGATTTCAGAATATCTGTAACTGCGGATAAATCCGGAGTATAGATAGATGATACTACTTCTAAATAGAGATCAAACAATGTAGTTTTTTCTGCATCGCTAAGCTCAAGTTGAGCCAGAACAGGTGCGAAATCTGCTTCCAGTTGTCCACGTGAAAGGCCTTGAAGCTCAGTACGGAAATCACGAAGCGTCTGCTTATCAGCATCAGTAAGTGTGCTATAAAGCTTCGTTGCACGCTCCTTCAAGCTTGCAAAATCCGAGCTAGTCGCTGCAGATGCAGTTCCAACGATTCCAAACTGATTTGCTAATCCTTTACTGCTAAGCGGAAGTCCTGCTACTGCAACCGCTGCCATGCTAACTGCTAATGTCGATACTACTAGTTTCTTTTTCAAAGTCACTAAATATCCACCTCTTTATATGTATTTAAATTCCTTTTGTTACTATAGTCCTAGACTATTTCACCTTATGTCTACACTATTACGTATATCAACGATTCACCCAATAAAACCCATTCTACCACTATTAGGTAGATTAGTCAGCCCTTTCGGGAAAAAATGCCAAACAACTTGTGTCTATTCCTCCTTTTTTGTACGTGATTACCATGATTAACCTCACCATTTGCCACAATTTGCTGAGAGTTTTCACGCATATAGTCGCGCATCTCAGGACCTAATTCTTTCTCTAAAACCACATAAGCAGCATTTAATCCAAAAGGACGGTGAACACTGTCATGTGCATCAGAGGCCAACACATGTACTGCATTTCTACGACATAACTCCAGGGATAGCTTCTGAAGTTTATTCCCGAAGACGCCTGCAAGACTTTGTGCGGTTACCTGACCTAGTGATCCTAGCTCTATCAATCTTTCTAACTTAGAAGGATCGGCAGCTACCTCAGCATTACGCTCCGGATGAGCAATGACCGGAACGAAACCTTGAATGATCAACTCGTGACAGATTTCTTCCATGTTGCGTGGGACTCGTGAAGAAGGCATTTCTAGCAAAATATACCGCGAGTCTGCAAGACTTAGCAGTTGCCCCCGCTCCAGATCATCCAGTAAATCCCCGTACACTCTAATTTCCTGACCTGGAAGAACAAGCAGTGGATTTCCATGCTGATGAAGTTTCTCATTCATCAATTCCACTGCTTCTCTTATACTGGAGGCATTATTCATATATTGACCGTTGGCGTGATGTGGTGTGGCAATGACGGAAGTAATCCCGTCTCTGTAGGCGTCATGCGCCATGGCGAGAGCGGATTCCCAATCAGCGGCTCCGTCATCCATAAAGGGTAAGATGTGGCAATGGATATCTTTCATATGTTATCTATCGGTCCCTTCTCACAGAAAATTTAGTTTTAACGGCAAAAAAATACAACCATTCCCAAAAGGAACGGTTGCTTGATTGTAAATGAGTTCTATCTTAAGCTTCAGTAGATTCTTCTTGCTGAGGTTCAATTGCATCTATTTCAGCATCCTCAGAATCTGGAGTTTCATCCTTCGAGGAGAGAACATACCCGTCGATTAAGCCCCAAAGTTCTTCTTTACCAAGGCCAATCTCTGAAGAAAATGGAATGAAATTATCCCCTGGCAGCACGCCAAGCTCCTGCTTCATGATCTTAATATGCTTTTGCCAGCGAGTCTTCGGAATCTTATCCGCTTTTGTCGCTACTACACACATAGGAAGATCATAATGCTTCAACCAATCGAACATCATCTTATCATTACTGGTCGGCGGATGACGTAGATCCACGATGAGCAGAACAAGCTTCAATGTATCGCGCTCAGAGAGATATTTCTCCACCATCTTGCCCCATGTTGCACGTTGCGTCTTCGACACTTTAGCATATCCGTAACCTGGAAAGTCAACAAAATACATGCTGTCTTCATTGATACGGTAATAGTTCATATGCTGGGTCTTACCCGGGGTGGAGCTTGTCCGAGCCAGATTCTTGCGGTTAATCATTCGGTTAATGAGGGAGGACTTCCCTACATTGGAGCGCCCTGCCAGAGCAACCTCTGGCAAAGCATCATCAGGGTATTGATCAGGGCCAACGGCACTGATTATAAATTCGGCAATATTAACTTTCATAGGACTTCCTTTCTAATGCACACTACTCGGTGGCTCACTGCTAATTTCATTATGATGCTCTACTAATGCATGATGCAAGACCTGATCCATAGTAGATACTGGTATGAACTCCACATCATTACGCACGCTCTCTGGAATTTCTTTTAGATCACGTTCATTGTCTTTTGGAAGAAGGATCTTTTTATATCCGGCGCGGTGTGCAGCGAGAGATTTTTCTTTCAGTCCACCGATCGGCAACACGCGCCCACGCAGGGTGATCTCACCGGTCATCGCTACATCCTTCGAAACATAACGCTTCGTGAGTGCGGAGATCAACGCGGTAGCAATCGTAATCCCTGCAGATGGGCCATCCTTCGGAATCGCACCTTCAGGAATGTGGATATGAATATCAATCTTCTCATAAAAATCGGGCTGGAGCCCCAGCTCCTCCGCCTTCGAACGTGTATAACTGAAAGCAGCCTGCGCCGACTCCTTCATTACATCGCCCAGTTGTCCAGTAAGTGTCAGCTTGCCCGTTCCCTGCACAACCGTCACTTCGATCAGCAGCGTATCGCCACCAACCTCAGTCCAGGCCAGCCCAGTTACTGTACCAATCTGGTCTTCGAGCTCTGCCATACCGTAACGGTATTTCGATGCACCTAGGTAATCCTTGATGTCATCCGGCAGAATGACCACACTTTCTTTTTCCTTAGACACAATCTGTTTCGCGGCTTTGCGGCATAACGCTGCAATCTGCTGCTCCAAATTACGCACTCCGGATTCACGGGTATATTCACGCACGATACGCAATAAACTGTCGTCCTCGATGATCAGTTGATCTTCTGCAAGACCGTGATTCTTCTTCTGCTTCGGCAAAAGATAACGGCTGCCAATCTGCAATTTCTCCAGTTCTGTATAACCCGGAATGAACAGCATTTCCATCCGATCGAGTAGCGGACGCGGAATGTTATGCACCACATTTGCGGTAGTCACAAACATAACGTTCGACAAATCAAACGGCAGCTCTACAAAATGATCACTGAACGAGTTGTTTTGTTCTGGGTCCAGCACCTCAAGCAATGCCGAAGATGGGTCACCCCTGAAATCTGCAGCCATCTTATCAATTTCATCTAACAGAATAACCGGATTAATCGTACCTGCCGTCTTCATCCCTTGGATAATTCGGCCTGGCATTGCACCGACATAAGTCCGGCGATGACCACGGATTTCCGCTTCATCACGCACACCGCCAAGCGAAATGCGAACGAATTTACGATTGAGTGAACGGGCGATGGAACGAGCCAGTGAGGTTTTGCCCACACCTGGAGGCCCTACAAGACATAATATCGGACCTTTTAGCTTCTTCACCAGCTGTTGAACGGCTAAATATTCCAATACCCGCTCCTTTGGTTTTTCCAAACCGTAGTGGTCCTCATCGAGTACTTGCTCTGCCTTCTTGATGTCAAGGTCATCTTCAGTCTGTTCATTCCAAGGAAGACCCAGCAACCAATCCACATAATTGCGAATTACGCCACCTTCCGCTGAGCTTACTGGCATTTTTTCCAGACGATCGATTTCCTTCTCCATCTTCTCTTTTACACGTTCCGGCAAATTCTTTTCTTCCATTAGAGTCCGCAGCTCTTCCGCTTCTCCCACTCGACCTTCCTTCTCACCAAGTTCTTTCTGGATCGCTTTCATTTGCTCGCGCAAATAATATTCCTTCTGCGTCTTCTCCATCTGCTTCTTCACACGTTGATTGATCTTGCGTTCAAGCTCCAGCACTTCACGCTCATTATTAAGAATATCAAGAAGCTTCTCCAGCCGTTTACTAACATCAATCGTCTCTAGAATTTCTTGCTTATCCTTAATTTTTAGCGATAAATGACTCGTAATGACATCCGCAAGGCGACCGGGCTCTTCAATATCGGATACAGCAGCCAGTGTCTCTGGTGTCACTTTTTTGGATAACGTTATATAGTGTTCGAACTGATTAAGTACTGTACGCATCAGCGCATCACACTCTTGATCGCTATCTTCTTCTTCTGGTAGCTCGCGCGCCATGACCTCATAATACTCATCATTATCGATATAATTAATAATTTCGGCTCGTTCTACACCCTCAACCAGTACACGAATCGTACCGTTTGGCAGCTTCAGCATTTGTCGCACATTCGCAACAGTACCGACCCGAAAAATATCGTCCTGACCAGGCTCTTCAATATTCACTTCCGACTGTGAACAAAGAAGAATCAAATTATCTTCAACCATAGCTTTTTCTAGTGCCCGAACTGACTTCTCACGGCCCACATCCAAGTGAAGAACCATGCTTGGGTACACAAGAAGACCTCTTAGCGGTAATAAAGGAAAACGACGACCTTTTGTTTTATTTGTCATCATCGCTTTCGCACCTCCCATGGCTCTCAATTAATCTCATATGAATTCATTCTAACAAAAGCAGCCCCAAAACACCAACAAAGTACTTGCAATTTAAGAATAAACAACCTTATTATCCTTAAAAAACAGCAACGTTTCTCAAAGAAATGTAAGGATTATGGAAAGCTTGAATCTATATTTTAAAAAAGGAAGCAGCAGACACACCTGCAGCTCCCTTTATTTTACAGCGGTAAGGCTCGATTTACTCGTCCACAACCCAATACAACCTAGCTCACATTTGAAGTTATAATTTAAGCTTAGCCCTTTGCAGATTCCCCAGCGGCATCAGCCTTCAGCAGTGAAGGTGCTGCAGAGAATAGCTCGCCAGCTACTGCAGGAAGCCTTACATCTGCTGTATCGGCACCAAACAGATGACGGAACACTTCTTCCACCGTTTCCATAGGTATGACTCGTAGAGGCGCGAGATCAGCGAATAAGGACTGCCAGTTTTCTTTTGGAATAAGCACCGTAGTAGCTCCCGCTTGAAAAGCAGCCTCCACCTTCGCAATTACACCACCAACAGGCTTCACGCGGCCATGTATGCCTATCTCACCAGTGATCGCTACTGTATTGTCCACGGGTAGACCACGAATGGCGGAGACGATAGCCACCGCCATCGCAACCCCTGCAGAAGGTCCGTCAATCGGTGTACCCCCAGGGAAGTTGACATGCAGATCATAACGGTCCGGCTCCAGATTCATGGTGCGCAGTACGGTCAATACATTCTCAACCGAACCTTTGGCCATGCTCTTTCTCCGAATCGTGCGAGAACCTCCACCAATCTCTTCCTCATCTACTACTCCGGTTACGTTCAGTCTACCTTGACCATTCTGCGCAGGCGCTGCGGATACCTCGATTTCGAGCAAGGTGCCCATTCCTGGTCCATACACTGCGAGCCCATTAACTAATCCAATCTGAGGCGCCGAAGGAATCTTGCGTTCTGTACGAAGTGGAAGCTGGCTACTGCCTGCTACCCATTCTACATCAGCAGCGTTTAGCGTATCTCTTTGCTCAGTTAGCGCTAATCCAGCTGCGAGCTGAATCATATTAACCGCCTCCCGGCCATTTGTTGCATATTGCTGCACTACAGTGACAGCATCCGGGCTTGGCTTCAGTCCGATCTTCTGTATCGCGTCACGCGCGATGACTGCAATCTCATCCGGCAATAGCGGACGGAAATAAATCTCCATGCAGCGCGAGCGCAGCGCGGGAGAGATCTCATCCGGGGAACGCGTAGTAGCGCCAACTAACCGGAAATCAGCGGGTAAGCCATTTTGAAAAATATCATGAATATAAGCCGGAGTGTTATTATCCTCCGAATTATAATATGCGCTCTCTAATAGCACCTTCCGGTCCTCCAGCACCTTTAAGAGCTTATTCATCTGAATGGGGTGAAGCTCACCGATCTCATCCAGAAAGAGAATCCCGCCATGCGCCTTCGTCACCGCTCCCGGCTTCGGTTGTGGCACACCCGCCACGCCCATAGCTCCGGCGCCCTGATAAATAGGATCATGCACCGATCCGATTAACGGGTCGGCAATACCACGCTCATCAAAACGAGCGGTTGTGGCATCGATCTCTGTGAATTTGGCGTCACTTTTAAAAGGGGAAAGAACATTTTTTTTCGCCTCTTCCATGACTACACGCGCTGCGGCAGTCTTGCCAACTCCTGGCGGACCATAGATAATTACATGCTGCGGGTTAGCGCTGCATAGTGCGGCCTTCAGGGCGCGCAGCCCGTCTTTTTGCCCGACAATATCTCCAATAGAAGCCGGCCTAGTTTTCTCCGACAATGGTTTGGTCAGTGAAATCATTCGCATTTTTCGAAGTTTATCCAATTCCTTGCGCGACTCTCGTTCTACCGCTGTCTTGTTTGTCTTTTGACCCCGCAGCAGATTCCAAAAGTATACGCCGATAACCAGCGCGAAAAAGAGCTGCACGATCATCACAACTATACTTAATTCCATAGGTCATCCTCCTGTTTCGTTCAGTCTACCTTTCCACCTTTGGCTACTATTAGGTAGTATAGCCGTTTCGGTAATTAGTAAACGCACAATTGAGGATTTGTTGAATTGAGTATCTCCATGCGCCGAATTCGCTTAGTACGCAGAGTATCCTTTGGTTTGGAATGGGGATGCCATTGCTTGCTTACCGACAATTGCGGAAATCCTCCCTGATTATTCGTTATATATGCCCTCTACGCTGACAATTGTGGAATTTCTCCCTGATTATTCGCTCAGAAGGGCTCAAAATGTGGAAATCGCCCATTAATTAGGGAGTTTTTCCGCAATCTAGCCCATTTCGAGCAATATCAAGCATAGATCAGGGAGAATTTTCCTAATTAGTTGGCGTCCATCGGTATCCAAACTTTGCTCCATTCTCCACACTCGTTAAGCACGCAAAGCAACCTTCAGATGGATAAGTACCTTGATTACTCTACAGCCCTCGGTATCCAAACTTTGCTCCATTCTTCACACTCGCTAAGCACGCAAAGTAACCTTCAGAATAGTATGCCGATTGCCGATAATTGCGGAAATCCTCCCTGATTATTCGTCGTATTTGCTCCCTACGCTCACAATTGCGGAATTTCTCCCTGATTATTCGCTCAGAAGGGCTCAAAACGTGGAAATCGCCCATTAATTAGGGAGTTTTTCCGCAATCTAGCCCATTTCGAGCAATATCAAGCATAGATCAGGGAGAATTTCCCTAATTACTTGTCACTACTTCACACTTTGCTACATTCTGCTCAATCCCAATAATAAAGAACATCACGTGCCAGTTTATACTCAACATTTTTGACGCCAACTCCCCTTCTTACTGGAGCCAGCCAGCCTTTTTCGCATAAATTAACTAACATCGTTCGTACAGTCTTGGGATCTAACCCAAAGTAATCTGACACATCTTTTGGACGCACTGTCCCAGCTTTGCGGACAACTAAACGGATAATTTCCTTCTCAGCGAGTAGAAGTCTACCACCCGGTGCACTAACAACCTGATGTCGACTTAGCGCCATAGTCAGCAACGTGATGCATAAATCAGACCGCTCGTTCACATCATCATAGGCAAATGAAATTACTTGGTACCCCATCCCGTACAGGAAAGTTTCACGATTCAGCTCATTGCTATACTTTTGTCGGTCCATGTCTCGTACATGTGCTGCATAACCCTTGATCTCGAACAACAGCTTCACTGGTCCTGGCAAATACGCAAAGTCAGCAAAGTATGATCGTCCGCGCCAATCCAGCACCTCATACTCCGGATGCAGATCATTGAAGTCCCCACGAAGTGGCCACCATACATTCTGCAAAAACATTTCTTCGGCATGACGATGTCCTCTCTCCAACCTCCCCCGCCTTTCACCTGTCCTACTTGTTAGATGTTGCTCAATAAATGTTTCATGGGCTTGTTCATAATTCATCCGATGTTCCCCCTATATAATTAATTTCACGAAAAAAAAAGAACGCCCCGTTCCCACCACCGGATAAACCAGGGTGTAACAGGGCGTTCTTCGCCACCTATTATTAACGAATCATAAATTCGTAAAAGACCAGATTACTTCGATTGCACTGGAGGTGCAAGATTAGCGTGTGCACGGCCTGGAATTTCACCAGTTGCCTCATATGCCACAACAATCGCATCAATTTCCTTCTTCAGCTCGTTCACTAGTTCCGCTTCAGGGACTTTACGAATCATTTGTCCGTAACGGAACAACAAACCTTCCCCACGGGCACCCGCAATACCGATATCTGCTTCACGTGCCTCACCAGGACCATTAACGGCGCAGCCAAGCACGGAAACTTTAATAGGCACCTTAAGCTTCGAAATGTATTCTTCCACCTCATTAGCGATGGAGAAAAGATCGATATCCAGTCGGCCGCAAGTTGGACAAGAGATCAGCGTCGCCGCGTTAGAGATCAGACCAAAGGTCTTCAGCAGCTCACGCGCTACCTTCACTTCTTCCACTGGGTCAGCGCTAAGCGAGATACGCAGTGTGCTGCCGATGCCCATAGAGAGCAGTGCACCAATACCCGCAGAGCTCTTTACTGTACCGGCAAACAATGTGCCGGATTCAGTAATCCCGAGGTGCAGCGGATAAGGAATGACTTCCGCAGCCTGACGGTAAGCTTCGATGGCCATAGGCACATCGGATGCTTTTAAAGATACGATAATGTCGTGGAAATCCAGCTCTTCCAGAATGCCAATATGGTATAACGCACTTTCTACCATAGCTTCTGGAGTCGGGTATCCGTATTTCTCCAAGAGATGATTCTCCAAAGAACCGGCGTTTACACCAATCCGAATCGGAATTCCTTTTTCTTTACACGCTTTAACTACCGCTTCTACCTTCTCACGACGACCGATATTGCCCGGATTAATCCGTACTTTATCGATGCCGTTCTCAATAGCCATCAGCGCAAGCTTATAGTTAAAATGAATATCCGCTACGAGTGGGATATGAATCTGCTTCTTGATCTCCTTAATCGCGGCGGCTGCCTCTTCATTGTTGACAGTAACGCGTACCAGTTGGCAGCCTGCTTCCTCAAGCCGTAAAATTTCGGCTACAGTAGCCTCCACATCAGCTGTTTTGGTTGTACACATGCTTTGAATCGCAACCTCGTTGTTTCCCCCAATAATGAGCCCGCCAACATTGACAGGACGGGTTTGGTGTCTCAAGAACATGATTTTTCTCCCCCATAACGCCAAAGCTCCACCCCTTCGCAACCGCTAGTGAAGCGGGATAAGCGGAAGAAAGGTGGAGACAGTGACATGTATTGTTAAGGTAAGCGACTTACGCGCTTTCCTCTTTCTTTTTGTCTTTCTTAAGGTTCAATTCAGGCAAAGCCTTCTCTTGAACGACCTGCTCCGTGATCACACAATCCTTGATATCATCGCGTGAAGGAACTTCATACATCACATCAAGCATGATGCTCTCAATAATCGCGCGCAGTCCACGGGCTCCCGTATTGCGTTTGATCGCTTCCTTGGCAATTGCTTCAAGTGCCAACGGTTCGAACTTCAGCGCTACGTTATCCATTTCCAGCAGCTTGATGTATTGTTTCGTGAGTGCATTCTTAGGCTCGGAAAGGATACGCACCAGCGTATTCTCATCAAGCGGCTCCAAAGTCGAGATAACCGGTAGACGGCCTACAAATTCAGGAATTAATCCGAATTTGAGCAAGTCTTCAGGCAATACCATCGACAAATATTCGCCAGGCTTGAGATCCTTTTGTCCTTCAACCGCTGCGTTGAAGCCAATGACTTTTTTACCAATACGGCGTTTAATCATTTGCTCCAGACCGTCAAAGGCACCGCCAACGATGAACAAAATGTTCGTCGTGTCGATTTGAATAAACTCCTGATGTGGATGCTTACGTCCACCTTGTGGAGGTACAGAAGCAACTGTTCCTTCCAGAATCTTCAGAAGCGCTTGCTGAACACCTTCACCGGATACGTCACGAGTAATGGACGGGTTCTCGGATTTACGTGCCACTTTATCAATCTCATCAATATAGATAATGCCGCGTTCGGCTTTCTCCACATCATAATCTGCTGCTTGAATCAGCTTAAGCAGAATGTTCTCAACATCCTCGCCGACATACCCAGCTTCCGTTAGGGAAGTAGCGTCTGCAATAGCAAAAGGAACGTTGATAATCTTCGCCATCGTCTGTGCAAGCAAGGTTTTACCCGAACCTGTTGGACCAAGCAAGAGAATATTACTCTTTGTCAATTCAACATCTTCGATCTTGCTTTGGCTGTTCACACGTTTATAGTGATTGTAAACCGCAACAGACAGCGATTTCTTCGCTTGTTCTTGACCGATTACATATTGATCCAAAATGTCGCGGATTTCCTTTGGTTTTGGGATATCCTTCAGATCAAGCTCTTCCTCATGACCGAGCTCTTCTTCCACGATTTCCGTGCAAAGCTCGATACATTCGTCACATATATAAACGCCCGGTCCTGCTACAAGCTTACGAACCTGCTCTTGTGATTTGCCGCAAAAAGAACATTTCAATTGCCCTTTTTCATCATTAAATTTAAACATCTAACCACCCCTTTAAGATTTCATCGGTGAAGAAAGAACCTGGTCAATAAGCCCATATTCCTTGGCTTCTTCCGCGCTCATGAAGTTATCGCGGTCTGTGTCCCGTTCGATTTTTTCAAGGGGCTGACCTGTGCGATCTACATAAATTTGATTCAACTTCTGTTTCGTCTTGAGGATCCAATCGGTATGAATCCAAATGTCGGACGCTTGACCTTGAACACCACCGAGCGGTTGATGAATCATAACTTCGCTGTTAGTCAGCGCATATCTTTTGCCCGGAGCCCCAGCTGTTAGAAGGAGCGATCCCATGCTTGCCGCCATTCCTACACAAATGGTTGAAACATCCGGTTTGATATATTGCATCGTATCGTATATACCCATGCCGGCTGTTACTGAACCACCGGGTGAGTTGAGGTACAAGTGAATGTCCTTCTCGGGATCATCTGCTGCAAGGAACAGCAGTTGAGCAATAACCAGATTGGCGACATCATCGTCAATCGCACTGCTTAAGAAAATAATGCGATCCTTGAGCAATCTGGAATAGATATCGTATGAACGTTCCCCACGACTTGTTGATTCCACAACCATTGGTACCAGACTCATGCCACCAACCTCTTTTCTCTATACAGATTAGTCTTATCGTTTCAAAAATATTTTAACACGTTCACGGCTCGATGTCATTTTTTCACTACAGCAGACCTGTCCACTGCTTGTCAATAATGATTGTCACGCCATTTTTTATTACCATACGCTCATACGAATACCTATGTACTCACATATATCTGTGGCCGAGGATAAAAATAAGGCACGTAACGAAACTTACGTGCCTTATCATATCTGTATGGAGGCCGACTTACTTGGCCGTTCTAGGTAGTGTTAAAAAAATCTTACTCAGCTTTAGTGTCTTCAGCAGCTGGTGCTTCTTCTACTGCTTCAACTTCTACACTGTTGCTAACAAGGAAATCAATGGTTTTGCGCAAAGAAAGTTCTTCGCTCAAGCTGCCCAGGGAACCGTTAGCTGCCAAGATGCTGCGAATTTCTTCAGGAGTACGTTTGTAAGCTTCAGCCATAGTAGCCAACTCTTCGTTAACTTCTTCTTCAGAAACTTCAATGTTCTCTTCTTTAGCGATAACTTCCAGTACCAGGTTGTTGCGAACGCGTTTTTCAGCATCGCCTTTCATTTGGTTCTGCAAGTCTTCACGTGTTTGACCGGAGAAGCTAAGGAACATATCCATGTTCATACCTTGTTGACGAAGACGAGTGTCGAAATCACGAACCATGTTCTCAACTTCGCTGTTGATCATTGCTTCTGGGATCTCAACTTCAGCGTTTGCTGCTGCTTTATCAACAACTGCGTTCTCACGAAGACCTTTCAGTTCATCCTGTTTACGGGATTCGAGCTGAGCTTTCAGATCCGCTTTGTACTCTTCCAAAGTTTCGAATTCACTTACATCTTTAGCGAACTCATCATCGAGTGCAGGAAGTTGTTTGCGTTTGATTTCGTGCAGTTTCACTTTGAATACTGCTTTCTTACCCGCAAGGTTCTCTGCATGATATTCTTCTGGGAAAGTAACTTCGATATCTTTGAAATCTCCAGTGGCCATTCCCACTACTTGCTCTTCAAATCCAGGAATGAAGGAGTTGCTACCAAGCTCAAGAGAATGACGCTCAGCTTTTCCGCCTTCGAACGCTACGTCATCAACGTATCCGTCAAAATCGATCACAGCGATGTCGCCGTTAGCCGCTGCTTCTTCTTCAATTACAACGAGTTCAGCATGACGCTCTTGCAGACGAGCAAGCTCAGCGCTCAGCTCTTCTTCAGTCACTTCAGCTTTTTGTACTGGAACTTCCAGACCTTTGTAATCGCCAAGCTTCACTTCAGGTTTAACCGTGATCTTCGCTTTGAAGATAAAGGATTGACCTTTAGCAAATTGCTCAATATCAACTTCAGGACGGTCTACAGGGAAGATATCAGTTTGTTCAACTGCTTCACCGTAAGCTTCAGGAAGAAGAATGTCGATTGCATCTTGGTACAAGCTTTCTACACCAAAACGGGATTCAAAGATCGGGCGTGGCACTTTACCTTTACGGAAGCCTGGTACGTTAGCTTTCTTAACGACTTTGTTAAAAGCTTTATCGAGTGCTGCTGCAACGCGTTCTGCGTCAACTTCTACTTCAAGAACTCCAAGGTTCTTCTCTATTTTTTCCCATGTTGCTTTCATATTATACTTTTCCCTCCAAAATATAGGTTCACAAGTTTACTTCAAAAAATGATACAATCCACGCACAGAATAACCATTATATTATATACAACATTACTTTATTTATCAAGTAGAGAAGTCTTTACAAAACCCTTGATCGCACGATAAGCTCCCTCAAATTGAAAGCGCATGCCGTCTGTAATGCCGTACATTCCACGAGTCTCCTCCTCTTGCCGTGTACCGTTTAAGCTCTCGGATACAAACTGGTGTAACGCCCCTGCCCAAATATCCAGCAGCGCATCTTCTCCATCCAGTAATTTCCGATAGTCCTCCGATCCATAAATCGACATGACGAACTGACCCCAGAGCTCCTGTGCAAAATAATACAGCGTAGGCTCGTGTACCTCCGCCTGCTCGGCTACCCGCTCCAGCACCTGACTCACCTGCGGTGGAAAATCCTCGGTCTGCAGCGGCACACTTTCAATCTCTACAATTGCTGTTTCGTGACCACGAATCAGATTGACCGTACCCTGCATCCCACGCCGCCGAAGGGTCTGCAGGGTACGAAATTGCAGCAGTGGGTGAACATTATCCCCCTGCAGCCAAGCCGTCAGCGCCTCATCGACTCCGCCGCCTTCCAGATAAGAAAGCTGCTCTAGTGCTAGGATTGTCGCCTCTGACAGCGGCTCATTCATTACCCGCTGCAGCAGCTTTTGAGGGTACCCCGCATCCTCGGTCATTTTTGATTTGGCCAAAAGGCGGGCCATATCTTCTTCTCTTAAATCTTCGTCTTCGGGGTGAACGGCTCCTTCTGCATCTCCATTCTGGGACGCATAGGGGAACGCCGTTTCCAGCCATTCCAGCAGAGACCGCCATTCCTCGTAATTCCGCTCTTCCTGTCCTTGACACTGCAGCAAAAAACGAAGCAGTTCCATCGCTTCCCCGTACCGTTCACTCTCCAGCATCACCGTAAGCTGGATTTGATAATAGTCCAGTGTCTTGGGAAACAGGACGATATTTTCTTTTGTGGCGGGGGAATCTGAATCTTTAATGAGGGCACCTCCTTATAGCTAATTATGTGAATTGAATTCTAAAACGTCATAAATGTTATTAAGACCTTAAGCTTCATCCGAAACTTAATAATTGTAGATTATAGCATACCCCGTACTCTTTTTAAAAAACAGCTTGAAAAACTTTAACGCATATGATAAGATAAATCCTGCTTGCTTTTCAGCCAACATTCATGTCCCGGTAGCTCAGCTGGATAGAGCATGCGCCTTCTAAGCGCACGGTCAGGGGTTCGAATCCCTTCCGGGACGTCAGTGAAACAGCCTTCCTTCGGGAAGGCTGTTTCTGCATTCAGGGGATGTGAAGCACCGGGTTCTTCGGAGTGAGCATCGAAAACGTCCGCTTCGCGTCAGCCCATTAGGGCTGCATCCCGCACGCGACATCAGCATAACAGCCTTCCTTCAGGGAGGCTGTTATTGCGTTTTACGGTAAAAACACTCGACGTATATGCTTAAAGAATACTCGGCTCTTCAGACGTAAAATGTAATGTTAATCATCCGACAGGTTGTTAAATAATATGTAGCTGGGATGAT
This sequence comes from Paenibacillus sp. FSL R5-0345, assembly GCF_000758585.1. Classification (NCBI taxonomy): domain Bacteria; kingdom Bacillati; phylum Bacillota; class Bacilli; order Caryophanales; family Paenibacillaceae; genus Paenibacillus; species Paenibacillus sp. FSL R5-0345. Next base: position 5,387,490 of record NZ_CP009281.1, read on the forward strand.
AGCGATTGTTGTTATTAGAGGCTTATTAGAAGCATTCTAAGATACTATGACGACTAGGTACGCACGATTAACTATATTGGTTGAAGGAACTTGGAACTGGAGCGAGTGTGGTCGGTGTTCCTCAAAGTATCCTTGATTGTATATAGATGTGTTACGTTCAGCTCATTAGGTTTGTTAAGAAACTTGTGGCTGAAGCTAGTACGGTTAGCGTTCTTCGGTACATCCTAGGGTCTGTGACGGCTGGGTACGCTCGATTAACTAGATTGGTTTAAAGAACTTGGAACTGGAGCGAGTGTGGTTAGTGTTCCTCGGAGTATCCTAAGGTGCTGTGACGACTAGTTTCGCACGATTAACTAGATTGGTTTAAGGAACTTGGAACTGGAGCGAGTATGGTTGGCGTTCCTCAGAGTATCCTAAGGTGCTGTGACAGCTAGGTTCGCTCGATTAATTAGATTGGTTTAAAGAACTCGGAACTGGAGCGAGTGTGATCGGCGTTCCTCGGAGTATCCTAAGGTGCTGTGACGACAGATACGCTTGATAAACTAGAATGGTTGAAGGAACTTAGAACTGGGGCGAGTATGGTTGACGTTCCTCAGAGTATCCTAAGGTGCTGTGACAGCTAGGTACGATCGATTAACTAGATTGGTTGAAGGAACTTGGAACTGGAGTGAGTATGGCTGGCGTTCTTCGGTACATCCCAGGGTCTGTGGCGGCTAGATACTCTCGTTTAACTAGATTGGTTAAAGTAACTTGGAACTGGGGCGAGTATGGTTGGCGTTACTCAGAGTATTCTAAGGTGCTGTGACGGCTAGGTACGCTCGATTAACTAGATTGGTTGAGGGAACTAGAGGATCGACGGTGGCGGGTTATGAGCTACTTGTTTCGGATTCGCGGCAGTTTAACTGGATGAGGAACTTTCAGTTTTTGGAGCTTACTTAGGGTGAAGTTCCCGTAAACTGATCGGACGGGTTATATCCTGCCGATATTATAACATTAGGGAATTTCTCCCTGAAATTCGCCTGTAATCGCTAAAAAACAAACTTTTCAGGGAAATCCTCCCTAAATATTACCTAAAAACCTCTATTTAGGTGTAAATCAAAGATATTAGAGGGAGGATTTCCCTAATTATGCTTCTAAAGACGATAAAACACTGAATTATAGGGAGATATTCCCTAATTAGGAATAAACAACTTCAATTCATCAATCATCCATCAATCCGTCGAGTATCTATCAGCACCTCATCAGTAACCCATCAGTAACCCATCAGTAACCCATCAGCAATCCATCAGCAATCCATCAGCAACCCATCAAACCTTACTAACAAATAAAGGCCTACAGGTTCCCCCCGTAGACCCTAGTTCATTACTTCCGGCGATTTCCCAGCCACAGCGGAAATCGAAATACAAAATTGATAAACAAAACTACAAATACAAGTACCGCTGCCGATTTATCAGCAATTTGACGTGCATCTTCTACAATCGCCTCAGATTGTACATACCAGAGGTGTACGGCCAGGGTTTCACCCGGTGAGAACAGATTGAAATCCCACATCTCGCCCGAGGTACTAAGACCGGCGGTAAGGATAATAACCGCAGACTCCCCGAAGGCGCGTCCAGCAACAAGACAAATCCCAGTAACAATGGCAGACATTGCAACAGGTAGGACTACCGTGCGGATCACGTGAAATTTAGTCATCCCAAGCGCATAACCAGCCTCGCGTATATCCCCAGGAACGGCACGTATCGCTTCCTCTGTCACTCGCGCAAGCATAGGTAGATTCAGTAGCGCCAAGCTGACGCCCCCACCAAGAATCGTAAGACCGATATCGAAATATTCCGCAAAAATCGCGAGTCCGAGCATACCGAACACAATCGAAGGAACCGATGACAGTGATTCTACGCAAATACGTAGTGCCCCTGTAAATTTATTATCTGGCGCATACTCAGCCATATAGATTCCCGCACCCAAACCAATTGGCACGGAAATAATCAGCGAGATAAACAAAATGTAAAAGGAGTTGAACAACACCGGGCCAATCCCACCACCTGCATCAATTTCTTCAGGTTGTTTAATCAGGAAATCGGGCCGAAGTGCCGGTAGACCTTTACTAAGAATCGTGAAGAGCAGCCAGAAGATCAGCAGCATGACTAAAGCCCCTAGCGTATAAAACCCGATGGTCGCGATTTTATTGTTTCTTTGGGCACGCGCTGTATGCTTTGTACTTGCGAATCCGTTCACGCTGCATCCCTCCTTTTTCTACCCAACACGCGGATGATCAGAATTAATACAAATGATATTACTAGCAAGAGAAATGCCATCATATGTAGCGCATAGTTCCAAGTAGAGTCAAACTCTACATTAGAAATTTGCATAACGATGTTACTAGTCAGCACCGATGCTGGCGTGAATAACGTCTTCGCCAATTGCGGTGTATTCCCGATAACCATAACTACAGCCATCGTCTCACCCACAGCACGAGTCATACCCAGAATAACCGCAGAGATAATTCCCCGGCTAGCCGCAGGCAGTATTACACGCATGATTACCTGTAAACGGGTAGATCCAAGAGCATATGCTGCATCCCGATATTTGCGCGGCACAGAGACAATGGCATCATCACTGATTCGGCAAATCGTTGGCAGCACCATTAATGCGAGCACAAGTGCAGCTGCTAACAAGCCATCACCTAAGCTCTCCCCGCTAATTCTGCGCAAGAAAGGAAGTAATACCGTTAAGCCTATATATCCGTAAACAATTGAAGGAATACCTACTAACAAATCTAGCACTGGACGGATGAAAGTCTTCATCCATTTTGGAGCAATCTCTGCACAAAGCACCGCCATCCCCACCGAGATAGGAACTGCGATCAGCAGTGTCAATGCAGTTAGAGAAAGTGTATTTACAATGAAGGCAGCCGCTCCAAAAGAATCCTCTTCCGGCGTCCAATTAAAGGAAAAGAAAAAGTCCGCAGGTGAGAGATGGCCGAACAGAAGCATAGCCGTTTTGCCGATAAATAGAATTACAAGTCCAAGCACGAAACAAAGCGCGAGAATGCTGAATAGAAAATAAAACTTGAACAATTTGTTGCTAAACAAATGTCTACCATGACGTTTGGAGTTAGCGGTAACCTGCGTTACGCTCTCTTTTCCCCTAGTTGCCAAGCCGTGGACTGGTGCCCCCATACTTTCCCTCCTGTAAGCGGCCACCCCCGTATCAAGATCGGAGCTGGCCGCTGTTACCGTTCAATATGATCTTTAGATGATATTAGCCCTTCATTGCTGCGATCGGAATGAATTTAAGCTTTTTCAGGGAACCTTGTTGGAACTTCTTGCTTTGTACGTATTCGATAAATTCTTTTGTTGCGCCAGTAGGTTGGCCCTTAGTCATGTAGTAACCGTAAGCCCAGATCTTATAAGATCCATTGATTACGTTGTCTGTAGTAGCAGCTACACCGTTGTGTTTAACTGCTTTTACGTCGCCACTTACATATACAAGGTCGATATAACCGATAGAGTTAGGAGTTGTGCCTACTGCTGTTTTCATGTCACCGGAAGAACCAGTTTCTTTGTAGTTCTTAGCTTTTTTAACGATTTCTCCGCCATCCAAAGCTTTAGCTTGATAGTTAACGCGTGTACCGGAACCGAAAGAGCGAGTGATAACTACGATATCAGCATCAGAACCGCCTACTTCTTTCCAGTTCGTGATTTTGCCTGCGAAAATGCCTTTAAGTTGTTCAGTTGTAAGGTTATCCACTCCAACATTTTTGTTCACGATTGTAGCAAAAGGAATAACAGCTACTTTGTTCGCTACTTGGCCGTCAAAAGCTTTGAAGCCTGGTACGTCGATGCTAGCATCCCAGTCGCAAGCGCCGATATCGGCGATGCCTTTTTTAACAGCTTGAGGTCCAGTTACTGAACCTTTACCTGATGCTGCGATTTTTACTTTAGGGTGCAGCTTTTGGAATTCTTTTGCCGCTTGAAGCGTCAATGGAAGAAGTGCGGTCGAACCGTTAACTGTGATTTTACCTTTTAGTGAATCAGCTGCTGCTGCAACCCCTGCGAAAGATGCGGTTACCGCAATTACAGCCGTTAGAGCCGTTACTGTTAGCTTTTTGAAAATCTTCATTTGTATTATTTCTCCTCTCGGCTCTACGCCGTTAAAATATGATTAGGGATATTTATTATTTCGACAGTTGCAACGCTTTACCGCCTTGAACTACCCATACACCGCCGTCACTTACGATAGCAAGCTTGCTTCCATCATTCGAAACTGCTACTTCAGATACATCTTCAGTGGAGCGGAACAGCTCAGTCTTAGCACCATTGTTATCAATGGAATAAACTACTGTGCTTCCATCTGCCGCTGAACCTGCCACAACCAAGCCGTTCTTAACGCCAGTAGACCAAGTTACTTCTACATCAAGTGCAATTTTGCTGCTTGTTCCGTCTGCTTTTACAACCTTCAATGTGTTAGCTGCGTTACCTTCAGCATCTGCGCTCAGATAAACCACGCTGCCATCAGCAGAAATTTCAGGGTACAGCTTGTTATCCGGTGTAGTTGTCAGTGCAGCTGGTTTAGCATCTTTTGTAGCCAGGTCTAGCTTGTAAAGCTGCTCTCCAGCAGAGCTGAAGTCTACAGTAAGAGAATCTTCTGTGCTGTCCGCATCGTTCTTAGCAACACCCGTCAAGTTAACGATATAAACGGCGCTCTTTTCGTCAGTGGAAATGCGCAGTTCGGATTTATTTTCAACCTTGTCCGCCAATACGGATTTTACATCACCAGTTTCTACTGAGACTTTTGCAATTTTTTCTTGTTTGTCTCCTTGGATGAAGTAAATGCTTTTACCATCGTTAGACCATACCAGATCTGTTTTTACGCTATTATCAGTACCCAGTATCTTAGTAGCTCCGCTCGACAGGTTAATCAGATTTAACAAACCAGTCTCATCGTTGAAAGCTCCCCACTGTCCATCCGGCGATACCGAGAAATCCACTGCACTGTCATTTGATGAAAATACTTCGTAGTTACCTGGTTCAGTGCTGAATTTGATAAGTTGAGCAGTTTCAGCATCACTTTTGTTCGCAATCAGATTTCCAGCTGCTGTCCAGTGTAAAGTATCAAACAATCCTTCAGGACGAGCAAAGCTTAAAATCGTGCTAGCATCAGCATCCAGCTCTCCGCCTAATGCATAAACTAACTTAGTAAGCTCCACATAGGTTTTACCGTTATAAAATACTGGAGCAACGGTGAACGTATCGGTATTACCATCTACTTGATAGCTCTTTGAGCCTGTTTTGAGTTGGACATTATGTAATCCTTTGCTGTCATTAAGTTCAAACCCGCCAGCTCCAAGTACTAACTTAGCTCCAATTTCACCAGCTACCTGATTCAGAGCGTACAGCTTGTAACCACTGCTATTAATGGTGTTAAACACAATCGGCGTACCGTTTACATTCCAAGTAGCTGTACCTTCTTTAACTGCTGTTTTTGCAGCGGCTTGATTGGTAGCTACAGATTTTACATTACTGCCGATGCTAGCTGCAGATACACTTCCAACGCCTACTGTTGCAAGAAGTGCTGAAGCCAACGTTGCGCTAATCCATTTACTGTTTTTCAATTAGATTCACCCTTTTCGTATAGGTAACTGCTAATGTCATTTTCGTCTACAATTGTCAACTCTGTTGCAGAGGAATGTTATGGAAATATTAACTATAATTATTTTTTTGAAAAAGTAGGTATATTAGCGTAATAGACTGCACTATCTAGATAAACCAAATGGACTAGACACCAAAAAACCTCATAGAGTATTGCTCTGCGGGGTGCAGTAGCTTTACTCCATGAGGTTTTTTGTAAATGTGATCTACACTAACTCTTCATTTAAATGCTTTTCCAACGTTCTCCGTACAGCTCCTGGGCCTTTGAGCATCTCATAGAAGTAACTTTCAATCTTGCTACCCAGACCGATTTCATATAAAGGTACACCAAAGATCTTCTGATTATCTAAAATCTCGTGCACATTAGAGTTCGAATCTCCCAAAGTCACTCCCTGCAGATGTGCTTGAAGTGACTCCATTAGAGGATCGGGACTTAGCTTAAATGAATTCCCTTCATCATCCACTCCGATCAAATAGCGGCACCATGCAGCAAGGGCTAATGGAATCGCCGTCAAGTCAGCTGGATTAAGATCTTCTCGTAGTACATAGGATTTGATCGTTTCCCCATAACGAATGCCCACCTTCTGCGACGTATCTGTCGCAATTCGCTGCGGGGTGTCCGGAATATATGGATTCGTGAGTCGCTCTTGCAGCACTTCATCCAAGAATTGCTGTGGTCCTAGAATGATTGGATCTACAACTACAGGCAATCCTTCCTTGTACCCAATCCTCTCGACTAATGAACGTAGGGTCTGATCCTGCATCTCATCCGAAATCTGCGTGTAGCCTAGTAGACAGCCAGTAACCGCTAAGGCAGTATGTAAGGGATTCAGACAGGTCGTAACCTTCATCGTTTCAACTCGGTTCACGGTCTCACGATCAGTGAATATAATGCCCGCTTCTTCTAATAAAGGTCGCCCATTCGTAAACTTATCCTCAATAACCAGATATTCACTAACTTCTGCGTTAACGAAAGGTGCGGTATGAGCGTTTCTCGAGGTAATAAGTATGTCCATACCGCCAATCCCTTGCTCCTGTAAGGCATTACGTACAGCCTCGGACGGACGAGGTGTGATTTTATCAATCATCGACAAAGGGAATGTTATCCGACTCTCGTCTTCGAGATACACTACGAATTCATCCTCCACAAGTCCTTTTACAGCCCATGCCTTGGCGATTGTAATCACGCTATTCTTCAGCATATCCCCGTTGTGTGAACAGTTATCCATACTAACAAAAGTCATCGGATACTGCCCTTTAAGATAACGACCGTAAGCAAGTGAAGCGATCACACTCATGCTGTGGGAAGGCTGCTCCGGCCCTTGCTCCATATCTTTTTTCACAATATCAAGGTACTTTCCATTAGCATCTGTTAAAGTGTAGCCTTTCTCTGTAATGGTGAAGCTGGCCATCTGCAGGCTCGGATTCTCAAAAATTTCAACCAGACGGCAGTAATCCTCCGCTCGATTTGTGTTCGCCATTACAGCCTCGGTAATGCTGCTGATGACCTTTTTCGTAAACTCGCCATTCGCATTCATTAATACGAGAAGTGTTAAATGATCATACGGTTTATAAATCTTGTCAATCAGCTCGTAGTCTGAGGAGGTAGCGGCGATAATACCTGTATCTGCTTTTCCAAGCTCCAACAGCTTCTGGTGAGCATTTGCAACAAATCCACGAAAAATATTACCCGCTCCAAAATGAACCCATTCCGGCCTAACGCGCGTATTCTCCGCCACCTGCTTATAATCAAACTGAGGAAGCTCCACGTCAGCGTCCTTCCATGCCTCTGCACATGATTGAATACTCTCTCTTGTCAGAAGCAGCATTCACTTCACCCCCATCGTATTGTCGAGACTGTCCCATACACCAAGTAAATACATGATCCCCATTGCTCTATCGTACAGCCCGTACCCCGGGCGGCAAGTCTTCTCTTCACCCCACAAATGACGACCATGATCCGGACGCACATACCCCGTATATCCATTCTCATGATACGCTTTAACAACCTCTGCCACATCCACACTGCCATCCCGTCCACGATGAGACACCTCAATAAAATCTCCGTTCTCAAAAACCTTAACATTTCGAATATGAGCAAAATGAATACGATTACAGAATTCCCGAATCATAGCCGGCAGATCGTTCTTCGGATTCGTACCGAGCGACCCAGTGCAGAAGGTTAATCCATTATACGGACTATCTACTGCGTCAAGTAAACGACGGATCGTATCACGGCTGCGGACAATGCGGGGCAAGCCAAAGATCGGCCAAGCAGGATCATCGGGATGAATAGCCATTTTGATATCGACTTCTTCACAGACAGGAATAATTCGCTTCAAAAAATAGATCAAGTTCTCGAACAGCTTCTCTTCCGTTACATCTGCATAAGCGGCGAATAGCTCATCAAGCTTCGCCAGACGCTCCGGCTCCCAGCCAGGCATCGTAAATTCGCCAGCCCCCTCCAGAATACGATTCACCATGTCGCGAGGGTTATCATTAACGGCTGCATTTTCATAAAAAAGAGCATTTGAGCCATCCGGCAATTCCTTGTACAGCTCCGTCCGAGTCCAGTCAAAGATCGGCATAAAGTTGTAACAGATCACTTTAGTACCGACCTTGGCTAACTTCCGGATGGTATCTATGTAAATATCGATATATTTATCACGCGTCGGGAGTCCAATTTTGATATCATCATGGACATTCACACTCTCTACTACGGCAGTGCTAAACCCTTTGCCCGTAATTTGATCCGCAACCTTTTGGATTTCATCCATCTCCCATACTTCGCCCGCTACCTTATGATGCAGTGACCAGACAATGCCCATTACCCCCGGAATTTGCCGGATATGATCAAGCGTAATGTTGTCATTGCCTTCTCCATACCATCTCCATGTCATGTTCATCTGGATAAAAACCTCCTATAATTTCATGTGTCGAAATCTTGTATACAAGATACTATACTCAAATATTAGAGTTAAACATTGGATTTTGTCAATGACTTTAATACATCTAATAAAAACTTGTATACAAGTTAAATTGAATATATAATGAATCTTAATTACAAATTCAATGGCAATGGAGACGTAACTCATGTCCACCAAAAATGATATTTTGAACCTATTGAAGCGCGAAATCCTTAATCTAACGCTAAAGCCTGGAACCATTCTGAGTGAGACCGTGTTGTCCGAACGGTTTCAGATATCCAGAACACCATTGCGCGATGTACTTAAGCAGCTATCCCTCGAGTCCTATATTGATGTGTATCCGAAGAAAGGGAATCTTGTTTCGTACATTGATTTGGAATCGGTTGAGCAGATGATCTATTTAAGAAGTGTTTTGGAAAAAGATATTATAAAAGGTCTATCCGGCAGCCTTACTCTTAAAGGTATTATGGAACTTAAGAAGAATCTGGAAGAGCAAAAAAATGCCATCCATCAAGAACATGCATTTGAGCACTTTCTTGCCTTGGATGACGCCTTTCATAAGACGCTATTCTCTTTAGCAGGACATGAATTTTTGTGGGAACAAATTAAGTTCTCCCATGTGCATTATGAAAGATACCGCCGTCTGCATACTCTAAAGCAAGAAAAGCTGGAGAAAATTTTAAGGGAGCATCACATGATCCTGGATTGTATGACAAACCATGAAACGGATAAAGTGGATGCATTAGTCCAGCATCATTTGCGTGAAGATATGAACTCCTTATACTTGCTGGAGAATTTTGCGGATTATATCAAAACGTAATACACGCGTATTAACAGAGCCTACTTAAAAACAAAAGGACCGCCTCATGCAGCCACGGTCCTTTTTTCATTTATCATTGTAGTTAAAATGACAAACTATCTTTCAAATCGGAACCACCCGAAATCGAACTGACTTCCAGGCAAGAAGATAAACGTTACTTTCTGCTCTCCTGTCACTTTCTCCAACTCAAATACTCGCTCTACATATCCATCTGATTGTGTAAATTCGATCAGTTGATGGTTAGACTCTTCACCCTCTTCGAAGCGAATATGAATGGTATTCTTATCGATCGGTGATCTTCCGCAAATAACAAGCCTTGAAGCACCTTCCATGATAAAGTCCATCTGCTCGAACACAAGGGATACGTTATTCCCGATTCCTTCAACGCCCTGTTCAGCGATGGTAAATGTGTCACCGTAAATACGATCGCAATCTACAGCATGGTTCTGCTCGAACGCTCGATTCTTTTTCACAAATGAAAAGCCTTTAATATGCACCTTCTTCTGCAATACGAAACAAATAGAGCTGATGCCAGTGAGTCTCTTGGATAATCGATAGGTTGCCTCCTGATAAACATTCCATTGTGATTCCTTCTGATAAATAACGTCTGCCAAAAGTTCACTGTTCTCTTCGTCCGGCATGCCTTCCCAAATCTGGAGCTCGTAGGCTTCGTTAGACAATGCGAATAGGGGAATCGTTATCAAATCCGAGCCGTAAGGTCCAAAGTCAATCTCACGATAGGCAACCTGCGTCTCACCATCTCGACTCGTAGCTACGCCTCGTTCATTTCCGTTTCCGACTTCACCTTTAAACTCGTCATATAATCCACCAGAAATGAATCCATACGGATCCTTAAAAGCCGTTCCCAGACCGCTCGCCGTAAATTCCAACTGTGAAATCAGCCTTGTTTTCTCCGTACCGTTCTTACTCATACAGCGAACGCGGAAATTCCCATCTCCTAATGCCGTGATTTTGGCTTCTTTTCCAAACGATTCGATCCGTGCTAAATTAGACTCGATCCCAGCGTCATTTACAATGCTCCATGCTACTTCAGAATAGGAAGTATCTACAGGGTAGAGGTTTGCGCTAACGATCATTTCTCTTCTAGATTCATTGAACTGTTGCCCAGAATGACTTACAATCTCTATTTTCCGTAAAGGAATTTCTTCTTCATTCCCCAGCACACATGGCATATCTAAATTTCTTGTGTTTGCCGAAATACCTACTCTACGATCTGGCACAGGGAGTGATTGAAGCTGTAGCTTACTGCCTTCTACACCTCCCGAAGTAACCTCAACTGTAATCGTTCCAGCCTCTAAGCTGGCAGCCACAATCGCCATTAACTTGCCGCTAAACAAGCGTCTACTCGTTCCTTTGTAAGGATCATAGTCCGTGCTATCTCCATTATCTAAACCGATTAACCGCCCTGCTCCGTTCACTTGAACTTGTACACGATTGTTGGCATTCTCAACGGTATGACCCATCTCATCCTCCATCGTAATTTCGACGAAGATTAAATCTGTACCGTCCGCAAGAAGTGTATCCTTATCCGCCTTTAAGCAGATTCGACTCGCATCACCAAACGATTCTCTGATGTCTACTGCAATGATTTGGCCAGCTTCATTATAAGCGATGGCTTTAAGCTCGCCTGGTTCATAAGGAATCTTCCACCAGCCAGCTAACTGCGTCCCATGTTCATGGTCGATATCATAGGTCCCTACAGTCTCACCATTGAACTGCAATTCTATCTTCGGCGCATTCGAGCAGACTCGAACATCGATCATCTGGCCTGGATTAAAATCCCAATAGGTGAGAATATGCACCATCGGATTGCTCTTGTAATTCGTCCAAGCCGATTGATAGATATAATAAGAATCCTTCTTAAAGGTCGCTGTATCCATCTGCCCGAAGTACGAGTTCTTCGTATGATACGGTGTAGGTTCACCAATATAGTCAAAGCCGGTCCATATGAATTGACCTAATGAGAACGCCGCATCTCGCTCCGCAATAATACACGCTTCTGCTGACTTCGCTCCCCAGCTTGTAGAGCTATTGCCTAGCGCAGAGCATTGCTCATCGTCGTCAGCCAAGATGGATTGCTCGAATGGGAAGTGATATATTCCCCTACTCTGCACAATAGAGGCGGTCTCACTGCCATAGATGATCCAGTCAGGATGCTCTGCGTGATGCTGATGGTAATATTTTTCCGCATAATTGTAGCCTGCCACCTTTACGATGTCCGCACATTTCTGAGCATTCTCCCATGGCATATAGTTCGATCCAATGGTCACTTTTCCGTTGCCTCTTGGATCATAATGAAGAACGGCTTCCATCAGCATACTCGTTATTTCTTGGCCTCGTTCATCTGCATGTGTATCATAAATTTCATTGCCAATACTCCACATAAGCAAGCTTGGATGGTTACGATCTCGCATGACCCAGCTACACACATCTCTTAAGGCCCAGTCCTTGAAAAACCTTGCATAATCATATGAAGTCTTCGATCGTTCCCACATATCAAAGGCTTCCGAAACCACAAGCAGCCCCATTTCATCCGCTAAGTCCATAAGCTCTGCAGCAGGCATATTATGAGCGGTGCGTATCGCATTCACACCCATGTCCTTTAAGATCTTAAGTCTTCTTCGCAAGGCTGCTGTATTAAACGCCGAACCCAATGCTCCAAGATCATGATGCTCGCAAACTCCGTTAAGCTTAATTTTCAAACCATTAAGGAGCATTCCCTCTTGCGGATCCAGTACTATCGTTCGAAAGCCTATACGCTGTGTTACTACCTCAATGGTTCTCCACACTTCTTCAGAACCCTGATCAGATGCCATATATTGCAATTCCGTTTTCAGCTGATATAAATGCGGCTCATCCGTGCTCCATAATAAAGGCGTATCTACAGATAGCACCTGACTTACACGAGAGGGAGCTTGTGTTTGTTCTCCAGCTGAGAGCTTTTCTACACAGGTCTTTATCACTCGGTCCTGATGTAGAATGGTTTGCGAAAGCCGCATCTCTTCCGTGAAGTTCACATCGGTATCGACCTCCACTCGCCACTCGCTATCCTCTTGTACCGTATGAATATAAATCCCATCTGTCACGATGTGACTGGAATCTCTTGTCTTGAGCCATACGTTCCGATAGATCCCCGCTCCTGAATACCATCTACTATTCGGACTCTGGTGCACGACCTTCACTAGAATTTCATTTTCCCCGTCTATGAGCAAATCTGTAATCTCGTATTCAAAGGAAGAATACCCGTATTTCCACTCTCCTACCCATTGATGATTCACATAAATCGCCGAGTCCATATAAATACCATCAAAGCATAACAATCTCTGCTTATCGTCCTTCTCCTTTATAAAACGCTTTCGATACCAGCCAATGCTATCCTCATACAAGTCTAAAGTATTATAAATCAACCAATCATGAGGGAGATCTACGGTATGAAAATCCAAGAATTCTCCATCCGTCACTTCTAAGGTGCTCTTAGCAAATTCCCAGCCTTCATTAAACAATCTTTTATGATTCAATATGTATCTTCCTTTCTTCTCGTAGGAGTATGAAACAAAGAGAGGGAACATTAGAAGGAGTGGCCCTACTGGACACACTCCTCCTAATGTTAATATTTAGTATATTTTGCGTTGAAGCCGGTCTGGGATACCGCTTTTTCGATAAAAATACGTATTGATGATATCTCTCCACTCGCGAGCATGCAGTGCCTGTTCATGCAGACGGTCTGCCACCTGCCCGTGTCTGCTATCGTCTATTTTCCCCTCAAGAGATTGCCACATCTCTTTCAGTTGATCTGCCCGTTCCACACCTTCAAAATGCGAATCATAAATATGCTCTATGACCGTTTTACCAGAATGAAGTTTATGCGTATACGGGACATGATGGAAGAACAGCAATAGCTCATCCGGACATGTAGTTACCGATTCATACAGATCTACATTCGCGCCTTGATACTGTCCGACATATCCTGTACCTGTCTTCATTGTCCGGTCTACGCCAATGCCTTGTAGGTCCGCAAAATGATACGTTCCCCATTTCGAATACTCATATCCATCCACATTTGGACCGTAATGGTGATCCGGATTGACCATCCAACCTACCCCAAGCGGTGAAGTATAAGATTCATAGATATGCCAAGAGGTTAGCAAGATCTCACGAATAGTATCGATTAACTGCTCATCCTCTGCACTGAAAGTGAGCATTATCCATTCCTTCGCAATTTGCTCTGCACTAAATTCCGGATTCCAAGCGAGTCGACCGTAACCATACAGATTGGCCTGTGCTAACAAATGCCCTGTCCAGTTATGGTCATTGCCAATATTCGAAACAGCCGCGAAGCCGCTATATCTATTACCATACATGGATCCATCAACAACCCGCTTTACCGATGACTCCGAATCTGTTGCGTACGTATTAAAATCAAGAACTTCCTTCCATTGAGGGACGAGGTAGCAGACATGGCGCTGTTGGCCTGTATATTCCTGCGTAATCTGGAATTCAATCATCATATTCGTGTGCTTCATGGCACCGAACAACGGAGATACGCCTTCTCGCACTTGGAAATCCATTGGACCATTCTTCACCTGTAAAATAACATTCTCCATGAATCGGCCATCCAGCGGTTTAAAATGATCATATGCCGCACGTGCGCGATCGGTAGAACGATCCCGCCAATCCTGCTTGCAATTGTAGACAAAGCAGCGCCAGATGACGATTCCCCCGAAAGGCAATAAAGCTTCAGCTAGCATATTTGAACCCTCTGCATGATCACGATCATAAGTAAACGGACCTGGACGATTCTCTGAATCTGCTTTTACGAGAAAACCACCGAAGTCTGGAATCTCTTTATAGATTTCTATAGCCTTAGCCTTCCACCATTTGCGAACCTCAGGATCTAATGGGTCCGCTGTATTCAATCCCCCGAGTTCGATCGGACTAGCATAGTTAATACTTAGGAACAGCTTCACACCGTAGTTACGGAAGATATCTGCAACCCTCGCGATGTCTGGAAGATAGCGGTCCGTAATAAACATCGTCTCAAACCGATGTACATTGACATTGTTTATAGCAATCGCATTGATCCCTATCGAAGCGAGCATTCTCGCATAATCTTGCAAACGATCAAAGTCCTTAGTGATTTCGTTGCCCGCGTAGAATATCGACTTCCCTGCGTAACCACGTTCGATGCTTCCATCGATATTATCCCATTGATTCATCATGCGGAGTGTATTTACCGGATGATCCAACACGTCCAACGCTTCAATAGATTGACCCGTTCCAAGTAAGCGTAAGAATGCAAATACGCCGTACAGTAATCCAACAGGTGTTGCGGCACCGATTCCAATGCAATTCTTCTCCACATTTGTTCGAATGACATATCCTTCAAGCCCAACCTCTGTCCTCTCAGCTTCGCTGAAGGCATGCGTAAGAAGTGGATGATGACTGTCAAACGTACCGATTGTAATACAAGCTTGCTCAGCTATATCCTGAGACTGAGTAATGATAGCATCGATATTAAGCATTCCTTGTATGCCGCGTGTTAGTTCTTGCACAGCACTTTTGATCACTGGGTGTTCCTGATTGGAGGTCAAGATGTTATAACACCATGAAGCATAGCGCTCTCTTATGGCGCTCGATTGGATATTAGGATATTCGAGCCAAGCTTTATACCCTGCGTTATGTAATTCTGTTTTTTTCTTTGCCATAATTCGGTGTCCTCCATTAGTGTAAGACTTTTATGCCCAAATGTTGCTAGCTATGCAATGGTTCTCTTATACTTTTGTAAACGATAGATTAACCGCATCCCTACTATATAGGAGGAACACGAATGTGACGTACCATGCGCAGCAGGACTTACAACCGTTCCATCTCTATTTTGTATATAAAAGAACTAGTACAAATACAGATGACTATCAAGGAACATTCCATGCCCATCAAGGTGTTGAAATTCTTATTGTTCATGAAGGTAAAGGTACGCTGATTATTGATCAGAATAGTTATGAAATAAAACCAGGGATGATCTGTATTTTCCAACCTTACCAACTGCATCATATTCAAATTGAAATTAATGAGGCGATTCCTTTCGTGCGTTCGATCGTTCATTATGAGCCTAGCCTATTTAAAGCTTATTTTGAGAAGTGGCCTATCCTGCAAAAGTTTTTTAATCATATTCATAGTGGCGATTTGGCCTCACCTCGATGGTATGAACAGCAGGACCTTCAATCCCTGACGGCTCTTCTGAAAGATCTGGATGAAGCGCTTCCAACTTTGCACAAAAATGATTTCCTTGAGGAGGTTTCGTTGTTTCTCATCACGTTCCTACATACTTTAAAGCCGTTATGGGATACACAGCATCAGACGACCTCCAGGGAACAACTGCTCCGCAAACCACATCAGGCGGAAAGTATCATGGAATGGCTGCAGTTGCATTACAAGGAACCTTTGCGGCTGGATCAAATGAGCAAGGATCTGCATCTTTCACCCCATCATTTATCCCACTTATTCAAGGAATGTACAGGCAGCAGTATTTCCGATTATTTAACGGTAAAAAGAATGCAAGAAGCGGTTCATCTTCTGACTTCAAGTGAATACACAGTCGCGCACATCGCCGAGGAAGTCGGAATCACGAATTGCTCTCATTTCTGCAAACTGTTCAAAACTCATTTCGGCACAACGCCTAATCGATTTCGGAAGCAATGGTATATCCATCATTAGGTTGTTGAATATTCCATCTGCCTCATTCCTAGTTAACATCATATCAAGCCGGTTCGTGAACAAGTATTCACATCTTGTGTAAAAATGCCGCTACTTTGCGATTTATACCTGATTTTAAGCAGCTTTCAGCCAAAAATTGAATACTTTACATTTACTGGATTCCGGAGCACAATAATGAGCGAGCGCTCACTCATTATCGTGTTGGAGAGCACTCTGTAACACCATTCAGTATCCCAGACTATTCAGAATCGAGGAGATGAATATGGGTCCGGAATTTCCAGTCATTTCAGTGAACCGTGTCAGAAAAGCCTTTGGAGACAAACAGGTTCTCGAGGATATTTCGCTTCAAGTCGAACGTGCAGAAATCTTCGGTATACTAGGCCCATCTGGCTCCGGAAAAACAACGCTAGTGAAGCTGTTAACAGGTATCGATGTGGTGACCTCAGGCGAGGTAAAGGTGCTTGGTGTCACCATGCCTAAGCTATCCATCCTGCAGCAAATTGGATACATGGCTCAATCCGATGCCCTATATACGGAACTCAGCGCAAAAGAAAATCTGGAGTTCTTCGCTGCGCTATATGGACTTAAAGGTGCGGAGCGCGGCAAACGTATCAAAGCTGTTATGGAACTGGTGGACCTACAAGAGCATCTGCGCAAAAGAGTAGATCAATACTCTGGCGGAATGAAACGCCGCCTATCCCTGGCGATTGCTCTGCTCCATGAGCCTCCGCTGCTTATTCTTGATGAACCTACCGTTGGCATCGATCCTGTACTGCGTTTATCTATATGGAAAGAATTAAAAGCGCTGAACCAGAAAGGTACCACGATTGTATTAACTACGCATGTCATGGACGAAGCAGAGAAATGTGATCGCCTCGGAATGATACGTGATGGCAAGCTGCTTGCCGCCGACACACCTGCTGGACTACTTCAAGCCACTGGCTCAACTTCTATTGAAGAAGCCTTTCTATATTATGGAGGTGTCCGTTCATGAGAATCCGAGCGATCACCTTACGGATTTTGCGACAATTTATTCATGATAAAAGAACGATGGCCTTAATGTTTATCGCACCGCTCCTCGTTCTAAGCTTAATGAGCTTGGTATTTAACGGTGATGCCTATGAGCCAACAATCGGAATATCCGAAGTGCCATTAAGTATCTCAGCTGCGTTAAAAGAACAACAGGTCACAATCCAAGATTATGCCAGCGCAGAGTTAGGAAAAGACGCTCTAGTAGAAGGAAAGATTGACGCTTTGATCACTTTGGACGGAAAGGCCGGAGAATCACCAGGCATGCCCCAAGTGTTGTTAGAAGGCAGCAATCCAACGGCCAACAAGGCG
Organism: Paenibacillus sp. FSL R5-0345; assembly: GCF_000758585.1. Classification (NCBI taxonomy): domain Bacteria; kingdom Bacillati; phylum Bacillota; class Bacilli; order Caryophanales; family Paenibacillaceae; genus Paenibacillus; species Paenibacillus sp. FSL R5-0345. Next base: position 5,404,967 of record NZ_CP009281.1, read on the forward strand.
GTAATTATGACGCTTCAACAGCTATCTCAGAAGCTTCTTCCTAGTACAGAGACACCATTACAATTACAGCCCCAGATCAGCTACCTATACGGTTCTGAGAATATGAAGACGATCGACCGCTTCGGTCCAATTATGATTGGTGTATTTGTTTTCTTTTTCGTATTCCTGATTGCCGGTGTTTCTTTCCTGCGAGAGCGGACTACAGGCACCCTTGAACGTTTGCTTTCCACTCCTTTAAAAAGATGGGAGATTGTACTCGGGTATGTATGTGGTTTCGGCATTTTCACCGTATTCCAAGCGCTGTTGATCTCATGGTTCTCCATTCAGATTCTTGGCATTATGATGACAGGAAGCTTTGGTTACGTAATGCTGATCACCTTACTCCTGTCGATGACAGCTTTGACGCTGGGCACGTTACTATCTGCTTTTGCAGCTAACGAGCTACAGATGATTCAATTCATTCCACTCGTTATCGTGCCACAAGTTTTCCTCAGCGGACTGTTCCCACTCGACACCCTACCACTGTGGCTACAGCGCATCGGCTACGCGACCCCGATTTATTATGGATCAGAAGCGCTTATGAACATCATGATCCGTGGCAAAGGATGGAACTCCATCGCTTTGGATGTCTATGTGCTGATCGGATTCTCACTACTGTTCATGATTCTGAATGTATTGGCACTGCGCAAACACCGGAAAATGTAGCCTCACTAAGAACTTTCATCGGTTGAACGGAATGAACCAAGTTTGGAGGATAAATGTAATGAAAGAACATGATTCTGCGGATCAAAATATAGAAGAGCAGTGGATTGAAGAGCTGCTGGCCAGAAGTGAAGACGATAAATTGACACCGAAGCAGATTTCCATTTTGCATGCGGCGATTGAGGTGTTCTCCGAAAAAGGATACGCTGCTACAGCGACTAGTGTGATTGCTCAAAAGGCAGGCGTAGCAGAGGGAACGATTTTCCGATATTACAAGACCAAAAAAGATTTACTGCTGTCCATCGTAGCTCCCACCATGAGTCGTATGCTCGCCCCTTTTGTGCTACGGAATTTCAACGGGGTACTTGACGTACCCTTTGACAGTTTTGAAGAATTCCTGCGGTCATTCATCAGTAATCGGTTGGAGTTTGCCCGCAAGAATTATAAAATTCTAAAGATCCTAATTCAGGAGATCCCTTTCCAGCCAAAGCTCAAAGAGCAATTCACGGAGAATATTCTGAGTAAAGTGCTGGAACGTTTCATCGAAATTGTTGAACATTTCAAGGCAAAAGGCGAAGTCATTGAATTGCCTGCACCCGCTATTCTACGCTTCACTATTTCATCCGTTGTAGGGTATGTGATTAATCGCCTGCTGCTACAGCCAGAGAAGGACTGGAACGACGACGAAGAGATTAACCTGACGATCCATTTTATTATGCATGGGATTGGTGGAGCCGCGGCCCCTATTTGATGCGCACGCCCGTTCTGTTATCATAAGAACTATATAATAATCGGACTTTTCGAAGAACAAGTTACGAGGAAGGAATTATGTTATGGGCTTTAGTGTAACAGAACGGGTAATTAAGCTGCTGTGCGGCAAGTCTATTTTTGAAAAAGGATTGGCTTATCACCAGTCTGGAAGCGTCGATATCCTTGATATTGAAGAACGAAATGAATCCATCCCAGATCTGCCCAGATCTCGTTATGAAGCGCTCGTTCAAGGGGGCATTGGCTACGAAGTCATGGTTGTCATTGATATCGATGGTGATGTATCGGCAGAGTGTACTTGTCCCGCTTACTCACATGGGGGGCCTTTCTGCAAACATATTGCTGCCGTATTGATCAGCATTGATGCCCTTGAGTCTACCGGAGAACAGGCGGAGCCTTCCGGGGCCACCCGTCTTTCTTCTATAGAAGATACCGGAGTCTTAACCCCACGTATAGTTACGGATTCTACGCGAGACATAGGAGGAAATTCCAGAGATCAGCATCTGGTGAGCAGCCTGTTAGGCATGTTCAGCAACCATAAGCCGCGTCCGAGTGGTACTGGAGCTTTTGTGGACAATAGAATCCCATTAAATGTAGAGTTCATCTGCAAGCCATTCACTTACAGCTACACCGCTACCATGCTGGGGATAGAAATAAAAGTCGGCTTGAAACGTCTATATGTCGTTCATAAAATAAGAGGTTTTCTGGAACGCATTCATCGTGGAGAAACCTTCGAGTTCTCTAAGCATTTCATCTATGATCCTGCCATTCACAGCTTTCGGAAGGAAGATAACATCGTTCTTCAGAAGCTGATTGAAATTGTCTTAAATGAAAAAATGTATCGTGACAACGTCACTAACTACTCTCCATATGGTGGTAACCTGGGAGGAGATCGCCTGCTGGCTGTCCCTCCTTTTTTCTGGGAGACGCTCCAGCCTGCGCTTTCAGAGGTTTCATCGGTATATCTGCAACAAGGAGAGATACTACACGTAGGCATTCATATGTCTAATGAAGCACCGCCTCTTAGCTTTGCATTCGAGCAAGCCGAAGGCGAAGGATACCATCTGGATATTCAAGGACTTGAGCAGATCTCAGTTCTGGAAGACTATGGACTCGTGCTGTCTGAAGGGAAGCTGTTGAAGCTATCCCCTCAGGAATGCATGCGCCTATCTGAGATGAAGAAAATGCTGGAATCTTCCCGGCGAGATGGCATCGATATCGCACCTGAGCAAATGGAGCCTTTTATGGACAAGGTTATTCCTGGACTGAAAAAACTGGGCAACGTGCATATCGCCGACTCCATTGCTGATCGAATTGTACAACACAAGCTTACAGCGAGGCTTTATCTGGACCGTGTGAGAGATAGACTACTCGCAGGGTTAGAGTTTCAGTATGGTGACATCATTATCAATCCTTTAGACGAAAATGCCCATATTCGCGGTACGAACTTGATTCTTATTCGCGACGGCGAAGGAGAGGCCCGAATTCTGGAGCTAATGGGGCATGAATCCTTCGCCAAAACCGAAGGCGGGTATATTATGACGGATGAGGAAGGTGAGTACGATTTTTTGTACCATACGATTCCGTTGCTTGAGCCACTGCTAACGGTCTATGCGACCACCGCTGTCAAAGATAGATTGTTCACGGGGACCACGCCACCAAAGGTGAGCATTAGTTGGAATGAGAAAACCGACTGGCTTGATTTTAAATTCGACATGGGTGGTATTCCCGAATCTGAGATTGTGATGGTCTTGAAATCACTTCAGGATAAACGTAAATACTACCGCTTGCCCGAAGGGGCGTTGCTGCCGCTGGAAAGTGAGGAGCTTCAAGAAATCATCACCTTTATGAACGAAATGGGTATTCGGGAAGGTGAGATCAAAGGTGCCGCATTTTCTCTGCCGATTGTACGTGGTTTACATTTGACCTCCGCAGACGAGAAAAGTGACTCCGTTAAGCTTGGCAGATCTTTTAGGCGGCTACTGGCGAATATGCACAACCCTGAGAACCTTGATTTTCCTATACCAGAAAGTCTAGTTCCTGTGCTTCGGGATTATCAGCAGTATGGATTTCAGTGGCTGAAAACATTGGCCCATTACCGTTTTGGCGGTATTTTGGCGGATGATATGGGTCTTGGAAAAACGTTGCAGAGTATCGCTTTTCTGCTCTCTGAGCTTCCAAATATTCGTCAGAGTGGTCTGCCGGCTCTTATTGTCGCTCCGGCGTCTCTTACCTACAACTGGCTTAATGAACTCAAAAAATTTACGCCTGAAATCAAGGCTGTTATTGCAGATGGAAGTTTAACGGAACGCGGTCGAATTTTAAAAAATGCAGCAAAGGCTGATGTAATCATCACCTCTTACCCGCTGCTTCGCAGAGATGTACAGTTGTATGCTAAGAAATCTTTTCATACCCTAATTCTCGATGAAGCACAAACTATAAAGAACCATACAACACAAACCGCTCAAGCTGTGATGGCTCTTCAGGCCCGGCATCGTTTTGCACTTACTGGGACTCCTGTGGAGAATGCGCTGGAAGATCTTTGGTCCATCTTCGGCACTGTATTCCCTGGGCTGTTTCCAGGCAAGAAGGCTTTCCACGATTTACCGCGAGATGTTATTGCTAAACGGGCACGTCCCTTTTTGCTGCGGCGCTTAAAGAGTGATGTGTTAAAGGAGCTTCCTGAGAAAATCGAGTCCCTTCAAGCCTGTGAGCTACTGCCTGAGCAGAAGAAGTTATATGTCGCTTATCTCGCCCGTTTGAAAAAAGAGGCGCTTAAGCATCTTACACAAGATAGCTTTGGCAATAATAATCGGATTAAAATCCTTGCGGGACTCACCCGTCTGCGCCAGCTATGCTGCCACCCGGCTCTTTTTGTAGATGGGTATGAAGGAGGCTCCGCCAAGTTCGAGCAGCTTCTTGAAATCATCGAGGAATGCCGCAGCTCAGGTAAACGAATGCTAGTATTCTCCCAGTTCACAGAAATGCTTGGCCTAATTGGACGGGAGCTTGGATATCAAGGCATTCCATATTTTTATCTAGACGGTCAAACGCCTGTGTCACAGCGGGTAGATTTATGTAATAAATTTAATGAAGGAGAGCGGGATATTTTCCTGATCTCTTTAAAGGCTGGCGGAACCGGACTCAACTTAACAGGGGCTGACACTGTAATCTTATACGATCTGTGGTGGAACCCTGCCGTCGAACAGCAAGCTGCAGATCGGGCTCACCGAATCGGGCAGAAAAAAGTAGTGCAAGTCATTCGGCTCGTCACCCAAGGCACTGTGGAGGAGAAGATGTATGAGCTACAACAGAAGAAAAGGAACTTGATCGATGAGGTAATCCAGCCAGGCCAGGAAGGGTTATCTACTCTGACAGAACAAGACATCCGGGAAATTCTGATGATCTAGGTGTAATGATGTTTGAAGAAAAAAAGGATATCCTTCAGCCAAATGGCTTTTGGGATATCCCTTTTTCTATAGTAAATACGTCATAATCATCATCAGATTATGCGATTGTAACTCCTGCACTAGCGTAGCCTGCAACGGTTGCTGCAACATCAAGGCCAGCCGTTACCGTTGAAGTAAAGACCAACAACAAGCGCTCTCCCACAGTTACAGGAATGCTCAAACCTGTGGTATTCCCACTGCTAATAGATCCAAGAGAAATTAATCCTGTAAGAGCAGGACTTAATGTAACTAAAGCCCCAGGTACTGCTGTGAAGGTATTGTTAGGTGTAGTAGATCTGTATAATTGAGCCGTGATTGTTACTGTAGAACCAACCAAACTAACGGAAGCTGTCGTACTGAAATAGGCTGCCATAGAAGTAAGCGTTCCAGTTCGAGGAACTGAGAACGCAAAGTTCAGCAAGGTTCCAGCTGCTCCTGTAAGATCTATAGTGCCACCTGTAATAGCGATATTTGTTGCAGTGCTACCAAAACCAATCGCACTTGAAGTATTCAAAAGACCTCCCAATACTGTGGTCATAACAGCTGGCAGACCAGAAGCATATGGAATAATGGCTCCTGAACCCGTAGCTCCTGTTACGCCTGCGACTCCGGTTGCTCCTGTTACGCCTGCACTTCCGGTCGCTCCTGTTACGCCTGCACTTCCGGTCGCTCCTGTTGCGCCTGCATTTCCTGTCGCTCCTGTTGCGCCTGCAATTCCGGTTGCTCCTGTTGTGCCTGCATTTCCGGTTGCTCCTGTTGCTCCTGCATTTCCGGTTGCTCCTGTTGTGCCTGCACTTCCTGTCGCTCCTGTTGCGCCTGCGCTTCCGGTTGCTCCTGTTGCGCCTGCGACTCCTGTTGCTCCTGTTGCTCCTGCACTTCCGGTTGCTCCTGTTGCGCCTGCGCTTCCGGTTGCTCCTGTTGCGCCTGCGCTTCCGGTTGCTCCTGTTGCGCCTGCGCTTCCGGTTGCTCCTGTTGCGCCTGCACTTCCGGTTGCTCCTGTTGTGCCTGCATTTCCGGTTGCTCCTGTTGCGCCTGCATTTCCGGTTGCTCCTGTTGTGCCTGCACTTCCTGTCGCTCCTGTTACACCTGCGCTTCCGGTCGCTCCTGTTACACCTGCGACTCCTGTTGCTCCTGTTGCGCCTGCACTTCCGGTTGCTCCTGTTGCGCCTGCACTTCCAGTTGCTCCTGTTGCGCCTGCATTTCCGGTCGCTCCTGTTGCGCCTGCATTTCCGGTTGCTCCTGCTGCGCCTGCATTTCCGGTCGCTCCCGTTGCACCTGTATTTCCGGTCGCTCCCGTTGCACCTGTACTTCCCGTCGCCCCCGTATCTCCTGTGGCACCGGTTTCTCCGGTAGCTCCTGTATAACCTATATATTCACTATACAATTCAGAGTATACAAGCCGATGGGCAGTCACTAATTGGCCTGTGCTGCTTTTTCCCCAAACTGAGACTTGAATTGGATCGTCTATCTGAGCTGATGTTATGAATAAAAATTCGAATGAATCAAAATCTGCATAATAATCTTTCGTTAGCACTTGATTAGGACCCACAGTATGAAGTTCACTAACATATAGTGTTCTTGTACCGTTCATATAGTAGCCTTGAATTTGTATCATAGCCGCAGAAACATCACTCTGATTGACAAGCTTAATAGTAACCAGCTGGGTGGGTCTTCCTCCGCCTACCAGATTGTTTTCTATAGGTCCAGTAGATAAATAACTCAAGTTATCAACTCCTTTTATTTTTAAATAGATTGCCTACAAAAAGATTGTCCTACAAAAACTCTAAATAGTTGCGTTACTATAAACATTCCTCCGATCTACTCTAAATTCGCTAGCAATGAGCCTATTATATTTTTCAGTTGGAAATTTCCGGCTCTTAATAGTAATATTCTTATCTTGATTTAAGGTGTGGACATCCATCAAAAGCTACTACTATACATATTAAATACTTATAAAAACTCTGAAAATCTATCATCATTTAATTAGCTGTAGATCTTAGGAGCATTATTCTGTTCTCCCCATAACATGTCCCTTTAACAAAACAGAGGATAGCTCAGGAACCTTACTCACGCTCCAGAGTACCCCCTCTTTTTACCATCAAACTACGTGAATAAATTAAGTCAATTCATGAACAGACCAAACGATACCCGCTGTGTTAGCGCCGCCCAAATCCAAAGGAACCGTCAAGCCATTTGACACATAGAACAAACCAATAACATCACCTGCTGTCAGTGCAAATTCACCAGCCAACGTTACAGTCCCGCTTCCCAAAATAGCTCTCAAAGTTAGAATAAGCGCAACATTCACATCCAACACTGGAAATAATCCACTAACCAGATTTGTTGTTGTTGGAGAAGTTCTCTGAACTACGAAAGCTGGATTGATCGCACTGCCGAGACTAATTGAGATTGAGGCAGTTGTGGAATAGTTGATAGTAGCTTCAATTGAATATCTGCCGGTTGTCGGAATGGTATAATTGCCCCCAACTTCGTCGAAAGTCGGGCTATCATAAAATGGTGTTGTTACAGTCCAACCTGTTATTTGTGAGGAAGTGGAGACCGACAATGAAGATTTAAATGCCGAAAATCCCTCTTGTTGAATATTCGGACCCGTGACTCCTGTTGCTCCGGTAATACCTGTTACTCCAGTTACTCCTGTTGCACCTGTTGCCCCTGTTGCTCCTGTTGCTCCTGTTGCTCCTGTTGCTCCTGTTGCTCCTGTTGCTCCTGTTGCTCCTGTTGCTCCTGTTGTTCCTGTTGCTCCTGTTGCTCCTGTTGCTCCTGTTGCTCCTGTTGCTCCTGTTGCTCCTGTTGTTCCTGTTGCTCCAGTCGCTCCAGTTACTCCGGTTGCTCCAGTTACTCCGTCTGCTCCAGTCGCTCCTGTTACTCCAGCTGCTCCTGTTGCTCCGGTAACTCCAGTTGCTCCTGTTGCTCCGGTAACTCCAGTTGCTCCTGTTGCTCCGGTAACTCCAGTTGCTCCTGTTGCTCCGGTAACTCCAGTTGCTCCTGTTGCTCCATCTACTCCGGTTGCTCCAGTCGCTCCTGTTACTCCATCTGCTCCTGTTGCTCCTGTTGCACCAGTCACTCCGTTTGCTCCCGTTGCTCCAGTCACTCCGTTTGCTCCCGTTGCTCCTGTTGCTCCTGTTATTCCAGTTGCTCCTGTTGCACCAGTCACTCCGTCTGCTCCCGTTGCTCCCGTTGCTCCAGTTGCTCCTGTTACTCCAGTCACTCCGTCTGCTCCCGTTGCTCCAGTCACTCCGTTTGCTCCCGTTGCTCCAGTCACCCCGTCTGCTCCTGTTGCTCCAGTCACTCCGGCTGCTCCCGTTGCTCCAGTTGCTCCGTCTGCTCCCGTTGCTCCAGTTGCTCCAGTCACTCCGTCCGCTCCTGTTGCACCAGTCACTCCGTTTGCTCCCGTTGCTCCTGTTGCTCCTGTTGCACCTGTCACTCCGTCTGCTCCTGTCGCTCCAGTTACTCCAGCTGCTCCTGTTGCTCCGGTAACTCCAGTCGCTCCTGTTGCTCCATCTACTCCGGTTGCTCCATCTACTCCGGTTGCTCCAGTCGCTCCAGTTACTCCAACTGCTCCTGTTGCTCCTGTTGCACCAGTCACTCCGTTTGCTCCCGCTGCTCCAGTTGCTCCAGTCACTCCGTCCGCTCCAGTCACTCCGTCTGCTCCCGTTGCTCCAGTCACTCCGTTTGCTCCCGTTGCTCCAGTCACCCCGTCTGCTCCTGTTGCTCCAGTCACTCCGGCTGCTCCCGTTGCTCCAGTTGCTCCGTCTGCTCCCGTTGCTCCAGTTGCTCCAGTCACTCCGTCTGCTCCTGTTGCACCAGTCACTCCGTCTGCTCCCGTTGCTCCAGTCACTCCGTCTGCTCCAGTCGCTCCGTCTGCTCCCGTTGCACCTGTCACTCCGTCTGCTCCCGTTGCTCCCGTTGCTCCAGTGACCCCGTCTGCTCCATCAGCTCCTGTTGCTCCAGTCACTCCGTCCGCACCTGTCACACCTGTCGCTCCTGTTGCTCCAGTCACTCCGTCTGCTCCAGTCGCTCCTGTCACTCCGTCTGCACCTGTCGCTCCAGTCGCTCCGTCTGTTCCCGTTGCTCCAGTCACTCCGTCTGCTCCCGTTGCTCCAGTCACTCCATCTGCTCCTGTTGCACCTGTCACTCCGTCTGCTCCCGTTGCTCCAGTTGCTCCGTCTGCTCCCGTTGCTCCAGTCACCCCGTCTGCTCCATCAGCTCCAGTCGCACCTGTTGCTCCAGTCACTCCGTCTGCTCCCGTTGCTCCAATCGCTCCGTCTGCTCCTGTTGCTCCAGTCACTCCGTCTGCTCCTGTTGCTCCAGTCACTCCGTCTGCTCCTGTTGCTCCAGTCACTCCGTCTGCTCCCGTTGCTCCAGTCGCTCCGTCCGCCCCTGTCGCTCCAGTTACTCCAACTGTTGCACCGAGTAATTCAGAATGAACAAGTCGGTGAGCAGTCACGATTTGACCTATACTATTTTTTCCCCATACTGAAATTTGAATAGGATCATCTACCAGGCTTAAAGTCGTAAATATAAATTCAAATCCATCAAAATCCGCATAATAATCTGATGATATTACTTGTTCAGGCATAACGTTTAAAAGTTCACTAACATATAAAGTTCTTGTCCCATCTATATAATATCCTTGGACGAGAACCGTAGAAGAAACAACATCGCTTCGGTTATCGATTTTGATCGTAACATGTTGAGTAGGTCGTATACCTCCCACCATGGTATTATCAATCGGCCCGGTAGATAAATAGCTCAATTTCTCAACACTCCTTTAGATTATTGCTGAATATTTTTCCCACGCTGCTATTCGATGAGGATCTACTAATTGCCCCGAAGCCTGTTTTCCCCAGACCGAAATCCCTACCTCTGCTTCAACCTCGTCTACTGTTGCAAACACAAATTCAAATGCATCTAAATCAGCAAAATAGTTCCTAGTAAGAACTTGGTTAGGTGCGAGATTTAGCATTTCATTCACGTACATCGTTCTTGATCCATTTAATAAAAAGCCTTGAATGACAAAATTATATGGATTAAGAGAATCACGGTTAACTACTTTTACTGTTACGATTTGAGTCTGTCTGACCCCCAGAATTGAAGTATTATCTATAGGTCCAGTTGAATATAAAGCCATCTTTATTCACTCCTCTCTCCCACTGCAGTTTGAAAGATTACAAACTATAACACTAGTAACATGGTTCATAATTAATAGCTCTATATAGTAATATTCTGTATTTAAAATTAATGTGTGGACATTTATGCAAAGGAATTGCCATTCGAGTAATGACTACCTTCTATACTTTGAATTCGCAATCTACTAATCGAACAATCTAATACTCAAACATCTTCTAGATTTCACTGAGTAACACACCCTATTGCTTTTTTCGAAATATTCGTTATACTGATAAAAATTATTCAAGCATCGATGAGCGGGAGAGTAGTTAACGTGTTCTAGTCCTCAGCGAGCCGGGTAAGTGTAAGCCGGCACAGATCACCTAATGAAGCGCACCCGTGAGATGGACTTCTGAACCCAAGTAGGAAGCCCCGGCTAAAGACCGTTATCCTGTAAGGTGGCTAAACGTCTGTTTAGCAACGAGAGTGGTACCGCGAGCGCTTAAGCCCTCGTCTCTTTTGAGACGAGGGCTTTTTTGTATTTTCTAAGGAGGGTATAACATGTTAAAGCAAATCATCAAAAACAGCATTGAACAAAGTGTAAAAAAAGTGTTCCACAGCTTAGATATTTCCTACCCTAAGGATGTTGCTATTCTAATCGAACAGCCAGCGAATCTGGAGCATGGTGATTATTCCTGCAATATTGCTATGCAGCTAGCTAAAACCCTGCGCAAATCTCCTCTCGTCATAGCCGAATTAGTAAAAACAGAGATTAAATTACAAGAGAGTTACACAGGTCTTTTACAAAAAGTCGAAGTAGCTGCTCCTGGTTTCATTAATTTGTATATCGATTGGCAGGTGTGGGCTAAACATTCCTTTGATCTACCTGACAGCACAGGGGAAAAGGTCATCATCGAGCACACTTCCATCAATCCCAATAAAGCTGCTCATGTAGGTCACCTGAGAAATGCTTGCATCGGCGATACACTAGTCAGAATAATGAAAAGAACCGGATATAATGTTGAGGTCCATAACTACGTTGATGATCTGGGCAACCAGCTGGCTGATACAGTTGTAGGTTTATTAAATGTACCTTTGGAAGGAGATCATCAACGCTTCGGTGATTATTGCTGGGATCTTTATGCCAAAGTGAACAAAGAATATGCACGGAATCCAGAGATGACACACAAGCGCACGGATATGCTGCATGCTCTTGAACAGGGTGACGGCAATGAGGCGTGGCTGGGCAACCTAGTCGCTGAACGTATCGTGAGAGAACATGTAGCGGAAATGAAGCGTTTTGGTATTCATTATGACCTGCTGGTATGGGAGAGTAATATTTTAAAAGAGGGATTCTGGACAGCCGCATCTGAGCGATTGAAGCAAACGGCAGTTTTTGTACAGGAGACTGAAGGTAAGCTTGCGGGATGCTGGGTGCTAAAGCAAGGGACAGACGTAAACAATGAAACGAATTCCGAGGATCATCAGATGGATAAGGTGCTTGTGCGTTCGAATGGTATTTTGACGTATACAGCCAAAGACATTGCTTATCATCTCTGGAAATTCGGTCTACTAACCAAGGATTTCACCTATAGTGAATTCTCATCCGGCTTATGGACCACAGGATTAACTGGAACCCAAGAGCCTTATGGACATGCAGACCGTGTCATTAACGTGATTGATTATAGACAGGAATATCCGCAACAAATGGTTAAGCAGGCTTTAAGCGCACTAGGTTATAACGATCAGGCAGAAAAGCTCCATCATGTAAGTTACGGTGTTGTTTCTCTTAGTCCGGCCTCAGCTGCTGAGCTGGGAATAAATATTTCAGAAGGAAAATCTTCTTATGCCATGTCCGGACGCCAAGGAATTGGCGTAAAGGTGAGCGATTTAGTGAAGCTTATGGAACAGAACATAGAACATTCGCGCTCCGATAAAGAGGGGCTTTCCAGCCACATCATTGCAGCTGCTGCCATTCGTTATTATCTGCTGCGGTTCAATCTGGGAACGGAAATCGTGTTTGATTTCAAACAAGCTACAGAAATATCCGGGAATACCGGGGTTTATCTGATGTACACCTATGCTCGTGCTAGCAGTGTTTTGAGCAAATCTACAATCCCATTCAGCACAGACGCCTCAGTACTTCAATTCCCTATCGAAATGGAAAAAGCAGAACTTGCTCTCCTGAGACAGCTTAGCCTCTGGCAGGAGACATTGTATTCTGCCAGTGTAGAATTGACGCCGAATATACTCTGTACCTACGCGCATACCTTAGCCACACTCTTCAATAACTTCTATTCTTTATGTCCGATTTTAAAAGGTGAGGCAGGAACCATTGCCTTTCGTCTCTGGCTCACTTCGAGATTTAAGGACACTTTAGGGGATGTACTTGAAGTGCTTGGGTTACCGACACCGAGCCGTATGTAGCACAAAAAAGGGCAATCTCCACGCTTATCACGGAGATTGCCCTTCAAATAATATGATCTTACTTATAAATGTCTATCACATTTCCAGCTTCCACGCAGAGACGATCAAAGTCTTCGCGCTTGATCCGGATACCGCCACTACGGTAACGATTAAGCGTATCTTCCGCTTGTACTTCCGTACCGTTAACAGTAATCCGACTGTTGTCAGAGCCCGTAAGGTGATAAATAAATTCTACCTTAGTACCGGCATACTCAAAGCTAAAGTGCATTCCGTCCAGTGACTCCGGCAGAATTGGGTCGATGATTAAATCCCCGCCTTCCGTACGGATCCCCAGTGCATTGGAGATTAACTGGTTCATGTAGATCCCAGGACCGCTGGAATAGATTCTCCATCCGCCTTTGACCGCTACATCACCATTACGCAGCTTATCGAAATTCTCCTGTGCCTCATAACGGGTGTTAAATTTACCATCCGAGCTGCTGAAATAAGAGTTAGCCTGACGTAGTTCAGCGTTTGGCACCACGTCACGGATTCCGATCGGATTGATCGCCGCTAGGCCATTCCAGACCTGATCGGTTTTCCCTAGCTTAGCCATAGCTTCTACATAACGGATGTGTGCATGCACATATTGAAGTCCAATTTCCCGACCAAAGTTAGAAGCTTGCTCCGCACGTTTGAAATGAGTGCTAACGCCGCCAACGTATTGTGCTGGACGGTTCATCAGACGAACGCCGTCTGGGCAGAACAATTTATCCTGGATCACTTCATAGTGCGCTTCAGCTTGTTCCGGTGTAAGCAGCTCACTGATCATACTGCGCGTCATTGGCAGCAGACGGTATTGAATTCCGGTTTCTGTATCGCTTGGATGTACCATAAGCTTCACCTGCTCAGGGTCCTCCATATACAGGAATCCAGGAATTACCTCAGATTGGAGCATATGAGTGTTGAAATCCTCACGGATTCCCTCTACCATCGCTTTCAGCTCTTCAGAACCTGCTGGATCAACTTTATGAAGCACTTCAGAGAACTGATTCAATGTCTGATACGTAAGCGCCACTGTCCAGCTACTCACCATGTACTGCTTCAGCTGTGGATTTGCCGGCTGGAGTGTATCATCCCAGTCTCCATCACCGTAAGAAGACAAATGCGTGTCATGCAGGAAGTGATTCTTAATATAAGCAACTTCCTTCCGTGCATGATCCAGCAGCGTCGCTTTTTCCTCTGTAAAATCAAAGCTATGCTTACGAGTGTACGGCACAGTCGCTTGCAAAATGCTGTAGTCTTGCGTTACTGCCAAATAGTCTCCAAGCACTTTGAGTGGCCATACAATAATATCTCCATGGCTCTCCTCTTGCTGAATCTTCGTATATTTATCAAACATGAACCACTGCGGCCAGTTACCGTCATCTTCATATTGATGAGCATACAGGGTAAGCAATATTTCACGAACTTGATCGTATTTTTGCGTAGCCATGAAGTATTCTACTGGTCCTTGACACACGTCACGGGTTCCCCAAGCAGCACCGCCATATTGTTCCAATCCGTGAGGGACTGAATAATGGACGAGCATATTATGGGTATACCACCAAGCCAGAGCATTTACCTTAAACAGCTCGCCTTCCGACCCATCACCTAACGTCAAACGGAAGCCATTCATAACCCCGCTATAGAACTCGCGGTATGCGGAAATCTCTTCTTCAGCTGTACGACTGCTCGATTGAATCTCCTTACCATCCAGAAGACCTTGAATGTTCAATGTCCACTCACTGCTCTCCGACAGTTCCAGAACTGCTAGCGGTGCATCGGTCTGCTCAGCATGAGAGACAAGTCTACCTTCATTTTGAAGAGTAAAATCTGCTCCCTGTACCTGGAATTTATATTGCAGATCAGGATATTCTCCTGCACTTAGTGCGCTTCTGTCAGCCGAGAAAGTTACGGTTCCCTCTTCTTGCTTGAATTGATATGGAAGCTCGTATTCGTTAACGTTCATTGTGATTTGGTTAGTGACTAGATAGCGATAAGCTTTTCCGCTTTCGGTACGCACATTCAGGAATATCTCCGGAGAATCTGCAGTAGTGTAGTTCGTAATAATGAAGCATTCGCCATCAGTTCTGTAATACCAACGGGCATAGTTGAAACCAACCTCGAATAGAGAAGGCATGGTCAACAGACGGTATTCACCATTCCACTGCACATAGATACGTTGTCCTGAAGCTTTCGGAATGTTAAGTGCATTTCTTGCATTGGTCATGAGTTTGTTGAAGTTAGTATTACCAATAACGATTTGAGAGTTAAATATTCCGTACATATAGGAAGTCGTAGTGATGACCTTATCGTTAAGTCGGGCATTATCCCCACTCATTAGAATATGTCCATGAGGGCGCTCTACCTTAAGTTCCTTCTCTTTCAATACAACATGCTCATAATTTTCCGTGAAGAAAGACAGAAGCTGGTCTCCCTCTTTCTCTTCTTGAAAACGAACCGGGAACAAGGCATCGATCTCTTCGCCCGTCAGAGAGTTTGCAGCCAGAGGCGCGCCCAGCTCTTTCGTTAGGAAAGAACGTTCGAGCGTTGCTTCAACTTCTAAAGGCAACTCTTTTACAGTTTCCCAAGCCGCAGTAACATCCTTCGCGAATTCTAACGAGGTGATCGCTTCTGGATGATCTTGCTTGAACAATCCATAAAATACAAATCGGGCTTCCCCGCTCAGCTTCACCCGCTCCGATTGCAGCGCAGTATAAGCGAATTCATATTGATAGATTTCATTACTTAATTGCTCATGACTCAGGCTTTCCGGTTGATTGGTCTCTTTATAAGACAATCCAAAGAATTGGAAACCATCCGTTGAGAAGCTTGCTGCTTTAGTGATTGCACCCTGTTGTAGATATGGAAATTTGCCACCTTGCGGTTGATTCTGTCTGGAGCATACTACATATCCCTTTGACTGATCCTCGAATACGGCATGATCAATATACTGTGACAGGTAGGCTTCATTACTGCGAACAGCACCGATATCGGCAATACCAACATCTTGTCCGTAAACGAGATCCACATCTGCGTCTTGCCCTGAAAGCTTCACATCCCAGAACCAAGCGCCTTGAGCCGTCGGAGTAAAAATAACCTGATACTCAATTTTTTCCGCAGTACCTTCCCAAACCAAGCGGTTCCCAGCCTTACGTACAGTACTTGAAGAATGAATGCCAAGCAAAGGAACAGCTTGAATGCTTCCATTACTATGAATGCGTAAATATAGATTGGATAAGGAGCCATCCACAATATTAGGCAGCAATTGATTGATCATTGTCCGTTCATGAAGAACTTGGAACAGGTCCCCGCTGTTTGTAAAAATGAATGATAAGTCCCCGGCGTTTAAATGGATGTTAGAATTCATAGTAGTAGTCATATTCTTGTATTTCCTCCATTTCGACAGCTAGTGCCGTTTATATTCTACATAATCTAATGCTAAGCGAAAATCTCGTTCTTTAACCTCTTGGCTATTTGGACCCACAAACAATTTGAATTGTCCAGGATCACTGCTAAAGCTTAAATCGCTATGATAGTAACGAAGCTGTTCTTCCGTAAGCGTAAAGCTCACTTCCTTGCTTTCTCCCGGGGAGAGACTGATCTTGACGAAGTCTTTCAGTTCCTTCATCGGTCTTACGACTTCTCCTGAAATGTCTCGAATGTAGAGTTGCACTACCTCTTCTCCATGCACATTGCCCGTATTTGTCACCGTAACAGTTACCTTAATAGGCTGATCCTTCGTCATTATTACTCCAGAAAGGATCGGTTCACTGTAGCTAAATGTCGTATAACTAAGACCAAAGCCAAATGGCAGGAACGGCTCATTAGGAATGTCCAGATATTGTGAGACATAACGTTTGTCCGCACCCGGTACATGTAGAGGACGTCCAGTGTTGAAATGATTGTAATAGACCGGAATTTGCCCAACAGATACAGGGAAAGACATCGTTAATCTTCCTGACGGATTCTCGTCACCATACAGTAGACTGGTAATCGCCGCGCCGCCCTCGCTTCCTGGGAACCAGGCTTCCAGAATAGCATCCGCGTTCTCGATCACACCGCTAAGATCTAGTGGGCGTCCGTTAAACAACACCACCACAACAGGCTTACCCAGCGTCTTCATACGTTGCAAAAGCTCACGCTGCGCTTCCGGCAAGCGGATATCTGAACGACTTCCAGCTTCTCCGCTCATATCTGAATGTTCTCCAAGTGCCAGCACAATCACATCGGCTTCCAGCGCTGCCGCTTTCGCCTCCAGCCATTGCTCTTCTGTAAAGCTCTCAATCCCGGAGCCTTCTGCAACGGTAACCTTACCTGCAGCTGCACGAGCTTCAAGAGCTGGAGCAAGACGGCTAGCTTCTTCTGTTGAACCCAACCAGGACCATGGTCCAAGAATATCTCCGTTATTAGCAAACGGTCCGATTAGCGCAATCCGCTGCTCTGTCGCAAGCGGCAGAACCTGATCATTCTTTAGTAGAACGCAGGATTTAACCGCTAATTCCCTCGCTGCTGTCCGGTGAGCCTCACAGAAAATTACCTCGCGCTCTTTCTCTATATCTGCCCCACGTAACGGATTCTCAAACAAGCCCAGTCTTTGCTTCAATTTCAAAATACGAAGTACGGCTTCATCAATGATACTTTCATCCACTTGCCCATCAGCTACAAGAGATGGCAATTGGTGAACATAACACTCTGTCATCATCTCGATATCCACGCTAGCCTTGATAGCTTTAAGCGCTGCTTCAGCCTCGTCCTCGGCGACACCATGCGGGATCAGTTCCTTCACCGCGCCCCAATCCGAGATCAACACACCGTCAAAGCCCCATTCCTCACGCAGCAGTTGACGAAGTAACTTAACATTCCCACTTATTGGAATACCGTCAATTGTGTTGAACGAAGTCATAACCATTTCTGCGCCCTCATCTAGTGCTGCACGATAAGCTGGCAGATAATATTCCCGTAGCTGACGTTCTGATAAATCAACCGTATTATAATCCCGTCCGCCTTCGGATAGACCATAGGCCGCAAAGTGCTTAACGCAAGCCGCCAGACGATTTACATCATCCGTCAAGTCATTCCCCTGAAATCCGCGTACAAATGCACAGGCAAACCTACCATTCAAATAAGGATCTTCACCAGTAGACTCCATCACTCGTCCCCAGCGCGGGTCTCGAACAAGGTCCGCCATAGGTGCAAAAGTGACGTGTACACCGGAGACTGCCGCTTCTTTAGCCGCAATCTCGGCGCTTAGCTCTGCTCGCTCCATATCCCAAGAGCAGCCAATCGCCAAGGGCACCGGAAAAATCGTCTTAAAGCCGTGCACGATATCCGCCATCATCAACAATGGAATACCCAATCTATTTTTACGTAAATGAGCTTCTTGGACGGCTATGACTTGCTCTGCGCCCGAAAGACCAAGTACTGAACCACTGTTCTCAATCATGTGATCTGTAATCCCCATGGATGCCATAGGACCAGTAATTTGGCCTCCTTCTTCCGCTCCTTCATAAAAATTTGCCGCAAGCTGCTGCAATTGTGCTATTTTCTCCTCAAGCGTCATCTGGTTTAGCAGCGACGTCAGTTGCTGGTCTTTCATCTCAAATCCTCCATAATATCTCTTTCTGTAATTGCTCATTATTCTTTGTTGTACAAGAAATCAAAAGTTGTCTTCAGATGTTCCTCCCAGAATCCCCATTCATGCGTTCCCGGGGTCTCAACATATTGAAAGGTATACGGACTCGCTTGCATATGAGAAGCAAATTCCCGGTTCATCTCCACAAATGGATCTTCCGAACCACAGCAAGTCAGAATCGAAGGCAACTTACGGTTATCGTTGACCAATTTAGCCGCTAAAGCATATAGGTCTTGATCCGGCTTAACTTGTAAGCGTTTTCCGAAAGTGCCTGCCATCTCCCTCGCCATATCCGGAGACATCTGCGGGTCTTTCAATCTTTTCTGAATATCTGTAACACCCGATAAAGAAACTACTTTGCTGTATCTTTCGGGATAGGTAAGCGCACATTTTAGGGCCCCATATCCGCCCATCGACAGACCGGCAACGTATGTCTTTTTCGGATCATCATCCAGTCTCATCATTCGGCCACAAAGCTCAGGAAGCTCATGCGTAACATAGTGGAAGTAATCTAGTCCGTACTCCATATCTGTATAATAACTTCTGCCTACCTGAGGCATTATGACTGTGCAGCCATACTTGTTAGCATACTGCTCAATGGTAGTCAGCCGGTACCAAGTGCTAGCATTATCACCAGCACCATGCAACAGATAGAGCGTTCCTCCGGTGGTATTGCCCGAATCGACTGGGGAGATTATACTGATGGACGTTGTCATTCTTAAGGTAGGAGAACCGGTCTCAACGGTTAGAAGTGCCATATGTCATCTCCTTACGGAACCTTTTTTTAAAATATAAAAAAGTATATGCTTACGCTATAAATTATCCTTCTATTACTCGCTCAAACGCTTACCGTCCTTATAAGGACGCCAAAGGCGTTTATGCTTATATATTAATCTTCTTACAAGATCCTCGTTTAACCAAAACAGACTCGAATACCACATGTTTGTTCTCCGATTGTCCCGAGATCAGATCAAACAGAATTTCAACACTGGCTTTCGCCATATCCACCCCAGGTTGGCTGATCGTATCCAGCGATGGGTGATAGTATTCTGCCATCTCTATACCGTCAAATCCGATGATCGAAATATCATTTGGAATCGATAGACCCAAAGACAACAAAGCTTTGGCAGCTCCGATAGCAATAGTATCTGATGCGGCAAATACAGCGGTGATGTCTTTTTTCTTATTGAGCAGTCTTTTCGTAGCCGTAAAGCCAGAACTTGGACTGTATTCACAATCCTCTACCAAGGAAGCATCATACTCAATCCCATGATCCTCAAGCGCCTTGATATAACCCATAAGACGACGGTTACCGGTAGTATGCTGAACCAAAGGAAATCTGGCCAAAAAGCAAATGTTCCGGTGTCCAAGTGAGATCAGATAGCTCACAGCTTTATAAGACTCTTGCATATCATCAATGATCACACTGGAGAATACGGCAGGATCAACATCCTTCGTAGTCGTGATGGTAGTCAAAACAAATGGGATTGGCAATTGTTTGAATTTTTCTTCAGAATGGTCATATGTACCACCCATAAAGATTACCCCGTACAAATTCTTTTCCTTTACGAGCTGAAGAGCAGCATTGATCTCATCCACACCATCTTCAACATGCTGGATCAGAAGCGGGCAGCCGCGCAGATTCACTTGACGCTCTACTTCTTTGATCATGTCTGCAAAAAACGGGTTTGCAATTCCCTTAACCATAAGCGCTATCGTATTAGAACGCGTTTTTTTCAGATTGCTCGCATTTCCATTTGGAATATAATTATGTTCTCTTACAACAGCCATTACTTTAGCTCTGGTTGCATCACTTACGACACCGGAGTTATTAATTACCCTGGAAACCGTGGCGATACCAACTCCTGATAGCCTTGCAATATCCTTGATATTCATAATTTCTCCTGTTTCACCCCTATAATGAGCTCCCCCTTCATCTGATAAAATCAGCTTAGTGGAAACCCCTGAAATGATGGGAAACGTTTCCCATGACATCATTTTGACTGTTTTCGTATTCAAATCGCTTAATACGTTCATTATGGACAGATATTTTTTAGAAGTCAACCTATGTTTTTTTGACAAAAACCAACTCGCGTTTCGAATTTATTTTAATTTTTCAAGGGATTTGGTGTTAATTACTAGTTTCCCCGCTTTAATTGACTTTAAAATAAGAATGGAATACCATCGATTTAGCTATTTAATATCTGTATAGAGGAAACGTTTCCACATTTTTTTCAATCATATCGACTACTAAATTATCTAATCTCAGCTTGGAATCTTAGAGAGAGAGGGCTACATTTTATGTTAAACATGACTCGCTTCGAAGCTCAGATCCGTGAACGTGGATTGAATGTGTTCAATGTTCGCGTGCTTCAAAATGGAACTCTAGTGGGCAAACTGGATCTCGCGGAGGATATTCGGCGCTTGCAGCATTCGGTCAGCAAATCTTTTACATGCATGGCGGTGGGACTGGCCATCGAAGAAGGGAAGCTAACACTAGATACAACATTAAAAGATGTGTTTCCGGATTACGCATTCACTCATAAGCAAGCCCTTCCCTCAATGCAGCCTGGTGAATTGACCTTGTTCGATTTACTGCGAATGAGCACAGGTCATGATTCCCCTCCATTTTGGGTTGAAGAGAGATTAGCATTGAAGGACGTAAACTGGATACAACATTATCTATCTCTGCCTTTGGACAGAAGTCCCGGGGAACAATTTACCTACAGCAGCGGGGATACCATTATGATCTCTGCAATGGTACAGGCCAGTGTCGGACAAACCGTAAAAGATTACCTCGTTCCCCGTCTCTTTGCCCCACTAGGCATTGAAAATGTCGATTGGGAAATGACCCCTCAAGGGATCACCCTAGGTTGTGCCGGTCTTCAGATTAACACGGAAGAATTAAGCCGATTTGGACAGCTTCTTTTGCAAAAAGGAGTATGGCAAGGGCAACAGCTTATTCCTGCAGCTTGGATCGATTTTGTCACGCAAAAGCAGATCGAGAATAATGGCGACGGTGATTGGGGCCAAGGGTACGGCTGTCAATTCTGGCTGTGCACACACGATGCTTATCGTGCTGATGGCGCTTACGGACAATTCTGTATTGTTGCACCGGATGCTCAAGTAGTAATCGCTATTAACAGTATGGAAGATAATTTGCAAGCTATACTAGACACTGTCTGGGAGGAAATCTGGCCGCTTCTTTAGGTGGGTATATGCAAGATAGGCTTCTCGGCAGCTTTTTTTCGTATAATTAGGCCAACCAGGATTATTGGGTTGGCCTTTTTGAGAGGAATTAGGGAAAAAATCCCTGTATTTAGCCGATAATTTCTAAAAATGAATAAAATGAAGGAAATCCTCCCTAAAAATCGAGGGAATTTCTATATTCGCCAACGAATTAGCTAAATTACAGGGAGAATTTCCCTAATTGTTAGTTTATTGAGCAGAAATCTCTGGATTATAGGGAGATATTCCCTAATTATCTATTAGAGCTTCGTTTTCTTTGATGCAGGGTGCTCTGCACGCAAAAACAGCCTTCCCGAAGGAAGGCTGTTACTTGCCCCGAGCGGGATGCAGCCCTTTCGGGCTGACTGCGAAGCTGATCCTATCGATGCTTATGCTCCGACGAACCACCCGGGCTTCTCTTCCCACGTACGCAAAAACAGCCTCCCCGAAGGAAGGCTGTTACTCGCCCCGAGCAGGATGCAGCCCTTTCGGGCTGACTGCGAAGCTGATCCTATCGATGCTTATGCTCCGACGAACCACCCGGGCTTCTCTTTCCCTGCACGCAAAAACAGCCTTCCCGATGGAAGGCTGTTACTTGCCCCGAGCGGGATGCAGCCCTTTCGGGCTGACTGCGAAGCTATTTCTATCGATGCTTATGCTCCGACGAACCACCCGGGCTTCTCTTTCCCTGCACGCAAAAACAGCCTTCCCGATGGAAGGCTGTTACTTGACGTCCCGGAAGGGATTCGAACCCCTGACCGTGCGCTTAGAAGGCGCATGCTCTATCCAGCTGAGCTACCGGGACATATAAGAAATAATGATATGTATTGACGCAACGATATTTATTATACCGTATTCAGCAGATTTTTCAAGATCAAACATTTTGGAAAATAAGTCATCTTCATCCTGTTTTAATAATTACGAGGGTACCAAGCTATTTTCATAGCTCAAGGATACCCTCGTTTCTACTCTACTCCAAATTCCGAAAATGCTGCTCCAGCTGCTTTTTTAAATCTCCGTATGTCATTAATTCTCTCTGAAATTTAGAACGTTCATCTTCTGGCGACATAATCATACTGCCTGTAAACGCGCTCGAAGTCACATCTTTAAAAGCGTCATGCATATTGTTATCAAACCAATCGGTAGAAGTATCCGCATCATTAGTGAGAATACGGACAATCTCGTATCCTTCCTCGCGCTGATCTTCTACGATATACACCAAAAGCGCAGGATCACTAACAGCACCTGGCAGCACCCCTACTTCTGCACAAGGTGCACCGTCATACTCCATCATTCTGCGAATCTTGGCATCTTTAATATAATACACCTGTCATCCTTCCCTCCTGGCAAATTCCTCTCTCCCCTAGTGTTCGGATAAGGACATACATTTTATGCCTTCCTTCGGCATATATCTGTATTACTTGGCAAAAAAGTAAGGACAACAATCGCACAATAAGAGAGGATGAACCATCATGTGCGGAATAACCGGATTTATCCAGTGGCGCGGAGATCTCACGCAGCACTCGCAGTTGCTGGTCAAAATGACTGAAACTTTAGCAAACCGCGGACCCGATGCAGCTGGAACTTGGATTTCAGGCCCCTGCGCATTCGGTCACCGCAGACTTAGCGTTATCGATCCAGAGAACGGCGCGCAGCCTATGATCACCCGCCATGAGGAACAGGTATATGCGATTGTGTACAACGGCGAATTATATAACGCACCCGAGCTCAAACAAGAGCTTAAGCAGCGTGGGCATCAATTCCGTACCCAATGTGACACCGAGGTTCTGCTGCATGCCTATATCGAATGGGGGCCGGATTGCGCAGAGAAGCTCAATGGAATCTTTGCCTTTGCGGTGTGGGACGGTCTTCGAGATCAGGTCTTTTTTGCACGTGACCGCTTAGGTGTGAAGCCCCTGTTCTATAGTAAGGTGGATGATGTCTTAGTTTTTGGCTCAGAGCCTAAGGCGCTCCTGCAGCACCCCAAGGTACAGCCTGTCGTAGGTCCCGAAGGACTAGCAGAAATCTTTATTGTCGGCCCAGCCCGTACTCCCGGACACGGTGTATATAAGGATATGCAGGAACTTCGTCCGGGGCATGCCATGATCTATAGTCGCGAAGGTCTGCGCAGTTATGCTTATTGGAAGCTGGAAAGCGCAAAACACACTGACAATGAAACAGAGACAGCCGCTAAGGTGCGTGAACTGCTGCAGGATACGCTCGAACGTCAGCTGGTTTCAGATGTTCCTGTTTGCTCCCTCTTGTCGGGAGGGCTGGATTCCAGTGCGCTAACAGCACTTGCAGTCGATTACTACAACCGAAACGGTCAGGGACGAGTGGATACGTATTCCGTCGATTATGTCGATAACGACAAGCACTTTAAGAGTCATACTTTTCAGCCCGGAGCAGATGGACCGTGGATTAAGCGAATGGTCGATGAATTAAATACAAACCATCACTATATCTCATTTGATACGCCAGAGCTTGTAGAAGCACTTGATAATGCCCTGTACACACGCGATTTACCTGGGATGACCGATGTGGACTCTTCTTTATATTTATTTTGCCGCGAGATTAAAAAGAATGCTACTGTAGCCATTTCCGGTGAAGCCGCTGATGAGATTTTTGGCGGATATCCTTGGTTCCATCGGGAGGAGATGCTCTCCTCAGGTACTTTCCCTTGGTCAGTTGCCCCTAAAATGCGCGCAAGTCTATTATCCCCTGAAGTCAATGAATGGATTCGGCCGCTGGAATATTTGGGTGACAGATACAGTGATGCAGTAGCAGAAGTTCCAAAATTGGATGGGGAGACAGGTAAACAAGCACAAATGCGCGTAATGTCCTATCTAAACATCACCCGATTCATGCCTACTCTGCTTGATCGTAAGGACCGAATGAGTATGGGCGCCGGACTAGAGGTACGTGTTCCTTATTGTGATCATCGCCTCGTTCAATATGTTTTTAATATTCCTTGGGAAATCAAGAACTTGAATGGTCGTGAAAAAGGGATTTTGCGCAAGGCACTTGAAGGCATTCTTCCCGACGATGTGCTATATCGTAAAAAAAGTCCTTACCCGAAAACCCACAATCCAACCTATTTAAATGCCGTACGAACACAAGTATTGAACATTCTAGATGACTCTACTTCGCCTATACTCCCTTTAATTGATGCTGCCAAAATCCGTGAGATCGCCGCTTCCCCAGAATCCTCTACCAATCTCCCTTGGTTCGGTCAGCTCATGTCCGGTCCTCAGCTGTTTGCGTATCTGGCGCAAGTAGATCTCTGGCTGCGAAAATATAACGTCTCCATCCAATAGGCACTTAGAAAAATAAGAGGTAAACGACAAACCAAACAGCAAGTCTCCTTATCCGGTGACTTGCTGTTTGGTTTATTTTCGCATTTTTTAAAAA